>CALFVU010000021.1 GCA_937928085.1 uncultured bacterium | reverse complement strand
GTAAATTTCTAATTCACCATTATCTCTTTTAAGGGGTATATTAACCTTAATTATTCTTTGGGGATTTTTTAAAACTTCAACAAATTCATTAACTAATCTTTCGTTTCTTGTTTTTTTAACAAGCAAATCTTTAACTTTTTCCAATTTCTTTAAAGTATTTTCGTAAATTGTCATTTTTTATTATTTTACTTTATTTTTAAATCTGAACAAAGAAAGCGATAAAATTGAGCTTAATATTAAAATGAAAAAGTAAAAAATTAGCAAATTAACCAAAGAAAAACTTAAATAAGGAATCCTTCCTAATGTAAAAGCGGAAAACCAAGAAATTAATGAAATAGCCCCCATTATAATCACTGCTTTTTCTTTATAAGAAGGTAATTTTTCTAAGTCTAAATGGATTAATTTTGGAGAAACAAAAAAATTCATTAAAAAACCATTAATTATTAAAATAAGAACAACAATCATTTTAAACTGAAATTTAACCGAATTATGATATTTTTCCATATCAGAAAAATAGATAAAGAAACCGGAAACAACAATTAAGCCTAAAACTAACCAAATAAAATCAGAAAGATAATCAAGAATCTCTTTTTCTCGTTTATCAATTCTTTTATCTTTTAAAAATTTATGAAATAAATAATCAACAACTAAAATTAATCCCATACCCACTCCAGCACTTAAGGCATGAATAAATAGAGTTATAGCTTTTAAATTTTGAGCTATTAAAACAATACTATTTTTAAGTAGAAAATAAGAATTAAAAAATATTAAAGTTGAAATCACAAATGAAAAAAGACACCAACTACATAGTTTTCTTATTTTTAAAAGCTGAATTAAAGTTAAATAAATTGAAAAAAGAAACGCTAAAAGTGATAAACTTAAAAGAAAAAAATCAAAACTTAAATTCTCAAAATCAAAAATTTTGTTTATAAGATAACTTACAAAAATTAATGAATAATAGAATATACCTAATTTTTCTAAATCAATTCCTAAAAACTTAGAATATTCGCTATGAATAACATTTTCACAATCAGCTCTTAAGGGACAAACTAAAACTTTATTTCTTTTCTTATGAAGATAAATGTTCCAAGAAACACCTAAACCCAATAATGATAAAACTAAAATCAATAAACTCATTTTTGATATTATTTTATATTATTTTATTTTAAATAAATAATTTAATAAAAAATTATTTATGACCAATTTTTTCTGGTCTATTTGTTGTATTCACATATCATACCTTGGCGGGGATAATTTTTAATTGACCATTCAGAAATACCTCCTTCTAAATAAAAAATTTGAATCGAATTATTAAATCTTTTGTTTAAAAAATTTACTAACATTGCCGATTTTACATCATAATCACAGATCAAAATTATTTTTTCGTTTTTGAATTTTTCTAAAAAATTAGTATATTTTTTCAGAAATTGGCTATATTCTATGTTTAAACTCCCCGGAATATGAGCATCTTCAAAACGATATTTATTACGAATATCTATTAACACATAATTTTCTTTTTTATTCGTTAAAATTTTTAACAACTCATCACATGTTAAACTTAACTTATCTTCATTATTATCGATAATGTTTTTGCTTAATTTCAAATTAAGGATATCTAACAAATTTATTTCTTTAATATCCTTAACATTGATAACTTTAAAATAATCATCAACATAAGGCAAAAAGGTATCTGGAGATATAAAAACACAGTTTACATACCCTTTATGATTTCTTATCTCTTCTAAAATAGAAAAATTTTCTTTTATGAATTTTAAAAGGCCGGCAAAAGCAAAACCGCTACTTGGACCTACAAACAAACCTTCTCTGATTAATTTCAAACTTAAAAGATAAGATTCTTCACTGCCAACAAAAATTTTATAATCTAAGTATTCCTGCCATTTAAATTGAACTTCCTTTAATAAATTTAATGTTCTTACACCGGGAACAAGATTATTTTTTTCTCTTATTACTCCGACTATTATTACTTTTTTATCAATATCTTTAAAAAACTTTGAAATACCGATTAAAGTTCCAGTAGTTCCTAAGCCAACTGAAATTATATCTATATCGCCATCAAGTTGTTCATAAGTTTGTTTGGCAGTAATATGATAATGCCCTTCCCAATTTGCTGGATTATCATACTGACCAAGATTATACCATCCCTTTTTATTTCTAAACGATTTTGCTATGTTGATACTACTTTTAGGATCTGCAGGGTCAGGACATATATCTTCCTTTCTGATTTTATATTTAATTCCCAAAAGATCTAAAATTTTTCTTTTACCTTCAGCAACTCGATATGAAACTAAAGCTATAAAATTTTGAATACCAAAATATTTTGAAAGAATTTTTAATGAATAAGCTGTATTACCTGAGCTAGCCTCAATTAATTTCTTAACCTCATTTAAATAATCTTTTTCTCGGGCAGTTTTTATCATCCAATAAGAAGGGATGAGTTTAATATTTAATAAAGCATTAAACCACGACAACTTAACAAAAATATTTATCTTTTCTTTTTTAAAAGGATTTAATGATTCAGGTAATTCTACTAAAGGAGTATAATGATTTTCGGGATTGATAAAATCAAAAATTCCTTTTTCTCCTCTGTAAACATTTTTATGAATTGCCTTATTAATCATTGTTACCTTTAAAAAAGTCCAGATTAGAAAAAAAAATTTTCATCTACTTGATAAGACAAATCACCAAATCTTGATTTTATCGATTCTTTTTGAATATATTTTAGATGAAGTTGTATAAGTTTTTTAAGTCTTAAATTTAGATCAATTTTTTTATTTTTTAGAGTTTCGTAAATATTCTTTAAAACATCCTGATTGTTTTTATCTGTTTTTTGATAGTCGATTGCGCCTAAAGTAAAGTCGAAATTATATAAATATTCATCAAATTTCATATAACCAATAATTTTTTCTGTGTCAAAATGTTCCTCAATAAAATTTTTATCCTTTTCGTTTAATATTTTATTGCCAACAATAAATATTCTGTCATAAATATCTGCTTCTAAAGCTAAATTTTTTAAGTGTTCATAAATTCTTAAATTTCCAACATTAGGTTCAATTATTAATGGGAACATATCAAATTGATTAAATAAAGTATTAGCGAAAAAATCAATACCTGCTACCATATCACTAACTATAAAATTGTCTCCTTCATCAGTAAAACTTAAAATATTTTCAAATATTGAAAGATTAACATGATAACAAGCTGTCCCCAATTCTTCTTTTTGGTATGTTCCAACTGCCATAAAATAAATATTATCTTTCTTTAAAGCAAAATTATTTAAAATAAAATCATCTTTGGTAAAACGAATAATATTACAACCACGAGAAGGTGGAGAGGTTTTTAAAAATTCGTTAATAGTTTTAATATACGTGCTGTTACCTTTTAAATATTCTCTTATTTTAATAATATTTTGATGATGAGAAAGAAAAAAATCTTCTTTTAAATCTAAAAGGCCAAATAAATATTTTGCCAAATGAATATTAAGATCTGCATCAACAGCTAAAATTATTTTGTCAGGAAAGTTTTTTAATAAATAATCAACAAATAAAGCTGAAATCGTGCTTTTACCACTACCACCTTTGCCGATAAATGCTATTCTCATTACTTAAAAGTTTCAAGATCAAAATAAAATATGCATAATTTTTAATTCGACTTTGACTAATAAAAAAACTCATATTAAAATGTAGTATAATTATATCATAATCCATCATAAAAAGTCGATCGTTAAAGTTATGAATTTAATTTAACAATGGAAGAACAAAAAGTTTGTCAAATTTGTCAACAAATCTCAGAAATTTTATGTCAACATTGTAATAATTGCTCTAATTGTTGTGTCTGTCAATCTCAAGAAAAATCTGAAGAATCTCAAGAAGAAAATCCCGAAGAATCTTCACAATAATTAATCAAAATTTCCCCTTTTAAGAGACTCCTAAAAG
>CALFVU010000020.1 GCA_937928085.1 uncultured bacterium | reverse complement strand
TCAAAGAAGCGGCTTAAGGGGGGATGCTGAGATATGGATCGGTCTGAGAAAATTGATTGTAGGGCAAATGGTGAGGTCGTTTTTTGATGGATCATAACTCTACACCTTTAAGGCCTCAAAAATGTCTTGACTAAAGGGTCGCACTACAAGAGAAAATTTAAACCAGAACTTTTATTTATCACTACTACAAGCGCTTTTGGTAAAAGTAGTATATATAATCGGTTAAAATACAATGGTGAAATTGTTGCTATATCTTTAGGTTATACTCGGGGGTCGGGCACATTTCATATTCCAGAAGAATTATATCAGGAAATTTTAGACTTTTTATACCGAAAGGGTATTGATGTCAGTAGAGGATACGGACATGGTCCGTCGAGAAAACTTAAACTTATTAGTCTTGGTTTAGACCACTTAGGACTACCTTCATTTGAATATCATGGCATTAAAAGGGAGTTTTATTTATTTTCCCTTGTCAAAAATCTAAAAGAGGTTATCCATAGAAAAAAAAAACCTATCTGGATTAACCGTCCTTTCAATGATCTTGTGGATTTCTGGAAAGAAAGGTGGGCTATACCAAGAGCAGAAAGAATCCTTAGATGGAAGAATTTTAATAGTGTTGATTTTTTTAAAAAGATAGAAAAAAAGTTGAAGGAGTTATAAATGGAAAAAAATGAATCAATTCCTTTTGCAAAACTTCCCGAAGCCCTTGTTGAAGAGATGCTTTCCAGAAGTGAGCAAGTTGGGGATAGGCTTTATGATTCTTTTAAAGAAATCCAAAATAATAAAACTAATATGCGCAAACAATTGCAAGAGCAAAATATCTTGAAACAAGATACAGAACTCCGATATCTACCAACTACTTGTGGAGTAGATGGTTCTTATGCTGTTGAGAAACTTTTAGCAACTGATTTTGCTGCTTGCGCAGCCGTTGCAATTGAAGGATTAACTCCACCTTCTGAAAAGAAATACTGGGAAAAACCTCATCACAGAATATTTATTCATCCAGAAAGGCATAATCCAGACACAGTTAAATTTATTAGAGGATTAATGATGGAAATGGAACTTGAGCTTGCAACAAAGGCTCCTCATGATATAGTTTTCTTAGATGGCTCTCTTACAACACCACTGATATATATGAACCAAGCAATAAATAAAATATTGGAATGGGAAAACAAAGGCATTCAGACAGAAGTTGGCAAAGAACTGAAAGAAAGGTTTAGAAGATTTCTTGAAGATTATAAAACTATCTTAGAATCTTCAAGAACCGATAAACTATGGGTAAGCATGCCAAAATACACTACAAGAAGAGAGTTAAGCAATAAGTTAAATTGGTCATCTCATTATGATGACAGAGCAATTTTGACAACTATTTTATTCCCTGGCGAATTTACCTTACCTGTCCCATTAGAAACACCTCAACAACCCTGGCACTTAAGACTCCCTTTCAAAGATAAAGAACTCGAAAGATTAAAAGATGAGGTTATATCAGCCATAAATAGGCTTTATGTTATGTATTACAGACCTCATAATTGGACACCAGTTTTTAGGATTGAGATGGCATCTTCTATTGCATTTAATAATTCTCGGATAGCAGTATTACTTCAAGGCCTTAAATATCAATCCGGCACACCCGGTATTCTTGAACCGTATCCTCTTTACATAGCAGACCGAATGGTAAAGCGCCTTGGAAGAGCTATGCCTGCCTTTCGGCAGACAGCCACTAGACGAATGACTGAATTACATCAAGGGGGTATAGGAGAGATTTTTTTCAGTATGCATGGTTATAGAACTAAAAGTGGGAGGTAAGTATGAGTGATGAAAGAACAAATATCGAGCAATTAATCAGTACATCTGAACGGATTGGAACAATAGGATCTCCTTCTTCCACCAGCAAACTTTCGTTAGATATTCTTGGTACTGCTGTTGGCAAAAAATTGGTAGGAGAACTTGCTCTTTTTAAGTTTTCTCAAGATGGAAAGCCTCATTATGCATTAGGACAAATAACAGAAGTTCAACTAAGAAATATTTGGCTTGAAGACCCAACAATTAAGTCCCTTGCAAGACAAAGAGGGCAGGTAAACCCCATTAGTGGTCAACAAGATACCCACCATGGCAAGTTGACAGTAAGTGCAGTATTTACTAATGAAGACAATAGATTTAAACCGAATATTATGGGTACTGTTCCAGCTACTGGAACCTCTATCCATTTAGCAACTGATCAGATATTGGACAAGTTATTAGAAAGATATCAAGAAGAAATATTTTATTTAGGTCATGTTTATGGTTCAACACCACAATTGCCTCTTTGGTTTAAACATTTTGGAACAGGTCCACATGGAGCCGGTGAAGCATACCATATTGGAATCTTTGGTAAAACTGGTTCTGGAAAATCTGTTCTTGCAAAGATGATTCTCTTAGCTTATGCAAGGTATTCTAATATGGCTATATTTGTGATAGATCCTCAAGGAGAGTTTAGTAAAGATATAAGAGGGCAAGTATCAATGAAAGGATTTCCATTGGATTTACGTAATATTTTACAAAGTTTAAACAAGAAGGTTATGCCTATTAGCGTTAGAAATCTAGTTCTTGATAGATGGGATCTTTTCGAGGATATTCTTTCACAATCAGATTTTTTTGAGCGACTTGCCATTCATACGGCGGATAAAAGAATCTTAGCTGCTAAAGTTTTGAGGGAAAATCTAGAAAGAAGACAGGTTAGACTTTCCGATTTACATACACCACAGGCTTTCCAAACAACATGGAGTATATTACAAGAAGAAAGGGTTTTGAAACAAATCTATTCTAACCCTGAATATAGGAAACGCCTTCACGATATGATCACTCATACTAATCGTAATCATCATTATCAATCATATTGGCTGCCAGTCTGTCGGTTATTTCAGAGTAATAGGCAAAACGCGGTTACAGTAGATAGTCTTCTAAGAGAGGTTTTTGCACAACGGCAAACAAAACCTGTGATAATAGTAAATCTTTCTCGTGAAGAAGTAAGAGACCTTTATTGGAATGATATTATACAAGCTTTAGTAATAAAAAGGCTTTTAGATGGAATAAATCTTCAAGCTGAATTAAATTATCAAGGAAATAGAAGTCTAAATACACTTGTAATAATAGATGAAGCCCATAGATTAGCTCCAAGGGAAAAATTTGAGAATGAAAAACAGGAAAGTGTAAGGCTTTCGCTTCTGGATGCAGTTCGAACTACAAGAAAATATGGGCTTGGATGGATGTTTATAAGTCAGACTTTATCAAGTTTACATAGAGAGATTATTGGTCAATTAAGAATCTTTTTCTTTGGTTTTGGTCTAGCTTTGGGTACCGAATTTATGTCTCTAAAAGAAATCGTTGGTGGTGACCCTAATGCTCTTAAACTTTACCAATCCTTTCGAGACCCACACAGTGCCTTTGATATCGCATCCAGACAATATTCTTTTATGACCGTTGGACCCGTTTCACCTCTTTCGTTTGCTGGCACCCCTCTTTTTCTCACTGTTTATAATACCCCCGATAAATTTCTGGAAGCAAATCAACTAATAAATAAAGATAGCGAAAAAAATTTGTTCTACTGTTAGGCTTATTTAAAAAAGATTCTAGTTCATTCAATATGAATCATACAATGACTAAAATTTTAATGATCCTATATTGCAAGAATTACTTGATAATATTAACAAACAAAAAATGAATGTTTATAAAAAAAATCGATAGTCTTACCCCTTACTTATTTCGAAAATAGTTTTGAGTATGGACAAGAATAGACTTTTTGCGAATCTTCTAGGACGAGAGAGAAAATAATATTTGCCAGAAGTGATCAGTTTATAAGTATTTTGTTTTATCGACATACACATAATTTTCAGATTGAATCTCTGATGTCTTTAAACGTTTGTATGCCTATGGGTAGTTTTTTCATAGTTTTTTGTTTTTATTGATAGATATCAAGAGGTAAAGAAAAAATCAAATGTTTATTGAATTGCTTATTGATTTTTATGGAAGAGTGTAAACAACAAGACATAGGAGTTGTTTATTTGATATGTTAGTTTTTTTTGACACGTTAGGGATTATTTTTTTGATAGATTACAAAAGCGAAGTGGGGATATGATTGATTTACCAATTTTATATTTAACGTTATCCAACACTAACCTCAACCTAAGTGCAAAGATACTAAAAATTTTTAACAAAAGGAAATCTATTAATAATTATTTCTGTTTAGATTTTTAGCCTTTGGAAATCTATTCACAGGTTATAATCTCTCTACAAAAGCTTTTTTACACCAACACTTGTAAATACTAATCGTTTATGATTGATTTTGTTCATAAAAAATTTTTGTATCACTTTTTCTATTATCTAAATATACTAAAAATGCATAAAAGGACTTCCTTAATTATCAATTTTTTTTCCTTGTTTTTTTTTAAAATTTTTTTGATATGGTTTTTTGATGTTACTTTTTTTCATTATTTCTTGTTTTTTTGTTTTCTTAATTTTCTTTTTTTATATCGGTCATAAAGGTTTTTCAGAACGAATTCGTCCCTTACCTTCTTATCCCCCTAATCCTAATAAAGTTCTGGCTTTTGCAGAATCTTTTTTTTTCGAAGGTACTTCGGATTTTTGTTTTTTATTGATTCATGGATTTACAGGAACTCCTTATCATCTAAGAAATATTGGAGAGTATCTTTATCAAAAAGGAGATTCTGTTTTAGGTGTTTTGTTACCTGGTCATGGAACAAAAGTAGAAGATTTAGTACCAACTCGATTTTATCATTATGTCGCTATTACAGATCAATTTCTAATGAATTTATCAAAATTTTACAAACATATTTTCATTATCGGGTTTTCTATGGGGGGGAGTATTGCATTGAAGTTAGCTTATAAAAGAAAAAATATAGTCAAAGGTTTGGCTTTGATTTCTACTCCTGTTTTTTTTAATGGAGTTTACTTAGGGAAATTGATTTTACATTCTCCTATTATGATGTTTTCGGGTTGGTTGCAATATTTTATAAAAGTGATCCATTTAAAAAGAGGAATCGAACAATCCCGAGATGCAGGTAAAGATGGATATGTGTTTCAATATCCAGTAGCATCTTTTCATAGTTTTAAGATTGCTTTAAAAGAAATTCGAAAAAAATTACCGTATATCAATCAACCAGTAGCCCTAATTATCAATGAAAATGATAAAACAGTACCTAAAGAAAGTATGCTTTATATATTGCATCATATCAATAGTAGAGTAAAAAAAGCATTTTTTTTTAAATTACCTCTTTTACATAAAACAGGACATATGATCATTCGTGAACCTCTTGTAGAAAAGGAAATTTTGAATTTTTTGGATCATTTTTTTACTGAAATAAAAGAAAACTTAATTTAGTTTTTTTTGTACGTCTATTGTCAAAAAATATTGTTTGAGGTATTCAATATGAATTCTAATGAACCAATTCAAATAGAAAAAGATATATATTTGGTTAGGCTTTGCAGATTTTTAGGCTTAATTTTTTAAATTGATTCATATCTACTTTATACAAAAGATGAAAGTATATTATTTGATCCCAATCCAAGTTATACACTATTTCTTAAAATTCTTTTATAAAAAATTATAACAATTTGAAATCCCCGAAAACATCAGATATATTATCCGTACACCATCAAGATCCAGCTTATGTGCTTTCATTCCTTTAATTGAAAACTATCTTTCTCCTAATTGAATTATAATGGCTTATTCTCACACCAGTCTTTTTCTTCCTTATTTCGGAATACGAAAATCTATAGCTAGCATCATTGAAAACGATATTCTAATATTAAACCATCAAAGAAAATAAAGTTTTTATCCACCCCCTATTTACATTTTGCCAGTAGTTTAATGAGTTATGATGAAGAAACTCAATGCTTACTTAGTTCCGATCCTTTTGAAGTTTTAGATAAAAATTGGAAGCTATATCCTACTCAAGAAGATTTAAACTAAAAATTATTTCTTGAAAGCTCTACTGACAATAAAGAAGCATTTATTTTTTCATATCAAAAAATAAAACAATTAAAGATATTACCTCAGCACGGAGGTATAATACCTGAATCGTTAGTCAATTCTTTTTTGGAACTTCTACCTACACTTGAACCCGGTACATTACTCAAAAATGACCAATACAAAGAAAAAGAAATCCCCAAAAAGAAATTTTAGACGAAGTTAAGAATTTCTTAAAAGATACTATACCTACCCATTTACAAAAAAATTCTATTGAAGAATTATTAGAATTAGTATCTCAACATAGTTCGAGTTTATCAATAACTGTGATGGATTTGATTGCTACTTTAGAAGAAAAATATGCAATATGAATTTTAAGAAAAAACAAAATTTACAATTGCGAAATTTTAAGAAAAAATTCATTTCTCTCTAAGGATTTTATAAAAAAATCATTAAAATCTCTAGGAGATAATATCAAGCTTGATTTTAAAAAAAAAATATAAAAAAGTAACATTATAAAATTTTTTGTTATTTACAACTTGGCCTCAAAATAAAGATCCTATTTTTGTAATAGATTTTCGTAATAAAGAAATTGGCATTGTTTCGGAAATTATTCAAGAATACAATGGAAAAATCAATAAAAGCATAAAAAATAAAAACATATTTTTAACCACGAATCTAAATATTTGATTATTCATTTAAGAATCATTTACATACAATCATTGATTATTAACTATTTTCAATGATTTTATTAAAATTTTTTTAATTTTTCTTTATTTTTCAATTTTATCTTCTTTGTTTTTATTTAGTTGACATCAAAGCTTTTTTTCTAGAAATGGTAGATGGAGGAGTGGCCGAGCGGTTGAAGGCGGCGGTCTTGAAAACCGTAGTACCTTGGCGGGTACCGTGGGTTCGAATCCCACCTCCTCCGAAATTTTTTATAATGAATTCTACACTTTTCCACTTGATTCTAAAAACACTCTTAAAAAAATCGTATTGAAAGCTTAGCTTTCTTAAAAAATAAAAATTTAATAAGATTTAATAGGAGAGATGGCCGAGAGGCTTAAGGCAGCGGTTTGCTAAACCGCCGTAGTGCTGAAAGGTACTACCGAGGGTTCGAATCCCTCTCTCTCCGAATTAAAAGGTTATGGCAGATAGAATTCGAAACATACAAAACAAAATTAAATCAAAAATAGAAAATGGTGATGAACTCTCCTCTATGATTGCATATATTCCCTTGTTCGGTTGGGTAATTGCTAAATTTTTAAATAAAAACAAAGATCAACTTTCGGAATTTCATATTCAACAAGCAAAAGAAATTAATCTTACAATCCTAATGATTTACCTTTTTATCTGGTTTCTGGAACATTTTCCTTTATTTAGTTGGCTTTTTGGTAAAAAAGGTTTTTTATATCCTATTGCAGAATCGATTTGGTTAGTTTCCTTTTTATCTTATATTGGAATCAGTTTATATTCCGTATACAAAGCTTTGAATGATGAAGTTTGGTCTTATCCTTATAGAGAAGAGATCAATCATAATTTTAAAAAATTCTTAGAAAAATTAAAATCTAATCTTGAAAAATAGTCCAAATACCCACAATCACAAATGCAATGCCTGCCAGTAGCTTTAATACTTTTTGCGATACATAATAAGAAATTAAATGACCAAAAAACACACCAATTGCAGAAGTGAGTATTAAAGCAAAAGAAGATCCTAAAAAAATATCCATTAGCTTTGCATTCTTATTCGAAGCAAAAAGTAATGTTGCTAATTGAGTTTTGTCACCTAATTCAGCTAAAAAAATCGTCCAAAAAACAACTAATATCGTTTTTAAATCCATAAAGTCACTACTTTAATGATTTCTTTTCAGTCAAATAGAATAAAGTAAAATTCAATTTTAGTAATATGAATTTTTTTGATAATTGTAGATCGAAAGAATCTTTTAAAAAATTTAGAATTGATTTCACTACTTTGTTCTATCCATCATTGATTTTAATGAAATAAAAACTTTTATCTGATTCAAATATAAGAAATCATGAACTTACAAACTAACATTTATTTTTCTATAATTTCATTAGAGATCTCGTTCACATCTCCTTTTTGTATCGCCAAACCCGAGTTTTTGAGTAACTCGCCACATTTATAAATTGCTTGTATAATACCATCTGATAATTGATTTGTTTTAATTCCCTGAATGATTGTTTGAACAATGTCCATCCAATCTTCTTTTTTTACTTTTTGATTTATTCCCGAATCTCCTAAAACATAAACTATTCGCTCGAAAAAACTTATAAAAATCAAAACTCCGATTCGGTCTTTGGTTTTAAACACTTCTCGCTCTACAAAAGCTTCCCAAGCTTTCTGTTGAACTCTATAATGTAGAGTACTTTTTCCAGCAAAGAATCTTCGAAAAAAAGGTATATATCCCACAAAAGCACCAACAAAAGTACCAATAAATACAAGTAAAATTGCATTTTGAATTTCTAAAAAATCAGAAAACTGATTGAGTTTTGCAAAAATATATAAGATCAATAATATGATCTGATTAAATAACAAAGCACTTTTAAAAATAGCTTCTAAATACATATCCGATTGATTTACCAGATATGGCACGATTTCTCCCGAAGTTTGCTTTTCTGCTTCTTCTACAGCTTTTTGTATTTTTATTTTTTCTTCTTCTGATAAAATCTTTCTCATAACAAAAGATCATTCTATAAGAAACTGTGGTCAAGCCGATTTTTCAATTTTTTCTTAATAGATTTATTTAGTGTATCCTTCAACATCTAAATCGAACAATTTTTTATGAAACGTTTGTTATATATTCAGAAATCTCGTATTTTTCTAACAATCATTTGCAAAGATGTTTTTAATTTGATTTTAAAAAAGATTTAATAACATAAAAGTTATATATTTTGTAAGATTTTTTTAAAAAATTATTTTTTTTAAAAAATTTTCATTTAAACCAATCACAGCTTTTACATCAAAAATTTTATAGTTTAAAAAAATTTTAGTAGTTTAGCTATTTCTCATCAGATAAAGAGTCAAATAGTTAATATCGGATAGATCCAAAAAATCATTTTTTTTCGGATCATAAAAATCAAGATTATACGAAAAATAAAAAAATAAAATCAAAATTTTATTTTTTTTAATCTTGGAATTGAATCAGTGTTTGATTTACTTCCACTTTCTGATTCGTCGTAACCAAAATTTTTGCAATAAAGCCTTCTTTGGGAGAAATGATTTGATTTTCCATTTTCATTGATTCAATAATGATTAGAATTTCTCCTTGCTTTACTTTTTGATTCTCTTTAACATTGATTTTTGTAATGATTCCTGGCAAAGGTGCTTTAAGTTCTTTTATGTCAACGTGAAGTTCTTTTTTTATATTTTCTTCTTTTTTTTTAGGTAATTTATAATTCCTTCCGTTTAAATGTAAATAATAATACTTTGTATCTTCGGCAATAAAGCACTTCTTTGCATTTTCGTATTTAAAAATAAGTAAAGGAAAATCAAAGTAAACTTCTTGTTTTGGAATTCTATATGTTTTTTTTTGGATTTCGATTTTATAATAAGAATCCTCTTTTTGTATTTCTTTCATTTTAAACATTTCTCCAGTAGCCAATGGTTTTCCAAATAGAATTTTCCGATACCTGAGAAAATTCTTTTTTAAATAAATGTTTTTGTTTTTTATAAAGCTCAATAGCAAGCATGAGAATTTCGTAGTCTTCTTCTTTTTTTTTCGTTCGAAACTCATTACAAAAATTAGTTGAGAAACGATTTTGAATAAAATCCTCCGATTCTAATATATCAATCAAATAATTCAGATTTGTTTGAATACCTAAGATGACATAGTTTTTTAAACCTTGAATCAACCTTGTTCTCGCTTCTTCTCGGTCTTTGCCATAACTAATTACTTTAGAAATCATAGGATCAAAATTTGATGATATAGTTGTCGGTTTTTGAACACTGCTATCAACTCTTAAGTTAAGTCCTTTGGGTTCTTGATAATAAAGAATTTTTCCGGGCGATGGGACAAATTGATTTTCCGGATCTTCTGCATAAACTCGAACTTCGATTGCAGAACCTTTTTTCTGGATCTCGCAAAAATTGATTGTTTCTCCTTCTGCAATTCGAATTTGCTCCTTAACTAGATCTAATCCCGTAATCATTTCGGTCACTGGATGTTCTACTTGTATCCTTGTATTCATTTCCAAAAAATAAAATTGATGGGAATCAAATAGGAATTCTACCGTACCAAGACTAGAATAATCAATCTTTTTTGCAATTCGTAAAGCATAATCATACAAGATTTGCCTATCTTTATCATTTAGAGAAGGAGAAGGTGCCTCTTCGATAATTTTTTGATATCTTCTTTGTATACTACATTCTCGCTCAAATAAATGAAAAATGTTTCCGTGTAAATCTCCAATAATTTGGACTTCTATATGTTTAGGATTTTCTAAATATTGCTCTAAAAAAATCCTTCCATCACCAAAATATTTTTCTGCCTCCCTTACCGAAGATTCTAAATTTTCTTTTAAATTTTGAAAGTTATAAAGTATCTTCATTCCTTTGCCACCACCCCCCGCACTTGCTTTTACCAATAAGGGGAAATTGATTTTTGATTCTTCGATCTTATGTATGATTTCTTCTACAGTTCCTGTAAGACTTTCAAGTATAGGAACATTAAGATTCTTGACTATCTCTTTTGAACGAAGCTTATCCCCCATAAGTTGAATCACTTCAGCCTTAGGACCAAGAAAACAAATCTGTTCCTCTTCGCATGCTCTAGCAAAAATATAGTTTTCTGAAAGAAATCCATATCCAGGATGAATAGCATCCGAATGAGTTTTTTTAGCAATCGAAAGAATTCGATCAATGTTTAAATAAGTTTCTAGAAGATTTCCTTTTCCTAAGGAATAACTTTCGTCTAGCACAAAACGATGATATGATTCTTTATCCTCTTCGGAATAAATTCCTACTGTTTGTATATTCAATTCTTTTAAACTATGATGAATTCGAATAGCAATTTCTCCCCGATTAGCAATCAAAACTTTTTTGATTTTCATATATCTTTATACCAGTTCGGTTTTCTTTTTTCCAAAAAAGCAAGAAATCCCTCTTTTGCTTCTTCGGAAGAGCGGATCTGTGCTAATAAATGTGATGTATAATCTTTTAAATAAAGCAAATCAGAATTTTTAAGATTTTCTTCTAAAAGAAGTTTAATATTTTTTAAGGCATTTGGTGCATTCTTTAGAATCTCCGATACTAAGTGATTTACCTCCAAATCAATTCTTTCTTGTTTAACCGATTTTGTGATTAAACCTATTTTTTGAGCTTCTATAGACTGAAATTTTTTTGCAGATAAAAACAATTCCTTTGTCTTCGAAAGTCCTATTCTTCGAATAATGTAAGGGCTAATTACTGCTGGAAGGATTCCAAGTCTCGCTTCGCTAAAAGAAAAAAACGTTTCTCTAGTACAAAAGGAAAAATCACAGCATGCCACCAATCCAATACCTCCTCCCATAATGTTTCCTTTTCCAATAGAAATAGTAGGTTTTGGAAAAAAATACAAAGCATAAAGTAAATCTGCTAATTTTTTTGCTTCTTCTACGTTTTTTAAATAACTCTGTTCTCCTAAATGCTTCATATATTGAATATCTGCACCAGAACAAAATGATTTTCCTTCTCCCTTTAAAATTAAAATCCGAAAGGTATGATTTCTTAATAATTCCAGTGCTTGCGTAAGTTCAACAATCATCTCTCCGTTAAGAGCGTTGTGAACCTCCGGGCGGTTAAGCACAATTGTTGCAAGATGCGAATTTATAAAAATTTTTATCGTTTTAAACTCCATACTACATTCGAAAAATTCCGTATCTTGTAGTAGGGATTTTTGAATTTAAAGAAATAGAAATTCCTAAAGCAAGGATCTTTCTTGTATCGATGGGATCTATAATACCATCATCCCATAGCCTCGAAGTAGAATAATACGGTGAACCTTCGTAATTGTATAATTCTAAAATTTCTTTTTTAGTTTTTTCTTTTTCTTCTTCCGATAAGGTCTGATTCTTTTTATTATACTGTTCTTCTTTCACCTGGATTAGCACATTGGCTGCTTGTTCTCCACCCATTACCGAAATCCTTGCATTTGGCCACATAAATAATAATCGGGGCTGAAAAGCTCTTCCACACATTGCATAGTTGCCAGCACCAAAAGACCCTCCAACGATAACCGTAAATTTTGGTATGTCTATGTTAGATACTGCATGAACCATTTTTGCTCCATCCTTAGCAATTCCTTTATGCTCAAAATCTTTACCTACAATAAACCCCGTAATATTTTGTAAAAAAATTACAGGAATTTTTTTCTGTGCACAAATCTGTAAAAAATGAGCTCCTTTTAAAGAAGACTCAGAGAATAAAACTCCATGATTCGCTAAGATACCTACCGGAAATCCCATAATTCTTGCAAAACCCGTTACTAAAGTCGTGCCATATCTTTCTTTGAATTCAAGAAATTTACTACCATCGACAATCCTTGCAATAATCTCTCTTGGATCTACAGGCTTTTTTAATTGAATAGGAGCGATTCCGTATAATTCTTCTATGGGATATTCTGGCTCTTCTATGGGTGCTAAATCTAAAAAATTTTTTTGAGGTTTGGGTATAGATTCAAAAATACTTCTACAAATTTCGATAGCATCTTCATCATTTTCTGCTAAATAATCCGCAACTCCTGAAACCCTCGTATGAATTTCTCCACCTCCTAATTCTTCTGCTGTTACAGTCTCTCCTGTTGCAGCTTTTACTAAAGGAGGTCCACCAATAAAAATAGCACCTTGATTCTTTACTATAATGGTTTGATCACTCATCGCTGGAATATATGCACCCCCTGCTGTACAAAGTCCCATAACAATAGAGATTTGTGGAATTCCCGCTTTAGACATTTGGGCTTGATGATAAAAGATTCTACCAAAATGATCTCTATCTGGAAAAACTTCGGATTGCTTTGGTAAAAAAACACCTCCAGAATCTACCATATACACACACGGCAAACGATTTTCTAAAGCAATTTCCTGAGCTCGTAAATGCTTTTTTATGGTTTCTTTAATATAAGTTCCTCCTTTCACGGTTGCATCATTCGCAATAATCATCACTTCTTTATTATGAATGAGACCAATCCCAGTTATTATCCCAGCTGATGGAAATTCATTATTATATTGATCAATAGCTGCTAAAGGGCTTAACTCAAGAAAAGGAGTATCGGGATCTATTAGTCTCTCGATTCGCTCTCTCGCTAAAAGTTTTCCTTTTGCTTTGTGCTTTTCAATTGCTTCTTTTCCTCCACCCATTTTAATGATTTCTAATTTGTTTTTTAGTTCTTTAACTAACTCCAAAAATTGTTTATAATGATTCTGAAATTCTTCTGAATTAGTATCTATTTTAGACTGTATTTTATTCATTTATATAATCCTAAATTTTTTTTGTTTTTTGTCAATAAAAATTAGAAAAACTAATTATTCTACAATTTGAACTACTTCTAATTTTTGTTTATTTAGAATTTCAATGTTTTTTAATTGACGAATTGCCTCAAATGCTTGATTTTCTGTTAAAAAACAACCTAAATAAAGTTTATGAATTTTTCCATCTAAAGAGGGTATTCTAAAAATTCCCATCTTAGTCTCAATCGAATCTTTTTCATTAAATCCTTTGCAAAGAGAAAACGAAAAAGAAGAAAACAATTCTTCTTTTTTTAAAGAACGTATGATTTCTGATGCTCTTTTTGGGGATAAAGCACCAACAAAAATAAGGTATTCACCTTCTTTTTTTGAAATATTAGAAAAATTCGAAAAATTTTCTTGTTTTTTATAACTTTTTTCTGATTCTTCTAGTGTATCGGGATTTTTGATCAAAGTTTCTTCTAAATGCTTAAATTTAAAAAGATAAAAACCGCTATAAAGTCCTAAAGAATAGCCTAGAAAAAATATGATTATATATCGAGAAAACGATTGTGTTTTTTTTGGTTTATTGGAAGTATTTTGATTACTTTTGAGAGTTTTTTTTGCAAAATCTATATCGTGAATTGCCATTATTTTGATTATCGGAATTTTAAAAAAGATTAAAAAAAATTTAGTCTATTTCTGCTATTGCTCTTTCTAAGCGATCTAAACCTTCATTAGCCACTTCTAAATCTAAGATTAAAGGAGGAAGTAAACGAATCACAGTTTCTGCTGTACAATTTACCACCAAGCCATTTTGTAAACATTTGAAAACAACATCTTTACAAGGACGATTAAGTTCAATACCAATCATCAAACCTACACCTCGTATTTCTTTAATGATCGAATAGCGAGCTTTCATTTGGTATAATCTTCGAAAAAAGAATTCAGATAATGCAGAAACGTTGTCTAAAATTTCTCGGGTAATAAGAATTTTTAGTGTTTCGTAAGCAACACGACAAGCAAGATGATTCCCTCCAAAAGTAGAGCCATGACTTCCTGGAGTAAATACATCAGTAAAATCCTCTTTTACAATCATAGCACCAATCGGGATGCCATTAGCTAATCCTTTTGCTAACGTTACCACATCTGGAATGATATTGTAATATTGAAAAGCAAAAAGACTTCCCGTTCTTCCTATTCCACATTGAATTTCGTCAAAAACCAATAAACTTTTAGTTTGTTCTGTAAGCTCTCTTGCCCTTGAAAGAAATTCTTTTGATAATGGATGTACTCCACCCTCACCCTGGATAGGTTCTAAAAATAAAGCGCAAATTTCGCTTCCTTTTGTTTCGAAAATTTTCTCTAATGCATCAATAGTAGGAGGAATGATTTCCACATTCGGAAGTAAAAAGCCGAATCCTTTGCGTACTTTTTCATTTCCAGTAATTGATAATGCCCCTATTGTTCTACCGTGAAAGCTTCTTTCTAAAGATACTATTATGTCTGCTCCTTCTTTTCTTTCTAATCCATATTTTCGTGATAATTTAATAGCAGCTTCATTTGCTTCTGTTCCGGAATTACAAAAAAATACTTTACCCGCAAAACTATAATGAATCAAAGTTTCTGCCAGTAAAGCTTGCTCTTCGCTATAAAACAAATTTGAAGAATGAATAATTCGGTCAGCTTGACTACGAATTGCCTCAATCAAATCAGCTTCTCCATACCCTAAATTATTTACAGAAATACCACTTAAAAAATCAATATAAGATTTTTGTTGAGAATCATATAAATAAGGTCCTTGTCCAAAAAAGAAACATACCGGCAAACGAGAATATGTGTTCAGTATATATGCTTCTGTCTTTTTTTTAATTTCTTCAAAACTCAAAGGTATATGAAAAATATCTTGAGATGTATATTCATAGTTTGAATCCATAATCATATCAAAATTATTTGAAATCTTTCTTTTAACTACTAAAAAATTTTTTCTATTTTTCCAAAATTTAAATAAATCGTTCTGTCTACTATATTTTTAAAAAAACTAAAGTCATGAGTTACCAACATACAAGAACCGGTTTTTTTAAATTCAACAAGAAAATCTAGAAGAAAATGTTTACTATCTTCATCTAAACCTGTTAAAGGTTCATCTAATAAAAGCAACTTAGGCTTGCTTAGAATACATCGTATAAGTCCAGCTCTCTGCTTCATACCTCTAGAAAAGTTTTTTATTAAGTCTTTTTTTCTATGATACAATTGTGTTTTATGCAAAAGCTCTTCGATTTCAAAAAAAGACAATACTTCTTTTTTAAATTTATATAAATCTATAAAAAAATTTATGTTTTCTTCTAAAGTTAAATCTAAAAACAAGCCCGGTTCATGCCCCAAATAAGAAACTTCTTGCAAATAAAGATAATGTTCTTGTAAAGTCTGAATTTCCTTTCCATAAAAAAATAATTTAGAATTTTCCTGCCTATAATGAGACAAAATACCTTCTAAAAGAGTTGTTTTTCCAGCACCATTAGGACCCAATATACATAGAATTTCGTTTTCTTTGACCTCTAAATTAATATTTTTAATAATTTTCTTATGACCATAATATCGAGAAAAATTTTGTAATCTAAGCATTGCGGATCATTTTAGAAAGAGGAAAAAGACCTAAAACTAAAAAACTTAAAAAAAATCCTAAAATTAAAGCTATTGTGGTTTTTTTTGGTGTATGAAAAATTGGATTTTTAGCTAGCTTCATAGGATTACTATAAATAAAACTTCCCTCCTGAAAATCTAAAAAAATTTCTGTTGATTCATAATAAATAAAATACACATCTTCCAAATTTTGTAGTTGTTTTTTTTCCATTCTTCCACCTAAAAGTTTTGGGGTAAGATCTTTGGGGTTCCACATAAAGACTCGAAAAAAAGGCTTTTTAGAATTGGGATGAATTTTTTCCCAAACTGGATCGATAGAATTCGAAAAATGATATCCTTCAATCTGGAACTGAATGATCAACTCGGTATTTCCGGGTTTTATAGCTTTATCAATTTTGTAATATTTTTTTTGATTCCACTCAACTTCTTGTAAATTCACTCGTATCGGAATCTGAGAAAATTCATAATTAAAAGTAGAACGTATATTTTTTGCACCTTCTGGAATCGAAAAGTAAAAAGCATTAGGAACAATCGCTTTGTTACTTTGATTTTGAATTGCATAAAACATACTGACTTCTAAACCATTTTCATTTTTTACAATTTGCATACCTGAATGAAACGAAAGATTTTCTAAATTATCGGCAATATCATAAACATCAATTTTTTTTCGAATGATCGTCTGATTGATTTCTTTTTCCGAAACAAAAACAGAGTAAAATTCACCCTTGTAAGTCGCACGTAATAGAAAAGATTGTTTTACAGCGAGGTTCATTGTAAAAACAGGACCTACAGAATCAAAGCGATATAAGGGCTTCATTCCTTCTTCTGTAATTTCAATCAATTCTAAAGTTTCCACTTTGGTCAGCATCGATTTTGTGCGATTAAAAAAAGAAACTTCTAAAATTGTCTCTTTAGCAAAAAGAGTTAGATTCCAAAACAAAAGAAATAGGCTAATCCATTGATTGGTTTTCACATTTACCTTCCCTAGAAAAATTAGAATTCAACAATTGATTAGGAATTTGCAAATCTCCAAAAGGATCTTTTTTTTTACCCAAAAAGCGTATCAATACTAACAGAAATAGCACTAAAAATAAAAAAACAATATAAAAATAAATACTCATGTTGATTTTTTTGTTGGCAGAAGCACTAACAATCCTCCAACGAAAAATAAAATCATCCCCAACCAGATAAATTTTATTAAAGGATTAATCCACACAAATAAATCTACAATAAGGTTGCTCGGAAAAATCATTTGATAAGCTAAATCATTTTTTTTTAAATCAAAGTAATAATATTCAAACATACTTGCCAAATCGGGTGTACGATTTCGTTGCGGATCATAAGCTATACCGACTTGAATATATAAATCCTCTACCCAAGCTGATTTTATATCTGGTTCACTAGTCACCAATCTTTCTCCAAAACCTAACTGATTTCTAATCAAATCTCCAGTATAAGGATATACTTGAGGATAATATCTTCTTTCTGTTGTCATTCTTCCATCCAAAATAAAACCAGTCATAAATTTAAGACTTCTTTCGAAAAAAGATGCAGGTCTATTCGCATTTTCATAAGGATCTCCATAACTTACTGTAAAAACTGGAAGATGTTGAGTCGGATTTATTCTGTAATGGGCTTCTAGAGAAACTGTTAAATGTATCGGTTTTGTTTTATCTGCATTCACTTCGAAATAAGGACGTATAAAAAATTCTCTTGCTTCGATTACATAGCCCGAGATATAGGCTTTATCACCACTAAAGTAATAAATATATTCAGAATTAGGTTTTGAACGCATTAGTTGATAATAAAACTGAACTTGATACTCTGTCTTAAAAGCTCCTCCCGAAAATCCAATAAACATAAATACAATAGAAAGATGTACGAAATACCCACCATACCGACTTTGATTTTCTGATAATATTTTTAAAAATGCTTGTATAGTTGATTGCTTAAAATTCAACTTTCTATATTGAATCCCCTTTATATATTCTTCTATGATTTGATAAATAGAAAACAAACTTATGATTACAACCAGAATTGAAAAAAAATCAGCAATTGCTTGCACTCCCCACGGACTGTTTTCTAATTTTACAAAAGGCCTTAGATATAAGAAGTATACAAATGTGTAAACAATACCGCCTATCAAACTAAAAAATAAAGGTATTTTAATTGTATTGAACTGAAGAGGTTTTCTCCAATGTAGAGATGGAGTGAGAGCAATCAAAATCAAAACTACAATACCCACAGGCACCATAATCTTATTATAAGTAGTAGGTTTCCATTCTGTTTTAAAACATTCAAACCCATTTTGCCAATTACAATTTAAAGGAAGTAAAGGAGAAAAAACACCAATTAAAATAATCAAAACTGAAACTAAAAAAATAAAATTGCTAATCAATATGCTTCCTTCTTTCGAAGTAAAAGCATCAATTTTCGCCTCTTTCAATAAAACTTTACGTTTAAGATATAAAAACCTTAAGAAAAAAATAAAACTAAAAGCTATAAAAAAAATCAAAGGATAACCAATATCAGATTTAGCAAAAGAATGAGGTCCCTCAATCACTCCACTTCTGGTAATCCATGTACCTAACAAACAAAAATGATAAGTAAGAATCATTAAAAAAAAAGTCCAAAATTTTAGCATATTTCTGTTTTTAAAAACTAATAAAGAATGTAAAAAAGCAGTAGATAACATAAAAGGCATTAAGCTAGCATTTTCTACGGGATCCCAAGCCCAATATCCGCCCCAACCTAATTCCTCATAAGCCCATTTACTACCTAATAAAATCCCAAAACCTAAAAAAAACCAAGAGATTAAAGCCCATTTTCTAATAAGATAGATTCTTTCTTTAGAAAATTGATTTTTAAGAATCATAATCACAGCAATCACAAAAGGTATAGCAAAACTTACATAACCAACATATAAAACAGGTGGATGGATAATCATTGCCCAATGTAGTAAAAGAGGATTTAATCCCTTGCCTGCTTGCATTTCGACAGGATATTGTAAAAAAGGCTGTGCATCCTCATAATACAACATTAAAAAGATAAAAATTAACTGCAATAAGCCTAATATAAATACTACTAAAGAAAGGGATTGTTTAAATTCAGTACCATGTTTTGTTAAAAAAACAAATGTAAAAAAATTTAATAAAAAATACCAAAAAAGTAAACTACCACTTGAACCAGCCCACAAAGCAGTAACTCTATAAAATATTGACAGATTTTCAGAAGAATAATTTACTACATACTTACTTGTATAATCATTCGAAACTAATTGAATCATCAAAACCAACACTGCCAATAAGGTAATCAAAAAATTAAATCGTAAAGCTAAACTAGCCAACTTAGAACCTTGATTTTTTGATAATTTAAGAAAATTCAAAATTTGACTCGAGATCCCTTCACTAATCCATAAGAAAAAACGATAAATTTTTTTTCGTAAATCTTTTTTGTTTTTAAAAATCAAATCCACTAAAACGGAACTAAAAAAAGAAAGCTTTAATTTTAAGTTTAAACTTGCAAAACTTAGAACAAGAGAAAACAACACTACAATACCTGAAATCAATAAGGAAATAGAACCAATAGCATTGAGATTCATAAGCGTTTCATTTATAAATTTAATTTTGTTTCGTAATGTAAATTTTTATCATGTGGCACTTCGTATTTAGAGGCACATTTAGCTTCGATTTTATGAGCAAGAAATTTACCATTTTCTAAATATTTTCCATCAATCCGTACCGCAACTCCATCTCCAAAAGTATCGGGTATTTGGGTTTTTCCATTAAAAAAAACAGGGATTTCTTTTTGATTATGAGTAATTACAAACTCTGCTTTATTCCCCATTCTTAAAATACTACCTGGCTTTACAAAACCTCGTAATCGTAATTCTCTATTGAAAAAATTCTGTTGATTCTGTATTACTTGATCTACATCCACAATCAAAATAGTTTGACTTTCTTGCTTAAAATCTAAAAAAAATAAGGTAAATACAGAAATCACTAAAAACAAAAGTAAAATCAGAAATTTACGACTCATATATCCAAGTAAATCAAAAAAATCCAATTAGCAAGAAAATAATCATAGATTTAATAATTTATAATATTTCTGGATAATTTTTCAAAATACAAATGAATGTTTCATCACAACAAAAAACTTTTTGTTTATTTTTAATAAAATCTTTCCTTGAAGTTAATAATAATTTCGTTTCTATCTGAACTGCCCGTTTTTTTTACTTCATAGTTATTCTGAAAACAAAAGTTTTTGTATTGGCATAGGTTGTTTCGTGATTTTTGGTATTCTTTTTGGATTTGTTTTGTTTTTGTATT
>CALFVU010000019.1 GCA_937928085.1 uncultured bacterium | reverse complement strand
AAAACATAAAGTTTGCATCAATCTTTTAACAAACCTCCACAAAGATTTCTTACGACTCTCGAAACATCAAACCAACCAGTTTTTAGAATATTTATACGAAAAACACAAACAAAACATCTTACAACACAAAATCGCACCCCTCAAACGAACTGCAACAACCCAATATCAACCCAAACATTCAAAGTATAAAAAACTAGTTTTATATTCAATAAGTCCAAGTTTATGGAAACAATACAAAGAGCTAAAGGAAATCACCGGATATTCCATAAGCTACATCATACGTGTATTTTTAGAATGGGAATTGATAGAAGAACAAAAGGAAATAATAACACCCCTTATCCCCTTAACAGAAGAAGAGATGCATTCGAGAGAAATTGAGATGCCTTCTCAACTAACACATAACTATGTAGTGAGGACATGGTGGAGAAGGCAGGATCATATGATCAAAATCATATTTTGGGACGATCAATAAAACTTTTAAAAATTTCTATCATCTTATCATTGAAACCTTGAATTTTAAAACTTTTCTATTTGAACTTATATTGCTTCTATATCAATTTGATTATAGATATACAGAAATTCATTCATAATCATTGCAGTTGCTCCCCATATAATTTTATTGGAAATACAAAAAGCAGGTACGTCGATCCAAATAGGTGGAGAATCAAAGATTTTTACTTTTTGATATTTTTTATTATCTGGTTTTTTAAATTCATCTAAAGGCAGTAACAATAACTCCTCTACTTCTTTTGTATCTACTTGAAAGTTGGGTGGTTTTTCTAAGAAACCAACAAATGGATGGACTAAAAAATTACTTATTGGTATATATAAAGAAGATAGTTTCCCTATAATTTGATTTTCTTCTAAAATTACTCCTATTTCTTCATAAGTTTCTCTTATGGCTGTGTTTATAAGCTGTGAATCTTTAAATTGATCATAACTTCCACCGGGTAAACCAATTTGCTTAGAATGAGGTCCTTTCTCTTTTGGTCTTTGGATAAAAGGAACAAGGATTTTTTCACTATCAAAGACTAAACATATCAAAACAGAGGCTTCTTTGTAATGATTATGTTTTGGATATAAATCTTCAATTCCAAAACGACTGCTCATTTCTAACCATGCTTTTTCTTTGGGTAATTCTTCATTTAATTTGATTTTTAATAAAGATAGAATGTTTTCAATTTTCATGTTCTGAATAAAAAAATTGATCTTTAAAAAACATTTCAGAAATAGAAATTTTATTCAATTGATTATTTTTGTAAATTTCTTTTACTATGATTTTTACCCATCTTTGGTATATATTTTCCGAAAAACCTTTCGACGGAGGAATCACTCGTTCTGGTAATTTAAACCTTTGCCATCCCGTTTGATTTTCAATGTGAATAGGAAACTCATAAACTTTTTTTGGTTGATCTGGAAATCTGTATTCATGATTAATCTGATATAATTTTTGTTCATAAAAAACTAATAGTATTTTTTTTGGTACATTATATTTGAAATCTTCTCTTCTAAGATAAATCCAAAACTCATCAATAGGATTTGATTTGGGAGGATAGTATCCCATATGATGAGTAGGTGATAATTCTACCACAAATGCAGTTTCTACAGGCTTAATGTATAGTTCGGTTTCTAAACTTTGATTTTTGGGTTCTATGAAAAATTCATAACAAGAAGTTTCTATATTCTTGTCAAAACAATTTTCTAACTGTACTTTCTCTTTTAAAAAGAAATGTGTTGAATACAAAACAGGTTTATCGAATAAAGAAATTTTTTTTACATCCCAATAGGATCGAACAGGAAAAATTAAAATCAAAAAGAAATAAATTAAGAAAAGAAAAATAGAAAGCCTCATAAGATATAATAAACATTCAAAAGAAAAATTCATCAAGAAATTATTTTTCTAAGCTCTTTATATAAAGGTTTTAAGTTTTTATAAATTTTTGAATATACTTTATGATAGATTTCATTATACATATAATGATGTTTAGGATCGGGATAGATTAGATTTCCTCTTTGATACATATTTCGAACCGTTTCTTGTAAATTTGGATATACTCCCATTCCGTATGTGGCAATCATTGCTGCACCCAATCCTGATGCCTCTGATACTTTTGGTTTTTCTATTACACGATTGAATACATTAGCAGTAATTTGTAAAGCGATCTGACTATTAGAACCACCACCACCCACACAAACTCTTTGGATTTTCTTTTTTAGTTTTTTTTCTATTCTTTCAGTTCCTTCCCTCAAAGAATAGGCAATCCCCTCCAAAATAGCACGATATAAATGATATTTATTATGCCAATCTGAAAAACCAATTATGGCACCTTTCGCTTCTGGTCCTGGAATACGAATTCCAGGAGACCAATAAGGTTGTAATATCAAACCCAAAGATCCCGGTGGAATTTGTTGAATTCTTTGTTCAAGAATTTCTTCTACACTACAATCTCTTTGCTTTGCTTCCATTTCTTCTGAATTGGCAAATTGATTTTTAAACCAAGTGATAAGCCAGAAACCTCGAAAAATCTGAATTTCCATCGTATAATGCTTTGGAATTACAGAAGGATAAGGAGGAATCAATGGAATTGCTTCCTTATACTTGGGGGTGATGACGTTTACAGTTGCAGTAGTTCCAAAACTTAAATGAATAGAAGAATCATCAACAACACCACAACCTAAAGTTTCGCAAGCTTTATCAGCTCCTGCAGCCACAACAGGAAGTCCTTCTGGTATTCCTGTTTCTTGTGCAGTTTGTTTTGTAATAGTTCCCATAATTTTACCAGGTTCTATCAAGTCGGGTAATTGTTCTAAAGTGATTGGTACTAATTTCCATTTCCAATCATACTTAGATGCCCATTTTTGTTTCTTATAATCAAAAGGAATATAGCCAACCTGAGAGGCGATAGAATCTACAAATTTTCCAGTCAGTTTATAGGTTAAATATCCTGATAGTAATAAATATTTATAAGTTTGATTCCATATTTCGGGTTGATTTTGATAAATCCAGCCTGCTTCGATTTGTTTTTGAAAAAATTCAATCGTTGATTTCATTCCTATAAATCGGAAAATCCAATCCCAATAGGGGATAGGTTTGATTTTTTCTACTTGTCTTTGGTCAAACCAAGTAATTGCAGGTCTTAAAGAATGCCCTTTACGATCCACATTAACGACTGTTCCTCTTTGCGTAGTTAAAGAAATAACAAGAATTCGATCTCGAAGAGTAGGATTTTTATCCCATAAGTCTTTTGTAGCTTCGCATAATTTTTCCCAAAAATATTCAGGTTTTTGTTCTCCCCAACCGGGGTAAGGATGTTCATATTCTAAAGGAACTTTTGTTTTTTCTATTAAATTACCTTTAATGTCAAATACAATTGCACGAATACTTTGAGTTCCACAATCTATAGTCAAAATTAAATTTTGATTCATTCTTGCCCCCTCAAGTTTTGTATAAATTGTATAATGACTCAATT
This sequence comes from uncultured bacterium, assembly GCA_937928085.1. Taxonomy (GTDB): domain Bacteria; phylum Spirochaetota; class Leptospiria; order Leptospirales; family Leptonemataceae; genus SKYB61. Next base: position 30,959 of record CALFVU010000019.1, on the reverse strand, counting down.
TTAGGAAGTAATTGTTTTTTTGTATATCCAATTCTATATCGATGATACGCCAAATCTTCCCAATTCTCAACCCATTCATTATTGATCGAATATATCAATTCTTCTTCGTAAAGGCAATTTTCTGAATGAGAGATAAAAAACTTAGAAATGATCGTAGGATTTTTTAAAATTCTTTCTATAATGTTCTCAGCATCCTTCCCATAAAATCCAATAATACGTTCAATGTCTTGAATTTTCATTAAATCCGATCGACTTATGTTAAATTTTTTTTCCAATTCTTGGATCGTTACAGTAGTAAATGGTAAATCAAAAGTATTTATAGAGAAAATCTTTTTTAAAAGAGATAATGCTTTTTTTGCTTCAAATCGAAACGTAGTTAACTTTCCACCAGTTACTGTTAAAAGATTTTTATAAAATTCAACATAAATATCTCTTGATTCTTTAGAAGGTGGTTTGTTTAAATTCGCACTAATCACGGGTCGAATTCCAGACCACGTACAATAAATATCTTTTTCTGATAAGTGCAAATTAGGAAAAAGATTTCGTATTGCCCTTAATAAATATTGAATTTCCTCTTGAGTAATTTCTGAAATAGAACTTTTACCAAATCCTAAGTTGAAATCATGATCAAGATCTGTCGTTCCTACAACAGTTAAACCAAACCAGGGCAATACGAATACATTTCGTTGATCTTCAGGATGTGAAAACCCTATTGCACAAGGAACTTTTATCTTTTCCGACAAAAAAGCAATATGACTACCCCGCAAAGGTCTTATGATTTTTTTTAATCCTAATTGCTCTCGAAATACATCCACATAAGGACCTGTGGCATTTATCACTACTTTTGCATTTAAAAAATATTCTTTCTTTTTTAGCGAATCATAGGCGCAAACCCCTACCACATAATTTTTTTTTATAAGTAAATGTTTCACTGGAAAATAATTTAGAATGATCGCTTGATGACGTTCAGCTTCTTTTAAGGTTCGAATTACAAGTCGGCTATCATCAGTTTGGGCATCTTTATATAGATAACCACCTTGTAATGTATATTCTCTATTAAATGTTTTCTCCTTAGTTTTGAGGTAAGGAAAAAGAGAAATTAAGTCCTCTTTTGATAAATTCATATGATCTTTTTTAAAAGAAAAAAAATCATACATCCATAAACCTAAAGAATATAAAATTTTTTGTTTCGTATGATAATAAGGTAATACAAAATGGATAGGCCAAACCAAATTTGGCAACTCTTTTAGCAGACGCTCCCTTTCTTTAACCGCTATGTAAGTAATATGTATTTTTCCATGTTGTAAATACCGTAAGCCACCATGTACTAATTTCGAAGAATTACCAGAGGTGCCATAACCAAAATCCTTTGCTTCTAAAAGTAAAGTTTTTAAACCATTAACTGCTGATCCTAAAGCTATACCAGCACCTGTAATTCCTCCTCCTATAATAATGACATCAAAGTTGTTATTTTCCTGAATACTTTTTTCTAATAATTTTAAATGATTTTCTCGATTCATTTTATTTTCCTAAACTAAATTTTTATTATTTAGAATTTGCTTTGGATCGGAATTCTGAATCACTTGATCAATCCAGCGTATGCCTAAAGCTCCCTTTTCTTTTATTAAAAAAGGTTTATGATCCTTCCCCACTCCATGTTGATGGCTTATTGTTCCTTTTAAACTTGTAATGGTATCACAAGCTGACTGCTTGATTTCTTTCCACATTTCGTATGTTTCTTTCGGATTGGATTTTAAAGGAAAAATAAAAGTAGTATACAAAGAAGATCCATTTATGTATACGTGGGACAAATGGGTATAAGTCAAAACATTTTCTTTAAACTTATCAGAAGCTGTTTTAATTGCATTTTCAATTTTCTCTTTTGCATCTAAAATTTTATCCCAGGGTAAGCAGGTTTCTAGAGTATCTACTCCATATCCAATCTCCCATAAAAGATTTCGAAAGTAAGGAGAAAAAAAGCGATGTTTTTCCCAACTATTTCCAAGTTTTCTACTAAACAAAAAGAGATTTACATATCCTTTCAAATCTTTTACAATGCGAAAAGCTATTTTTTTTGAAAATTCAACTTCGTGTTTTGTACCGGTAAAACCGAGAATCATCATTAAAAATGAATCAGGAAATTTTTTAAAATTTAGTAACGTTTCTAAAAATTCAATTCCTTTTTTATGACCTGTATGTTTAGCCATCTCTAAATTGACTTTTGTCTCTTCAGCAAAACTTAAGCGAATCATAGAAATTGCTGTTTTTAAATTTATAATTTTTTTGATGAATTCAATTGCTTGTTTTACATCCCTAAAAAATAAACCATAAAATTCTTCTACATCTGGTAATGGTCGAATTTTCATAATCGCTTCCACGATCACACCCAGTCTACCTTCCGAACCTAAAATAATGTGTTTGAGATCAGGTCCTGCAGAGGATGCAGGATTTGGATAAATTTCTAAAATTCCATCTTGTGTAAGAACTTTTCCCCCTAAGAATAGATCTTCAATTCTTCCATAATAGAGACTTTGTTGACCGCTTGATCTTGTAGCAATCCAACCTCCGAGCGTACTTAACTCAAAAGATTGTGGATAATGACCTAATCGATATCCATAATTACGAAGTCCTTCTTCGATTTCTAGTCCAGTAATTCCAGCTTCCATAATTGCATAAGAATTGACTTTGTTTACTTCTTTTATACGATTCATCTTTTCCATCGACACCGTAATAGTTGGTTTTTCGTTTTCCGGTAATATGTGTCCTACTACACTGGTTCCTCCTCCATAAAGAATACATCGATAGTCATATTGTTTACAAAATTCAAAAATAGCTTGGATTTCTTCTACTGTTTTTGGAAAAGCCACTGCATCCGTAATTTTTATGTCCCAACCTGTACGAAATCGAATCCAATCCGGAAAACTTTGACCAAAAGAATAATCGAAACGAATCTCTGGATCAAATTTTATGATTTCTTTTAAAACTTTATGATTTTGTACTTCCGAAAAAGATATTTTTGAATCTTCTATTTTAGACAAAAGTTTCTCTCGAGTTTCTGAATTCAATTGAGATTGTTTTTTATTTAAATGTACGCTCAAAAAATTCAAAAGTTTGTTCTTTAAATCTTCTTTTTGTAGCTTTACCCAGTTTGGATTATAGGAATTACCCCATCCGTTCCACAATCGATTTTGATTTTTATAATCCATATTAACTCCTTAATTGTTTTTGATGAATTCTTGGTAGTTCTAAAATCTGATTTTACTAAAAAACTTAAAATTTCTAAACCTCCATTTTCTAAAAAGTGATTCATTTTTGAATACTTTCCATGTTGGATTTGTATCTAGCCCTGATTTTATAAGATTATGAGAACTTCTCGAATTTTTTGGCGTGAAACATTCCATTCTAAAGCAAGTTCTTTTCTTAAGGCAAATGTTCTTTGTAAGTTTGTCACAGTATTTCTTTGGATTAAATTTTTTTTTTTAATTTCATAACTGTTTAGACATCTAACCAGTTAATGAATTCAAGATTTATTTTCAAAAAATCATTTTTATTTTATTATAAAATAATAAAAACAATTACTATTTGACAAAATTAAATTTGTTTTTGATATAAAAGTAAAATCAAAAAAATAATCGGTTTTTTAATTATTCGTTATATTTTCATTTAAAATACGTCTATCAATTGCTAAAAGTAAATTTGATGTGCCAGAGTAAAAATGATAACCAGTTCCAAAAGGAAGAGGACGCACAGAATTTTTATCAAGATACATTTTTCTTAAATCATCCTGATATCGGGATCGAAAAAGAGGAATGGGTTGTACGTAATTACCATAAAGGATAAGATGCCATTTTTCTTTTTGGAAATACTTAAAAGGAATACCTGAGTCATCTTGTAAAATCAAAATGCTATGATCCAAAATAAAATTTCGAATAGTAGAAAAGGTATCTCTATGCATAAGATACGAAGCAGCTTTTAAAAACGTAAGATAAGGAGAAGTTTTTTTAAAATGACTTAAAAAAAAGGGTTGTTTTTCTAAATTGGTATTCGAAACATCAATCTGAAAATAAGAAATTTTTTTTAAATTTAAAGTTTGATTGTCCAAATAATAAACTCGAATACCAGGTATACCTTTCATTGATTTGTTTTCTAAAATTGTGTGTTCATCGATTAAAGATATATCTGTAACCCTTACAATTTTATTTTGATTATAGACTAAAAAAGTGAGTAAAACAGCCGAAATACCATCTAATTTTACAAAAAAATCAATTTTCATATCATTCGTTCGAAAAAATGAATAATGTAAATTACTATACAAACTTTGTTGTATATAATGAAAATATTCTTTTAATTGTTTTTCATTCATAGTAACGAGTGTACTTAGTTCTCGCAACTGACCGGGTGGTTCTAAACCAAATAAGATATAATCGTTTCCACAGGGAAATAAAATTTGAACATGTAAAACATCTGGACCACTAAAAGGATAAAACACAGGGTGATCTTTTTTGCAAGCTATGTTCAATTCTTGACTTACCCATTCTCTCATTTTTTGTAATCGTACTTCTTCTGTTTTTTTCCATGAAACTTGCATTTCTTTATAATGTTGTTCATAAACTGGACTTTGTAAAATCGAATTCCATTTTGAATTTTCTAAGTTTGTTTTTGGTTTGATTAAACCAGCTAAAATATTTCCTAATAACGTTATATCTTTATCTTCGTGGATGATAGCTGGTTCTGGATTATTTTTATCTTGTGTTATTGAGGGTTTGCAAAAAAGTAAAAAAATTACGAAAAAAAAATATACTTTTTTTGAATAAAAAAACATAAGTGAATTACAAAAAAAAACCTACATTTTTAGTCAATTAAAAAATTGCTTTTGAAAATACAGCATAAGATATGGCTTTTTAAAAAAAATAATCAAAGGTTGCTTTATGAAAAAAATAAAGAACAAAAATCAAACTAAAGAAATGAATATTTCTTCTTCTTTAAAAAGAGAATTAGGATTATGGACAGCCATGTTTGTTGTTATAGCAAGTATGATTGGTTCTGGAATTTTTGGAAATACGGGAATTATTCAATTAGCGGTGCAAAATTCTTATGTAGTACTATTACTTTGGATCGTTGGAGGTATTGTTGCTATTGCAGGTGCTTTATCGTATGCCGAGCTTTCTACTTTAATGCCACATGCAGGCGGAGAATACGTATATTTAAAAAATATTTTCGGTCTTCTTCCTTCTTTTCTAACAGGATGGGTTTCTTTTATTGTAGCTTTTTCTGCACCTGCTGCATCTGCTGGTCTTCTTTCGAGTGAATATTTATACAATGCTTTTCTAAATACCTTACCAGACTTTTCTTTTACTATTTTTTTATCAAATAACTATGGGAAAAAAATTTTTGCAACTTTTCTTATCATTTTATTTACTTTAATTCATATCCTTGAAGTAAAAAAAGGGAGTATAATACAAAATTTCCTAACGATTTTAAAAGTTACTTTAATTATTCTATTCATCATTGCTTCTTTGACAGTCATTCTACAAAAACCAACATTTGATTTTTTCTCAAATCTCGAAGTAAAACCTGTAAATTGGAGTGGTATGGGGTTAGGACTTCTTTTTGTTATGTTTGCTTATAGCGGTTGGAATGGGGCTACCTATTTAGCCGAGGAAATCAAAAATCCAGAAAAAAATTTACCTATTGCATTAATTGGTGGTACTCTTTTTGTAATGTTTTTATATTTTTTATTAAATATAATTTACTATTGGTCTACACCTGCAAGTGAATTAGAAGGAAAAGAAGCAATCGCTGCGATTTCTGCTACAAATCTGTTTGGAAATCAAATTTCTACTTTTTTTAATTTTGGCTTTTTCATCATACTATTATCTACCATTTCAGCAACCATTATGATTGGTCCTAGAGTATATTATGCTATGGCAAGAGATCATTTATTTTTTCAGTTTGTTGCTCATATTCATCCAGCTTTTCACACACCCATATATTCTTTTCTAGTTCAGGCAATATTGGCCATCCTATATATATGGAGTGGAACTTACGAACAAATTCTTACTTATATGGGGTTTGCCTTAACAATCTTTCCCCTTTTATCCGTTTTTGGACTTATGTATCTGAGATACAAAAACCCTCATATAAAAAGCCCATATAGAACACCTTTTTATCCGTTATTTCCCCTAATTTTTATTTTTGCATCCATTTTTAATATTATTGTTAGTTATATCGGAAGACCTGTAGAATGTTCTATTGCCATTTTAGCTATTATAGCTGGGATTCCTTTTTATCTTTTCTGGATAAAAATAATCCATAAAGACAAAAGTGTAAGGGAAATTCATAAATCGATTTTAAATTACCCTTTTGAATAAACTTGATTTTTTTAAAAAACAAAAATAATGAGTTTTATGGAAATTTTGAAAAGAATAGAAGTTATACAAGGAGATATTACAAAATTTAAAGTAGATGCCATTGTTAATGCAGCTAATAATACATTATTGGGCGGCGGTGGTGTGGATGGAGCTATCCATAGAGCAGCCGGTCCCGAGCTTTTAGAGGAATGCAAAACTTTAGGAGGATGCGAAACTGGAGATGCAAAAATCACAAAAGGATATAAATTACCAGCAAAATATGTCATCCATACAGTCGGACCAATCTGGCAAGGTGGTCATAGAAACGAAGAAAATTTATTAAAATCTTGTTATAAAAAAAGTTTAGAATTAGCAAGAGCTTATTCTATAAAAACGATTGCTTTCCCCTCAATCAGTACAGGTGCTTATGGATATCCAATCGAAAAAGCAGTTCCTATTGCTATATCAACAGTCGTAGAAGAACTAAAAAAAGAAACAATACCAGAAAAAGTTTTTTTTGTTTGCTTTACAGAAGATGTATATAAAGAATACATAAAACATCTCAATCTTATTCAACAATAATAAAAAACCAATATAAAAAAATAATTTCTAAAAAATGATAGACAAAAACATAATTGTTAAAAACCTGCTATTTCTATGAGAGAAATTATAAAATTAGAATCTACCGCAAAAACAGGCTTTTATTATACAACAACAAAAAATAAAAAAAAGCAAACTGGAAAATTAGAATTAAAAAAATATGATCCAATCGTAAAAAAGCATGTTTTATTTGTGGAAAAAAAGATCACTAAATAATGTATTTTACCCTTTTTTCAAATGGTAAAATAAACCTATATCTAAGAGTACTCTATAAAAGGGAGGACCATTATCACGAAATCGAAAGTATCTTTGCCCCACTTCCTATTTTTGACATTATTACCATAAAAATCAAAAATTTTTCAGATTATGCCATTCAAGTAGAAGATTGCCCTATAAAAACTACAAATCGAATACACATAAACAATAAATCATTATTCGAAGAAGTATCAGAGAGAGGAGATCTTACAAAAAATCTCATTTACCAACTTTTACAAATACTTTTAGAAAAAAATATCAAAATTCCTAAAATGGAAATTTATTTAGAAAAATATATTCCTCCGGGTTCAGGTGTAGGAGGTGGTTCTTCGAATGCAGGTACAATATTAAGATTTTTAACACAACAAAAAATAATTGATTTTTCTACCGCATTAAGGATAGCAGAAAAAATAGGTTCTGATGTACCTTTTTTTTTATATAATACCATCAGTTATGTATACGGAAAAGGAGAAAAAATTAAACCTTTACCTTTTTTTTTTAAATATAAATTTTATGGTATTATATGTTTAAATTCTTTTTCGATTTCTACTAAAGAAGCATATCAAAGATTAAAAAGAAATCACATAAAAAAACCACATATTAAGCTTGAACTTCTCAAAAATAATTACGAACAGTATGCAATCAACGAATTTGAAGAAGTTGTATACCAAATGGAGCCCAGATTAAACGAAATAAAAAACTTATTACTAAAAACAAATCCCAAAAAAGTTTTACTTACAGGTAGTGGTTCAAGTATATTTAGCCTTTATGATAACGAAAAAAAAATGATTGAATCTTATGAATTACTAAAAAAAATGGAAGGACAAACTATAGAATTTAGAACGTTTATAATTTAATTGGGCAGTCGCCAAGCGGTAAGGCATCAGATTTTGGTTCTGACATGCGGAGGTTCGAATCCTCCCTGCCCAGCTAGTCTAAAACAATGGAATCAAAAAAATCAAAATATGTTGTAATACTTGCAGCTGGCAAGGGTACAAGAATGAATTCTGAACTTCCAAAAGTTTTAATGGAAGTTGATCAAAAACCAATGATCTTTCATGTTCTGGAAAACGTAATTCCTATTCAACCAAATGAAATTTATATTGTAGTTGGTTATAAAAAAGAAATAGTGATAGATCACATACAACAATTTATTCAAAAAGACAATATCTTTATTCCGATTCAATTTGTAGAACAAAACGAACAATTAGGAACCGGCCATGCATTTATGATGACGGAGCCTTTTTTAAAAGACAAAAATGGATATGTACTCGTAACAGCTGGAGATATGCCTTTAATTTCTACTAAATCATTCGAAAAGCTTTTTCAAATTATAGAAAAAGAAAATACAGAAGGGTCTGTTCTTACTTCTATTGTAGAAAATCCATATGGATATGGTAGAATTATACGAGATAAAAATCATTTTATAAGTAAAATTATAGAAGAAAAAGATGCTTCGGAAGATATTAAAAAAATAAAAGAAATCAACACGGGTTGCTATGTATTTACTCTTCCGGAAGTGTTTTCTTTGTTGAAATTAGTAAAAAATAATAATAAACAAGGGGAATATTATTTGCCAGATATAATAGAAATTTATAGAAATCAAAATCGATATTTTAGTTGTTTATTATTGGAAAATTCTTACGAAGCCTTAGGTGCAAATAGTAAAGAAGAATTGCAAATGATAAACGAAATTTATAAAATTTATAAATCAAATAAAGGTAATGTTGTATGAGTTATGAATTGTTACTCATATCTGGAAATTCAAATCGACCATTAGCGGTAGAAATTAGTAAATATTTAAATCAAAGATTAGCAGATGTTACAATAAAAAAATTTTCTGATGGGGAAATCTCTGTAAAAATTAACGAAAACATTAGAGGGAAAGATGTTTTTATTATACAACCCACTTCTGCCCCTGCAAACGACCATATTATGGAATTATTGCTAATTTTGGATGCAGTAAGAAGAGCAAGTGCAAAAAGGATCACAGCTGTGATACCGTATTATGGTTATGGTAGACAGGATAGAAAATCAGAGCCTAGAGTTCCTATATCAGCAAGACTAGTTGCTGATATTTTGCAAGTTTCAAGTCTAGATAGAGTAATTACTGTAGATTTGCACGCAGATCAAATTCAAGGATTTTTTCATATTCCCGTGGACAATTTATATGCAGCACCTGTTTTCATTAAACATTTAAAAGAAAAATCTTTTCAAAATCCTGTAGTCGTTTCTCCAGATACAGGTGGTGTGGAACGAGCAAGATACTTAGCAAATCACATTGATGCGGGTTTAGCAATTATTGATAAAAGAAGGCCCCAACCTAACATAGCGGAGATTATGAACGTAATTGGTGATGTAGAAGGAAAAGAATGTATTCTGTATGATGATATGATTGATACAGCCGGCACAATCACAAAAGCAGCAAAAGCATTAAAAGAACAGGGGGCAAAAACAGTAATCGCTTGTGCAACCCATGCAGTTCTTTCTGGTCCAGCTATCGAACGTCTAAAAGAATCAGTACTAGACCAAGTAATTTTTACAAATACAATTTATTTACCAGAATCCAAACAATTAGATAAAATCAAGGTTTTATCGATAGCTGATTTGATTGGAGAAGCTATCCGTAGAATTCATAACGAAGAATCTGTAAGTTCATTATTTTTATAGACATTGCAAATCGGTTAAATAAACAATACCATAAAAATTTTTACTTGAAAATTTTCCAAAAAAAAAATTATAAAAACTAGGAGGTTTATAATGAAAGCAAAACATATTTTAATTCAATATTTGAACAAAATTGACTATTCTAAAGTACATTTTGGTTTCGAAATCCAATTTCCAGATAGTACTAAATATATTTATGATGATCATCCCATAAGATTTAAAGTTCAGTTTAAAAATGAACAATCATTAAACGATTTTTTATCGCGTGGAAATAAGGCTTTTGCTGAGCAATATATGAACCAAAATATCGAAATCGATGGTGATTTTTATTATATAGCTTATTTAGGCCTTTTAATCGAAAAACAAGGACTACAACCTAACTTATGGGAGAAAATCAAAATTTTGTATTATTTTCTAACTCATAAAAATACAAAAAAACAATCTCAGAAAAACATTTCTCATCATTATGACTTGGGTAATGATTTTTATTCTTTATGGCTAGATCAAAATATGCAATATACCTGTGCTTATTTTATAACTCCTCAAGATAGTTTAGAAAAAGCTCAAATTCAAAAAATGGATTTGGTATGTAAAAAATTGCAATTCAGAAAAGGAGATTTTGTATTAGAAGCGGGTTGTGGTTGGGGAGGTTTTGCAATTTACGCTGTAAAAAATTATGGAGTTAGAATGCGTTCCTATAATATTTCAAAACAACAGATTGAATATGCAAAAGAATGGCAAAAACGCTTGGGAATACCAGAATCTCAATTAGAATTTGTATTAGATGATTATAGAGAAGCTCTACACGATAAACATAATTACGATAAATTTGTTTCTATAGGTATGCTAGAACATGTAGGACCAGAAAATTACGAAACATTATTTGATATAATTTATAAAAAAATACCAAATAAAGGTCTGGCTTTAATTCATACTATTTCTCGAGCCTATCCAAGAAATCAGGACCCATGGGTTAATCAATATATTTTTCCAGGCGGATATATTCCTTCTTTAGGAGAAATTATATCTCCATTAGAAAGATTCATAAAAGAATCAAAGACACCAAGGTATTTTTATATTATGGATATAGAAAATTTAAAATACCACTATGCCTTAACATTGGATCATTGGTCAAAACGATTCGAAGAAAATATAGAAACTATTAGAAAAAAATATGGAGAAGCTTTTGTAAGAATGTTTCGCATCTATTTAAGAGGTTCGTGTAGTGCTTTTCGAGAAGGTGAACTCACACTGCTTCAAATTCTTCTAAAAAAAGGAATTGATTCGCAATATCCTTTAACAAGAGAACACTTTATAAAAGTAGCAAACGAAATAAACTATCCTTATGAATAACAAATATGAATAACAAAGATGTAATTATTATAGGCGGAGGTCCTGCTGGTAGTAGTTGTGCTTTACAATTAAAAGAAAAGAGTAATTTAGATGTTTTAATCTTAGATAAAGAAAAGTTTCCAAGAGTTAAGCTTTGTGCAGGTTGGATTACCCCAAAAGTGTATTCTTTATTAAACATGCAAGAATACTCTTATGGTATTTTAAAATTTGATAAAATCCTTGTTTCTTACTATACTAAAACAAATCAAGAATTCAAATTTTTTTTTAAAACTACACAATACTCTATCCGTAGATACGAGTTTGATTATTGGATCTTACAAAAATCAGGTGTAGAATATCGGCAACACGAGGTAAAGCAAATTCAAAAACAAGGAAAATACTACATTATCGATAATCAATATCAAACTAAGTATTTAGTTGGTGCTGGTGGTACGTATTGCCCTGTGTATAGAACTTTTTTTAAAGAATTAAATCCAAAATCAAAAGAATATCAAATTGGAGCATTAGAAATCGAGTTTCCCTATGATTATCAAGATCCAAACTGTTATCTTTGGTTTTGCGAAAATGGACTTCAAGGTTACTCCTGGTACGTACCTAAAGCAAACGGATATTTAAATATAGGTTTGGGAGCTTTTACACATTCTTTAAAAGACAAAAATCTTCACTGGCATTTTGATTATTTTATAGAAAAACTAAAAAAACTTAAATTGATTCATAACTTTCATCTCCAGCCAAAAGGACATACCTATTATTTAAGAGATAATATAAAAACGATTACTAATGATCATGCTTGTATTATTGGAGATTCTTTGGGATTAGCAACAAAAGATATGGGAGAAGGAATAGGACCCGCCATTGAAAGTGGAATTTCTGCTTCGAATTGGATTCTTTATCAACAACCTATTACGATCCATCACATCTCTCAATATAGTATACAAGAATTTGGTTGGAAAGGAAAACTATTGTATTCTTTATTTCGACTCTTACATAAATTTCAATTTGTTTAAAAATGGATCTTCAGTCTTTACTTGTTCTTTTAGAAGCTCGATTTCCAAAACATATACAAATATTTCGATTTGAAAACTCTAAACTAAAAAAAATTCATATACAAGAACTTCCTAAAATCAATATAGAGTTAACCGATGATAGTCGCAATATTAAACAAAATTCCTTTTTTTTTTCTACTTATTTTGCCAAACCTTATTTACTTGATGCAATTGAAAAAAAACCCCTTGCAATTTGGCTTACTAAACGAGAACTAAAAAGTCTATCTCTTAAAGATTCTAGTCTATATTTGATAACAGGTAAAAAAACACCTGATTTTTATTTAGGACACTCTTCTTCGATATATTATCTGGAACCATCGAAAGATCAACATATTGTAGCCATCACAGGAACAAATGGAAAAACTACAATAAGCTTTATGATCTATCACCTATGGAAGAAAAAAAACATACCTTGTGCAGTGATAGGAACTCTTGGAGTTTATATATGGGATGGTAAGAGAGAAACCCATTTCTCGATTGGTTTTACAACACCCCGAGCTTACGAATTACAAAAAATTCTTTATACACTAAAAGAAAAAAAAATCTGTTTTGTGGTAATGGAAGCTTCTTCAGAGGCTTTAGCTTTAAAACGATTAGAAGGATTATATATAGAAAAAGCAATTTTTACGAATCTTACGCAAGATCATTTAGACTTCCATAAAACGATGAATCATTATTTATTTTCTAAGCTTCATCTTTTTTTTTTAACTTTACGACACTCACAAGAAGAACACCCTTTAATTGCAGTATATGATCCTAAAATCTTTCCTTTACTAAAACGCTTTACTTCTCGTGTAAAAACAAAGATTGTATACATTTTTAAATCTCATTTGACTTATGCTTTTACTAAACAAACTAATGATTTTGAATTTAATCAATATAATGCTTTATGTGCTTACTATGGATGCCTTACAAAAAACATTCAGTATTCATTAAATGAATCTCCGCTAATAGATTTTAAAGGTGTTGCGGGCAGAATGGAAAAAATCAATTGGGAAAAAAATATTGATATTTTTATAGATTATGCTCATACTCCCGATGCTTTAAAAAATGTTCTTATAGAATTAAGAAAAAAGTATACTTATATTTTAACCGTCTTTGGATGTGGTGGAAATAGAGATAAAGAAAAAAGACCCCAGATGGGAAAAATCGCATCTTTGTATTCAAATTATGTTTTTATTACCGATGATAATCCAAGAATGGAAAATCCAGAACAGATTCGTAAAGAAATCTTGGCAGGTATACCAAAAGATCAAAAATCTTTTGTTTATAACATACCTGATCGAGAAGAAGCAATCAAGAGAAGTATTCAAAAAGGACTTGAAATTTTAGAAACCACCAATCAAAAAATAGCAATTTTGATTGCAGGAAAAGGACACGAAGAGTATCAGATTATCAAAAATCAACAAATACCTTTTTCCGATAAACAAATCGTATTAAAATATTTACATTGATTCTTTTAACTTTAAATATAATTTTTCTTTGATATTTTCGATTTCATTTTGTAAAAATAAATCTTTCGACAAAAGCTCTTCGATTTTTTTGATTGCATACAATATAGCTGTATGATCTTTTTTGTTTAAAAATTTGGCTACAGAAGTCATTGTATAATTCGCAAATTTAACAGAAAAATATGCTATTAGATGTCTTGGAAAAGCAATTCGTTTTTCTTTTGTATTACGAAAGATTTCTTCTTTAGGTATTCCATAATGTTCGCAAACAACTTCTACAATTTGATCAATATGGATCGAATTCGAATGATCATAATAAGGATTTAGTATAAAATCTATTTCTGTTATTTTTAATTTTTCGGGATTAACTGAATAAAAAGCCAATTTCTCAATAGAAGATTTTATATATCGCACATCTCCATTTAATTTTAAAGAGATATGCTCTTGAACTTTTTCATCTAAATGAATTTTATATTGATTTAAATAATATTTGATGATCTCTTTTTTTGTTTCAAAATCAGGATAACTTAAATAAATTTTATAAAAAGACATTAATCTTGATTTTAAATCTTCTTGTAGATTCATATAAAGGAAATCACGATCCGAAAGAAGTACAAAGATTTTATTGTTTTGATAAAAATAATCAATAAGATTCCTAATTTCTTCTTGGGTTTTTTTAGCTGAAGATTTTAATAACTGAAAATCATCTAACAAAATGATCGTATATGATTTTATTTGTTCCATCCATTCTACTAATTTTTTTTTCTTATGCGATATAATAAAGCTATTGATAAATTCCGGTATGGTGTTATAATAAACTTTCTTTTTCTGAACGTTAACCCAAATTTTACAAAGGGAAGTTTTACCACATCCTGATGGTCCGTAAATAAATATTGGTCGAAAATATTTTTCTAATTGGATTAAATTTGTTAATTCTTCATAATTTTTTTTAGAAGGATAAAAGGTATCGTAACTCCAAAAATTTTGTATTGAATTTTGATATATCTGAGATGTATGTTTTAAATAAGAAATGGTTTTTAAGTTTTCTGGAACTAGTTGATCTTCTTCTAAAAATTTTATTAAATTTATTTTCAAAATATTTTTATAAAAATCATAGATTTTATTTTTTAATAATTCTTCGTATCGAATTTGTATATGTTTTTGTAATTTCTTATTTTCTGTAAAAAGAAAAATATTATTTTCTTGATCTACAACTCCTACTAAAGGTTTAATAAAATGAGAAAAAAAAGGTTCTGGAATGTATTTTTTTATCTCTTGTTTAAAAACTTCCCATTCTTTTAGGGGTTGCAGATTTCGATTTGCTCGCAATGTCTCTATTTGAATGATTCGTTCTTCATTCATAGGATCCACATTATAGAAAGTAGACATAATTAAATTATGTCTTTTATCATATCTTTTTGATTCCATATTATTGTTTGTTTTTATTTTTTCAATCGTACATTTACTTACGTACAAAATTTTTTCGTAAAGTTTATTAATTTTAATAAGAATTTTTTAAAGATATCTAAGAAATAATAGTTTTATTTTTTTATAAAATTAAATTATTTTTTTTGAGTTGGGTCCAAATATTGTCGTATTTTTTGATTATATTTTGAGCCTCAATTCGAATCTTTTTTCTTTTTTCTTTATCTAAAGAAAAAAAACTCTGGATGTTTAGATTTTCAAAAAACCATTTATATAATTCAGGTACTTTATTTCGCATATGTAAACTTCCTGTTAAGTTTTCCATAACAAGTTGAGAATATAAAATAGCGAATTCAAATTTGATTTCTTTTTTGGAATATAAAATAATTTTTTTATTTGAATCTTCATTTTGATAATTTTTGATTTTATATAAAATTTCTCGAAATGTTTTTTTTTGATTTTTATAATAAAGCACTGTGTCAGAAAGACATTCAAATACATATTGCCCTATAGCAAAAAAAAATGCTGGAATCACTTCAGATTTAATGCCTAAATAAATTTTTTTTAGCAATTCTGCGTTATCTCCACCTATAGGATAATACAATGTATGATTTTTTTTATTATACCAGCCACCTGTTACAATATAGTGTGTTTCTAAAATTCCAACTTCTTTATAAGTTCTTTTCTCGCCTATAATTTTATACTTAAATTCGGGGAAATGACTAGAAGGTATCTCTTTTAAAGGATAACACGAACCGGGAAGTAATAGAATTTTCATATTTTGTATGTTTTCCTTTCCTCGAATTTCTTTTACAATTTTTCCCCTTATCACCTCTCTTTCTTTTAATTTTGTATCTACTAAAAACAACAATTCTAATAAACAATCCACAGTAATGATTGTGTTTAATTCTAACTGAACTAATTCGGGGAGATCTTTTTGGAAATGAATTTGATTTTTCCAAAGCTTTAAGACTGGATTTAAAGTCAAAATTCCATGTTTTTCTTTAGCTAAAAGAGAGTATTCATTCGATGCCATTCGTATGGGTTTAAGCCTTTGTTTGATTAACTCTTGAAAAAACTGTAAAATTTCTCTTTCTTGAAATGGATTCCCCGTAACAAATTTTCGTATCGGTATTCTATCTTTATACTTTTCATTAGGAAAAAATTCAACTTCCGGTAAAGAAAAACTTTGTTTATAATATTCAATAATGTTTTTATTGATGATACTAATTTCTTTTATTTTCTTCAAAAGTTCTTTTTTTAAATTTTCTTTTAAAGAGATCTCTTTTTTTATCATTTTAAGAAAATAGAATTCTAAATCTTTTAAAGTATTGATTTTTTTTTCTTTAAAAAGTTCAATGAATGTTTCTAAGTAAAGAAAATGTTGTAAGTTAAGATATTCTGTTAGTTCTACAATCAAGTTGATTTTTTCTTCGATTGTATGAGATTGCTGTTCAGTAGTTTTTAATAAATCTTCTTGCAAATGAAAATTTAAATTATTTTTTTTTGAGAATTTTATATAAACCTTTTTGATCTTTTTAATTTCTTCTTTAAAGAGAAATGTTTCTAAATATAAAATCTTTCGAATCATTCTTTCTAATTGCAATGGAAAATTTGTATATTCATTTAGTAAAATGAAAAAATTTTGATTCTCTACTTTCTCTTCTTCTTGTAATTTTAACGAGTTTGATTGAATAAAATACTCTAAAAGTATCCTTCTCTCTAAATAACTCAATTCTCGATTTAAAGTATCATTTTTACATTGAAAATAAATAGACTCTATGATTTTATTAGAAAACTTTATATTAGAATTTAATAAATTTTCTTTAAGTAAGTGATTTAATTTTTCTTTTATAAAACTAAAAAATAATTCCGAAAAAATTGTGTTAATAAAATTTTTTATATCGGAGTAGACATTCAACTTTTCTTGTTCTAATTTCCAAAAAGAATGGTATGGTTTTAGATATTCAATAATATCCGAAGTCAAATTTGATAAATACTGAGAAAGATAAAAAATATTATAATTACTTTTGTATTGTAAAGATAGAGAATATTCATGTAAGATTTTCTGATGGATGGCTTTTGGTACGTTTGTCCATAATGGATTTTCGGGAATCCCCAAATCTAAAAAAACAGAAGGAATAATAAAATCTTTAATAAAAATATTTTTATCATTAGAAGATAAACTCCTTGCTAACATAATATCAATGTAATAATACCAAAGGTAATGAAATCTTTGCGAGCATTCTATAGAAAATTCTAACATTCGCTCTTCTAATTTTTCGATAGAAAGCCCCCAATCGATCGGTTCTAGAGGTTTATGAAAAATTCCCCACGGATTTGAAAAGATATATTCTGGTTTAAAATCAATCGTGCTAAATTCTACTTTTCTTTGAATAAAATATAATTTTCCATCAGAACGCTTATGAATACCTGCAATTTTATCTTTTTCTACAGCATCCAGAACTTCTTTCATAAAGCAATATTATCTATAGGAACTATTTTCCCCTTCCTATACCTTCCTTTTATAATTTTATAAAATTCAGTATATAGTTCTTCGTCAAAATCTGGATTTACAACATAAATAATTTTTCTCGTATCATCTTGCAATAGTTCAAAATGTGCAAAACGTTTATCTATTTCTATAGACTGTAAGTCAAAGCCGGTAATTTGTAATTTTGGAGTAGATTTAATCACCGGTTTTAAAGTAGCAATTCGATCTATACCCGGTCTACTCTGATAGCGATTGACATGAGTAACTTGTCCCGCTTCGAAGTAAACTTTTCCACTAGAGCTCACATTAGCCATAACAATAAAATCACCTTCTCGAATTGCTCTTTTATTATCACATAAACTAATTGCGGTATAATCTAAAAATTCTCTAATAATTCTCTCTGGATAGGTAAAATAAGAATTATTAACAATCATTTGTACAGCTCTTATAGGTGAGAACATATTTCTCCAAGGTACTGTAGAAGTTAAAGAAGCAAATTCTGATGCAAGACACAAAATAGCAGCATCTTCATCAAAAGGCATATCTTGTTTTAAAAATTTAAGTTGTTTTTCTATGTCTTTGACAATTTCTCTTTTTTTATTATCTAAAGAAAACTTAGTGAAAAATTCTTGTAGCTTTTTGACTAAAAACTCCTTAGATGGATAGTTATTCGTATTTTGATCGTATCTCATCGGGCGATGATGATTCAAAATATTTCTTTTTACTTCTGGATGGATCGATGATTCATGGGCAACTAACAAATACGAAAGTAAAGGATGGCTTTTTATATAATTCCATTCTTTTATATCTTTTAAAACACCATTAGGAATTTCCATTTTAGAGTACCCAATATCACAAAGTAGTGCACTCATCATTAAATGATTTACTTTTGTATAAAAAGTACCATCTTCTTTGTAGGATTGTGCAGAAATGCCTCTTGTTTTCATAGCCATAGCTACGACTACCCTTTTCGTTGATAATTCAACAAGATATTCTTCTTTTTTGTCAGATAATAATTCAATAATATTAACTAAACCGCTCAAAGAATCTGGATTACTTTCAAAATCTTTGAAAATCTGATTTAGCTTTTCGCTAGTTTTTCTTGTATGTACAGAGGTGATTGCAGTTTTTTTTAAAGTAGAAAAAATCATTTTGCTTTCTTCTAAAAGTTCTGTTGCTGTTTTTTGTGTTAAGAGTTTTGTATCGGTAAAACCTTCGGGGATATCGGATTTTTTATCCTCTTTAATTCCTAAAATTTCGCTATCTTGAGTATTATAATAAATCTTACCTTGCTCAGTATAACGGAATAATCGATCAATTTCTTGATCTGTAACGTTTTTCTTTTTGTAAATAATAATTTGTCCTTCTTGATTATAAAAGTGTACTGGAATTTCTCTTGTTTCTATAATTTGCTGCATAATTTGAGGGGTAAAAGAAAAAAGTTTAAAATTTTGTTTGTTATTTTGTTCCATAATTTTTTCTATCACAAATTTTTAATTAGTTGTTAAATAATAATTTTTTTTATACCCAAAGAAAAGCAAGAAACAATTTAAAAAAAAGTAGTCAAAAATCTTAGAATCCGATATTTGGTAGATATGGATAAGAAACCAGAGATTGTACCCATAGGAGAATTACCTCCATTAGGTATTATACCAAAAAAAATGTATGCACAGGTCATACGTCCAGAAAGATTCGGAGATCCTATTAAAGCTTTTCAGATTGAAGAAATCGAAGTGCCCGAACCAAAACCAAGAGAAGTGTTAGTAGCTGTTATGGCAGCTGGTGTTAATTATAACAATGTTTGGGCAGCTTTAGGTTATCCTGTAGATGTAATCACTGCAAGAAATAAAAAAGGAGAACCAGAGAGATTTCACATTGGAGGTTCGGATGCTTCGGGAATTGTTTACAAAGTAGGAAAAGATGTAAAAAATGTAAAAGTAGGAGATCATGTAGTAATCCATTGTGGGCAATGGGATCCAGACGATCCATGGGTTTTAGCTGGCAAAGATCCTATGCTAGCACCTTCTCAAAGAATATGGGGGTATGAATCCAATTGGGGATCTTTCGCACAATTTACTTTAGTTCAAGATCATCAATGTTTACCAAAACCCAAACATTTAAGTTGGGAAGAATCCGCAGCTTATATGTTAGTAGGAGCTACCGCTTATCGAATGCTACATCATTGGGAACCAAACACAGTAAAAAGCGATGATGTGGTATTAGTTTGGGGAGGTTCAGGTGGATTGGGGAGTATGGCAATCCAAATTGCAAAAGCAGCTGGAGCTTGTGTAGTTGCAGTGGTTTCTGATGATTCCAAAATTGAATATTGCAAAAAATTAGGTGCTGACGGAGTTATCAATAGAACTAAGTTTAACCATTGGGGTGCTTTTACGAGTGATATCAACAAACCAGAAGTTTTTGCAGAATGGGTAAAAAAAGCAAGAGAGTTTGGAAAAGCTATTTGGGAGATCACTAACAAAAGGAATCCCACTATTGTTTTTGAACATCCCGGAGAATCTACAATTCCTACTTCTATTTTTGTCTGCGAAACAGGAGGAATGGTGGTGATTTGTGCTGGTACAACAGGATATAACGCTACAGTAGATTTACGATATCTTTGGATGAGGCAGAAACGATTACAAGGATCCCATTTTGCTAACGACGAAGATGCTAAAAATTTCAATGATTTAGTAATTCAAAAAAAAATAGATCCTTGTTTAACAAAAACATTTAAGTTTCACGAAACTGGACTCTGCCATCAATTAATGAAAGAAAATAAACATCCTCCCGGAAATATGGCTATTTTAGTTGGAGCTTCCAAAGAAAATCTTGGTAGAGAATAAAATAATGAATGTTTAAAAATTTTATAAAGTTACTATCTTTCTTAACTCCCTATCAATCCCAAATCGTATTGGGATTGATACTTTCTTTTTTAGTTGCTATCTTAAACAGTTTTAGTTTGACTTTTTTTATTCCTTTATTCGATGCTTTAGGTAATAAAGAAGACGAATTTACAATTCAATTCTCTGAAAAAGAAAGACAACTTATGCAAAAAATTATCTATCAATTTCTGGTTCAATCTTTTAACCCTATACAAATTTATGAATATTTAGAAAAATCAGAAAAACAACCCGAATTGTTGATTGTACCGGAAGCACCAAAAAAAATTAATAAAACCTTAGCAAATCGATATTTATATTATATTAATAAAACATCACTAAGGGATTTTAAATTTTTAGAGAAATTGCAAATCCAATATGTCATTCGATTAAAACTCAATATAAATCTTTTAGGTTATTCTTCTTTTAGAATTGTATTCTATTCTGCGATTATTATTTTTACAATCTATTTAATAAAAATCTTTCTTCTTCTTTTATCGATACAACTTATTGCAAAAAACGGCTATAAAGCCATCCGTGATATAAGAAGCCTAATGTATAAAAAATTAAAAGAACTGCCATTACATTATTTCTACAAAGAGAAAACCGGCTATTTAATGAGCAGGATCATAAACGATGTAGAAACATTAGCTCCTGTAATTTCCAGTAATCTTCGGGATTCAATTACAAACTTTTTTTATTTAATTACACATATTGGATTACTAATCTATTTAAACTATAAGTTGTTTCTTATATCTCTTTTAACCATTCCTTTAGTTTTGTTTCCTATGTTATTTATTATCTCTAAAATTGGCAAATCTACACATAGAAGTCAAAATTTATTAGCAGAGTTATCCTCTATTTTTACAGAATTTTTATCAGGAATTAAAACGATTCGTGTTTTTGGATTGGAAACAGAATTTTCGAATCGATTAAAGAACAAAAATCAAAGATTTATTTGGAGAAGCTTTAAAGAAATTTTTTATATAAAAATGGGCCCAAATTTAATCGAGCTAACTTCTGTTATTTACACTTTAGGAATTATCTTTTTAGGAGTATATTACATTGACTACACTAATTTTACTGGTGGAGAATTTTTTACGTTTTTATTAATTACCTTATTTATTATACGACCTGTCATTCAATTATCTAGTATGCTTGGAAAAATAAAACAAGCAAGTGCAATTTTTGAGAAAATCCTAGAGTTTTTGAATGTTGAAAACGATGTAAAAAATCCTAAACAACCCGTAATATTAAAACCATTTAGAGATTCTATAGTATTTCGAAATGTTTTTTTTCGTTATCCGAATACAGAACAATACGTATTGCAAAATATTTCATTCGAAGTAAAAAAAGGTCAAACCATAGCTATTGTTGGAGAGAGTGGAAGTGGAAAATCTACTTTAATGGATTTACTTATTCGTTTTTTTGATCCTACAGAAGGAGAAATCTTAATCGATAACATTAATATCAAAAATTTTAGCATAGAAGATCATAGAAGTAGATTTGGTATCGTACAGCAGGATACTTTTTTATTTTTTGGTACTATAAAAGACAATATTGCGTATGGTTCTTTGAATTATTCTATGAAGGACATAGAAAAAGTAGCAAGATTAGCTTATGCACATCATTTTATCACAAAATTACCAGAAGGTTATGAGACGATTATTGGCGAACGAGGCATCAATCTTTCTGGAGGGGAAAAACAAAGAATTGCCATAGCTCGAGCTTTGTATTATAATCCAGAAATTTTAATTTTTGACGAAGCAACTTCCGCATTAGACACAAAAAGTGAATATTACTTGCAGAAAGCTTTACAAAGACTTTTAATCAATAGAACCACTTTTATTATTGCACATCGACTATCAACTATTGAAAAATCTGATATAATTATTGTTTTACACAAAGGAAGAATTATAGAAATTGGAAACCATAAAACTTTAATGAAAAAAGATAGCTATTATGCAAAGCTTCAGAAAATAAGCCGAGAAATTGCTAAATAAAAAGGGACTACAATGAATCAAAAACAATATTTACTCTTAGTTGATGATAACGATAAATATGCAGAAAAAATCAAAAATTATTTTTCTAAAACCTATGAAATTCACAGAGCTTATAATGGAAAATCAGCATTAGAACTTCTTGAAAAAAATGGAATAAATTTTTACAATCTAATTCTTACGGATATAACTATGGAAAGCCAATTAGCCGGAATTCATTTTTTAAAAAAAGCAAGAAAAATGGGATATAATGGAAAAATCATCATAGCAAGTACAGGTTTTAATTATTCAATAGCTTTAAACTTTGCTGCTTTGTTTCTAAATTCTTTAAAAGTAGATTACTTAATTCCAAAAAACTCAGTTTTAAACAACGAAATAACTTTTTATCCTTGTAAGTTCTTTCCAAAAATACAAAATACTGTCTCTATAATATAAATTCAATTTTTTTTAAAAAAAAGATAATTGACGCAATGATACAATAAAATATATTTATATTGAATGGATTCTACAAAGACAAATTCAGATTTTTTAGAAGAAGAAATTGTACAATTAGTGAATGAATGTAAAAAGCAAGATCCATATGCATTAGAAAAATTTTTTAAGATTTTTAGTTCAGATATATATAATTTTCCTATAAAAATATTTCAATTCGATGAAGAAAAAGCTGGAGATTTTTTTTTATTTGCTTTTGAACGTCTAAGAGATGGAAAAAGATTTAAAACGTTTAAAGGAGAATCTACATTTAGAACATGGTTTTATAGTGTTTTAAAAAATCTTGTAATAGATTTTCTAAGAACTAATGAAAAATCTAAAACGATACAAATCCAAAATTATAGTAATTTTAACGAAATAGAAAAAAGCTTAAAAGCTCCCACTTATGATGTATTAGAAACTCAATATGTAAAAGATGTATTTTATAATGTTTTAGACCATTTAGAGTTTGATAGCAGAATTGTTTTTAAATTAACTCTTATTTTTTATCTAAATTTAGACGAGCTTGACATAAAAATTTTAAAAGAAAATTATCATAAAACCAATTATGAAATCTTTGAATTTATAAGCCAATCAAAAGAATATTTAATAGAAAAAAATCAAAAATTGAACCAAAAACAAGAAAAACTGAATCGATTACACTTAAAATTATTTTCATTGCAAGAAAAAGAGAAAAAAATTTTACAAAATCATAATAATAATGAAGAGCTAAAGAAACTTCACGACAACATTTCTAAAAAAAAGGAAATTAGAAATTCTATTCTTACAAAAAATAATAGTTTTTTTTTACTAAGAGTGCCGTTTTATAAAATAGCAAAATTTCTGAACTTAACTACACCTACAATAAGTAATTTATACAAAAAAGCAGAAATCATGATACTAAATTCCGAAGAACTAAAAAAAATTTTTACAAAATAAATCAAAATTTCGTCTCTTATAAGTAAAGGTGGCAATTATGGATCATATAAAATCAAACATTCACAAATTGATTGATAAGTTGTTATACGTAATAGAAAAACGAAGTAATGTCTCTGACGAAATTAAGAAAAACATCAATTCGTTAACAGATTCTGAACTTTTAGAATTGATAAATCTTTATACTTCTTGTAGAGAGTACGAAGCCTCATCAGAAAAGAACCCGGTTCCAGAATTTTTTTTATTTAGAATACAGGATTACTACGAAAAGCAAAAACTTTTATGGGAACAAAACCAAAAAAAACAGTCTTTACCAACTATCGTACTTCAATTTATTAAACATCAATTTGAATTATTACAAAACCCTATACCAGAGTTTGAATTTATAACAGAACCATTTCCAATTTATAGAAGTGGTGAAGTCATTCAAAGTAAAAAAATCAATTGGGTCGAAAATATAGAAAATTCAAAGAAAGTTGAATTTTCTTTAATTCCACAAGGAAATAATTTTATGCTTAGTGTTTACTTTCATAATTTTCAAGGTTCTTTGACTTTTAAACTAAAAAAAGAGAATTCGATAATAGATATAAAACACTTTTCTAATATAAAATCACAAGAACGAATATTCGTTGATGAACTTACATTTGGCGAATATTATCTTTATTTTAAAGGCATTTACAATAAAGAATATTATTTAAATATCAAAAATTAAAAGAATAACTGGATTTCTTATAAAAATTTATGATTTTTTTACAAAAGATTTTTTATTATTTTTAAAGATTATGTATGATTTATTAAAAGGAATTAATAATTCTGTTGACTTCGGGGTCTTCTACGCCCAATTCTCTAGCTGCTTTTAGTTCTGAGATTGCCTCTTCTTTTTTTCCTAATCTAAAATATAAAAGCCCAATATCATACAAAGCTTTTCCTAAATAGATTCGAGCTCTTTGCAGTTCTCCTATTTCTTGTTTAATTTTTAAAATCATTACTTCTTCGCTTAATCCACCTGTTTTTAAAATTTTATTAATTCTATCTCGAATACGATTTAAAACTTCTTCTAATGTTTTTACTTGTGATTGTTGTTCTAACAAGTTTCTTAATTCAATATTTTTTGTTACCAATAAATCATACTTTTCTGATAAAAGCTGGTACTCTCTTTTCAATACTTCGTAATCCTCATGAAATTCATTGATTTTAGGATTATCGATAATCATTTCCGTTAATCGTTTTACTTCTTTTTCTAAGATTTCATTTTTTGATTTTTCTTCGTAATAATTTTGTTGCAATTGATGAAATTTATTTTTTAATTCTTCGTATTCCGTTTTGTAATTTTGCTTTAAATAATCTGGAGTTTTTAATCGCTCTAATTCAATTTCTAAATTCACTTTATCTTTTTCTAAATTGTATTTTTCTAAAGAAAGTTCTTCGAAATATTGCAATAATTCCCATAATAAAACATCAGATCTCAATTCTCGCCATTGTTTTGGAACTTTTAGCTTTTTTTTAATTTGCTCAAGTTTTTGTTGTAATTCAAAGATATATGTATTCAAAATTTCTTGATCTTCTTCTTGCAATACTTTCTTTTTTGATCTTTTTGCTTTACCTTTATCGGAAATTTTTTTATAAACTTCTTTGGCTGCAATCAACAAAGAATGATCTACTTGATCTTCTTTAATTTCTTCCCAAAATTTCTGTAAATAATAATACGTCAAATAAGGATGTTCGTATTTTCCTGATTGATGTTCAATATATTTTACAATTTTTTTTAAAAGCCAATCAAAACGATCTCGAATGTCAATTAAAAAAATCACATATTTATTATTTTGAAATTCATAAATAAATTTTTTTGGATAACTTTGAATAAATTGATTTACCCATAAAATTTCTTTTGTAGAAAGTAAAACTACTAATTTTTCGAATTCTTTTATTAAATTTTCATCATTCTTTTTTTCTAAAATTTTTGAATAAATTTCTTTGTTTTTTATTAACACCATATTTATTATTAACTATCGTCAATCAAAATGTCTTTTAATACTTTTTTTTTATATTACTGTTAGTCTAAAAAAAACGATCAAAAAAAAATTTACTTTACCGCATACACCCAATCAGTAAAAACAGGATCTAGTTGTTTTTTCTTTAACATTTCTACAATTTCGGAAATAGACCTGTTATCTTCTATCTTAAATTGTTCTGTACTATCGTATCCGCTATATCCCCCCGGCTCGGTTCGAGATCCCGCAGAAATTTGAGTAATACAAATAGGTATCATTCCATCTCTAAAATGAGGAGATTCTCTTGTTGAAAGAACCAATCCCACATCGGGTAAAAAAATTCGAATAGCTATAAAAAATAAACTATAAAGATGATCAGATACCTTTGGTATATTAAACACATTTTCTGCTGGTCTTAGTCTTGGCAGAGAAATAGTAATATGAGTTTTCCAATATTTTTTTTGTAAATACTGGGCATGTAATGCTACCATAGCTACTTCTGTTTGGGGATCAGAAAGCCCTAAAAGAGCTCCAATCCCTATTTTTCTTAATTCCGCTCTACCAGCTCTATCAGGACAATCTAGTCTGAAATTCATTCTCTTTTTTACACCTTGTAGATGAACTTCTTTATATCGAATCGGATCATAAGTTTCCTGATAAATCGTTAGACTATCTACTCCTTTAGTTCTTAAAAATCGATATTCTTCTTCTCTTAAAGGATATACTTCAATACCTATAGAAGAAAAATATTGTTGTAGTGTTTCTGTAATTTGACTTAGATACGAAACAGAGGTATTACGGTAATCTTCTCCTGTCAAAAGCAATATATGTCTTATCCCCTGTTTGTGTAAAATCATTGCTTCTTGAAATGCTTCTTCTATTGTTAGAGTTTTTCTTTTAATTTGATTATCATATCGAAAACCACAATAAGTACAGATCGATTTACACTCATTAGATAAATATAATGGACTATATAACAAAATAGCATTGCCAAACCTTTTTCTTGTAATTTTATAAGCGATTTGAGCTAAATCTTCTAAATAACTTAGAGCAGGTTTAGAGATTAAATATAAAAATTCTTCCCAAGTAGGTTTTTCTTCGTTTTGAATATCATAAAGAATTTGTTCAATTTTTTTATAAGAATTTGGATTTGAATTTATATCTTGAATTTTTTGATAAATTTCGTGAAAAGAAAAATTTTGTAAATAATCAGAAAAATTTCGTATCATCGCTTATCCTCGTATAAAAAACCTGTAAGAGGGCTTGAGGGTTGTGCTTTATCCCAGTATTCTTTTTCTAAAGATATTTTTTGGCGATTACTTTTTAAAATACCATTTAAGTAAGCTTCTCTTCCTGCCAAACAAGCTAAAGCAAAAGAATAAGCTGAATATCCACTATGATGAGAAATTGCAATTGCAGTATTCACTAATACAGCATCTGCCCCCATTTCCATTGCTTCTGCTACATGAGAAGGTAATCCTAAACCAGCATCTATCACCACAGGTACAATAGCTTGTTCTATGATGATTTTTATACTTTCTTTTGTACGTATCCCCTGATTCGATCCAATAGGAGAGCCTAAAGGCATGACTGTTGCAGCTCCAGCTTCTTGTAATTGTTTAGCAAGGATAGGATCTGCTTGTATATACGGTAATACTACAAAATTTTGTTTGACTAAAATTTCTGTAGCTTTAAGAGTTTCTTTTCCATCTGGTAAAAGATAATAAGGATCAGGTGTAACTTCGAGTTTAACCCAGTTACCTCCTCCCATTTCTCGAGAAAGTTTAGCTAATTTTACTGCTTCTTCCGCATCTCTTGCACCCGATGTATTGGGCAAAAGTTGAATTTTTTCCAAATCAATAGCATTGATTAAATCTTCTTCTTCCATCCGTTTTGTAAGATCTACCCTTCTTAAAGCAACTGTTACCATTTCAGTTGCTGTCATTTCGATTGCGGACTTCATACTTTCAATCGAAGAAAATTTTCCTGTTCCTATAAATAATCGGGAAACAAAAGTTCTATTATGAATTTTTAAAGGTTTTGGATCTCTTTTTGATTGTTCTTCAAGAAGAAATTCTAAATGTTTTCGTATAGCAATCTGAGAATTAATTTCCATATAGTTTTAAATAATCAAAAAATGTAAAAATTGTAAAGTAGAATTTTATTCGAATCGAACTTCTACAGAATGTCCATGTTCCTCCTCGAATCCTTCGATTTGACTCATAATTCGAATAGGTTCTAAAGCTTTTTTCAAGCCTTCTTTTGTAGTATATTGCCAAGTGATTCGCTTCATAAACGTTTCTACACCTAATCCAGAAAATATTTTTGCAGATCCTCCGGTAGGAAGTATATGATTTGTTCCGCTATAGTAATCACCTAAAGCTACAGGTGCATATTTTCCTATAAAAATACTTCCTGCGGAACGAATATGTTGCAAAAATTCCTCTAAATCTTCGTATAAATTTATACAAATTTCTAAATGTTCGGGTGCAAATTCATTAATAAATCGAAATGCATTCATAAGATTTTCTGTTGGTACTTTTTGGTGATCAATTTCTTGGATAAAAGAATCGAAAATAATAAAAAAGGAATTTTCAAAAATGCTTTTCTTTTTGATTTCTAATCGTTTCGTTCTTGATTGAAATGCAATTTCTATTTCTTTTATTACATTTTCTGCCAACACTAAACTATCTGTAAGCAAAACACAAATGCTATCCTCTCCATGCTCTGCTTGAGACAATAAATCACTTGCAATAAATTTAGGATTTGCTGAAGAATCTGCTAAGATCAAAACTTCGGAAGGACCTGCGGGTTGATCAATCTTTACTTTTCCTGTTGCACTAATTAGTGTTTTTGCTGCTGTTACATAACGATTCCCAGGTCCTACAATTACTTCTAAAGGAGAAACACCAATACCTAAAAATCCTGCAAAAATCCCCTGAGCACCCCCCACTTTCAAAATTGCATCTGCACCTGCTAACATTGCACAATATAAAATTGAAGGATGAATTTCTCCGTTTTGATTAGCTGGAGTGATCACAACTACATATTCTACACCAGCAATTTTAGCAGGCACTACCCCCATAAGTACTGTAGAGGGATATAAAGCCTTTCCACCAGGAACATAAACTCCAGCTCTTTCTACAGGTCTATAAAAATATCCTAAAGTAGTTTCTTCTATAGAAATTTTCTCTGATTTTAAATTTTTTAATTGAAATTTATGAAACGCTTCTATATTATGATATGCTTTTAAGAAAGCTTCTTTTTCTGATTTTGTTAAGAAATTTTCTGATTTTTTAAATTCCTCTTTAGTTATGATTAAAGGATCCGGAATATATCCATCAAACCTTTTTGTAATTTCAATAATTGACTTCTCCCCACCTTGTTGTATTTCTGTAAAAATTTTTTTTACAATTTCGAATGCTTCTGAATCTTCAAAAGAGGCTCTTTTACAAAGATTTTTTAACTCTTCTTTAGATAAATTTTTGTAATCATAAATACGTACCATTTTAAGATTCTCCTATAATTGTGCATTGTATGTTTCTATAGCCTCCATGATCGCGAAATTCACATAAATAAATACCTTGCCAGGTTCCAATTACCAATTCCCCTGAACGAATCGGAAGAAAAATTTGGGTACCAATCAAACTTGACAAAACATGAGCTGGCATATCATCCTCTCCTTCTAAAGAATGGGCAAAATCAAAATTTCTTGGGACCAATTTTAAAATAAAATTTTTGAGATCTTGCCTTACAGTTGGATCATAATTTTCGTTTATAGTTAAGCCCGCAGATGTGTGTAAAAGATTTAAATAAAGAATTCCCATTTTAATTGTTTTAATATCTTCTCGAATTGAATCAAGAATTTCTTTTGTTATAAGATGGAATCCAAACGGTTTTGGAGATATCTGGATTGTTTTAGAAACAATCATTATAATAAATGGTGGGCGATAGAAGGCTCGAACTTCTGACCTCCTGCTTGTAAGGCAGGCGCTCTTCCAACTGAGCTAATCGCCCACATAAGTATTATGATTTCTTTTCTAATAATTCTTTTTCTTTTTTATTGATCAGTAATGCAATTCTGCTTTTTCTTCTATCGGCTTGTCTTTTGTGAATTAAATGTTTTCTTCCAGCCCGATCTAAATATTTTGCATATTCTCTATAAGCTAATTTTGCTTCTTCGATTTTAGATTCTTGTAATAAATTTAAAATTTTTTTTCTTAAATTTTTTAATCTTGTTTTTTGAGCTTTATTTCTTTCTCTTCTTCTTCTTGCCCTTCGAATATCTTTTTTAGAAGATTTTAAATTTGCCATTGTTTCTCCTAACACAAATATTTTTAATCTTTTTTTTCAGTCAATAAAAAAAACTACACTTCTTCTTTTTACCTTCCTTACTTAAAAAAATATTTTCGCATTTCTTTGTAAAAATCTTTTCGTAATATTTATTACAAAAAAAAATCTTAAATTAAAAAAATACTTGCCGTTTTTATGGTTTGATTTAAATTGTCTATGATGAAAATCCTTTTATTTAAATCTTTAAAATATACAATCTTTTTAATATTCGTATCTATCTCTTGCCTGCCAGATGTAAAAGATTTAAAAAAATATCAAATTTTCGACATATTAATGTATCTTCGAAATCTAAAAAATAATTCTGAAACAAACCAACAATCAAATTCTTACTACTATCCTATCGGAGAATTAGATTTAGATTTCAACGGAACCGGAGAATTAGATTTAGATTTCAACGGAATCGGAGAATTAGATTTAGATTTCAACGGAACCGGTATTGTAACTACCGATATCGGTGCATATGATTATGCCTATGCAGTCGCTATACAAAACGATGGAAAAATCGTAGCCGCTGGAACCACCAGAATCGGCTCAAACTATAGCTTCGCTGTTGTACGATATAAATAAAAAAAACTACACTTCTTCTTTTTACCTTCCTTACTTAAAAAAATATTTTCGCATTTCTTTGTAAAAATCTTTTCGTAATATTTATTACAAAAAAAAATCTTAAATTAAAAAAATACTTGCC
>CALFVU010000018.1 GCA_937928085.1 uncultured bacterium | reverse complement strand
GTTCTGAATTGGCAAATTTAGCATTTTGGGCATCCGGAAATATGGACAATGCGCTAAAAACAGGTAATGCAAGAGGTTCTTATAATCACAATAACATGAAAGGAATTCCTTTCCGAATGTTAGCTGGATATAAAGGTTGGTTGCATACATCAGGGATTTTACCTGGAGAAGACGACGGAGCTGTAGCATTTCATTCTACATGTGGTATCAACACAACAGGAAGTTATTCTAACTGCGCTTCGGGAACCCAATACAGTTATCACTATATATGGACAGGAAGAAGCTCCAGTAGTAATTGGGATAGAGATAAAAATGGATACTATAGACAACATTCTGGAGATGGGTCTGATTCTATAAACGATGCAATGAGATTAGAGTATAATGCTTGTAAAAGTTTAGGTCTAGGTTGTAATTAAACTAACAAAAAAGGACTAATGTAAGATTAGTCCTTTTTTTTAAATGCAACAAAAATTCTTTTAAAACCAATAACCAAAAAAAACATCCTTTACATAGCTTGTATTAAAAAAATTTTTCTTTTTTGATGATTTCGAATCTAGGGCAAAAATCAAAACAACGAAAATCGCTCTGGCAGAAGAAATTTTCTCAACCAATCAAAACTTTAAAAGATTTGATTGATTTTTTTGGATATGAACTTATAAATCATAGTCCTTTTCAGTTTCTAATTACAGAGGAATATCAAAAAATATTTCAGGAAGTTCATCAAAAATTTCGTTTTCAAGTAACCCAATACTATTTAAGCTTAGCTAATATAAAAAATCCTAGATGTCCCATACTCTTACAAATATTGCCTGACAAAAAAGAAATCCAAGATCCTTTTTTTAAAGATCCCGATCCTTTAAGAGAAGAGGAAAACTCCCCTATTTATGGGTTGATACATCGATATCCAGATCGGGTTTTATGGTATGTTTCCCATCATTGTGCTGTTTATTGTAGATTTTGTTTTAGAAAAAGAAAAGTTTCCCATCGAAATTCAAATTTTTTTTCGAAAACTTATAACGATATCATCCATTATATACGTTCAAATCCATATATAAAAGAAGTAATTCTTTCTGGGGGAGATCCTCTAAGTTTACCAGACAAAACATTAGAAAAAACAATTTCTGATCTCAAATCAATACCTCATCTATTTAGTATTAGAATTCATACCAGAATGATTACTACATTTCCCTATAGGATTACCAAAGAATTGTGTAAAATTTTTGCAAAACATTATCCTGTAACAGTTATCACGCACTTTAATCATCCAGTTGAGTTAACCGATATAGTGTACCAAAAAATTCAAATGCTAAAATTTTCGGGTGTTATTGTATTGAATCAAACTGTTTTATTAAAAAACATTAACGATTCTTTAGAAATCATCGAAAAATTAAATTTAAAACTTCTTCGGTTTGGCATCATACCTTATTATTTGCATCTTTCGGACGAAGTAGCAGGGACATATCATTTTAGGACTTCTTTACAAAAGGGATTAGAGATCATCAGACAACTTCAAGGAAGAAACCCTGGAATTTCTATACCAAGATTTATGGTTGATTTACCAAATGGGGGTGGAAAAGTACCTTTGCAAAATTCTTATTTAATTCAATACGAAAATAAAAATAAACAATATTCATTTTTAAATTACGAAATGAATCCCAAGCGCATTTTTTATATAAAAGAAAAAGAAGATGAATCTTTATAGTGTTTTACTAGCTGGCGGTAAAGGAAGTAGAGCCAAAAAAAAAACTCCAAAACAGTTCGTAAAAATTCATAATAAAAGTATAGCAGAATATAGCATAGAACTATTTATCAATTGGTTTAAAAAACTAAAAAAACGAAAACAAATACATAATGGTTCTATCGTTTTTGTAGCTCCTAATCAATACATAAAAAAAGTAAAAAAAATTTATAAAATATATAATTTGATGATTTGTGAAGGAGGTGATCATAGACATAATTCTACAAAAAATGGGTTTTTCGTAATCAAACAGGATTTCGAAAATAAACAAATTGATCCAAACAACGTAATCATTTTTATACATGATACAGCAAGACCTATTTTTTTTGAAGAAGATTTAGAGAAAATGTTAGAGATCTTTTTTAAAGAAAAACATATAGACGCTATTTCTTTAGTTTCAAAAACTACTGAATCTTTAGTAGAAAAAGAAGAACATAAACTAAAAACATTAAATCGAGAAAATATTTTTTCGATCAAAACACCTCAGGCACTTCGTGGAATTTACCTTGATCAATTTTTAAATCAACCCACAAAAGAAAGCTATACAGATTTAATCTCTTGGGCTTTAGATCAAAATTTAAATATAGAATTGATTGAATCAAGCCCGTTCAACATTAAGATCACCTATCCTTTTGATTTTGAAATTGTGAATTTTCTCTTGAAGCATAAAAAATCTTTAAAATTTTAAACTTTGTATGTTTAAACGATGTTTTGTTGCCCTTCCTATTCCAGAAGAAATTATTGATGAAATTCAAACTTGCCAGATCGGACTTTCGAATGCAAAGTGGACAAAAAGAGAAAATTTACATATCACGTTACATTTTATTGGCGAAATTCCAATAGAAAACTTTAGAATGATTCAAGAAACATTAAAAGAAGTTCAGGGAAAAGCCTTTTCAATTCGCATAAAAAATCCTAAAGTTTTTTATAAAAAAAATCAACAAATACTATGGCTTGGCAATGAACCTAATGAACCAATCATTTCTTTAAGAAATCAGATTTTAAAAATCATACAAAAATTCGTACCACCATATAAAAAAGAAGAATATGTTCCACATCTAACGATCGCCCGATTAGATCGCACGGATAGAAAGAATTTAAACAATTATTTGTTAACATACGAAAATTTTTCAACAAAAGAATTTATGATTAATTCTTTTGGATTATACTCTTCTATATTACATCCCAAAGGAGCTATTTATACACAAGAAGAAATTTATTATTTAGAAGATCACGGTATTTAATTTTAAGTAAAAAAGATTTTACAGCTTATCTTATAAAAAATTACTATTCTTTATGAAATTAGAAATTCATCAGAAAGTTCCAGATTTTGAACTTTTAGATGAAGAAGGAAAGCCATTTAAACTTTATGAGCAAAAAAAGCCTTTACTTATTGTATTTTATCCCGGTGATGAAACTCCCGTATGTACAGCTCAGCTTTGTGATTATAGAGATGGTATACAAGAATTCCGAGATTTAGGTATCGATGTGATCGGAATTAATAAAGATTCTATAGTATCTCATCAAAACTTTAAAAAAAAATATCATTTACCTTTTACTTTATTAAGTGATCCTGAAGGAAAAGTAGCAAAAATGTTTGATTGTGTAACTTTTATAGGAACCATAAAAAGAGCAGTACTATTATTAAATTCAAATAAAGAACTAGTATGGTACCACAAAGAAACTCTTTCTCTTTTTCGTAGAACAAAAGAAGAGTTAATAGAAGTTATAAAGAATTTAAAAAAACAAAATCTATTATAGAATGTTGATAGTTCATAATATAGAAAAATTTGTTTCAGATTGGGATGCATCCAGTTTAACTTTAGGTGTTTTTGATGGAATTCATATAGGTCATCAGGAATTATTAAAACGAATCCAATCTCAAAAAGATTCATATAAAAGAGTATTAGTAACTTATCACCCCCACCCCGATTTAGTTTTAAGAAAAAGAACTGAAGATTACGGAACAGAACTTTATACATATGAAGAAAAACTTTCTTTATTGCAAAATTATGACATTGATGTCGTTGTTTTTATAGAATTTACAAAAGAGTTTTCGAATACATCTGCAGAAGATTTTTTAAAACACATTCTTATAGAAAAATTAAAAGCAAAATACATCGTCATCGGATATGATCAATGCTTTGGCAAAAATAGAGAAGGAAATTATAAATTTTTATTAGAAAAATCAAAGCTTTACCATTACGAAGTAGAACAAATTGATCCAATTCTCTGGAATGGCGAAATCGTCTCTAGCTCTAAAATCAGAAATTTTTTAAAAAATGGCAACATAGAAAAAGCAAACCAAATGTTAGGAAGAAATTATTGTATCTCTGGAACAGTAGTAAAAGGATTTCAGAGGGGTAGACTATTGGGATTTCCTACTATAAATTTAGATATTCCAATAACAAAAGTGATTCCTAAAATTGGTGTATATCGAGGCTTTTGCGAATATGGCGGTACAATTTACAAAGCAATGATAAATATTGGTTACAATCCAACATTTAACAATCAACTAATGAGTGTAGAAGCTCATATTTTAGATTTCGAAAAAAATATATATGGTGAAAAAATAAAAATTTATTTTTTAGATAGAATTCGAGATGAAAAAAAATTCTCTGGTATCGAAGAATTAAAAGAACAACTAATAAAAGACAAAAGTATAACAGAAAAAATTTCTTTAATGGAAATCAAGAAAACATAAACTTAGAGTAAGCAAAAAGGCATAAAAATCTCTTGCGAAAAAACAAACTCTATAAAACTTACAAACAATAATTTTATTACAAGAAGAGAAAAACACAAAAATACTGATAATTTTCTAAATCTTTTTCTACAAAAATTTTTTTGATAATATACCAATAATCTAAAATTCATATTTATAAAAGATGTAAAAATTCATAAGTTAGTTTATAAAATCTTTTCAAATCCTTACTCAAAAAGAAGTCATAATTTTTTTTTCCGAAAACATACTTTTTTCTATATATATATAACAAGCTACTTTTGAACTAACCGCAATCAAAATAATAGATTTTCTGGATTTCGAAACAATTCTCCTTTAGATAAAA
The DNA here is from genome assembly GCA_937928085.1 of uncultured bacterium. Taxonomy (GTDB): domain Bacteria; phylum Spirochaetota; class Leptospiria; order Leptospirales; family Leptonemataceae; genus SKYB61. The sequence goes on along the minus strand of CALFVU010000018.1, from coordinate 16,709 downwards.
AATTCTTTATCTTTGAGAAAATTAAAAAATACCAAAGCCTTTATCTTTAGAATGAATCAAATTATAAGTATTTACCTTATTGACTTCGAAAAATAAATTATTTTTTTATTACATTTTCGAAAATAAAGTTAAGTTTTTTTATAAATTTCTTATAATTTGATTGTTATTGAACTTCTGTATTTTCGATGATTAGATCTGATTTTGGAATCGATTGACACACCAAAATAAAATTTTCTCGGATCTCTTCTTCTTCTAAAACAAATGCTTTATCAGTTAATTCTTTTACTGTTCCCTGTAGTAATTTTGATTTACAAGTTGTACAACTTCCCACTCGGCAATTATGTGGAAAAGAAACTCCTTGATCTAACAGAGATTGTAAAATAGTTTTTTTAGAATCAATTTCGACAGTGATCTTAGAAGGAAAAATCTGGATTTGATATTTTTTTTCTTTTTTATCAAAAAAATTTTTAAAAATCATATACTAACTCTTATAACTTTTAAAGATAAAAAAACGATGACTATGCAGTCATCTTATATATCTTATTTTTATAAAATTCATTTAATAGTTCCAATTCTTCTTTACTTGCGAATTTTTCATCCCATTGTTTTAATTTAGGATGGATGATTTTATACCATAATGGAGGAATCAAACACACATAGATAGTAGTTAAGTAACCAAACGGCATTTCAGGAGCATCTTTATAAGGATCTAAAGCCCAAAATGGCAAATCTCCTTTTTCATGATGTGCCGAATGTCTCGTTAAAGAAAATAAAAGTAAGCTAGAAATCCTTCGATTGGTATTCCATGAATGTTTAGGTTCAACTTTTGCATTCGGTACACGTACTAAACCATAATGTTCCATATAATTCACAATTTCTAATAAAGCGCGGGCATATACTGCCTGAAATAAATACAAACCTACCCCTGTCCAACTTCCGAAATAAAAGAAAATTCCTAATATTACAAAACTCATTAAATGACCACGTATAACTTGATTGTAAAGACTAAAAATAGGTTTATTTAGTTTTTTTAAGCGAATGACTTCTAAATTCCAAGAATTTTTTACACTACCCCACCACGAACGAACAATAAAATGATACACATTCTCTCCCCTTCTTGCAGTTGCAGGATCTGCTAAAGTTCCTACAGTTTCGTGATGTCCATACACATGCTCTATAGCAAAATCAGTAGAATTCGATAAAGCTAAAATCAATCGACCCCAAAATACAGCAAATTTATCCCAAGTTCTATGAGTTAATTCATGAGCTACATTAATACCATATCCACCTGTAACCAATCCAACACTCATTCCAGCACCTATCAAATGATACCATTCCGTTTCTTCTCGAAGAGAAAAAACATCAACTCCTAAAATCTGACTCATAATAGTTCCTAATAGTAGAAAATCTTGATCACCCGTTTGACTATACCATAACAAAATAGCTAAAGCATATAAACAAACAGGTAAAGTAAGATATAATGGTATGTTTAAGAAAATGCGGTATTTGTATTTAGGAACACTATAATCATTTCCAAAAAACGAATCTCCAAAGATCATAAACAAAGTAATTGCAGTTGATGGGAACCATAACCACCATCCACCTAAAAAAATTGTTGGAAGCAATACCAAAAAAAGGAATGGAGTTATATAAAATTTTAAATATTTGAACATACACTCCTCCTATGTTTTAAGTATTACGGAAATTAAAATTTGCATTAAATCATCAAATCTTTCTTGTATTTCTTCTTTATTTAAGTTGATTGCACTTTGAACCGCAAGCCCAATCATAATTGTCTGAAAAATCTTTGCTAATTTCTCGATGGGAATCAATAACTTTTGTTTTACAGAATATAAACATTGATGAATAACATCTTCGATAAGTTTTTCTTCTAACAAATGATATTTTTGTAATTTTTTTCTAAATTTTTTGTTATGAATTGCTGTGGAATACATTTCTACAAAAAAATATGCTCTTTTTTGATTTAGGATCAAGCTCTCCAACAATTGATTTGCAGCTAGTATAGTTGTTTGTATAGATGGTTGATAGTTTTGGATTTTTTGTTTTACTTCTTCAGAAATTTCCTTTGCGAAGTAATTAAAAGAATGAATTAACAAATCTTCTTTTGTTTTAAAATGATAATGGATTAAAGCTTTAGAAACATTAGCCAGATTAGCAATTTTTTCTGTAGAAGCTCCTTCGTAACCATAAAGAGAAACACAATCAATTGAGGCCATAATGATTCTTTCTATAGATTCCCCTATGATAATTTTTTTAGCTTTTTTCTTCACAAACATAATTAAAAAAACTGACTGACTGAACAGTCAAACTAAAAATCCGAAAATAAAAGACAATGAATAAAAAAAAATTTATTTTTTATTTCGTACTATAAAAAACGAATCAAAAATTTAACCTAAATGTTTATGAGCTTCTAAAACAACTTGTTCAATGGTTTCTTTCGTAATACTTTTTTGAGGATTAGTTGAAATTAACATTAAAAATTCAATATTTCCTTTAGGGCCCTTTATAGGAGAAAAATCTAAATTCAGAATCGAAAAATTTTCCCTAAGTAATGTCTCGTAAACAATCTCTATTGATTTTTTGTGTAATTCTGGAATTTTTACTACTCCATTTTTTACTTCTTTTTTTGATAATTCAAACTGGGGTTTAATGAGTATGAGCCCCATAGCTTCTGGTTTCAATAACGGTTTTAGATTCGGAATAATCTTGGTCTGAGATATAAAAGAAACATCAGAAGTAAAAAAATCGATTTTCTCTGGAATGATTGTTTCGTTAATAAATCGAGCATTTATTTGTTCTATTGAAATCACCTTTGGATGTTTTTTTAAACTCTCATGCAATTGATTTCTACCCACATCAACCGCATAAACTTTTTTTGCACCAAACTGCAAAAGGCAATCAGTAAAACCACCTGTAGAAGCTCCAATATCTAAACATACAAAATCTTTAACATTGATCTGAAATTTCAGTATAGCTTTTTCTAATTTATAGCCTCCTCGAGAAACATATTTTTGTTTTTGTTTTATTATAATATTTGCTTCTATAGGAACTTTTATATTTGATTTATCAATTTTTTGATCATTTACATATACAACACCACTTAAAATTAAACTTTTTGCTTTTTCGCGCGATTCAACAAGATTTTTATATACTAAAAGTTTATCAAGTCTCTCTTTTTCCATTGGTGAGTAAAACTTGTGTTGTTTTACTAAAAAGAATTCCGATTAGACTTAAAATCAAAAAAACATAAAATATTACAAAAGCTAATTGATATGCCTCAAAAGAATATTTTCTTACAGAATTCTCAATTTCATCATTCCAATTCAGATCTAATATATACCCAAACAAAGGCTGAAGTACAGCAGCTCCTAAAAAACCTCCCATATTCGCAATACCGGTAGCACTTCCAGCTAATTCTTTTGGATGAATCATTTTTGCTAAAGTCCAAGTTAAGAGAAAACTACTTCCAGTAAAACCCATAAGAAAAAACATATAAGGAATGATTGATAAATCAATTTTATAATTTCCTATTATAATAAAAATTATAAAAAATATTAATATATTAAGAAAATAAAATTTTTTCGTCGAAAACCTTTTTACAAAATATCCCTGTAAAGGACTACCCACCATAAGTCCAAAAGAAATTAACATTAAATATTTCGAAGCATCGAATTTATCCAAAGCATACAAATCAATTAAATAAGGAATTCCCCAGGTTCCCTGAAATGCCATTAGAGTTCCATAAATTCCAAAAAAAGCAGTAAAAGGTAACCAAGTATAGGGATTTTTAGCAACTTTAAAAAAACCTCTCAAAGATTCCGAGATTGATAATGAAGTTTCGGGTGCCCCTTCGGGAGGTGGTAAATTTTTTTCTTTAGGATGGTTACAAATGATAAAATAAGAAAGGAATCCAGAAACAATACCCAACAAACCAATCAAAAAAAAAGTAAATTTCCATCCCCATAAATTCGTAAAATATGCAAGGGGAACTGTCGCAATCAACGCTCCCACATTTCCCAAAAATAAAGTAATACCCGACAAAAAAGAAAACTGTTGATAATCAAACCAGTTTTGATTAAGCTTTAAAATCGAAATAAAAATTACTGAAACACCCAAACCAACAAGAAACCTACCAAAAAAAGCCAAATAATAATTTTCAGAAATACCAAAAAGAATCGACCCCATTCCAGAGATCAAAGACCCAAAAAAAATGATTTTTTTGGGTCCTATCGAATCAGCCAAAATACCTGCTGGAATTTGCATAAATGTATAAATATAAAAATATACAGCAGAAAGATTTCCTAATTCTACCCCAGAAATTTTAAAATAAGACATCAATTGCTGAGAAACTACAGCTGGAGCTACACGATGGAAATACACTAAAATATAAGGGATAATGATCGATAAAAAAATCAGAATAGCTAATCGTTGTCTTTTATCAATTAAATCATAATTCATAAATCTTTTGTAAAGTTCATATTATGCTTTCCATTTTTTTTTAAAGATTCATAAAAAGCAAATAAAATATGGCGAAATTTATAACCTGATTGGGACAATCCCACTTCGCAAGTTAAGTTAGAAGAAAAAAATCCTTCTATATTTTCTTTTTCAGGATGTTTCTCAATTCTTTGTTTTAAAATACCAATTGTAGATTGGTTTACTTCTGGATAAAGCAAACCTCTATCTCCTGCAAATCCACAACATTCCGAAAAAGGATGAGTGATCACTTCTTCCGAAATTTTTTTTGCAATTTGGAAAAACATATTTCTTAAATGTAATTTTTCAACAGAACAGATGTTTTGAATATAAATTTTTTTATAAATTTTTTTAAATTGATCCGAATATTGACGTATTAGTAAATCAAGAAATTCTATTGAATCTAAAAATTTAAATTGTTTATACTCAATGTTTTTTTTAAAAGAATACGTACACGAAGAATTGTCTACAATGATAGGTATAGAAGGATTTAGTTTGTTCAACAAATCTACTGTTTTATTAATCATTTTCGATTTAGCTTGATAAAAACCTTTACTTTCGAAAGGCTGAGAACAACAATATCCAGTTGAATCTATAATGTGAATTTTAATTCCCAATTCTTTAGATAAAGTATCTATGATTTTTACTAAATCCACACCATCAGAAGAGAAAACTCTACCTAAGCAAGTGGGAAAATAATAAAAATCAACGGTTTTGGGAGTTGTATACGTTTTTAAAAATTGATAAAAATTAGAGGTGTTCAATAAATTTGGTAAAAGATAAGGAAATCTAAATTTCGAATTAATTATTCGAAGTAAATGTTTTGGAAAAAAGATTGTTCCCAATTGATTTACTAATAGAACACTAAATCGAATGAATTTTTCTACTAAATGAAAGTACTTTACAAACAAAAGAGAAAAAGTCTCTTTTGTTGTGTTTTGAATGTCTTGAGATTTTTTTAATTTTACTAGTTCGCCTGTGTTGATATTTAAAGGGCAAGATAATTCGCATAAACCGCATCGAACACATGTATCTTCGAAATAGTACTGAAATTTTGGTAATGATGTTACAGGATTGACTTCTAATTCTCTTCGTAAAAGAATTCTTTTTCTTGGAGTGGTTGTAATCAATTTGCTTGGACATACAGATTCACAAAACCCGCATTCCATACACATATTGGCTATAGATTCAATTTCGGGGATTTTTTTTAAGTTTTGTATGTGAATGTTTTGATCATTGCTTATAATAACATCTGGATTTAAGATTGAATTAGGATCTAATAATTGTTTGATTTTTTTCATTACAAGATATAGTTCTTTTCCCCATTCCAATTCTACAAAAGGTGCCATATTTCTTCCCGTACCATGCTCTGCTTTTAAAGAACCATTATACTTATGAACAACCATTTCTACAACATCTTTTATAAAAGCATCATATTGGGAAATTCCTTCTTCCGTGTGAAATGAAGGAGTAATCACAAAATGTAAATTTCCATCTTTTGCATGACCAAAAATAATTGCATCGTTATAATGATGCTTGACAAAAAGTTTTTGTAAATCTAGTACCGCATAAGGAAGTTTTTTTAATGGAAAAGCAATATCTTCTATAATTACCGTAGTACGGGATTCTCTAAGACCGCTTACTGTTGGAAATAATCCTTTTCTAATTTTCCATATCGCTTCTCTCTCTTCTGCATTTTCTGTAAAAAAGGGAGGAAGAATAGTTTTTAATTTACTAATGTGAGATTGAAATTGTTTTTTAATTTCTTGAATCTCTTCTTCGGAATCCCCTTCGAATTCAACAAGTAAAACAGTTGCAGTATCGGAGAGATCATTAAAATACGAAAAACTGTTTTTTTTATTTCGAATCGAACGTATAGAATTTTGATCCATAAGTTCAACAGAAGAAGCATTCAATTCTATCAATAAAGGTATACTTTCAGTTGCATCAAATATACTAGAATAGCAAAGAAGTCCAGTATATTTATAATGTTTATCCGATATCGTTTTTAACTGTGCTTTTGCAATAAATCCCAGAGTTCCTTCTGATCCGATCATTAAATGAGCTAAAATATCTGCTGGATGAGAAAAGTCAACGAATGCATTCAAGCTATAACCTGTAGTATTTTTAATTTTATATTTTTCTTGAATAATAGACACTAAATGTTTGTTTTTCGTTATATATTCTCTTATGTTCAGAATCTCTTCGTAAATGGTTTTTTGCTTTAGTTGAAAATCTATCTGATAATTTTCTTGATAGGTATCCAAAATATATCCATTTGGAAGTACTGCTTGAATTTTTTCTAATGTATGATACGAATTATCTTTTACACCACAGCACATACCACTAGCATTATTTGCTAAAATCCCCCCTATCATACAAGAGTTAATAGATGCGGGATCGGGACCAATTTTTCTTTTATAGGGTTTTAAAAAACTATTTGCATGAGATCCTATAATACCCGGTTCTAAAATAATACTTTTACCGTCATTGACAATCTGATACTCCTTCCAATAATACCCTACATCAGCAAGTATACCATTTGTGATAGCTTGACCACTTAAACTTGTTCCTGCAGTCCGAAAAGTTAAAGGAATACGATATTGATTACAAATACTAAATAAAAATTGTATTTGTTGTATATTCTTTGGGCGAACAACTACTAAAGGTTTTAAAGTATAAAAACTAGCATCCCTTGCATAAGTAATTAAATCTACTTCTTCAGATAGTATATCTGATTTAGAAAAATTTGTCTGTAAAAGTTTTACAAGCTCGCTTTTTGATATACTCATAGTTTTACTTTTTTATTACAAAAATCTAAAAGTCAAATCTTAAATTTTCTTTATAAGAAATATAAATAAATTAGATTCAAGTAAGTTATTATAGTAAATATTACGTTTATATAAAAATTGGCAGCTTTTAAAAGATAAAATTATTAAAACTATGAAAATCACTATTACGACTCATAATTTCGAAACTATAGCAGGACTGCGGGAAGATATTCAAAATTTATCATTTTCGAAATTGAAAATAACCAAATCATCAGCAAAAAAAAGAAATTCAAAAAGTGTTTATATTTCATAATTTTTTTCATAATCTAAAAGCAGATGTAAATACTCCTCATCCTTTTGATGATGTAGATGTATGGATTACGAATTCTTCTGGTCAGGGCTTTGTAAAACGAATGGCTTAAAGAAAAAAGAAAGTGATCATAACCTCCGAAAAAAATCCTGATGTAGCATTAGAAAAATTTATCAATCATAGATTAGAAGAAATTGAACCTCTAGATCATCATTAAAAAATTTATAAAGACCATATAATGATTCACTCTATTTAATTGAAATCGCTATTATAGGGAAATAAAGGTGTTTCGTTCCAGTGAGGATTTAGTTTGGGTTCCTCTAAAGGATCATAATGAAAATCATCGTCATACATTTTTTTAATATCCTCTAATATTTTTTCTTTGACAGGTCTTGGTCTTCCTTCTTTATTTAGAAAATCAGAAATGATTTCTAATTTAGTTTCGATTCGATTTAAATGTCTTTTGATAATCCTTTCGAAATCAAGTTTTTGATTTTCGATCAAAAAGCGATGGGATTCAATATTTCCTAAATCTAATGTGAACTTATACTGACTTGCTTCTTTTGCATACTTTTTTGCAAGTGTCCAGTATTTTAAGGATTCGTTATAATACGTTCTTGCAATCAAAAAGGAAACTTCTAAATCATCACTTACATCTAAATCATGAAAATACAAATGGCGTTTATCATATAAAGAAGCTAATCTAAGATACATTCTGGTTAAAAGCAAATGGATTTCCATAAACATTAACAATCGATATTTATGAAACTCTTCTTCTGTTTGAATTTTACATAACGATTGAGAAGGATGTCTAAATTTAGCTAAAAGCGAAATATATAAAAAATAAATATTTTCTTGTATCTCGGGAATATTATATCCTATGTTTAAGCCATAAAGTAAATAGTAATCTTCCAAAAAAAGAGGTTGAAATTTTTTTTGCTTAAATGGAATAAAATCAGAAAACTTTACCCATTTACCAGATCGATCATAGTAATAATTGAGTCGTAATTCTCCTGAAGGATGTTGGGGATAATAAGGATCCGGTAGTGTTTTACTTTCCGAAAGTAAAGCAAATGAAAAAAAAAAGTATAAAATTATAATTATTTTTTTTAAATACACCATTGATCAGTATCGTCATTTTTTAAGAATTTCAAAATATTTAATCTTTTCTTGTTTTGTCGTGATTGATATAATTATAAAGCCACAAAATTCCAAATGCTCCTAAAAAAGCAGTAATCAAATTTACTCGTATAATGAAATTCTCCCCAAATTTAGGGGTCATTAACCAGTTAACAAAAGAGATAAACCAGGACCCCGAAAGTAAAGACAAAATAATACCTCCAATAAATGCAATTACAAAAGAACCAAGTAATTTACCTGGAAGTGCTTTTCTTTTATATATAAAAAAGTACCATGCACTAAAATAAGCAATGATCATATAAAACAAAAACTCTATAACAAATCTTATAATTTCTAAAAAGACATCCATAAAGAATAAGACTAGGTTTAAATGATTGTTTTTTAAGACAATACATTTTTTTTTGTACTTGTTTGTTTTATGGAACTGAACGGTGCCACATTAGTTTATGGTATTATAGGAAATCCTGTAAAACATTCTTTAAGCCCGGTGCTTCATAACTACTTTTTTTCTGAAATACGAATGAATGCTGTATATGTTCCTTTTGCTTTGAAAACACAAAATCGTCAAAAAAAATGTTTAAAAGAAATGTTAAAATCGTTATCAATCATGGGATTATCTGTCACTATTCCTTATAAAAAATTAGCTTATGAAATTTCGGATATCAAAGATAGTCTTTCTGAATTTACTCATTCTTCGAATACGATTGTGATTCAAGACAAACTTTATGCTTATAATACAGATGGAATTGGAGCAACTCGAGCTTTACTTACAAAAACAGAAATTAATCATAAAAGTATTTTGATTTTAGGTTACGGAGGCTCTGCCAGTGCAATTGCGGGAGAAATCTTACGAAATTATCAACCCAAAAATATTTATATTACAGGAAGAAACTCAAAAAAAGGAAAACAATTCATTCGCTTACTTAAACAACATATTTCTCATCAAACAAAAATACAATTTTTAGAAGAAGAAACTTTGAATTTAGAAGAAATAGATATTTTGATAAATACCACCCCCATCGGAATGAAAGGCTATCCAGAATCTGAATATAAATTCTTCCCAATAAAAGATATATCTAAACATCATATTGTAATGGATATTGTATATACACCTATACAAACTCCTTTGATCAAAATTGCAAAACAAAAAAAAGCAACCATTATCGAGGGATATTGGATGTTTCTATATCAGGCTATAGAACAAATGAAACTTTTTACAGGTCATTATCCCGAACAAAAACTTATCCTTAAGCTTAAATCAATTCTTTTAAAACATCTCCAATGAATTTTTTTGAAAACGAATTACAAAAACGCATAAATCCCGAAATTTCTCGAAATTTTAAATCGTATTTTTGGATCGAAAATCTTAGCTATTTAGAAGAAATTTACTTTCAAATTGAATCTTTTTTTTCTTTTAGACCTATCAAAATTTCTATTGTGGGAACGAATGGAAAAGGAAGTATTGCATATTTTTTATCACAATTATTTTATAAAGAAGGCTATAATGTAGGACTATATACAAGTCCACATCTACGAAACTATCGAGAAAGAATTTTGATCAATCTACAGCAACCTACAGAAGAATTTCTTTCAAATGAATATAAGGATTTCCTTCGTTTTATCTCCAATTTTAAATTTAAAAAAAATATTTTTGATCAACTTACATTTTTTGAACTTTTAACAATTTTTAGTATTTTTTTATTTTATAAAATGAATCTTAAAATTCATATTTACGAGGCAGGGTTAGGAGGAAGATTAGATGCAACTAAAATTGTTAATCCGGATGTAGTGATCTTAACAACTATTCGACTTGATCATACAAAAATTTTAGGAAATCTTTATTCAAAAATTTTAACAGAAAAATTAGGAATACTTTCGAAAAATACTAAAAAATTATTAGTTTTGGAACCCCGCTTAAAAAATCAAATAGAATTATATTTAGAAAAACATCAAATCAAAACTGCATTATATTTTTATCCAAATCATCAGAAAAAAAATATAGATTACATAGAAAATCTAAAACAAGCATCTATTTTTTGTTATAAAAATATAATTGACAAAGAACCTCCATCTATAGAACTCATTCCTCCTTTAGGAAGAAGAGAAATACATAAAATAAACAACCAATATTATTGTTTTGATATAGCTCATAATCCCTCTGGAGTTTATTTTTTTTTACTTTCTTTAAAAGAAACATTCAAAGACTTGGATAAAGAAAATTCTAATATTTTTTTAGCAATATTAAAAGATAGAAACTATAAACATTTTTTTAGATTGTTTAATTTAACGAAATTACGAGAAATTTTCGAAAAACCATATATTTTGGGATTTCCAGAATTTGCAGAAACAAAACACTACCAGTATAGAATTGTTAACTTCAATACTATAGATGAATTTAAAAACTGGAATCATAATAAAAAATATATTATTCTATGTGGTAGTTCACGACTTTATGAATTTTATTATAAACTAACCCAAAACGAAAATATCGAAAAGGGATCTATATGAAAGAAAAAAAACTCAAAAGTGTATTACCAAGAAAAATTGAATTTATAGTGCCATATTCGGAATTAAAAACAAGAGTACAAAAACTGTTGAGTTTTATAACAGAAAACGAAGTAGTCATTCTACTTTCGAATCAAATTTTAGATAAAGCAGAATCTATATATTTAGAATTCAGACAAAATAGTGATTTTTTTTATTTTACAGGTTTAGAAATTCAGCCTGCTATTTTAGTATTTTCAAAAAAAGAAGCCTTTTTGTTTTATGATCCTCCTAAACCCGAAGAGGAAATTTGGACGGGGATCCAACCCAACTATAAAGAAATTAAACAGTATTTACCATATATCAATGCGATTTATCCATTCAAAGAATATAAAGAGAAACTTCCAGATTTAATAAAAAATCAAACAAAAATTTATTATCCTTTTGGAAACAATCAAGAATTTGATCTTTGGATTTTAAAATTTTTAGAATCTAAACTTAGAAAAGGAAGAACTGGCATCTTTTATCCTATCAGTATCGAACATTTATATCATTTAATGTTTGAACTTCGAATTCAAAAATCAGAATACGAAATCCAAACAATCAAAGAAATTATGAAAATCACAAAAGAAGCTCATATCAATGTTTGGAAAGAAACTAAACCAAATCGAAAAGAGTATGAATTAGATTCTCTTTTATGGAAAACTTTTAAAAAATACAATGCCAAACCAGCATATCCTAATATTGTAGCTAGTGGACCCAATGCTTGTATTTTGCACTATACAAAAAATTCAAGAACTATCAAAAAAAATGAATTAGTTTTGATTGATGCAGGTGCTAGTAAATTTTATTTAAATACAGACATTACAAGAACCTATCCCTCAAGTGGAAAATTTAATTCGGTACAAAAACATCTTTATTATGCGGTGTTATCAGCACAAAAAAAAGCAATAGAAAATGTCAAACCCGGTAATTGTATGGAAGATATACATTATACAACATTATTGACTTTGATCGATTTCTTAAAGCAAGAAAAAATTTTGAAAGATTCTAAAGAAACAATTATTGAGAAAGAACTCTATAAAAAATATTATATGCATAGAACGGGACATTGGCTTGGATATGATGTCCATGACAGTGGATTTTATGTATGTTATCCAAATACAAAAAAAGAAAACGTATGTAATAGCCAGTTTCATTCAAAGTTTAAACACGAATTTGCAAATCAATTGTATAGAAAATTTGAACCGAATATGATATGTACTGTAGAACCCGGTTTATATTTTTCTCCAAAAGATGATTCAATCCCGAAAGAATGGAGAGGTATTGGCATAAGAATCGAAGATGATGTTTTAGTAACAGAAACAGATCCCGAAGTTTTATCTAAAGAGATTCCTAAATCAATAGAAGAAATCGAAGCCATCATGCAAAGTTAAAAATCTATGTAATTTATATATATAGTATATAACGGATAAAAAATTAAAGAAAAATTATAAAAAATCAATAAAAACGGTATAGATTTCATTCGAACTTGAATGCCACGACTCGCAACAAACATAATTATTAATAGTAAGGGTATTTTGGGAGGCATTATTTTCTTGCAATGCAGTTGTTCTTGTATTTTGGTTTTGTATTTGTTGCTCTTCTATTTCCCATTCTAAAAATAACCTGATAAGAAAACTAATAGAATATCCCGTTATGGATTTCAAGACTTTTAATTTTTTCCAGAGGTGACTATGAATTTTATTTAAGACTATTCTTTTGTAGTCTTTAGTTTTAGGCTGAAATGTACAAGTAGCTTTTTTTAAAGAATCAAAATTTTTTTCATCAAGAAGTATAGCTTCGTATTTCTGAACTAAATATTCTAAAAAAAAAGAAATTCTTTCATTAGCTTTAGTTTTTAAAAAGCGATATAAGTGGGGTTGAATATACACGCAATAGCGATAGGTTTCCACAAGCCCATAATGATCTTCTTGCTCCACATTAAGTATATACAAAAAATCTTAAGTTTTTTTTAAAAAAAAAGAAAAAAAAAGAGAAATTTTACAAAATATGTGTAGCAAAAATTCAAACACTTCATTCAAGAAAAGTTTAAAGAAAAAAATAAAAGCCCAGATACGGGCTTTCCTCTTATGCTAATAGATTGACTTCTCTTGCAATTCCTTCTGTTTGTAAATCTTGCAATTTTTGTTCAACAGATAGATTGACCAGTTTATTATCTAGATTTTGATTGGTATCTACAATCATTTGATTTATTTGATTTACCTTTTCCGCGCTTTTTATCGTCATTTCTAAGTTATTCATAGAAACATTGTTTATTGCATCCATACTTATATTATCGTAAATTGAATTTTAAAATTTAGCATAATGTTTATTTTTGTTGACTTGCAATCGAAGAAGCTAATATAGAAATAGGAACTCTATAAGGAGAAGCACTTACATAATCTAATCCAATCTTAGTGAAAAAATATACACTTTGAGTATCACCTCCATGTTCACCACAAACTCCACATTTTAGATCTGGTTTTACTGATTTTCCCTTTTGTAAAGCCATCTTAACTAATTCTCCTACGCCTTCCACATCAATAGTAGCAAAAGGATTTTTTTCATAAATTCCAATTCTTAAATATTCTTTTAAAAAGCTTTCCGCATCATCTCGAGAAAATCCTAAAGTCATTTGAGTTAGATCATTTGTTCCAAAACTAAAAAAATCAGCAACCTCTGCAATTTTATCTGCTGTTATAGCCGCTCTAGGAATTTCTATCATCGTACCTACTTTATAATCTATTGTGTCTTGATATTCTCCGAAAATTTTTTTTGCAGATTGATCAATAATTTCTTTTTGTTGAATTAATTCTTTTCGATCTCCTACTAAAGGAACCATAATTTCGGGATATACTTGAATACCCTGTTTTTTACATTCCAAAGCTGCTATTAAAATTGCAGAAGCTTGCATCTCTGAAATTTCGGGATAGGTAATACCAAGCCTACATCCTCTATGACCTAGCATTGGGTTTACTTCTTTTAGAGATTCCGCCCTTTGTATAATTTCTTCTGGAGAAACTCCGATTTTTTTAGACAGTAATTCTGCTTCTTCAAAATTTTTAGGCAAAAATTCATGTAATGGTGGATCTAATAGTCGTATGGTAACGGGATATCCATCCATTTCTTTAAAAATTTGAATAAAATCTTGAATCTGAAACTCTTTTAATTTTTCTAAAACCTCTTTTCTTTCTACTAATGTTTCGGATAGAATCATTTTTTGCATTAAAGGCAATCTTTCTTCTCCAAAAAACATATGTTCTGTTCTACAAAGCCCAATTCCTTTAGCTCCTAAAAGTCTTGCAATTTTTGCATCGGTGGGGGTATCCGCATTTGCTCGAACACCTATTTTTTTAAAATTTTCTGCCCATTGAATAATTCTTAAATAATCTCTTGCTATTTCTGATTCTTTTTCATCTAATTCTCCCATAATTACTCGAAGAATTTCGGAATGAACAGTTTTTAATTTTCCTAAAATTACTTCGCCTGTTGTACCATCGATAGAAAGTTCTTGACCTTCTTTAACACATAATCTTCTACCGTCAAAAGTGATCACTTCGATATGATTTTCCATCACTTTAATATCTGAGCATCCCACAACACAAGGTTTATTCATTGCTCTTGCTACCACTGCAGCATGAGATGTCATCCCCCCCCTTGCTGTCAAAATACCTTCTGAATATTGCATTCCTTTTATATCATCCGGACTAGTCTCTAATCTTACTAGAAGTACTTTATGACCTTTTTGATGTAATTCTACCGCTTTCTCGCTTGTCAGGACAATCTTTCCAGAAGCTGCACCCGGTCCTGCATTTAAGCCCTTTGTCAAAAAGTATCCGTTTTCTTTAGCTTTCTTTAAGTCTTCAGGATCAAAAACATTTGCCATCAACGAAGGAAGAGATTCAGGATCGACTTTTAAGATAGCTTGTTGAGGTGTGATCACTCCTTCATCTACTAAATCACAAGCAATTTTAAGTGCTGCCCTTCCAGTCCTTTTTCCATTTCTTGTTTGTAGTAAATATAATTTTTTTCTTTCAATAGTAAATTCAATATCCTGCATATCTTTAAAATGTTTTTCAAGGGTCTGAGTGATTTTTACAAGTTCTTCATAAGCTTCTGGCATAACAGTTTGTAAATTTTGAATATTTTCAGGAGTTCGGATGCCCGCTACTACATCTTCTCCTTGAGCATTTAATAAAAATTCACCATAAAGTTGTTTTTCGCCTGTAGAAGGATTTCTTGTAAAGCATACTCCTGTAGCGGAATCCATTCCCATATTTCCAAAAACCATAGATTGAATATTCACGGCTGTTCCATAGCTTTCTGGTATGTTATGAATTTTTCTATAAATGATAGCTCTTTCATTATTCCAAGATCGAAACACTGCTTCGATTGCCATTTTAAGTTGAACTTTAGGATCTTCTATAAAATCTTCATTTGTTTCTTTTTTGATTAACGCTTTATAATCTGCTATAACATTTAACAAAGTTTTTGTATCTAGATCCACATCTGCAGTTACGCCAGATTTATGTTTATGATAATCTAAAATTTCTTCGAATTTATCGTGTTTGATCTCCAACACCACATTACCAAACATTTGTATAAGCCTTCGATAAGAATCATAGACGAATCTTTCATTATTTGTTTCTTTGATGAGTCCTATAGCTGTTTTTTCGTTTAATCCTAAATTTAGGATTGTATCCATCATTCCGGGCATACTTACAGGTGCCCCAGAGCGAACCGAAACTAATAGAGGTCTTTCATTTCCATCAAACACTCGATTCGTTTCTTGTTCTACAAGATGTAATTTTTTTAAAACTTGATCAAAAAAATCATCCGGTAGTTTTTTCCATTTTAAATACTCTAAACAATATTTTGTAGGAATAATAATACCCGGTGGTACTGGAATCCCTAATTTTGCCATTTCGCATAAATTTGCCCCCTTACCTCCTTGAATCATTTTATCAATTGGATCCGCATCTGTCTTTCCCTTGGCAAAAAAATATAATTCAAGTTCCATTGTTTCTCTCCTTTTGTGTTTTAGGTGTATTTTTATTTTATTTCTATCCAAGCATCTTACAAGATTTTTTTGTTACGATCTGGTTGTTTTTGAATAAAAAAATTTAAAATACAAATGGATTTTATTTTTTCATTTGTTCTAAATTCATTAATTTTATGATCGTTTATGTGATTTTATTATTCATAAAAATCATTTATTATCACCTTAAGGTCTGTATAGTTTATAATTTATGATCATTCAAAAATAGCAAAAATGTTTTTATTGAATTGTAATCAAGATTTTATCTTTTATATTCTTTGAATCTTAATTCAAAAAACATAATTGATCTAGAATTAAATATCTTAACATTTTAAAAGACTTTTTTTTTAAGTTGACAAAAACTAAATTCAAAATTTCGTAATGATCAACTTTTATGAAGTTCCTTCTAGAAAAATTCGATACAATT
>CALFVU010000017.1 GCA_937928085.1 uncultured bacterium | reverse complement strand
ATCAATATATTATTGAACACGATGGTAAGTTACTTTACTTAGCAAACTCAGCATATGTGCATTTATTAGAAACTAGGCTGCGAGAAACTATATCTCGACTTAATGAAATACAAAATCAAGTAAAGAAATTGACAAATTTGTGTAATAAACTAGCAACAGAAATTCAGCTTATAAAACAAGATAGTGAATTTTCTGGGAAAAGTGTAAAAAAATTTGATTTGTTCTAGAACTACTTTTTTGGCACTGTATTTACGAAAACCGGCGAACTACCCTTCATTTTCGTATGTACTGCGCGTCTTTTTCTCAAAGTCGCGTTCTTTTTTTCCTTTGCCGTCATTTTTGCAGCAACACTGGCTGGCACGCATTTTGGATAGGAACGCTTGAATCCATCTTTATATTTTTCGCGTTCTTTTGCCGAAGCACCACATGGTGGATGTTTACCCCCTACTTTTCTGGAAATATCCACCCAACGTTCCTTAAACCATTTTGTTAATCCAGTTACTTCTTTAATCAACATTTTTCCATTTACCACCCATTCTTTTATATTCTTTTGCAGCAAATCCATTAGCATATGCAGATGGATATACTTTGAATGTTTTTTTTGCTTTTTCTATAGCCTTTTTCCATAATTTTTTGTTTATTGGGATAGCTTTTTCCATTACGTTTCCTTGTATGGAAATTTCTTCTGATGGATTAGGTATAAACAATGTGATTATTTCTTGTGGTGTGTTAGCAGACATTATTTTATTTTTTATATTTTTAATGTAATAAAAAAATTCTGCAAATGTCTCTAATGTTTTTTTGTTTAAATTAGGGTCATCATACGTAATTATGATTTCTTGATTATTTCTAACTATCTTTCGTTTAATTCTATGTTTATTTTTTGTATACCAATCTAACATACGAATAGCAACCTTTTCGCCATAATTTATTGTTTTTATGAGTTTTTCTTTTGTTTTTTCTAAATTTTGAATAGATTTAGAAAGATTGTTAATAATTTCTTCGTCTGTTGTTCCAAATTTTTTGATATATCTTTTAGAAGATCCTGATACCAAATAAGGATGACCTATAATTTCAGCTATTTTTGATTGTATTTTTCCCATAAGGCTTTTTAGTTTTTTATTACCAGACGCTGATATAAATTCTCTTATTTTCCAAGAAAATCTGTTCATTTCTGTGAATATTGTTTTATCTACAAGTTTGAATTGTTTTCCAGTATCTGTATCAAAAAATACCAAACCTTCAATCCATCCGCCTTTCTCATAAGATGGACCAAATTTACTAGAAACATTTCTTACTAGTGAATTTAGCATTTCGTTTTTTATATTTAATTTGAATGTTTGTAATATTTGGTTTATTTTCTTTCTTTTCATTTTTATTTTTTCTTTTACAATTTTCCAATTTTCCGAATTAATTCCTTTTGGTTTTTTATTGAGAGGTAATGATATTACCATTAAATTTGTTAAATTGCTTATTCCAGAGGGTTGATTCAAGTATTGTTCGAGTTTTTCGATGTTTTGTTTTATGATATTGTTGTTTTTTACTTTATTTAACAAATATTGTGAAACTTGTGGTGTAGAAGATATTTTCCATTTATATTTTTTATTTTCATACTCTATAGTTTTACCATCGTTTGTCGTAGGAACATTTTTTAATTCAACAGTTATTGATATGTTCTCAAGTGCCTTTTTTATAATATCAAATTTTGGATTACCGGCAAAAACACGCAAAAGAATGATTTGATTTAAATCGGAATCATATGGAACAGTATTGGGCAATGCACCAAATAAAATTTCTGCTTCTATGGCATCTCCCGGTTTCATTAAATTTCTTTTTTTGAGGACAGGAAATATTTTTTTTAATGCCTTGTGTGCGGCTCGAAAACCAGTAATCCAAATTTGCTTACCCCATTCAGAATCTCTATAGAATCTTTTACCACCCTTAGATTCTCTAGATGTATAAAAATTTCCATCTTCATCTATACCAAATACAATATTAACACCATCAATTTTTTCTGTTACCCTAAATTTACTCAAGTTCTTAATTGCATTTAAGAATTCTTTTATAGGAAGATTTTCTATATGTTCAATACCTTCTTTCAGTATAGTATTTTCTGCTGGTGTTTTTTCTTGCATGTCACAATATTCCTACAAATAATAATATTTTTGTTTAAACTTGATTTTTTGACTGCCAAAACTCTTAAACCGGGATAAAAGTTTTTTGTTCTTCTAGTGGAATCATTTCTAATCAAAAACCAAACATCTAGTTTTTGTGGAGGAGTATTTTTTGATGTTATGATATGATTTACGGTTATTTTTAATGTATTTTTATTATTATTTTTATCAGAGGCTGGTTCGAATTTGAAATTTTTTTCTGAAAAATTACAAATTATAACCGCACCATTAGTTAATAAATCTGAACCAAAAACAATTCTTTGTTTTTCTTTGGGGGATGCTGAAAACGCAATACGATTTGAGAGCTTGTAATAATTTCCTATTTTTTTTAATTTTACTTTTTTATTCTTTATTGCATCACTTATGATATTTTTTGCTTTTATTATGATACTAGGATATTTATCTATACTATGCCAATGTTCCGCATTTTCTTTTTTTAAAGACATTCTAAATTGAACATCTCCAAAAAGAACAAGATCGGCTTTTTTGTTTTCTTTAGTATCCCTACCGCTTAGTATTACATTAGTTACATTGTTTATTTTTATAGTATCATTGTTTGCTACAAATTCTATATCTACAACTTTATAATTATTAATAATTTTTGAAATGTTTTCATATATTTCTATTTCGTTTTTGATACCGTGGGGAAATATATTTACATTTTTTGGTTTTATTACAATATAAATTTTTTTACCATTATTTAATTGTATTTCAATATGTCCCTTACTACTTTTTGTTGTAGAATTTGAATAAATTGAATTAGTAAAAATATTGACCATAGCTTTTAGCATATCAATAGCATTTTTTGGATTGGGTAATAAAATTTTTATTAGATTACCTTTTTGTTTTATATTATCTGTCCCATAAGTATTTTCCAAAGCAAATAATATATCATTGATATTATTTTTTATTTTGTTTTCTTTTGGTAGCACCATTTCCATGGTTCTAGTTTCCATGTATTTCAATAAAGCTTATATTTTCAGTATATTTATTGGTATTATAATTACCGGGTTTTGTAATAAAAATTATTGATTTCTTATTCAATAAATATTGTAGAATAATCATATTTGGATCCCCCCTTATATACGTTATGAAATAGTAATATGGTGGGGTATGTCATATTATATGTTATGGAGTAGTTCATGCCTAAAAAAAGAAAAAAGTCTCTTTCATTTCAAGTTCAAACTCCAATTATTGACGACTTGCCTCTCACGACGCCTCAAAAACAAGGAAAAAAATCGATACAAAATTCAATACCAGTCAACAAACATATAGAATTACAACAACAAAAACATTTTTCTTCTACTCTTTTATTCAACAATGTTATTGATATCCCCATAAAGCCTCGGACCATCGGACAACACAAGCTAGTCAATACCATAGAAGATGATTCTAAGTCTATAGTCATCGTATCTGGTCCAGCAGGAACAGGAAAAACACTCTTATCTACCTTGTGTGCTATTCGAGCATTAAAAGCAGGAAAGATAAAAAAAATAATTATTTCTCGTCCTACAGTCGCCGTAGATGATAAAGATATTGGGTTTTTACCAGGAAATATGATGGAAAAAATGATGCCATGGATTAAGCCATTTGAAGATATATTTTTTGATTATTTTTCTAGACAAGAATATAAAAGATTAGTAGAATCTGGTGTAATTGAAATTGCGCCTTTGACCTACATTCGCGGTAGAACATTCAAAGATGCTTATATTTT
>CALFVU010000016.1 GCA_937928085.1 uncultured bacterium | reverse complement strand
CTACCCAATATACCTTCGCTAAAACCCACACTATGGGAATCAGCATACTCCCAGAATACTACCAAATCTTATGTAATCTCTCCAATGGCGATTTCGATACGTTTTTGAAATACTTATATTTTAAATTCCATAATAAACTTTTATCAATCAAAGTAGCTCCTATAAAAAAAACCGCAACTACAACCTATCAACCTCCTACACAACAATATAAAAACTTAAAACTCAAAAATATCAGTCCTTATATATGGGATAAATACTGGGACTTACGAAGGATAACAGGGTATTCGATTAGTTATATAATTCGTTTATTTCTCGAATGGGAGTTAGAATTCAAAGAAAAAGAACAAAATACAAAAACAAAACAAATCCAAAAAGAATACCAAAAATCACGAAACAACCTATGCCAATACAAAAACTTTTGTTTTCAGAATAACTATGAAGTAAAAAAAACGGGCAGTTCAGATAGAAACGAAATTATTATTAACTTTAAGGAAAGATTTTATTAAATTGAAATAAGCAAAAAATTCTTTCGGGGAATCGTAGAGATTCAAAAAGAGAAAATATTACAGTAAATTTACAATTACTATTTATAAAAAAATTTAAAACACTCTGATGATTGTTGTAGGAGACAAAATTATTTCTCGATTCTGATCAATTTGACTGATTGCTTTGTAAATAGAACTTTCTTTACAAGTATGGGTGAAAATTATTACATTAACTGGTTCTTCTCCTTCTTCTTGATGCATAGAAGCTATGGAAATTTGATTTTCTGCTAATATTTTAGAGATAAACGCCAATACACCTGTTCTATCTACTGTCTGAAATCGCAAATAAAATTTATATTCTCCATCCTCGATTAAAGAATAACTAGAAAAATCATAAAACCATAGATTGGAAGATCCCGAAGCTATCGAAACGATATCAGATAAAACAGCGGACGCTGTAGGGAATCCTCCTGCTCCTTTACCCACAATCATAGTTATTCCGGAGTACTCTTCCTCAACAAGTAAGGCGTTGAATTCATCTCGTACATCAGACAATAAATGATTTCGAGGAATTAAAGTGGGGTGAACCCTTAACAATAGCTTTTGCTGAATCTTTTTAGAGATTGCCAATAATCGAATTTTCATATTATTTTTGTTTGCAATTTCAAAATCAATTTTATGAATTTTTTCAATACCTTCGATTTGAATTTGAGTTTCCTCTAACCAACAACCGAAAGCCAAAGAACTAATAATTGCCAATTTTTGACCTGCATCTTTTCCCGAAATATCAAAACTTGGATCCGCTTCTGCAAATCCCTTCTCTTGAGCTATTTTTAATGCTTTTTCGTATTCCATCCCTTCTTCGAATCGAGAGATAATAAAATTACATGTTCCATTCAATATACCTATCAAAGATTGAATTTGTCCAAAAGACCACACCCTCCGTAAATTTTTTATTATAGGCAAAGCTCCACCAACAGAGGCTTCGAATCCTATTGTAATTTTTGGATTTTTTTTTTGAAGCTCTTTTACTTTTTCAAAAATTTCTTTTCCTTTATTAGCAAGTAAAGCTTTATTAGCAGTTACAATTGATTTTTGATTATTTAGAGATTGATTTAATAACGAAAAGGCTGGTTCAATTCCTCCAAGAAGTTCTACAATAATATCGATTTCGGAATCGTCAACTACTTCTTCTAAGTTGCTTGTTGAATTATAGTTTTTTAAAAATTCTTTTTTTTGATAACTTCTGTCACCTACTTTTTGGATAACGATTTCTAATCCATGATTTTGTAATATTCTTTGTTTTTCTTTTTCGATGATTTTGATTAAGGAACTACCTACTGTTCCAGCACCCAAAATTCCTATTTTTACTTGTTTCATTAAAAAACAGAAATTTAAGTTAAGAAAAACAGTCTACAAATTATTACATTAATTTTTAATTTTTATGCTTGATTGATCATACAACCATTGCATTCTTAATAATCTAAAAATTTTACTATTTAAATGAGTCTTTTTTATAACAAAGCATTTGATTGATTTGATTATATATAAAAAAAATCTCCTGTATACTTTTATTAAAAAGATCAATTTCGAAAATTTCTTTTGAAAGTTGAATTCTTTGTTTAATTGCATCAAAAAAAGTAGTATTTCTTGTCTCTAAACTACGTAAGGCTTTTTGATTAAAAATTTGAATTTTTGAGACTTTTACATCAAAGTATACTTTTAAAAAAGTAGAAAGGGGTTCTTGCAAAGAAATTCTTTTAAAAAGATACTGAATCGGCAACAAAGAAAGATTACATGTTTTGTATATTAAAAGCTCTGAATGTTTTCTAACAAGTTCTATATTAAAAAAACTTTGATAAAGTCCACGTAAAAAAATCCAAAAGAAAAATAATAAAAATATAATTAGAATTACTAAATCGAACCTGAACTCAAGGACTACCTGTGATATCACTAGAATTAATAGAATAGTAGTTGTAGCAAACATTAGTAGAGTTCCCAATAGATATTTCTCTTTTTTGATTTGCACATAGTTGATTTGATCTTGTATTTTTTGTTCATCAAAGAATAAAAAATTGTTTTTTGTTATATCTAAAATATTATATTCATCCATCCAAGAATTTTGTTCTTTTTGTTCATTCCAATATTGAAAATTAGCTTCTTTTAAAAAATGAATAATATTTTGTATTTGATTCAACGGAAATTCTATTAAACTAATCAATATATTTTTTTTATCATTGTAGAAAAATAAATAAGGAGAATTTTTACTTTTTCTTTGCAAAAAAATAAAACCAAAATATGGTAAACTTTTCGAAGGTATAATCTCTTGTTTTTGTTTTGAAAATTCAAAAACGATTTCGTTTTGATTGATTCGAACCTTTTTAGGCAAGTTTTTTTTGTAAAAAAACAAAGAATATAATCCCAAAAGGATAAGAGAATAAAAAAAAATAAAAACTATCCCTGCTTGGCTCCATTGCCATTTTATAAAAACCTCATAAATAAACAAAAAATATATAGGGGAGAGAAGCAAAGCTAAAAATAATAAAAAAAAAATCAAAATTAAATTTTTTGGGGGAAAGATTACTAATTGATTTTGTTGTAGCAAAAAAGTTTTCATTACTTGATAAAGTTAGGATTTTTCTAAAAAAATAGGTGAATTTATTTCTTCTGATTTAGTAATTCTTTTTTTCTTTCTAATAAATGGATTGCATATTTGCTATTAAAATTTTTCATATGTTCTTCTACCTTTTTTAAGGCTTTTTCTACTTCTTCTAAAGTCATTTTGTTGATTTTTTTTCTTTTAGGTTTTTCTTTTGCCATAAAGTCAAATTTTTTACAAGTTATGATTTTTCAATTCAATTTTATTTTCCTAAATGATTTTGATTCTTATGTTTTGATAACTCGTATTCTTAGCTCTTGTAATTGTTTGATATCTACCTCTGAAGGTGTTCCAGACATTAAACACATTCCTTTTTGAGTTTTAGGAAATGCGATCACATCTCTTATGGATTCTTTGCCTAAAAAAATAGTTAGGATTCGATCAATACCAAATGCAATACCTCCATGAGGAGGAGTTCCAAAAGAAAGTGCATCTAATAAAAAGCCGAATTTTTCCCGAGCTTCTTTTTCTTCTATACCTAACTTTTTAAATATCAACAATTGTAAGTCTTCTTTATGAATTCTAATTGAACCTCCTCCTACTTCGATTCCATTGATCACCATATCATAAGCACGGGAATAAATCTGTTCTCCTTTTTTTTGGAATAATTCATCATCGTATAAAATTTCTAAATCTTCTTCTTTAGGGGCAGTGAAGGGATGATGTACACTCTCTAGCTGATTGGTTTCAGGGTTTTTTTCGAACAAAGGAAAATCTACCACCCAACAACAAGCATACTGATTTTCCTTAATTACATTTAATTTTTTTGCAAGATGGATTCTAAGGTTTCCTAAAGTATCGTTTACAATTTTTTCTTTATCTGCTCCAAAAAAAATGATATCTCCTACTTCTGCATTGCAACGTTTAGCTAAGCTTTCTAAAAGTTGTGGACTAAAAAACTTAGAAATAGCTGATTTTAATCCATCTTGTTCGTATTTTAGCCATGCCAATCCACCAGCTCTAAAATCTCTTTTAACCCAATCAGTTAGATCATCAATTTCTTTTCTTGATAAAATACCACCTCCTTTAACACATAAAGCTTTCACTCTTCCTTTTTTATTTAGTGCATTTTTAAAAACTTGAAAGTCTGATTGCTCTGCTATATCTTGAACATCAATAAGCTTCATTTCGAATCTTAAATCGGGGCGATCTGTACCATAAAATTCCATTGCATCTTTATATGTAATTCGGGGGAAAGGATCAGGCAAAGAAATACCAAAGTTTTCTTGAATAACATTGCGCCATAAATCTTCCATTAAGTTCATAATCATTTCTTCATTGACAAAACTCATTTCTATATCAAGTTGGGTAAACTCTGGTTGACGATCCGCTCGCAAGTCTTCGTCACGAAAACATTTTACAATTTGATAGTATCTTTCAAAGCCAGAAGTCATAAGTATCTGTTTAAAAATTTGTGGAGATTGAGGTAAAGCATAGAATTTACCAGCAGAAAGTCGAGAAGGAACTAAAAAATCTCTCGCTCCCTCAGGAGTGGATTTATTCAAAACAGGAGTTTCGATTTCTAAAAAATTTTGTTTTTCTAAAAATCTTCTTATTGAATGATTCATTTTTGAACGAATGATGATTGCATTTTGCATTTCAGATCTTCGTAAATCCAGATAGCGATATTTAAGCCTTACTTCTTCGCCTACCTCGGAATATTCGTCTAATCCAAAAGGTAGTGGTTTAGAAGTATTTAGAATATAAAATTCTTTTACATAAACTTCTAAATTGCCCGTTTTTAGTTTAGGATTGATAGTTTCCGCACTTCTTTTTTTAACCAGACCTTTTATTGCTAAAACATATTCATTTCGAATCGAAGAGGCTTTTTTATAATCTTCTTTAAAATGGGATTCTTCGAAAACAATTTGTACGATTCCATACCTATCCCTTAAATCTACAAAAATCACTCCTCCCTGATCTCTAAATCGAAACACCCACCCTAAAAGGCATACTTCGTGATTTTCTAAATTTTCACTTAATTGATCTATAAAAATTCGATTTTTATAGATAAAATGTATTTGCTTTTCTTCTTCTTTACCGAACTTTTCCACACCTAACGACATAAGTGCTATTTTTTTTTAAAACCTTAACAATAAAGAAAAAAAACTTATAAGATTTCTTTGTTTTTAGTTTCTTAAATAGATTTTTTTATTTGCTCAAGCAAAAAAATCATCAGAATAGTTATTTTGTTTTAATAATAAGGCGAAATCCTGCAACAGGGTCTTTATCAAATAAAGGTACTCCACCGATAATTCTTTTATATACCTTGGCATATTCTTTTGGTATAAAAAAAGCTCCTCCTTTTAATACTCTAAAAAACTTTCCAGAAAAAAAATCATTTTTAAAACGATTTCCGGGATAAGGCATAAAAAAAGAACTTGTCCATTCCAGTGCATTACCACACATTCCCACAATACCACGAAAATTTGAATCTTTAAGTTCATAAACGGAAATTGGTTTAGGTGCTTCTCCTTTCCATTTTTCTAAAGTGTTACAATTTTGCAAATCAGAGGTATATTCTTCGAATAGAGTAGAAGAAATTAGCTTATTACTATTAAAAAAAACACTCAATCCACCTTTTGCTGCAAATTCCCATTCCCATTCAGTAGGTATTTGTTTTTTTGACCATTTTGCATATTCCTCTACATCTTTATATGTTGCATAAATATAAGGAAGATCTTTTTCTTCTTCTGATAAATAATATAATAATTTAGGACAACGATAGCCTGATTTTTTACAAAACATCAAAAATTCAAAATTTGTTACCTCGTATTTATCTATATAAAACGAAGAGATTCTAGGAAGATTTTCTAAATTCCAATGATAAAAATAAGGATTATACGAGGGATCATTGGGTTCATTTCCCTGACCATATAAAAAATAATCACTTTCGACATATATCATTTCTTTCAGATCGATTGGATGAACAATGATTTTCTCCCGCTGAATTTTTTTTGTTTCTTCTTTTTCTTTAGAAATTGCCAAAGTTGTCTCTATGAAAACTAAATCGCCTAACTGAATGTTTCTTTTTTCTTCCAAAAAACTTTTGCATTGAACTGCAATCGAATGTACATAAAACTCAGAGTTATATTCAAAAAAATGGATTGGCTTTAGACAATATTCTATTTCTTGCTTAGAATTAGTTAGTACCAATGTGGTATTAGTCATTTCCTTTAAAAGAAAAAAATATTTTTGATGATCAATACGAATTGTAAAAAAATCTTCTGAACGTTTCGCAATAACAACTCCAATTCGAATAAATTGTTTTAAAGTCTCGCAATTGATTTTTGTCCCAACAAGTAGAAGTAAAAAAAACAATAATTTTTTTTTTAGCATTTTTACTAATTATCGAAGTTAAAAAAATTCAAATTTATGTTTTTCAATATCAAAAAATGTCTCCTTATTTTGTATAATAAAAAAAAACGACATAAGAAATTTTACTTTACAAAAATATAGTAATCATTTATTTAGTTATAAGGAGGAATGAATGATTATAAGAAAAACATATTTTCCCGAAAAAAATTTTTTTGAAGGTCATAAAAAAAACCTATCAAAAAAAATGAATCAAAAAGGATCAAAAAGTTTTCAGAAAGAGCTTTTTGATGCTTTAGAATATTTAGAACCTCGAGGCATCCTTCAAAAAGAAGAAAATTTAGAATTAGAGATTAAAAAACATTTTATCGGAGAAATTATAAGAAAAGATCATCTCTTTTCTGGAAGCCTTACGGATACCCAAAAAGAACTGTTAATTCGAATTAGTAATAATTTTTATTAATAAAAAAATTTTAACTTTATTTACGTTATTTTTAGATTTGATTTAATTCGTAAATCAATGCATCAATTTCTTCTTTTGTATTATGAGAATGCAAATTTAATCGGATTCTTGAGGTACCAGCAGGTACAGTAGGTGGACGTATAGCTACTACATTGAAATTTTTGTTTTTTAAGGATTCACTAACTTTAAGAGCTTCTTCTTCACTACCTACCAATATGGGTATAATATGGCTATTTGAGTTTTTTATGTTATATCCTTTCGATACAAGTTGTTTTCGTGTATATTCAGAAAGTTCAGAAACTTTTTTTCTTCTATAAAAAGCTTCTTGTGTATACATAAAAGAAATAATTTCTTTTAAAAGATATAAGATGATAATTGGAATTGCAGTAGAAAAAATAAACCCTCTTGCAAAATTAATCAAATATTCTTTTAGTATTGAATCTCCGCTAACAAAACATCCCATCAGTCCCATTGCTTTTCCTAAAGGATAAGTGATTACTGAAATTTCATTATGTAAATTCAGATAGGAAGATAAGCCTTCTCCTTGATCTCCTATGATTCCAATGCTATGAGCTTCGTCCAAAAAAATTTCACAATCATAATGTTTAGCGATTTGCAGGATTATATCTAAATTTGGACTATCTCCATCCATACTAAAGATCGCCTCTGTAAAAATCCAAATATAATTTTTTGTATCTTTTGATCGAATTTTTTTTACCACATTTTCTAAATGATCATAATCGTTATGCAAAAAATATAGTTTTTTTGATCTCGAAATTCGTATTCCATCTAAAATACTTGCATGGCAAAATTGATCTACAACCGCATAATCTCTTGGAGATAAAAGAGAATAAATCGTAGAAATATTAGCAACATAACCATTTGTAAAATACAAAGAATCTGAATTTTTTACCAAAAAAGAAAAATCTTTTTCTACCTCTTCGAAGATCTTTCTGTGTCCAGAAATCAAACGAGAACCGGTACTTCCAAATGTAAATTCTTGTACTTTGTATTCTTCCAATACTTTCCATAAAAAATTATGAATAGTACCATCGAAATTCAAGCCTAAATAATCATTCGAAGAAAAATCAACTCCTTCTTTTCGATAAACTTGTAATTTTCTTAATAAATTTTTTTCTTTACGTAGAAAAAGCTCTCTTTGTAATGTTTTTAAGAATTTAGAATTCATAAAATAATTGCAACTAAAAAAATAAACAAGAATCTAATATTATAAACGATTTTTATGGAAGCTATAGAGTCAATAGTAAAATTAGTAATTGCTTTAATTCCTGTTATAGGTATTCTTTCGGGTTCTTTTGTAATTTTTTATTTTCTAAAATGGTATTTTGAATATAAAAAATTCTTAATCAATGCTAATTTATATCAGCCTTTTCGTATTAAAGATTTTAGGCTTTTAATTTTACTTATTAGTATTTTAAGTATTGCATCCGGTATTCCGTTAACAATCGTTTTTATTTTCGTTTATGGTATTTCTTTACCTGTGTTAGGAGGTGCAATTCCTTTATCTATTGGGATAGGGTTATTCGTTTTTTATATAATTACACTAAAAAAGAAATTTGATTAATCGTGTCCAAGCTTGATAAAGAGTCCTTCGAAATAATCATAAAGGAATCGTATTCTATGGTTTATAATTTAGGTTTAAGACTGTTTAACTACAACAAACAAGATGCAGAGGATTTTGTTCAAGATGTATATCTACGAATTTACGAAAAATATAACACCTTCTTAGAAAAATCAAAAATCAATACTTGGATTTATTCTATTGCCTTAAACTTAGGTTTAAATAAAATAAAAAAAAATCAGAAATTTAAAAAAATTTTAAAAGAAAAAGCAAATGAAATTCAAGAACCTGTAATTTTAGAAAAAAATACTTACGAAGAATTATCAGAGGAACTAAAAGCAAAAGTATATGAACTATTATCTGAATTACCGGAGATCTATAGATTACCAATCATATTACTATATTACGAAAAACTAACATACAAAGAAATGAGCGAAAAATTAAACCTTCCTGAAGGTACATTAAAATCATTAGTATATAGAGGAAAATTGCTTTTAAGAAACAAACTACTAAAAACTCAACAATTCAATAAAGGACAAAAATATGGAACATAAAATAAATAAAATTTATCAAGATATTAAACTTCTAACTCAAGAAGATTGGGAGCATATTCAAAATTGTGAAATATGCTTACAAGAATATAAAATAGCAAATTTGATTGAACAAGCAATTGAAGAGCTTCCGAACATTACCGTCCCAATAAACACAGAAACCATTTTAATAAAAACTATGTATACAACCCAAAATGTTTATGGTTATTATTTATCTTTTTTATTAGTAATTTTATCTATACCTTCACTTGCTTTTTTTACAAAATTTAATAATTTAATAGATTTTTTACCAGTTTATTTTTTTTTATATTCAAATTTATTTTCAATTTTTCTTTTCTTAATTTTAATAACTTCTTTTTGTATTCATTTTATTATCATCCATCGAGAAAGATTAGAACTATACTCAGAAAAATTTGACAGTTTTTTACAAAAAAAAATAATGAATTTTTTATAAATTCCGATTATAGATCGTATAACATTGCAAGGATGCAAATAAGCTATGCAAGGAGGCAATTATGTACGAGTGGATATATGAAGAATTAGATCCAAATTTAAATTGGAAAATTTATTACACAAAAAAGAAAGTTTTAGATTCATTTGATGTGGGCACTATAATGCCACAAAATGGTTTATCTGCAGAAGATTTACTGAATCAAAATCAAATAAAAAAAGTTTACGAGATACGAAAAAAAAGATTTTCGAAAGTATTCGAGCAATTCAATAACTTATGATTTAAAATACAAGTGATAATGTAATTGAAAAAAAAGATTAGAGACTAGGTAGGGGATTATACCATGCTGATCTGTTCTTAATTTTATTAAAAAATCAAAAATAAAATCCATAAGAATATATAGCTTTTTTTGCTTTAGTTTTTGTAATAAGACCATACAAAAAAGTTCCCAAAAAGTATTTTCTTCTACTGATTTATTATTTAGAGAAAAATTAATGCTCCATTTTTCTAAATTCAATAGTTCCATAGGATGTTGTAGTGCTAAATTTATTTTTAATTGTAATTCTTTAAAAAGTTCGTAATAACTTTCTTGATAATTGTCTATATTGCCACCTAAAATTTCGATAAAATCTTCCTCTTTGTTTGATAAGATTTTTTTCATTTGAGCATAACTAAAATACGAAAAAGGAATTACCACTCCTCTACTGACAACAGTTTCCCTTAAGAATTCTAATGAAGTTGTAAAAAAAACAAATTTTGTATTATTTTTTGGTTCTTCTAACGTTTTTAGCAAAGCTACTTCTGATTCATTTTCAAGTAGTTCAGAAGATAGAAATATAACAAAGCGAAAAGGCGAAACCATAGGTCTAAAAATCAGTTTTTCTTTTTGTAGCCATCGAATCGTATAAATTTCGGGTTCTTTTGCATCTCCAATTTTGATTGTATCTTCCGGAAAAACAATTAAATCAGGATGTTCGTTCGTATCTAGTAAGATACAAGATTTACATTGATTACAAGGTTCAAAATGATTCGGATTTAAACAAAGGTGATACTTAATGAGTCGAAAAATAAATATTTTCTTTAAAGTTTTATTAGGTCCGGATAATATCATTAAGTTAGGAAAACAATGAGTGGAATAAAATTCATAAAAACTTTTTATTAAAACTAAATTATTTAACAAAAAATCTATATTGGATAGATCCATTTTTTTAAATTTTAACAATTTTTGAATTTAGTAAACTTCATTTCAAAACTTAAAATTTTATACATTATTAGTTTGTACTTTAATTAAAATCTCCTTCTTTAAGATTTTTAAAAACGTTTAATATATCTTGATGCAAAATTCCATTCGATGCTAATAAACTATCTAATTTTATATGATATGGCTGTCCTTCTAGATCTGTCAATTTTCCACCTGCTTCCTTAACAAGGACATACCCTGCACAGGTATCCCAAGGCTTTAGATTTCTTTCCCACATACCGTCAATTCTTCCATCTGCAGTCCAACATAAATCAATCACAATTGAACCTGATTTTCGAATGCCAGTTCCAGCAGAAATCATACCAGAAAGATCAGAAATTAATTGGGGCAAAATTTCTTTACGATTAAACGGAATACCAGACGAGATTAAAGCTAAATCCAAAGTAGCAGAATTCGAAACATAGATTCGTTGGTTATTTCGAAATGATCCTTCTGCATATATAGAATGATATATTTCTTTCAAAGCTGGAATAGAGACAATACCAGCTACAGGATTTTCTCGAAATACTAAACCTATAGAAATCGCAAATAAGGGATTGCCATGGAGAAAATTTCTTGAACCATCTAAACCATCAATCCACCAACAAAAATCACCATCGTTTCTGTTCTCCCCTAAGATTTCTGTAACAAAAGAATCTTTCTTGAATTTTTTTTGAATCGCTTCGATTAAAGGGATTTCTGACTCTTTGTCAATCCTATAAAGCAATTCTTGAAAATTATCATTGATCTTTCCAGACAAAATATCATTTTGTAGCTCTAAAATGTTTTGATTTAATTTTGGTATAATATTCAAAATAAAAAATACTCTGTCATAAACTTCGTTGATAGGAAATCCAATAATACCTGTTTCTTGCATTTCTGTTATATGTTCTCTGAATTCAAAACTTTATAAACACATACTTCCGCTGCAAATCGAGCACCCAATAATTTCCATATTGGCATAATATCTAAGACAGTAGCTATACCTCCTGTAGTCGAATCTGCTACATTTAAAATACCGGGCAATGTATTTTTAAAATTACTCTCTAATCGTTTAAAATTTTGACTCACAACTAAAGAAGTCTGATCGAATGCCTCTCTTATTTCTTCCAAAACAGATCTTGCTTTTAAATAAGAATTTTTATCTGAAAAATCAATAAATCTACTAGAAATTTCTTTTTCCCTTTCTTGTAAAATTTTATATAAAAAACTACCCCCTGATTCGATTAAATTATCAGTAAACGGTAGAGCTAATTCTATTGCAACAAAATAATAAAGTAATTCTTGACCTGCTTTAATGTCTAAAAAAACATTAAGAAAATTCTGCTTAGAAACCAAACTGATCATATAACCTAAGACTATAGCTTTAATCCCGGCATCTAAAGCTTGTTGAGGATCTGCTTCGAAAGTTCTTTCACTTGTTTTTTTTGTTATGATTTCATAACCATTTCTTATACCTGTAAGGATCCCTAAACCACCATCAATTTTATCAATCACTCTAGCAGTTTTTAGAATTTTATGTATTTGATCATCAAATTTTGCTATTTTTTTTAACTCTTGATAAATCTTTTCTGAAGGTTCGTCTATATATCTTCCTAGTGCTCCTCTGAGATCCACATAGTAATAAAATTGTGGTGTAAAAGGTATATTTTCAAAAATAAATTTTAAAATCTTGACAGTCAAATCGGTTTCATTAAATTCCAATAATATTTGATCAACAGGATTATCTATAGCCCCCATTTCTTTTTTTACTTTTGTTTCTAAATCTAAAGTAGATTTTTTTTCTATAGATTCATAAATCAGGGATTGAATCCAAAATTCTTTTAATGAAAATAAGGAATGGGGAATAGAAAATAACCACAAAAAAATAAAAAAAACTAAATAATAAATCACATAATCAGGTCGTGTGTTTGCGTCTGGATACTTATACACAAAATGCATTGTTAAAACTACAGAAATAAAATACACCAAACTATATAATAACCACTTTTTGCTTCTAACCTTTATATACATATAGAGGAAAGTCAACCAGGATAAACCAAAAAACAAACAAAATAAAACATGCCAAGAATGTAAAAGTTTCCAAGTTAAATTTTTTTGTTTAAACTCTTGTATCATAAGTTTTTTTATTGAGTATTAATTCGTGATATTTGTTCATTTAAAGTCCAAAAATCATAAAGAATACCTAAACCAAGTAATCCACCAGAGAACATATATATCAGACCACTAATCCATTTTTGCATATAAAAACGATGTATCCCTAACCAACCTAAAAATGTTAATAAAATCCAAGCTATTGTATAATTAATTCGTCCTTCTTTATATTTTAAATCAGCTTCTCTATCCATAGAAGGAATTAAAAACAAATCTATAATCCAACCAACGAATAGTAGTCCAAAAGTTAAGAAATAAATTGTACCACTAATAGGTTTTCCATAATAAAATCGATGAGCACCTATAAACCCGAATATCCATAAAATATAGCCTATTAATTTACTATGTGTGTTGTTCATTCACAATACAAAAATTAAAGAAAATGATTTGTCAACATGAATTAAGATTGCGTAAAAAAATTAGAAAGTATCAAATTCATTTTATATTGTAACATTTCCTCACTTGAAAAATTATTTTGTATAGTAACATTTAAATTTTCCCAAAAGTTTTTTAATTCTTCTTCTGTAACATCGTTAATAGTGATCTCGAGAATGTCTTCTATTTTAGATTCTGATTTAGATTCTGAATTAAAAGTTTTACTTAATTTTTTTAAAGTCTTGTCTATTTCTATAAAGTATGAATACGACAATAAAGCAGAAAAAATATCTTTGATTCTTTTATAAATATAATCAAATAAAAGGGAGTCATAGATTTTTCCCGATTTTAAACTATATATCGAAGCAATGGAAAAAAAGTTTGCAGGTTCTTTTAGTTGGAAAATATAAGAATCCGAATTATAGAGTAGATGATATAGTAAAAGCGAAAACATTTTATACTCCGCATTGATCTTTGCATAAAAATAGATAATGGATTTTTGTCCTAATTTATATTCATGCTTTCTAATAATTTGATCCATTTCTTCTTTACTTTCTAAAAGAAAAAAGCGAATTTGCTTTTTATATTCCATATCAAGATATCGTGCAAAAAAACCTGCTAAATATACTTTTATGTCATTTTTTAACGGGGGTTCATAACTCCTAAGAAATTGGTCCATTTTAATTAAATGGATCTTATAACTTTCTTTCCAAATCATTGGTCTTCTAAACCAGAAACTCTATTTTTAATATACTCAGGTATAAGAGATAAATCATTTTGAACAAAATCCTTTTCTTTGCTTAAGATTTTTTTATATATCTTCAAAGATTCTTGTTTGTCTTTGTTATTCCAATAAAAATCAGCCAAAACAATATATGATTGCAAATAATTAGGTTTTTTATTGATTAGTTCTTCTAAAATCATGATACCTTTTCTAGAGTGTTTCGATAAAAATAATTTGCTATATTCAACCAAAAATTTTTCATATGTAGTCCAACCTAATTCTTCCCATAAGGATATCCAAAATTTAAAATCTTCTAAAGGATATGAATCAAACTCTTTAACGTTAGAATGATAAAATAAAATCAATTTAGAAGTTAGTATTCCAAAAGCATCATATATTTTGATTTTTTTATCAATGTTATTATTACTGGAAGAATCTATTAAGTCGTTAGATAATTTTTCGAACTCCTCTGCAGTTATGTATTGATAAGAATAATTCACTACTTTTAGGCTTTCGCTTAATATCAGATCTTTTCTTCCTTTTCTTACTAAATCAAAAAGATAATTAAAATAATTCGAAGTAGAATCTTCGATCGAACTTCCCATTCGTTCAATTTTATAATTCCTAATAAAAAATGTGTGTTTTTGTAAGATATTTGTTAATGGCATTTTAGAAATGATGATAATTTCTTTTTCTTTACAGGTTATCTCTAAGTCTTCTGTGTTGAGTTCGTCCGAAATAGGGATTTCTTGTACTGTATCATTGAGTATTAAATATGCTTTTCCGCTTTTTAAGAAAATTAGTTCTAAAGTTTTGTCCCCTTCGTACTGACAGTATTTTATTTTTCCAATTTGTCTAATTTCTTCTAAATCAATCGTAGTTTCTTCCTCTATATTTTGATCTTTTTCTTGTTCATCTCCAAAAGAAATACTAAAATTCAATACGAAAATACATAATAAAAAAAATTTTACTTTGGCACTCAATTTTACAATCATACTTATTTATCAAGAAAATTTATTTGTAATATTTAAAAAGGCAATATTTTTTTAATAAAATTTTCATAATTTATCGTATAAAATATACTTGAAAAAAATTCGTATTAAAAATAATTTTTCAATCATTTTGTTAATTTAATTGAATATATTCAATCATTGATTTGACAACCAGTTTTTCATCTTTAGATTTTTTAAGCTTCATTGAACGAAATTCATTTTTAGATTGACAAACTTTTATATGTATTAAAATGTTTTTTGTTGCTTAAATCACAAAACAAAGAAGGAGGAAAAAAAATGAAAAAAACAATTTATCTTATGTTTTTTTTATTTGTCGGAAGTGTGCTAGCTCAAACACCTGTGGGACTGTGGCAAAATATAGATGACGAAACAGGGAAACCAAAAGCTCATATAGAAATCTACGAAAGCAATGGGATTTTATACGGAAAAATCGTAAAATTGTTAAATCCAGATGAACCTAACCCAAAATGTACGAAATGTCCGGGAAATTTTAAAGATCAGCCTGTGGAAGGATTACAAATTCTTTGGGGTTTAAAAAAAGAGGGCAATGAATATACTGGAGGAAATATTTTAGATCCTAAAAATGGAAACATCTATCGATGCAAAATAGAATTAGTGGACAACAATAAACTTAAAGTTAGAGGTTTTATTGGAGTGTCTTTGTTAGGTAGAACTCAATATTGGTATCGATTAAAATAAAAAATACTTCCCTTCAGAGGGTATCCATTCCCTCTGGCATTATGATTAATTTTTTTAAACTGTTTTTTTTAGTTTGGATTTTATCAACTCAATACATTTTTTCGATTAATCCTCAAGAAAAAGATAAACCACAAATTTTTAAAGCAGAAGTTACTTTATGTGACGGAAGAACCATAAAGGGAATGATCGAAATTCAAGTTCCCGAAAAAATTATCGTTCTTCACGAAGTAAACGGATTGGAGTTTTCCAAAGAATTGGAAATGGGTGAAATTTATTCTATAACTTTGCTTGGTTGGAGTCCAGAATTAGTAGAAAATAAACCAAATAAAGGTAAAGTTTATAAATTCTATGTTTCTCGCTATTTGATTGAATTAAAAGATTCATTAGAATTAAAAGTAGTAAAGAAAATTCCAGACTTTTTAGAAAAATTTTCTTTTAGTAATAAAATGGGTAGAGTTACTTTGTATACGTATTGGATTGATTTACTAAAACCAGATAACACTTGGTATACGGGCTTAAATGGTCCTGAAAATGGAGAAAGAATTTTTTGTTATAAAGATGTTGTAAAAAAAATCATCCTTAAGGAAGGAGACCCACCTAAGAAAAAATGACTTATACCTCATTAGAAGATTGTGTTAAAGATTTAGAAAAGCATCAGTTTTTAGTAAGGATCAAAGAGGAAATCGATCCTTATTTAGAAATGGCTTTAGTGCATAGGATTCTTTTTTTACAAAACGGTCCTGCAATTTTTTACGAAACGATAAAGGGATCAAAATTTCCAGCTATAAGTAATATATTTGGAAACTACGAAAGAGCTAAATTTATTTTTCGATCATCTTTTGATAAAATCAAAAAACTAATAGAACTAAGAGCTAATATAGAACAATTTCAAAAAAATCCCCTTCGTTATATTTCTTTAATCTCCACTTTATGGAATAGTCTTCCAAAGAAAGGATCATTAAAATCAAATTATCAAGAAATAAAAATTTCTGAACTTCCCTTTATTGTGAATTGGAAAAAAGATGGTGGTCCCTATATTACCCTGCCTATTGTTTTATCTTATGATGTTGAGAAACCTAAAATTCTAAAAACAAATTTAGGAATGTATCGTATTCAACTTGCTGGAAATCAATACAAATTAAACGAAGAAATAGGACTACACTATCAAATTCACCGCGGAATAGGAATCCATCATCAAAAAGCAATACAGTGCAATAAACCATTAAAAGTAAGTATTTTTGTAGGCGGTCCCCCAGCTCATACATTAGCTGCAGTAATGCCTCTGCCAGAAGGTCTGCCGGAAGTCGCTTTTGCAGGAGCGTTAGCCAACCGAAGATTTCGATATGTTTTTGATCAAGGTTATTTTATTTCTATAGACTCAGACTTTTGTATTTTAGGAGAAGTTCAAAATTACTTATTACCCGAAGGACCTTTTGGAGACCATTTAGGATATTATAGTTTAAAACACAATTTTCCTGTTTTAAAAGTAGAAAAAGTGATCGCAAAAAAAAATGCTATATGGCCTTTTACTGTAGTGGGTAGACCTCCACAAGAAGATACAATTTTCGGGAAAATTATACATGAACTTACACAAAGTATGGTTCCAAATTCTTTACCTGGAGTTAGAAAGGTGCATGCGGTAGACGAAGCTGGCGTTCATCCTCTTTTACTTGCGATAGGAAGCGAACGATATATTCCTTATATTCCAAATCAAAAAAAACAACCAATGGAAATTTTAACTCAAGCAAACGCTATACTAGGTTTTAATCAACTTTCTTTAGCAAAATATCTGTTTATTGTAGCAGAAGATTCTGACACTCCCGATATACATAACGTGATGGAATTTATAAAATATACTTTAGAAAGAATAGATTTTTCCCGCGATATACATTTTTTAACTAATACAACTATGGATACATTAGACTATTCAGGAGGTAAATTGAATTTTGGCTCAAAAGTGATTTTTTCAGCTACAAATCCAAAAAAGAGAACACTTTCAATTCAAAATTTACATTTTGACTTAAAACATACGAAAATAAAACATCAATGGGTATATCCGGGAATTTTAGCTTTAGAAATGCAAGCGTACAACAAAGAAAAAAACGATATTAAAAAGTTGATTCAATTTATCGAAAAAAATCACACTGATTTTTCTACAACAGGCATGATTGTTCTTTGTAATGATGCGGAATTTGTTGCTAAAAATTATAAAAATTTTTTATGGGTTACTTTTACTCGATCTAATCCAGCAACAGATATTTACGGCCCTTTTCAGAAGTTTCTCAATAAACATTGGTACTGCGAAAATCCTATCATAATTGATGCTAGAATCAAACCTCACTTAGCACCTCCCCTCGAAG
Source organism: uncultured bacterium (assembly GCA_937928085.1). Taxonomy (GTDB): domain Bacteria; phylum Spirochaetota; class Leptospiria; order Leptospirales; family Leptonemataceae; genus SKYB61. The sequence goes on along the minus strand of CALFVU010000016.1, from coordinate 78,112 downwards.
AGGATAAAAAAACTATAGAAAAAGTCAAACGATTTTTTAAGAAAGGTGCAAGTCTCGAGAAGTTTGAATTTTTTATCCCCTAATTCTTTATTTCTAAGAATTTTTCGTACTTTTTATATCTTGGATGATTCATTTCTTTATAAATAGAGATTAAAAGAGTTATGATTTCTTTTTTCTCTGGATTTCTTAACAAGTAAATCTCGCCGTACTCTGCTGCTTTGGAATAGAGCCTTTTCTTATTTAAGAGTCTAATCAATTTATATAAGGCTTCTTCATCGGAAGGATATTTTTGAAAGAATTCTTCTAAAATAGATATCGCTTCATTTATTTTATTGTTTAATAAATAAATCTTATATAACATTTTTTTTATTTGGGCATTTTCGGGATACTTGTGCTGCAAATCTACAAGTATATCTTTAGCTTTATTTAAAAACTCTGGATTTTTTGAATTTTTATAAAGTTCTACATTTTTTTTGGCATTGTAAAAATATTCTTTATCAAAAGCAAGAATTGTATTTCTTTTATAGAACTCTTTCGGATTGATTGTATATTCTATTCGGATAATAGAGAAATCATCGATAATCTCTCCTTTTTCTGAAAGTGTATTATAAATAAGTTCCAGATTGCCATTTGAACTTTCTACGATTTCTAAAAATAAGTTTTCGTCTACATTGATCACCCTATTACCATCGCTATTTCTCTGAATGAGAATATCATCTTTTCCATCAGAACCAATAAAAATTACATCATTTGGCAATAATTGAAACGTAGAAATACTTAGCAAACCTTCTGCATATAGCCCAAGTTTTTTTAGATATTTATTCGGCTTAATAAAACTTGCTTTTCCACCTCTATACAAAATTATGTCGGGATGTTCTGCATTCATATAATAGACCAAACCCGATTCCTCGTCGATAAGTAGCATTACAATAGAAATCAACATAGCACCATTTAATCCCTCAAAGACCCTATGTAATTCTACAAAAGCGTATTTTAACCATTTTTCTGGAAGAAGGTCTTTTACTTCTTCTTGATAGTTTGTTCTTTCGACGAAAGCTTCTAATACGGAACCTAAAATCAAAGAACCCCCTGCACCTTGTATAGATTTCCCCATAGCATCTGCATTTACAATAAAACTATATAACTTATTTTTTAGATGGATTCTCTTTGCTTTGCAAAAATCTCCTCCAATTTCTGATTCCCATTTTTTAAATTTAAAACTTTTATATTGCTTAATAATAAAATCAACCTGTATATTATCTGAATTTTGTATCGCATTAGAACTTAACGGTCTTACTAATAAAGAAGTTAAAAAATAATCGCCATCTTGCTTTTCTTTTAAACTCTCAATTTCTTTTAAACTATGTTCTAATTCTTTAGTTCTTTCCTTTACTTTTTCCTCTAAATGATTTGCATATTCTTCTAATTTTTCGCTTTTTTCTTTAATCGAAACAACCATTTGATTAAAACTTTTTGTAACAAACCCTAATTCATCATTTGTAGAGATTTCCAGAGAAGTAGAAAAATCACCTTGATCAACTTTTTGTAAACCTGTGATTAATCTTTTTAAAGGTTTAAGAACAGATTCCAAGAAGAAAATAGGATAACCTAATAAAATTATCAAAGTTCCAAAAACTATAATATAAAAAAGAACATCAGCAATTTTAGATATAAAAACTCTATAAAAATAATAGTTATACAAAATCAAATAAATTTTATGATCCAGAGCATAGTAGTACCCAACAAAAGTTAGATCCCAAAAAGAATCTCCTTTTATATAAATAAATTTTTTTTGGTTTAATGGTATTAGGTCGGGAATTAATTCTAAAGCTTCTTGTTTACTATTGACATTCTCTTTTAAAAAAACATGATACAGCCTGTCGCTTTGATTTTTAAGAAATACTGTTTTATATTCTCTCTCGAAATTTTTTTCTGAAAGATTTTGTATCTTTTGCTTTAGTATTTGAATTTTCCTTTTATTCTTATAAAGAAATTCTAATATTTCTTGATTCGAGCCCAAAGTAGATTTATTTTCTTGTAGCATACCTGAGTAACCCCCTAAATTTGTATAAAGATTTTCTGGTATGCTATCGTTATTTGATAAGTAAAATTGAAGGTATACTAAAGCAAATTCACTTTTTAGGGTATTTAAGTAGGCTTGTACTTCTGTGTTTATTTCTCCTTTGTAAACCTCATAATCTAAGTTGGGTTGAATCACATAAACAGCTTTAATTTCGTCTAATGTATAGTTTTTATCTAAAATCAGATTTCGATTTTTTTCGTATTGTAGTAAATCAAATAATTGATCCCTTTCTTTTAAAACGTAAAAATTTACAAATTGAAGTATAATCAAAATACTTGTTAAGCTAATAGCATATAACTTACTTAATAATGTGGTTTTCTCTTTTGTATAATTGATGTAAGTTACAAAAAGGATAAAACATCCAAGATTTCCAAAAATTGCCCATATGTTTTGATGTTCTACTCGATTAATAATAAACATTCGATTTAAAAAATTCGTAATAGCGGGAAGAATTACGGTTAGAAGGATACCTAAAGAAAAGAACAATAAAGAAAGACGTGCATTTCGAATCATAATCCCTCTTATAATTCCACTAAAAAATGCTAAAAAACCATTGAGAACTATCAACAATCCAACGATTTGTCCTAACTTATATTCATCTACATCCCAAAAATGACCATCGAATCTATAAACACTCCCCACTTTTAAAGACTCAACGATAAAAAGAAAGATAGCTATCAAATCTATAAAATAAATTCCATAAAACAAAATTTTTGGAACCTTTTTCCAGTTAGATTTGGGGTAATTCACTACAAAATAAAATAAATGCAGTGTTCCTAAAAGAGCACCACATACAGTAAACCATCTATGGAACTTAAGAGATTCATTAACAAAATTAGAAGAGAAAAAATAAGTTAAAGACATGATCCCAAGAATTAGTAAAAAAACAATTAAATGATAAAGATTTTTCGATTTATTTTGAATGGTAATTAGATAAATAGCAGAAAACAACGCAAGGATAGCATAATTTAAATCTGCAACAGTAAAAAAATTGTTTAACATAAAGTCCTCTTTTATAGAGATGGATTAAAAATATTTGAATCATATTTATTTATATACATTGATTGTAAAGTAATAATAAATAATACTTAAGGTTTTGTTAAAACGTTCAAATTCAATTGTATTTAATTAAAAAAAAGATGTATCTTTATTTTAAAAATATTGTCAATAAAGTTTGTAATATTTTGATGTACTTATGAATCCAAACTGTATTTTCTGTAAAATTGTAGCCAGAGAAATTCCAGCTAAAATTGTATACGAAGACGAAGATCTTTTGTGCTTTCAAGATATCAATCCCCAGGCACCTGTTCATGTTTTACTAATTCCAAAAAAACATATCCCTTCTATGGCAGAAATTCAAGAGAACGATATCCACTTAATAGGAAAACTTTTTTTTACAGCATCAAAAATAGCTAAAAAATTAGGTATAGAAGAAGATGGTTTTCGATTAGTTGTTAATACAAATCGAGATGCCCAACAAACTGTTTTTCATTTACATATACATATTTTAGGCGGAAGACCTATGTCTTGGCCTCCCGGCTAGTTGAATTTTCTATTTGTTCAATTTTAAAAAAACGTAAATGTGTCTTTAACTCTTCGACTTCTTTTAAAAGTTGGAATGCTTCTTTATTGATGAATTTAGTCTTCTCTGTAGAATTCATAATATGATTATTAATCGCATTTAAACTAGTAGTAATCTCTCGAATAGCTAATTTTTGTTCACTTACGTTAGAATTGATTTCTTTAGATTTGTGTTCTACTGACGTCATTTGTGCTAATACTCCAGTGTTAACAAATTCTTGTTTAATAATAACTTCAGCTACTTTTGTTGATAATTGATTTATTTTTAGGATTTCTTTTATTAATTCTTCAAAGGTATTCTTAACCTGATTCGTAATTTTGATTCCTTGTTTTACTTGCTCATTCGAATTTTTAATCAAAGTATGAATATTTTTTATACTATTCATTGTTTTATCAGACAATTTAGAAATTTCTTCTGCAACAACTGCAAAGCCTTTTCCATATTCTCCAGCTCTTGCAGCTTCTATCGATGCATTTAACGATAATAAATTAATTTGATCAGCTATTTCCTTAACTATGCCTACAATACTTGTAATTTGATCTGAAGTAGATTGAATCCGATGAATCGATTCTATCATTTTTTGGATCTTCTCTTCTGTTGTTGTTTTAATTTTTTCAGATTCATTGATAATCTCTCGAATTTCTTTTAAGTTTGATTGTGCTTCTTTAATCACATTTGTTAGATTGGTAATCCCATTCGATAAATTAGAAATTAAGTTTGTTTGTTCTAAAGTAAAATCAGAAATTCGATCTATTGAACTCGAAATTTCTTCTGTAGTTGCAGAAATTTGTTCTGCTGATGCTGCTTCGTTTTCGGAATCTTGTACCAAGTCCTCAGTTTGTTTCGTAAAATTGCTTGTTGTGGAATATACTTTTTCTAGTAAATCAAAAGTATATTTTATGATTTCTTGCAGTTTGTCTTGTAATTTTCTTATCGTAAGATCAAAAACAGAAAATTCGTCAATACCTAAAGTGAATTCCTGATTTTTTATAAAGCCATTCGATAAAGATTGTAAAGATTGAATGATTTTCTCTAAATGTTGAATTTTTCCACTCAAATATAATATAGTAGCTATACTCGAAAAAATTGTAAGTATTATAAAAACTATAGATAAAATTATAAGATTAAAAGAGATTGGATCTTGATATATTGATTTAAGATAAAAAATACCTAAAGATAAATTTTCGCTTATATTTAGAGTAAAAAGTTCGTAAAAGTTGTTATTAAAATAAATTGTTTCGTAAAAATCAAAACCGTAAACGTTTTCTTTGTTTTTATAAGTCAAATCATTTAGACTTTTATTTTCTAAATCTAAATTCGTAGAAAAAACAACATTTTGATTTTGATCAACCACTAAAAGTTCTTCTGATTCTTTTAAATTCCATTTTAAAAATCGATTGAATTCTATTTTGGAAATTTCTATGAATTGGATATATTTTTCGGATTCAGAAACAAATAATAAACTTCCATCGTAAAAGTTAAGTCCTTGTTTGAATTGATCTTTTCGTAAATCAATTTTTAATTTATAAATCCATTCATTAGTCGATTTATTAAACAAAGCATAGTCAGTTCCTCCTAGTTTACTAATTTTGTTTATAATGAACTTTTTTTGTAACGGTTCTATATCTACTTCTTTTTTTATTTGTAAAAGTTCATCTTCTTCTATGTTATAAACAATTGAATTCAATCTTTCTTTTAGTAAAACTAACTTCTGAGACATAATTTCCCTATAAGTTTTTTTTGACCAAAATTGCATATATAAATCTGAAACTGCTCCCGATATGGAAGTTATTAACAAAAAGCTAAGAAATAATAAATAAGTCCAAAAATATTTAAATTTTAAAAATTTTACTTCATCAAAATCGCTAAAGAAAAATTTTTTACGAAAATTCGATATAGAAAGAATTTTATTAATCAAAATTTCTAATAGAAAAAAATAAATAATTCCACAACTCGAAGCAGTAATGGCAACAAAAACACCATAAACAAGTAATTTATAAAAACTAAGTTTTAAATAAAAACCTAGAAAAACCCCAAAAATTATACCAAATATTAAAACCCTAAAAAAGATATCAATACTCCGTAAAAATGGTAACTGAACCAGTTGAGATAAAATCTTACTTTTTTCGTGTAAAATAGGAATTTTTTCTTCCACATATAGAAACAATTTTTGGATTGGTTTTAAAAAAAATATTAGAGAAATGATAGTATAAATTAAAAATAAAATCAAAATTAAAACAATTGCAAAGAAAAACTTTTTTATAATTTCTAAAGGGATTTCCATACCATAATAGATAGAAATTATTGCAAGTGGAATTATAATTCCAAAACTGATTAGCTCTGATCTTAATAAAAAACTTATAAAAAATCTTTTAAAATTGATCTGATTTGTATGCATAAATATTCAAACTACTTCTAACATATAAAAGCTCAAGTAAAATTTTGGCAATTTTAAAATTCGGTTTATTTTTACAAACAATTTAAAATGAATAATAAAAAAAATTTTTATACTTTGCATATCCTTGTAGTTTATAAATTTTACTCTTTTAAAAGTTTAAACTTTTATTTTTTACTTTGAGACTTGATTTTTTTAATAACTTGTTGACATAAAAAAATTAAAAATTTTGAAAGAATTCGAGGTAGAGAATGAAAGAAAATATCCAAAATCTAATAATAAAAATACAAAAAAAATTACTGGAGAGATTAACGATTATGTTTATCCCGCATGGAGAAGAAAAAATTTATAGTTTTCATTTAAGCTGGATTGTAATTACATTTATTTTATTTCTGTTTGTATTATTATTAAGTATGAGTTATAACGCTTTTTTAAGATATCGGGAAATTTCTAATAAAATTAACGAATTAAAATCCTTATTTGGAAAAAGTTATGAATACATATACCAGGTTCAAAAATCATTATTAAAAGTTGAATCAATAGCTAAAAAAAATATAAAAAATAATTTAGAAATTTTATATATAAATAAAAATTCAAAGTTTTTAACTAACATAAATTACGACAAAACCTCTCAGTTAGCTCAAAAGACTTTAAGAAACGAAATCAGTTCAAAACAAGAGCTGGCTAATAGAATCGATTACTTACGAGCTACTTATTTTGCAACTGCAATTAAAATGTATATATCTAAGCATAATCAAGCTTTGCAATCTTTACAAGAAAATATTATTTCGAATCAGTCTATTTATTTCCAAATCCCAAACGGAAGACCAGTAAAACATAATCGCTTTCGAGATACATCAGGATATGGTATTCGACTAGATCCTGTTAGTACAAATCGATTAGAATTTCATACTGGAATGGATATGGCAGGAGAGACCGGAGAACCTATTTTTTCTACTGCTGATGGAATAGTAAAAAATGTTTTTTTTGATTACGGATACGGCTATGCAATAGTAATTCAACACCCTTCGAATTATTCGACTTTATATGCACATTTATATCAAATTTTGGTTCAACCCGATAAAAAAGTAAAAAAAGGTGAATTGATCGGTTTAATGGGATCTACTGGTAGAGTCACAGGTCCGCATTTACATTACGAAGTAATTCTACCTTCGGGAACAAAAATCGATCCTATTTCTTTTGTTTGTTTGGGAGATCTTGTTTCGAAAAAGTGCAAAACTAATTCTGAATTCTAATAGCTTTCCATTGACCCGAACTTTGTGTTCCAATATATTTTCCTTCTAATTCTCCCTTTAAATTAAAGCTACCCAAATATGTTTGTTTAAAACTATAAGGTGCACCGATTTCTATACATTCTTTTCCTTCGCAACTTCTTATAAAGGTAATCTGATTTCCTTGAATTTGAATCCATTTAAGTAATTCAACTTTTCCTTTTCCCCATTTCGGAAACTGTACATAACCTCCTAAAATTCCCGATTTTGTATAATAAATCGATAAAATTCCTTCGTGTTCTCCTACGAATAATTTGTAATTTCCAACAAAGGAATAAGAAGGATTTATAATACCAGTTCTTTCTTTATCTAAAACTTCTTCTTCGAAATAAATCTCTAATTTTTTTATTTTATCTAATGGCAACACTTCTTCTTGTTGAGTTTGGTTATCCTTGATTAAAAGTTCGGTTTCTGTTAAAGTTTGTATCCATGTTTTTTTAAAACCAATCTCAGAATTTTTTAAATATATATACCCCGATTTTTCGATCTTACACTCTTTTTTGTTTAAAAATTCATTGATTGCATAAGTAGATAAAGACGAAATAGCCATTAGACTACCTGCAATGACTAAATGATTCGGATTCATAAAGAAATCTTTTAAATGTCGTATTATCATAACTGTATTATCGACATTTTTAATTTTTATCCTATATTAGACTTTGAATTAGCAAATTATTTTTTTATTGACATAACAGATATTAACGATAATATATATAATAATATTAACGAATTGGGGGGATACATGAACATATCGTTTCCAGAGGAAATCTTAAATTACGAAAAAAAAATCTATGATCAAAGACAATTAATAGAAATTTCGCGTGCTCTAAATTCTACATTAGACTATAAGTATTTAATCAATGCGGTATTAGATATGTGTCTAGCCCATGTACAAACCCTAAGTGCTGGCTTATTTTTAAATGAAGATTTAGATATGGAAGAAATTGTTCTTATCTCAGACTACAAAGGATTTGATTTATTTTATCCATTAGAACATTATAAAATTCCTATTGATTCGCAGTTTGTCCAGTTCTTCGAAATAAATACAAAATCCTTTACCATAGAAGAATTAGAAAAAACTTTAATCAGTGATCCACAAATTACTCTATTAAAAGAAATGGGAGTACATTTAGTTGTTCCAATGAAGGCAAAAGGAAAAATTATTGGATTTATTATTTTAGGAGAAAAGATTGATGGAAAGGATTACCTAGAATCTGAAAAGAATTTTTTAGTAGATTTAGCTTCTTTAGGAGCTATAGCGGTAGATAATGCCAAACTTTACGAAAAAGCAACAACAGATTTGATGACTGGATTAAAAAATCATGCTTATTTCCAAAATAGACTAAAAGAAGAAAGAGAAAAAGCATTAAAAAGAGGTACGAATTTATACTTACTTCTTACTGATGTTGATAAATTTAAAAATTTTAATGACACCTATGGGCATCAAGCAGGGGATGAAGTTTTAAAATCAGTAGCAAAAGTTTTACAAAGTTTTCAGAGAGGATCTTCTTTTGCAGCTCGATATGGAGGAGAAGAATTTTGTTTAGTGTTAACTGGAATTAAAGAAGATAAAGAAGCTATTAAAATAGCAGAGGAATATCGAAAAAAAGTAGAAGAAATGATAGTCCAATACGAAGGTAAATTGCTAAAGGTTACCGTTTCTGTTGGAATTGCAAAGTTTGATCCTGTTTTAGATTCAAAAACAAATAAAAATTTAATCGAAAGAGCAGATAGAGCTTTATATGAATGTAAACACAAAGGAAGAAATCGCGTAACTTTTTATTCAGATATTTTAAAATAATGAATTCAATTCAATTATAAAATTTATTTACTTTCAATAAAAAAATTAAAATTTTTGTTTTCAGTTGACTAAAAAGCTTTTAAAAAAAACCTATCTCTCGTCCATATAATAAAAATCAATTTTTGGGAAAATTTATGTATAGTTATGTTTTTGCAGGTCAAGGTTCACAAAGAGTTGGAATGGGTATGGATTTTTACGAAAAATTCGAAGAATCGAAAAAGATCTTTGAGGAAGCATCGGAATCTTTAGAACTAGATTTAAAAAAAATATGTTTCGAAGAAGATCCAAGATTGAATCTTACCGAATATACTCAACCTTGTATTTTAACTATGGAAATGGCTGTATATGAAGTCTTAAAAAAATATAAAAAACAAGGAACATTTTTTGCCGGTCATAGCTTGGGAGAATATTCTGCTTTAACCGCTGCAAATGTTTTCAATATAAAAGACGCTGTAAAAATTGTCCGAAAACGCGGAGAACTAATGCAAAGAGCTACTCCAGAAGGTACGGGTGCTATGGCAGCATTAATAGCAATTGATTTAAATCAATATGATTACAAAACTATTTTAGAAAAATATAATGTGGATCTAGCAAATCTTAATTCTAAAGATCAAGTTGTGATCAGTGGCAAAAAACAAGATGTAGAAAAATCTACTGAAGAAATAAAACACAAATTTCCTTCGATAGATATAGTATTTCTTAATGTGAGTGCTCCTTTCCATTCCAGATTAATGAAAGATATAGAAGAAGAATTTAAAGATTATCTTTTGCAATTCAATATAAAAAAAGAGAATTGTTCGGTAGTTCTTTCGAATTTTACAGGTAGTTTCCATAATCCCGATCATCTTGTGGAACATTTAGTAAAGCAAATCAGTGGTTCTGTACAATGGATTCAAAATATGGAAGAACTAATCAAAAAAAATCAAACTATAATAGAAATTGGGCCAAATCGACCCTTAGGAAAATTTTTTCTTACATTAAACAAAGAAGTTCCTTCAATAATCAATGTTCGTTCATTACAAAAAGTTTTTCCTGATATAAACTAAATTTAGGAGTTTTAATATGTTTGAAAATAAAAATTATTGGGCAATTATCTTAGGTGGTTCCAGCGGTTTTGGCTTAGCAAGTGCAAAAAGATTAGCAAAAGCAAAAATGAATATTTGTATTGTTCATAGAGATAGAAAAGGAGCTATGGCAAGAATTGAACCTGAATTTCAGGAAATTCAAAAAGAAGGTATTGATTTTAAAGCTTATAATTTAGATGCTTTAAGCGAAGAAGGAAGAAAAACAGTCCTTGATGATCTACAAGAACATTTAACAAAAACTAACGGAAAAGTAAGAACACTTTTACATTCTATTGCTTTTGGAAATTTAAAACTTTTAGTTCCTATAAAAAAACATAGAAATTATGATCCTCTAGAAAAACTCGCAAAACAACTTAACATTGATAAAGAAAAAATTAGAGAAGAAGCAACAAAGATTTTTTTAGAAGATCAGATCGACGAGCTTATGTATATTGCAAAAGAACCTGAATATAATCAAGAATTTTTTCTTACAGATGAAGATATTGCAAATACGATTTATGCTATGGGAACTTCTCTTTATACTTGGACAAAAGATATCTTTAACCGCAAACTTTTTGCTAATGATGCACGAGTTCTTGGACTAACTAGCGAAGGAAATGAAGTAGCTTGGAGAGGTTATGCAGCAGTAAGTGCAGCTAAAGTTGCTTTAGAATCAATGTCAAGAGCAATTGCATTTGAGATGGGACCATATGGAATTCGTAGTAATATTTTACAGCCAGGAGTTACAGATACTCCAGCATTACGATTAATTCCCGGAAGTACACACATGTCAGCTCATTCTCGATTACGAAATCCATTAGGAAGACTAACCACACCCGAAGATGTTGCCAATGTTGTTTACTTAATGAGTTTAGATGAATCTGCTTGGATAAATGGTGCAATTATCCGAGTCGATGGTGGAGAAAGAATTGCTGGTAGTTGAGTATGAAGTATTCAGAATTTTTAACGAGAAATCATTTTGATAAGATCGAATTATTAGCATTTTCTCAAGGTAATTTGATAGAGGATCCTCCCGGCGAAATACCAAAACTTCCTGCGCCTCCTTTTCTTTTAATCGATCGGATTACAAAAATAGAAAAGTATAATCGAAAAGGTATCATTATTGCAGAAAAAGATATCTTAATTGATGAATGGTTTTTTCAATGTCATTTTCGTGATGATCCAGTTATGCCGGGTTCTTTAGGACTCGACGCAATTTGGCAACTCATAGGATTTTTCTGTGCTTATGCTGGATCTATTGGCAATGGAAGAGCATTGGGAGTTGAAAACGTAGAATTCGAAGGGCAAGTTCGACCATACAACATATTAATCCAGTATAAAATCGAAATTCAAAGGTATAGTGAACTTAAAGAACAAGGTATCTCTATAGCTTTAGGCAATGGAGAATTATTAGTCGATGGAGAAACGATTTATAGAGTAAAAAATGCAAGAGTAGGTATATTTAAACAAATAGCATATAGAAACTACCCACTAAAAACAAAAAATCATTTTGGTGGATTACTTAAAAAATAAAGGATAAAAAAATGGAACAAAAATTAGCATTAGTTACAGGAGCTAGTAGAGGAATTGGTAGAGCAATAGCAAAAGAATTGCATCAAAGAGGTTTTATCATTGGAATTCATTTTAATTCATCTAAAGAATTAGCAGAAAGTTTATTAAAAGAATTAGGAAATGGCTTTTTAATAGAAGCTGATATTTCTTCAGTAGAAGGTTGTGATAAAATTTTCGAAGAAGTTAAAAAAACTAATTTACCATTAGAAGTTTTAGTGAATAATGCTGGATTCGTAAAAGATAATCCATTGTTTTCTGCCACATTAGAAGAATTCGATAAAATAATCGCTATTAATATGCGTTCTGTTTGGTATTTGACAAAAAGATTGATTCGTTTTATGATCCGAAATAAAAGAGGAAGAATTATCAATATTTCGTCGATTATTGGAAGTACGGGAAATCCAACTCAATCTGTATATGGAATGACTAAAGCTGCAATCGATAATTTTACAAAAACTATTGCAATGGAATTAGCAGAACATGGAATTCTTGTTAATTCTGTAGCACCCGGTTTTATCGATACAGATATGACAAAAAATCTTCCCGAAGAACATAAAAAACAAATCTTAGAAAAAATACCATTAAAACGAATGGGAACCCCTGAAGAAGTAGCTCAAGTTGTTGGTTTTCTTGCAACTTCTGCTACATATATTACTGGTACTACAATCCACGTAAACGGAGGCATGTATAATGGTTGAACTTCAGTTAAAAGAAAAAATCCTTAATGCTATTCCTCAAAAATATCCTTTTCGATTTATCGAAGACATATTAGAATTATCAGATAAACACATAGTTGGCAAATATACTTATAAAATTAATGAATTTTTCTACGAAGGACATTTTCCAGGAATGCCCATAACACCTGGTGTAATTATTTTAGAAACTATGGCACAAACTGGAGTTGTTGCATTAGGAATTTATTTAGAATTTTTAAACAATAAGCCAATCAATAAACTTACTTTTTTTACAGAAGCTCAGGTTGAATTTAATAATACGGTTTTACCTAAAGAGACAGTCATCATACGGGGAGATCTAATTTATTATAGGAAAAATAAAATCAAATCGAAAGTAGAAGTTAAAAAAGAAAACGGTATATTAGTAGCTTCTGGTGAATTAGCTGGAGTTGGAGTAGATAAATAAATGATAAGGAGTTACATATGGAAGAACGAAGAGTAGTAGTTACAGGTATAGGAGTTATCACATCAAATGGTCACGGAAAAAAAGAATTTACTGAATCTTTAAAAAATGGGAAAAGTGGGATTCGATTTCGAAAAGAATTAGAAGAATTAAAATTCGCGTGTCAAGTCGGTGGATGGATTGATAAAGAGATTCTTGATCAAAAAGCAAAAGAATATTTTACAGAAGAAGAATTATTAGCAATGAACGAAATTATAATCCTTTCTTCTATTGCTGGGATCGATGCTTGGAAAGATGCAGGATTAAAAGTTCCGGGTTCAAAAGATCAAGAAGTTAACTGGGATAGTGGTTGTATGATTGGCTTAGGATTATCTGGAATCGATACGATAGCTGAACGAGTTATCCCGTATATTGATCAAGGAAAAGTAAAACGCTTAGGATCCACAATGGTTGAGCAGATTATGATGAGTTCTATTTCTGCAAAAATGAGCGGGTTATTGGCATTAGGAAATCAAGTTAGTTCAAATAGTAGTGCTTGTAATACGGGAACAGAAGCCATTATAATGGCATACGAAAGAATCAAACGAGGAGATGCGGAAAAAATGCTAGCAGGTGGTGCTGAATCTTCTTCGAAATATATATGGGGTGCATTTGATGCAATGAAAGTATTATGCTCCAAATTTAATGATCAACCCGAAAAAGCATCTAGACCAATGAGTGCTTCTGCAGGTGGATTTATCCCTGGTTCTGGAGCAGGAATTCTTCTTTTAGAAAGCTTAGATAGTGCAAAAAAAAGAGGTGCTAAAATTTATGCGGAAATTTTAGGTGCTCACTTGAATTGTGGTGGACATCGTATGGGTGGAAGTATGACAGCTCCTAACCCAATTTCTGTACAATATTGTATTAAAGAAGCTGTTCGAAAAGCAAAAATTAACCCCGAAGAGATTGATGCCATAAATGGACATTTAACAGCTACTATGGCAGATCCTATAGAAGTCAATAATTGGGCTACTGCATTAGAACTTCCCCCGGAGAAATTTCCATACATACAATCAACGAAATCAATGATTGGACATTGCTTGGGAGCTGCTGGAAGCATAGAGTCTGTTGCAGTGATGCTACAGTTAGAACACGGTTTTTTACATCCTTCCATTAATTCAGAAGATATTCACGAAAAAATAAAACCATATGAAAAAAAAGTAGTTAGAGAACTCATTGAAAAACCTATTAAAATTTTTGCAAAAGCAAGCTTTGGTTTTGGTGATGTGAATGGTTGTATTATTTATAAAAAATGGGAAGAGTAATTTTTTAAATCATAATCAAAAATAAAAAGGAGTACGATATGGATCATCAAGAAATTATGCAAAAGGTCTTAAAGATTTTAGGACCGTATGCAAAAAATAAAGACGCTTTGAATTCAGCTACCGATTCAACGAATATTTTAAAGGATCTGGAGGTCAATTCTTCTCGTTTGGTAGACATTATTCTTGCTATGGAAGATGAATTCGATATTGAAATCGAAGATTCAGAAGCCGACAAAATTCAAACGATTGGAGCAGCGGTAGAGTTAATAAAGAAGAAAGTCAGCTAATCTCTTAATAATTCAGCAGGGGATGCTTCCCCTCTTATTTTTTTAAATGAGCTATCTTCCCAAAAAAGAAATTTTTAAATTACATTTACAAAAATTGATAGGCAACCTTTTTTTTATTTTTATTGGAAATTTAATTTTATTTTATTTTAAATTTATAAAAAAATATCAATATCGACATATAAAAAATTTAAGAAATTTTTACAAAGAAATTATAAAATTAGATCAGCCTATTTTGATTTGCCCAAATCATATAACTTATATTGATTCCGTTATTTTGAATTGGTTTCTTGCGAATAACTTTTTTTATTTAAGACATTTTTCTAAACTTCCTTGGAACATACCAGCTAAAGAAAATGTTAGAAAAAGTTTACTTTTTACAATAATTACTTATCTAACAAAATGCATATTAATAGAAAGACGTGGTACTAAACAGCATAAAGATTTAGTTATGCGAAAATTAAAGTATTTATTAGAAAACAAAGAACCTGTTTGTATTTTTATTCAAGGTACAAGAAGCGAAGTTTTAGAAGAAAATCAAATTCATTATGGAGCAGGGCAACTTATCACAGAAGTTCCCAATACAAAAGTTTTAGTTTTCTATATTCGAGGAAAAAAACAAAAACAAAAATCAATTTTTCCAAAAACAAAAGAGGATTTCTATGTAAATTATAAACTTTTAGAACCCAAAATAAACTCCACTGGCATAAGAGCACAAAAAGAAGTTTCCTTACAAATATTTAACGAGTTAAAAAAAATGGAAAATGAATATTTTTCTAAATATCAATAGTGTTATTTTTGGCAATGACATTGTAGATCTGATGGATGATGACTGTTCTATCGAACATCTAAATTCTAGATTTATAAATAAGATTTCTACTCTCAAGGAAAAAAAGGATATTTTTAACGATCAATACGAAAAAAATTCTCATAATTTTATAAAATTATGGAAATTATGGTCATTAAAGGAATCTGCATATAAAACTATTTCTCGTATTTATTATATCCCGGTATTCCGATATAAAGACTACGAAGTTCAAGATAATTTTACAACTGTAAAATATAACAATATTTCACTAAAAACACAAATTTTTATGGAACATGAATTTCTTTTTACAATTACTTTTTTATCAGGAATGTATGACTTGATTGATAAAAATCCTCTTGAAAATTATTCTTTTTTTTCTTTTATTAAATTTAATAATGAAAACAGAAGTCATTCTAAAGAAATAAGAAATTTTATCCAATTTATTTTTAAAAAATTTCTAAACAAAAACGTTTTTATCTACAGACATTATGATATTCAACATAAAATACGAATGCCACCGTTTTTATATTTAGAACAAAATTTTTATCCAGTATCGTTAAGTCATCATGGAAGATTTTTAGCATTTACAATCATTATAAATTCAGAAAAAGATCATTTTTTCTGTAATTTTTTTCTAAACTTAGAAATAAAAAAAATCAATAAGCACTACTTGATTTTTCTTAAATAATTGAAAAGCCAATTTTTAAAGATCGATAATAAAAATAAAGCCAGGGAAGGATTTTTACAAACAAGGAGGTTTTTGTGCAATCTACATTACAAGAAAATCCAAAAATAAAATCTCAAAAAGAAACATCGTACTATAAAACATTTACGGTAAAAACTGATGATAAAATAAGCTATTTATGTACATGCAATTTAAAAAAGGACAAAAAACATAAAGAAAATTGTATTTATAATTTAGTATAATGCCGAAGGTCGGACTCGAACCGACACGGGCACAAACCCGGTAGATTTTGAGTCTACTGCGTCTACCAATTCCGCCACTTCGGCAATACATTGTAAATTTTTTTAGGTATTTGCTATTGTAAATCTTTTTATGTTTATAATTTTTAGAGAAGAAATTAAAGAAAAATTTAAGTTAGAAAAAGATGAAATTAACCATATAAAAGCATTGCGTCTAAAAGAACAAGATACTATACTCATAAGCAATGGCAAAGGAATAGCTTACTATGCAACATTAAAAAAAGATTTTATGATTCAGATTGCTCCCAACATACCACCTAAAATACAAAAATTTCAGAACATCTCCATAGCCAGTGCTCTTCCCGAAGGAAATCGCCTAGAAAAAATGATAGACATGGCAACTCAATTAAGTATATCAAATTTTTATCCTATTCTTTACGAAAGAAGTAATAGAAAATCATTTTCTTTAGAAAGAATTAGAAAAATTACTAAACAAGCATCTGCACAATCACAAAATCTTATATTACCAGAAATACATCTACCGATGCATTTTTTTAATTTTACAAAAAAAATTTATAAAAGATACAATGTTTTTTATGCAGATACAACAAAAGATAACTGTTTGAAAACTGAAGAAATCATTAGATTGATATCAGTAAATTTACCACAAGAAATATTAGTAATTGTAGGACCCGAAGGTGGCTTTTCTCCTAAAGAAAGAGAATACTTAAAAAATAATTACAAAGCAATCAATTTAAGCAAAAACATTTTAAGAATAGAAACAGCTGTTGTCTCTTTATTAAGTATATTTTCTTTTTTTTACCAAAATCATCAAGACTAATTTTATGATTTAAAATTAAAAGTTATAAATAATTATATAATTTCAAAATCCTCGTAGTAAATAAAAATTGAATTTTAAACATAACACAGATTTTTTTACTTATGTTTTATATTATCTTTTATAGTTTTGTAGGTATTTATTTTCTATTAATGTCTTTAAAAGTAATCCATAAAAAAGAGATGCTTAAGTGGAATCGTCAAAGAATTATTGCATTAAGAATTGCTGCAATAGGATTTTTAGTTTTAGCATTTTATTATGGGTGGTTTTTTTATTTTATCAACACACCACTCGGAAAAGCAATATTAGAACTGCAAAAAAAACAAAATCAAGAATTTTTGAACATTCAAAATCTAAATCGGTGACTATTTTCTTTTTTTATCTTTTAGTTGTTGAAAAGCAAGTTTGCATTCAGGCTTTAACATTAACTCCTCTACTTCGTGTAAATCTTTTTGTATTTGCTCTTCAAAATGATCTTTTGGTATCCAGCGTAAAGCTCCTTTTTTTAGTGATTGTAAAGATTGAATAGGCAATTGCGATATTTGATTTGCTAATCGATAAGCTGATTTTTTTGTTTCTTCATAAGATTCAAAAGCCTCGTCAATTAAATTTAACTGAAGGCATTCCTCGGCTTTGAACATCTTACCTGTAATTACAGTTTTTAATGTATTATGCAATCCAATTTTATAGGATAACATTTCTAATGCAATTGATGGAACAGTCATAGCAAGATGTACTTCTGTAAATCCAATTCTTGATTTTTTTTTAGACATAAATCGAAAATCATTATAAACTGCCATAAACGCACCTCCACCTGCTGCATATCCCGAAATGATAGAGATAGTGGGTAAAGGATAAAAGAATTGTTCTTTACCTAAAAGTAATAACTGATACATTGCATTTTTTATTTCTTCTCCAGAAGCTTCTAAAAAAATATCAGGATGAAATCCATTACAAAAAAATTCTTCCTTTGCAGATTCAAAAATTACAACTTTTGCCTCGGTGGTAAGAATTTCTCTGATGCTACTGCGAAAATCCTCTATAAACTGTAAATCAATGGTATTTTGCTCATCTGAATCAATAATCACACTTGCAATTTTATTTGATAAAGAATAATAAACTTTTTTTTTCATAAAGTTACCTTGTTGATATATTTCTATTAAATTGATTTTTAAGTCAACTTTTTTAAAAGAAAAGAATATGTAGAATATAAAATTTTTGATAAAATGAATCATAAAAAACGATAATTATAAAAAATGAAAAAATATTTAATTAGTGTTTTTTTTCCTTTTATAAGCATAATACCTAAAGATCAAACTATTTATGTATATGCTTTTGAATCGTATCGATCGGTTTATCCTAAAAAAACTATTTTGGTTGGAGAGATCAAATCAAAAGTAAAGAGGGCAGAGATAATAGATAAAGAGTCACCCATTAAAGAATATGATCTAAGAAAAGATCAAGTGACTGTAAAAGTAATCAATAACAAAGGATTAAAGGTAGGTCAAAAACTTTATGTTGTTTATAAAGATCCCCATCATGAAAAATTTAAAAATGCATACATTGTAGGGGAAATCACAGTTGTTTCGATTTTAAATCATCCTTTTTATGGATTAGTGTTAACTGGTGTCGGGAATTTGTTAAGAGTAAGAGAAGGGTTCTTTGTTGTAAGAACATTAGAATCAGAAAATATAGAAGCAGCATATTTACTAAAACGAAAAGGCGATACTTATTTTAACGATGGAAATTACGAAAAAGCAATACAAGAATACCGAAAAGCAATTCATAAAGACTCCGACCTAGTGGAAGCTTATGTTTCTTTAGGCAAACTATATTGGACTATATATCTAAAAGAAAATAGTTTTATTGATCTACAATCCACTTTACAACAATTTCGAATAGCTTGGAAGCTTAAAGATAAATTTCGATATAATTTTGATTATTATGAATTCATCAATTATTATTTTTCAAGTTTATTAGAATACTTTTTAATAGAAAAATATAAAAAACCGAAACATCCTGAAACCTTAGCTATGTTGTTGGATTTGTTAAGTTTATCTGAGGAATGCGAAAAAATCAGTCTTTCCATAGAATGTAAAATGGCTAAAGGTATTTCTAATTTTTATTTAATGAATTTCTATTCTTCTGAATCGAATCCAGAGGAAAGATTAAAATATGATTATTATAAACAAGAAACAGGATTAATTTTAAAATCTATTGAAGAAGAAATTTATAAAGAAAATTACAAAAAATTACAACAATTTTTAAACGGAGAACTTAAGGAATCCACAAGCTACATTGATATCCCTCAATACGAATTTGTATTTATTAAATATTATTATCAGTTATATCAAAATTTAAAAATGCCCGAACAGTGGAAAGAAATTCAAAAGCTAAAAGAATTGCTTTTAAAACATTGCGATTTATTTTTTACTTTAACGAAAGAACAAGAAAAATATCAAAAATTCAACTTAGAAATTTTAGAAATTTATAATAAACTTAGATAAACTTTCATTGTTTAGAACCATTTTTAATCCATTTATAAATAGCATCCGTAATACATGGATTTGAATACTGTTCCATTTTTCCACCTGGCAACACAGATAAATACAAAATAGAAGTTTGAGGATTATATGGTTCTGTTCTAAACCTTGTTTGCTCATAACTTTGTAAATTTAAATTCCCTTTTGGATTTGTATCGGAATGGCAAGAAATACAATTAGAAAAAACGTTTTTTTCTTTTAATTCAGAAAAAGTAGGTATATCCGATAAAACAAATTGACATTTATAAGAATTATTAAAATTATTAGGAAATAAATTTTCATTTAGATATTGAAATAAAACATCTTTTTTCTTCTCTTTTTTTAAATTACAAGAAAGTAAAAGCATAATGAAAATTAAAAACAATACTTTCATTGTTAATAAATTCCTAACATCATTTTGACTTCATCCGTTGCCATTTCTCGAGGATCCCAGGGAGGATTAAAAGTAATCTCTACTACCGCATCCTGTACTCCTTCTATTCTTTTACATGCTTCTTTTACTTCGTGTTCTAAAAAAGGACCTGCAGGGCATCCCATAGAAGTTAAAGTCATTTTTACAAAAGCTTTATCTGATTCAATCCAGATGTCATACACTAAACCTAAATCCACAATAGAAAGTCCAATCTCTGGATCATAAACTTTTTTTACTTCTTCCCATAATTTTTGGATCTTTTTTTGATTTTCATCTGTTTGATTATGATCAAGTTCCATATTATTAAAAATTACTAAATTCAATAACTGTGACAAGCATAATTCTATATACTGACTATTAAAAAAATCTTGTAAAAATTTAGTAGACAACTTAAAAAAATTTAAAAAAATCAAATACATGAAACTAATCTTTAAAAAATTTTACTATTTTTCTATTTGGATTATTCTTTTTGTATTATTTGTTTTTTCCTGGATACCGATTTTATTTCCTTATATAGTTTTTCTTAATTTATTATTATTTCTAATTGAATTCTCTCGATTAGGTTTTACAAAAAATTTTATATTATGGCTCTTTAAAAAAGAACAAAGAATTTGGAATTTACAACAATCAAAGATTTTCGCCTTTTCTTTTTTTAATATATTTTTGTCTTTTACAATTTATCTTTTTGTTTGGTTAGTTTCTAGTTTTTATATAAATAGCTTAAAAAAAGAATTTACAGAATTCACAAAGTTATTTTTTTAAAATTTCAGTTTTTTCTATAAAAAATATGAAAATAGCAATTTTTACCGATACTTTTTTACCCAAGATCGATGGAGTAGCAATATCAATTCATCAATTTACCAATATCTTAGCAAATAAAGGCCATGAATTTGTTATTTGTGCACCTAAATATAAAGACGAAAATAAAGATTTTGAATTACATCCCAATATCAAAGTAATCAGATTTAAAAATGCACCGTTGCCCTCTTATCCCGATGTAAAAATTGTATTACCATCACGAAAAAAAATCAAAGAAGCCATTACGAAATTTGGAGCGGAAATGATTCATCTCCATACACCAGGATTATTAGGACAATATGCCTTATGGACTTCGAAATATTACAAAATTCCTTTAATAGGAACATATCACACTTTAATATCCGAACAAGAAATGTATATATCTCTTTATAGACTTTTAAATATTGATAAACTAATGGATTACTTTATATTAGGAAAAAAAATTAAAAAAAATTTAGAAAAATTAGAAAAAAAAACTACTTCCCCCATAAAAAAGGCACTACTTTGGAAATATAACAATATATTCTACGAAGCCTGTGATGTAATAATATCTCCCACAGAATTAATTCGACAAGAATTAATCAACAAAGGAGTAAAAAGAACTATAGAAGTGATCTCCAATGGAATAGATTTTAGTATGTTTTCCGGTACTCCTAAAGAAATTACGAATCATCCTCCACGACTTTTACATGTAGGAAGAATTGCTTATGAAAAAAATTGTGATGTTTTACTAAAAGCTTTTTTTGAAATTAAAAAAGAATTGCCGAAAGCAAAACTAGAAATCTATGGAGATGGACCAGCTTTAAAATCCTTAAAAGAAGAAGCGAAATCTTTAGGAATTTTTGATTCAGTTATATTTCATGGTTTTGTAAGTCGTTCTGAGCTTCCTAAAATTTATCCTTTATATGATATTTTCCTTACCGCCTCTACTATGGAAACTCAAGGATTAGTTGTTTTAGAAGCAATGTCTTGCGGTTTACCTTGTGTTGGTGTAAACTCTTTTGCTTTACCAGAACTAATTCAAAACGACGTCAATGGTTATACAGTAGAACCCGGCGATTATCAAACAATTGCAAAAAAAACTATTGAAATTTTGACAAACAAAGAAAAATATAAAAAATTTTCAGAAAATAGTATTCAAATCGCTAAAACTCATGATGTGTATGAATGCGCTAACAAATTAGAAAATTTATATAAAAGAATTTTGGAAAAAAACAATAATTAAACAAAAAAATAAATTACTAATTGGCTTAAAGAAAAGAATTGAAAATCTAATAACAACTTTAGACTGTTAATATGAAGTTTGCTTTGGTAACTGGTTCTACTGGAACTATAGGATCTGCAATATGTGAAAGGTTAGCAGAAAACCACATTTCCATTATACTTGCAGGAAGAAATTTAGAAAAACTTAAAAAATTAAAAGAAAAACTACAAACGAAATATACAACCAATGAATATTTTATTTTCGTTGCAGATTTAAGATCAAAAACATCAATCCTTAAACAAATCGAGGAAATAATTTACAAAAATAATTTAAAAATTCACATTTTAATTAACAATGCTTCAGAAGTTCCAAAAATAAAAACGATAACACAAGAAGGATTAGAATGTCAATTTGCTGTCAATATTTTGGGATATCATCGTATGATTGATTATCTTTTAGATTTTTTTGAAAACAATTCTCGAGTTGTAAATGTGGCGAGTTATTGGGCAGGAGACTTAGATATTTATGATCTTCAATTTAATAAAAGAATCTACAATAACAATACCGCTTATCGACAAAGTAAACAAGCAGAAAGAATGTTAAGCTTTATATGGTCACAAAAACTAAAAGATAAAAACATTTGGGTAAACGCCTGTCATCCCGGAGATGCTAACTCTAAACTAAGTAATGATTTAGGTTTTGGTGGACACGAAACTCCCTTTCAGGCAGCAGAAACACCTGTATATTTAGCTATTTCGAAAGAAGTTCAAAATATAACCGGAAAATATTTCGAAAATAAAAGAAATGTACCAGATATGTTTATTAAGGATTGGGAGACAATCAATCAACTTTATGAAATTTGTAATCAATATTTATAATTGTGAAATCATTCAATAGTTTTTATTTCTAATTATAAAAAAATGATCAATAATGATTAAAATTTTAATTTTTTTATAGTATAATTTTTTAAATTTTTTTTATGATTATTTTAAAACTTATTAACAATAAATTTTCTTATAATAATATAAAATTACAATTTTGATGTAGAATTGAGAATCCTAAAACTAAAATAAATAACTTAAAAATATTTCAAAAGTTAGTTCTATTCATTTTTCTTTTTCGAGATTGCTTGTAGTTTTTATTTCGTTTGATATATCATTCTTTTTTTTAGAATTTCGTTTTTTGCATCTTGAGTTCTTTTAGTAGTAATTAATATTTGTTTTTAACCACATCATGAAAAGTTTTTGTTAATTTTTGCTAACAATTACCCATTTCTTATGAATTACCTGTTGTTGTTTCCTATAAACTAAATTTTGGATTCTCGTAATAATAAATAAATTAAAAAGAGGCGAATTTTAATAGTGGAAAAAAATAATATTTGATAAGCAAAAATTTGAATTAACTAATACAATTGTTTAAAAAAATATAAATACATTTTAAATTCTCAAAAGAAAATCAAAATGACGTAAAAATAGAATTAAAAATTTTGTGTTTTATGGAAAGAGTGAATATTGGTGTAATTGGCGGTTCCGGGTTATATGAAATTCCAGAATTTTCTATTATAAGAGAATTGGAAATAGAAACTCCATGGGGAAAACCTTCAGATAAAATATTTATTTGTGAATATAATCAAATTCAAATTGCTTTTTTATCCCGGCATGGACGCGGTCATATTTATAATCCTTCGGAAGTTCCTTATCGATCAAATATAGCTGCTTTAAAATCTTTAGGTGTTGAACATATTATTTCTTTTTCAGCAGTTGGTTCTTTAAGAGAAGAAATAAAACCAAGAGATTTTGTTTTGCCATCCCAGATCATCGACAGAACAAAAGGAATACGTCCACATACATTTTACGAAAATGGTGTAGTAGCACATTTCTCGTTTGCAGATCCTTTTTCTAGAGTTTTAGCAGATATAATATATAATCACAAAGATATACTTGATGTAAAAATGCATAGAGATAAAACTTTAATATGTATGGAAGGTCCAGCATTTTCCACAAGAGCAGAATCTCATATGTATAGAAGCTGGGGTGCGGATATTATCAACATGAGTGTACTACCAGAAGCAAAGTTAGCTCGGGAAGCAGAAATTTCTTATCAAATGATTTGTATGTCCACAGATTATGATTGCTGGAAAGAAGACGAAGAGGAAGTTAATGTGGAACTGGTTATTGAAAATTTACATAAAAATTCAGAAAATGCTAAAAAATTACTAAAAGCTATTTTACGAGATATAAAAGATTTGAACAATCCATACAAAAATACAATTCATTCTTCGATGATCACTACACCGGACAAAAGAAATCCTGAACAACTGAAAAAATTAAGATTCCTCTTTCCAGACTTAATTTAAAATTACTTTAATAAATCTGTTAAAGCACTTTCAATGGTTTTATATTTAAATTCGAAGTTTTTGTCTAATAACCGTTTTGGGATTACACATGAACTTGCCAATACCAACTCTGACATTTCTCCTAAAGCGAAACGGATCAAAAATTCTGGAATATTGGGTAAAAAAATTTTTCTATTTAATATTTTTGCTGATGTATTCAAAAGATCTTCTAATGTTACGGGATGTGGTGCTGTTCCATTGTATATACCTCTAACTTCCGTATTTTCTACTGCAAATTCAAAAATACGAACTAAATCTAATATATGAATCCAACTTACAAATTGCTTACCACTACCGGGGATAGCACCAACAAAAAATTTGATTGGTAAAATCATTTTAGGAAGAGCCCCTTCGTTTTTATCTAATACAAAACCAATACGAATGTGAACTTTTCGAATTTCTGGATGTAAATTAATAGCAGATTGTTCCCATAATTCACAGGTTTCTGCTAAAAAACCACTTCCTCTCTTACTTTCTTCTGTTAAAACTTCTGAACCTCTGTCTCCATAAAAACCTGTGGCAGAAGCAAAGATCACAACTTCCGGTCGTTTTTGATTGATACTGTTATTTAGCAATTCGCAAAGAAAAGTTGTGGAGTCAATCCTGCTATTTTGAATTTCCTTTTTATAGCTATCATCCCATATTTTGCCAGCTATATTAGCACCAGATAAAACAATAATAGCATCGACTTGTTGTAGTATCTGCTTCCCTTCTTCGGAAATCAATCGTTTCTTTGGATTCCACTCGAAGACTTGTATATTTTGAATTTGTTTCTTGGATGTAGATAAATGATAAATATTATAATTTTTGTTTATAAAATAAAAAGATAAATTTCTTCCAATAAAACCAGAACCACCAGCTATAAGAATTTTTTTCATATTTTTATAAAAAATAATAATTTTTGTTTGTCTACATTTTTTTGTTTATTGTATAAAGAAATATAAAAAATTAAACAACTATGTATAGTAAAAAAATATTATCATTGTTTGTTTATTTATTAAGTTTTTCTCTTTTATTTTCTCAAACTATAGGACCGGTTATAGTTCAAGAAAAAAGACCAACTACACGAGATCCTTCGTATCAACCTTCAATAACTCCTTTTTTTTTAAAAAAAAGAATTCAACAAAATCCTATAGAATCTTTTATATTAAATCCGAACCTTTCGATCGATGAATTTTTAAGATCTAAACAAGAAACAATATCTATTCCTTTTCCTATTAATAGTGAAGAAGAATTTCTTTTAAAACATTTATCAGATAAGGAAATCAGAAAATATTATTTCGAAAAATATTTTTTACCACAAGTTGGTATAGACAAAGAAATCTATAAAATATCTTACGAATATATTCCTAACGAATTCGAACCTAAAGAATCAAAATGGGAAAGAAGATTTACCATTTTTATGCTTTCATTTCCAATAACCACAGGTATTTCTTATGGGATCTTTAGAATTCACAAAGCAAATCGTAATCTTCCGAGTTCACTAAACAAAGAAGAAACGTTCAATTTGTTCATTTTAGGTATTTTAGGTGCAATTTCTATTGTATATTATGATGAAAATTATTTTCACTACATAAAAACTTACTCCAAATATCTACAAAAAGAAAAGTTGCTTTCAAATAATACAAAATAAAAAATCTATTGGATATAAAGCCCTTTATTCAGGGCTTTATATGTTTTATATATAAAAAAATTTATGCGAAATCATAAGAAGGAGCATTCCAAATACGAGTTCTTGTTAAATCAATAAAAATTAAATCATCTTCAGTTCGTAAATCTTTATAACCCGCTAAATATGTGATTAAGTTTACACTCTCAGGTTTGCATTTTAGATTTTTACATAAATTAGAAAGTTTTGCTTTTCCTCCTGATTGTTTTACAGTATTATAAATTTCTTCTGCATATTTCTGAATAATTGGACCAATATAAATATTTGTTCTAATTACTGCTTTCTTTTCAATTTGTCGTATTCTTTCCCTTGTTAAATCTAATTCGGATCCAACACTTTCAAGAGTTTTCTTTTCTATGGCACGATTCGTTATAATAAAATATTCTCTTTGTGTTAAGAATTCTTTCATATTTGGTAATATATCATCTGGCTTTAGATCCATATTTCGATTTGGTAATTTACTAAAATATTGATTTTCGAAATCTTCAAGATTTATACCGTGTTCTTTTAAAAGTTCTCTTAATAGATTTTCACTTATCTCCCCATAATTTTTTATTGCCAACCTTCCTTCTCTTCCTAATTGTAAAAATTCTCGAAGATTAGAAACATGAGCATTATGATATGCTTTATTTAATTTTACATCATCGGTTAGTTTTCCCATTGGATGTTTATCTAAATCTAAAGGTTCATTACTTTCCTGAGGGTTGATACCAAACTTTTCTAATTTTTTTAAAAAAGATTTATATATAGCATTACCCGGCCAAGGTATAGAACGTATTTCTTCTAATGTTAAAGTTTTTAGATCTTTTAATTTCGTTCTACCTGTTTTAAAACAGTATTCTAAAAGAGCATGGTAAGAACCTCGAAATACTCTTTCAATTGGAGTCTCCCACTCAATTTCTTTCAAATGTATGGGTTCTACTTTAATTGTAAGTTCTGGATTTTTAATTTTTTCTAGAATTATATTCAATTTTTTCTGCCCAATCCCGCGAATATTTTTTAAATTGTCTATGTAGTCATTCAATTGATCTACATAGATTAAACCTTTTTTGTTTGCAAACTCTCTCAGCAACAAAAACTTTCGTTCTGCAAATACCTCGTTAATAAAGTATCTTTTTCCTTCTTCTTTTTCTAATTTATCTTCTTGTTTATGATTTTTTTTAGCCATACGCAATACCTCAAAAGTATTTTTTAAATACTAAAAACAAATGTTTTATAAACAAAAAAAATAATTTTTAATTTTCGTCAACAAAAACTAAAATTTATATATTAAAAATAAAATAAAAAAACTATTTAAATTTGAACGATCATTTTATTTTTTATTGTATTAAAATATTATTAAGCATTAATTTTATAGTGAATGAATTTTTTTTATATTATTGAAAATACAGAAAAATGATTGAAATTGTATCATTCCAATTATAAAATCAAGTTTCAAAAGAATTTTATAAATTCATTTGACAAATAAATATTGAATAAAACTTTTTTATAAATGAAGAAACTATTGCTTTTCTTAATACTTGTTTACTTTACATCTTGTAGAACTTTTAGTTTTTACGGACCACCCACGGGATTTTTTTATGAAAATATTACATTTAATCATTTTGTATCACCTAAATCTGAATTAGGAAGTAGACAGGGAAAATCCTGTATAATTTCGTGGTTTAATTTAGTTACAATAGGAGATGCTAGTATTCGAACATCATCTGCTGTTGCTGGGATAAAAGAGATTCGGGCAGTTGATTACGAAATATTTAGGATTTTTAGTTTTGTTTACGAAGAATTTTGTGTGATTGTACATGGAGAATAGAAGCAAGATAAACATACATAAACATTAATTTTTATCTTTGAATTTTCTTTTAAGAAATTGCTCCATTATGTCTCTAAATTCTTTACTGTCCAAATATGCTGTATTCCATAAAGAAACATAGTCCATGCTTTCTGAGAAAGAATGGTTTTCGACGTAATTTAAAACTTTCTTTATACCTTCTAAAACGATGGGAGGATTTTTTGCTATTTCTTCTGATAATTTTATCCCTGCTTCTAATAACTCTTCTTCTTTTTCTACAATACGATCAAAAAGCCCCATACGATAGCATTCTTCTGCAGTAAAGTCTCCACCTGTATAAGCTAAAAGTTTTGTTGAACCCATTCCAATAATAAAAGGAAGTCTATTTAAACTACCCATATCCGCAACAATACCCACTTTTGCCTCTCTTAAAGAAACAATAGCATTTTTCGCCGCTATACGCAAGTCACAACAAGAAATTAAATCTAAACCTCCACCGATACAATGTTTATGCACAGCAGCTATATATATTTTTTTACCCAAAACCATTTTTCTAAAACCTTTTTGCATTTGTAAAATCAATTGTTGTAATTCTTGTCTATCATTTGCGATTTCTCCTTGAATTTTAGACTTATATTTTGAATAAAAATCAACCAGATCTAAACCTAATGAAAAAGATTTTCCTTTTGCACTGATTAAAACCACATTTATGTTTGGATCCTGCTCCAAATCTTCGATCACTTCGGGAAGTTGAAACCAGAATCTCTCGTCCATAATATTTCTTGCTTCAGGTCGATTTAAAAAAAGAATTGCAATTTTTTTCTCTATTTTTTTTTCTACTTGAAAAAAACTATCTTTATAATTTTCTTGCATAAAGAATGATATTTTTTATGTTTTCAATGAAAGCAATCAAAATATGAATATACAAGAATTACATTCATATATTTTAGAAATGGCGAATTCTTATAAAAAACTCGAAGCAATTGAATTCTTATCGAACCAGTTATCCACTAACAAAGAATTATTAGCAAGCATCAAAGAAATTTTATCAGAATGTAAAACTTATGAAAATTTACGAAAAAAAAATCAAATCTGCTCTTTTTGCATTCATGTTTTAGTAAGATCTCAAAGACCAGAAGGAATGTTCATTTTAATTCAATATATAAAATCTTTAGATACGTACATGCCTCTAACTTATATTGAATTTTTAGCTAAAGTATTATCTTTTTTTGGAAAAATTATTGTCGGTCCTGCTAAAGAATTAATCCAATATGCTAGTGGTTCTCCGCAACGTGCAATTGGCATCCAAGTGTTGTGCAATTTGTTTTTAGAAGGACTGTTAGGTGATGAGCATTTACCTTATTTGTCTGATTTAATTTCTGATTTCGAAGAAGATCCATATTTTAGCAGTTATTTAATTGAAATGGTCAAATCTACAAGGGAATTTAAAGAATACTTAAAAAAAGAAAAAAAACAAACTATAGAAGAAGAAATTGAAATTGATTCTATTTTAATAGAAAAAACATAAATTGACTTTTAAAAAATAAAAATATTTTTTGCTTATAAATAAATGAATCTTATTAGAAAAAAAAAATTCTATTTTTTATTGATTACGATTTTTCCTTTTATTTTGTATTCAAAACCAATTTATCAATGGAAGATAAACAAAGAAAAATCTTATATTCAATTTGAAATTCCGATTCTTTTTTCTTCTTTTAAGGGCAGATTTCAGAACTTTTCTTTTAAAAATTTTTATTATACAGGTTCTTATAAGTCTTTAAAAAAAAGTGAACTTTGGATAGAAATTTCTTCTCTTTCTACAGGAAGTACTTATAGAGATGAATCTATTAAATCGAAATTTTTTCTGGATTCAAAAAAATATCCATATAGCATTATAAAAATTTTAGAAATCTATCCCCTTGGACAAACAAACAATGTTTTTTTAATAACTTTTGATATTCAAATTAAATCCATACAAAAACAATTTACAGATTTATTATTTTTTGAACAAAATCAAAATAAACTTATTGCTAAAGGATCATTTTCTTTGCCTCGAAATTCTTTTGATTTAAGGGGAAATCTTTTATTTGACTTACTATTGAATGAGTGGATTCGATGCGAATATTATATTGAATTAGTACTTTCTAAAAAATAAAAACTTTTTGGCAAACTTTGTAGTTTTTTGGAGAGGAAGATTATCTAAAAGCATTTTTTATTATAAAATAAATTGATCAAAATATCAAATTTTGAAAAAAATCAAATATTGAATTAAATCAGAACTCGAAGATTTACAAAAAAAATACGATCATTAACTAAAAAACTTGATAAGAATAAAATTGGTGTAATCATCCTTATAAAAAGATTAGAAAAGAAAATCACAAAAAATCAATAATCTTGTTATAGATTTTGATCCAAGAAATCACAGACCATATTTTAAAGTTATGATTAATTCTAAAAAATACTTGTTTTTTTTTACATTTTAGAAACACATTTTTATAAAAGGTAGATTTCAATTATTTATAAGTTTTTATAAAAATTTTTTTGAATCTTACAAAAAAATATCTTTCGATGCTATATTCTTTGATGTATATTCTTATATAAAAGATCATTCTGAATTAGTTCTTAACCAAAAATGAATAAAAAAATGTATAAAACAATAATTATTTTATTATTCAAACTAATGAATAAATGTGAAAGAATTTAATAAAATAAAAAAATTTTTATAAATTTTTATAAAAAATTTACAAATAAGAATCATACAAGAATATCAGAAGAAAATAACTCACAATCAATCAAAATTATACAGATAAATAGAGAAAAATCGGAACGATACGAAAATTAAACATAAGAAAAAGATTCAAAAATAAACTCAAAATTCTCTAAGATGATATTATAAAAATTTAATATAAACGATATTTTATAGAATAAAAAACTTTCAAGATAAATATTTTTAACAAAAAGATTTAAATTATTTATGAATAGCTTCTCCTAATACATCTAGTGCAGCTTCTTTTACAACTTCAATTAAATTTGGATGAGAATGAAACGATCTACCTAAATCTTCGGAAGAACCTCCAAATTCCATAGCAATAACGCACTCCCCTAATAACTCCGAAGCAAAAGGACCTACTATACTGGCACCCAAAATTTTATCCGTTTTTTTATCTGCAATAATTTTTACCATACCTTCTGTTTCATTCATACCCTTTGCTCTGCCATTAGCTCGAAAAAGAAAAGTGCCAACATTATATTCCACACCTAATTGTTTTAATTGATCTTCGTTTTTTCCTACCCAAGCAATTTCAGGCCAGGTATAAATTACATAAGGACAAAGATCATAATTTACATGGCCATACTTTCGTGCAATTTTATTGGCTACCATAATCCCTTCTTCTTCTGCTTTATGGGCAAGCATAGGACCTTCGATTACATCTCCAATGGCATAGATATTCTTTACATCTGTTTCTAAAGTTTTTGGGTTTACTTGAATTCGTTTTCTCTGATTAAGTTTTACACCTACTTTTTCTAATTTTAAACCTTCTGTATATGGTTTTCTTCCCACAGCGAAAAAAACTTTTTCTGTTTGTAATGTAATCACTTCATTTTTGGAATTTTGAATTTTAGAAATCACAGAATCCCCTTGGATTTCGATAGAAACAACTTTATGATCTACTAAAAAATTCAAACCCTGCTTTTCGAAAGAACGTTTAGCGATTTGTCTTATTTGAGAATCTAAATTTAATAATATATCGGGCATTACCTCAACTATCGTGATTTGAGATCCTAATCTACTCCAAACAGAACCTAATTCTAGACCAATTACTCCCCCTCCAATCACAAGCATAGATTTAGGAACTTTCGTTAAAGATAAAACGTGATCAGAGATCAACACTTTATCTCCATCGATGGTAACATCCAATCCTACATCTTGAGGGGTAACCACTGTAGAACCTGTTGCAATCACACAGTGTTTAGTATTAAGAAAAATCGTTTCGTTTTGGTTTTGAACTTGAATTGTAATAATTTCGTCTTTGTAAGAAAAAAAACTTCCGATACCATTAAAAACTTTGATTTTATTTTTATTCATTAGATAACGAACTCCATCGGTTAATTCTTTTACAACTTTTTCTTTACGTTTTATCATCTGATGTAAATCTAATTCTATATCTTTGCAATAAATGCCGTGTTCTTTAAACGAATGATTGATCTGATAAAATTTTTCTGTACTATCTAACAAAGCTTTTGATGGAATACATCCAATGTTTAAACAAGTTCCTCCTAAAGTAGGTTCTTTTTCTATGATTGCAGTCTTTAAGCCATTTTGAGCACAACGTATGGCACAAACATATCCCCCTGGCCCGCTACCAATAATTACTACATCAAATTGATTTTCCATAATGATTAAATTTCAAATAACATTCTCTCGGGATTCTCTACACACTCTTTTACTCGTACTAAAAAGCTAACCGCTTCTCTCCCATCAATAATTCTATGATCATAAGATAAAGCTAAATACATCATAGGTCGTATAACAATTTGTTCATCTACCACTACGGGTCTTTTAACAATATTATGCATTCCTAATATCCCGACTTGAGGGGGATTGAGTATTGGAGTAGACATCATAGAACCATATATTCCGCCATTAGAAATCGTAAAAGTACCACCTGTTAATTCATCTATTGTAATCACTCCTTCTCTTACCTTCTTAGCTAATCTTGCAATTTCTAACTCTATTTCTGCAAAACTTAATTGATCTGCATTTCTTACAACAGGTACTACAAGTCCTTTTGGTCCACTTACTGCAACGCTTATATCATAATAATATTTATAGACTATGTGATTATCACGAATCTCTGCATTCAAAGCTTCGAATTCTTTTAAAGCTACAACACAAGCTTTTACAAAAAATGACATCAATCCAAGTTTGATTCCATACTTTTGTTGAAATTTATCGTTATACTTTTGTCGTAATTCCATAATTTTAGACATATCTGCTTCGTTAAAAGTAGTTAAAATCGCAGCGGTATGTTGAGCTTGAACTAATCTCTCTGCTATTCTTTGTCTTAACTTACTCATCGGAACTAGTTTTTCCCGAACTCCTTCTGAAGCTGTCTTAGATTTTATTTCTAAAATTTTTTCTTGAGATTCTTTCTTCTCTTCTTCTTTTTTGGGAACGAGTTTTTCCGAAGACTCTTGTATTGTGATTTTTTCATTCGCTTTTTTTTCGAGATACTGGATCACATCAGCTTTTATAATTTGTTGATTTTTTCCTGTTCCTTGAATTTGCGAAAGATCAATTTGATGTTCATATACAAGTCTTTGTACAGAAGGAGGTAATGTTTCATTTTTTTTAATGGAAGTTTGATCTTCAGTTTCTTTTGTTATGCTTGATGTTTTCTCTGATTGCGTAAGAATTGATTCTGTTTCTTCTAAGATTGCTAAGACTTCATCTATTTTTACATTTTCTCCAGAATTTCTTAGGACTTTTGTGATTTTTCCATTTGAAGGGGAAGGAACTTCCATTGTTACTTTATCACTTTCTAACTCAAGTAAAGTTTCTCCTTGCTTTACGTAATCACCTTCTTTCTTATGCCACGAAGCAATTGTGGCTTCTGTTATAGATTCACCTAAGGGGGGAACCTTGATTTCTATGATCATACTTTTAACCTTTTTTTATGAAGTTATTGCTTCTTTTATAATAGCTTCTTGCTCTTTTAGATGAACCTTATAATAACCTGTTGCGGGACTTGGAGATGCAATCCTTCCACAATAATTCAATTTTTTGGGACAAAGCTGACCTAAGTGATTTTCTATAAAGATCCAAGCTCCCTGATTTCTTGGTTCTTCCTGGACCCAAAGATAGTTTTCTACATTTGAATATTGTTGTAAAATGAAATTCACTTTATCTGATGGAAATGGATATAGCTGTTCTATACGAATGATAGCAACAGAATCTAATCCCTTTTTCTCTCTAGCTTCGTAAAGTTCATAATAAATTTTTCCTGTACAAAAAATGAGTTTCTTTACATTTTTGGGTTTTATATTTTGATTAACTTCTTGTATCACTTCTTTAAAATTTCCATTTACAAAATCTTGAATTTCACTAACTACTAAAGGGTGCCTCAATAAAGACTTAGGCGTCATAACAATCAAGGGTTTACGATAATTTCTTTTTAATTGCCTTCGCAATAAATGAAATATTTGAGACGGAAGAGTTGGATAAACTACTTGGATGTTATGTTGACTACACAATTGAAGATAACGTTCTAACCTAGCACTGGAATGTTCAGGACCCTGACCTTCGTATCCATGAGGTAAAAACATCGTAATACCAGACATCTTTTGCCATTTAGCTTCTGAACTACTAATAAATTGATCAATAATGACTTGAGCACCATTTGCAAAATCACCAAATTGGGCTTCCCAAATAACTAAAGTATTTGGGTCTGCTAATGAATAGCCAAATTCAAAAGCTAAAACAGCTTCTTCGGAAAGTAAACTATTGACTACTTCGAAACTTGCCGAAGTATCACTTAGATGTTTTAAAGGAATATACTCCTCTCCTGTTTCTATATCATATACCGCAGAATGTCTATGACTAAATGTTCCTCTTTTACAATCCTGCCCCGAAAGTCTTACAGAAAAACCTTCAATTAAAAGAGAACCATAGGATAATAGTTCAGCCATACCCCAATCAATTTTTCTCTTTTCTGGAGCAAATATCATTTCGTATCTTTCTTGAAATAATCTTTGAATTTTTGGATTCACAGAAAAATTTGCAGGAACTTTAGTAATTGTTTGTGTAATTTTTTCTAACACTTCTTTAGATACATTTGTATTGGGTTCTTTTTCAAAATCAATTTTTTTCTGCTCTTCCAATGGATCTGTTAAGGTTTGTATTTGTATTTTAATATCTTCTTCGAATAATCTTTTATGAGAAGTTTCTAAATATTGCATATATTCTTTTTTTATAGATTCTCTTTCTTCCAAAGATAATATTTCTTTACTAATTTCTTTTTCAAATAAAGCAAAAGTTCCCGGATGTTCTTTAATTTTTTTATACATAACTGGTTGTGTAAAAGTTGGTTCATCTGTTTCGTTGTGCCCCCATCTTCTAAAAGAAATTAAATCTATAAAAACATCGGTTTTGAATTTTTCTCGAAATTCTACTGCTAATTTTACAGCCTTATATACTGCTATTGGATCATCACTATTTACGTGGAAAATAGGATTTTGTAATAATTTTGCTATATCCGTTGCATAAGATGTTGAACGAGCATCTATTGGTTCTGTAGTAAAGCCAATTTGATTATTGACAACAACATGAATTCCACCACCTACTGTATATCCTTTTAGATGAGACATATTGATCATTTCGTAATTAATACCTTGTCCAGCTATTGCAGCATCTCCATGTATCAATAACATAAGAACTTTTTCTCTTTGATAATCGTTTAATTTTTGTTGTCTCGCCCTTACAGAACCCATCACAACTGGATTGACTACTTCTAAATGAGAAGGATTGAAAGCTAAGCTTAAATGAATTTTTTTATGATTTTTTGCTATAAAATCATTAGAATATCCTAAATGATACTTTACATCTCCTAAGGGGATTTCTTGATTAATATTTTCTATAAATTCAGCAAAAATCAGAGAAGCATCTTTTCCCATTACGTTAGCTAAAACATTTAACCTTCCTCTATGAGCCATTCCTATAACGATTTGCTCAGTAGTGTATTTACTGGCTTCCTGAATAATAAAAATCAAAGCAGGAACCAAAGATTCTGAACCTTCTAAAGAAAATCTTTTTTTTCCAGGGAATTTAATGGCTAAAAATTTTTCGAAATATTCAGCTTTGAATAAACCCTCATAAAGAGTTCGAATTATTTCTTTATCTGGATATTGTAAAAATTCCTCTGATTCTACTTTTTCTATAATCCAATTTCGTTTAACTTCATCCCGTATATAAAAAAACTCAAAACCAATGTTTGTACAATATATACTTTCAAAAATCCTAATGATATTTTCTAATGTTTCCGTTAAAATTCGGTTGCCAAAAGATACAGAAATTTTCTTTTTTAAATTGTCTTCAGAGATACCATATTTATGTAAATCATAAAATTCTTTGGGATCGCTTTTTTTTAAACCTAGAGGATCCGTATTTGCAACAAAATGCCCATGCCTTCTATAATCATTTAGAAGTTTGAATACCTTTACATTCAAATCATCTGTTATCCAATTTGATAATATGTCTTCTGGTTCTAAAGCA
This sequence comes from uncultured bacterium, assembly GCA_937928085.1. Lineage (GTDB taxonomy): Bacteria > Spirochaetota > Leptospiria > Leptospirales > Leptonemataceae > SKYB61. The sequence continues at coordinate 41,946 of CALFVU010000016.1, read as the reverse complement.
TGTTTTTCTAGTTGAATTTCAGCATTTTTGTTGAAAGAAGAAAAAAAATTTTTCCAATCTTCAGGTAAACTTTCAGGACTTTTTAAAAATTTTTCATAAAGCTCTTCTAAAAATAATTGTTGGTCCGCTTGTAATACGGTGATAATTTTTGATTCTTGCATAATTATTATTAAAATATAATTTTAAATTTTAACAATTATCTTTTTGTAAAAGGTAACAAATTAGCCATTCTTGCTCTTTTGATTTCTTTACTTATTTTTCTTTGAAGCTTTGCTGAAGTACCTGATAATCTTCTAGGAATGATTTTGCCCGTTTTAGTTATAAATCTTTGCAAAACCTCTGGATTCTTATAACTAATTTCTAGTCCTCTAACTTCTAAAACCCTTTTCTTGAACCTTATTTTTTGATTAACTTTTTGATCCTGTTTTTCATGCTTTTGGTCTGATATCTCATTTTGGTTTTCTGTTGTATTTTGTTCGTTCATATTTACACCAAATTTTAGTAATTGAAGAATTGTAAACTTTTTTTCAACAGATACTTAAATGTTACAGAAATTTTAAATAAAGATGATTTATAGAAATATATTATTTTGAGTCATAATAGTTGTAAGAAATAATAAAATAAATGTAATATCAATCTTTTTTCTCAAGAATCATCCCAATATGAGACATAAACCTTTCTCTGCCTACGCTCACACACCCTACGCAAAGAATACCTATTCCCTACCACATAAGAGGATGGATACCGATATCGTAGTCTCCTATCACCCTCTATCTCTATCGCCGGCAATAAACTTTCTACTTCCTTCCCCCTCTCTCGTAACTCCCATTCCAAAAATACCCTGATAATGTAGCTTATTGTATAACCCGTTAGCAACCTTAACTCCCAATAACTCTGCCATAATGTCGGCTTGATCTTCCTTAACCTCACTTTCTTGTAGCTATCTCTTGGCTGATACTCTGCTGTCGCCGTTCCTTTCACAGGTGCTATTTTTAATTGCAAAATCCGATTTTTGTATTTCTCGTATAAATATTCCAAAAATGCGTTGAGGTCTCCACAAGAAAGGTGTATTAGTTCTTGATAAAGATTTGCTTTTAAATTGATGCCAAAATAATGAATTTTTTTTAATCGAAATTCGTCTTGATGGTTCATATAAAAAATGTAGGGGAAAATAAAAGTTTTTTTCTCAGGAATGATTGAATTTTAGTTAACTTTTAAATTATTTTTTTAATTCTTTATTCTCATCAAAAATCATTTTGAGTCCTTTTATAATTTTTTTAAGTTATACTTTAAAAATTTTTATAAAATTCACATAATGTTTTGATTTAAGCTATTTTATAATTGACACTAATATCAACTTGAAAAATCACATAACATAAAGGATTTGTGTTATGCAAAAAATTTATATAGTAGACGCAGTTAGAACACCAAGAGGAAAAGGCAAAAAACGAGGTAGTCTTGCTCATATCCATCCGATTGATTTAGCTGCTTATTGCTTGAAAGAAATTATAAAAAGAAATCAGATTGATCCAAATAAAATTGATGATGTCATTTTAGGTTGTGTAACACAAGTAGGTGAACAAGGATTTTGTATTGCAAGAAATGCGGTTTTAGCTTCAGGGCTTCCGATTTCTGTACCGGGATATACTTTAAATCGCTTTTGTGGTTCCGGATTACAAGCGATTCAAAATGCTTCCGCTATGATCGGTTCTGGTATGATGGATTTAGTAATTGCGGGTGGTGTAGAATCTATGAGTAGAGTAAAGATGGGTTCTGATATAGAAGGGCTTGACTTAAATTTAGGAAACGAAACTATAAAAAACAATTATCATTTAGTTCCTCAAGGAATTTCAGCTGATCTATTGGCTACAATTCATAACATAAGCCGAGAAGAAGCAGATCTATTTGCAGAATCAAGTCAAAAAAAAGCTAACTATGCAATACAAAATGGTTATTTTAAAAATAGTATCATTCCCTTACCTTCCTCAAATCAAGGTTTTGTAGAAGTAGATGAACATCCAAGAATAGAAAATGATTTTGCCTTTTTATCAAGCTTACCTCCTGCTTTTAAAACAATCGGAGAAAAACAATTTGATCAAATCGCACTCAAATCCTATCCAGAAATAAAAAAAATTAATCATATTCACACTTTAGGAAATTCCTCAGGGGTCGTAGATGGTGCTGGTGTGGTGCTTTTAGCAAGCGAAGAAGCGTTAAAAAAATATCATTTAAAACCAAAAGCTGAAATTATCTCTCAAGCAGTAGTGGGAACAGAACCCACGATTATGCTTACTGGACCTGTTCCAGCCTCCAAAAAAGCACTTCAAAAAGCAAATTTAAACATCGAAGATATTGATTTATGGGAAATCAACGAAGCATTTTCTGCGGTAGTGATTTATATAATGAAAGAGTTAAATATAGAACCAGAGAAAGTAAATGTGAACGGTGGAGCTATAGCGTTAGGACATCCTTTAGGTGCAACAGGTGCAATTCTTATGGGAACTTTGATCGACGAACTCCATAGAAGAAATAAAACGTATGGATTAGTAACTTTATGTATTGGAGGAGGAATGGGAATTGCTACAATAATAAAAAAAGTATAAAATTTGAGAAGTAATACTTTTATACAAAAGAAGGTTCTAGTATTTTTCCTAATAATGTAGCTTTAGTTGAATGCATTATATGGACATTTACAAAATCACCTATTTTATATTGATTTGATAAATCAGAAAAAACGACTACTTTTCCAGAATCAGTTCTACCCATCCACTCTTTATTTGATTTTTTACTTCTTCCTTCTATTAGGATTTCATAAACTTTTCCTATTTCTTTTTTATTTTTTTCTTTGGAAATTTCGCTTTGTAAATCTATCAATTGATTAAGTCTTGCTATTTTTAATTCGTATGGTACATCGTCTTTATATTTTCTCTTAGCTATTGTATGATCTCTTTCTGAATAATAAAACATATAAGCCATATCAAACTCTACTTTTTTAATTACTTCTAAAGTCTCAGAAAAATCTTCTTCGGTTTCCCCACAAAATCCAACAATAATATCTGTAGATAAACCCACATTAGGAATTTCTGATTTTATATATTCTACAAGTTGTAAATATTCTTCTTTAGTGTAGTCTCGATTCATTCTTTTTAAAACAGAATTTGATCCGGATTGCAAAGGTAGATGTATAGAATTACAAAATCTTTTTTCTTGAACCATTAATTGAATCAATTTTTTCGGAAAATGATGAGGATGGGGAGAAGTAAATCGTATTCTTTTAATATCTGTTTGATCTAATATCATTTTTATTAAATCCGTAAAGTCATATTGCTCAAATTGATAAGAATTTACATTTTGTCCCAACAAAGTAACTTCTTTTATATGATATTGTGTAACCAAATGGTTAATTTCATTTACAATAGAATCTGGTCTTCGACTTCTTTCCCTTCCTCTTGTATATGGTACAACACAAAAAGAGCAAAAATTATTACAACCTCTCATGATAGTAATAAAAGCAGAGCATCCTTCAATAACTTCGGGTTGAATGTCATCATATACTTCTGTAGAAGAAATTCGCGTTAATTGAAATTTTCTTTCAGGATGAGTTTTTATCTCTTTTACAATTTCTGGTAGTCTTCTGTATTCATCCGGCCCTACCACTAAATCAATAGGTAGTCCCATCGCAAATAGTTCATCTCCCAAATTTTGAGCCATACAACCAATAATACCAATAATTAAATCTGGATTTCTTTTTTTTAAAGGGTATAACGATTGAAGCCTTCCGTAAATTCTTTCTTGAGCCTTTTCCCTTACAGCACAAGTGTTAATTAATATTACATCTGCTGTAGCAACAGAATCAGATAAAGTAAAATCCTGATTTAGAAATAGTGTTTTCACAATCCCAGAATCATACACATTCATCTGACAGCCATAAGTTTCTATAAAAATTTGACTTGATTTCATTAAATACCAAAAAAATCGATATATCTTAAAAGAAAACTTTTTTAAAACATTTTTGAGATTATGAGTTTTCATTCTCTTACCATAGAAGAAATCGAATATTATTATTCTTTACTAAACGAAGAAATCACCGATTATGATTGTGGTGAATTATGCAAACCTTATAACAAGGGAATTCCTTACTGCTGTTCTGTTGAAAATGCAGTTCCGTTATTATACAAAGCAGAATTGCAATATTTACAATCAAAAGGGGATTTATGGAAAAAATGGATTCCCCTTACAAAAGAAGATAAAAAAATTAAAAAACAAGAAAATAAAGATCAAATTTTTTGCGAATGTAAGGGGTTTCAATTTTGCATACGTGAACAAAGAAGTATTTCTTGTAGAACATTCCCTTTAGAACCTTATATTGATATAAGAGGAGTATTTGTTGGCCTTACATTTATTCAAGCTTTTACTGAAAAAGATCCCGACACAAACATCATAAAATGTCCCTTAACCAACCGATACAAAGACATTCGTCAAGAATTCATTGATTCTCATTACAGCTTTTGGGAAAAAATTATGCTTCGAAGACAAGAAGAATACGAAACTTATTTAGAGACTTCGAGAAAATTAAGGCGTGTATTTCGAAAAACAGGAAAAACATTTATTGTTTTACTACCCTCGCATTTAAAAGAGTCAAAAATCATACCAAAATACTTATACTAATTTACTTGATCTCAAAATGTTTAAAAAGATTTCTATATCTTTGTACTAAAAGAAGATTTACAATACCCACATTTTGTTTTAAAAAATCCTGAAATTTAGGATTATCCCAAATAACTTCTTCTTTTGGAAATTGAGATTTGAATTTTTTTGATATATCAAAAATAAATCTTTGTATATGTAAATTCAATTGATTGTATTTGGTAAAATTGTTCCTGTCTTCTTCGGATAAAGGATTCAAAATATTTTGGATCCACCAATCAAATAAGTATCTTTTTATAAACTCAAAAGGAATTGATTTTCTAATCAGATTTTTAGATTGAATTTGATGCAAATATCCCGTTTTTAAATCTTGTAAATATTGCTTTATAATTGAATAAAAAACAGTCGGTCCTAAATGATACATAAAAAGCAAAGAAAATTCTTCTTTAATTTTAAAATTTAAACAAAGGATTTGCTGATTAATAGCAAATAAAGAATCTAAAAAATTAATATATCTTTTTTTCGCCTCTTCTATGGTAAAAGTAGTTTTATTTCTCAAAAAAGAACGAATTAATTGGGACTTAACTAATTCTGGCGTAGCACCCAAGTGATTATCTATATAAAATACATTCTGAAAACACATCTCTTCTTTTTTGAGTTGTTCAGGATCATAAGTTAAGAAGTAATACAAAGAAGAATTCCATAAATATTTCCCGCTTGTATTGAGCATGTTATTCTGAATATATGTTTTTGATTGGATAGTTTCTTTTATCTCTGAAGTAAGAATTTTTTTGTGAATACTAACATTTTGTTTTGCTTCAGTTTTTTCTCTTCTAAAAAATTTTTCTATATAATCTGACAAATTTTCTTTAAAAATTAAAGAATATCGGTAATCGATATAGGGAGAAAACTGGACTAAGTTATAAATTTTTGTATTTTCCGTTTGGTCTACTTTTTTGTAAGCAAGAATTAGAGATAATCTTTTTAAAAATAAATCAATCTTATGCATTTTAATAAAGATGGTTTTTAACTGATAATCTACGAATTGTTGGTAAAAATAAGATTGTGGAGATATTTTACTAAATACAATTTTTTTTATAAAATTCAAAGCTTCGATCGAAGCTTCATAAAACTCTTTAATCTTAATAAAATGTAATACCAAAATTACAAAGTTCATTTTAACCTCTGTGATTTGATCAGAAAAAAAAGCATAATATTCTCTTTGTGCTTCGTTTAAAATCGTATCTTTTGATAACTCAATTACTAAATTTCTAGCTTTATTTTGGATCTCTTTAATCTTAAACTCTATATCTTTGATATCATAAAAAATTGCTTTTTTTTCTTCATTAGTCATTATATTTGAATTCAAGACATTGTTTAGCATTTTAGCATTTTCTTGGACTTTTTCGAAAAATGGTATGACTCCCTCTTTAAAATCTTTAATTTCTTGAATTTCTATTTCATCTTTAATCGAACTACCGTGCAATTTGTTAGCTTCCATAAACTACAAAAGTTTTATTTTTTGAATAATATAATTTTTTAAAGTTATCAAAATTGAGCAATTCTAATTTTTTTTTTATTTTCCAACAACCCGAATTTACATTATGATTTATCAAAAAAAATTGAACTTATGAAGTCCATTTTAAGAGAAATTCCAAAAGAACAAAAAATAGCTTTAGCATTTTCTGGAGGATTAGATACAAGAACAGCAGTCCAGTGGATGTCAGAAAAAGGAGCTATCGTCTATTGTTATACTGCAGATTTAGGACAACCAGACGAAGAAGATATTAATCAAATCCCAAATATTGCTTACTATTATGGTGCTAAAAAAGCAAAGATTTTAGATATAAAGGAAGAACTATCACAAGAGGGTTTGATTGCGATTCGATGTGGTGCGTTCCATATTCAAGCGGGAGGACTAAAATATTTTAACACAACACCATTAGGAAGAGCAGTTACAACTAAATCTATTATTACAGAAATGAAAAAAGAAAACATACAAATTTTTGCTGATGGAAGTACATATAGAGGGAATGATATACAAAGATTCTATCGATATGGAAAATTATTTTTTCCAGAGATCAAAATATACAAACCATGGTTAGATCCACAATTTGTAAAAGAATTAGGAGGAAGAAAAGAAATGTCCGAGTATTTAGAAAAAATTGGAAAACCTTATAAGTCTTCTGTAGAAAAAGCTTATTCCACAGATTCTAACTTGCTAGGAGCCACTCACGAAGGAAAAGATTTAGAAAACCTAAATACATCTATGAAAATCGTTACTCCAATCATGGGAGTTCCTTTCTGGGATCATAATTTTTCTATTCCAACCGAGGAAGTAGTAATAGAAGTTCAAGAAGGAATTCCCGTAAAAATCAATAACAAACCAGTATTTACAAAATATGAACTTTTTTCAACATTAAATCAAATTGCAGGAAGACATGGTATGGGTATGTGTGATGTAGTTGAAAACAGAGTCATCGATGCAAAAAGCAGAGGAGTTTACGAAGCCCCCGGAATGGCTTTACTTCATATCGTTTACGAAAGGCTTATTCAACTTTTTTATAATGAATCCGAATTAGACTTATATTATACTTTAGGCAGAAAATTAGGCAGACTTTTATACGAAGGAAAATGGTATGACCTAGAAGCAACTACAATTAAAGAAACTTTACTAAAATTATCTAGTATTCTTTCCGGAAAAATTACAATAGAACTAAGAAGAGGAAATGATTATACCATCTTAAAAACTGAATCTCCAAGCAGTAATTACGATCCAGAAGCTTTATCTATGGAAAGAACGCTTGGAGAATTTACAGAAGAAGACAGAATTGGACAATTAGAAGTTCAAAATATAAGTATAAAGAATGCTAGAAATAATTTATTACTATCAAACAATTTATAAAACACTTGTTCTATAGTTTGAACTTGAACGAGGAATGCTAATTTCTTAAAATAATTTCTTTAAATAAAAAATTTTTTGAGCGCTTCCCAATTTGATGAAATATCTCGAAAGAATGTTTAGAAATTTTATTTAGATCTTTTTTGTTGATTATCCATTTTGTGTTTACTTGGACTCTTTCATAAATTTCATTACGTTGAATAAATTTTGTTATTTCGTATTGGACACAAATTTCTTTAGGTTGAAAAAAATAACAAACTCTAGGTTCAATTATAGACCAAATAAAAGGAAGTGGACGATATAATTCTTGATTTAAAATAATTTCTTGAATCTCTAAAAAATCGAATCCCAAAAATAAGCTTAAAGCATTATACTGATTTTCAGACACAATTATTACATTGTATCCCAAATTTTTTAAAAACACTAAATGAAGTTTTAAAAAATCTAAATAATTAGATAAAAAAAGTGAAATTTCTACAGGAAATAATAAATAACAAGATTTTCTCCACTTTTGTAAAAATTCTGGATTCTGAATTAGTAGTAAATAACATTCAGTCGATTTTGGATCATTGACTTGGTAATCAATTCGATCGATAGGAACATCATACATTTTATACATTATTTGAAGATCATTTTGGAAATCTTTTTTTTTGTGATCGTGAACATAATAAACAGGAAAAAATAGTTGAAAAGTGAAAAAAAAACTAATTCCAATCATTACAAACCGCATTAAGAGAACTCTTTTTTTTTTGTTGTAATCATAACGTCTTAGAAAAAAAAATAGATAGATTACAAAAATACCGATAAGAAAGATAATTAAAAAAAAAATCATAAAAAAACGTAATTTTGTATGAATAAAGAAGTGCAAGAGAATTTTAAAAATTTATTTCAATTACACACTTATGGTAAAAATGTATTTCGTTTTAGTTTTTTTGGTATGGAGGATGTTCCCACAATCTATATTACGGAACCAAAACAAAATGTATTAATTTTTAAAGATGCTGAAAATAAGATCATAGCCAAAAAAAAATTTTTTCGATTTATTTTTGACCCTCCTACTCGAAATATTCGATTTGATTTGGAAAATCAATTATTATTTACAGGTGTTGTAAATAGCTTAGAAGATCCCAACTTCTTAAAATTATATTTTTACGATAACATTAACGTTTATGGATTAGGTGCTATCAATGGTGATTATCTTAGAAACGAAGGAAAGTTTATATTAAGAAATATCGATACCTATTTTTATCTATTAAAAAATCAACCCTATGCTTCTTTTCCGTTTTTACTTCTTCGTAGAAAGAATACAAACACTCACTTGGGAATTTTTTTCTATACCTCTTATCCATTAGAAATTTGTATTAAAACTAATCAAAAGCCACCTTACAAATGCGAAATTGATTGTAGTTTTTATTTTAAAAGAGAAAGTAAACAAGTAGATTTCTTTCTATTTTATGGAAATATAGAAGAAATTTATAAAAATTATTTAAGAATAATCGGTTATCCATTCTTACCTCCTATCTGGAGTTTAGGATATCATCAATCTCGATGGTCATATAAAACACAAAAAGAGGTATATAGAATTGTGCAAAAAGCAAAAGAACATAATATACCTTTAGATGCTATCTATTTAGATATTCATTATATGGATAAATATAAAATTTTTACTTGGAATCAAAAAAGATTTCCAGACATTAAAAAATTGATAGAAAATCTAAAGAAATCAGGGATAAAACTGGTTACTATCATCGATCCTGGAGTTGCTATAGATAGTCATTATGAAATTTATCAAGAAGGAGTTGAAAAAAAATATTTCTGCACAGATTCAAATGGAAAATTTTTTATAGGAAAAGTTTGGCCGGGAAAAGTACATTTTCCAGATTTTTTAAAAGAAACAGTAAGAGAATGGTGGTCAAAATTAGTATCGAATTTCTTAAAAATGGGAATAGAAGGAATCTGGAATGATATGAATGAACCCGTATTATTTATGGGCAAAGTGGATGAACCACTTAGCCATGATATTCAGCACGAAAAACAAAGCCATTTATATACAAGAAATATTTACGCTAATCTACAAGCAGAAGCAACATTTAAAAGTTTTGAAAAATTAAAAAAAAGACCTTTTATTTTATCTCGATCTGGAACTGTAGGACTACAAAAATATTCTGCTTTATGGACTGGAGATAATCATACCTCGTGGAAAGATCTAAGAGAAAGCTTATATATGGTGATGAATCTTAATCTATCGGGAATGTTTTTCTGTGGTGCAGACGTTGGTGGTTTTGGCGCTCCAAGAACTGGAATCCTTTCTTTATTCAAGTTTATTAAAAATCCAGAACTTTTTGAAAGATGGATTGAATTAGGTTCATTATTACCTTTATTTAGAAATCACACAACTTTGTTTTCGTATCAACAAGAACCATGGAACTTTAATAACAAAACCTTAAAAAGGGTCAAAAAACACATTTATCGAAGATATCAATTGATTTTGTATTATTATTATTTATTTTATCTTGCACACAAAGATGGAATTCCTATCATTAAACCTTTATTTTATTACAATGACCTAATTATTGATGATGAAAATGTCAAAGATCAATTTTACATTGGATCTAACCTAATGGCTTGCCCCGTATTATATCCAAAAGTTGAGTCTATCAATGTTTACTTACCAAAAGGCAAATGGTACGATTTTGAAAAAGGAGATACATACATCGGAGATCAATGGATTAGAATTAGAGTGCAAAGAGGTTATTATCCATTATTGATCAAATCTGGTTCAGCTTTACCAATTGCACTTGTAGGAAGGAATTCAGAAGATACTTTAAAAAAAGAAATTTTTATTGAAATTTATCCAGATAAAACGATAGTAGGTTATTTATATTTAGATGATGGAACTTCTTATCATAATGATAAATTCTTTTTGGCAAAAATCTCAGGTACACAAACAAACGAAAATGAAATTCTTTTAATATATGAAATACAAAATAAAAATTTTCAACCCGAGCAAAAATCTGTAAAATTAAGGTTACCAAGATATTATACTTTTTGCTATTTTAAAAAGAAAAAACTGTCTGGTATACCCCGCGATCTTTTTAACGAAGAAAGAACGATCACATTTTTTGAATACGAACTCCCTATTGATGAAAATTGGGAAGCCAAATTTATAAAAATTTAATTTATTATTTTTATGCTAAAAGAAGAAATCAAAGAAAAACTATTAAATCAAGATTTTTATATAAAGGGAAACTACAAAGAATTATTGAATTATCACTACAATGGAGAAAAAATCTCTATTGATGAAAAGGAATGGAAAGAAATTTTAAATGATTGGCAATACTACATACTAAGAAAAAAAGGAACAGAAAGAGCGTTTACTGGTAAATACTATCGAGTTTTTAAAGAAGGAATATATATCTGTTGTGCTTGTGGACTTCCCTTATTTTTGTCTGACTATAAGTTTGATTCAAAAAGTGGTTGGCCTTCTTTTTATGCCTACATTAAGAAAGAGCAAGAAAAAGAAAGAATACATCAAGAATTAGATTATTCGTATGGAATGATTAGAACCGAAGTTTTATGTAATCGATGTGGTTCTCATTTAGGGCATGTGTTTCCTGACGGTCCTGCTCCAACTTATTTAAGATATTGCATCAACTCTGCTTCGCTATATTTTATAGAAAAAAAAGAATAAAATATTCGTAAAACGAAACACTTTAACAAAAAAATCATAAGTTGAATTTATAAAATGATCATAAATTCAATAATTTATTTTAAGAATTCTCAAACGAAAAAATCTCCTTGCCATCTCAGAACTTGTGGTATACACAACTATTTATGACCAGAAAATTTTTTGGACTATGATATTCGAGTAATACATAGTCTGCAGTTTTTTGTTGCTTCATTTCCCCTTCTCATGATGGATTTTAGCTCTTTTAGCTTTTTTTTAGATTTTAGGATCAACTTTTTTTAAAATGATTCTCTTTTTGTTTTGGTTGGTATTATGTTGTAGCTTTTTGTAACGTATTTGGATTTTTTTGGTCATATAAATTTTGTTCAAGTTTTTGGATCAAGTATTCTAAAAATAAAGAGGGTTCTTTTAAAGGTGTTTTTAAAAATATCAACAAATGAGGTAGAATATAAAGGTAGTACTGATTCGAAGATTTTAGTTAATAAGAGTACTGGTGAATTATACTAATGATATAGTCAAAATCTTTAGTTTTAGAAAAAAAATTACATATATCAGGACTCATTGTTTTTCTTGATAAGTCTAATTGATATTGTCAAGATCATCTTTTAAAATCATCGATTTAGAAAGATAAAACATGTTTAAAATTTATTTTTCATTAACAATATTTATAGTATTTTCTTGATCTTCGATAAAAGAATAGGATTTTGTATTTATGGATCACATAACAGATATTTTCCTGCAAATTTTACTTTCTATTCTTTTAGGGGGTCTGATTGGTATAGATAGGGAATTAAAACGTAAACCTGGTGGACTTAGAACCCATATTTTGATATGTTTGGGATCTAGTTTTTTAATGATTATTTCTCGATACATCTCAGGAGAAACCGGAGACCCTTCTCGTATAGCAGCTCAAGTTGTTTCTGGTATAGGGTTTATTGGGGCTGGGGTAATTATGAAGTACGGTTTTAATATTAAAGGAATTACTACCGCTTCTACGATTTGGATCGTAACTGCTATAGGATTAGGAATTGGAGCTAAATTATATTGGGAGTCTATTTTGATTACTTTTTTTTCCTGGATTATTCTTTTTGTAGTTAATAAAATAGAACATAGATTTTTTGAAGGCGATGAATTTAAAATTTTAGTAATTGATTCAAAAAGTATTGATCTTGTTGATGAAGATATAAAACAAAAATTGAATAAATTTAATTTAAAAACGAAAACATTAGAAATAGAAAAAATAATAAATAAAAATAAAACTCGTTATCAGTTTTTGATCAATATCCCAAGAAATTTAGATTTAGATAAAGTAATAAAAGAATTAAACAATTTAAAAAAAATTCAAAAAATCTCTGTAATAGAACGTGAATAACTAATAATATCTTAGTTTTGCTAATTCATCATTTTCTAAATTTTTAAGAATATTTTTAGCTAGGGCAATATCTAAACTATGACCACTTCGATATGCTATGATATGTGCAATAAGTGGTTTACCTAAAAGATATAAATCACCCACTAAATCTAAAACTTTATGTCTAATACATTCATCTATATAACGTCTTTCGTTTAAGTATCCATTTTCAGTCAATACCAACGCATTATCTAAAGAAGCTCCTTTGATCAATCCCTGAGATCGCAAATATTCTACATCTTTTAAAAATCCAAAAGTTCGAGCTGAAAGGATTTCTTTTTCTGCAACTTTAGAATTTAATTTAATGTGTAAACTTCTTCCTTTAAGATCGGGATGTTCGTAATCAATTGTGTATGTGATCTTAAATTCATCAGAGGGAACCGCTATGATATACTTATCTTCAGAAACAACCCATACGGGATTGACTAACTTGATAGGTACGTTTTGATAATTAGAAAACTCAAAAATCTGTGCGGATTGTATAGCTTCGTAAAATTCTTTGGAAGATCCATCCAAAATAGGAATTTCATTGGAGCTTAATTCTACATAAGCATCCGTGATTCCAGCAATAGCAAAAGCAAATAGCAGGTGTTCAATAGTATGAATTTCCCAAATACCATTACTGATGCTTACAGCATTTCTAGTATTCTTCACATTCCAAGGAGTTACTTGAATTTCTCCTTTCTCTTTTTTGATAGAACGAAACACTATGCCCGTATTCACATTTGCAGGATAAATTTTTATTTTAGATTCATTACCTGTATGAAGTCCAATTCCTTTTAATTTCACAGTGTCTTTTAAAGTCGCTTTATTCAATCTTCCTATGGTTATCGGTTGATAGTTGTTTTTCTCTAAAAGAAGATTATTATCTATTACCTTTTTTAGCATATATTAAATTATATGCAAATTTTATACCTAGAAGATTAGATCATTATTCAATTTAAGGGTTTTATTATGAAGAGCAAAGAAAAAATTTAAAAAAAATCGTTATATTTTTGTAAAAATTGGCTTTTTTTACAATATTTTAAGCAATTTTTATATAAATTTTTATTTAAAATACAAACATAATAAGAAATTTTCCAATAAATTTTTTAATTGTATTGTTTTTGATACACAGAGAAAAAAAGAATACAAATATTTCTCGTAAATTCAGAAATGATTTAAAATTTATAATTTATGAATTTTTAAAAAAGAAATGTAAAGTTTTGATTAAAACTAAAATTTCTTTTATCACTTCAAAATCAAATCGAACATTTCCATGATCTAAAAGAGAGGTTAAGCATATTTGATAAGGGATATGATATTTTTTACATTCTTCAACGATCAAAAGAGATTCCCCTGAAGGGATAACATTATCGTTTTTTCCGTGGATTAAAGATATTCTTGCTTTTAAATGTTGCACTCTGGGTAGAACATCTAATGAATAGCTTAATTCCTGCATTTGTTTTAATTGCAATATTTGATTTAATATTTTTAGCTTAAATTCTTTATTTTCTACAAAATCTTGAAATATTTTTTTTAATTCTGGATGTTTGTTTAAATATGCATCTGTAAGATTTGTTGTTAACAAAGCATTATCTTTTGCAGCAAGTTCAAATAATTTAGAATATTTTTTAGATTTAAATTTGGGAAGAGTATTGATAAAATTCTTTAAAAGAGCATAATAACCATATAAATCAATTCTTTCTTCTGTAAACAAAAATTTAAGTATCGTTTTTACGTTTGCATAAGTTCCAATGATAAGTAAAGAATCTATTTTATCTTTTATACTTTTATGGGTAGAAGCAATCAATGAAAGTCCTCCAGAGAAAGATATTGACATAATCTTTATTTTTTGATTATTTTCTTTGAAGATAGCTTCGCTATCTTTTATAATTTTTTTTATAGTTTGAGTTTTAATTTCTAACTGATGAAGTTCTTGATAATACGGTAGATATACTCTATATTTTAGTTGTCTTAAGATATCGCATTGTTTCCACAATCTTTTATCATCTATTCCTTTTACAGTCATTCCATGAACTACTAAAATAATTCCTTTATGATATCCAGTGGGTTCAAATACATAGCATTTTCTTTGATTTAAAATCACCTCTTTAAAAGAATTACGAAAATCAAAACTTTCAAGTGGTAAAAGACTTTTATATAAAAAATAAAAAGACTCCCACATACATACTTTTTTTTTATAAAGAAAAAATATTCAATCATTTTCTTTTTATAAAAAATATCATCTTTCCGAGGTAAATTTTAATTTTAAAGAAAAATTATAAAATCTTTATAATTGAATCTCTCTAGACAAATCAATTTTAACTTGAAAAATTCTTTTAGAAAGAAAGTTTAGATTAAAATGTTTACAGGTATTATAGAAGAAGTTGGATATGTTAAAGAATTGATTGTATCACAAACGAATAAAACATTTTTTATAGAATCAAGCTTTACAAAAGAATTAAAAATTGGAGATAGCATATCTCATAATGGTGTTTGTTTAACTGTAGAAAAAATTATAACAGAGAAACAGTATCAAATCACAGCAATTCTCGAGACATTAAAAAAGACAAATTTAAATTTTTTACAAAAAGGGCAAAAAGTAAATCTTGAACGTTCTTTACAAGCGAATCAAAGAATTGACGGACATTTTGTACAAGGTCATGTGGATTGCATAGGTATGATTCAAGAGTATCAAGACAAAAACGGTAGCATTGAATTTAAAATAGCTTATCCAGCCATTCATCAGGAACTTGTAATACCACGTGGAAGTATTGCCGTAGATGGTATCAGTCTTACAATTTCTGATATTGATGATTCTATTCAAACAATCGAATTTTTCGAAAATCAACAGAAAGTTTCTTTTTTTTATGTAAATATTATTCCTCATACATTTCGAATCACTAATGTTCAGGATTGGCAGGTGAATACTTTTGTAAATCTTGAGTTTGATGTTTTGGGTAAATATATTAAAAGGTTTTTAGAAATTCATAAAACTTAGTACTCTATACTTTGAATAGTTTTATAAAACCCTTCTTTCGTTTTTGGAATTATCCTGATTTTTGTATTGACTTTTGATAAAATTTCATCCATTTTTTCGATTGTAGCACGGTAACCTTCTGCAATTGCAATTTGATGTTTATGATAATCTAAGAAAGAAATATCGTAAAGATTTGGTTCAATGATTACATCCGCTTTATAAACAACTTTATTATAATGATTGATTTTATATTGCATAATTTCGAAAGTTCTACGAAAAATTTCTATCATAGAATTGGGAATATTTGTTTCTGGTCTTGAATTTAGATCTACACCAATCACTACATCAGCACCTAGATCTCTAGCAAGATCAATAGGAACAGGATTTAAAACTCCCCCATCGATAAATTTATAATTTTTATATTCAAACGGAGAAAAAAAACCGGGCACAGCAATCGTTGAACGTATTGCTGGCATCAATTCTCCGCTCGTAATGTGAACTTCTTGCATAGTAACAAGATCTACGGTAACCACACCAAAAGGTTTTTTTAATTCTTCGAATTTACGAACAGGAAGATAAGTTTCTAAAAATTTACTCCACCATCTCTTTCCGGTAATCATTCCCCCGGAACCAATACCGAAATCTAAATGGAATAAAGTATCTTTTAAACTTTTAAAATTATTTAAAGAATCCTCTAAAATCGATAGAGCATCTGCTGCATAAAAAGCTCCCACAACACCACCTGCAGAAGTGCCAGAAACTACTTCTGGAAAAATCCCATTTTCTTCTAATGCTTTAATCACACCAATATGAGCCCAGCCCCTTGCAGAGCCGGCTCCTAAAGCAATACCGATTTTAGGTTTACCGAAAAGTAGGCTTCCTATTTTCATTTATGCTTTTACAAATTCTTGTTGTAATTGTAATATTTCTAAATTCGCTTTTAAAATTGATACACTTTCTTTATTGTATCTTTCTACAATTCTTTTTCTATTTTCAAGAACACTGTTTTGTATTTTGTCTTTTAAAAGATATAGAGACTTTTCTAATAACATTCCTGCCAAAAATCGAGCACAAGATTCTACAACTTCTAAAGAGTAAGCTTCTTTAATTTCTTTATCTTCTATGCGACGATATACATCTACTATTTTTTCGAACAAATCTAATTTCTGACTTAACAATTCAGAAAAAGAAAACATATTTTTATGTTCTAAAATATACTGTCTTAAATTACCATTTTCTAACATTCCCGACATTACACCACCGATTGCAGCAACTATTTGCAATTGTGTTGTGCCTTCGTAAATATTTGTAATTCTGGCATCTCTATAGATTCTTGCAATATCATATTCTTCTATATATCCTGAACCACCAAACACTTGCAAAGCATTATAAGCTATTTTATTGCAAACTTCAGAATTATAGAATTTTGTTAGTGGAGTAAACAGATCCGCAAGTTTTTCCCATTTTTGGATTTTTGAATCTTTACGTACATCTTTTTCCGGAACTCCTTTACGCAACATTCGTTGTTTTCTCCAATGATACATATCAACAGTTTTTCCTGCTTCTACTAATAGACATCTCATTGCAATAATTTCTTGCTCCATATTATCAAGCATTCTTTTTACTGCTGGAATCTGATCGATCGTCTTACCAAATTGAATTCTTTCGGAAGCATATTTTTTGGCTTCTTTATAAGCTGCCACGGCAATTCCCATAGCTTGAGAAGCAATGCTAAGTCTTGCACCATTCATCATCTGGATTGCATATTTGATAAGCCCCTTTCCTTCTTCTCCTATTAGTTCGGCAGGAACATTGTCGTATACAACTTCGCAAGTAGGAGAACTATGTAAGCCTAATTTCTCTTCTATTTTTGCAATCTCTACATACTTTCCATCGACTAAAAAAAACGAAATACCTTTACCTCCACTGTCTGGAGAACCAGTTCTTGCCAAAGTCAAAATCACAGCTGGTTTATCATTAAATCCACAACCATGAGTGATAAAACGTTTTGTACCGGTAATATACCATTTACCATCTTTACCTTGTATTGCTTTAGTCTGAATTCTCTGCAAATCAGAACCGTAATTGGGTTCTGTTAAAGCCATAGCTCCCCAATATTCTCCTTTTGCCATTAAGGGCACCCATTTTTTTATCAAATCCTCAGAAGCAAAATTTTCGATTGTTTCTCCTAAATTTACACAACCCAAACAAACAGAGAAAGAAGCATCTGCACGGGATACAATTTCAGAGATAAGCATTTGAACACTTGCTGGAATTCCTAATCCCCCATTTTCTCTAGAAATAGAATAAGGAAGTAATCCTGCCTCTTTAATCAAGTTCAAATCTTCGATCATTTCTTCGGGAAAAATCACTTTTCCGTTTACTAATTTTAAACCTTTTTTATCGTTGGCTCTTGCTCGAGATGCAATTTCTTTTCCGGCAATTTCTCCATAAGATTCTAACAAAGTTTTATAATAATCTTTTGCAGACTCTATACTGTCGGGTGCCATTGAAAATCTTTCATCCAGAGTTTCTTTATATTTTTTTGCATCCTCGAAGTCCCCTTCGTATTCTTTAATAATGTTTTCCCAATCAATCAAATATTCAAAATGCAATTTTAAATCTTCATTGTCGTTGTAATAATTACTAATGATCATACTACGCTCCTTTACGTAATAGCTTACTACAAAGAAATAAAATTGATTTTAAAGTCAATTCTTATTTTTCTAATGAAAAAATCAAAAAATTCAATACGAAAACGATTATTTTATATTTAGATTTTGTAGATATTCTTCTAATGGTTGTAGTTTCTCTGTATAAGGATTTTTTACAAATAACTGATGAATGTGAGAGTCACCATTTTTTTGGATGTTCAATTGTATATAAGAATCTTTGGGTATTTCCATTATAAGCTTAGCTAAACTTTCTGAAAGATAAAACTTGCTATGGGGTATAGTCCACACACCGTTTTTGCATACAAATTTAAGAAAGGGTTGGCATTGAATCTGTTCACATTGCTTTAATTCAGAAATCCATCCAACTTTCTCAGAATTTTTATCCTCTATTACTTCGATACAACCACATTCAACTTTGTTTTCTTCTTTGCAAAGAAATTCTGATTTTGAATAAATAATCCTAAAATTCAAATATTGACCACGAACAGGATCTCTTGGATCAAAACTTTCAATTGGAAAATTAACAAGAAATTCTTTCTGTGAATATTTATAGTAATGATACATAATATAAGCAAACATTATAGCTAAAGGAGTAAGAAAATAAAATAAATTTTTATTCATAATGATTTCGAAAGTTTATCAAATAAAAATTTTTTATAAATTACTTTATATAAACTGAGTGCAAAAAAAATCATAATCCCAAATACTATTAAACCAATACCAGTAAAGGTAAGATCTTTAAATATTTCAATAAAAACAATCCATAATAATCGAAAGATGATAAAAACAATAGAGAAATGAAACAGCCAACGAATCTTTAATTTAAAAAAGTAATAAGCGCTAAATAAGTTCAACACAATAAAAAAAAATGCCCCTAAAATCTTACTAATGAGCTCTTGCTTTAGAATTGCAGGTAGATAGTAATTGAAACCAAACAAAATTGCAAATAGTATAAAAAGAAAAGGATTTTCCTTAGAAAAAAAGTCATGATTGATGAAATAAATTTCAATAAAAATAACAAAAATTAAAAAAAGGTTCAAATATAGAAAAAAATTTTTTTCTCGGATTGGATTATACCAATTCAAATGTAATACAATAAGCCAAAAAAAAAAGAATATGATTGTATAATAATTTATACCATCTATTAAATTTTTAGTTTTTTTTAATTCACTCAGTATAAAAAAACAAAATGAAATGCACAAATAACTTAAAAAAATAGCAGTAAATAATTCTTCTTTTAAATTCAATTTTTCTATTATAATAAAAGTTAGAGGAATATGGCTTATCAAAAAAACAAAAAACGGAATCCATCCGTTAGAAGAATATAACATAGGAAATACAGATAATATTGCCCAGAAAAAAAACAAATATTTTAAATCTTTATCGATCTGAAATACCTGAGACGTTAAAGCAATTTCTGCTAAGAATAAAAAGATAAATATAAAAATAAGACTTTCTTTTATGTATGACTGTTTTTTTAAGATCAAAGGTATAAGGCTAAAATGAATCACAAACAAGAAACTAAACTTTAAGAAAGAAGGAATCACATACCAGTTTGCTGCAATTAGGCTGATGATCCCTAAACCAATACTAAAAGAAGCGATGATTCCTAAACCATAAGAAAATATATTTTTTAAAAACTTTGATTTTTGATTTTTTTCGTAATCTAAAATCGCTTTGTAAGTTTCTTGTGTAATGATTTTTCTTTCAAACCATTCTTTTAATTTTTTTTCTATAATTGGCATAATTGAAAAGATTTTTTTTAAAATAAAGAAGATTTAAAAATAGAGAAATTAAAAATTGTTTACTTTTTTGCTATTTATAAATCCATTACCGCTGAAGTGTTCATACTTGCTAAAAATTCATCATTTGTTTTTGTATTTTTCATTTTACTTAATAAAAACTCCATAGCTTCTATTGGGGAAAGTGGGCTTAATATTTTTCTTAGTAAATATACACGATTTAAAACGTCCTCTCTTAATAAAAGATCTTCTTTTCTTGTTCCAGATTTGTTTAAATCAATAGCAGGAAAAATTCTTCTATCTGATAATCTTCTATCCAAATGAATTTCCATATTTCCTGTTCCTTTAAACTCTTCGAAAATTACCTCGTCCATCTTGGAACCTGTTTCGATAAGAGCTGTTGCAATAATTGTCAATGAACCACCATTCTCTATATTTCTTGCTGCTCCAAAAAATTTTTTAGGCTTATGTAAAGCATTCGAATCCATACCTCCTGATAGTACTTTTCCGGATGTAGGTGTAGTTTGGTTATAAGCTCTTGCTAATCTTGTGATAGAATCTAATAAGATTACAACATCTTTTCCAAATTCAACTAGTCTTTTAGCTTTTTCCAATACTATCTCTGCAACATCACAATGTCTTTTTGCTTCTTCATCAAATGTTGAACTGATCACTTCTCCTTTAACATTTCTAGCCATATCGGTAACTTCTTCCGGTCTTTCGTCAATTAACAAAACAATTAAATATACTTCGGGATGGTTTGTTGTAATAGCATTGGCTATATGTTGTAATAAAATCGTTTTTCCTACTCTCGGTGGTGCAACAATCAAACCTCTCTGCCCTTTTCCAATCGGTATAAATAAATCAATAATGCGGGTATCCAATAAATCGGGTCTATATTCAAGCTCTAGTCTTTGATCGGGATATATTGGGGTTAAGTTATCAAATAAGATTCTATTTTTTGCTTTTTCAGGATGCTCTCCATTTATAGAATCGATACGAAGTAAAGCATAGTATTTTTCATTAGAGTTTGAGTTTGGTGGTCTTACCTGTCCTTCTATGGTATCCCCGGTTTGTAATTTAAAATTTCTTATTTGAGAAGAAGCTACATAAATATCATCAGGTCCTTGCAAATAACTATAGTTCGCACTTCGTAAAAACCCATAACCCTCTGGTTTTTTTTCTAATACTCCCGAAGCATAAACGATACCATTTCTTTGTAATTGTTTTTGCATTATAGAATAAATAATATTTTGTCTTTTTGATCCCGAAACATCTTCTACACCTAATTGAATTGCTATTTGTGTTAATTCATTGATGGGCATAGAAGTTAATTGACTTAAATGCAAAGGTGGAGGTGTATTGCCATTTTCGTAATTCGTACTTGTATAAGAGACTTCTTCTGTGCTTTCATTATTTTCAATAATTTGATTTTCTCCATTGTTAGCTTCTAATTCTTTATTGTTATTAAAATCATTAGATATTTCTAAGTTCTCCACTTCGGTTTCTAGTTCTTTCTTTGTAGTTTTTTTACTCCTTGTTTTTTTAGTTATTGACATAACTTACTCCCAGTATTTTAATGATTTATACAATTCAACGAAAAAAAATGAACGTATTGATCATTACTTTTTTACATAAATATAAGGATTAACGGGAACTCCATTATAAATGACTTCAAAATGTAAATGAGGTCCAGTAGATAATCCAGTATTACCAGAAATTCCTATTGGACTTCCCATTTTGACCATTTGCCCTTCTTTAACAAAAATTCTACTTAAATGAGCATATAATGTTTTAAATTTTGAATCATGTTTAATGATTACAGTTAAACCATATCCCCCCATATATCCCGCAAAAAATACAACTCCATCTCTGGCTGAATAAACATTTTGGTAATGAATTCCTATATCAATTCCAGTGTGAAACTGTTGATAACCAAAAAAAGGATGCCTTCGATATCCAAAAAAAGATGTGATTTTACCATATGCTGGCATTCTCCAAATGGGGGGAGGTTCGGGAATAACCGCATTTGGAAGGAAGATTTTTTTACCCGTATTGAGAACATCAAAGTTTTCTAAATGATCATTATCTGTAATAATATCCTCTAAGAGAACCTGATATTTTTCAGCAATCATTGCAAGCCTGTCACCTTTTCGTATTGTATAAAAAATTCCAGGTTTTTTTGGTATCTTTAGCTTTTGTCCCGGTTTTAAAATATCAGATGTTTTTAATTGATTTTCTTTAAGTATAAACTTTACCGGAATTCTAAATTTATTAGCTATTGAATTTAAATTATCTCCTTGTTTGACTTCGTAAGTAATATATTTTTCTTTTTTATTATTTAATTTTTCTTCTATTTCTTTGTCAGAATTAAGAAGTTGTTTTTTTAATTCTTCTGATTGTATCTCGATTTCATAAGGAGTCAAGTGTCTAAATTGATATTGATATTGTTGGTTTGTTTGTATTTCTTTTTGTGATGTTGCAACTCCGCTTTTTGTATTTAAAACAAAAAATACAAAAAATATAAAAAAAATGCTTATTGCACCAAAGCTTATTTTTTTATAATTAAATTCAGAGAAATCAAGTCTTTTTATTTTGGGTCGATCTTTTCCCGGAATTGTATAAATAAAACTGCCTCCCCCTAAATGGATAATAGAGAACTTTCCTCTAAACTCGATTTTTTTTACATCCGGCTTATGCTGAAATCGCTTATGATATTTCATTATTTTTTCTTTTCTTGTTCCTTGTTAGATTCAGATTTGGTTATGGAATCTCCAAAAGATTCTTCAATGATTTTTTCTACATCTTTTTTTTGCCCACCTGTGATTGTCATATGACCTTTTAGTAAAACTCCAGGAGTTAGATGTAACACTGGAGATTCTACATCACCTAATAGCTTACCATTTCTCTCTAATCGTACTTCTTCTCTTGCCTGAATATTACCAATCATCGTTCCAGAAATGATCACACTTTTGGCTTTTATATTCGTTTTTACTCTACCCGTTTCTCCAATAATTAATTCATCCTCTGTTTTAATTTCTCCTTGAAATTTTCCATCAATTTTTAAAGAACCAGAAATATAAAATTTACCTTCGAAAATGGATCCTGGACCAATAACACTATTTAGGGATTGACTACGATCAGCCATCTAAAACCTCTGTATTTCTAAAAATTTTGGATAACAGAATATTTTTGCTTTTTTTATAAAGCAAATCTTTTTTTATCTTTCAAAATTTTCGGGTAAATATATATTTTTCCAAAGTCCTTTTTTTTGTATTTCTTTTAGGATTTGGATATTTTGTAAAGCTCTTTTTTTTTCGTTTGGTGTTGAATCGTTGTTTTGATTGAGTAAATCATAATAATAAATTGAACTTTGCAAATCCTTTTTTACATAAAATAAAAAAGCCATCCTTTCCAAAATAAAGCCAATAGAGCTTGAATTTAAAACCGTTTTTATAGTTTTTATCTCCTGTTCTAAAGTAGGAATCTCTATTTTTTGGAGAAAAAATAATCTTTGATTTTTTTCTGAATTTTCCTCGAACATCAATTGTTGCTTTAGTTCCAAAGCCTGAATATCGTTTTGTTTTTTTAAATTGATTTTCTCGTTTAATAAATCTTTTAATTTTAAATAAATATCATAAATTTTACTTAATATCTGGATTTCTTTATCGATTTCTTTTTGATTTCTATAAATTTTTGCTAAATGACTTAGAATCTTTTGTTTAAAGATTTGTTCTTTTAGAGTACTTTGATTTTTGTTTTCTAAATCTTGAATTTTAACATCGATTTTATCAAGTAGATCTAAAAAAATGTCTTGTTTAGAAGAAAAATTATAATTAAGCATAAAACTAGCATAAAAAAATAAAAAATGATCGTATTCTGATAAGAGAAAATTTTCGCTTTCTTTCTCTGGAAAAATATTTTTTTGTAATTGAGGATATTTCTCAAGTAGAATATACAATTTTTCTAAATATTCTTTCGAAAGACTCGGATTTTTTGATTCTATGTAATAAGAAATCATTCTTATATAATGTTTTGGAGATCGAACATCATCTTCTTTTGCTTTCGTAAACCATTCTTTTTCTATTGCAATTCCATTTTGAATATTTTTTTCAGCAAAATATTGTTCGGAAAGTAGATCCAAATAATCTAATTGATTGGGATTTAAACGAACAGCTAATTCTAATAAACGAGTATAACCAATCAAATTTCTAAATAAAGTTTTATTGACACCCAATTGATTTCCCGTACCTCTGTAATACGAAGATTGATTTAAAATTCTTTCCCTTTCTTTTTGTTTTAATTCAATTTCTTTTAATAAATTTGCCATTCGAAATATAATTTCTGAATATTGATTTTGCAATTGCTTTAAAAACTCAGATAAGTTCGATTCTAAATTCCATAAATTCTCAATTTTGTTAAAGCATTGCTCCCAAAGTAAGTTATAATCTTGCTCAAGATTTGCTTTTTGGTTTGAATTTTGCAAAATCGATTGGTAATAATCTTTTTTGATTTTTTGTAAAGTTAGAATATTTTTTTTTAAATCCGAAAACTCCTTTTTGAATTCTAAAATATTTTGCTTTAATAAGTCATTTTCGATTTCTTCTAAAAAATTTTTATTTCCTAAAGTAATATCCAGATAATCAAAATAATTTAAAGTTAAAAGAAAATCTTCTTCGTTTAAAATTTTTTGTAAATCTAAAATCGTAGGCTTATAGGGAATATTTTTCTTTTTTGGAATGTTGGTATCTAAAACTGGAATCGAATATTCAAGAGCCTGAATATAAGAATAAAGAGCTAAATGGGTTTGTTTTAAATCACTATGAATATTTCCTTTTAATGTAAACGTACGGTATAGGTAAGGTGAAAAAATTCTTTGGGATTTTTCTATATCTTGAGAGTTTCTTACATAAAGTAATAAATAAATTTTATTTAAAGGAAAATTATAAAAGTCATATGGAACAGATGCTATGGTTTCTTTTAATAATCTTTCTTTTCTAAATTGTTCAAAATATTTGCTTAATTCCAGATCAATTTTGGATAGAATTTCTTGGGGAGAAAATAATTGATTATTATATTGATTTTCTAAAGTTTTAATTCTATCAATGTCAATCACCTCCGAGGGACTTCGAATCATCTGGCTAAACAAAGAAAAACTAACAAAAAACAAGATTAGCACTTTAAGCATTTAATTTACTTATCGACATTTTTAAAATTGATTTAACTTTGAGTTCTTCGTAATAAATCATATCCAGAAATACGCAATTCTTCTGCAAAGAATTCAATTTCTGGCAAGGAAAACTGATAATGTTCTAATATTCTTCGAAAGATCTGTATTGAAGTTTCGAATTCTTCGGGAATGACTTCGTTTGCACCTAATTCTTTTAAATTCGGAACCTCCATAATATAGCGAGTTCTTGCTAATATATAAATATTGGGATTTAGTTTTTTTGATAGCTTTATAATTTTTTTTGTTGCTTCTGGATCGTTGATTACAATAACAATCATTTTTGCAAGTCTGATATTGACTTTTTCTAAAATGTAAACATTCGTTGCATCTCCAAATAAAATAAACTCTCCTTTACTTTTTTCTTCTTTTACAGTTTTAGAATTCATTTCTACAATAACATAAGGAATATCTACAATTTTGGCTGCTTTTGCTACATTTCTTCCATTTATGCCATAGCCGATTATGATAATATGATCTTTAGGCATCAATATGTGTTCTTCGTTTGAATTTTTAAAAACATTTTTGTTAGAAAAATAAAAAAAGAAATTTTCTAAAACATCATAGATTTTGTAAGAATTTTCAATGATCAAAATTGAAATTAACATAGTAATAATAGTGATTGATAGCAAGATCTGATACATTTCTTGATTTATGATTTGTAATTTTGCTGCTTCAATAAGAAGAATAAAAGAGAATTCTCCAATCTGAGATAAATAAATTCCAGTGATAAAAGACGTTCTTGTATTTTTATAAAAAAAATACACAACAAAAAAAATAATAATAAATTTTAGAAATCCAATTACTAAAGATAACATCAATATATAAAACCAGCGATCATTACTAAGAATAAAATGAATATCCACCAACATTCCAATCGAAACAAAAAAGATACTAGTAAACACTATCTTAAAAGGTATAATATTACTTAAAGTTTCGTAGCTATATTCTGTTTCTGAAATCAACAATCCTGCTAAAAAAGCACCAAGAGCAACAGAAAATCCGGATTTAGCAGTTAGCAAAGTTATTAAAAAACACAAAACAATTACACTCAGAACAAACAAATCTTTATTTCTCGTTTTTACAATAAGGTTTAGGGTAATAGGTATGATATACTTAAGTAATACATAAAATCCTACAATAAAAGCTATAATTTTTAAAAAAAAAGGAAAAAAACTTTCCAAATGTAACTTGTTTATATAAAATTCAGAGTTTAAAAATTGTATCTCTTTAAAATAAGGTAGAAGGATCATAAAAATAATCGAAACTAGATCTTGGAAAATACTAATAGAAATTTGAATCTTACCCGCAATTGAATGAAGTTGATTTTTTTCTTCCAGTACCTTTAAAATAATTGCAGTACTACTAAGGCTAATCAAAATCCCTATGAATAAAGCAAGCGTATACGAATAAAAAAAAAATAAAAAAAGTGTACTAATCAAGATAGTAAAAAAAACTTGTAAAAACCCTAAATAAAAGATGTCCTTTTTTTTTTCTCTTAATTCTTTGATTGAAAATTCTAGACCAATCGTAAAAAGGAGTAGAACAATCCCTATTTGTGAAATAAATTCAATTTCATTTGAATTTTTTATTAATTCTAGTCCGGACGGACCAATCAAAAATCCAGTAATGATAAAAATAATAATAGGAGGTACTTTTAAAAAAGAAAGAATTAAAGTATTAATTACAGAAAAAATTAGAACTATCATTAAATCAGAAAAAATACTCATAATATTTTAAAAGAAAAATTAGGAAACTAAAAAGAAGTTAAAAGTATACGTATAAAGCTGGTTACGGGAGCTTGCTCTCTTGTATCTTCTAAATTTTCCCTTATTTCTCGAACCACAATTTTTGCATCTGAAACTAAAGTATTGGCATTATCATGCAATTTACTATCGTTGATTAAAAGACCAATAGTGCCTTGCCCTTGATTAATCTTTTCTGTTATACTGGCAATATTTTCTAAAATTCTTTTTACGTTCGATCGATTTTCAGAAATCATTTCGGATAATCCCGCAATCGGATCTCCGGAACTTTGCCCCGACAACAAGTGATTGATCTTTTTTTCTCTTATATCCTCTATGTGTTGTTTGATAGCACTACGAGCAAGTTTTTCTATTTCGAAGGAACTATACCATTTTATATCTAATTTTTTCGGATATCGTCCTCCTATAGGTTCACTATTACCCGGATCAATAGCTACCACTTTACCAGACAAAATAGATTCGTTTTTAATTGCTATTGAATAGTTTTCGTAAAATATAATATCTTTTTTTAGTTCTAATGTCACTGCAACTTTTTGTTTTATACGATTGGGAGATCCATCTGCAACGGGAAGATTATTCTCGTCAACAGAGACCAAATCCATATCCACTACGGTACCTGCCGGTACTCCAAGAACAGTAACTTTAGACCCAATTTTTATACCTTCCGCATCATCAAAATAAACAATAAGTTGTTTTCCTTTTTTTGCAAAAGGACCACTCTCCGAAACGATAGTAAAATATCCTACAAGTGCTAGAGATCCAACAAATAAAATACCCACAATAAAATTTTGGAAAAAATTCATATTAACAATTTAAGAAAAAAATAATCGTTGTCAATAATTATCTGGTATGATTTTTAAAGTAAAACAAATCAAAAGTTTTATTTATAACTTTTATAAAAAAAACAATAGAAATCGAAATTTTTTAAAGATATTCAATTACGCTTTTGATTTGTTATCAATAAAAAAAAATTAAAAAATTTAGCTTTTCTTAGAAATCACATAAACATATTAGATTTATCAAAAAATGAATTGATTTTATTGTTTAGATATATATAATTGTGATAATTATTTATGCACTTTTTCAATTTAATATTTGAAAACATACCCCAAGCAATATTTGTTGCAGATCCTGATACAGGCAAGATCCTCTTTGCAAATCAATCAGCAGAAATCTTGTTAGGACTACCAAAAGAAAAAATTATTGGACTTCATCAATCAGAACTACACCCAAATCAAGAAGATATAGATTATAAAAAAATTTTTCAAGAAGATATAAAGAAAAAAGTGAACTATCCTAAAATAAGAAATGCTTATAAAAATCAAACTTTTTTTGTTAAACACTCTTCAGGAAGATGGATACCTGTAGAAATTTTTTCCAGTATCTTTTTTTTTGATAACAAAAAATATATTATTGGTCTTTTTATAGATGTAACAAAAAAAAACAAATTAAAGAAAAGAAATAAAATTTTAGATACAATTTTATTAAAAACAGAAGAAGTCTTTCAACAAGGATCTTTTTTATGTAAGATCAGATCAAATCAAAAACGCTATTTTTTTTCTAAAGGAGCAAAGTTGATTCTAGGATTAAAAAGCAATATCATTAAAGAATCTGATTTGTTCAAGTTGGTCATCGAAGAACAAAAAGAAGAGCTAAAAGATTTCTTATCTGATGTTTCGATGATAAACAAAACCATTACAAAAAATTTTATTTTTTTTACAGATAACAAATTCAAAATCATAGAAATCCAAAAATTTATAATGAGTCAGACAGAGTACTTTGGAATACTAAAAGATATCACTTTAGAATATAAAAATTTGGAAAGACTAAAAACAAAAGAAATACATTTACGAATACTTTCTGAATGTCATAAGGCTTTATTTTATTCTCAGGAAGAATATGTTTTATTAAATCAGATCTGTAAAATAATTGTAGAAACGGGTGGGTATTTAATAGCTTGGATTGGTTATAAAAAATACGATGCAGAAAGGAACATAGAAATCGTAGCATATTATACCAAATATAAAGAATTAGAAAATTATATCAAAGAATTAAAATTAAATTGGAGAGATGATAATCCTTACGGAAAAGGACCAGCAGGGACTGCTTGTAGAGAAGGAAAAATTGACATAGAAAAAGACCTATATTTTAGTGATCGATTTAAACCAATTCAAAATTTAATTGTAAAATATGGTTTACAATCTGTCATCGCAATTCCGATTTTTTTAATCGATCGTATTTTTGCTGTTTTATTAGTTTATTCGGAATATCCCGATGCATTTAAAGAAGAAGAAATAAAAATTCTAAACGAATTATCTATTAGTTTAGGGCTTGGCATAAATCTACTAAGAGAAAGAAAATCCAAATTAAAATTGTTAGAACAAAATATACTTTTAACTAAAGTTTTAGACAATACAAATATAGCAATTCTTGTTGTTGGAAAAAATGGAAATATTCTTTATTTAAACAAAAAATTCGAAGAACTTAGTGGATATTTGATGGACGAAATTATAGGAAAAAATATTAACATTCTAAAGTCTGGTTTACATGATCAAAAGTTTTATCAAGAAATGTGGCTAACTCTACTTGAAAAAAAAGATTGGAAAGGAGAAATCATTAATAAAAGAAAAGATGGTTCTCTGTTTCTTTCAAAAGTTTTTATTTCTCCGGTGCTAAATAATCACGGAGAAATCTCTCATTTTATTCAAATTTTGGAAGACATCACTCTAGAAAAATATTACGAAGAGCAATTAGAAAAAACGAAATTTTATGATCCTTTAACTAAACTACCGAATAGAAATTTTTTTGTGGAAAAGTTAAACCAATCAATACGCCACGGTGAAAATTTTTATTTGTTTTTGATCGATATTGATCATTTTTCTCAAATCGTCCATGATATTGGTTATGATGAGTCAGATCGATTACTTTCGGAATTTGCCCAATCGATAAAAAATTTTGTAGACTCAGAAATTCCAGAAAAAGTTTTAATTCAAGAAATTTTTTTAGCAAGAGTTGGAAGCGATGAATTTGGTTTGATCATAACTTCTTCGAATACAGACTTTATCATAGAATTTGCAAAAAAAATCATCGAGAATGTCAAAAAAAGCTATTCTCTAGCAAATAGAGAATATATCTTAACTTTTTCTATTGGAATTTCGATCTTCCCGAATGATGCTAAAAATTCTGATAATCTTTTACGTTTTGCAGAAATGGCATTAAAGAGATCAAAAAAAGAAAAAGGTCCAGGTAGTTTTGCATTCTTGACTAAAGAAGCAGAAAAAGAAATTTTAGAAAGATCAAAAATTGAAAATCAACTCCAAACTTCTGTGTTTTATTTAACAACAAAAGAAAAAAGTAAAATTTTCGAATCTGGCTTTTATTTAGAATATCAACCCATTTATAACCTCTTAACCAATCAAATTGTTTCTTTAGAAGCTTTGATTCGATGGAACAACCCAAAATTGGGAATCATTCCACCATCAAAATTTATTCCTCTAGCAGAAGATAGTAAATTAGTGATTCCCCTTGGCAAATTTGTAATCGAAGAAGCATGTAGACAAATCATTGATTGGCAAGAAAAGGATATACCTGTGGTTCCTATTGCTATTAATATTTCTTATACACAATTAAGACAAAAGGATTTTTTATTTTTTTTAAAGAATGTTTTAAATGAACACAATTTGGATCCATTTTTTCTTGAATTTGAAATTACGGAAAGCACTATTTTAAACGAAGATCAAAATACAAAAGAAATTCTCGAAGAGTTGAAAAAATTACATATAAAACTTTTAATCGATGATTTTGGTTCAGGTTATTCTTCATTAAGCTATTTGTTAAGATATGAATTTGATATGATCAAAATTGATCAGCTTTTTATAAAAATGTTATCAAAAAACTCTATTAAGGAAAATAATGCACTTAAAATTATTCGATCCATTATTCAAATAGCAAAAAGTTTAGAATTAACAACTATAGCAGAAGGAATCGAAATGCAAGAGCAAAAATATATTTTAATAAACGAAGGATGTGAATTTGGACAAGGGTACTTTCTTTCAATGCCTAAAAAAGCAGAGGAAATCCAGAAATTGCTTCTTATGAGCAAAAAAACTTGATTCTTTTAAAATAGAATTTTATTTGTAAATGTGAATCCAACTATTTCGAAAGAATCTAAAACCAATACTCCTTGGTTGAGGATACCGGTAAAATTTGCAACACCAAAAGATTATCAAGGTCCAAACTTTACGCAGAAATTCACGAAAACTATTGTACATCAAAATAGACTTAAAACAGTATGCGAAGAAGCAAGCTGTCCGAATCTAAATTATTGTTGGAGTAAAGGTACTGCTACTTTTTTAATTATGGGCGATACTTGCACCCGTAGATGTAAATTTTGTGATATAAAAACTGGAAGACCACTGCCTTTAGATCTACAAGAACCTTTTCGTTTAGCAAAAACTGTAAAATTATTGAACTTAAAACATGTGGTGATTACTTCCGTAGATAGAGATGATCTAAAAGATTGTGGAAGTGCTCATTTTGCAACATGTATTACAGAAGTCCGAAAAGAAAATCCAAATACAACAATAGAAGTTTTAATTCCAGATTTTAAAGGAAAAGAAGAAAATTTAAAAAAAATTTGGGATGTAAAACCAGAAATTATAAATCATAATTTGGAAACTGTTCCTTCTTTGTATAAAAAAATTTGCCCCCAATCAAACTATCAAAATTCATTGAAAGTTTTAAAACTATCCTCTCAACAAGGATTTTTAACAAAAACGGGGTTGATCTTGGGTATGGGAGAATCTTTAGAAGAAGTAAAACAAACGATTATGGAAGCAAAAGAAGCAGGAGTTCATATATTAACTGTGGGGCAGTATTTACAACCATCTTTAAAAAATTTGCCAATACAAAAAATATACCCCCTAGAAGTTTTTCAAGAATTAAAAGAATTTGCTTTACAACTAGGATTTTTTTACGTAGAATCCGGTCCTCTGGTTCGTTCTTCTTTTCATGCAGAAAAAACAGCTGAATATTTGATCCATCACTTTTATACAAAAAAGTAATAATTTTTGAAAAAAAAGAAGAAAAAAACAAAAAATCTATAATCTATATAAATAGGAGGTCTTTATGAAATCGTTTATTGTAACATTATTATTGATATTGATAGGAATAGCATGCCAAAAAAAAGAACAAACTGACCCATCCTCAGCACTTGCTGTTTTATCTTCTTTAGTAGACAATGGAAATGGCACAGTAACTGACTCTTTGGGAAAAGTATGGCTTAAATGTACGTATGGTCAAGTTTGGGATTCCTCAACTAATCTTTGTATAGGAACCGGAGGAGGAACCACGTATGGCGCAAAAAGCCTAGAAGCTTGTTCTATTGCAGGTTTTTGTTATAATCCCGAAACATTATCACTAGATAGTGGAGCAGCATTTAGCGCATGTGATAAACTTTCTTATGGTGGATTTACAGATTGGAGATTACCCACAAGATATGAGTTAGCTGGTTTAGCACAATCTTTAGTAAATCGAGATATTTTTTTAATAAGCTTTCCCAATACACCCGATGATAAATTTTTTTGGACTGTTAATGTATCAGAAATTGATCAAAAATTAGCTTATACTGTGAATTTTTCCACTTCTGATTTTGGCAAAGAGTTTACTCGAACAACAACAACAGTTCAGTATGTTCGATGCATACGCCCATAAATCTATAAAAACGATGTATTTTAAATCAATCAAAAAGAAATACTGAAATAAATGATATTTTTATGGAAGACATAACCAATTATAAGTCTCGAGATCACCTGCATCGTTTAATTTTTTATTCTCTACATAAAAAATTATCAGAAAAAGAGTTTTTATATGATGATGAAATTCGATTTATTATTATACAAATCTTTCAAGAACTATTACCAGAAGGAGAGATACACATCATTAATAATGATTTAATACAAATCCACTTTCAAAATCGAATTTATAAAATCAACATACAACAATGGGTAGATTCTATAAAAGTTCTTTTTAATCAATATATTGATTATATTCAGAAATAAAGATCTTTGTTTGATATTTTGATTTGCTTTGAATTAAAAATTTATGAATTTACTATAAATTAAACATAAGAATTTATCAAGTTTACATTTTTTTTAAAAATATTTTTTTATAAAATTTTTTTTATTATTATCTTATTTTTTTAGATTTAGTTGTATTATTTTGTTTGATCAAGTTTATAAATCGAATTTATTCCTTATGTTAAGTCATTTGTTGATAAACGAAAAGTTTGTTTTGTGAAGCAATGTGGAGGATGTGGAGTTGTCCCATCTATCTTTAGCTCCATAAGCATTTTTGCCATTGTCAGCTAAATTGGTGAACATAAATAAATTTCAACCATAACAAAATTAAGTATACTGATGCCAGAATTTTTTTTGGAATTCCCCGATTGTATCAATATCGCTTTTTTTCTCTGATAATCCTTTACCCACGAACTAAAATTTTGATTTTTCACTTTTTTTTGTTGTCAATCTGGCTTTTTTTAATTTATTTTTATTTCTTCTAATGTATTTACTTTTTATTGATCTTTTTTTCTATCATATTCATAGAATCAATTTTTATATAAAAAAATAAACATTATGTATATTTAGTTTTTAAAAACATAAAGAATACTTTTAAAAAAACATAAATTTTTGAATGGATAAAGTATCTTTCTTAAAATTTTTATTTAAAAAAAATAATTTTATTTAAATAAAAATTTTTTTACTTTATAAAAATAATATTTTAAGAGAATTTGTTTTTAAGTCAAAAAGAGACCTAAAGAGCAAAAAACCATAACAGGTATTCTTTTTTTTGTACTACGTAAGATTAAGAAACAAAAACAAAAAACTATAAAATACATATTGCCTAAGTATCATGATACAAAAAATTTATTATTACAAAATAATACATAAAAGATTTGATAAAATAAAGAATAAGATTTCAAAGAATTTTTTTTAAGAAAAATCATAAAAAATATGCTAATTTTATAAATATAATTTATGATTTTTATATAAATTTATACATTACTAAAAAACTGACCTTCTTTTAAACCAAGGCTTAACAAACATTGTTTTAGATCTCTACCATACTCTTTTGAACCTATCCATAACACAGTTTTATTAGAAAAGTCTAAATTGAATTTTTTTAATTTATCGATTACATTTTCAAATGGTGGTTCTTTATCAAAAACATAATATACTGGAAATATTTTTTCCCATTTAGCAAAATCTTTTTTAAAAGGAAGATATTCGTAACTAAAAGCAGACATCCATAGTTCAAAATAAGAAAACTCAATTTTTTTCTTTAGATAAAATTGGATTAAAGCACGAATAGGAGCTATTCCAGAACCCATAGCAAAAGCTGAGATATTTTTTTTCTTTATCTCATCTAAAGGAAATCCTTGACCTTCAACAGATTCTAAATAAACAAAGTCATTATTGATTATTTCATTCGTATCTTCATTCACATTTTTAATCAAAATCTCCCACTCTGAAACAATCAATGGAGCATTAGCAAAAGCAAAATATAATTTTTTTTCGTTGTTTAAACTAAAAATTCCATATTGGCCTGGTTTTTGATATTGAGCATAAATCTCTTTTGTTGGTTTTAATTTAAGTAGATATAAATTCTGTGCTTCTTTATATTTTTTTATTACTTTTACTTCGTGCATACTTTTTTGCTGGATTTTGTGGTGAACCATAAAATGGGGTCTCCAGTAAATTTTCTTCTAAATAAATTAAAAAACTGCCTTCTTTGTAAGTTCTTTTAAATTTTGCAAATAATCCCCATGCTAAAGAAGGAAAGAGATCTGCTAATGGTTTACTGATAAAAGGTGGAAATGGATAAAAATTTGATCCTTTTCTTTCTACAAACTCAAAAAATTGATTTACTTCTACAAAAGATCTTAAATCAGGAAGAGTAAAACTTCTAACGTGGGGTCCTAAAGATTGTTGTGTTGTAGGTTGATCTCCAAGCAAAAGAAGGATCCTATTGTGTAAACTTGCTAAATTGGGAACGCCTATGATCAAAATACCTTCTGGTTTCAAAATTCTCGTAAACTGTTCAAAAATCCAAAAAATTTCTTTTGTATGTTCTAAAACCTGATTTGTAATAATGATATCGATACTATGATTATCAAAAGGGTAAATGTCTCTTTCTATATCAAGTGAAATCACATGAATTCCTTTACTTTGACATTCCTTTACATAAGGGGGGTAGTTTTCGATTCCATATAATTTTAACTTTATATCAAGATTAAATTCTTTTATTTTTTTATCAATATTAATTAAATCATCTCCATGCCCGCAACCTTGATCTAAAATAAAAAATGTTTTTTGGTTTTTGTTGCGATATTGATCGATTATATACTTTACAGACCATTGAAGAACAATATCTCTTCCATAATTTAAATATTCTGTACCAGTTTTCCATTTCTTAAATAAATTTTTTAGATTTTGAATCATGGAAAAATTTTAGATACTAATTTTATAAATCTTTATTTTTTTATTCTTTTCTTTCTCTCGTAGAAGCTAATAATTCATCTGGAATGTCTTCTATAGTTTCTCCAATCTGAATAGCAACTCGATTACCTACCTTTCCGGGTAAGCATTTAAATTTTTTTCTATCTCCTACTTTTACAATAAATTCACCATTGATGGGAGTATTTAAACGTACAATATCACCCTCGGATAGATTTAAAACATCTCCAATAGAAATATCAATTTCTCCCACTTCGCATTTAATTGGTAAAAGTACAGTTTCTAATCTTTGTTGTATAATTGCTTTATTTTCTTCTGACTGTGCTTTTTGTATTGAAGAATACCAATATTGAGCAGATAATTTATTGACAATTGGTTCAATAGTGATGTAGGGAATACAAAAATTCATCATACCTTCAGCATCACTAATTTTTGTCTCAAAAGAAACTAAAACTACCATATCATTAGGCGGTACAATTTGAGCAAACTGAGGATTGGTTTCTATATTTCCCAATCTTGGCCTTAGATCGATTAATGTTGACCAAGCCTCTCGTAAGTTTCCTAACATTCTAACGATTACACTTTCCATAACAGATCTTTCTATGTCCGTTAATTCCCTACTAATATTTTTGGGTTGTTCTCCCTTACCTCCAAATAATCTATCAATAATCGAAAAACTTATACTTGGATCGATCTCGTAAATAGCAGAACCTCTTAAAGGATCCATATTGATTATTGCTAGCGTTGTAGGCGAAGGAATGGAGCGAATAAATTCTTCGTAACTTAGCTGATCTACAGAGCTGACATGTACAGCTGCAGCTGCTCTTAATTGGGCTGACAAAGAAGTCGTGACCATTCTGGCAAATGTTTCGTGGATCATCTGAAGAGTCCTCATTTGATCCTTCGAAAACTTATCAGGTCTTCTGAAATCGTACGGCTTCGTTCTTGTATGATCTTTTGTTCCTCTATCAGATAAAATAGTATCTGTTTCAATTCCGGTTGTTGCTCCAACCCCCATCAAGATATTTTGGAGTTCTTCATTTGCAATCATTTCGGTCATAATTTCAACTAATTTCTTAACTAAAAATCGTCAAATTTATTTTTTACTTAAAATAGAAACTAAGACACTGACTACTTTCCAATAACGATCAAGTTTAAGAGAATACTCATATAAATATAGAACTTTGTAATTGGGAGTGCCTCTTTTTACTTCTACATAAACTTTTGCTTTTTCTTTATCGAAGTATTCTACTTTTACGATTTTAAAATTCAAAATAGGATCTTGATTTTGATTGATTAAAAACAATTTAAACTTATTTAAAATATTTTGTTTTTCTTTCGGATTTGCTAATTTATATTCATTAGAAAATAATTCATACGAATGAATGAATTCTTTTAAATCGATATATTTTAAATAATAGTCCCAGTTTTTATTAAACTCAGCCATTAAAAATAAATAAATGGTTTCTTCGGGGCTTGGAATACTTTCTTTCTGAATTTCAATTTCGTCATCGTATTGAAAAACAGATTTTTCTTTTTCGATAAAAATTTGAATTTGACGATTTGATATCAATCGTAAATTTTTTTTGTAATTGGGTTCAAAAGGAACAGGAAAAAAATAACCAATAAGTCTATATGTTCCCTTTGGTAAATGTTTTATATAATAAACTTTAGTAAATTCTTCGTTCGGGTGGAGTAAAATCTCTTTAATTGGATTTCCTATTAAATTCACAACTTTATTTTTTTGTATCGAATAAAGTTCAAAGTCTTTTGTATTTTCGATTACCAAATCTTTTTCTATATTCTCCCCTCTTTCATCTAATACTTCCAAAAGAAAAGAGCTTCGATAATCTTGATCTAAAAAAAAACGAAAGGATTCATATCCAATATGTTTTATTTTAAAATAAACTGGTATGATTTCTCCCTCCTCGTATAAATTTCTTTCTAGAAAAATATCAAAAAAAATATTTTTTTGTATATCATCAATCGTATAATTTCCATGAACATTTCGAAAGCTTTGAGAATTTAAAGAATTCATAATAAAAAAAACAAAACATATTGCTCTTAATAACTTCATTTTTGATTATTATCGATTGATAATCATATTTTTATAAAAATTTTTAGGGCAAATTAGAAACTCTAGTAAAAATATCATTCTCTGTATACTCTCGGTAGTCTCCTTTTATAAGCGTCAACAAAGATGTATAAGAAAACACTTCTTCTACTTTGTAGTATTGATCCTTCAAGCGAAAGATTTGATTTTTTTTTAGTTTGTCTACTTTTCCTAAGTTGATCAAAACTTTATTATTAAAAGATTGTAAATATCTTCCTTCTAAACTTATGGAAGATAATAAAAAATCCTCTAAATCTAACAAAAAACGAAATTCTGCATCATTTGTATAAGAAAAATTTTGTTTTTTTATAATCATCCCATTTGAATTTCTTAAAATTAGTGTTATAAAAAAAAATTGATCTATAATCCTGTAATTACTTTCTAAAATATAATCAATATTTGTATTTCTTTCGAACTCCCATTCAGTAATGATATCGATTAAATCGGGATAATAATATAAATAATGTTCAGAAGAGTTTAACATTCGCTTTTTGATTTCTTGAAAATCAGAATTTGATAATATTTCGAAATAAGGGATTTGGTTAATAAAAAAACCCAAAAAATCTCTAATAAGATTTGATTCTTTAAAATGATTTTCTTTTTGCTCAAGAGGAAGAGGATTTAATATCAAAATTTTTTTCTTCTCTTTTTTGTAAGCATTTTTTACTAAATTTAAAGGATAGTTAGAAAAAATTAAAAATGGTTTATATTGATTTTTTTCGTTTGTAAACTTTTCAGCAAGTAAAGAAAATTTAGGATCATTTGTTTTTTTATATAATTCGAGCAAAGTTAAATAATAATCTTCGTACAGACTACTTTCTTTATAGTAGTTTAAGAATTCTTTTAAAATGATCTCTGAATCTTTATCGAATTGTCTTAACCATATTAAAACAGGAAAATAAGGTTGTAAGTTTTTTTTTAGTTTAGTCATAGTTTCCATAAGTTGTTTTATTCTTTTCGTTTTTTTTGGAGAATTTGAATTGACTAATAAAAGATCATAACGAATACAAGAAAAAGCTACACGATTTTCATTACATAATATTTCTAAACTTTCCAGCAGACGTTTATCTTCTAAAATTGAATTTATATTTGCTGATAATAAAGCATTTTTGCTTACATATTTGTAATCACTTATTAATTGATTAATTTTTTCTTTATCTTGTAGTTCATAGGCAAGAAAAAGTAAAACTTCGTAAATCTCGGGATTAAAAGATACATAATTTAAATATGTTTTGTAATATTTGTAGCTATTTTGAAAATTTTCTTTTTGTTTTGTTTTTTGATTCATCCCTAACTTGTAGAAGTAATCGCCAAGTAATCGAAAAATTTCTATATTGTCTGGAAATTTTTTTTTAAAATCTTCAATCATAAGGTTTGAATTTACAAAATCATTTTTATTTAGATATAATTGTATCAACTTAAGATAAACCTGATATTCATTCGGAAATTTATGTAAGTATTTATTATAAAACATTTCGGATAAATCAAATTGATTTAACTTTAAATAATAACTTCCTTTTAATAACCATAAATCAGGTTCTTGAATAAGATTTTTTTCAAATTTTGCAATATTTTCGCGTACAGTTTGAATTTGTCCTTGTTCTAAAAAACAGAAATTTTTTAAAATTTTGATCGTCATTATTTCGGGGTATTGATTTTCAATACGATTTAAGATTTCAAAAGCTTTATCACATTTTTGAATATTGATATAATTTTTTGCTAAAAAGATTAAAGCTTGAATCTCTTCTGGATTTCTTTCTACATATTCTGTTAAAAATTGGATTGCATAATAATAATTTCCTTTTTGATAACTTTCTTTGGCTTTTTCTAATAATTCACCACTTGATAAAAATTTTAATGTTTTAAGTTCCTCTTGAGTAAAAGTTCTTTGAGGAATCAAATTTATTATTAAAAATAAAAACAAAAACTGAATTTTAGGGTATAATATAACCTGATTCCGCA
Source organism: uncultured bacterium (assembly GCA_937928085.1). Classification (GTDB taxonomy): domain Bacteria; phylum Spirochaetota; class Leptospiria; order Leptospirales; family Leptonemataceae; genus SKYB61. The sequence goes on along the minus strand of CALFVU010000016.1, from coordinate 2,335 downwards.
TATCCACCCATCTGTAAATAATTGAGTTTTAATTTAACATTAATGTAGCGATCTTTTAATTTAAAATCATAATTGGTCATTGCTTCGTATGTAATAATGTAATCATAATAATTTTTTGATATAGATTTTTTATAAATATTTTTATAATAATAGTTATCATAAAAATAATAATAATCTCCTCCTGTTTCTCTTGAAAGTTCTACTAAATCTTCGTTTTTCTCTTTAATACTAATCACAAAAATAGGAATTGAATAAATTTTAGATAGAAATAAAATTTTCTTCCAATCTGCTTCGCCTCGAAAAGAGGATGTTTCGTTGGTAAATAAAACTAAACATTTTTTTCCGTTTAATAAAATCAATTGCTGAATTCCTTGTATAATATTTTTTAAAAGATCAGCTCTTTCTTTAAGGGGAGGATCTTTCATAAGATTGAATACATCAATTGGATAAGGTTCTTTATAAAAAATTTTTAAATTATCTCCTGCTAGTGCAAATAAAAACTTATCCCCTATTGTAAAAGATTCAAAAAAGGAATATAAATTTTCTTTAAAAATAGTTTCGAACTTAAAATCATCATCTAAAAAATTTGAATCATACAAAAAAAGAACGTTTAATCGATTTACAAATGGACTTCGATTTTTTGCATTGATACGAAAAACTTTCTTTTCGTTTTCAAAAACTTCAAAATTTTGATGTTCTAAATCTTCTATCATTCTATCGTTAGCATGGTCAAAAATTTTAAAATGAATAGAAATAAGAGGATACTGAGTTGATTCAATTTTTGTAATGAATAAATCAAGATTTCGGTTATACATTTGTGGATGAAAGTAGATATAAATTTTTCCATAAAGATCACATAGAATTATACTATCTTCATCTACATAAAAATTAACAATTTTTTGGAAGTTTTCACTTTGTGTAAAATTGATTTTGTTTGCTTCTACAAATTCTTCATCAGAAGAAGAATTTTTTAAAGATAATTGCCATAATTGATTTTTTTCATCTAACATATAAATTGTATTTTGATAGATTTGAATTTTTATGATCTTTTTTATATTAGTTGTAATTGTTTTTAGGACATATCCAGAAATATCAATTTTGTAAATTTTATCAAGCAAAGCTAAATAGATATTTTCACCATCAGAAGTAAAATCAAATTCAGAAACGTTCTTTATATCTAAATCGATATTTAAAAAACTCATAGTTTGTTGATCTAAAGAATATTTATAAAATCTATTTTCTTTTTTACTCCAAATATATAGATTTTCTTTCAAAAATATTAAAATTTCAGGAAAAGGAATGGTTTGAATGCTTTTTTCAAATTTTTTACTGGATAGGTTATAAACTAAGACTTCATCTAAATCAAAATCAGAAATATAAAGTTTATTATTATGAATCAAAAAGCGATTGATTTTTTGAATTCGTAAACCACTACTAATTTTATCTACTAAAGTCCCTTGTTTATTGAAAACTAAAATTTTTTTAGATTCATAATTTAGTATGTAGAAATAGGATCCGTTTTTTTGAATATCAATAGGTATTAAATTTTTTTCCCCAACATCCAAACCATAGATTTCTCTCCCCAGTACGTAAGAACTCTGATTTTTTTGAAATAAATAAAAAAATGCTTTGGAATCGATTAAAAAATTCTCTATGTTTTGTTTTCTGTAATTGATAAACTCATCATAAGGATATTGATTTTTTAAAATTTCGTATTCATCAAGAGCGTTTTCGATTTCTCCAGATAAAAAATAAGACTCTGCTAAAAACTTTCTTGCAAAATAAAAATCTGGCATAACATTCAAAGCTTTTAAAAAAAAATCTTTCGCCGCTTCATAAGACATTTCATTAAAAGATTTTACACCTTGAATAAAATATTCTTGTGCTCTTGTGTTTTTTGATGTAAAAAAAGGAAATTGAAAATAAGACAAAGGAATAGCAAAAAGAGGAACTAAAGTTATAAAAAGAAGAAGAAAATTCTTCATACAAAACCATTATCGTTTTGTTTAAAAAAATACATAAAAATTTTATTTTCGTTTATAGTGAAAAATAATCAATTTTTTTTAAAAAAAGATTATAAGTCAGTTTTTCTCAAATGATAAAATAAGTTTTTTTTATAAATTTAATATAAATGATATCCTACTATCAACAGATTTTTTTAATAAATTTTTCAAGAATCATCCCAATATGAGACATAAACCCTTCTCTGCCTACGCTCACACACCCTACGCAAAGAATACCTATTCCCTACCACATAAGAGGATGGATACCGATATCGTAGTCTCCTATCACCCTCTATCTCTATCGCCGGCAATAAACTTTCTACTTCCTTCCC
>CALFVU010000015.1 GCA_937928085.1 uncultured bacterium | reverse complement strand
TAGTTTCCTGCATCGGTTGTATATCCACTTCCACAAGAACCACCTCTTCCATGAACAAAGATCACAGATTCTACTGCAAAAAGGCTTACTGCAGATGTGAAAAGCAATATCAAAATTATTTTTTTCATGTTTTTACCCCCTAATAAATGAATTATTTTCATCTAAAAAAACAATGTCTTTTTGTCAACACAATTTTCTTTCGACTTATACAAAAATTTTATACTTTTTTTGAATGACTTCTTTTTATTTAAAATTTTGTTTGATTTTACCTATTATGCAAGAATTACCTTTTATTTCTGACGATGAAATGTTTTATCCCAAAAAAGAAATTCTTCAATTTATCGAATCTAAGCCGTATAATATAATTTTAAATTTTATTTCTGGTCAGTCTTTAAAATATTTAAAAAATGATCTACCTGTTTTGGTTTTTTCAATACCTAGTCCTCACTTCGAAAATACTTTGAAACTTTTTAAAGAATTAAGCAACAAAAATACTTTTAATATCGAAAAAGTCTCTAATTCTTCTTTTAAGGTAATCCAAACTTTTGAACATAATTCACATAAAGACCTGCATTTAATAATACAAAAGCCTTCTATTTATCCTAAAATTTTAATTTCTGTAGATCGTCTTTATTTTGATTATAAAAAAAAACAATGGAAAGGATATCCCCAAGATCTATCTGATTTTTATAATGGAACATTAAGAATCATCAAGCCAGAGAGACTGAACTTAAAAACTGCTATGAATTTACTTGTTTATTCTTCGCTACTAAATTTTAATTACATAGCACCAGATACTCGAGAGAAATTATTACAAATCAATTTAGAAAATGAATTTAAAACATTACAAACAGAATTTATACGAAACCAATTTTCTAAAATCATGACTTCCTATAAACCAAGCAGGTCTTTACTATTTTTGGAAGAATTTGGAATTCTGAAATTGATTTTACCTGAATTATCTTCTGTTAAAAATTATAAATTAAAGGAAAATTACAAAAATGATTTATTTTATCATTGTATCTATAATTCCGATTCAATTTCTCAACCCATCTTACATTTACGAATTGCTGCGCTATTTAAAGACATCGGAAAGCAAAATTCCATAAGTTCAATGAATGATAATAAAATGAATGATAATAAAAAGAAATATGTGAATTACGATTTTGTAAGTGCCTATATTGCTCAAAAAATTCTAAAAAGATTACAATTTCCAAAATCTTTAATAGAAAAAGTTGATTTTCTAATTCGTTATGATCAATTTTTTCATTCTTCAGTAATCACAGAAAAGTCACTTAGAAAATTTGTAAGAAAAATTTCAGAAGATGAACTTAAAAATTTAATTCAATTTAAACTTTATGAAAGAAAAAACTATCTTTACACACCTTTACCACCGCAAATTAGAAAACTTATTTATCTCTACGAAGATGAAAAACTTAAAGAAAAAGAATTAAAAATTAAAGATCTAAAAATCAAGGGAGAGGATTTAAAATCATTAGAAATTCCTCCAGGACCTTTATATGGTAAAATATTACGATATCTTTTAGAAAAAGTAAAAAAAAATGAACTTGCTAACGAAAAAGACGTCTTATTAGAAGAAGCTAAAAAGTTAGTTTTTGATCAAGAAAAATTTTTTCAATAAAATTCAAATTTTGAAATAATAAGATAGTTGATTTTTTCATTGCCATTTTGAAATTTGTAATTTTTTATGTATACTGCATCATTGTAAGGAGGTTTTAAAATGAGTTGGTTCAAAAGAATATTCTTTTTTGTTCTAACAAATATTTTAATTATTGTTACCATATCGATAGTTACTCAATTATTGGGGCTACAGCCTTATTTAAGAGCTACTGGTATAGATATTACAAGTTTAGCTATTTTTTGCTTAATTTGGGGTTTTGGAGGAGCTTTTATTTCTTTACTACTCTCTAAATTTGTTGTTAAAATGATGATGGGAGTTAAAGTCATCTCTCCAAATGATCCTCAATATGGATGGCTTGTCCAAAAAGTTTATTCTATAGCCAAAAAAGCGGGAATTTCTAAAATGCCAGAAGTTGGAATTTATGATAGTCCAGAGTTAAATGCTTTTGCAACCGGACCCTCTAAAAATAATTCTTTAGTTGCTGTATCTACTGGACTTTTACAAAGAATGGATGATCGCTCTATAGAAGGAGTTTTAGGGCACGAAGTAGCTCATATTGCAAATGGAGATATGGTTACTATGACTTTGCTACAAGGAATAGTGAATGCTTTTGTAATGTTTTTTGCAAGAATTATAGCTTTTGTTGTCTCTTCTTCCATTAAAGATGACGAGATGAGATATTTCATTCAATTCATTATTGTACTTGTATTAGAAATTCTTTTAAGTTTCTTAGGAATGATTGTTGTTGCCTGGTTTTCTCGATATAGAGAATATAGAGCGGATGAAGGAGGTGCTAAACTCACCAGTAGGTCAAGTATGATCAGTGCTCTACAAACTTTAAGAGAGTTTTACGAAATTCAGGATCCTAATATTCCAGAATCTGTAAAAACTTTTAGAATCTCTGGCAAGTCTGGTGGTCTTTTAGCTTTGTTTTCTACTCATCCACCTTTAGAAGATAGAATCAAAAGATTGCAAACCCTTCCTTTATAAAAAAATAAAAAAGATCTCCAAGTAAAAGGAGATCTTTGTTAAACTTTTTTGTAATTTTTTAATAAAAAAATTGTAACTTTTTTTAAAAATTACGTATTAATTATATTATACAGAGGCTATTTCTGTCTCGAAATTTATATAAAAAGCTGAGGTCTTTATGGTAGATTTCTTAAAAGATAGTTTATTTCAACAATTTTTAGACTTATTGGAAAGTGAGTTTATCATTACTAAAGCGGATCCGAAGGGTAGAATTACTTATGCCAATGACTTATTTTGTAAAATCAGTGGATATACTAAAGAAGAACTTATTGGAAAACCACATAATATTGTTAGACATCCTGATATGCCAAAAGCAGTTTTTAAAGATCTATGGGATACAATAAAAATTAAAAAAAAGCCCTGGAAAGGTTTTATAAAAAACAAAACAAAAGAGGGTGGATTTTATTGGGTAATAGCAACCATCTTTCCCGTATTTGATTCAGAAAATCCAGAGGAAATTATAGAGTATATTTCTTTAAGAAAAGAAATAACAGACATTATGTTGGGCTACGAAATGGATCAGCTTTATTCAAAACTATATGAAATATTAGGGTTTTATATGACTTCTAATGATCTAAAAATGATTTTGAATTTTTCTCTAGAAAGAATCTTAAAGCTACCTTTCTTAGAAGTATTAAAGAAAGGTGGAATTATGCTTTGGAATGAGGAAAAACAAGAATTAGAAATGTTTGTCCACAAAGGAGTAGGAGAAAGTCTTTTACAAATGTGTAATCGAGTTCCGAATGGAAGATGCTTATGTGGTAGAGCTGCTTTAAGAAAAGAGATTATTTTTAAAGATTGTGTGGATGAAGATCACGAAAATCGCCCTTCCGGAATGCAACCTCATGGACATTATAATGTGCCTTTAATTTTTAATAACGAATTGATGGGTGTTTTGTTTTTGTATGTGGAACACGGTTATAAATCCAAAGAAATTGAAATTCGTTTTTTAAATTTAGTGGGTAATATTCTGGGAAGTATTATTTATAAATTTCAATTACAAAAAAAATTAGAAGATCTTAGTTCGGAAAACTTTTTAATTTTACAACATATAAAAGCTTATTCTTCCAAAGATACCTTTCAATATACAAAAGATTTTCTATTACAATCCAAGCAAAATGGAGCAAATCATAAAAATTTAGTAGAATACAGAGATTTGAATTTAATGTTTTTAGATGTGGTAAACTTTACTGGATTATCAGAAAACATACAACCAGAGGAAGTAGTAAAAATTCTAAATTCGTTTTTTGTACATATTATAGAATGTATTTATAAAAATCAGGGAGATATTGATAAATTTATCGGAGATGCTATTTTTGCTTATTCTGAAGATGCAAATAAATTTTTAGAAACCGCATTAGAAATACTCGATTTAGTAGAGATAAAAGAAAAGAACCCTTATCAATTGCAAATACGAATCGGAATCCATTCAGGGATGGTAATCCAAACGAACATAGGTAATGATTTTAGAAAAGATTTTACTCTAATAGGGGATGTTGTCAATACAACCCAAAGAATCGAAAGAGTATGTAAACCAAATACAATTTTAGCAAGTGAAGCTTTTCTAAAAAGAATTGATCCAAAACTATTGGAAAATATGAAAGTTTCTAAAAGATTAATGTTAAAAGCAAAACATAAGTCAAATCCAGTATATGTGTACTCTATTTCTAAAATTAAAGTTGCTCAGTTTTAATTTTCGAAATCTAAAGATTTTTATGAATCAAAAGTAATAAATGAACTAGAATATAGGTTAATTTCGTTAGGTTTAGAATCCTCGAAAAGAAGAAAATAAATTGCAAAATTAAAATTCTTTGATTGTTTGAACTAAATGGATGATCTTAAAGATACCTTTACTTTTGAAAGTATAGAACAAGAAAAAATCTATTCGCCTAAAAAAATTTTAAATTACCTTAATTCTTTAATCGAAGATGACCTAACTCTAAAAAATATTTGGGTAGAAGGAGAGGTATATAATTTTTCTCAATCAAGTAATGGGCATATTTATTTTTCTTTAAAAGAAGAAGATACAACTTTAGATTGTACTTATTTTAAAGGAAGACAGAATAAATTTTTTTTAAATCAATTCGAAATCAAAAACGGTATAACGATTCTTGCACTTGGAGATATTACTCTTTATAAAAAAAACGGAAAATGTCAACTAAATGTTAAACAAATATCTGAAGGAACTAAAGAAAATTTAATTTTTAAAAAAATTCAGCAAACATACGAAAAACTTTTAAAAGAAGGACTTTTTGATGAATCAAAAAAAAAGAAACTACCTCTTTTACCTATTACTATCGGAATTGCAACTTCAGAATTTGGAGCAGTGCTAAGAGATATCATTCAAGTTGCCAAAAATCGTTTTCCAGAAATCAATATTGTAATTGCATCTTGTGTAGTACAGGGAGAAGAAGCAGTGGAAAGCATTGCGAATGCCATCGAAATTTTGAATGATCCTTTTTATCAAGTAGATGTTATCATAGCAGGGAGAGGGGGTGGTTCGTTTGATGATCTTTTACCTTTTAGTGAAGAAGTAGTCGTAAGGGCATTTGCAAATTCAAAAGTTCCAATTGTTTCTGCTGTAGGTCATCAAATCAATAAACCCTTATGTGAATTAGCAGCAGATAAAGTAGCAGCAACTCCCAGTAATGCAGCAGAAATTGTAGTGCCGGATATTCAAAACATAAAAATGCTGTTAAATACAATAGAAGAAAAAATTCGAAATATTGTATTAGCAAGAATTTCTTACTATCAAAATCAGCTTAGAATTCTATTTCATAGGCGATTGTATCTAGATCCAATTCGAATCTTAGAACCACATTATCAATATTTGGATGAATTATTTAGAAAAATTCAACTTTATATAGAAGATTTTCTTAAAAAAAAATCAAATGAGCTTAGAATTTTAGAAGAAAAACTAAAACGGTTAAATCCTCAAGAACCATTACGAAGAGGATATGCCCTTGTTTTTAAGCATCCTTCAAAAGAATTGATCAAAAATACAAAAGAGATACAAGAAGAAGATCTATTACAAATCCAATTTTCTGATGGTTCTGTTTTTACAAAAGTAATAAAACGGTTGAACTAATCTAATTGTTTTGATTTCTGTTCTCTAGTTGATTTATAAAACATTGTTTTAACTCTGGCTAAATGAAAAAAATAAATAGAGTAATCCAAACAAAACCTTATTTTCTTTGGGATTGGTTAGAGAAAATTTTACCTTCTACAATTTCTTTTAATTTATACCCTCCTTTTTTAGGAGCAGGTATAAAAATTGTAAAAATTGATCCAAATTTTCAATTTATTCGAGTTGAACTAAAATTAAATCTCTTGAATAAAAATTACGTAGGTACCCATTTTGGTGGTTCTTTGTTTAGTATGACTGATCCTTTCTATATGTTAATGTTTTTAAAGAATTTAGGAAAAGATTACATCGTTTGGGATAAAAGTGCAAAAATTGAATTTATAAAAGCAACACAAGAAGATGTTTATGCGGAATTTATTTTATCTAAAGAAGAAATTCAAAATGTGATCCAGAGTTTAGAAACTAAAAAAAGTTTAGAAAAAATTTATACGATAGAAATTAAAACCATTCAAAAAAACGAAACTATAGCAAAAGTAGAAAGGGTCTTATTTTTTAGAAAATTAAAAAAAATTTAAAAAGAATTTCGGAGAGACTAGAAACCATTTGACGAAATAATGTTATTAAAATTATTAATATTTTAATGAATGTTTTGATCATAGGTTCTGGGGGTAGAGAGCATTGTATCTATTGGAAAATTCTTCAGTCTCCTTTGTTAGAAGAAATTTATGTTTATCCGGGAAATGGAGGGATCTTAGAAGAACATATAGTAAAAGAAAATTTATTTTTAGATTTTTTTAAAAAACTCATTCAATTTGTAGAAGATAAAAAAATTGATCTAGTGATTGTAGGTCCTGAACAACCTTTGGTAGATGGAATTGCGAATGTTTTACAGAATCATTGTTTGGTATTTGGACCTACAAAAGAGGCAGCGATAATAGAAGGTTCAAAATCGTGGGCAAGAGATTTTATGAATCAAAATAAAATACCTTCAGCAAAATATAAAGTTTTTACAAATTCTAAAGAAGCTATCCATTTTTTAGAAGAAATTCATCCCCCTTACGTGATCAAAGCAGATGGGCTTGCGGCGGGAAAAGGAGTCACGGTTACTTCCGAAAGAAGCTTAGCCATCCAAGCTATTCAAGATATATTGGATAAAAAAATTTTTGGTCAATCTGGTTCCAAAATATTAATCGAAGAATTTTTGGAAGGACAAGAGGCTTCTGTCTTTGCATTTTGTGATGGCAATCAGGCTGTTTTGATGCAACCCGCACGAGATTATAAAAGGGCTTATGATCAAAACACTGGTCCCAATACAGGTGGAATGGGTAGTGTCTCGCCAGTAGAATATATAAACGAAGAATTAATGAACCAAATACAAAAAGAAATTTTTGATAAAGTCATGAATGGTTTTAAAAAATTAGGCATTTCTTACAAAGGACTACTATATGCAGGGTTGATGATTAAAGATGGAAAAGCTAAAATCGTAGAATTTAATTGTAGATTTGGTGATCCCGAAACTCAGGTTTTACTACCTTTACTACAAGATGATTTATTAGAATTATGCTTTCAATCTGCTATAGGTAGAATTTCAAAAACACATTTGACATTTAAAAAAGCATCTTCTTTAGGGGTTGTTCTTGCAGCTAAAGGTTATCCTCAGGATTATAAAAAAAATATAAATCTAACGGAATTCTTAAACAATGTACCAGAAAATCTGTACATTTTCCATGCTGGAACAAAATATGATTCTCAATCTCGAGAATTTTATAGTACAGGAGGACGGATTTTAAATATCGTATCTTTGGGAAATTCTATAGAAGAAAATAGATTCAAAATTTATGATTTTTTAGAAAAAAATCCAATAGAAAACACTTTTTATAGAAAAGACATTGGAATTTTATATTGAGCAATAATAAAAAATAAAATGACAAAGAAAAATTGATTTGATGGATTTATTTTTCTTTTTATAAAACCGATAACATAAAATAGTAAAGTTTATTGGATTATAGGAGTGCTTGTATGAAAAATAGAATCTTGATTTTAACTTTTATATTTTATGGTATGAGTTTAATAGCTCAACAACCTACCCAGCAGCAGACTTCTACTATTGTGAATCCAGCAAATCCAACTCCTTATGAACCAACGCCGGGAGAATTAGTATCAGAAGAAATAGACGAAACCCAATTATCTGATGAGCAAAAAAGAATAAGGGCAAGGAATTTACGATCCGAAGAATTATGGAAAAATGCTGATTATAGAGATTATGATCCTTCTTTTACGGAATTGCATCGTTTGTCTAAAGCTTTTGCAAACAATAAATATAGATTATCTCTTTCTTCGTTTCAGTCTGGAATTAATGCAATCATTAAAATGAGAGATGAGGTGGAGCTTTTTAGAAAACAAAGTGCAGAAACTCGCAGGTTTAATGAAAAATGGTATTGGCAGGTTGTTGATCGAAAAACTCAAGAGGAAAGACAGATCAATAGAATGAAAAGAGAGGCAAAGCAAGAAGCGGTTACTTATTTTACTCGAGCTATCAATTATTTGGACGAAATTATCAATCCCGATCTTAGAGAAAAAGAACCTTTTAAGAAACTACTATCTGCTGTATACAGGAACTGGGTAATGTATCAATATGATTTGGGAAATATACCACAAATCATTCCAATATTAGAGCATTATATTCAAATTGATGAAAACGAGAAGGAATATCCTGCTCACAAATATTTATCCCAAGCTTATGCCTTTCAAGAAAATATGATTAAAAAATATGGAATGGGAACAGAAGATCAGATGTTAAGATTTCGATACAAAAAAAATGTTCATCTTTTACGAGCAACAGAGTTGAAATATGGCAAAGAGTCTGCGGAATATAAGCATGTTGTTTCTTTAGTTAATAGAGATGAAATTATATCTATAATGCCATAAAAAAGCAGAGGGTTTGTTGAAAACAGCAAATCCTCTTTATTTTTTTCTTCTTATAAAAAAATCTAATAAACCTGGAAATAAGACTCTTCCGTAAAAGATCAATCTTCCGGTCAAGTTCGTAAATACATATTTTCTTTCTTTTTGTATGGCTTTTCTAAAGATTTTAGCTACTTCTTCAGGATTTTTTGCTTTTTTTTCTTGTTCTTCCTGAAGTGGTTTTCCATCGCTTGTTAGACCACTTCTTCTTAAATTCGTTCTTGTGTAACCTGGAAAAAAAATCAAAACTTTTATATTATTTTTATAAAATTCATGCGATATACTTTCTAAAAAAAGTTGAGCAGCAGCTTTACTAGAAGAGTAAGCAAATCTCTCTGGAATACCATACAAACCAGAAGGGGTAGAAATCAAAATGATCAATTTTTTTTGTTCGGGTTGATCCAATAGCTTTGGAAGAGCGATTCTAGTAACTTCTACTATCGAAAAAAAATTAATTTCGAAGGTTTTTCTTAATGCTTCTTCTGTAGATTGCAAAAAAGTTCCATGATTTGTGATTCCAGCATTGTGAACGATTACATCGATGCGGGGGATTGTGTTAATAAAATTTTTAAGTTTTTCTCTATCATTTGAGTTTGTGATATCGCAAGGAAAAATCAACGAAGTAATATTATATTTTTTTTGAATTTCCTTTTGTACTCTTTCTAATTCTTCTTTTCTTCTTGCTATTAAAATTGGTATTGCTTGAAATTTAGCTAACTCTTTTGCTAAAAATTCTCCTATTCCAGAAGAACCCCCTGTAATCATTACATATGCATTTTTTAAATTCATAAAGATAAAAAAGTTCAATAAAAGAAATGATGTGTCAATTCATTTTATTAACTGCTAAAATCTATTTTCCTTTTAAAAGTTGAAAAAAAAGTTGTTTTTTACTCATATGAAAAAAAAATTCTGGCAATATTTGGAAACATTCAATATGAGATCATTAAAATTTACGGGAGTTTTATTATCTTTTATTACAAATCTTTATTCACAAAATCCACCAGCAAATTGGCAATCTCATTCAATGGTAGCACGGAAAGTGATTGAAAAATATGAGTCTTTTGATAATTTTAAAGCTAATTTTGTTATAAAAACGAAAAACAAAACTATGAAGGGAATTTCTTATTATCAAAATCCCGGCAAAGTAAGATTTGAATTTACTCAACCAAGTGGAGATTTAATGATTTCTGACGGTAAAATTTTATGGATTGTAATTGCTTCTCAGAAATTAGTAGGTAAACAGGATCTAAAATTAAATGCGAAAGATGAGCAAGGAAAATCAATTTTTTCTCTTTTACCCGGTAGTGGAATAAAACGATTATTTACAAAGTATCATTATAAATTTGATGATATTCATCAACCTAAGCAAATAGATAATAAAAAATACTATGTAATGGATTTAGAACAAAAAGTAAAAATTGGTGGTTATAGAAACATAAAATTGTTTATTAATGCAGAGAATTACCTTATAGAAAAAGCGATAGCTGAAGGTAATTTTGGAGTACAAACTATGATTGAATTTTCTAATATAAAAACAAATACAGAAATTGAAGGAAAGTTATTTCAATTCCAGCCACCAGAAGATTATCGAATGGTTTTTAATCCATTAGTTGTGGAGGAATAAAAAAATGTCTGAGCTTAAGAAATTAGGAGATAAATTACGAAAGGCTCGAGAGTCAAAAGGATATTCTCTTAGAGAAGTTTCGGAAAAAACTCATATGTCTCCTAAATTTTTAGAAGCTTTAGAAGAAGAAGATTTTTCTTCTTTTTCATCAGAAACTTATATTCTTGGATTTTTAAGAAACTATGCTGAATTTTTGAACTTAGATCCAGAGGAAATAATAAAAGAATACAAAGGATTAAGACTACAAAATAGTGCTTCTCCATTAGAGGAGTTAACAAACATTTCAAAACCCACTTTACAAATTCCTCAAAACTTATTAAAATACTTTATTCTTGCGCTTATTTTTATAGGAATCGTTTATTTATCTTATAAAATTTACGATTTTATTTTTTTACCTACTACAGTATCGTATACTACAACAATCAAACCTTGCGATAAAAGAGATATAAAAACAATTACATTAAAAGAAGAATCTTTGTTGTCTTTGTTGGACTTATCTAATAACTATGAATTCTTTATTAGTTCTTTGAATATCAAATTTATTTTATGCATAACAAAAATAGAAAGAAAAGAAAATTACGAAAATGTAAAATTTAGTATTGATTATAATAAAAAGAACTATCCAATAGAGACAAAATCTGGAGAAACAATCATTCTTACAAATATGATATCTGAACTTAATCAAGCAGATCAAAAAATAGAGTTATCTGTAAAAGAAGTTTCGGAAAATGCTATACAAATTGAACTTTTAGCAAAAACAAAAATGTCTGCAAATAAAGATATCATTGTTACATTAGAAATTTTGCAAGAAACGTATTTAGAATGGGTTGCTGATGGTAAAGTATATAAAGGTGATTTTTTTCGTGTAGGAGATATACTGAACTTAGAAGCAGATTATCGATTGGACATCAAAATAGGTAATGGTGCTGGGGTAAGATTTTATAGAGAAGGGTTTCCTCCTCGAATCGCAGGGACAGCTGGAAAAATTGTAAAGCTATCATTTACTAAAATTTCTGATCCTTTCGATACAACTAAGTTTAAAATAGAAGAACAAATTATTATTCCTCAATAATTCTATGGAGTTTTCTTTTTTCATTACTACGTTAGGTTGTCTAAAAAACGAAGCGGATAGTAGACAAATACATAAATCGATGATTCTTAACGGTTTTAAACAAGCAAAATCGATAAAAGAATCAGATTTTCATATTATCAATACTTGCGGATTTATCGAAGAAGCAAAAAAAGAGACCATTGAAGTTATTTTTGATTCCATAAGCTTAAAAAAAGATATTACTAATAAAAATCAAAAGCTTATTGTGGTTGGTTGTTTCGCCCAAAGATATAAAGAAGAAATTCAAAAAGAAATTGCAGAAGTGGATTTAATTATAGGTACTGGAGAGTATCATCGTGTAGGAGATATTATCAAAAAAAATTTTGAGGTGCCAGTATTTTCTAAAAAAACTTCTACTAATTTTTATTATGATATTTCTAAACAAAAAAAATTTTATTTACCTATAAAAATTTCAGAAGGATGTAATCGAAACTGTTCTTTTTGTGCTATTCCAAGTTTTAAAGGAAAATTTGGATATAGAGAAAAAGCGGAGATTCTTCAGGAAATTCAAGAAGTATTAAAAATAAATTCAAATATAAAAGAAATTTGTATAGTAAGTCAGGATACCAATTCTTACGGAAAGAATATCGAAGAATTTATATCTCTTTTAGAGGACATTGAACTTTTGCCAGAAATTCATTGGATTCGAATTTTATATTTATACCCCGATTTAAAGACGAAGAAAATTTTAGAAAAAATTCACAAAAAGAAATTTAAGAAAATCGTACCATATCTTGAATCTCCTGTTCAACATGTTTCTGAATCTATTTTAAAAAAAATGAATCGATTTGGAAGTTATACTTTTTTTGTTGATTTATTTACTTATGCAAGAGAATTGTTTCCAAACTTAGAAATTCGTACGTCGTTTTTAGTAGGGTTTCCCGGAGAGACAATTCGAGATGTAGAATTGATTCAAAAATTTATCGAAGAATGCCAGATCGAACATATCACTTTTTTTCCTTATTCTCGAGAAGAGGGCACAGCTTCTTATCATTATTTGAATCAAGTGAAAAAAAAAGAGATATATTACAGAGTCAATCAACTACAAAATTTTTACGAAGAACAATTAAAACAAATTACTTCGAAGCATATCCATAAAACCTTCAACTGCTTGTTAGAAAATATTACCTCTGGTCAAATGGTTTTTCGAAGGCCACAATCAGCTCCAGAAATTGATGATAATGTTCTTGTAGAACTAAAATACAAAGATTTTTATGAAAAAAAAATTCCATTACCAAAATTAGGAAATTTTTATGATGTTACTATAACAGGTTTTGCTACATATGATTATATCGGCGAATTATCTTTAAATTCAAAATTGCATACATATGCAAAAATATAAAGAAGATTTTAAGAAAATAAATATACCAAATGCCATTACTTTGATAAGAATTATATTGGTACCGATTTTTATTTTTTTAATACTTTCTTATAACTTTACGTATAGAGTATTTGGTTTTATTATTTTCATCATAGCTTCTTTATCGGATCTAGTGGATGGCTATATTGCAAGAAAATTCAATCAACAAACAGAACTCGGGAAGTTTCTCGATCCTTTAGCAGATAAATTTTTAGTGATTGGTGCTTTGATTACATTTATTTTTATGTCTGAACAAATAGAGGTATGGATGATTCTTTCTATCTTGGGAAGAGATATTTTGATT
Source organism: uncultured bacterium (assembly GCA_937928085.1). GTDB lineage: Bacteria > Spirochaetota > Leptospiria > Leptospirales > Leptonemataceae > SKYB61. Next base: position 8,029 of record CALFVU010000015.1, on the reverse strand, counting down.
ACTTTTTTAAGATCTTTAGCTATTAAAAGGGGAAGTAGTTTAAAAACATCAATGTTTGGAAAAATCAAAACAGCATTCCAGATGTTTAGCATTATTATGATTTTACTAAGCTTTTTATCGATCACTTATAAACAAAGAGTTCTTATCAATCAATCTTATATTAAACTTAAACAAGAAGGTTTTTCTACATACGAAATTGCTTTTCGATATTTCATTGATTTTTTGAATGGAAACTATACAGATGTATTGTATATACTTTCTTCTTTTCTCCCGTATACTCTTATGTTCATAACAACTATAATAACGATTATTTCTGGACTTCGATATTTATTCACGAATTTTCATTTGTTACTTCCTAATTCAAAACAAGGAGGATAAAATGGAAGTATTTTTAAAGAAATTATTAAATTACGAAAACTTAACCCAAGACGAGGCATTTAAAGCGATGAATCAAATTATGACCGGAGAAGCAGGGGAAATTCGAACAGCAGCTTTTTTAATTGCACTCGCAATGAAAAAAGAAACATCAGAAGAAATTGAAGGATTTGCAAAAGCTATGAAAAAAGCTGCAGTTGTATGGAATAGTAGAAAAAAATATCCGATACTAGATACTTGTGGAACAGGGGGAGATAATGCAAATTTGTTAAATATTTCTACCATAACTGCAGTGGTGATGGCTTCGTTAGGATACAAAGTAGCCAAGCACGGGAATAGAGCAGTTTCTAGTGCTACGGGATCTGCTGATGTATTAGAAGATTGTGGAATCAATTTAGACATTACAAACGATGAGGCTGTAGAATGCCTTGAAAAAATTGGGATTTGTTTTTTATATGCACCGAAATGGCATCCCGCTATGAAGTTCGCTGCACCCGTTCGAAAAACTTTAAGTGTACGAACAGTTTTTAATATTTTAGGACCTATTACCAATCCTGCACCAATCACACATCAAATTATGGGAGTTTTTAAAAGGGATCTTTTACCTTTAGTGGGAAAAGCTCTAATAGGTTTAGGAAGAAAAAATGCTTATATTATCTATTCTGAAGATGGATTGGATGAAGTTTCTATTGCAGCACCTACCCATTATTTAGAAATTAGAAATGGTAGTATTCTTACAGAAGGAGTTTGGAAAGTAGAAGATTTTGGTCTAACACCAAAAAAACTGGATAAATTAAAAGTAAAAAATAGAAAAGAAGCTGTAGAAAGGTTTTTAAGAATTTTAAAGGGAGAAGGTGAAGAAATAGAAAATCAAATTGTGGCAATGAATTCTGCAGTAGCTTTAAAATTATTTGAAGATATATCTTTATCTCAGGCAACTGAAAAGATGATGGAGTTGCTTAAGTCTAAAAAAGTATACGAAAAATTTTTAGAATGGAAGAATTTTCGTCCTAAAAATGTAGTTACTTCTTTGGGTAGTTAAGATTTTAAAAAGATCCAATAAGATCTTTATTGGATTGAATTATCCCAATTTTAGAAAGAAAATTTCGAATTTGTTGAGAAATATCACCAGCTCCTAAAAATACAGCACAACTATAATTTTGATAAAATATGACTTCAAAACGTTGATTTTCTAAATAATGAACTTTTTTTCTTATAAATCTACCAATTAATTCTGATGTGACACCCGTAATTGGTTCTTCTCCAGCAGAATATAAGGGCAGTAAATAAATATCGTCCGCTAATTCTAAAGCGTTTGCAAACTCTCTAGCTAATTCTTTGGTTCTTGTATATCGATGGGGTTGAAAAATCACAGCAATTTTCCCACTATATTTTTCTTTTAAAGTTTCGATAACTTTTTGAATTTCTTTTGGATGATGTCCGTAGTCGTCATAAATATCAATTTGATTGTAAGTTGCAATTAAATCCATTCGTCGTTCTACACCAGAAAAACGATTTAAGATTCGAATTATAGAAGTCAAAGCGTCATTTTTTAAAATTTCTGTTCCTAAAGAACGTATAGATAGAGTGGGGTAGTCAAGAAATAAAGCAAATATTAATCCTATTACTCCTAAACTATTTACCATAAAATGTTTGCCCGTAAATTTAAAATGAATCCCTTCTTTCTTAGAATCATAAATCATTTCTTTATTATTTTTATAAATTTTTATGTATAATATATCTTCTTTGAATTCTCCTAATAAAAAATATCTATACCAGTGGTGTTCGGGCAAAGAAAGTCCATAACCTATATAATGATATTTTAACTTATAAGGAAAGTTTTTAAGAAATTCATCATCATTGTTGATTACACAAATGCTACAATCTTTAGAAAATAAATAAAAGGCTTCAACAAGATGATCAAAGGTTTTGTAATAGTCTAGATGATCATTATCAATATTTAAAATCAGTCTGTATTCAGAATTCGATTTTAAAAAAGAACCATCAGATTCATCAGTTTCGTATGTAGCAATAAAACCACTACCTTTTTTAAAAGAATGTGGCAAAAATTTAGGAACACCTCCTACGATAATTGTAGGACTTAGACATAAATTTTGTAAAACCCAGCCCATCATTGCTGTGGTAGAAGTTTTCCCGTGTGTGCCTGCTATCGCTATTTGGATTTCTATATCTTTTAGTAAAAAATTCAAGAAATCCATTCTATGAAAAACTTTTAAAATTCCGTTTTTTGAAAGTTCAGTAGCAGTTTGTCTTTCAATATGATTTTCTTGAATTGCAGAACTGTATACATAATAATTACAAGATTTTAAAACTTCTAATTTAGGCTCAGAAAATACTTGAATATTATATTTTTTAAAAAGATTCCAGTAAGGATGTTGGGCATCGTTGAGAGAATAATCGCTTCCGTAGACTTCGTAATTTTCGTAACGAGAACTTAATAAAGATAAAGGCTTCATTCCAGAGCCACAAATTCCACTAAAATAAATTTTTGTTTTATGATTCATTGTATAGTTTTACTAAAAATTTCAACTCAAAAAAATCAAGCATAATTAAGATTGACTTTTTTGCTTTTTTTATTTTTTTTAACTTTTATGAAGTTATCCAACTTTAAAAAATTAGTACCATTGGTTAGTGTTGTTAGTATTGTAGTGAGTAGTTTTTTTGTTAGTTCTTGTGATTCTTTAGGAAAAAAGACTTTGATTTCTACTTCTGTTGGTTGTTTAGCTGGTTTAGGCTTAGGTGCTCTGTATGATGAATTACAGAGAAAAAAAGATTCGAAAGAGAGAAAAAATGATATATTAGCAGCATTTAAGAAGAAAAAACAACAAAATCAAGGAAAAATTATAGGATTAACAACAGGTTGTATGGCTGGTTTAGGTGTGGGATTATATCTTGATATGATGTATGATGATATAGAAAATCATTTTTCTAAAAAAGGAATTCAATTAGAAAAAATACAGGATGAAAATGGTGAAACGAAAGAACTATTGGTTAAGATGGATGGAGATATTAACTTTCAAGTAGGTTCATCTGAACTACAAGGCGTAGCTAAAGAAAATGTTTCTAAATTAAAAGAAGCATTAGATTCTTATCCCGAAACTGGTATAAAGGTTTGGGGGCATACTGATAAATCCGGAAAACGAGATTTTAACGAAAAATTAAGCTTAGAAAGAGCCCGATCTGTTGTAAATTATATGGGACTTGCACCATCCCGTGTATTAGAAGTAAAAGGTTGGGCTTGGGATAAACCATTAGATGGAACAGGAGCAAGTCCATTAAATCGAAGAGTAGAAGTAAGAATTCTACCTTTATAAACAGGTAAGACGGACACTTACCTGTGTCTTTCTATAAACTTTATAATCTGATTTTTATAGGAAATTCCAAAAATATTCACATGTACCAATAGTGGATAAATCTGAAAAAACTCAATCATTTCTGGTAAAATTTTAAATTTGCAATAATCCGCAATGAGTTGATATTCAGAGAAATTTAAAGGACTACCAAATAGTTCTAACATTGCAAAATCTTGAACGGGATGAGAATACGAGACACTTGGATCGATTAAAAAAGCTTGATCATTCGAAAAAAGGATATTGCCCGACCATAGATCTCCGTGAATTGCTCTTGGTTCATTAGATTCTAAATTCCAGTCATTACAAAATGTTTTTATAATTTTATAAATTTGATTTTTTTGTTTTATCGTAAAATATTTTTTTTCAATAGCCAAATCGATCATTGGTTCAATTCGAGAGTCCCACCAAAAATCGATAAAATGTTTATATTGTAAATTTTTTTGTAATAACGTACCTATAAAATTATTTTTTGTATAACCAAAAAAACTTTCTTTATGTGTGTATAAGTTTTTTAAAGACTGGATCAAATCTTTTTTAGAATTTTGACTGAATTTTGTTTTTTCAATAAATTCCATAATTAAAAAATTTTTATCAAGATTTTTTATAATTTGTATTGGATAAGGAACCCTTGCGTTGTAATTATGTAAAAATTGTAATCCGTCCCACTCGGAGTTTGCTATGTATTGGTTATCAATTCTTTTTACTGCAAAGGTTGTAAAGGTTCTATCTTTAAAAAAAATTGGTATTTTGCTTGTAACTTTATACAAAGAAAATAAGCTAGTAGAATGAAGTTTTACAATCATTTCTTCTGATGAATCTAGCTGAAAATATTCAATAAGAATTTTTTTAATTTCTTGTTCAATCATAAAAAATCAAATTACAAAAGTATTTACACTTACAACTAAAAAAGTTATTTATGATTTTTTTGATTAAAATTCATAAAAAATAATTTAAAATGCTTGAAAGTCTTTAGCTTTTTTTATTTTCTATATGAAAATGAAACACTTTTTAGAAGATACTATCATAGAATTAGAAAAAAATGCGAATCATTATGGAGTTGAAGATTGTAAAATTTGCAAAGGTATTGGTTTTATTTTAGATTTAGAAGTGCATCCGAAAGATTTTGGAACATATAAGATTTGTGAATGTGTAGAGGCAATTACTAAGTGTGATGGCAACCCGCCTTATGTATATTATGATCCCAAAGATAATTGCATAAAAGATTGCCCTTCTAAAAAAGCAAGGCTTGCTATAAAAAAAATTGAACACCTTGAAAGAAATTCTGGAATTCCACCACGTTATAAACATAAATTATTAACATTTCTTGATTCAGAAGTACCCAACAGCGAAAACTATTATTTTGTTTTAGATCATGCTTGTGCGTTAATCAGAAATTATGGTAAAAAAGAAGACATGATGGGATTGTATCTTTATGGTAAGACAGGAAGTGGTAAAAGTTTACTTTCTTGTATTATTTTAAACGAACTTATACGATTATATCAAGTAGAGGTAAAATATGCTAAAATTTCCAGAGATATTTTAGGAAAAATTCGAGATACGTTTAATCCCCAATCGGAATATTTTGGAGAGGGAAGAAAAATAGAAGAAGAATTAGCTAATGTAGCTGTTTTAGTGATTGATGATTTTGGTGTTCAAAAAGAAACTCCTTGGGTGAATAATGTTTTGTATGATCTAATTGACAGTCGATATGAAAAAAATTTGCTAACGATTTTAACTTCAAATGAACCAATGGATTCATGGAAAGAAATCTCTAATGGAAGAGTTTATAGTAGACTTAAAGAGATGTGTATAGAAATTTATCTTGATGCAGAAGATTATAGACTTAAAAAAGCTCGTTCCATATACTAAACCGTTAAAAGTTCTTTTATCTTTAGGCTCTAACATTGAGCCTAGAGAAGTTTATTTACAAAAAGCTAAAGAATTGATTGAATCCAAAAGAATTGGAATTATCACAAAACAATCTATTATTTTAGAGAATCCTCCAATACTTTACGAAAACCAAAATGATTTTTTAAATCAAATTTTAGAAATCAAAACAAACTTAAATCCTCATCAACTATTAAGAGAAATTAAAAAATTAGAAAAAGAAATTGGAAGAAAAGAAACCTTTCGTTATGGTCCTAGAGAAATTGATATTGATATTCTATTTTTTCAAAATCATAAAATAAATAAACTAGATTTAGTGATTCCTCATCCGGGTGTTTACGATAGAGAATATTTAAAGATTCTTTTAAAAGAATTTGATTTAAAAGAATATGAGTAAGCATTCGAAACAAATGTTTTATTTCTTTCTATTTTTTTCTTGTCTAAGTGTTTCGTATCGAGACTATCATTTGAATTCTATTTTTTTTTCTAACGAACAATTTAAAGTTGTAGGAAAAGAAATAAGTTTTCAGGAACTAATTAAAAAAGAAAAAGAATTCACTCCCAATGACTGGAATAGTTATGGAATTATATTTTATAACGAAGATGAATTTGAATACGCAAAATATTGTTTTCTTAAAGCAATTTCTATTTCTTTTTTGATAGATTCTGAACCTTTACCGTATGTTTTAAACGATACTCTCAAAAGTTTTTTGAATTTATTGATTTTTTATGAGTCTTTACCATATATGAATTCAGAAATAATCAAAACTGAGAAAGAACAATATTTAAACGATTTTATTAAATTATTATCGAATAGAGAAGATCTTATAATTACCTCTATAAGAGAAATAAGAAAAAGAAACTTAACGAATTTAGAATATAAAATGGCTGAAAAATATTTTTTATCGAAAGATAAACATTCTGATGAATTTTACTATGAGTATTTTTTAGTTTTTTTTAATTTAAAAAAAATAGATTTTTCTTTGATTTCTATTTTAGAAAAAGTAAAAAATCCTGTAATCAAATCTCAAATTTTAGAAGAATGGGCTTTTTATTTGAATATACACAAAAATTATAAAGAATTTATTCGTTTATATGAATTTTTAGAAAACAACGATAAAGATTTCTTAAAACAAAAACTAAATGATTCTCAATCTTCGTTTTATATAGAAAATGTTTTTAATCAATTCTATATGAATTATTTAGAAAATAGAAATAAAAAAATCAAAGAAACTATTTATCAACAAATTTTAAAATTAAAAGAAGTTCATCTTGTCACATACTCGAATTTATTACAATATTATAGAAACGAATATTTTTTATTTAACAAAGAAATTCCTATAGCTTATGTAAAACTTAAAAATACATGTAAGAAAAACAATATTTTATTCCATACATTGTGCGAGTATAGTATAGAAATACAAAAAAAGATGATTCTAAAAAACGTTTTTCATTCATTCCATTTCGAAGAAATCCAACAAGCTAAAGAATGGATTCTTAATTTTTATTAAAAATGAAAAAAATTTTACTTTTTCGACCCGGTGCTCTAGGAGATACAGTAATTACATTTCGTATATTGGAATTACTAAAAAAGAATTTATTTGAAGTTTACTTTGTAGGAAATTCTGAATATGTTCCTTTGATCGATTATTTTCGTTTAGGTAAAGCGATATCTTTTGATCATCCGATATTTCTTTCTCTTTTTTTGGAAAGTCATAGTAAAAATCATTTATTAAAAGATTTTATAAAAGACTTTGATTTTATAATATGTATTGAAAATCAAAGATATTTATATGATCGTTTAAAAGAATTCCATAATAATACTTTTTATGTAAAGTCGCAACCAGACTATCTTATTCCTATACATCTATATTTTGTTAAAGAGATATCAAAAATTGTATCGATTTCTTTTAAGTATCAAGCTCAACCACTAGAACAAACTATAAAAGAACCAATTTTGATCCATCCCGGATCGGGAAGTAAAATTAAAATGTGGGGTGTGGAAAATTTTATACAGGTGATTGATTTTTTATTAAAAAAATTTACAAAAATCACAATTTTAGAAGGACCGGCAGAAAAAGGAATAGGAGAGAAGTTTTCTTTATTTTCGAAATATCTTTCTTTCGTAAGAATCAACAATGTTATTTCTTTAGCAAAAAACATAAAAAATCATAATTTTTTTATTGGTAATGATTCCGGGATCACTCACCTTGCGAGTTATACAGGCATAACTGGAATTTCTATTTTTGGAGTTACGAATCCATGGCTTTGGTGTCCTTTCCCTAAAATTGTATGTTTGTATGAGATTAAAAATCAAGAAATTAGCTTTCCTTCTACTTCTTTTGTATTGTCGTATTTAGAAAGTTTCATATAGAAAGAGGGGGGCTACTCCC
>CALFVU010000014.1 GCA_937928085.1 uncultured bacterium | reverse complement strand
TCTCCTTTACTTGACTTGTTTATTTTGCGTATACATCTGTATATAATTCAGAAGGAGGAGGTTCGGGAGATTCTTCTGCAAATTGTATCGCATCATCAATGATGCCTTTGATTTCCGCTTCGATTCTGGCAAATTCTTTTTCTTCAACACCATTATATTCAAGCATTTTTTTTGCTCGAATAAGAGGGTCTCTTCTTTTCCAAATTTCTACTTCTTCCGGGCTTCTATATTTTGCTGGATCAGACATAGAATGTCCACGAAATCTATAAGTACTAATTTCTATTAAAGATGGACCCTCTCCATTTCTTGCTTTTTCTACATATTCTAACATTTTTTTATAAACATACAATACATCATCACCATCAAAATTATCTCTATACATATTGTACGCAACAGCACGAATACTTACATCCGATACAGATAAAGCCCGATAGACAGGTGTTCCCATACTATAATGATTATTTTCACAAACAAATACTACTGGTAATTTCCATAAAGAGGCTAAATTTAAACCTTCATGAAAAGCACCAATATTTGCAGCACCTTCTCCAAAAAAGCATAAAACTACTGCTCCTAAATTTTTATATTTAATTCCCCAACCTACACCAGAAGCCAAAGCGACATGTCCTCCTACAATTCCATGTCCTCCTAAGAAATTTTTATTTTTATCAAAAAAATGCATTGAACCACCTTTACCTTTTACTATACCTGTTCTTTTTCCTAGTAGTTCTGCGAATAAAGCACCGGGATCTAATCCCCTTACTAAAGCATGACCATGATCCCTATAAGTGGAGATAATGTAATCTTTTTCTTTTAGTGCATAAATACATCCTACACCTACAGCTTCTTGTCCAATGTATAAATGACAAAATCCACCGAATTTACCTTGTGCATATAGTTTTGCTGATGCTTCTTCAAATCTTCGAATCAATACCATATCTCGATACATTTTTCTTAAAAGATTTAAATCTTGTTCATTTAATTTTTCAAGGGGTCTTTCCGGTCCTATCGTTATAATCTTTTTCTCTGTTTGTTCCATAACTATTTTTTTATTATTTCATTTATACTTGCAAGTAAAAAAATATCTCAACAATTGAATAAAAATTCTTTTATTAAGTTCTGGATCCTTTTAGATTAGGATGGGTTTGAAAAAATTTTTTATTCTCAAATAAAATTAATAAGATTTTTACATTAAAAATATCGATTAGATTTCGAAAAAAATTTATAAAATACATAAAATATTTTTAAATACTAAAAAGTATGATTATTTTGTTTTTAAAAAACTAAAGTAAAAAAAAAAGAATAAAGTAAAAATAAAAATCTTCATAAATTCAAAAGATTAGTGTTTACAAGTGTATTTGATGTTTTACGTTTTATTTTGATCGAAAGTTTTGAATTTCAATCATTTCAACTTAAAAACTCTTATATTGCATAAAATTATGATCGTAGAAACAGTAGATTTTTTAAATTTTATGGTTCTTTACATACTTTCCGAAAATTAATTATATGAGTTCTGAAGATAAAATCATATTGATACTTTTTTCTAGTTTATTTCTATTAGTTTTTTTAGATGAACAAGCGAAGAAACAACAAACCAAAATCAGAAATGATGTGAAAAAAATTTCAATTGAAGAATTAACTTCGAAACAAAACTTTGTGGAAGAAAATGTATTGAAAAAACCTAAAGAAGTTATAGAAGATAGTATGAAAGCTTTTGAAAAATATCCTTCCTTAAAAGATCTTAAAGAAAAACTTAAAATTGTTTTACCAATGGAGAATTCTAAAACTATATTATACTTATATTATCCAAGATTTTTTGGTAAGGAAACTCAGATGTATAGGATCACAAAAAAAATTAATGGTGAAGTTACTATAGATGATGCTTTAAAACTTTTACAAAAAGGAACAGAAAAAGGATTTGTCAATGCTTTTTATGATAGTATAAAATTGGAGAACATAAAATATGATTCTACAAATAAAAGAATTCATTTAATTTTTGATGATTCTTTTATTTCTAACAATAAAATTGTAATGCAAGATAGAATTGATCAAATTTGTTTAGTATTAAAACAATTTAAAGAAATCAATGAAATTTATTATTGGGTTAACGAAAGTTTATTGCATAAAGAAACTAACTGCAAAAGAGAAGTTTTTATTCGAAAAGAATAAGCTATGGATATTTTTAAAATACTAGCAGTTAATGATTCGTTTAACTTAGCGATATATTAAAAGATCTTAAAAAAATATTGTTTTTTTATATTCAATAAAAAATTTATTTATGTATGTTAAAAACAAAATATAAAGCAATTTTTCGATGTATGGATTGCAATAGTGAATTTTCTCTTGATGAAATTCTCTTTCGTTGTCCTAAATGTAATGGCTTATTAGATGTTGTTCATGATATAGATGCTATTCAAGAAACTTCTCCCTTAGAATGGAAACAAATTTTTGAATCAAGATTCAGACAAGCAAAGCATCCGTATTCCTCTGGAGTTTGGGGAAAAAAAGAATGGGTATTGCCAGAATTACACGAAGATCATATTGTATCTTTAGGAGAAGGAGGCACACCTTTAGTACCTGTTCCGAGGTTTTCAAAAAAATTAAATTTAGAAAATCTCTGGATCAAACAATGTGGAATTTCTCACACCGGATCTTTTAAAGATTTAGGAATGACAGTTTTAGTAAGTAAAGTAAAAGAATTGATCGAAAAGGGTAAGTACATCAAAGCTATTTCTTGTGCTTCTACGGGAGATACAAGTGCAGCGCTTGCTTCTTATGCTTCTTATGCCAATATTCCTGTGTTGATCTTTTTACCTAAGGATCGGATTTCTTTAGCACAATTGATTCAACCTATTGCAAATGGAGCTTATGTATTTAGTATTGATACAGATTTTGATGGATGCATGAAGATCGTGCAAGAAATCACGTCCAACCCAGAGAATGGAATTTATTTAGCCAATTCGATGAATCCTTTACGAATTGAAGGTCAAAAAACTGTCGGAATCGAAGTCATACAACAATTAGGTTGGTATGTTCCAGATTGGTTTTTAATCCCCGGAGGTAATCTAGGTAATGTATCTGCACTGGTAGAAGGTTTTAAACTTCTTTACGAAACCAAAATTATTTCTAAAATTCCAAGAGTTGCTGTAGCTCAAAGTCATAATGCAAATCCCTTTTATAAAAGTTATTTAAATCGCTTCTTGAGTTTTGAACCAGTACAGGCAAAAAAAACTTTAGCTTCTGCTATTCAAATTGGTAATCCCGTAAGTTTTAAAAGAGCAAAACGAGCGTTAGAATACTGTAATGGTGTAGTAGAAGAGGTAACAGAAGAGGAACTAGCTAACACTTCTGCTTATTTAGATACTTTTGGTATGTTTACGGATCCTCATACTGGTGTAGCGTTAGCTTCTTTAATAAAACTTAAACAAAAAGGAATCATAGAAGAGAAGGAAACAGTGGTTGTCATCTCTACTGCTCATGGTTTAAAATTTGTAGAATTTAAAGTACAATATCATAAAAAAGAACTTCCTAATATTCATTCTCAGTATGTAAACCAGCCTATAATGATAGAACCTGAAATAACAAAAATTCAAGAAAAGATCCAACAATTATTCTCCTGATGGATTTTTTAAAAGATTTTCCAGATATACAAAAATTTTTTGAAAACTATATACTTTTAGGAAAAATTTATGATCAAAATTTAGAAAAAAAAATTCAAGATATTTATCAAAAAAATCATCAATATAATTTTTTTAGAACACATTTAATTTCTATTGATGCAATTGTTAAAGAGTTATTACAAAATGCATTCAAAGCAAATGTAAAACGATGGATTATAGAAAGATATAATTTAGATCCTACAAAAGAATTAGATTATAAGAAGTTATTAAGAATTTTTAAACACCTTCTATATTTTGTAAAAATAGAAGAGTTCGAAAATAAATCGATGGAATTTGATTATTGGTTTTGTTTGATATTTTCTTTTCATCCTAAGGTTTGTATGATTCATGTTCTAAATGAAGGTTCTCTATTGCAAAGAGAAGAAGAACGAATTCGAAAAAAGTTTATGGAATCCAGAAATATAGTGAGTGTGTATGATTACTATTCAAACTATAGTGATGCGGAGGAAGGTGCAGGAATGGGAATTGCAATGATAGTAACGTTGTTAAAACAAATGGGATTAGAACATAGAAATTTTTTGATTTTTAATCATCAAAATCAACATGGGAAAGATATGATTGTTTCTCGCGTTTATATACCGATGGATTCAAAATATTTGTTACCAAGAAAAAAATTCGAAATATTGCAAAAAAGTTCAAAAGAAAGTGTAGAATCAATAAGACAAAAAATTCAAAGCAAGCATTTATATATTCCCTTTTTGTGATTTTAAAAAAAATTTAGGATTTGTATAATACTGATAATTAAAATCTCGCTTAATCGGAAAAAAACCGCTTTCTAACAAAAATTCTTTTAAATTGTCTTCGTTATTTATGCCATAGCTTTTTAGGACATTCTCTTCTATAATAACAGAAGAAACATCATCAGCTCCAGATTGTAGTGCAATTTGACCTACTCCTTTACCCAATACCATTAAGCTTGTTTCTATATGGGGTATGTTATCTAAAAATATTCTACAAATTGCAAGAACTTTTAAGTACTCGTTGGCAGGTACATTTCTTACATAAAACTTTTTGGTTTGTTTCTGAAAAGTCCAAGGGATAAAAGAAAAAAAACCTTGAGTGCGATCTTGCAGATCGCGAATTAAATTTAAATGTTGGATCACTTCCCATTTTGTTTCTTCTGAACCCCAAACGATATTTGCACTACCCTTTAAATTCAATTTATGACAAGTTTCCATTACATAAACCCATTCTTCTGGAGTAGTCTTTTTTGGGGACAAAAGATTCCTCATTCTTTCGGTTAAAATTTCAGCTCCAGCCCCCGGAACAGAATCCAGACCCGCTTGTTTTAATTGTATTAATACTTCTTCTAAACTAAGACCTGTGATGTTTTTAAGGTTTAATAACTCAATAGGGGAAAAACCACGGATATGAATTTCTTTTCCAAATTCTTTTTTTACAGAACTTAATATATCTAAGTAATAATCAAAAGGAATTTTCGGATACACTCCACCCTGAAAAAACATTTGTGGAGCTCCTAAAGCAATAGCTTCTTCCATTTTTTTTAAAATTTCATCTTTCGTTAAGACATATCCTCGATTCGAATTTATCTCATCCATAAAAGAGCAAAATGAGCATTCTACATTGCAATAGTTTGTATAATTGATTACTCGAAAAGCGGTATAGCTCACTATTCCTGGTTGATTGATTCGATTACGGATTTCGCGTGCTACATATTGAATTTCTAAAAAATCACCTTCGATGTATAAATAATATGCTTCTTCGGGAGTAATTCGTATACCTTTTAATGCTTTTTCTAAAATTTGTGAAGTTAAACGTTTTTTGTTGTTTTCAAGATTTTGCATTATTGTACTCATACAACATCTCTTTTTTTATTATATATAATAAAAAATTACGCAATAGAAAAATTTCCACACCGTACACACCGGTAATTAAGAACTGGTTGTCCGCATAATTCACACTGTTGAATTGTTCCTTTTTTAAAGTTTGGCAAAATAGAATATCTTTCATCAAAAACAAAACATTCGCCTTCCCAGAAATGTTTTGAATTTCCAAAAGTAAAAAAATAATTTAAAATTCCCCCTTCGATTTGATACACTTCATATCCTTTTTCTACCAAAAATGGCACAACTTTCTCACATCGAATTCCACCTGTACAAAAAGTAACAAAAATTTTATCTACATTTTTTTTATATTGCTCTTTAAACCATTCGATATGGTTAGGCAAATCTCGAAAGGTACGGATTGGAAATTGTATTGAATTTTTAAAACTACCAATTTTCCATTCATAATAGTTTCGTGTGTCTACAGGAATTGCTTTTTCCTCTTCCATAAGTTTTTGAAATTCCTCTGGACTTATAAAACGATTTTGATTCAAGCTATGATCAACTTCTACTGGAAAAGGTATAATCTGAGGCTTAATTTTTATAATCAACTTTTTATAAGCAATAGAATCGATTGGTTGGATTCGAATTCTTGTTTTTTTTCCTAATAAAAAAGGTTCTTGATAGCATTCGTTAAGAAATTGTTTTAAAAAAAATAAATCGCCCGATACGGATAGATTGATTCCTTCTTTTGCTAAAAGAATTAATCCTTTTAAATTATATTGAATACATTTTTTATAAAACCATTCTTTAAAAAATTCTAATTGATTTTCTGGAATTGTTTTAAACTCGTAAAATTGTAAAATCTCCATATAATAAGCAAAATTTTTTAGTTTTTTACTTTAGCAACAAGAATAACAGCTCGAAGATTTTATAATACAAAATCAAACTTATGTTGAATTAGAATTGTAACTTTTTTATAAGAATTCACTTGATAAAATAAAAAAATTCTACAAAATGGAAATTTCACAATATGATACAAACAAAAGTTCACGTTCCACAAAAATTTTTTCTTAATGGCTGGCATTGTGGTATAAAGCCGAATTTAAAAAAGGATTTTGGTTTTATATTTAGTGAAACACTTTGTACGATTGGAGCTGTGTTTACAAAAAATCAATTTGTAGGAAATCCTATTGTGGTTGGAAGAGAACATGCAAAGAAAGGAACAATGCAATGTGTTATCGTAAATTCGGGAAATTCTAACGTAGCTACAGGTAAAGAAGGTTTAGAGTTAGCTTATCAATCTTGTAAATGGACTGCAGAGACTTTAGGTATAAAAGACACTAATGTTTTGCCTTCGAGCACGGGAGTGATCGGTCGAAAATTAAATCCAGAAATTATCAAAAAAGCATGTAAAGATATTAAGAACCATTTAGAGATTTTGCCAATTTCTTTTTCCGAAGCAATCCTTACAACTGATCAATTTATTAAAATTGCATCTTTTGCACATTCTGAATATACTATTTTAGGTATTGCAAAAGGAGCTGGAATGATTTCTCCTAACATGGCAACTATGCTAGCATATGTAATTACTGATGTTACTATACATTCACAAGATCTGCAAAGATTAACTTGTTTTATTGCAGATAGAACTTTTAATAGAATTTCTGTAGATTCAGATACTTCTACCAGTGATACGTTTGTTATTTTAGCTAATGGAAGTTCTAAGATTCGTATTGAATTTCCAGAAGAAGAAAAAATCAAATTGGAAAATCTGGAGAAAAATATATTTTTATCTCTTGTGGATTGGGGGAGTAAAGATCAAGAAGAGCTTTTTTACCAAGTGTTTCTTATGTTAAAAAAACATACAAATCTATCTGAAGAAACCCTTGAATTTTTTTTAAGATTGTATCGAATTTGTTTACAATTATCAAAAGCTATTGTGCGCGATGGAGAGGGTTCTACTAAAATTTTTAGAGTTAATATTTTGAATGCCCCAACAAAAAGTATTTCAGAAAAATTAGGTCGATCTATCATCAATAGTCCATTAATAAAAACAGCTATTTTTGGGGGTGATCCTAATTGGGGTAGATTGATTATGGCAATTGGTAAAATTGATGAGTATTTTGATACTTCGAAATTAAAAATTTACTGTAATGGAAAAGAGATATTTCCTATGGTTATGGATTTAGAACATCTAAAGGAAAACTTTAAAAATTCAGAAATTTATTTTGATGTAGATTTGAATCAAGGAAAATATTTAGATAGTTTTTGGGGTTGTGATCTAAGCTACGAATATATAAAAATTAATTCTGAATATACTACTTAATGATGTATTACTTTATCCGTAAATATTGGGTAAATCTTTTAATTACTTTTTTAGTTATTATAAATTATTTAATATTTTACTATTTTGCTTCTTTTTTTTTAGAAAAAGAAATTCGAATTATAGCATTCGTTGTGGTACTCGTCATTATTTTATTTCCTTTAAGAGAGTTTTTAGTCTCTAATATCTTTATTGATTTCAATTGGGATTATTTATTGGATTCAGAATTTCATCATTTTGAATTTTTAGCCCGATTTTTTACGTTAGAAAATTTTATTTATAAAATAACTCCAGAATTGATGATCTGGTTAAAAGTAAATGAATGCCGACTTTTTATTTTAAACACAGATAAAAAAAGTTTTATAATGTATTTATACTACAAAGGTAAAATACAAAATATTCAAATCATTCAAAAAAAAAGAATATTTTATTTAATGAAATTACTTAGAAAAAACTATAGTATTATCCATAACGAAACTTTACCTTTAGAAATAGAAGAAAAAAAAATATTACAAAAATTTTCTGTTTATGCGATAGTTCCTTTTTATCATTTAAATCGATTGATGGGTTTTATAAGTTTTCATAATCCAATACAAAATCAATATGCAAATCGGGCTTTAGAAGTGTTTGCTGCGAAAGCTGCTTTTTTAATTCATGATGAGATTTTAAAAAAACGAATCCAAAATATTTCTAAATTCGAAGAAGAAATTAAAATTGCAGAAAAAGTTAAAGAAATGTTACAATCTCAGATTCCACCATACATCCCAAATTTTGATATCAAGTTAAAAAAAATTCTAACTGCCACGTTAATTGAATTTTTTAGAGATCAAAAAATTGTTTATTGTATAATTATTTCAATTCCGAAAATGAATGGAATTGCTGGGATGATTTTAGCTGGTAAGTTAGGGTATATATTTGCGTATTTAAATGATCACAAAGAAAATTTTAAAATAAATGATTTTTTAAAAAAGATAAAAGAGCAAAAAGAATTTGAAATAGAAAATTATCCAATCGAAATTTTAATTTTAGAGATTCATCCAGAAAAAGAATACGTTACAATTTATTGTGATACTCCTAAACATTATTTAATAAAGTCAAAGGGAAAAATCATTCCATTGAATTATTATCTTAGGTTATTTCTACAGCCTAAAGAAACCTATTCCTTTTTTTATTTAGAGAATGAATTATTTAATATTGTCTATCGCGGTAGTCTTTATGCGTAATCATTCTAATCTTTATATTTTATTTTTTCTTGGTTTTGTTGTGTTTATAACAAATTTATATTATTCTTTCAAAACGCCTGTCCGTAGAGAACCAATTTTTTATTTTTTTGACAACACAATTTTATTATCCGAAAATAAAAATTTGATTTTAGAAAAAATTCAAAGTATTAAAGAAACACAAAGCCTGGCAATTGTTCAAATCAATGATACAAATTACTTGATGCCATTAAAATATTATTATTTTGTGGATTTTATAAAAATTTTTTATTTACCTATTTTGATTGGATTATTAAATCTTTTTTTTGCTATTTGGTTTTATGAATCACTAAAAGATGTTTACTTTTCAATTTTTTTTCTTTTAAAGAGTTTATTAATTTATTTAACTCTTTTATTTATGTATTATAAAATAGGAATTCTTCTAGATATTTTTCTTTTTTTTCTTAGCTGGTTTATTTTGGCATTTTTGAATTTACAAGTACGATTTATAGGAAAAAGCATCAATACTTTTATTTTGCTTACAGAAGCTACGATCATAAGTATCATCATTTTTAGTTTTTTATCTTTCGATCTATTAGGCTTAAGAGAGATCTTACTGGTTTGGTGTTTTATTGTTTTTTATTTTATTTTATTTGTCTCTTTAATCATCAATTTAATTCGTTGTTTTAATCCTAATCTAGATAAGATAGATAAACAAAAAATCTTTAGTTTTATTTTTGGCAATCTTTTAGGAACATTAAACTTAGTCTTTTTATTTTATATAAAATATATCCCCTCAGCTTTTTACTTAATTAGTTCTTTTGTGTATCCAGTTTTAATAGCTTACAGCGTATATAGAATGTATTTAGTACCAAATCAGATTATTATAACAAAAACTTTAATTCTTGGATTGTTAACATTAGTTTTTATTGGAATTTATTTTATAGGTATATATTTATATACGTTTTTGTTTCCAGAAGAAGCTTATAAATTTTTTTTCGATATTATTTTTTTAATCTTGCTTTCTTTAGTAATAGAACCTTTAAGACAAAAGCTTTTTCGTATTATCAATAAAAGATTCTTAATACCACAAAGAGAATTTATATTATCTTTAATGAGACTATCCAAAATTTTGTCCCGAATTTCTAGACCAAAGCTTGCCATAGAACAATTTTTATCAGAAGTCATACAAGTGTTGAATTTGAATCATTGTTATTTATTACTACCAAAAAACTTTATTTCGAATTTGGATTTATCTCCTAATTTTGTAAAGGAACTTAGTGTAGAGGATTCCATCTGGAAATATGTAAAACCAGAAAAGATTATCGCAACAACTTATATTTTATACTCTACTGGAAAAAAAAAGAAATTGTTAGATTTTTTATATAAAAACAAAATACTATTATTAATTGGATTAGGAGAGAAAAAATATTTTTTGGAGACTTTTTATATTTATTTTTTAAAAATTATAAATTTTTTTTATAAATTTTATTATAAGAAAGATTTTGATTTATATAAGAAAAAAATAGATCAGTATCCACAAAGTGCATTAATGATTGGTTATCCTGGGCATAGAAATAAATTTTATATTTCTGAAATTCGATATTTACAAGAAGTTGCTCGGTTAGCAACAATTATGATATATAATATCTATATTCTTTTTAGAGAGGTGGATAAACGAAAAAAAGTTCGTTATATACTACTATCTGGAAAATTTCAGAGAAAATTAAGTTTTCAATTAAAAGAATTTCCTGAAGGGGTAAAAATTGAATATTTTAATCACCCTGTGATTTCTGTTTCTGGAGATTATATAGATATTTTACCTGTGGATTATGATCATATAGCAGTGTTTTTGGGGGATGTGAGTGGTCATGGTTTGGGATCAGGTTATTTAGTAAGTTCTATACGTTCTATAGTTCATTACGGAATTGATCATCATTTTAGTTTATCTAAAATTGTAAATATGATTAATTTGTTTTTAACGAATCGATATAAGGGGTATGAATTTTTAACTTTGTTTGCTTTTATTTTAGAAATATCGACTGGAAAAATAGAATTCATCAATTCTGCTCATCCGGGTATGTATATAAAAGCAAAAAATCAACCTTTATATAAAATAGAAAAAAACCAAAAATTGTTAGGTATTTCCGAATCTGAATTTGAAAGTAATTGGATTGAAATCGAACCCGAAACAAAACTTTTTTTATTTTCTGATGGTGTGATAGAAACTATAAGTCCTAATAATGAATTATATGGAGAAAAAAGACTTTTAGATTTTTTAAATCAATATCATTCTTTACCCATAAACGAAATATCAAAACTATTGATTAACGAATTAAAAGAGTTTAGACAAAGTATAGATTTTCAGGACGATACTACTTTTTTAATTATGGAATACAATCCTAAAAAAAATATTTTTTCTGATTTTCTAAGAATACTTGGTTTTAAAATATAAAAAAACTTTAAATTTCTATAAAAAGAATTCAAGGCGTATCTAGAACCCCTTAGTTGTAGAGGATACATTAAAAGGAGAAATATTCATTATTTAGCAAATAAACTTTATTAACTTTCTTTGTCTATAAAAATTCCTTTTTGTTGATCAAGCTCTGCAATTAAATGCCTTGTAAAGGGTATTGCGAGATAAAGTAGACGTTTTATTTCTTTTGGTTTCATTAGGGATTTCATTAAATCTTCTGTAGAAATTTTTTGGACTTCTTTTTTCTCTTCTTTTAGAGATGGCTCTTTTACTTGTTTGCCAATTTCTTCTGTTTTTTTATTTAGAGCGGGTATATTGTAATCAGTATTTGCCCCTAAGTTCTGAGATATAAATCGAATTTCAGCCATCGTACTTATTATCGAAAAAATGAAGTGAAACTTTATTATTTAATTAAGTTTTTTATATAACAGATTGTATAATTTTATAAAATGAATCAGGTTTTAGTGATGCTCCACCCACCAAACCTCCATCAATATCTTTTTGTGAGAAAATTTCTTTTGCATTTTCTGGTTTTAAACTTCCACCATAAATGATTCTTATTTTTTCTGCAACTTCTTGATTAAATAAACTTTGAATCAGTGATCGTATAAAGTTATGCATTTCTTGTGCTTGTTCTGGAGTAGCATTTATACCTGTTCCTATTGCCCAAACAGGTTCATATGCAATTACAGTTTCCCCAATATCTTTAATTGTTTGGAAAGCTTTCTCGATTTGCATTTTTACAATCTCTTTTTGTTGATTTTGATTTCTTTGTTCTAATGTTTCTCCAACACATAATATAGGTACAAGATGATTTGATAAAACTTTTTTGATTTTTTTATTTACTGTCTCGTCTGTTTCGTAGAAGTATGTCCTTTGCTCAGAGTGTCCTATAATAACGTAATGACAGCCAGAATCTCTTAACATTTTACAAGAAATTTTTCCAGTAAAAGCTCCTTCGTCTTCCCAATGTACGTCTTGTGCTCCAAGTTTAATAGAAGTATCTTTTATTTGTTGGTGTGCTATATATAAAGAAGTATAAGGAGGACATATTGCTATTTCTGCTATTTCGTTGTTTTGAACGAATGGTAAAAATGCTTTTAAAAATTCTTCTGTTTCTTTTGGTGTTTTATACATTTTCCAATTACCAGCAACGAGTGGTTTTCTCATAAATTGTACTTTTAAATAGTTTTTTGGTTTTGCAAGTAATTTTTTATAGTTTTATAAAATTTCTTTATAAATATTAATAATTTTTTTTACAGAGGAAATCCAGGAGAATTGTTTTGCTCTATTAAGCCCTTTTTGAATTAAGGTTTCTCTTAAGGTTTTATGATTATAAATTTTAAGGATAGCACTTTTTATGTCTTCGGGGGAGTAAGGATCAAAATAAATTGTAGCATCTCCTCCAATTTCGGGTAAGCTTGTAGCTATCGAAGAAATTGTAGGTATACCACAAGCCATAGCTTCTAATAAAGGAAAACCGAAACCTTCTAATTTAGAAGGAACAATACAACAAAAAGAAGAAGAATATAAAACTCTCATTTGTTGTTTTTCTAGGTAAGGAAGAGTGATAACCTTATCTTTGATTTCTTCCGTTAGAAATGGTTGTGCGTATTCTGGTATTTTAGCATTATTGCCAGCTATTACCAAAGGATATTCTATTTGATTTTTTTTCCAAAGATCTTTTAAAGAAATCAGTAAGGTATCTAAGTTTTTGTGTTTCTTACCAATACCTACAACAAGAAAAAATTTTTTTGGTAAATGATATTGATTTCGGAATGTTTCAATTTCGAGTTTTGTTGCAGGATAAAATTCAGCTTGATTAATTCCATTATACACAGTGATTACTTTAGATTTTGTTTTCGGAAATTCTTGTAAAAATCTATTTTTTGTATAATTCGAAACAGTGATAATCGCTTTTGCTTTTTTTGAAATTTGCCCAAGGAGTAGCTTTGCATATGCTCGATAATACGGTTTTTTAAACTCTTCTGAATCTAAATGAATTAAGTCATGAACTACTACTACACATCGATCCAATAAAAATATAGGTGCATTATAATGAGGAATGTGATATATTCCTTCCTTTTGTCTTGGAAAAAACAATTGTTCCTGGATTGAGTAGATCGGAGCAGAAAAGGGAATAAGTTTTTTGTAATTATAAAAAAATTTATGTAAAGTATTAGGATTTCCAATCAAATATATATCTAACATTTTCTTTTTTATAAGTATTTTTAGGTTTTCTTCTATATGGGTTCCAATTCCGGAATATCCTAACATTCTGGCATCATAATAAACCTTAAAAGAATTTGACATATAATCAAATTTTTTTATTATTGTGTTTGTGTGAAAGTTTTTTCTAAAACAATTTTTTATATTTTTTTGGTAGTTTTACTTAGTTATTGCACTACTAAAAAAGAAAGTATTTATAGTATTCAAGAAGCGAATATTAAATTTTCTTTAGTTTTAGTTTTAAAAAATTTAGAATGTAATTCTACAAAACAATCTAATTTTTTTTTCTTTCCCGTAGATAAAAACCAGGCTGATCTTTGTATAAAAGATATATATCTTAGTGATTGTGAAAAATGGAATCAAAATATTCTTCCCGAAAGCTGTAGCTTTATCGGGATTCAAATTAAATAGCTTAGATTTTGTTTAAAATCATCATAGAATTTTTTTTCTAAATCACTAGGATTTAATGGTGGAGAAAAGAAAAAACCTTGTATAAAAGAAATCCCTAATTTGTTCAATAATTCTACAGTAGTATAATCTTCTACTCCTTCTGCAACAATTGCTACATTTAAAGCCATAGCCATATGAACGATTGCTTCTAAAATTTTATTGTTTTCTTCCTTTTTTAGTTTTTTAAGAAAGATTTTATCAATTTTAATTATATCAACAGGAAAATCTTGTAGTAAACCTAAAGAAGAATAACCTGTGCCAAAATCATCAATAGCAATTTTATAACCCATTTTTTTTAAGTGTTGAATTTTTTTTAAGTTTGTTTCTTTATCCATCATAGCTAATGTTTCTGTGATTTCTAAAGCAACTTTCGAAGCATCAATTCCAACTTGGTTTTGTATATCAAATAAGTTCATTAAAAAATAATCTGATTGTAAAAGCCGTCTTGAAATATTAATAGACAAATAAATATCGAAATCTTTTATAAATTTTTTCATAAATTTAAAAGACATATACATTATATAATAACTAAGTTCTTCGATTATGCCTAAATCTTCTGCTATTGGAATAAATATATCCGGGCCTATATATATATTATCTCGAAATCGATTTAATCTTGCAAGAGCTTCTGTTCCTATGACTTTTTTATTTATACTATCATAAATCGGTTGGTAGTAAATATTGATTTTTTTTTCTGAAATTGATTGTAAAATATAACTTTGTATTTCTAACTTACTTAACGGAAAATCTTTTTTTGGTAAGCTATCTGCAAATATAATCTGGAATCTCCCCGAATGTTTTGCGTAGTTCATAGCTTTATCGGCTTCTCCAAATAGGGTATCAATTGTTGTGCCATCACTAGGATATAAAGCAATGCCGGCACTAAAGGTTAAAAAAAACTTTTCTCCTTCTAACAAAAAAGGCTCTTTAGTTAGTTGTTTTAGTTTTTCTGTAAAAGGAATTAATTCACCTTTTGATTTGATATTATCAATAAAAAAAACAAATTGGTCTCCTCCCCATCGATAAGTAGAATAACTAATCTCAGGTAAAAGTATAAGCCTTTCTGCAAAAAGAGTTAAAACTAAATCTCCCATTCGATGTCCTAAAAATTCGTTTACATTATAAAATTTATCTAAATCCAAAAAACCTACTGCTACTAATGTATGATTTTTATCTGCTCGTAAAATTGCCTTTTGGAGATCTTCTTCTAATCGATTTCGATTAGGTAGAGAAGTGAGCAAATCGGTTTCTGCTAAAAGTAAACATTGTTTTTCTGCAAGGTATTCTAAAGTTATGTCTTTTAAAATTCCTCGAATTAGTTTCTTATGTTGGTTTTTAACTAAAACAAAATCTCCTTCGATCCAATCATTTCTTGTACCATATATACGTATAGGAAATCGTATTCTTATATTTTTGTCTTTTTTTTTAAAAAGATTTTCCAAAATAATTTTTACATAGTCTCGAAAATCGGGCAAGATAATATCTAAAAAATTCATTCCAACAATAATTTTTTTAAATTTTGAATTTTTTATATGATTTGTAAAAATAATTTCTAGTTTCTCATTAAGTTCAACTACTTGTAAATTTAAAAGAGAGAGAGTTTGTATATATTTTTTGTGCTCCTCTATAGCATGAGTTGCAAATGTCAGATCTCGAATTATACAGATCAAAAGAGAATTTTCGTTTTCTTTTATAAAATTAAAAGCTACTTCTACTGGTATTTCAAAATCATTTTTATTTTTAATTTTAAATCGAAATTTTGAATTTTTTAGCCTATTTTTTTTATAATAATAAAAAAATGTTTTTTTATACTTTTCTAGAAATGGAAAATTCGTTAAGTCAAAAATGGATTTGTTTTTAATTTCTTCATCGGAATATCCCAATAGCTTGGTGAATGCTGGATTATAATCAATAATTGAATCAGAATCAATGTGGTAAATTACAATAGCATCATTTGTATCTAAAAAAGTTTTGTAAATTCTTTTAATTTTTAAATTTTGATTAATCCTTAAATATTCGCTTATGATTTTAACATTTATAATATTCAATTCTAAATGTAAAGTTCCCGGATCAGAAATTTCTTTTAAACTAAAAGTGAACAAAATGATATCTTCTATTTCTGAAACTTGAACTTTTATTGCGACTAAGGACTGTACACCAACCATTGATAGTTTGTCTTCTGGATAATACTCCTTAAAATCTTTGCTTACTATAATTGAACCATATTTTTGTATTCTTCTTAAAAGTTTTTCACTGAGTTTATAAGGTAATATATCTACATACGAACTATATTCTAAAATTTTTTGAGTTTGGTTTTTTTTGTTATAAACCAAAATAATAGCTCCTTCTAAAGAATAATATTTTGTGATTCTATCTAAAAGTTCCTTGTATAAATTTTCTCCGTAGATAGTAAAGGTTTCGAGAACAATTTTACTTAAAATATTTAATTTTTCGCTTATTTGGTTTATTTGTTGGAGGATAATGATAAAATAACATTTTTGGAGTTCATCTTTCAATGCTTTTAAGTGTAGTAAAAGAGGAATAGATTTTGAGCCAGTACTAAGCAAAATAGAAAAGGTAAGGATTTGATTATTCGGAATTGTTTGTATCTGAAATTTAACAAAATTTTGTTGTTCTTTGGATAAAAAATCAGTGAATTCTTTATCTTTAAGGACAACCCCGAATAAATTTTCTGCTAAAGAGTTGTAATAAAGGATTTTCCATTCTTGGGTAACCAAAACTGGAAAAGGTAAATGTTCATAAATAAAAAAATCTGTATTTTTTTTCTCAAATGATGTACTCATATAAATTTAGTTAAAATATTAATCAATTAAATATTAAATTAAATTTTGACTTTAAAAATTTGGTTTTTCTTTTTTTAAAAAAGCCTCGATTCCTATTTTTGGCTCTTTTTTTTCGAATAACGAAGCAAAAGAAGTGATCTCCCTTTCTAAAGAAGCTGTTAAAGGCAATTCAGAACCAGAATGTACAAGCCATTTTGCTATTTTTTGTGCTTCTTTTCCTTTATGATTTAGAATTTTTTCCATCATTTCTTCTGCTTTTGGTAATAATTCTTCGATATGAAAAACATAATTAATCAATCCAATTTGTAATGCTTTTTCTGCATCAATCAATTCACCAGTTAAAATCATTTCTAGTGCTATGCCTCTTCCTACAATTCTAGGTAGTCTCTGAGTACCTCCGAAACCAGGTACTAACCCTAATCCTGTTTCTGGTAATGCAAATTTCGCATTGGAAGAAGCTATTCTGAGATCACAAGCTAGTGCTAATTCTAACCCTCCGCCCAAGGCATAACCGTTCACCGCAGCGATAGAAATCAAATCCGAATTACTTATGGCATTCATAGTTTTATGCCCTTTTCTTGCAAATTCTTCTGCTTCATCAGGTGTCATATCTTTCATTTCTATAATATCAGCTCCTGCACAAAAAGCTTTATTTCCTTTTCCAGTAATAATAAAACCGCGCATTTTCGGATCAGAATTTAAGATTTTTAATTGATCCCTAAGTTCTTGTAGAATTTCTGAGTTTAATGCGTTAAGGGAAGATTCACGATTTAGCACTAATATAGCATAATTTTCTTTTTTTGTGATTTCTATAAACATAAAAATTCCTTAAAGTAGTTCCAAACCATAATTAGCACAAACTAAAAATTTGTAAATAGATTTTGCTAATGATATAAAGATTTTTTGTTATTTAGGAATTAAAAAAATTAGTTCTTTAATTTTGCAAGTAAACTTTTTAACAAATCACGATTATTTTTTTTAAATTCTGTATATCCTTCCCCTGCAAAATCTACACCAACTACTAAAAATTCTTTTTCTTCCGAGATTAATTGATGTATATATTTAATTTCTGCAAACATTCTAATGGGAGCTACTAATTTAAATACTAAATCAAATGTAAAAGAATCTTGGTAAGGCATCAATTTCATTAATTCTTCGTTAGTAATTTCTATTGCTGCTCCCCCTTCGGAAATATTAATGATTCTTTGCTTTTCTTTAATTAAAACAGTATTGACTTCTATAATTTTCTCGTAAAGTTCATCTGCAATTCTTTCTA
Source organism: uncultured bacterium (assembly GCA_937928085.1). GTDB lineage: Bacteria > Spirochaetota > Leptospiria > Leptospirales > Leptonemataceae > SKYB61. The sequence continues at coordinate 110,550 of CALFVU010000014.1, read as the reverse complement.
GTTCAATTAAAATTTCTGTCTCTCTTTCCTTGGGAATTTTTTCTTCCAAGAAAAGTAATATATATGTGATCGGGACGAATTTGTTTTTTTGATAAGTTAATAGAGGATACACTAAAATATATTTCGAATCTACTTGTATTGTTTGTGGTTTTATAATCTCTTCTTTAGTAATCTGTAGTGGTAAATTTTTATCATTAGGTAACATAATTCGAATTGCAGGATATTTTGTTTTATATTTTTCTTCGAATTGGGGAAAAATAATTTTTGTACTAATCTGAAATTGAATATTATTTGATGATATTTTATTTTTACTAACTCGAAAATTGGCTGCAGTTACAGAGTCATCTTTTACATCAATTCGAGAAAATTTTCTTTGTTGTTTACTTACTTTTACAATTTCGGGAACTAAAATCGCTACACCTGGCGATAATACTTCTTTAAGAGAAAAATGAAATTCAAAATGTCGATTTAGATCTAAATACAATATTACTTTTGTTTGGATATCGATTGATGGGTTATATAAAAATTCAATACCGCCCTCTTTTTCTTGATTGGGAACAAATTCTGCGGGTGGTATACTGTTTTTTAAATACAAAGAGCGTTTATTTAATTTTACAAGTATTAAATTGTTTATAATATTCGGATCATTTACATAATCCCAAGTTCGACTTACTTCTTTTATGGGGTGAACTTTATAATACGTAGTTTTCATATCATTGCCTTTATCTATAAATATGACGAAAATTATTCAAATTCTTTAAATTCTACTCTTCTATTGATAGCACCTCGAATCGCATCTGGTACGGGTATAATAGGTTTCGTAAAGCTGTAGCCTTTTACAATCAATCGATCTTCTGAAATGCCGAGTTGTTTTAGTTTTTCTTTTACGTTTTTAGCTCGTTCAATAGAAAGTTGTAAATTATATTCATACGATTTTGCTTTTGGTCCTCGATACGATAAATCAGTATGCCCTTGAATTTCGATTTTTACATTTGGATAAAGCTTGAGGATTTCTGCTACCAGTTGTAATTTTTTCTCTTCTTCGGGTTTAATTTCTGCACTATCTAAATCAAACAAAATCTTTGTGTTCCATACACATTCTATTACTTTTTCTAAACAAGGTTCTTTTATTTTTTTTAATTTTATAACAATTTCTTTTAAATCTTCTGATTCTTTAAAAGTAAGGGTTTTGGATTCGTATCCAGGAGAACTTGCTTGTAACGTAAACAATTCTTTTTTTCTTACTGGTACAGAAAATTGTGCATTTTCTCCGATTTTTAATTCTAAGATCTCGTTCTCTTGGATTTTGATTACTTTGGAGCCTGGCAATAAAAGATTTGTTTCTTCGTCTACTACTATACCTGGTATCATTCTTTCAATAGGTTCTAAAATTTGAATAGGTTCCAGATAAAAAATTTTTATGTCTTCTTCCTTTTTAGGTATTGAGGTCTTATAATCAATTAACGTTTCTAGTGGATAATAACCTGGAGCTGAAATTTTTAATCGGTAAATTCTACCTGTATAAAGTTCTACTTTAAAATTATTTTCAATTGTTTTTTTATCATTACTGAATCTTCGATCTGATTTTAAAACCAACGTTTGGATGCCAAAATCTATTTGTATTGTTGCTTCTACTCCAACTGGAAGTTTTGTTTTTGCATCTAAAATTTTTCCAAGTAGTATGATTTTTGTAAATTCAATTAATTCTTGGGGAAGAGAAAAGCGATAGATATCATAACCTCCTTTTCTATCAATCACAATTCTATCGGAAGCAATGTAAGTCCACAAGTTGTTATCTGATATTTTTAAACTTTCGTCATTTTGTTCAGAATTGAATGGCTTTCCTAAATTTATTGGCATATCGAAACCTAAACCATTAAAATTACTTACATAAATATCAAATTGACCAATGCCATATGGACGATTACTTGAAAAAATTAATTTTTGATGATTCTTTGTAAGAAAAGGTGTAATTTCATCATATTCTGTATTAATAGTAGGACCCAGATTTACTGGTTTTGTCCATCGATTCGTTTTTAAATCTCTTTCAGTATACCAAATATCAAAACCACCATACCCACCAGGTCGATTAGAAACAAAATAAAGTTTTTTACCATCTGTAGAAATAAAAGGCATTAAATCGTCAAAATTAGAATTAATTTCGTCTAAGTGCTGTATATCGCTCCAACGTTCATTTTTAAATTGCACGTAATATATATTTAAATTTTCATAACCATTTTTTTCATTTGATGCAACACTTGTAAAATAAATTTCTTTAATTATGCCATCATGAACTAAAAAACTTGGATGCCCTGTAAAAGAATGAGAATTGATTGTAAATACATTTTGTTTAAGAACATTCATTGTTTTAGTTGGTTTATGGGGTTCTAAAGGCAAAAAAAGTGGAACGGGATCTGACCATAAAGGTTTTAGTAAAGGATCTTTGTAATTTTTATTAAACGAATACCATAATGAATGTTCTTCGTAAAAACCTGGCCTTTGGGATTGGAAAACTAAATATTTCTCTCCAAAAAGGGGTGTTGGAGCATATTCATCCCATTGAGAATTAATTCTATTTTGATTTATGATTTGTGTATCTCTTAAAGTATTCGAATAATAATAAATTGTTGATATATTCTGAGTTTTTAAACTTAAAACAGGAAATAAAATAAAAAAAATAAGTTTAAACTTTTGCAATAGAATCGATATATTGTAATCTTTTTTGAAAATACATATCCAAATTTTTAGAAGATTTAGGAATAAAATGAAATATTTTATCCCACATATACTGGGTTTCCATACATAAATAAAAAAATAGTTTCGGGTCTTTTTTTTGAATATATTCTTTAAGTTTAGAATAAATTTCATATCTAATGTATTTATAGTATCGGAACTTACCGTCACTTCCTATAATCATTTCTTTTTTTGTTAGATCATCATTTATAAATCTTTTTTGCATAATTTCTTTTTGACCGGGAGAATATCGAAAGGTACCAAGAGAAATCCATGCAATTCGTTCGGGATTTATATGATCAAAAACTAAATCTAATAATTCTTTGTAGCTTTTCTCCCAATCTTCGTGATAGATGATAGGATCAAGATGGAAACCAATTTTATATCCAGCCTCTTGAGCTTTTCGAGCAGACAAAATTCTTTCTTCTAAAGAAGCTGTGTACGTTTCTATTTCTTTTATAATATTCTGAGGATTTAACGACCAGGATATAACAGTTTTGGAATGATGGGGTAAATCTAAAAGATGATCAACAAAGCTTGATTTTGTTTTTAATTCTAAGGTTGCGTTAGGAATATCTGTAAAAAAATTTATTAAAATAGGAGAAATCTTAAAAATAGGATCGAGTGCTAAAGAATCAGAATATTCACCCGTTCCAACTCTAAAATGAAATTTTTTATTTAATATTTTGCTTTTGATTTCGTGGAGTGCATCTTCAATATTGCCAAATACAGTAATGATAGGTTGATTCATAAAATTTTGTAAATAACAGTAATGACAATCATAGATACAACCTATGCCCAGATTGATTACAAAATATTGGCAACATACCATTCCATCAGAACCCGGGCAACTCGAAAGAAATTTCCCTTTATTTTTACATAAAAGAATTATATCTTTTTTAAAAATTTCAGTTTCTTTTAGAAAAGAATTAAAAACTTCTTTTGGATTAGAAATATATTCTATATTGATTTTTGTATGATTGGCATATTCTAAGGCATTTTGGACGATAAGATTTTTCTCTAAAAGAAGACTTTTATCTATAAAAATAGTTTTTATAGAATATTCGGGAACATTATACATAAATTTTAGCACTTTCGTAATATTCTACGATTGCTTGGGCTATGGTTTCGTATGTTTTGATAAACTTTTCATCATCTTGTTCTAATAATGTACATCGAAATCCTTGTAACGGAGTGACAAAAGTAGAAAGAGGAACAACACAAATATTCTTAGCTGCTAATAAATAATACACAAATCTTTGATCATTAGACAAATTGGGATTTTCTAATATTTGTTGTAAATACAATTCAACTTCTTTATTTGGAATTTCTAATTTCATTTCTCTTCGTAAAGGTTCTTGAAATACTATCGTAGCATAAAACGCTGCTTTAGGAGGGTTAAAAGTAATATAAGGCACTTTAGAAAAAATTTCATATAGCATTTCACTTCTTTTTTTATAAAACTCATTTCTTTCTTGGATCCATTTTGGGTACTCGGGATGGGACATAATTTCTGGTATTACATATTGGGGTAGGGTAGTGGAAGAAACTTCTAACATTTTTGCGTTTAGGATGCTATTGATGTATTTTTCGAACATAGGTTTTCTATGATGATTATAGATTTCTATCCATCCACAGCGGGCACCAGGCCACGGAAATTCTTTAGAAATCCCTTTCAAAGAAATTGCAGTGACCTTATCAATAATTCTAGATATTGGTACTGCACCTTCTCCATTATAGGTCATATTGATATAAATTTCATCAGCAATAATAAATAAATTAAACTTTTTAGCAATTTCTACGATTTCTAAAAGAATTTCTTTAGGAAAGACTGCCCCTGTTGGATTATCTGGGTTGATAATCATAATTCCAGCAATGGATTCGTTATATTTGACTTTGTTATATAATTCTTCTATGTCTGGCATCCAATTCCTGTCTTCGTCTAATCGATATGTGATAGGTGGATAGCCTGAATGAGCTGCTTCTGCAGAAGAATGAGTTGGATATGCAGGAGATGGTCCGATCACTCTTGCCTCTCTTCTTAAAAATCCATAAATTTTGCTTACTGCATCTCCCAATCCATTAAAAAAAATAATATCATCAGGATCAATCTGAATATATCCTTCTTGATTGATTTTTTCGGCAATAAATTCTCTTGTTTTTTTTAAACCTTTTGTGGGACTATAAGCATATACAATATCATTTTGTAAAGCCTCTTGAATAATTTTTTTCATCCAAGGTGGAATTTTTGTACCTTTTTGAATAGGGTCACCAATGTTTTCCCAAATAATAGGAGATTTAGAAATTTTTTGAATTTTTTCTGCAATGTTTACAATTCCACGAATTTCGTAACTAAGTTCTGTAGCTCCTATATGAACAATGTTGGTCCTCATAAAAAATATGTGTCCAATTTATTTTTTAATTTTTAAAAGTCAAAGGAAAAGTTAAGCCTAATTGAAAAGTTGCTATTATAATTTCTCCTCTTCTTGGATTCACTAATACTTTTCTTCGATCAATAAAATTCGAAGTTCCAGTTTTTGCAGTATGTCCGCTGATTTTAAAATTTGCTTTTAGGAGATAGTTATTAAGATCAATTTTTAGCCCAAAATTTCCTATAATATGAGCTTCTTGAATATATGGTCCAGAATACGAAAGATTTCCATACCCTATACCAGTACCGAATCCAAAAGAAAGACTAAAAATATCAATAGTTAAAAAATTATAATTGAAAAAAACATCGAATTGAACTACACTTGCCAATACGGATCTTTTCGTAATTTCTTTGGTCACAGGGTAATAGAGATTGGATTCTGAGATCAATTTGTTTACATTTAAAAAACTGGTAGGTATGTAAGAACTAAAACCTAAATCAAAAAAATTAATACTGATTCCATATTCTTTGTTATTTGTGTATTTAAAAAATTGAAAATCTACTGAATAAGAGCTTATTGAAAAATCTTGATTTTTGTAAACTGGGCCATACGTATTTACGATAGGAGACCAAATCGGAGAATATAAAAATCCATTGTTAATTCCTTGCTCGATTAATTTTAAGCCTTGTCCGGAAGAGTTAATTATATTGCCAGTTCCATAAATACCATATCCAAGAAAAATTCGAAACCAGTAAGAATTCTGATTTGCAAATAAAGAACTAAAAAAGAAGGCAAGTAATAAATGTAAAGTAATAAACTTCATTTTAAAAAAAAAGGACACCACGTAAAGTAGTGCCCGGACAATCTTGATGATTATCAACCTATCTGTAAATTCGGTAAATAAGTAAATTTACTTAAGAAAATTTCGGTAATTTTTTTCGTAAATCCTTTTTATTTCGTTAGGTCTAAAGTTTTTTTTATAATTCATTTTTGAACAATCATTTATATAATAACCCAAATAATAATAATTTAAATTATAAAGTTTTGCTATTTCGATTTCTAATAAAATAGAAAAAGTACCTATACTATATTTTTGAAAATCAGGGTCGTAAAAAAAATAAACAGAAGAATACGCATCTTCTACAATATCTAAAATTCCAATACCTATAAGTTTTTGATTAATCCATAGATTTAGTTCTTTAGTTGATTCTTTTTCTAAACACGTAGTAAGAAAAAAATCATTATAATCTTCGTAAACGCTTTTGAAAAATTCTGGATATTTAGAAACCCCCTCTATAAGGTCTATAAGAATTGGCTGATTTGTTTTATAAGTTTCTGTGTTTATTGTTAGGTTATCCATTAATAGATTTTTATAAGTTGAATTGTGTACTATTTTTAAATATTTTAAATAGATTATCAATTTTTCCAAAGAAAAAAAAGGTTTTGTAATCTTAAAATCAAAGCCCAATTTATGCAAAGTATTCCAAACTCTTTTCTGAGATTTACTTTTTTTGAAATAATGAACAGGAACTCTAATAATCTGGCATTCACTACAAAAGTTGCAAAATGGCCTATATACATATTTTCCAGCTCTACGAAAACCTTGGTCTAGTAAATTTCTATATTCTTTTGAAGTTAAATTTTTTTTTGTGAAATAATACAAATGTTGTTGTCTATCTTGTAAATAATTACAAGTCCCATTAGAAATATTAACAAACTCTAAATTTTTATAATCTTCAAAAACTTTTGATATCATTAAAAAATACTTTACATTGAATGATTACAAAAAATCAAGTAAATTATGAATCGTGTTTATAATTTTTCACCCGGTCCTGCAATGCTTCCTACAGAGGTATTGCAACAAATTCAAGAAGAGCTTTTAGATTATCAAAATACTGGAATGTCGATTATGGAAATGTCTCATAGAGGTGGTACTTTTGAAAAACTTCATAACGATTCTATGACGTTATTAAGAAAAGTAGCAAACATTCCAGATCGTTTCGATATATTATATATGACCGGGGGAGCTTCTACACAATTTGCTTTAGTTCCTTTAAATTTAACGGGAAATCGCTTTAATCAAAAAACAGGAAAAGCAGGTTATATAAACACCGGAACTTGGTCTACCAAAGCAATCGAAGAAGCAAAAAAACAAAATGTAGATTATGTAATTGTTGCTTCTTCAGAAGATAAAAATTTTAGTTATATACCAAAGCACTACACTATTCCTGAAGGTTTGTCTTATTTACACATTACTTCGAATAACACCATTTTTGGTACACAATATTTTGAATTTCCTAAACCTAAAGATACTAAATTGATTATTGATATGAGCTCAGATTTCATTTCGAGACCTATTGATTGGACTCATATTGGACTGGTGTATGCTGGATTACAAAAAAATGCTGGACCTTCGGGAATGACAGTAGTAATCATTGATAAAGAATATTATCAAAGGGAATACGAACACCTACCTACTATGTTTCGTTATTCTACTTTCGCAAAAAATAATAGTTTATATAATACACCTCCTACTTTTCAGATCTATGTTTTTTACTTAGTACTCCAATGGCTAGAAAAAAAAGGAGGTGTAGAGACAATTGATCAGATCAATCGAGAAAAAGCAAAATACATTTACGATGCCATTGATCAATCCGGAGGTTTTTATATCGGTCATTCCGTTAAAGAAGATCGTTCATTGATGAATGTTACATTTAGACTAAAAGATCCTTCTCTAGAAGATGAGTTTGTGAATCAGGCAAAAAAACTAAAATTATATAATCTTAAAGGGCATAGAAGTGTAGGAGGTATGCGAGCTTCAATTTATAATGCAATGCCAGTAGAGGGCTGTAAGCTATTAGCAGAGTTTATGCTAGATTTTTGTAAAAAATATAGTTAATATGCTATGGTTAAAGTTAGGAAAAACAGAGCTTATTAATCTTGAACATGCAAGATCCATAAAAAAAGGACCTAATTCCACAATTGAAATTGTAATGGATTCTGTATCGGGAAAAAGAATTTTGCCTTTTGCTGATGATCAAGCAAGAGACGAAGCTTTTGAAAAATTATTAGAAAATCTAATTCGCCTTAAAAAAGCTTTAGAATAAAAATTTTAACTTACTTCGTTAACAATTTGATTTTTTATAAAAAATTGATAAATATTATTTAAAGTTGTTTTCGCGATTTCATTCATTGCATTATCAGTAAAAAATGCTTGATGTGCAGTTATTAAAACATTAGGAAACGTAACAAGTCTTGCAATATCATCATCCTGGATAATTTCGTAAGAAAGATCTTTAAAAAATAAATCTTCTTCTTGTTCATAAACATCAATTCCTAAGTAACCGATTTTTTTATTTTTTAATCCTTTTATAATTGCTTTTGTATCTATTAAAGCTCCTCTACCTGTATTGATAATCATCACACCTGTTTTCATTAAAGAAATTGAATTTTCATTGATTAGATATTTTGTTTGTTTCGTTAAAGGGCAATGTAAAGAAATAATGTCTGAATTTCGAAACAATTCTTCTAATCCAACATAGCGAACGATAGAATTTTTTTCTAATTCATAATTTTTTATCATATCATATGCGATAACCTCAGAACCAAATCCTTTCATTATTTTTGCAAAAATACTTCCAATTTTACCTGTACCAATAACACCAATGATCTTTTGATTTAAATCAAATCCCAGTAATCCATCTAAAGAAAAATTCATTTCTTTAACACGATTATAAGCTTTATGAGTTTTACGATTTAATGTAAGAATTAAACTTACTGCATGTTCTGCAACAGCATTCGGTGAATATGCAGGAACACGAACTATTTTGATATCATATTTTTTTGCTGCATCTAAATCTATGTTATTAAAACCCGCACATCGTAAAGCTATCAAAGAAATTTGATTATCTTTTAGTGCTTTTATGATCTTTTGATTTGCTTGATCATTTACAAAAATACAAATTGCATGATAGTTTTTTGATAACTCTACCGTTCTTTCGTTTAAGGGAGTTTCTAGGAAATCCAAATTAAAATTAAATTCATGATTCCATTTCGTAAAAAAATCAATATCGTATTTTTTAGAACTATAAAATAATACTTTTGGCTGCATTTTTTTTTAAGGAATATGATTTTTTAAAAAATGAAAGATTCTCATTTGGGAATCTTTCATTTTGATTTTATTTATTGGTATTAATCTTAAAAGGAATATATGCAGGACACCAACCAATACTTCCTGTAATTATGGGTATAATCCCTATAATTCCCCACCAACTTTCATAAAAAAATCCTAAACCCACAATCACTACTCCTACAATAATTCGAATTGCACGGTCTATATTTCCAACATTTTTTGTCATACTCACACCTCCTTCTTATCATAAAGAAATCAAATTCGTAAAAATAGCAATTCTAATTACACTGTTTTTATTAAATTTTTAATTTTTTAGTGTAATATCAAGTTTATTTATGATTGTCAAAAAGCATAAAGAAAAAAAATTATTTTATCATGAAGAAATTGTCAATTTTTTTAATATGTTTGATTTATTTGTTAGCAATAGAAGAGATTTTTTCTGAGATAATTATTTTAAAAGATGGGAAAATCCTAAAAGGGAGAATATCAAGACAAACCATAACAAAAGTAGAAATTATTTTAAATGATCAAACAATACAAGTTATAGAAAAAAATCAAATCAGTAAAATCATATACATAACAGAAGAACAGTTTAAAAAACAAGAAGAAGAAAGGAACAAGCTTTTGAACATTCAACAAGAAAAAAAGAAAAAAGAAGAAGAACTCCGTAAATTGGAAGAAGAACTTAAAAAACAACTAGAGGAGAGACAAAGACTAGAAGAAGAAAAAAGAAAGTTAGAAGAACTGAAAAGAATTGAGGAACTACAAAAATTACAGGAGGAAGAAAAAATAAAAGAAGAAGAACTGAAAAAGTTAGAAGAAGAAAGACAAAGACAAGAGGAAGAGAAACAAGAACTAGAAAAACAAGAAACTATCGTTACGAAAGAAATTAGTTCTGATTTTTCTTTAGAACCTAAATTTGGAATCGCTATAGGAAGTGAAAACACCGCAATCAAAAAATATTTTGATTTTTATAATTTTCATACTGATCTTTTAAAAAATCAATCTTCTTATATTCAGAATCATCAATTACAGATGAAATCTCCTCCATTATGGAATTGGGGTGGTGGTACTACATTTGGTTTAAGTATCCATTCGAAAAATTGGAAATATGGTTTTTTAGTAAATTATTATTATCAAGTTGTAAATCCAAAACTGTTATCTATTTTAAATAGAAATTTAGTACAAAATCAGCCTTATGTAGATTTGTATTCAGAAATACGGTATAATTTTATAGGATATAAAAATCTTTATACCAATTATTTTGTTCAGATAAAAACTGAAGAATTTTTTCCTTTCTTTTGGCATTATATTTTTCCTTATTTTGAATTGGGGTATTATCAAAGATTTTTTGATTATGATGCAAGATTATCTTCTACGAATGTTGTTTCTTCTTATATCATTGCTACTTCCATAATTAAAAATATTTTTACTACAAACTTAGTATTCAATAATCATCTACAGTCAAATGCAATTAAAGTAGAAATTCCTTTCCGTTTTTTAATGATTTTTGATTCTGAATTTTTATTTGCTTTTGATCTTTATACTTTTGGTAAAAATCAAATTCGTCAGATTTCTAAAGAAAATAATTTGGTTCAGGATCGACTCACTTTCTTTTTGCGTTCAGATTTCAAAATGTCGGGGAAGTTTTATGGGCAAACTATTAAGTTTATATGGCAGAATACATTTTATAAAAGTCCTAAAACAACTCAAACTTTTTATATGAGCCTTTATCGCTCAGAATGGAAAAATACCATAGAGAAAAAAGAAATTTTTGATTATCTTACCAGTCAAACTTTGGATGTTTATTATTTTAATGAATTATATTTGATTCCTTATCAAATTTTATACAAAAGTAAAGATCGATATAATTCTTTAAAAGAATCACAAATGTTTTTAGAATTTGGTTTAAAAATGAATTATAATCTATAAATTTTTATTTATAATTGCCAAATTGTCTTAAAATCGAAATGAATGTTCGGAGAGGAATTTCTGAACCTACTAGTGTTAATTCTTGCATTACTTCTCCATTGGAATTTATAAACGAAATAGCGGGTGTTCCATAAACTTTATATTTTTTTAGAATTTGATCTTGATAAAGTTCAAAATTTGTAACATCAACTTTAATGCTAATCCAACCTTGATTTAATAAACTTGCTATCTCTTTCGTTTGAATTCTTTTTTCTAAATCTTTACATGAATTACACCAATCAGCATAAAAAAATAATAAAATTGGTTTTTGATTTTGGATCTTTATGATTTCTTGAATCTGCTCTGGCAAATACGATTTCTGATTATACCACTGAATAGGATAAATAGGATTTTTTTTACCTGTGATGAAAAAAATCAAAAAAGAGATAGCAGAAATTGCATAGAAGATTTTTTTTGTTTTCTTTTTTTCTAATATACCATATACTAAAAGTAATAATGCAAAAGGACCTAATAAAAAAAATCCAAGATGCTCCCAATAGTAATTATAAAAATAAATTTCTCCCATGGTTTTTGCTTTTTGTCATAATAATTAATTTTTCTTTAAAAAGCAACACTTTTTGGAGAGAATTTCAAAATACTTATGTTCAATTGCCTTATAATTGGGAATTTAAAGAACCCCAAATAAAAGTTTTTGATTGGGAAGATTGGAAATTGATTTTATATTCGAATAGTTTTTCTCGTGGTGAAGTTTTGTATATAGAAATTTTACCAAATGATTTAAAACTTTTAAAGGATACAAGACATAAATTATTTTATATAACCATTTCGAAAGAAATTCCCATAAATCAAAAGTCTTATGGATGGAATTCAATATATATCTTTCCACCCGATCTTACAACACAACAAAACGAAATTTTATGGGAAAAACACTACAATAACTATACTGATTATAAACGAATTTCATTTTTGGTTCACATTCGTAAATATCCTGACTCTGATCAACCTATCTATATTCAAAAACGAACAATTTCGAAAGAAGAACAAAAAGAATTACAAGAAAGAATAAAAAATGAAAAAGAAATCAAAAAACTAATTTTTTCTGAGTTAATACCTTTTTGTATTACCAATAAATTGTCTTATCCCAGAGATTATCATAAAATTACATCGGAATGGTATAAATATAGAAAAATCCAATATTACGAAATCCTAAATGGAAAAAAAATTTTTTATAAGCCTTTTTATACGATCCATAAGGGAATTGATCTTAAAGGAAACGAAGGGGATGTAGTTTTTGCTATTGCTGATGGGAAAGTAGTTTTATCAAGAGAAATGTATTACGAAGGAAATTTTATCGTGATCAATCATGGGAATATGATTTATTCGGGATATATGCATTTAAAGGATAGATATGTTGTAGAAAATACTTATGTAAGAGCAGGTTTAGAAATCGGAACTGTTGGATCTACAGGTATGTCTACTGGTCCACATTTACATTATTCTTTATGGATTGATAAATATTCTGCAGATCCTTTAAGTATTTTTAACTTACCTATTCGATAAAGATATTTTGTTTTTTTAATCTACCTCTAATTAAAATACTAATATCTTCTACTTCTATGTTGCCTAATTCATTTTTATTTAATTCTGGCGTGCATAACAAACAGGCTGGAATATCATAAATTTTCCCCGTTTCTAAATCTAAAAAATGATGGTGAATTGTTGTGTTGGAATCATAATAAATTCTATCCGAAGAAAAGATTAACTCTCGTACTACATTTTTTTCAACAAATAATTTTAGTGTATTGTATACTGTTGCTTGACTAACTTTTTCGTATTCTCTATTCAGATAGTTTAAAATTTCTTCAGCAGAGAGATGTTGCGGTTTTTGATATAAAAAATGAGCAATTTCTACTCTTTGACTTGTGGGATTTATACCTTTCATTTTTAATAATTCTACTACTTCTCTTTTGCTCAATTTATATCGAATTGCATTTTGTTCTTTGAAAGTTGTATGATTATTTTGAATATCAAGTATATTTTTTATATTTTGTAATATCATAATATTTTTCCCTGTTTTTATGTTTAAAAAATTAAAATCATTCTTATTTTAAAATAAAATGAAATAAAAAAAATGGCAATTTTTTTTGGATTGAAAAAGTAAGAAAATCAAATTTTATTTTTATAGTAAAAATTTAGAAAATAAGCTTATTTTTATATGTAGTTTTTATCATTATGATTCTAATCAAAGGATAAAGAAATTAGAATCACTGTTAAATAGAGGAGGATAATGATTAATTTTCTAAGAGTTGGGATGAATTAGTAATGATGAAAAATTTACTAAATTTATTCTTCTTTTTCTATGTATTTTCCTTTAGCACGGGCTACAATTTTTCCTATTTCGTTTTCTATTTCTGCTCTATTTTCTACAATTCTTCTATTTTTTTTGATAAACCATCCTCTTATATAAAGGCTTTCTCCAATTTTTGCAGAAGTAAGATAACGAATATTGAATTCCCCCGTTGTTGTATCCAGATTCATACATTCATTGATTTTTATCATAGCCTCATCTAGTAGGGTAGCTAAAATTCCGGGGTGAACTTCTCCGGGTTCACCTTCCATGTTTTCATTTGCAATAAATTCTCCATAACTTGTTTTACTATCTTCGTCAAAATTTAATTTTAATTTAAGCCCAATAGAATTATCTACTCCTATTCCATAACTTTTAGTTTTACTTCTTTTTGACACATAACAAGTTTCGCTTTAGTTGCTTAATAGTCAACTTTTTTTTAGATACATGCTTTTTCATTAAATAAACTGAGATCAAACTCCAGAAATTATTGGAGTTTGATACAATTTTTTATTTGATCAATCGTTGATCAGTTAGAGCTTTTAAAAAAATGACTATGTTTTTTACTTCTTCATCAGTAAGCTCTTTATTTAGTTGATGAAGTGCCATTTTTTTTACAGCTTCTTCTAAACTCGAAATTGAACCATCATGAAAATAAGGAGCAGTTACGGCAACATTTCTTAAAGAAGGTACTTTAAAAACATATTTATCTTCTTCTTTTTTTGTTATATTATACCTTCCTAAATCTTCTGTGTCGTATGGTTTTAGCAATCCTAATTTTTGATACGAATTTCCACCTAATAGGGCTCCGTTATGGCAGGACTGACAACCAGTATTTAAAAAAGTTTCTAACCCTTTTTGTTCTTCTTTTGTTAAAGCTTTGTCATCGCCTTTCAGAAAAGCATCAAATCTATCATTAGTGATAAGTGTAGATTCAAAAGCTGCAATGGCTCTTGCAATGTTGTGATAAGTAATTGGTTCTTTTTCTTCAGGATATGCTTTTTTAAAAAGTTCTTGATATTCTTGAATGGCAGAAATTTTCTTTACAACTTCTTTTTCTGAGGGCATTGCCATTTCTACGGGATTTAAAATCGGTCCTTTCGCTTGCTCAATTAAATCTTTAGCCCTTCCATCCCAAAATTGAGCTAAATGAAACCCTGCATTCCAAACTGTGGGAGCATTTCTTTCTCCTTTTTTGCCGGGAATAGCTCCGTCAGAAACTTTCTTATTGTCAACACCAGGTCCATTATTATCTAAGTTATGGCAAGAATTACAAGATTGAGAATCATTAATAGAAAGTCGAGTATCGAAATATAATTTTTTTCCAAGCTCAATTTGTTCTTGTGTTACTGATTCGAAACCTTGCATTTTTTCTGGTATAGGTTTAAAAAATTGATTTGCCTTTTCTCTAAGTTCTTGTGGTTTTTTATCTTTACACGAAATGATCATTAAAATAATCATAAAGAAACTTACATAATATTTTCTCATTTATCCCTCCTTAGAACTAACAATCTAAACCCAAAATATTAGTCAAGTAAAATGTTTAACGATTAACTGTATAACTTTTCAGTTGAAAATCAAAACTACAAAAAAAAAATTAATTTGTGAATTTATCCAATTCAATACTTCTTGAGATCAGTTGGGAAGTTTGTCGCCAAATTGGTGGTATTTATAGAGTGCTAAGGACGAAAGCTCCTGTAGTTGTAGAACATTTTAAAGAAAATTATTGCATTATCGGACCCGATTTTAAAGAAATTTCGAATCTAGAATTTGAAGAAATTCATCCTTCTGGAATTTATTCTGAGGTAATTGAACTGTTTATCCAAAAAGGTTTTCGAGCAAGATTTGGTAAATGGTTAGTTACAGGAAATCCAAATGTAATCTTAATCGATTATTTGTTTTATTTTCATAAACTTCAGGAATTTAAATATTTTTTTTGGAAAGATCACGGCATAGAAACCTTCGACGAAATGTGGTTGAATGATTCTATTCTTTTTGGTTACCAACTTACTGAATTGATTCGAATCTTTACAGAGATTTTAAAGAATCAGAAACGATTAATTTTGCATTTTCATGAATGGATAGTGGGTTCAGCGATTCCCATCATAAAAAAAAATCAATTGGATGCAAAAATTGTTTTTACTACACATGCTACGTTGCTTGCAAGATATATTGCCCCTAATGTGGAAAATTTCTATGATTATATTAAATTTATCAATCCTTACGAGGAAGCAAAAAAATTTAATATTTTTCCTCATTATTTAATCGAAAGGGCTGCCACTTTTGGATGTGATGTTTTTACAACTGTAAGCGAAATCACAAAAGAAGAAACCCGATATCTGTTAGAAAAAGAAGTAGATATTGTAACACCAAATGGATTAAACATTCAAAAATTTATTGCAGTACACGAACACGAAAACTTGCATGGCTTCTTTAAAAATAAAATTCATGAATTTGTAGCAGGATATTTTTTCCCTTATTATGTTTTTGATTTGGATAAAACTATCTATATTTTTATTTCTGGCCGTTATGAATTTCGTAATAAAGGATTTGATGTGTTTATCGATTCATTATCTCACTTAAATTATTTAATCAAAGCTCATAATCTAGACGTAACTGTAGTTGCTTTTATTATTACTGCAAGCTCTACGAAAGGGTATCACTATGACGTGCTACGAAATCAATACCAATATGATGAACTAAAACATACTTGTGAAAAAATTGCTCAAAACATACCCGAAAGGATCTTAAGTCAAATCATTTATAGTCCCCAAATCAATCTCAATCTTTTAATGACAGAATCAGAAGAAATGTATTTAAAAAGAATTTATCATTCGTGGAAAAAGAAAGGATTACCTTCAGTGGTAACTCATGAATTGAACTATCCGAATGATTTAATATTAAATCAAATTTATAAAAATCATTTATATAATCAGCCCGAATCTAAAGTAAAAGTTGTTTTCCATCCAGATTTTCTTTCGAGTTTTGGATCAATTTTTAAATTAGATTATTTAGATTTTGTAAAAGGGTGTCATTTAGGAGTTTTTCCAAGTTATTATGAACCTTGGGGGTATACGCCTATGGAATGTAGTGCTTCTGGAATTCCTTTTATTACTACTGATTACACAGGATTTTCTTTATTTTTAAAAGAAAAATTGCCAAATCATAATGAATCAGGAATGTTTATTCTAAATAGAAGAAATAAAGATTATAATCGAATTGTAGAAGAATTAGCTCATTTAATTTTTAGTGTGGTATCAATGAGTCGTAGAGAAAGAATTCAATTACGATTTAAAGTAGAAAGTCAGAGCTCTATATTTGATTGGAAAAATCTTTATCATAATTATTTAAATGCATATCAGTTAGCTTTAGAAAAATAATTGTGTTTTATTCGTAAACATTTTTGATATATGATAATTTTTTACTACCTCCAAAACAAATTGTTCAATTTTTGTTTAGTTGCTAAATTAGCTGTCTAAAATCTTTTGTCTTTAATGAATTGGGAGTATAAAAGAGAGCTAGGTTTAAAAGAAAGTCTTGCTATTATTGTGGGAAAAATTATTGGATCTGGGATTTTTAAAACACCTGCACCGATTATGATGCTTTCAGGATCAGTAGTGGTATTTTTTTCTACATGGATCCTTGGTGGGCTTCTTACTATTTTAAGTGCAATGTTATATGCGGAGATGGTTTCTGCTTTTCCTAAATCGGGAGGTCCTTACGAATACTTAAAAAGAGCATATCATCCTCTTATTCCTTTTTTAAGGGGATGGGCAATGTTTTTTGTTTCGGAGACCGCTTCGATTGTAATTGTTGCTATTGTTTTTTCTGAGTATTTTATAAAAATTCTCCTAATTTTCTTTTCTTTTGAATCTTCTTTTTATTTAGAAATGTTCATAACTCTTTTTTTAATTTGGTTTTTTAGTTTTTTTAATTCGATTGGTTTAAAGTTTTCGGGTTGGTTTCAAGATGTTTTAAGTTTACTAAAAATATTAAGTTTGTTTTATATAATTTTTGTATGTATTGGTTTTCGAACCAATTCTCTATGGGAATTTTCTAAGGAAGAACCTCTTACATTTTTTTCTTTTATGAGTGGAATAGGAACTTCCTTACGTTATTCTTTGTTTACTTATAGCGGTTGGGAGGGCGCTACTTATGTAGCAGAAGAGGTAAAAAATCCGAAACGAAATCTTCCCCTTTCTTTATTTATCGGAATAGGACTGATTATTTTTTTGTATCTTTTGACTAACCTTTCGTATTTATTTCAATTAACACCCGAAGAAATTTCGAACTCTAAGTTTGTTGCAGCTGATGCAGTAGGAAAAGCTATAGGAAGTTTTGGGATTTTCTCTATTTCTATAATTATTATGATCAACACAGCTGGCAATGTGAATGCTCAAATTTTTACGAAGGCAAGAACTTGGCATGCAATGAGCCGTGACGGTTTATTTTTTTCTTTCTTAAAAGATTTAAATCAAAATTCATTACCTGTAAAATCTTTATTTTTTCAGGCATTATGGGCTTCTGTCTTAACTATTTTGGCTTATAGTTCGTATTTTTTAAAGTCTACAGTTTCTATTTATGATCGCTTAATTGATTTTTTTGCTTTTACTTCTTCTTTTTTTAATGTTTTGACGATCATTGCGGTTTGGATTCTAAGAAAAAAATATCCTGATGTGGAAAGAACTTATAAAGTTAAATATTTTTATTTAATTTTTTTTACAGTTTTATTCATATATTCTTTTTATTCCATTATGACTTTATTATCAGCTTTCTATGAATCTCTAATTGGGATAGTTCTAACTTTAACAGGTATAATTTATTGGAAATATGGAATCAAAAAAAAGAATTGATCAACATCTTCCTGATTTTTAAAAAAATTTTATCATTTTATTGATTCTTTTCGATGAATGTTTGTATAGCTCTCTTGAGAGCTTCTTTATCGTTTTGAGTTTTATAATCAAGATAAAATACATCTTTAGCAATATGGTTTGCAGTAGTTTCAATTCTTGCTTGGGAAATATTAAAATTGTTTTCGTATAAAAATTTAGTGATATTTAATAAAAGTCCTGGACGATCAGAGGTTTCGAAATAGAAATAAATTTGTTTTTTTTCTGGGATTTCATCAATTATGTATTCAAACCCGCTTTCAAATATTTCTTTTAAAGTAGGAATTTCTCTTTTAGAATTTTTTTTTAGGATTTCTTCTGGTTTTTCCTTTTTGTTTAGTAAAATTTCCATTAAATATCCTAATCTATTATTAAAATCATTGAATTCTAAAACAGGATTTTTGCTTGATTTTCTTAAAATAAAAGTATCTTCTGTAAAAAGTTTTCCATTGCGCTCTATCGTATTAATTTCACCTGAATAAATGTCAAGTTCTAAAAGAAAAATAGCAGTTGCTAGTCGGTATAGGGTTCCTTCTTCTGTATGATCAGTGAAAACTTTTAAATAAATGTTTGTTATACTTTGAGGATAACATTCAAATTGAATCATTATTTTTTTTTGTTCTGAATGATATCTTTACACCATCGTATAAATAATTCGGGGATGATTTCTAAAGAATTAATTTTTTCGAAACTACTTCCTACGTGGATTTCTAGATTGTTTTGTTCAATACTAAATCGATCAGCAAAATCCTGAAGATTTCTTCCTAATATGGTTTCTAATTCTCGCCAATTTAAAATAATATTTCCTGTTTTGGTTGCCCCAAAAATCTTTACTCCTTTTGCATAAAATTCAATTTCTGAATAATTATCTTTTACATACCATTCGCCTAGAGAATCTAATTCGTCAAAAATCTGCCATAAAATTTTTGATGCTTTAATTCGTTCTTTTTTAGAACCCGCTTCTTCTTCCATTTTATTTACAAATTCTTTTATGTTTTGGATTGTTGCGGATTTAAATTCTCCTTTTCGTTTTTCTTTTTCCCACCATTGTTCAATTTGTTCTGTTTCTAAAAGTTTTTTTAATGATTGGGTTGCTTTGTTCCAGATTTCTTCGTATTCTCTTTTGTATTCTAAATTTGTCCAACCTTCGTGGTATATGCAAATCAAAATTCCTTCTCCTTTGTCCTTTCTACGAACTCCTTTCTCTTGAATTTCTATAGCAATGATGGTTTCGGGCTGATCTTTCCAATCTAATCCATAAAATTTATATCGAATATATTCATTTTCTCTAAAATGGGTAAGAATCATTTTCATATCTTTTCCTGGTTTATGCGAGATAATGTTTTTCGACATTATAACTCTGGGTGCCCACCACTTGCGTAACTCTGTTTGAGAAGTAAATGCTTTATATGCTCTTGCAGAAGAACAAAAAACATCTAATTGTATTTCAATTGTTTCTACTTCTCTTTGGACTTTCATTTTTTTATTTTTTATGAATATCAGAAAATGTAATGATATCCCTCTGGCTTTTTCCAGCAGGGATCATAGGAAATACTTTTTCTTCTGCTGGAATCACAACTTCCAAAAACGATGGGCCATTTTCTGATAATAAAAATTCAATTCCTGAATCAATTTCTTCTGGTTTTGTAATTCGTTTTGCTGGTATATTATATCCTTCTAAAATTTTTAAAAAATTCGGATTAAACTGATATTCAGATTCTGCAAACCTTTCTTGATAAAATAATTCTTGCCATTGTCGAACCATTCCTAAGAAATTATTATTCAAAAGAACAATCTTTATAGGTATGTTGTATTGTCTTGCAGTGGCAAGCTCTTGAATACACATCTGAAAAGAACCATCTCCAGAAATTGTTATCACTAAATCGTTTGGTTTTCCTAAAGAAGCGCCGATTCCAGCTGGAAAACCAAACCCCATAGTTCCTAAACCTCCCGAAGTTAACCAGCGATTGGGTTCGTCAAATAAATAATATTGAGCTACCCACATTTGATGTTGTCCTACATCGGTGGAAACAATAGCTTTTCCTTTTGTGATTTCGTATAATCTTTGTATAAATTTTTGGGGCTTGATTACCTCGTTACTATCTTCGAACTCTAAGGGATATTTCTTTTTATATTCTTCTAAATGTTGTACCCATTGAATACGATCTTTTTTTTCTTCAATGAAAGGAATTAAAGCCTGAAGTACGTCTTTTAAATCTCCGTGTATTACATAATCCACTTTTACTCTTTTATTAAATTCTGAAGGATCAATATCTATGTGTGCTCTTACCGCATCTGGTGCAAAATCATTAGGGACGCCAGCTACTCTATCATCAAATCTTGCTCCCAAGGATAAAATATAATCACATTCTAAAATTCCTTTATTGGCTGCTACGGTTCCATGCATACCCGCCATGCCCAATGATAAAAAATGAGTCCCGGGAAAAGCACCTAAACCTTTTAAAGTACAAACAACTGGAATCATCCCTTTTTCTGCAATCATTTTGATTTCTTTAAAAGCTCCAGAAATTACTGCTCCTCCTCCTACATACAATAAAGGTTTCGTTGCTTTATTTAAAGCAGTTGCAAATTTTTCTAAATCTCCTTCCATTTTTGGTTTTTCTAAAAATCTCTTTGCTAGTTTAGGAGTTCCGTGAATATTAGTTGACTCTTGAACTTGAACATCCTTTGGAAAATCAAGTAGAACTGGTCCTGGTCTTCCTTTTGTTAGCATAATCCAGGCTTCTTCGAAAATATCTGCTAATTCATCTACATTTTTAATTAAAGCATTGTATTTGGTAACAGGAATTGTAATTCCAAACACATCCGCTTCTTGAAAAGCATCTGTTCCGATTGCAGTAGTAGGAACCTGCCCACTAATTACCATTATAGGAACCGAATCCATTTTTGCATCTGTTAGACCTGTAATCGTATTGGTTGCTCCCGGACCGCTAGTTACAATTGCTATCCCTGGTTTTCGAGTTACAACTGCATAACCTTCTGCCATATGTATAGCTCCCTGTTCATGGCGAACCAAAATATGCTTTATGCTGGAATTATATAACTCATCATAAAATGGAAGTATTGCACCACCAGGATATCCAAAGACTAAATCTACCTCGTGAGCTAATAACAAATCTAACATTATTTTTGCGCCTGTTTTTTTCATAGTAGTTCTCTCAAGTTTATTTAATTTTTTTTAATTTGTAAGTCAAGAAATTTATAAACAAAATATGAATAAGTTTTAAAATTGTAAAAAATACTATGTTGAATATAGATTATACTTGAATGATTAGTTTAAAAGTTCCTTTAAATTAATTTTTTTTTCGTAAAAAGCTTTTCCAACAATAGCTCCGATCAAATTTTGATGATGGATTTGTTTTAGCCTTAAAATATCATCTTTTGAAGAAATTCCACCAGATGTAATTACTTTTAGGTTTGTTGTGTTTAAGACTCTATTTAGCAATTCGATATTTGGTCCTTCTAACGTTCCATCTTTTTGTATATCTGTTAAGATAATTTGTTCAATTTGCCATTTCTGGATTTTTTTTAGAAACTCAAATAAATTTAACTTAGAATCTTCCTCCCATCCCGATACATATACCGATTCTTGTTTTGTATCCACTCCGATGATGAATTTTTTTTTATCATATTCATTTAAAATTTCTTCTATAAATTCCATATGTTTAACTGCAATCGTTCCTAAAATTAGATAATCAAAGCCTATATCTAAATAATTTTTTATGATTTCTTTTGTTCGGATCCCACCACCAATTTCTATAATAAGATTTTTTTTTCTATTGATGATTTTTTCTATACTTTTCTGGTTAATCTGAATATCTCCATTTCTTGCTGCATTTAGATCTACTAAATGAACCCTCCGGATTCCTATATCACAAAAATAGTCGATCACTTCTTCTGGTTTTTCTGAATAAATCGTATATTGATTATAGTTTCCTTTATATAAACGAACTACTTTGTTTTCGTATAAGTCAATAGCTGGTATGATTAACATAATTTTTATATGATGATAATTTCATAGTTTTTTTCTTTTTTTGTGATTTCTTTGTCCATAAAAAGAATAAGATTAATAGAATCTGTACAAAGTTGTTTTTGTATTTTATTCCTATTCCTTTTTAAAAAGATCATTTCACAATAATAATATCCAAAAAGATCTAAACCATAATAAAAATAAACACGCTTTTTTGATTTAGCATTCATGCGGTTTCTAATAATTCCAAAAATACTTTTCTCCAGTTTTTTTTAACACGAAATTTTCTTAAATTCCCAAAATGTCCAATCAAATTTCTGTGGATAAATACAATATCTTTAGGAAATTCTAATTCGCTTGCATAATACCAGTTATCTCTTGCAATTTCTAAAAGTTTTTTATAAACATTCGCATCTTCTCCAAAATACTTCTCTTGATTGGGAAAAATTTCTTCAATAACTTCTAAATGAGGTTTTAAGAATTCTTCTTTTAAGGGTTCTCCTTTTCTGGTTTGAATTCCTGCTTCTTTTAAAATACAACTGGCTTTATTCCATTCATTTTTTAGAATTGCAATAACAGTATTTTTGTATGCATTTGATATTACATCTGGTATTTTTTTTATACAACCAAAATCAAACAAAACCACTTCTCCATTTTCTCTAAATCCAAAATTAGCAATATTAGGATCTACATGTAAAATTTTATATTTAAAAAAACCTAGTATGATCAATTGTAATAAAATTAAAAACCATTGTTCGTGTCGCTCTTTATATTTTAATCCTTTATCGAAACTTAAAGATTCCTCGTAGCTAAGGACTAAAACTTCTTCTGTAGTGTAATCTTCGAAATATTTTGGAAATACTAATCCTTCGATTTTAAAAGTATTTCGAAATAATTCTAAATTTTTTAATTCTTGGAGATAGTTGGTTTCTTCTAATAATCTTTCCTGAATTTCTTCCCAGATTTTTTCAAAAGGCAAGTTGAGTGCTTTAAACAAAGGAGAAAGGATGAACTGAATCGTTTTTAAATCTGTATGTATGGATTTTCTTATGTTAGGGTATTGAACTTTGATAATTACATCTTCTCCGTTTCTAAGTTTTGCTTTGTGAACTTGTCCAATAGATGCTGCTGCAAAAGGTTTTTCTTCGATATACAAAAAGTCATTTAGTTTAGATTTGAGTTGTTTTTCGAAAATCTCTTTAACAATAGAAAAACTCATTGTAGTCGAATCTTTTTGTAAAACTTTAAAAATTTCTATGATTTCTGGAGGGAGTAGATCCTCGTGAAGACTAATCATCTGACCTACTTTCATAGGAGCACCTTTTAGGCGAGAGAGATTCTCCACTACTTTAATAATTTGATTGATATCAATTTTATTCGTATCTTTTAGGTTTTTTAAAAACATAGAAAGACCTAATCTACCTGCTGTTTCTCCTAGGCGAAAAAGTCTTGCCAAAGTGCCTGTAATTAAATTATTATCATTCATAATTGGGATTATAATAACAATAATATAAAAAAAAATTATGTCAAATCATTTTGATGAACTTCCTTATAATAAAAATGCCCTCGAAGATATGATCAAAAATCAAATTGCCTATAGAGGAATAACCAGTGCGAAACTATTCGAGGCTATTCGAAAATTTCCACGTGAATATTTTGTTAGGGAAAAAGATAAACTTTATGCTTATACCGATGGGCCTTTAAATATAGGTTCGAATCAAACGATTTCTCAACCTTATATCGTTGCTTTAATGACAGATTTATTAGAATTGTCTGGAGAGGAAAAAGTTTTGGAAATCGGAACAGGAAGTGGGTATCAAACTGCATTACTTTCTTATTTAGCAAAAGAAGTTTATACAATTGAAATTCATCTTAACTTATTAGAATTTGCAAAAAATAATTTAAAAAGATTTCACATCACCAATGTTCATTTTTTTTGTAAAAATGGAGCAGAGGGGTTGGAGGAATATGCTCCTTATGATAGAATTTTGTCAGCTGCTGCACCAAAAAAAATACCCGAAAAATGGATTCAGCAACTCAAAAAAGGTGGTATTATGGTTCTACCTGTAGGGATTGTATTACAAAATTTGATCAAAGTTAAAAAAATTTCAGAATCAAAATATATCGAAGAAACTATCATTCCCGTACGTTTTGTACCATTGATAAAAGAAGAATAAAATGCAACAGCATTTAAAAAAAAATATAAAAATATATTACAATAAAACTTTACCATATGATACTTATCAAAAACTTGCAGATTATTTTAGAATCAAACGATGGGAGAATATAATATTTTGTGATCATTATCCTGTCATTACAGCTGGAATCCAATACAAAGAGGAAAGCTTTAAATTTCCAAAAGATTGGATCGAAAAGCAAAACGTAAAAATTTTTTACACCCAGCGAGGTGGGGATCTAACTGCTCATGAGTTAAATCAAATTATCATTTATCCACATATTGATTTAAAAAAAAGACAAATAAAACTTACAGATTTCTTGAATCAAATTATATTTTTGACAAAAAATATAATTGAAGATAAATTTTCTGTTCGTTTAAACTATCATTCTGAAATGCCGGGTTTATACGATTTAGCAGGAAATAAAATTGTTTCTATTGGTTTGGAAATCAAAAAAGGTTTTACATCTTCCGGATTGGCGATCAATTATACGAATGACTTAAAAACTTTTACATATATTTTTCCGTGTGGATTTCGATTTCTAAAGATGAATTCCATAAAAAATTTGGTTTCAGAACAATTCAACGATAAAAAAAATGACTTTGATTTTAACAAAAAAAAAATTGAGTTTTGTAAACAATGGTCAGATTTATTTTTACAATACTTGCAATCTTTTTAATAAATTTTTGTGTTCATCAAAGATATAATTATTTTATAGAATCAAAAAATTATGATAGTATTTCTTTACCAGAAGAATTTAAAAAAACTGGGATGTTATCCAGTAGTACGTATCAAATTTTTTTAAAAGTAAGAGCAGATACATACGAAGAGGCTTTATTGATTACTCAAAAAGAAATTTTAGAAATTGCATATTATTATATTACCTTAGAACCTTTTATGCTTCGTACTCTTAGCCCATATGGAAAACAACAAATTTTTGACTTAATAAAAAATAAAGGAAAAGTAGTATTGATAAAAAGAAATCTATCAGAAAATGTATATGATGTAGTGTTTCATGTTTCTGAATACGATTTAAGAAATTATCTTAGAAAAATTAAGTAGAGGGAAAGTAATGAATGTAAGAACAAGATTTGCACCATCACCGACTGGTTTTTTACATATAGGAGGAGCCAGAACAGCTTTATTTAATTATTTATATGCAAAAGCTAAAGGTGGATCGTTTATCTTAAGAATTGAGGATACCGATCAAAACCGATCAACAAAAGAATCTGAACAATCCATATTGGAAGCTTTAGAATGGCTCAATATTAAACCTGATGAAGGACCAAAAGAAGGCGGGCCTTATGGACCTTATAGGCAATCAGAACGTTTATCTATTTATAAACAATATACAGATTATCTTTTAGAACGTAAACTAGCATATCCTTGTTTTTGTACTAACGAAGAATTAGAATTAAAGCAAGAAAGATCAAAAAGATTGGGATTACCGAATGTATACGATGGAAAATGCAGGAATCTTTCGGACAAAGAAATACAAGAAAATATCAAAAGGAATATGCCTTATGCGATACGATTTAAAGTTCAGCCACAAGAAATAGTAGTTAATGATATTGTACAAGGAAAAGTCAAGTTTGATTCTCGTTTAATTGGTGATTTTATTATTGTAAAATCTGATGGTTTTCCTTCTTATAATTACGCTGTTGTGATTGATGACTACGAAATGAAAATCTCCCATGTTATTCGAGGAGTTGGTCATCTTTCTAATACACCACGACAGATTTTAATACATCAAGCATTAGAATTACCATTACCTGTATATGCTCATATTTCAGAAATTGTAGGGACGGATAAAAAAAAGTTATCCAAACGAAGAGGTGCTACATCAATTATGTTTTTTAAAGAATTAGGATATCTTTCTGAAGCTTTAGTTAATTATATGTCCCTTTTAGGATGGTACCCCGAAGATGGTGTGGAATTTATGCCCGAAGGAGAGTTATTCAAAAAGTTTGATATTTATCGTTGTTCTAAAAGTCCAGCTATGTTTGATTTTTTTCTAATTGATAAACTAGAAAAAGAATCAAAAGAAGATTTAGATACAAAAGATCCTGCATTTTCTGAAAGCGAAGAAGAACTTCAAATTGTGAATTTTTCTAAGGAGGAATTAACAAAAATTATCAATCCTAAAACGAAATTAAACTGGATGAATCAAAAATACATAAGATATTTTCCTGTAGAAAAAGTATATAGTTTAGCAAAAGAATTTTTGTTAAAAGATCCCGAAGTTCGTATTTTGATTGATAAAAACGAAGAAAAAGTCTTTCAGATCTTTTCTAAAATTATTGATTATTTAGTTACTTTAGAAGATGCTATTTTATATATAAAAGAACTAAGTGCGGAAGCTATTTTTTTAACAGAAGAAGCAAAACTAGAACTTTCTAATTTAGAAACACAACAGCCCAATTTGAATGATTTATTAGAGGTGTTTATAAAATTATTGAATCATCAAGAAAGAAAAACTCCAGAAGAATACTCTGAGCTTATTAAAGAATGCGGAATCAAAACCCAACGTAAAGGAAAACACTTATATATGCCAATACGAATTTATACTACAGGAAAGATCCATGGTTTAGAATTACCGATACTTTTTAGCCTTTTAGGAAAAGAAAAAATTTTAAAAAGAATAGAACAGCTTAAAAAGTATGTTAATTAAAAGCTATCATTGGTAGTTTACTTACAATCTTATTTATTTTTAAAATTACCAAAAAATATTTTTGTATTAAGAAATGATAGTTTATAAAAAAAATAAAAAAATTTTAAAAAAAATTATAAATTTTTTTAATCTGTAAAAATTTTATGGAATAAAAAAATAGTTTATGAGTCGAAGAGAATCTATAGTTTTTGATAATAATACAATTTTTTATTTCAGTTCTTAAAGTAAAAAAACAATCTAAGTGATACATTATTACTAACAAACGAATTTTGAATAGTACGATAAAATTCTTATATATCTTTTAAACTCAATTTAAAGTCTTGATGTTATCACACACATACAAGAAAACAATGATTAGAACTCAATCAATGGAAAGAGCATAGTAGTGGTTTATAAAAAAACGAATAGTCAAACATTTTTCATTCCTGCGATATCATCAAAAGGAAAAGTTAGATTCAAGTTTTGAATGATAAAGAAAAAATTGATCAAATAAAGTAGCTCATTTCTTAGCTTAATAACTTTAAGAAAGAATCTTATCAGTAGTAAATTCAAATAGTGAGGATATATTTATTGAGATCTATTTAATAATCAAATCTTTAAGCAGTTGTTTTTCTTTAGAATCAAAATAATCTTTTGATTCTAATAAAATTCTTTCAGATAAGGATTTACTAATAAAGTCAATTCTTCTAGAAAAAGCCTTATTATTATAAGGTTCATACCATAAGAAAATAAAACTTCCTTCTAATTCCCAGATATCTGCTCCTGATAGGTTTTTTTCGTCTACAGTGGATTTAGTTTTTTTTCCATATGTTGATTCTAATTTTTCTACTAATAGTTTCGAATCAATAAAAGGTAGGATAATTCGAACCTGATATAGCTCCCCTTCTTTAGCTTCGTATTCTTGTTTAGTAATTTCATGATTTTTTAGTTTTGTAACTTCGAAAGGTGTTTTATAAAAGTTATATTGATATTGAATGTTATTTCTTCGTATCAAAATGTAGCGATCTTTCTGAAGGTGTAAAATTTGAATATTACTTTTACTTATAGGTGAGGTTGCCAAGGTTTTAAATTTGTCTAAGATAGCACTAAAAGAAGATCCCCAAGGATCTTCTAAAAAGCCATTCAATTGAGTTTGTGGAGGTTGTCTTGCGGGTTCAAAAATAGGATCACTCTCTTTTAAATTAATTTCTTGACTCCATAACCCTAGCATGCCAAAAAAAAATATAAGAGTAATTGGTGTATGCTTCATACATCTAATTCTTCGTTTTTTTGTATATCGTCATTTTTTTTTATTACTTCTGAATTTTCTTCTTGATTTTGTTTTTTTTGCACCTGATATGATGCATATGTTAACAAGATAATACCATTAGTCAAAACAAATAAAAAACTCATTGAATGATACACTCCCCAATTACTAAAAGAAATAGCAACTAGATTAATGGCTAAACCAGAAAAAAAAGATTTATCTTTTTTAAAAAACTCTAAAATTATGTCTGGTACGAATTTTTCTTCTAAAAACAAAATCAAAGAAGGCCATAC
Organism: uncultured bacterium; assembly: GCA_937928085.1. Lineage (GTDB taxonomy): Bacteria > Spirochaetota > Leptospiria > Leptospirales > Leptonemataceae > SKYB61. Next base: position 81,767 of record CALFVU010000014.1, on the reverse strand, counting down.
AATATGTAGCATACCTACAAATAAAAAAGATTGGAAAAAATAATTAGGTACTTCTCCAGTAGTATAATCAGGCTCTGTACCTGTATCAGGACTTAAAAAGCCCCCTATCCAAGTTAGAATCCATCCCACAAAAATTCCAAATAAGAAAGCTAAATATCCAATAGGAGAATGATCGGGATTCATTTTTTTTAGTTGTAGTTCAATAATATTTAGGAAATCGATTAACTCTTCTCGGGTATATTGTTCTTTACTTCGAATCAATCGTTCCCAATACGAAATTACAAGAACAATCCAAAAAAAAACGAGAAACAAAATCATCCATACAAAATAATACATATATAAGAAACTTTTTTTTAATCAAAATTTGACAATGTTTTTTTAAAATATAGAAAATTTAATTTTGTAATGTCAAAATTTTTTTATATAAGCTAACCAGTGAGGAAGAATGTTTTCTTTTATAAATTCAAATTTTTTTTTAATAATTAAATCAGGATCGTACAAAATTTTTGCATATTTTGCTAATTCTACTTGCAGAGCAAAACCTCTCTCCCATTTTTTTTTAGACCACAAAAATACATCCCAGTTTTCGGGTAGATTTAAAATGGGAATTTTTCTTTCATAAAGAATACCTATGTCAAAATCAGAGTTTTTGTCTATATCTTTTTTATTAAATTTTACTCTTGATCCAAAAAAAATAATTCCAAGAAGTTCCGAATCTTTGTTTGCTAAAAATTCTTGTTGTATGATTTTGATAATTTTAGAATTTGTCATAGTTATATTTTTTTGTTGAATATAAACAAGACAAGAGAATAATCGAAAATTTTGAATTATGCAAGAATACGAATTTGATAAAACAAGAAAAGCGATTAAAATCGATCGTTTAAATGAAGAAGAAAAAAAACAACTATTGGAAAAATTTAAACAGAAAGGAGGAAAAGTTTTAAAAGAAAAAGCTATTACGAAAGAAGTTCCTCATCTAAAAGAAGGTAAAGAAAAAACTTCTTTTCGAGAAGAAAAAAAATTTGACTTTAGAGAAGATAGAAGACCGTCTCAGGTTTTTAAAGAACAAAAATTAAAAGAAGCAGAAAAGATTGCAAGAGAAAGAGAAGAAAAAGAAACAATTTTAAAAAAAGCAACCTCCCGATTTTCTCTGTGGACATTAAAGCTAGAGTTATGGTTTAAAAAAATCACATCTTTTAAGGGAAATTTTTATACGAGTGAATTTCTCTCTTTTCTTAATTTAGAATTTAAAAAAGCAATTTTAGAATTAAATATTTTAACAGTTGAATGTTTTTCTGAATCAAAATTTTTAGAGCGATTTAAAACTAAATTTCCCCCAATATGTTTGGAATTGCTTAAAAGAGTTTATTTACTTTACGATAGAAAGCAGCTTTCTGATTTAACTTCGAATCCATCCGACGACACTCGTGTTATTGTAGATGCTTTAAGAATTCCTTTATTTCATTTTTTAAAGTGTTTGTACGTTTTAGATTCTTTTAAAGAATTAACTTTAAAAACGTTATTAGAAAGTATAGACATTTTAGAAAGTTTACAGAAAAAACCTCCAGAAATTTATCGAAATAAAAAGAGAAGAATCCAGGAAAGCTGGAAATACTTAATGTATATTGCTCTGCCGAGATTCATTTTACTAGCTCAACATTTAGAACGAAAGAAAATTAAACCATTTACAACATTCTTCGAAGAAGAAATTCTTTCTCTATCTTCCAAAGAAAAAATTGATATAACTAAATATCAAGATTATAGTAGTGTATCTTTGGAGGATATTATAAAACCAGAAAAAAAAGAGAGTATTGATCAAAAACAGGAAAAAACAGAAGAAAAACCATTGGATCCCGAAGAAGAAAAAAAACAACAAATGATAGAAAAAACGTATCATTATGGACTTAAGTTTTTAAACCTTTATTCTATAGAAGAATTACGAAATAGATATGATCCTAAAAATGAATTTAGAGAAATACCTATATATGATAAAGTCTTTATCGTTTTTCTTTATTTTTGTTTTTTTGACGACCAATTTAGTTTTTTATTTTTAACTAATAAACTACAACTAAATACGTTTTTCAAAAATGACGTAAAAGTAAATTTAAAACACGAGATGTCACTTTTATATGAAGAATTTCGCAAAATTTATGATTCTTTTCGTAAATATTATTCTGATTATTTAGAATATAAAAAAACGAAAGAAGAAGCGATTGACAAGAAAAGTATTGATTATCAAAAGAAATTAGATTTTTTCGAGAACAGAAGAATTTCTTCGGCGAGAGAAACTCAAAAGCTAATTTTAAATTACATCAAGAAATGCGAGAAAATGTTAGCTTTACTATATAAAGATATTCGAGAAAATAAGCAAATTGTGGTAAATCCCGATGATATTGTAGAGTTAGATTATGACGATATAAATAAAAAAATTATGAATAAAAAACCGATTCGCGATATAATTCGAGATGCTTATGCTACTTCTTTTGCAATTGTGCATAAAATCGAAAGTAAAGAATTAAAACTAGATACAATCGAATTTTCAGAAGAAGAATATAATTTATTATTTAAAATCTAATTTAGTTTTTTTATGATGAATTCTAAAAAACATATAAAAGAAATTTGTGTGGAAATTCCAAGTTCCTATTCAGAGTTTTTAAGCATATATCTCGAAGAAATATATCTAGAAAATTGTTTAGGTCATTACGAAGTTATGTATGACGATGAAAGCCAAAACGAAACAAAGAAATTTATATTTTATTTTGTATCGGAATATCAAAATGCGGAATGGGACATAGAGCTTTTGCTTTTATCCCTAGATATAAAAGATTATTTCATAGAAAGCAATATTGTCGAAGAAAAAAATTATTGGGAAGAATACAAAAATTCTTTTTCTCCATTTTTTGTAACAAAGCATTTTTTTTTAATCCCTGTTTGGGAAAGTCAAGAGGTAAGAAATCATTCTTATTATTCAATTTTTATTCAACCCGGTTTATCGTTTGGAACAGGATTACATCCCTCTACCCAATTAGCCTTAGAATGGATTGATGAAAATCATATAGAAAATCAATATTGTTTAGATGCGGGGTGTGGGTCTGGTATTTTATCGATTGCTTTACTAAGAAAAAAAGCAAAAAAGGTGATAGCTTTCGATATCGATCCTGATGCTATAGAATCTACAAAAAAAAATTTGACTTTTAATTTTTCACAAGAGGAACAAACAATTAATTTATATACAGGTAGTTTTGATTTACCAGAATTACTGCTAATTTCTTTCGATATAATTGTTGCTAACTTAACTTTACCAGTATTTGCAAAGTACATAAACTATATTAGACATATTCAGACGAAAAAGTTGGTAGTTTCAGGGATTTCTGAGGATCAAGAAGAAGATTGTCAAAAAATTTTTGAAGATTCCTTTTTAAGGATTCAGAAAAAAGCAAAACAAGGGTGGCTTTTATTAGAATATCATTCACGTAAAAATAATTGATTGATTTATCAATCAATAAAAATGATACCTATTATGAATATGGGTTCGTCTATAAATTTAAATATTCGTCCAAGTAAAGTAGGTCAGGATTGGCATCATAAGAATTGTTTTGGTTGTGGAACTGAAAATTCGTATTCTTTAAAAGCTGATTTTACTTTTAATGAAGAAAATGGGGAAGTAGAATTTACATATACGATTCGCAAGGCTTATGAGGGGGCGCCGGGGTATTCTCATGGTGGTGTCTTGGCTTCTTTGCTTGATGAAGCTCAAGGATGTTTATGTTTTCACATTGGACATGTAGTGATGACAGAAAAGCTTTTTTTAAACTATCATAAAGCTGTACCATTAGATATGCAGATTCAGATTCGAGCTTGGTTAACTGCAGTTAGAAAAAGAAGACTTTATACCCGTGGTATGATTTATAAAAAAAATGAAAAAAATGAAATCGAAATTTTTACAACATCCAGTGCAAGTTGGTATGTTCTCCCGGAGAGAATTCAGAGAAAAATGTTTCAGAATTTTAACGAAGAAATGTATAAAAAACAATTTAAGATTCTAGAACTAAATCGAAATAGAGCAAAAGAAATTAGACTTCGGTTAAAAAAAGAAAAAAAACAAAAATTCTAATTATTCGAGTCTTTCTTAGTGGACTCAATAGTTTTTGAACCGTTATTTGAATTAGAACTTTTTTTATAATCTGTGACGTAAAAACCGCTTCCTTTAAATACTATGCCAATTCCGCCACCAATCAATCTTTCTACTTCTCCGTTGCAAATAGGACATTGCTTATCAGGTTCGGCCGTAATTTTCTGAAGTTTTTCGTATTGATGCCCACAATCAATACATCGATATGTATAGGTTGGCATACAGGCAAATTTTTCTTGCTCATTTAGAAGACAAGAATTTTTTTAAGCAATTTTAAATTCTGGATTTATACATAGCTTCTATCTCTTTATAGTTACAGGATAATATAAAAAAACAATATACAATAATTTGTTCCAATGCATGCTAGGGAGGAAGTAGCGTTATACAACGATCTGTAAGTTATATCTTTAATTTTTCTAAACTATCTCTTGCAGAATCAATTCAACCTTTTTGTGTTAACATTACACCTTTAGGAATTCCATTCCTACCACTTGTGTAAATCAAAACAGATAATTCTTCGGGATTGAAATTTTTATCTGGTTCTTCTATCCCATTTGGGTTTTCTTGTAATTTTTTTGCCTTTTACAACAACGTTATCCTATAATGAATTTGGATGATTTTTTTATAAATAATTGTTTTCGTCTTCTAATATAGATAATATGTTTTTTATAAAAAGATATAGATAGTTTTTCTATTTCATAAGTTTATTATATGTTTTTGATTTTGTACAACAGCAAATTTTGCTTTTGAGTGGTTGGTAATGTATTGAATGTCTTTGTTTGTTACATCGCTAGCTTTGGGTACACAAATTCTGCCCGATGCAATGATGCTACTATTGATCAACATCCAATGATTAGAATGATTACAACAAAATAAAACTTTTTCGCCTTTTTGTAATCCTGGTTCAATTAGTCCAGAAGCTATTTCTTCTAACAATTTTAATAGTTCTATAAATGTCTATCCTTCTATTTACCCATCTTCTCTTCTTTATTAAAAAAAGTTTTTATATCGGGATTGATCTCTATTGCTCTTTTATTTAAACAATAATTGTCTTTGGTTCTGATTTCCTTATGTAATCTAAATGAATTTTTTTATCATAATTCCCCCGATGATTTTTTTTAGCTAAGAAAAATCAATTGGAATTAAATATTTTTTAAAAAATTATTTTAATAACTTGATAGTAAAATCTTTAAAAAATTATAACAATAAGTAATTTTTGATTGTTGAATTTTCGATAAAAGATAAAGAGGTATAGTATGAATTTTAAATATTTTATTCTTTTTATATTTTTCGTAAATCTAATCATAAGCAATCAAAACTTTGCACAAGATAGCGAAATGAAAAAATTTTACGAAAAACTTTATAATACATTAGAGAGGGATTTAGAAAATGGAACAACTTTCGAAAAAATCAACGCGATTCATTACATGGCTTCTTTAAGGCGATATCGGTTTGTAAGGCCTTTATCGAGAGAATTACTAAAAGGTTTAGATGATCCTTACTTAAGAAAGACGACAATCTATGATCCTTACATAAAGTCTGGTATTGCTTTCGCCTTAGGAGAAATAGGAAGAAAAGAAGCTTTAGATCCTTTAAAGAAAGCTTTAGAAATTGTCAATCAAATCATAAATGAGGAAAGGGAAAAGTATAATCAGAACATGCAAAAAGCTTCGCAGGAAAAATCCTACGAACTATTTTTCGAAAGATCAGAAATAGGTCCTGCATTGCTATCTGATCAATACATCTACCCTACATCTCCCGATACTGCCTGGTCTATTGCAGATGATTTAAAAAAATTTATAGCAGTAGATCCTAATGATGAATGGATGCAACTACGAATGAAGGGATATAATTATGTAAATGTAGCTTTTTATATTATTCAAGCAATTGGGAATATAAAAGAACCAGAAGGTGCAGATATAGTAATTCCTTTTTTAGATCACCCATATAAAGATTTACGCCTATCTTCAGCTTTAGCTTTAGCAAAAATAGGAACATTAAAATCTTTGGAAGCTCTAGAAAAAAGATTCGGTATAGAGAGCGACGATCAAGTAAAAGCAAGGTTGGCTTTTGCAATTTTATTTAATGACAATACAAGAGGTCAATATTATAAACTACTAATAGAATACTTAAGACATCCCGATCCAAGAGTTCGCTATGATGTAGCATCTGCTTTTCGAGAACTCTCTCTTGGTGAAGCTTATTATAGCTTAGTTGATGTGTTTTTATTGGAAGATAACCCTGTAGTAAAAAAAGTTTTACAAGAAGCAATATATAATGCTTATATGGACAATTTATTTCCTCCAAATCCTATCCTAGATACAAAACCTACAAGAATTTGGATTTATGGAGATCCTTATTCTCCGAAGCAACAAAAATAGTTACTTCTTATTCCATTAGTAAAATTTTTTTATAAAATAAAATATTCTCAACTTTTATAAAAAAATCTTGCTTTTAGAAAACACTTTACTTTTTTAATCTTAAGAGGATAAAATTATACCTAGAATCAAGCTATAAAAACTTTTATCTCTTATAAATACTTAAGATAAACCTATGAATTCTAAAGACGATATAAAAAAGAAACTGCAATTATTTCAAAATCAAAATTATCACGCTTATCCGTTAGGAGAAGTTCGTATTAATAAATATTTATCACTTTGTGGTATCGGTTCCAGAAGAGAAGTAGAAGAATATATTTTACAAGGTAAGGTTTTGATAAATGGTGTTCCTATTAAGGATTTAAGTTATAAGGTAAAAAAAACAGATTTAGTAATTTTAGACGGAAAAAGAATACGTCCTATTGCAAATCATATATATATAGCTGTAAATAAGCCAAAAGAATATTTAGTTTCGAAAAAACGATTTAACTCTAAAGAAAAGCTTGTTTATGATCTGATTCCAGAAAATATCAAAAAACAATATCATTTAGGATATGCAGGGAGATTAGATAAAAATTCAAGAGGACTTGTTATCTTATCGTCTGATGGTATTTTTTTATATCATCTTACCCAACCAAAATACAAAGTTTTAAAAAAATATTATGTTCAACTAGATGATTCTTTAACTTTATATGATTTTAATCTCTTGACTGGGAAGGGAGTAATAGAAAACGGAGAAAGATTAAGAGCAATTTCTATACAAACAAAGGATGCAAAAAATAACATTTATGAAGTTGTATTAATGGAAGGAAAAAAGCGACACATAAGAAGAATGTTCAATGCTTTGCTTTACGAGGTGATAGATTTATATCGATATGCTATTGGAAATTTTAGTTTGGAAGAATTTATTATCCCCGAAGGAGAATATAAAGAATTTGATCCTTCTTTAGTTTGGAAAGATTCTTAATTATGTTGTTTGTTACATCTCATTATTTAGTCTTTTTTATAATTGTTTTTTTATTATTTTGGAATGTTCCCAGAAAGTTTAGATTTTCAGTTTTATTTCTAAGTAGTTTATATTTTTATGGTACGTGGAGCATCCCTTTTATCTTTCATTTGATTTTGGTAGTTGCAATTAACTATTATGGAATGGAATTATGGAAAATTTATAAAAAAAAATGGATATTGATTTTTCTTTTATCTATAGATATTTTGAATATAGCAATTTTTAAGTATTTTTATCTTTTCTGGGATTTTCTAGGAATTCTTTTTAAAAATCAGAATTGGTTAGAATCGAATTTAAGAGAAAGTTTAAGCATATACGGATTAGAAATATTTCTACCTTTAGGTATAAGTTTTTATACGTTTCAGATAATGTCTTATTCTTATGATGTTTATTCTGGAAGGTATAAGGGCAAGCATAGCTTTAAAGAAGTATTACTTTTTATTTTATTTTTTCCCCAACTAATAGCAGGCCCTATTATGAGGTCTGAGAATCTATTACCTCAGATTCAGAATATAGAATCAAAAAATATACCGAACTTTAAAACCTTACAAGAAGGTTTCTGGTACATTTTAATAGGGGTTTTTAAAAAATTATTGATCGCGGATACATTAAGTAATGTGGTCTCGCCTATATTTTATCAACCTGTTGAAACGTTAAGCTCATTCGAAATTTGGATTTATGTTTTTGCTAATTTAATGATGTTGTATTGTGATTTTTCAGCTTATTCAGACATAGCAAAAGGTTGTGGATATTTTTTAGGTTTTGAAATACCTATTAATTTTAAAGCTCCTTTTTTTATGCATTCTGTATCTGATTTTTGGAGAAGATGGCATTTAACTTTCTCTATGTGGATACGTGATTATATCTATATACCTTTAGGTGGTAGTAAAGTTCCCGAATTAAGAAACTACTTTAATTTAATCATTACTTTTTTTTTAGGTGGTTTGTGGCATGGGGCAAGTTATAATTTCATCATTTGGGGAGTTTTCGTAGGGGTGATCCTTTCTTTTGAGGCTTTTATATTTAAAAGGGGATATCAAGAATGGCCTCAACATATTTTTAAAAGAATTTTAAGAATTATCATTACATGGTATTTTATGTTAATTTCCAGTTTATTCTTTTTTGTTAGAGATATTTCAAGAGCTATACAACTGTTAAAAAAAATGATCTTTTTTGATTTTCAATTTACAGTTTTTGCAAATTTAGAAATAATTTTTTATAGTTTTGTATTTGTTATGTTTTTTAATTTTATAGAGCAATATCCCGAGAAATTAAAACGATTTAAAAAGTATGAATTTGTTTTACAAATGCTTGTGTTTTTCTTGATAGTTTTTTCTTTAATTGAGTTTTCTACTGAAGCAAAAGATTTTTTTTATTTTCAATTTTAGGGAATTGGTATGAAGTTTCATTTATTCTTATATCCATCTTTATTTCTTTTTCTTTTTTTAGTGGATAAAATTTTTTTGTTAGATGTTGTTCGAGATCATTTTATACAACCGGGTGGTATGTTATATTATAGGCAAAGAAAAGAACAGCTAGAAATCTTAAAAGAATTCGAAAAAACAAGACAAGAGCAAATAAAATTAATTATTGTTTTGGGTGATTCCCGAAGCTTTGGTTTAGGGATGGAGATTGCGAAATATTTGAATTATAATGATTTATCGATATGGAATTTTTCTGGACCACAAGCGGTTCCTGCTTATTATTACTATATAGCATCAAAAATTTTAGACTTCTCTAAACCACAATATTTTTATATTGGTGTTTCTCCCGATGCTTTTAATCGAAATACCGGTATTTTTGGCTCTCCTGTACTTATCTTTGGTGTTGATGAAAACTTCATTAAAGAATATTATCATTTAATTCCTAAAAAAGATTTAGAAACGTATCAAAAATCAAAAATTTATGCTCTTTTAGGACTACAATTTAGTTTTAAAACTCTATTAAAACGAATTAAAGGTTCATTTTTTTCAGAAAACTTACAAAATTACCTAAAAAAATACAATCTTGAGTATCATTTACTTTCTGAAGAGGAAAAAAAAATATTTCAGATATTGTATAGTTTTTATGAAGAAAATTTAAGTTTTTATAATTACTATAAATCTCCCCAAAGGATGCTTTTACATTATACTCAAGGAGCACAATATGCCTGGTTTGGTAAAATGTCAGACAAAGATTTAAAAAAAGAAACAGAAGCTTTATATAACTTTTATATAAAAAATTTTACTATTTCTTATGAACAATTCATATTTTTTGATTTTTTATTAGAAAAAATCAAAACAAATCAAACTAAAGCTATTCTTTATTTTCCCAGAGTGAATCCTTATTTAAGAAAAATTTATCAAGATTCTAAAGAAATTCAGCTTGTACAAAATTCTATACAAAGCATTGCAAAAAAATATCAATTTTCCGTTTTAGATTTGAATCAAGATATTATTTCTTGTAATGATTTTTATGATGCAAGCCATTTATCAGTAAGTTGTTTTCCAGAAATTTTAAAAATTCTAGTTAAAAATCATAAATAATTTCTTTATTTTTAAGTTTCGATTTTTGATTTTGCTAAAACTATTATTTTCTAAAATCACGAATTTTTCTTTGAATTAGACTAAAAAATCGTTTTTGATTAGTAATTTCTAATTCAATTTCTAATCTATAAAACAAATGTCTATTTTGTAAAAAAATAGAATTATATAAAATTCGAACCCAATCTTTTTCTGTTAGGACGATGGGCAATTGATATTGTATCCATTTTTGAATGTCTAAATTTGTATAAGAATAATGATCTTTATAAATAAATTTTTTAACAATCTGAAACTTTTTTTCTTCTAAAATACGAAAAAAAGAATGTGGATTTCCAATGCCACATATTGCAATGATTTCTTTTTTATGAAGTTCTGGTTCGAATTGGATAAATCTATGATTTGAAAAAAAATATTTATAGTCTAATGCATCTAAAATCGATTTCCATTTTTGTAAATTTTCGGGATTTTCTTTAGCTCTTGTCAATAAAATGATATCACTTCTTTCTAAAGCACTAATAGGTTCTCTGTATGTCCCTAAAGGTAAAAGCTTAATTTGTAAAGGATCATCATTTGTATCGATTAGAGTTATTTCTATGTTTTTAAAAACAGAAGGATTCTGAAAACCATCGTCTAACAATATAATATCACAGTCATTTCCAAAACGTGTAATCAATTCTTTTCTATTCTTTCCACATACTACTTTAAAATTTTTATAATTTTTTTTAATTAGTTTATAAGCAATCAAATATGCTTCGTCTCCGGAAAGGTAAGGAGTAGTTAGAATTTTACCATTTTCGCTGACTAATAAATAATCTTTAAAATTTCCTTTGTATCCTCTTAAGCAAATTAAAACATTATGTTTTTTTTTAAGAAAATATTCTCCCAAAAAAATACATAACGGAGTTTTGCCTGTTCCCCCCGTAGATAAATTACCTATCGATAGAATGATTTTATCATCAAAAATAAATTGTTTTGATAAGCGATAATTATAAACGATTTGGTGTATATTGAAATAAATTTTTTCTAAAAAAGACAATTGATTAGGAGAATTGTAATTCATATAATTTTTTATAAACTTTTCCTCTGGCAAGTAATTCTTGATGAGTACCTTTCTCTACAATTTTTCCGTTTTGAATCACATAAATCATTTCGGCTTTATAAATAGTTCTAAGTCTATGGGCTATCATAATTACAGTTTTATTTTTTATTACTGATTGAATTGCTTTTTCTAAAATTTTTTCACTTTCATTGTCTAATGCGCTGGTTGCTTCATCAAAAATCAAAATATCTGGATCGTGAATTAATGCTCTTGCAATAGCTATTCTTTGTTTTTGACCACCTGATAACATAATTCCTCTTTCCCCAATTTCTGTATCGAATCCATTAGGAAGTAATTTTATGAAATCATAAGCATAAGAAAGTTTACAAACTTCTATGATTTTTTCTTCAGGAATAGAGGAATCAAAAAGTGTAATATTTTCTCGGATCGTTGCATTAAATAGAAAAACATTTTGTGGAACAACCCCTATTTTTTTTCGAATTGAATCGATTTGATAGTCATCTAAATTAATCGAATCAATTATGATTTTTCCTTTAGTAGGTTTATAAAAACCTAAAAGTAAGTCTATCAGAGTAGATTTACCACTGCCAGATTCTCCAACTAAAGCTATCATTTGATTTTTTTTGATTTTTATGTCAATATTATTTAAAACATAATCTTTTTTGGATTCTTTGTAGCTAAAGTAAACATTTTTAAAATGGATAGAATCATTTAGAGTTTTAAAAATTATTTTTCCTTCGTTTAATTTTTTCTTCTCCGGTTTATGTAAAATTTCTGAGATTCTTTCAGCTGCTAATCCCACAATAGACAAGACATTTATGATTACTGATACTTGGATAATAGGCCTCATAATAAATAAAAGAATAAAGAAAAAAGCAAAGAAATGACCTTTTGTAATTTCTCCTTTTGTAATTTCGTATCCTCCCCAAATTAAAAAAACAATAAAAATAAGTGTAATCACAATTTCGGAAATGGCAGGTCCTACTTGATGATAAAAATGACCTTTAAAAGTATCTTTATATAGTTTTTCGTTGATTAGATTAAATCTTGTTTCTTCGAAAGTTTCCATAGCGAATGCTCTTATAACGCGAACGCCAGAAATCACTTCTTGTAAATGAGATAATAAATCTGCTAATCTTTCTTGTTGATTCCTTGCAGCTTTTTTTACTTTTAAAGCGAAACGATTTACTGGAGTCATAAGAATAGGTACACCAAAGAGAATAAAAAAAAGCATTTTCCACGAAATCATGAATAAAACAAATAAATGAGTAACAATATAAAAAATATTTACAATTCCTTCTTGTATTTCTACAGAAAGTGTTTTAGAGATCAAGTGCACATCGTTTATAATTCTTGATACTAAAAAGCCTGTTCTTTCTTTTTCGAAGAAAGAAATATCAAACTGATTTAACTGATTATAAAGGTCTTCTCTGATATCTTTTGTAGCATAAAAACTCATCGTACCAAGAAAGAAAATAGATAAGGTAATGGATAGAATTTTTATAAGATAGATGGGAATGATAAATAATATAATTCGATATACGATTTCTTTGTTATCATAAGGCTCAAAATATTCATTGATTTTAATTTTTATATTCACCCAATGAAAATAAAGTTTTTCGTAGAATTCAAGATTTGTATTTTCTTTAGCTTTTTTATAAATTTTATTTTCCTCTGTTCCTATTTCCAATACTTTAATTTTTTTTTCTGAACCAAGAGCATTAAAAATAGGAACGAATGAAGATAAAGAGATAAGATTAGATAAAGATGCAATAAGAGCAAAAAACGTTCCCAAAATTAGTCTGTATTTATATTTTAGAAAGTATTTCAACAAATGAAAAATATAAGGTTTTTTTGAATTCATTTTAAAATCTAAAGTCTCCTATACCAAATACAAAATTATATTTTTCGTCGCCGGGTATAGGTAGAATTTGACCTTTTTTATAATAGCGTTTTTGTGCTAAAAAAAGACGAATAGGTAAAACTGGTATTTGTACTCTTAAGCCAATACCAAAAGAATAAAGAAGACGGTCTAAAGCTATGTTTCTTTCTGAAAGGATATATTTATTTGGATTATTCCAATCTGCTCTTGAGTTGTAAAAATAAGGAGTTAATCGAATTAAATCGTATCTATCAGATATGTAGATCTCTAAAAGAGTTCTTCCTTCGAATATCTTTCTTGTGTTTTCTTCGTAAGCTTCTACATAATCTTTATCTTTTTTTGTAAGCTCCCCTAAATTAAGATAACCACCACCAGCATCTAAAAAGAATACAAAAAATAATGTTGAAGGTTCAATAGGAAATCGTAATTCAAAACTTCCTAAAAGTAAATGATTTAAGCCACCAAACTGAAACCAAGGTTGTGGAAATTGTCGATCGTTGCTATAGTCATACCCCCTTATGGTTTCATAACCTCCTAAGTATAATTTATCATTTCTTTCTAAATAGGGATTGGTTTCTTTATTTTGTTTCTTTTTATATGGAGAAGTTTCATGAGTAAAAGTTAAAGAGATCCTGCTTTCTAATGTAATAGGCCATCTTGTTAATTTATTATTTCGAATTAAACCCCAAAACGTATAATCTCCTAATTTTTGATAGTTGGAAAAAGTAATTTTATATCGATTAAAATGATCATCTCCACCTAAGAACTGTCCCACTATTTCTATCGAGAAATCCATTATAGAACCTCTAGTTGGATTTAAGTAGTTATCAATCGAAGTATAAGAGATTCCGTTTGTAAGACTGGATTTGAATTGCCAACCTAGATTTTCTCTTTGAATAATTACATTATCTGCTAAAGCTGAGGGACGAGATATTGTAGACCACGAAGGAGAATATCTATGATAATGACTCCAATGTAATCCTAAAGAATGCCCAATTCCAATGCCTAAACCAAAAGCATTATACTCATAAGTGGCTTTTTCTATTAAATCGTTGGGGTCATCGCTTATCAATAAAGCAGACGTTTCCAATTTCTGAGAATTATAACCACCATATAAGGATAAAGACCAAGGTTTAGGAATATTTCGATAACATTTTTCTTCTTTTAAGACAAAGCGAGAAAGTTTTCTTCGAATTTTCCATTTGATTCTATCTAAAATTTCTATAGAGGGCTCTTTTACTTTGGATAAATCCTTCGTTTCTAATTCTTCTTTTATCATGTATTCAAGAGAAGTAGCTAATTCTAAATTCTCGTTTTTAAAATCTTCGACTAAATAAATTAAGGTTTTTAGATCTGGAGATTCATCAAAGGTTCTTTGTTTTAAAAACCAATATCTTCCCGAAACCTCTGCACATTCCTCATAAAACCAGGGTTCTGTCCAAGAAACACTAATGGATCTAACAAAAGGACCATATTGTAATTTTCCAGAAATTTTTTGTCCTGTTCCTAATAGGTTATTTTCTCCAATCTCTGTAAAAACAGAAAATCCAGACTGGGTTCCATAGGTACCTCCCATTGTAATTGTACCTGTAGGTTGTTCTTCTACACTTATTACAAGATTCATTTTTTTATCGTCCGAACCGGGCCTCATTTCTAAATTTACTTCTTTAAAATATCCTAAATTAAAAATTCTTTCTCTACTTTTTTCTACTAGTGTGGAATTAAATAACTGTCCTTCTTTAATTAGTAATTCTCTTCGTATAACTTTTTCTTCTGTTTTTTTCATCCCCTTGATGATAATATTTTCTATATAAGCTCGATGATTTTCTCTAATTACAAAGTGAGTATGTCTTAAAATAATTCCTTCTTTTTTTGGATCTTTTTTTAATATTGATTCTAATTTTTCTATATCTATACTTTTTGCTATGTTTTTACAATTTTTTTCTTCTTCATTTTGAGTTTTTTGTAAATTTCTGCATTTTTTATATTTTTCTAAATTTGTTTGATTTAGGGCAAATTGTGTAAAATATGGTTGAATTTGTGCATATACATAACCTTGACTTGCATAAGCTTGTTGAAGAGTGTTCCTATCTCTAAAAAATTTAGTTTCGTCTAATATTTCTCCCGAATCTTCTAATTGAAATTCCAGCATAGAAAGTAAAAAATCAGCTTCGTAAACAGGCCTAATTTTTTCTTTATATTTTCTTTCTGGTGGATTCAACTCTTTATTGATGTAATCTGGATCATGCTCAATAGAGTATCCACCAAAGTATCGAATTTCACCCTCTATGATTTTGTAATTTACAATTATGACTCTACCATCTTCTATTTTTTTTGGATTTCTCCATCGTATTTCATAACCAGTTCCTTCTGGATCGATTTCAGCATTAATGTATCCTTTTGATTTTACATAAGCTATGATTCTAAATTTATCTTCTTCGAATTTCGATTCTTGAAAAATTCCATCTTCGAAAAATCCCTCTTCTTTTTGTTCCATAATATTTATGATTTCATTAGGATTTATGTTTTTTAATCCATAAATGTTAATTTTTGCAATGGGTATGTTTTTCCCCTCGTCAATAAAATATTTAACTATAACACCTTCTTCAGTAACTTCATAATTTTCCCAGATGACAACTAAAAAGAAACCCTCCTGTAAATATTTTTTTTTTAAAATGTCCACTCCATTTTTTACATCTTGTACATTAAAAACATCTCCTTCTTTAAAAGGAAGAAGTATTTTTAAATCTGCTTCGTATAATTCTTCTTCTCCTAAGATTTTGATTTCTTTAATTCTCGGTAGTTCTGTAACCAAAATATGAATTATCAATTGATTGTTTTGTAATAATTTTGCATAAATTTGAATGTTTTCGAAATTGCCAGTGTTGTAAAGATTTTGAATAGCGCTATTTAGATTTTCTTCTTTTAGAATCTGACCTTCTTTGAAAGGTAAGACACTTCTAATATCAAATTCGGAGACGTTTTTATGCCCAATGATTTTTATAGAAGCAATTCTTTTGCCTAAATAATCCTTTACTTTTGTTTCTGTTGGTATTAAAGTATAATAAAATAAACAAAAAATAGAAAAAAAATATGTAAAACTTTTTAATAATTTTTGATACATTCTAAAATACCTTGATTTTATTTATCAAACAAGTTTTATTTAAAAGTTCTTAAAGCAACTACAAAATAAATTCTTGAATGCTTATTCCAACGAAGAAAATCTAAATACTATGTTTTATGAAATTGTTTCATCTAAAGTCTATTTAGAGATTTTAGATATTATATTTCATTTTTTTCATGTTAGTTTGATTTTATGGAATTTATTAGGTTGGATGTATAAAAAATGGATTACAGTTCATTTTTTTACTTTAAATTTAGTACTTTTTTCTTGGATTGTACTTGGTTTCTTTTATGGATTTGGATATTGTTTTTTAACAGATTATCATTGGAAAATCAAATATCAAAAAGGTGAATATTATCTACCTGGTTCATATATTGAATATATTTTACAAAAACTGGGATTTTCTTTTGAATCCTTCCATATAGACATAAGTGTATTGATCATTACTCTAATATTGTATTTTCTTTCTTTATATCGCTTTTTAAGAAGGTAAATTATGTTATTATTGATTTTTTATTTTAGAAACTAAATTTGTAATGACATTTTTTTGTATTAGATCTGGATTACTAACTAATTTTACAATTTCTAATCCATATAAAAAAATTTGAATAGTAGTTAATAAAATCATCATCCCGATTGGTACAGTAAACCAAATTCCATATACAAAACGGGAACTTGAAAAAAAAGGCAAAATAAGTTTAAACAAAACTATAAATAACACAATTCCAAGTGAACTAATCACCCCACCAGTGAAAGCTGCTAAAATAGGTATTTTTTTATTCGGTAGAATCATATAAAAGAAAAAGAGTATGATTACTATATACAAATAATTGAGTATTAAAGTAACTATAGAAGGAAGTAAATTTCTGGCTTTAGAGATTTCTTGTTTGAGTGTTAGTTTAAGTTTTACAATAGGTAAATCGATTTTTGGATCTATAGAAATAGAATAAAGTTGTAAACCATAAATACTTTGATTCTTGCCTATAAGTATAAAATGATCTTTTGTATTGCTTTCGATTAAGTCTTGGATAGTAAAATTTATTTTTTGTTCTCTTCCTTCTAAATCAAACGTTTTTACTACAAACCACTCTTTTCCTCCATTGATTGTATAACGTAGTTCTTTTTTTCCATAAATAAATCCATTTTTATTCGAGAAAATTTTAAAATTATTTATATTTTCGAGTTGATTAATTTTTATACTAGGGAATTGTATGATTCCATTTTCGTAGATAAGAATTCTTTTTGTTGCAGATAAAAAAATAGAAAAATCTTTTAAAAGATAAAAATTTTCAAAAGTAGTATTTAAGTTAGAAATATTGATTAGATTCCAACTAATTGGGCTGATTTCTGAATATAAAAGGCTGCCTTGTCCAGAAAGAAAAATTTTATTTTCGTAGAAATAAATTTTATTATAAAAACTATCAAATACATACCGATTTTTTATATCTAAATATTCTTTATCTAATATAAAAAAATAAGTTTGATTAGAAAAACTTAAAAGAACCAATAAATTGTCATTTACAACATGAATATCTTCGATTGTAGGTAATTCAAAAGACTTACCTTTGTTGGAAAAAACAAAATAGCGAAAATCCCAGCTAATTCCACTATCCAGACTAAAAATTATAAACGATGGTTCGCAAACAATCACAATAAAATCTTTAGAAACTTCAATTCTTTTAGGTTTTTTTAAAAATGTTTTTACTGCATTTCCCGTAAGATCAAAATCCAAAGGCTCTTGATTGATAATTATTTTTCTGTTTAAAGATAAAAAATCTACTTTCGTAAGAAAATCAATCAAGGCTTCTTTTTCGAAGTTAGAATTATAGATTTCAATCAACATGTCTTCTCTTAATAAAAAGAAGTTTTTGTTATTTTTTTTTATTTCAATGTAATCGGGTGGTTTTAAGAAATCCTCAACTTTCCTAGAAAAATCTATCATAAATAGAATAATAATGGGTAAAAATATCATCCAACTTGTATAAACAGAAGTTCGAATTAAAAATCCTCGAGATTCTACTTCAAAAACTTGATTTGCAATTTCTTCTAAATCTTGAAAAATTTTTAAAATTGCATAAATTAAAAATAAAAATCCTATGCCACTAATTGTATTTGCTCTACTTAAAATGTCTTGAATAATATCTAAAACAGGTTGAACACCTGTGATTCCGTAAATAGCAAAAAATCGAGTTATATATTCAATTAATTCTCTTTGATTGAGATTTGCTATTCGAATTAAAACAGTCAATAAAGGAATAATTGCAATCACAATCGAATATGCAATCGAATTTGATTTTGTAATCATTTTATCTTTTGTAAAGTTAAGAAAAGCAGTATAAATAAGATTTATAAATTTAATTAGTAAATTCATATTATTTTTTTCAATTCTTCTTTTGCTAGTATTTTTAAAATATCTTTAATATCTTGGTTCAATGTTTGGATCTTAATTTTGATGTCAACCAGTTGTTTATAGATTTCTATTCTTAAATTCTTTATTACGTCTTTTAATTCATAAATATATTGAAAGATTTCATGCCTTAGTTCTTTAATTTTGATATCGAAATATTTTTCTATTTCACTTATCCTTTGATCATTTTTTTCGAGTTTTTGGTCTGCTTTTTCTAATTTTTGATCTATTCTTTCAAGTTTTTCTTCGGTTTTATCAGATTTTTGTTCGGTGATGTCTAATTTTTGTTCGATTTGATCGAATCGTTGTTCGATTTTGTCTAGTCTTTGTTGAATTGTTTCAAATCTTTGTTCAAGATTTTCGAACTGTTTTTTTACGAAAAGATATACATTATTAATTCTTGTATTTAGATGGATAATCACGTCAAGAAATCCGAAAAATACAGTTATGATTTGAGAAATTATAATAATGCTATTGAAATCCATAAAGCTAGAATAAATCAATTTTGTTTTGAATCAAAGTCAAATCTTTATTTTTGAAGACTAATATCATTATGACTTTCGTGTTTTTCTTTAAATAGCAATTTTTTATTTATAAAATGTACTTTTAAAAGACTAATGTCATCTGTTAAGCTTCCTTTTTGTAAAATAAAATTATAAATTTTTTCTAAATCTCCTTTAGATTCTTCTACAATAGGTAAAATGTAATTTTCATCTCTATTCATTTCGTTGGTATCGTTTAGAATGATATCTTCTCTTCCATCTGAACCAAGGATTAAAATATCATTTGGTTGTAAGAAAAAAGAGATTATTTTTAATTTGTTTGCTATAGGAAAACCAAACTTATAATTAATAAGATCTGGACTTTCTTCTATAAAACTTGCTTTTTGGTTTCTTAGTAAAATTGTTTTTGGATGTTCAAAATTTGCATAGTACATCTGCCCTGTATTCTCTGACAAAATTCCCATAGCGCCTGAAAATAACATATGTCCATCGAACTTAAGAAAAATTTTTTGAATTTCGAAACAAATAGCTTGTAACCATTGTAAGGGTTCAATTTCTAAAATTCTATCTTTAGCAGCGGATCTTGCTAAAATTGCATTTAGTAATGCTCCCATTACTAAAACACCACCTGCACCCTGAGAAGATTTTCCCATTGCATCCCCATTAAAAAAGAAAACCCATCGTTCGATTTCTTGAGATTTATTTCTAAATCTAAGGTTTCCTGTTATGCACAAATCTCCACCGATTTCTCTTTTTTTGCCCTTAAATTCAAATTCTTTTTTTTGTTTTATAAAAATATCTGTTTTAATAACTTCACTTTTATTTAGGTTTTTGATTAAGGGATCAATAAGTAAACTCATTAAAAAATAATCTCCGTCTTGTAATGTTTTTAGTTTTTGTATAATTTCTAAAGATTCTTGAAGTTCTTTGGTTCTTTTAGCTACTAGATCCTCTAAATGTAGAGAATATTCTTTGATTTCTTTTACCATATTATTAAAATTTTTTGTTAATATTCCAATTTCATCTTTAGATCGAATAGGTAGTTCTATATCGAAGTTTTTATTCGAAACTTCAATACTTGCTTTTGAAAGCTTTATGATAGGTTGGGAGATAATTTTAGATAAAATATATGATAAAAAACCAATTCCAAAAGCTAAGACAATTAATAAAACTACTAATAAATTTTTAAGTTGGTTTAATTTATTATTTTCTGATTTTACATCTAAATCAAGCCCTAAAATACCAATAGGATTCTCATTTTTATCAAACATTGGTATATAACAAGAAAGCCAAACCCCCCACTGATCCGAATAATATTTATCATCGCATAAAATTTTTTTTTCTAAAAAAGAATTTCTTATAATAAGATGTTTTACATTAAAAATCGTAGAAATCGTCATGCCTGTTTCGTCTATATCAATGATTCCGTTGTTATTTAGGTCCTCTTCTTCCATATCAGAATCTGCAAGAAATTTAAAAAGATGATATTCCGGGAACTTAGGTATAGGAGCTAAAATATATACAAATCTTAAAAAAGGCTTATTGTTCGCTTGATAAAATTTTTGATTATAATATTTTAAAAGGATAGGATTGGGAGCACTGGATGCTTTGATTTTTCTTAAGATTTGAATCACCTTTTGGTATTCTTCACTATTATAAATTTCTTCGTTTTCTTTCTCGCTGAGAATATCATATGTGTCTCCTTCTTTTATTTCTGTTATTTCTTTAATATCTTCTTCTGATAAATTTTGTATTTTTTTATTCATCTCTTCATCTAGTTTTATTAAAAAATTGATTTCTTCTTCTGAAAATAAAAGTAAACCTGCTTTCCCCAAGTCTTTAATGCGATTTTGAAGAGAAATAAGCACTAAATCATAAGATACATTATATAAAAAATAAAGAATAGGAGCTGATACAATAAAGCTAATTAAAGAAAAAAGTAATGCCATTTTTAAAGGAAAACTTAGGTAGTAATTATTGAACATGATTTAGTCAAAAATTTAGATTTTAAAAAAATCAATTATTTTTTCGTTTGTTAAAATTTTGTTTTATTTTAGTAATAAAGAATCATTTATGTTTTATATATTATTTTTTACTTGAAGGATTTTTCTATAAAATAGAAATAATCAAAAACAAAGTATGGATAGAAAACAATTTTTTAAAGATGGAGTTAAAGAGATTGTAAAAGAATTGTATAATACACCAATAGGAAATTTTATTGATACAAAACTTCAAAGTATAATCAATGCTCTTGAACCTTTTGCTTTTTATCAAGAAGAGCAAAAAGAAAAAAAAGCTGAATTAAAAAAAGAAATACAATTAAATCTTTTAAGACCTCCAGGAGCTCAAGAACCTGATATTTTTTTACAACTTTGCAATTCTTGCGGAGATTGTATTGTGGCTTGTACTTATTCTACAATTTTTCGCATTCCAGAAATTGAAGGTCCTATTGTGGATGTGAATTTTAGACCATGCTATTTATGCGAAGATTACCCTTGTATTCAAGCTTGCGAAACAAAAGCTCTTTTACCTTTACATCCAGATGAATTACCGTATTTTGGCAAAGCAGTAATCCATAAAGAAAAATGCTTGAATGTATCTTTAGTTAATTCAAAAAAAAGAAAATTAAATTGTACTAAATGTTTTGAAAATTGCCCTGTTGAAGATGCCATTTCTCTAAAAAATAAAGTTCCTGAAATTCAGGCTAATTGTGTTGGTTGTGGTGTTTGTAAAAAACATTGTCCGGAAAATGCTATAGAGATACAAATTGATTAAAATCATTAAAAATATATTAAAAATTTTGTAAAAAATTAAACATGGTAGAAGATTTATTAAATTTCTTATCAGCTCTCAATCCATTTTGGATTTATGTATTTTTGATTATCTCTACATTCATAGAAAATGTATTCCCCCCATGGCCAGGTGATACATTTATTGTATTTAGTGGTTTTTTGTTTTACTATAAAATTTTAGATCCTTTTTGGACCTTTTTCGTAACTACTATAGGAAATATTTTAGGTGCATATTTGATGTATTTTTTAGGAGAAAAAATTTTACAATTCGCACACAAATTTCATCAAAAAGTACGAATTCAAGTTTTAAAAAATTTATTAGAAAGTCTTATTTCGGAAGAACAAAAACAAAAGACAGAAATTTTGTTTAGAAAATGGGGATTTTGGTTTGTTGTATTTTCTCGATTTTCTGCAGGTATACGATATTTTGTAAGTATCATTGCAGGTATCACAAGAATGAATATTTTTGTTTTTACATTTGCTTTTTTTATTGCTATTGTAATCTGGAATGGAATATTATTTTGGGCTGGCTATATTTTAGCGGATCATTGGAAAAAGGCTTTAGAATGGCTAAAAATTTATAATTATACAATTGGGCTTTTTATTCTTTTATTATTAATTTTTTTTATATATTATATTTATAAAAAAAATAAATAGATATGATTGATATATATACAATTATTCAAAAACTTCCTAAGAATGTTAATTATATTGGTGTATTAACAGGTTCTGGAATTTCCAGTGAAAGTGGTATTCCCACGTTTCGTGGAAAAGATGGACTATGGAAAAACTATAGACCGGAGGAATTGGCAACTCCTTATGCTTTTCAAAAGAATCCAGTTTTAGTTTGGGAATGGTACGAAATGAGAAGACAAGTCATTAAGAATGCAAAACCGAACCCAGCTCATAATTCAATTGTAGAGATGGAAGAATTTTTTGAGAATTTTTTATTAGTTACACAAAATGTAGATGGACTACACGAAAAAGCGGGCTCAAAAAACTTAATAGAATTACATGGAAATATTTGGAGAGCTAGATGTACCTACTGTGATTATAAAGAATTTTTGAATACTCCTATAGAAAAAATACCACCTGCTTGTCCTAAATGTGGGCATCTTCTTAGACCTGATGTTTTATGGTTTGGGGAAAGTTATGATGTTAAAATTCTAAATAATGTCCAGAGTTTTTTCAATAAATGCGATGTTATTTTTGTAATAGGAAGCTCCGGTCAAGTTTTTGTACCTGTATACTTAGTAAAACAAGCACAACTACAAGGTTCTTTTATCGTCGAAGTGAACATAGAAAGATCTTTGTATACATCTTTTGCTGATATTTTTATTCCAGAAAAAGCTGCAGAATCTTTGCCTGTTTTGTGGAGAGAATGGAAGAATTCTTTAAAATGAGCTTATTCTGAAATTTGCAGTTTTCCAGAGAGTACGGGAAATCGAAACCATCCTCTTGGATCAATATTGTATGTATCGATATGAAAGCTAGTTGCAAAACGTTCTCTTTTCCATTGGTTTTTATTCCATAAATCAAAAAATTTGTTTATTATATTTGTTAATTCTTCTTTGTTGTATTGTTTTAAAATTTTTTTATCTTTTTCTGTTAAAAAAGAAAGCGAATCTTTTTCTTCTTGGATTCTTAAAAGTTTTGTTAATATTTCTTTTGGAGAAAGTAAATTTTCAATTGCTAATTTTTCTATTAAATTCAAAATTGGATATGGCATAAGATCTTTTTCATCTGTCTGGTTCTGTTCTAAAGGTAAAAGCTCAGCAGAAGGAGGTTGTTCTAAAATTTTCTTTGCTGTTGATATGGGTTTGGTATAAGTGTCTTTATAGTGAGAAATAAAATCTAAAAATTTTAATATAAAAGGTTTATCTACTCCTGCTATGGGAGCAAGTCCACCCGAAGTATCTCCATCCATAGTAGCATATCCTACACTTCCTTCGCTTCGATTTGATGTAGAGAGTAAAATTGTATTCGAAATATTTGCTATAAACCAGGCAATAGGACTTCGAATCCTTGCTTGTATGTTTTGTAAAGCTATGTTATGATTTAGCCAGTCAAATTTTGTATGTAATGCTTTTTCTAACAGAGAGAGGTTTTCTTCTAAAAGATTTTGTATATTTATAGTATAGTGGGTTGAATAAATTTCTTTTGATAATTCTTCTGCTAATTCTTTTGTTTTTTCTGAATTCTGATTTGTTTTTTGATAAATTGTATATATGATTTTTTTGGATAAGTATTGTATTTGCTCTTCTGGATCTAAATGTTCAATCTGTTCTTTCTCTTCTTTAGGAATTTGAAGAGAAAGTTTTCTAAGAAAATTCTTAATTCCTAATTCGTAAATACCTTTTCGAATCATCTGATAGACTAAAATAGCAACAGTCGAAGAATCTGCCCCACCTGATAAAGAAATTGTATAACCTTTACTATGAGTTTTTCTTAAATAATCAAAAAGACCAATTCTTTCCACTTCTAAAAATTCAATCAAATGTGAATTTTCTTTTGAATCATTCTTTCCATAAAAAAAAGGCTCGATATGTTGGTATTGAATACAATTTTTGAATTCATGCGCTTTTTTTTCTTGAATTTCTATCTGAAACAAAGGTTTTTTGAGTTCTTTTTTTAGTTCTATTTTTAAAATGAAAGTGTCTAGGTTCAATTTTCTTTCTTTTCTTCGTGAGTAAATTTTATCTCTATGATTTCTTAGTTCTGAAAATTCTAATTCAAAACTTCTTATTAAGATATCATGAAAACTAAAACTTTGTTCTTCGTAGAGTAAATTTCCATTTTTCGAAAATAAAAAACCTCCATCATAAATCGCTTTTCCTGCTTCATTTCCCAATAAATTAACAGAAAAAAAGTAACTGTGATAATATAAAGAAGAAAAGATTGCAATTTGCTTTCTTGTATTCCACTTGCCAAAACCAAAATGTGATGCAGAGGGATTTAATAAAATATCTAAATCCAGATTGTAATAGTTTAAACCAGGTCGTTGATTAACCCATGCATCTTCGCAAATTTCTATTCCTATTCGTATTGAATTACATTCTATAATTCCCTTTCCAAAAAGAAATCTATAAGTTTGATTTTCGAAATCATATTCTATTTCGGAGAAATTTTTCTTGTAGGGTGTAAACCATCTGGGTTCATAATGTAGTTCTTCTCCAGCCAGGTATGTTTTAGGAATTATAGCTAAGAGGTTTCCGGAGTAAACAATTGCCATTGAATTAAATATACTCCCCCGATAATAAAAAGGTAATCCTAAAAAGATAAGGGCTTTTGGAATTTTATTCGAAAATTTTACGATTTCTAATAATCTTAAAAAAGATTGTTTTTTTGTATCAGAAAATAAAAAGCCATCTTCGCAACCATAACCTGACAAGGATAACTCTGGAAAAAGTATAAGGTGATATTGATGATTTTCGTAAGTTTTTGTTTGTGAATAAAAATCTAATGCTTCTAAAATCCTATTTTTGTTTTCTATCCAGTCTAATGGGGTTTGGTTAATAGAAATTCCAGTTAAAATCATTTTTATAATAGTCCTTCTAAAATGGATTTTAAGATTATGTATCCATCTGTTTTTTGATTTAAAGGATCCGTGGCTCTTTCAGGATGAGGCATCATTCCTAATATTTTTTTATTTTTGCTTAACACTGCTGCTATATTTTCTATCGAGCCATTTGGATTTTCTTTATAATAAAAAGCAATTCTTCCTTCTTCTTTTAATTCTTTTAGTGTTTCTTGATCCGCTATATAATTTCCTTCAGAATGAGAAATAGGTATATAGTAAACATCGTTTAATGTTTTAAAATATTCACAATTTCCTTTAACGATCGGAACATCTTTAGCTATATGAAGTAAATTTTTATTTTTAATCAAAGCGCCGGGTAGTAATTTAGCTTCGCATAAAATTTGGAAACCATTACATATACCTAAAACAGGTCTTGCTTTTTTTGTATGTTCATATAATGATTGCATTGCTCTAGAAAATCTTGCTATGGCACCACAACGTAAATAATCTCCATAAGAAAATCCACCTGGCAAGATAACTAAATCATAGTTTTTTTCGAAAAAAGCGTCATACCAGAGAATCTCTGTAGAAATATTAAAAAAATTTTTTAAAATATATTGAATATCTCTATCGCAATTTGAACCCGGAAAGGTGATTACACCTGCTTTTATAGTCATAAAATTTCGTAATTATAAGTCTCGATTACTTCGTTTGCTAATAATTGCTTGCACATAGCTTCTACTTTCTCTTTTGCTTCTTCTTTGTTATTTGTATTGATCCACAATTGTATGTATTTACCCATCCTTACTTTTTTTACTTCTTTGAAATTTAAAGTATGTAAAGCTTCGAGAATTGTCATACCTTGTGGATCTAAAATACTTTCTTTAAGAGAAATATAAATTCTTGCTTCTAACACTTTACCAAAATAATTACTTGTGTTAGGTAAACAATAATTTTTCTTAGGAAAATGTTTTTGACAATCAAAGTATTATTGTAATACAGTTTTTAATATATCTAATATATCTGGAGGAGTTATGAATCAAATTGAAGATTTACCCTTAAAAAAGCAAATCTATTATGCTATAGGACAGTTAGGTTGGTCAATTACTATCAATATAATAGGTATACAGCTCGTCTACTTTTATGCACCGCCTGAAAATGCTGGAATTCAGTACTTCATACCTCAAATCGTATTTTTTGGATTTTTAAATCTTGTCTCTATTCTTGCTGCCTCTGGACGATTATTCGATGCAATTACAGATCCTTTAATTGCTGGGCTTAGTGATCGTTCTAAACATCCAAAAGGTCGAAGAATTCCTTTTTTACGATGGGGTTCAATTCCTGCAGGGCTTTTTTGTTTTTTGATATTCTTTCCTATTGTAAAAGAAGTCTCGTATATAAATGTAATTTATATTTTTATAGTTCAAGCTCTATATTTCTTATTTTTAACTGTTTATGTAACACCTTACTTTGCTTTGCTTGCTGAATTAGGTCATACTGCAAATCAAAGATTAAATTTATCTACTTATATTTCGATTACTTATGCTTTAGGTATTATGGTAGCTTCTCAGGTTCCAGCATTAGCAAATTTTTTAAAAGATTCTTTGCAATTAGATTTTACAACCGCAATTCAGTTTGCCATAGGGGGGTTATTGATCATAGCGGTTCTATTAATGCTTTTACCAGCTTTTACAATAGAAGAAAAAAGATATTGTAAATCTGAACCCATTGATATACCCATTATAGAATCTCTAAAAAGCACCTTTAAAAATCCTTATTTTAAGTATTATGTTGTTGCAGATTTTTCTTATTTTTCTGCACTAACGATTATAATGACTGGACTCTTATTTTATACAACTGTATTATTATTTCCTGACAATAAAACAAAAGGAGAAAACCTAATTGGTATTTTACTTCCAGTAATGATTCTTACATCTTTTATACTTTATCCGATTGTAAATATTTTAGCAAAAAAACTAGGGAAAAAAAACTTAGTTGTGATTTCATATGCGGTGATGAGTATAGTCTTTTTGAATGTTTATTTTTTGGGAGAAAAATTTTATAATACGATTCTTTCTCCAGAAATTCAGGCTTTTGGTATCGTTTTATTGTATTCAATTCCCTTAGCATTTGTAAGTATCTTACCCAATGCTATTTTAGCCGATATTGCTGAGTATGATGCTTTAGAAACCAAAATTTCTAAAGAAGCTATGTATTTTGCTGCAAGAACATTTTTACAAAAATTTGGCCAAACTTTTGGTATTTTTGTTTTTGCCATTCTACTATTACTTGGGAAAGATCCAGGCAATGATATCGGTATTCGCTTAACTGGTATAGCGGGATTTTTACTGTCGCTTTTAGCAACTATATTTTTTTCTAGATATGATGAAAAAACAGTATTAGATAGATTAGAAAAGCATTGATGAAAAATTTACAAAATATTTAAAATTTTTAAATGAGTAGAAAAATTCATTTTAAAAAAAACTTTAATTATTTAAATGAGTTATCTATAAATGATTTAGCTTTATGTGAAGCTAATCGGTTCTATATATTTTTAAGATTCAATATAACCGTTTTAAAGGATTCAGATCTTTAAGAATTTTATTAAGTAATTTGATTTTTTTTTATTATTTTTATTAACATAGAAATATAATTTGGGGAAAGGAAAAGCTCTATCTTTGGAATGGTTTTATAGTTTTTTTGATTAATGAAAAAATATTACAAGACTAAACCCTTTTCCTTCTCCATCTAATGGACAGATGAAGCATTAAGTCGACTCAATTCTTAGAATTCATAGAATGACAAAGAATTGTCCTAACTTGTTTTTCTTCTTGTGGTAAAAATTTTGTGTTGTTCGGGAGATATATTAAAATTCTTTTGTAATTTATAACAACAACTAGGTGAGTGGTGAAGTTTAATTCTTTCTGGGATTCTAATCATTCTTTTTTTATGTTGCTTTTTCTTGTGTACTTTCCAGTTTTTTTGGAAAACAAAGTTTGGTATTTGTTTTTGGAATTGTTAAGGACTTTTTTATTTTCTTTAAATTTTAAAGTAATAATAATTTTTAATAAAAAAAATATTTTTTAATCGATTTAAAAGTATTGTTGATTAGCTCATACACAATCTGAAAAATAATATTTTTAAGCTCTTTCTTTCTGATTCTAAAGCTTAAAGTATTTTTTAAATAATCATCTTCCAGGATCTTATTAAAGGGCATATTTATATCATTTTAATATATTTTCGTTTCTTTAGTTATATAAAAATAAGCTTCGAAAATAAAAATCGAAATTTGCATTAACCAGATAATTTTTTGTTCATTCGTAAAATTTTTAAATTCTGTATGTCCATCAAATAGGTTAGGGTCTAATTTTTTTATAATATTATGAATTTCTAATAACTTTGAATTTTCCATAGCTTATCCTCCATTATTTTTTTTTAGATTGATTTTTTCTTTTAGTTCCTTAATATCCATCAAATCTTTATCCCTTGGTTTTTTTAATTTTTGCTTTAATTCAATAATAGCTTTAGCAGATAATATGCAAATATCGTACCCAAAAAGCTCTATATGTTCTGATTTATGGATCCATTTTTCGTAAGCCAGATCGGGATGTATTAGTACATCTACTTGTTTATATGGATTTTCTTTGTCTATAAACGTAAAAGCTATGGCATTTTTTTCTTTAATTATATAATTTAGTAACTCTGTACTAAGTAAAGTATCTTCTGGAATAGGCGCCCTTGGGGTTAAATGAAATTGTTTCATTACTTTTAAAAATTTTTTTATGTTTTCTTCTTCGTGACTGATAGAGATGTCAAGATCTAGTGTCATTCTTTCTACACCGTGTAGCACTATTGCTACACCTCCAAAAATAATAAAATTAACTTTATTTTCTGCCAGAGCTATGATAATATTTTTTAAGAAACTATCAGACATTAATGTTTATAAAATTCTGCGAATTTTTCTACAGGAACTTGTTTGATTTTGCTAGCATTTCCAGCAGTCCAAAACGAAATAAAACGATGTTTACAAATCTCTTTCATTGCTTTGATTGCTGGTTTTAAAAAATTACGAGGATCAAACTCTGCTTGATTTTTATACATAATTTCTCTTACCGCTGCTGTCCAGGCTAATCGTAAATCTGTATCAATGTTAATTTTTCTCACTCCGCTTTTGATTCCTTTTTGAATTTCTTCTATTGGAACACCATAGGTTTCGGGAATGTTTCCACCAAATTCATTGATTTTTAATCTTAGTTCTTCCGGTACGGAGGAAGAACCATGCATTACTAAATGGGTATTGGGTATTTTGTTGTGGATTTCTTGTATTCTTGTGATAACTAAAACTTCTCCAGTCGGTTTTTGTTTAAACTTATAAGCTCCATGGCTTGTTCCAATAGCAACCGCTAAGGCATCTACTTTTGTTAATTCTACAAAAGTTTTTGCTTCATCCGGATCAGTAAGGAGTTGTTCTTTAGTTAGTGTTCCTTCTGCTCCATGTCCATCTTCTTTATCCCCCCTCATAGTTTCTAAGGAACCTAAACAACCTATTTCTCCTTCTACACTGATTCCTAACTGATGGGCTACATTCACTACCTCTCGGGTAACACTTACATTGTATTCAAAATCTGCTGGAGTTTTACCATCTTCTAAAAGGGAACCATCCATCATCACACTAGTAAAACCTAATCGAATTGCAGAGTAGCACGTTGCTGGGCTATTTCCATGATCCTGATGTAATGCAACCGGAATTTCAGGCCAAGTTTCGGTTGCTGCTAAAATCAGATGTCTTATAAAATTTTCTCCAGCGTATTTTCTCGCTCCCCGTGAAACTTGTAAAATAACTGGACTATTGGTTTCCGAAGCTGCTTCCATTATTGCTATCACTTGTTCCAGATTGTTTACATTAAAGGCTGGAATTCCATATTGATTTTCTGCCGCATGATCTAAAATAAGTCTCATTGGTACTAATGACATATAAACATAAAATTATCTAAAATTTTTTATGCAAGTTTTTTTATATTGTTTTTATTTTTAAAAAATAATCGTTGATCTTTTATCTACTTAAAGAAATTTTAAACTTTTCTAAAAACAAAAAAGATAATATAATAAGTATATCATTATTATGGCAGAAGAAAGTTTCGAAGAGTCTAAGTTAACATCAGAGGATTTAGACAAAATTCTTTCTGGTATTCAAGAAGATACCACTACATCAAAAAAAAGTGGTTCTGAAGAAAATTTATCTGATTTGTTACAAAATCTTGCTGAAACTTCTACATTTGAAGGTTTGGGAACTGAAGAAGTCTCTCCTTCTTTTGCAGGTTCTGTTTTAGATCAAACATCTTCTTCTTTATCAAGTTCAACCCCGATAGAAAAATCAAGTATACAAGTAAATGAATTGTATGACATTAATGTTAAACTTGCTGTGGAATTAGGTAGAACTTTTATGAGCATAAAAGATATTATTTTGATTGGAGAAGGATCAATTATAGAGTTAGATAAACATGTAGATGATGATGTGGATATACTGATCAATGATAGACTTTTTGGAAGGGGAAAATTAGTGATTCTTGATGAGTTTTATGGTGTTCAGATTACCATGATCCTAAATCCAAAAGCTTTTAAAAATTTGTGATTTTATAAAAATAATCTTTGAGATTCTAATTTTGTAAAAAAAAAATCCGAAGTAAATAATAAGCCTATTTAAGAGCAAGGATGCTCTGGCTAATAGTTTCATGGAGGAAACAACATGATAATAAATCATAACCTAGCTGCGATCAATTCGCATAGAGTTTTAAAATTCCAACAATGGGCTGTGGATAAAAACATGGAAAAACTTTCTTCCGGCTTAAGAATCAATAGAGCTGGAGATGATGCTTCTGGTTTAGCTGTTTCAGAAAAAATGAGAGCTCAAATTAATGGCTTAAGACAAGCTGAAAGAAATACAGAAGATGGAATGAGTTTCATTCAGACTGCGGAAGGATACTTGCAAGAATTAGCTGATATTGTTCAAAGAATTCGAGTACTTGCCGTACAATCTTCGAACGGAATCTATACAGCTGAAGATAGACAAATGATTCAGGTAGAAGTTTCTCAATTAATAGATGAAGTGGATCGGATTGCGTCTCAGGCAGAATTTAATAAGATGAATCTCTTCCAAGGTGATTTTGCAAGAGGTTCAAGAATTTCTTCTATGTGGTTCCATATTGGTCCGAATCAACACCAAAGAGAAAGAGTCTATATCCAAACTATGACCTCTCGTGCTTTAAATTTAAAACGTTACGATGGTTCTTTGCTTACCCTTTCAACGGCGGAGTTTGCTAATGATGCCATTGGGATATTGGATAACGCTCTTTATAGAATCAACAAACAAAGAGCTGATTTAGGCGCTTACTATAACAGACTTGAACATGCTGCAAAAGGTTTAATGGTTGCTTATGAGAACACACAAGCTGCCGAATCGAGAATTAGAGATGTAGATATGGCAGAAGAATCTGTTAGCTTTACGAAAAATCAAATTCTTGTACAAAGTGGAACAGCTATGTTGGCTCAAGCAAATATTAGACCTCAATCTGTTCTACAGTTGTTGCGATAAATTCTTAAGCCCGCTACATAGCGGGTTTTTTTCAATATTCAATGAAAACTAAACAAACTATCAAAAATAATTTAGAATTGATTCATCTTCAAGAATTACCTGAATTTAAAAATAAACGAATTAAAATTTTATCCTGGAATGTAAATGGCTTAAGGGCTATCTCGAATAAAAATTTTTTTGATTGGTTAAATAAAGAATCTCCTGATATATTATGTTTGCAAGAAACTAAAGCTTATTTCGAACAAATTCAAGAACATCCTACCGCAAAAAAAATTATCCAATATCCATATCATTCTTTCTGGTTAGGTTCGGTAAAAAAAGGATATTGTGGAGTGGCTACGTTTTCTAAAGTTAAACCAATGAACTATCAGTTTGGTTTTGCAAAAGATCATCCAAAAAGAAACTTTAACCAAGAGGGTAGAATTATTGTTTTAGAGTTTGATTTTTTTTATTTATGGAATGTTTATTTTCCTAACGGGCAAAGAGGTCCGGAGAGAGTACGGTATAAATTAGAATTTTATGATTATTGTTTAGAGATTTGGGAAAAACAAAGAAAAGAAAAATATTTAATCATCACAGGAGATTTTAATACAGCTCATAAGGAAATAGACCTAGCTCGTCCAAAAGAAAATGAAACAGTTTCTGGTTTTTTACCTGAAGAAAGAGCTTTTTTAGATAAGATGGTTTCTTTAGGTTATGTGGATACATTTCGCTATTTTGATCAATCACCAGGTAAATATACATACTGGGATCCAATCACTCGTGCAAGGGAACGAAATATTGGATGGAGGATTGATTATTTTTTTATTACGAAAGAAAGTTTAGGGATTCTAAAAAACTCTTTTATTCAGATGGATGTGATGGGAAGCGATCATTGTCCTATTGGTTTAGAAATAGAGCTTCCTTGATTTTTTAGTTTAATCCAATTGTGAATTTCTTCTTTACTTTTTAGTTCTAATAATTTTTTAAAATCTTTTTCTTCCCATGCCTTTAGATTTTTTTTTATTGCAATTTCAGTTTTATTTCCTATCCATAAAGTATAGCTAATATCTATTTCGTGATCTTTTTGTTCGATTATTTCTATATATCTTAAGCCTGGATAGTAATTACGAATATAACTCATAATTTCTAAGAATGAATGAATGGGGAAATTCTCTCCTAAAGAAATTAATGCAAAAGAATTTTCTGTATAAGGTTCTTCGAAAATCTGAATTTTGAATTTTATATTGCTTTCTTGTAATAAAATTGTTATAGGAGCTACTTCGTCATGATACGTTATCCATACAACTGGTTCTTTACTTTTAAAACTGGATAAGAAAGATACATTACTTTTACAGTTTAGGAAAGCTATGATCAAAATTAAAAAAATTCGGAATTTCATTAATAAATGATTTAAATTTTATTTAGGACTTAGAGTCAAATAATAAAATTTATAATCAATATTTTTTTTTATTTTCTGAGTTTTAAGAGAGTCTTAACTGGTTATTGTGGAGAAAAATCTTAACAAAAAAAAAGGAAAAGTATTTTTAGTAGGTGCAGGTCCAGGAGATCCAGAATTAATCACCTTAAAAGGATATAAAATTTTACAACAAGCTGATGTGATTTTTTATGATAGTCTCATTAGTGAAGAATTATTAAACTTAGAAGAACTTTCTAATAAAGAAAAAATTTTTGTTGGAAAAAGAAAAGGAAAACATAGCTTTAGTCAAGAAGAAATCAATCGAATGCTAAGCGAACATGCGCGTAATGGTAAAATTGTAGTAAGACTTAAAGGTGGAGATCCTTTTATCTTTGGCAGAGGAGGAGAAGAGTTGATCTTTTTAAAACAACAAGGTATAGAAATCGAAGTAATTCCGGGTATCACCGCTGCTTTAGCGTTATCAGCTGCTTTAAAAATTCCATTAACTCATAGGGACCTAGGTCGCTCTGTGATTTTTCTGACGGGTTATAGTTCTTTATATTCAGAAGACGAAACAGGATTTCCCGATTATAATTGGAAACTTCTTGCAGATCCTGCTACCACTTTAGTTTTTTATATGGGGCTTTTTCATTTACAGAGGATAGCTGAACGATTAATTCAAATAGGAAGAGATCCTGATACACCAGCTGTTGTGGTTAGCAAAGTATCTCTTCCAGATCAAAAAGTGATTCAGGGAAATTTAAAAAATATTTACTTTCTATCTTTAGAACAAAAGCTGGAATTTCCTGCAATACTACTTGTAGGTAATGTAATCTATGCATCTTTATAAATTGTATTATACAAAAGATCGATTCCTTTTTCGAATAAAGCGGGACCTGGTTGTAAAATGATCGAAGAAGGTATTTCGAAGATTTGGTTTAATAAAACTGCTTGAGTTTTTTCGAATTCTTTTTTGATAGACTCTAAATTAGCTTTTTTTCCACACAGACTTAAAAGAATGATTTCAGGATTTTTTTGTAAAATTTCTTCTTTTGTTACGATTCTTTCTTTTGCAGATTTTTTGTATTTTAGTTCAGGAAAAATAGATTTTAAGTTTAAAATTTCTAAGATTTCTTCTATCCATTGAATTCCACTAATGTAAGGTTCATCCCACTCCAAAAATAACACAGATTTTTGTTGATGTTGATTTGCTAATTTTCTGTAATGTTCTATTTTAGCTATCCATTGATTTTTAAGAGTTTTGTATTCTTTTTCTCTATGAAATAACAAAGCTATCCATTCCATTACTTGAAAGATCTCTTCTATACTTCTTTGATTGGTTATGATTACATTGTGATGGTTCTGGATTAATTCTTTTGCAATTTCCGCCTGAAGATCCGAAAAACCTAAGATAAGCTCAGGTTTTATTTGATTAATTTTTTGAATATTTGCTTTAATAAAAGAACAAACAATGGGTTTTTCTTTTATAGCTTTTTCGGGACGAGTTACATAAGAAGAAATACCACATATAGAATCATATTCTCCAAGCAAATAAAGAAGTTCTACGTATTCTTCTGTAAGGCAAACAACGTTTTTGGGTTTCATAAAAAAGCTCGCCGAAGCGAGCTTTGATGTAATTTAACTATGGAATCGTTTTTTGTCTTCTATTAGAATTTCAACTACACTAGGATCAGCTAAAGTGCTAACATCTCCTAAATCTGAAAATTCGCCTGCAGCGATTTTTCTAAGGATTCTTCGCATAATTTTTCCCGAACGAGTTTTCGGAAGACCTGGTGCCCAATGGATCACATCGGGTCTTGCAATTTTTCCGATTTTTTCTACAACAACATCTAATAATTCTTGTTTTAGCTGATCATTTTGTGTATATCCGGTCTTTAAAGTTACATACGCATAAATTCCTTGACCTTTAATTTCGTGAGGAAACCCTACAACAGCTGCTTCTGCTACTGCTTTATGTTCTACTAAAGCACTTTCTATTTCTGCTGTTCCAATTCTATGACCAGAAACATTCAATACATCATCTACCCTACCAGTAATAATATAGTATCCTTCTTTTGTTCTTTTTGCACCATCTCCGGTAAAGTAATAACCTTTATACTGAACAAAATAAGTTTGGTAAAATCTGTCTGGATCTCCATACACACCTCTCATCATAGAAGGCCAAGGAAATTTGATACAGAGGTTACCACTTGCTTCCATTTCTTGAATTTCTTTTCCTTCATTATCAACCAATACAGGCTGTACTCCAAAAAATGGTTTTGTAGCAGATCCTGGAATCATATCTATTGCACCGGGAATAGGAGAAATTAAAATAGAACCAGTTTCTGTTTGCCACCAGGTATCTACAATAGGACATCTTTTTTTACCTACATTTTCGTAGTACCATTCCCAAGCCTCGGGATTGATAGGTTCTCCTACTGTTCCTAAAAGTCTTAAAGAGTCTAGATTATATTTTTCTATCCATTTAGTCCCTTCTTTCATTAATGCTCTAATCGCTGTTGGTGCTGTATAAAATACATTTACTTGATATCGTTCTACAACTTCCCAAAATCTACCTGGATCGGGATAAGTAGGTACCCCTTCGAACATTATACTAGTGGCACCGTTAGAAAGTGGTCCATAAACAATATAACTATGACCCGTAACCCAACCAATATCAGCTGTGCACCAAAAAGTATCTTCTGGTTTGTGATCAAAAATATAATAAAAAGTCAAATTTACGCCCAATAAATAACCACCGGTTGTATGTAAAACACCTTTTGGTTTTCCTGTAGAACCCGAAGTATACAAGATAAATAAAGGATCTTCTGCATCCATTTCTTCGGGAGGACAAACATTAGATATATCACTACTGAGTATATCTCTAAGATGATGATCTCTTCCTTCTACCCAGTGAGTATAATGGTCTCCTCCTACTCTTTCTACTACGATTACATGATTCACTTTATGGCTCGATTTTGCAAGGGCTTCGTCTACGTTTTTTTTCATATCAATAATTTTACCACCACGATATCCTGCATCAGAAGTAATTATTAGAGAGGGTTTCGCATCTTCGATTCGAGATTGTAGAGATTCCGCAGAAAAACCTCCAAAAACTACAGAATGAATTGCACCAATTCTAGCACAAGCCAACATAAATATGGGTAGCTCTAAGATCATTGGTAAATAAATGATCACTCTATCACCTTTTTTAATTCCATATTTCTTTAATATATTTGCATAGATTTGTACTTGCCTGTAAAGCTGTTGATAGGTAAGCGTTTTTTCTTCCCCGGGTTTGTCTCCAACCCATATTAAAGCTGCTTTGTTTTTTGTAGGGGAGTTTAGATGTCTATCTAAACAGTTATAACTTACGTTTAGTTTTCCATTCAAAAACCATTTGACTTTAGCATTAGCAAAATCATGTTCTAATACTTTGTCCCATTTTTTGAACCAGGTTAATCGTTCTGCTTGTTCTGCCCAAAATTTCTCTGGATTTTCTACAGATTCTTTATACATTCTTTCATATTCTTCTTTTTTGAGATTAGCTTTTTTTACAAATTCTTCTGAAGGTGAATATTTTACGTCGTACATATCTCTCTCCTTTCGTTTTAGTTAGGGGTTCAATTTATTTGTAAAGAAAAAATCATACTTTTAAAAAATCAAATGAATTTTAATCTTTTATAAAAAAAATTAACATCCTAAAATATAAAATTCATGATTGGGGATTTTTTTTATCCATTCGTAAAATTTACTCTTCAGAATCTGATATTTTTTTAGATCGTTATTTGTATAAAACTCATACAAAGATGTGTTTTTTATTATATGAATTGTATTCAATAATTCTCGATTTCCCCATAAATAATAAACAAAAAAACCAGAGATTAAATTGTGTTCATAAATTGTGTAAAGAGATTCAAAATTTGGGTAGATTGGTAGTTCAAAGTTTTTATCTATTAGAATGTTTTTATGAGAAATCAGTCCATAAGGAAATAAAATTTTTGTTTGATTACATACAAACTTTTCCTGTACATTTTGTAATAACAATGCCAAACCTTCATTAAGCCACAAAGAGTATTCACAACAATTTTCTAAAAACGCATGGATAAGTTCATGATACATTACGAATTTCGGAGTAGGATATTCTAAACCTAGATGATTGTAGTAGATCGTTAAAGGTATATGAATTTCTTTCTTGTTTCTGTCGAAATGGGCAAGGGATTCTACTTGAAAGGGTCTATATTCTTTATAAGATTTATAATGTTTGTAAACAACAATTTTATATAATGAATTGCGAATTTCTAAATAAGGGTATGTTTCTAGTATATCAACAAAAGTAAATATATCAGAAATTAAGTTGTTAACATAAGTTAGATCCGAATGGGGTTCTATAAAAAATTGAAATTGAATCGAGTTCTTAAAAGTAGTTATATGATTTGAGTGTTCTGTTGTTAAAATCCAATTAGGTCTTTTATAAGAAGCACAAAACAACAACTGTAAAAAAAATAAAATTAAAATGATTCTATAAAACTGAATTTTAAAAAAAGAATCTACGTTTACTATTTGAAGTAAATTATATACTTGAGGTTGAAAGTTTATAATGGCTTTTTTTACATTCGAATTCAATTTTTTGAGTTTGTTATTGATTTTGATTAATTCTGTAAGTACCAATGAAGTAAGTTCAAGTATATTCATAAAATCTAATAATACTTTTTTTCACTTGTTTGAATACACTTTTTTTTCTATTTGTAAAAGTGATTTTCTTTTTGTTAGATAGGCAGTATTTTCCAGATGTATCGTTCATTCTTCTTTTCCTTTGTTATAAAAAAATTCACAGAAAGAATTTTCTTTTATAGTGTTATGTGAAAAATGGTATCAGTAAATCTATTTTATGAAATTTAAACAAAATGTTTTTGCAATCGTTTTTTATACTTTCATCAGTGTTTTTTCTTTTTTTCTTTTTTTTTATTTATCTTTAAGTTGGAGTTTTGTGTATAGAATGTTATTTTCTATAATTTCTACGGTGTTTTTAGTCGGGGGAGTTTTTCTTATTAAAAAAATTCGTTTTAGTTTTTATAATCAATTTTTAGAAAAAAGAATTTTTTTTAAATTATTGAATTTTACTATAACTCTTGTTTTTTTATATTTTATTTTATATAGTTATCGTTTACCCTTATACTATTATATTTTCTTTTTGATTTTGACAATTCTATTTACTTTTTCTAAATATAGTTCTTTATATTTTATTTCTATATATTTAATATCTTGGATTTTTGTAAGCTTTCAGTTTTTTTCTGTGATTCAAGAAGTAAGTTTAATTTGGATAGAGAAAAAAACAAGTATTTGGCAACAGGTGCAAAAAGAAATACAATGGACGATAGAAAAAAATGATCATTATGTTATAACAATACAAAAAAGAAATATAGATTCAAAAAAAGTGATTATTATTCTACCTAAAGAAATTCACTTTATAGAACATAAGGATTTTGATTTTCCCTTTGTTTTTTCTATAAAATTAGAAAGTAAAGAACTTCCAATGTTTAGCTCTTTTATAATCCCTATAGATTATTCTTTAGAATTACTAGATTTGCGATTTCGAGCAATATTAGAAAAATTAAAAACGAATGATTCTATTGAAGAATATCAAAAAGAACAGATTAATTTTTTTAAAGATATTATGGAAAGAAAGAATCCAGATATAGAAATCATTGGAAACTTTTATAGTTATTTTGATAAATTTTATGCTGATTATATTCAAAATGGTTTTTATGCTCTTCGCTACGAAAACTATTATATTATCTTCTGGATTAGAGAAAAAAAAAATGTCGGATTTCCTCATGATGTATGGATTTTAGATATTTTAAAAAATAATATTAAGCTTGAATATACATCTCCTTAAATGATATTTGTGTTTAAAAATATTGACTGCAAATGTTTTTAAAATTATAAATAACAAAAAATGAAAATTCAATTCGTTTTCTTTCTTATTCTATTTTTGTTTTTTAGTGCAAGAATTATTTCTAAGGATTATGATCAAAATCCTGTGGAATATGCCGTTTGGGGGGTGATTCCCGGTTTAGGGCAGTTCTTACTTGGAAATTATAGTACTGGTTCAATGCAGTTGGGACTTTTTCTAACATTTTATGGAAGTGGTCTATCTATGATCAATCGTCCCGATTATATACCCATAGAAAAACGCAAAATTCAATTTTCTATCGAAGATGCTATTTTGGCTGATTATTTAGAAAAAAATGGTTATTTGTATAAAGAAATCCCCTTTTTTACTGAATCTCAGTACGATAGAATCTATAGAATGATTCGATATAAAAAATTTATAGAGTTGAATCCTTTTCTTGAGTATGGTTCTTACGAAAGAAAATCTTACGCAACTGAAGGAAGTGACATGTTATTTCAATCAGCTCAACATGTGATTTTTTATTCTGTTTATTCTTCTTATCGAGATGCAGGAGGAATTTCTATGGATTCAAACGAAAAATACTTAGATTTAGCTCTGGCTCCATTTCAGAAACAATTTATTTTGAATAAAAAATTTTTGATTCCGATCGGACTTGGTTTACTTTTTGCAATATACGAAACAGTACATCCACCTAAAAATCCTGAAAAAATTTTATTATATCCGGGTATGAAAAACTCCGGTTTTATGGGGTTTTATACAACTGTAGTTAGTTTTAATGCAGGTGTAAGTGAAGAAGCATTTTTTAGAGGTTTTTTAAATCATTATTTAATTCGTAATTGGGGATTCGAAAAGGGTCTAATAAGTTCGAGTTTAATTTTTGGACTTGCTCATTTAAGTAATAGTGTAGGAAATGCTTTATTTGCTAGTTTTGCAGGTGCTTATTTGGGCTATTTACACTACAAAGAAAATTGGGATATAAGACAAGGAATTGCGATCCATTTTTGGTGGGATGTTATTATAATTGCCTTGAGTTTACGGTATACAAAAGAGGATCCAAATGTTCTAAAAAATACACGAGAAATTTTTTTTATGCCAATTCAATATCAGATTCAGTTTTAAAAATGAAGTTAAAAATTTTTATATTTATGTTTTTTTTATATTTTGCTAGCTGTGTAAATCAAGATATTGTAAAAGATTCAGAAGCTTATACGAATTTATTGATTGCGATTTTATATAAAGCTTCTGTTTGTAATCAACAGCCATCTTATGTTTTGATTCTACCAAAAAAATTACCTCGTAGATGGTACGAAGCTTGTATTTTTTCAATTATTCGAATGGATTGTCCTTTCGAAGAATATCCCATTATTTGTTACAAAATTTACGAAAAATTGGAGTAAGAATTTTTTACTATAAGTTTTATAAATGAAACTTATCAAACTTTAAAATTTATAAATTTTAAAATTCTTTTAGAATTTATAGAATATGGTCTTGTTTTTCTTATCATTTTCGAATAACAAGACCTTGTTTGAATTATGTATCAGGTAATGGTCTTTGCGGCTTTGGAGGACTTTTATCCTCTAAAATTTCGACAGGTGGTTTATTGTTTTTATAATATCGAAATTTGATCATAACGTCAAATTCATCTTCGAATACTAAACCTAAAGCATCTGCTGTGTCTACATGCCATTTTTCTGGAACGCGAAAATCAAAAATAGGATGTAAGTTTTTTGGTAAAACATAAGGATTTTTAGACCAATTCATTTTTACTCCGTGCAAAGATGGAATTTCTCCTTCACGATCGTCTATCTTTTCCGTTTTTCCAAATTGATTATGTAAGGGATAATTATCATACGGATATTTTAATCCGAAAACAAATTCCGCATTTTTTTTCACTTGCTTGCAATGTTCAATGGATTTAAGATAATAATTAATTCTTTTTACTAATGAATCGGGAGATAAAACTTTTGTTTTGCTTGCTTCTTTATCAATTTCTATAGCTTTTTTTCTAGCTTCTTTTGCTAGCCCCAAATATTCATAACCTTTTTGTGTAGCTTGTTCAATATTATATTTATTCACTGACCAATGAAAGTTTCTGGGATCATATCTTCTTAAGTCAACAGGAATTTCTCTTGGTCTTGCAAAATCTCTTCTTGCTTTAGAATTTGGTCCGTAGTCCATAGAAATATCTACTAAAGACATATCGTTAGGTTCATTAGGATTTTTCTTTTCAATAGCTTCTCGAAACATCAATTCGGCTCTATCTATGTAGACTTGACTTAAAGACTCTAATAGTTTATCAATCACAGACTGAGACTCTAAAAATTTTGAATAAGCATTTACATAGTTTTTTTCGAACAGATATACAAGCCCTTCTTGATATAAATTCTTAGCTTTTCTATACATACTTACATGGAACCCAGGATTTTTGATCCTTTCTTCAGGATTAGTTGGTAGGCATTCGGGTAAAGGATCGCAAGGGAAATTCAATACAGAAGGCTTTATTTCTCGTAAAATTTTAATAATATGATTTCTATGAAATACAGCTTTTTCACTCGCTGATTCGCTATAAATCAAATTGGAAGATGTAAAAACGCTTGTTATTATAAAAAAAACATAAAATTTTAGTTTAATTTTCATACACACTTCCTTATAATTATTATACTTTTTGTATCGGAATTTAAAATTCTAAATTGATTAAAACAAAATTTTTTTTACTTTTTAGGCTAGATATTCTAAGTAAATTTGTTATAATTTTAAAATCATTCAAAAATTATTTGCCTTATCAAAAAAAAAAGTTTAATTTTAAAAAAAATCAAAATAAAGGGATATATATGACAAGAATAACAAGTACCAATATAGTTGAATTTATACACAGCAAAAAAAATCACTTTCTCATTAAAAAAGATCAACAAGGATTATCTGATTATCAAAAACTTCCCGAAAATTCTGGCATTCAAATTCCAGAAGTGGGAATTACTAATTATCGAATCCCAATCTATTTTATTCATAAAGATTTAGACAAAGAAATTATGATGAATCACGATGCAAAAGTTTCAATGAGAGTTAATCTAAAAGCAGGGAAGACTGGAATCAACATGAGCCGTTTGTGTTCTATTTTGCAGGAAGAAGCTTTAGAAAAGCCATTTTCTCATAACTTTATTTTGAATATTTTAAAACGATATCAGGTAGAAATGAAAGACGAAGAATTCGAGGAAAATTTTGATTTTGCTTATATTAATATAGAAATCCTTTATCCAATGAAGCAACCCTCTCTTAAAAGTAAGCAATGGGGATGGCAATATTATCCTATTTTATTCGAAGGTAAACTTTATAAAACGAATTTCGAAATTTTCTATACAATAGAATATGAATATTCTTCTACTTGCCCTTGTAGTCTATCATTAGCACATCAATATGAATATGAATATGCCCAAGGATTGACTCAGGAAGGTGTAGGTATTGCTACAGCTCATGCTCAAAGATCAAAAAT
The DNA here is from genome assembly GCA_937928085.1 of uncultured bacterium. Taxonomy (GTDB): domain Bacteria; phylum Spirochaetota; class Leptospiria; order Leptospirales; family Leptonemataceae; genus SKYB61. Next base: position 39,043 of record CALFVU010000014.1, on the reverse strand, counting down.
AAAATTAAAAGTGCAAATTTTACCAGAAGAAGATTTTTTTATTCCAGACTTAATTCACTTATTAAGAAAAACGATACCAACTGAAACTCAGAGTATGGTAAAAAGGATTGATGAACAAGCTTTTGCTATTTTAAATGGAATGTATCCTATGTTTGTAGAACATGTAGCCAGAAATATTTATAAAGCATTGAATGAAAATCAAAAAATCTTAGACTGGTTAGCAGAAATAGAACATTATGAATCTTTACATAGTCATAATGCTTTTGCAAAAATTTATAAAGGCATACAAAATGGTTTGCGATGACGTAAAGATTAAATTTAGTTTGACGTTTTGGTACTAATTACTATTCGATATTCTTATGAAAGTACTAGTTCCTTTGGCGGATGGCTTCGAAGAAATGGAAGGAATCATTATTATAGATGTTTTGCGAAGGGCTGGAATAGAAGTAATTGTTGCTGGACTAGAAAACAAAGAAATTGTTGCTTCGAGAAAAACAAAACATATTACAGATTATCTTTTAGAAGAAGTTAAAGATTGGGATTTTGATGCAATAGTTCTTCCGGGTGGTTCAGAAGGTACAGCAAATTTACAAAAAAGCGAAATCTTAAAAGAAATGTTACAGAAACATTACCAAAAAAACAAATTGCTCTGCGCTATTTGTGCTGCACCGAATGTTCTGATAAAACATAATCTTATCAAAGAAAATGATATGTTTACTTTACACCCTAATACATTGCCGGCAGATTACAAAGGAAAATATGTAGATGAAAGAGTGGTAAAATCCAATCGTATTTTTACAAGTAAAGGACCTGGTACGGCTTTTGAGTTTGCTTTAACGATTGTAGAAGAATTATGTGGTTCGGAAATAAGAAAAAAAGTAGAAGAACCCATGTTTGTAAAAACATAGATTTTTTTAAAATCATTCGTTTTACAAAATAATGAGAATAAAGATGCCTCTTAAAACAATTACTATAAAATTAAATTCATATTAGTAATTTAAAAATGGATATAAATATATTCGTCTTAATGATTCATATATAAAATGTATATAAAATGTAAAAAAAAGTTAAAATAATGAAATTTTAATTAGATACATTGATGATTTTTTAAAAAAATCAAATTCTTCAAAAACTAATTGATTTGACAAAGAAACTTTTATTATTTTTTAAGCTATTAACATTTTATGTAGATTCATATTCAAATGATAAAAAAAGGTAATATAGATATGACAGAAAAAAACAACATACAAGATTATATATTGAACAAGGCTAAAAATCAATCCGGGGAGTTGACTTTTTATTTAATGAATGGAGTGCCTCTGAAAGGAAAAGTATTAAGTTTTGATAATTTTACTATTGTAATAGAGTCAGAAAATAAAAAAAGTTTATTATATAAGCATGCAATCTCTACAATCGTAATTCCTCCTTCTGTTACAATTGATTAAAGATAAATGAATGACTTTTAAAAAAAAGATTTATGTTTTATTTTTCTTATTAGGGATTTCGTATCTATTTTATAAAAGCTTTATTAGATCGGGATTTAATCAAATTCTAATTATTGAAGATTCTGAGTGGGGGATAGAAAGGAGAGTGATTCCCCCAGAGAGTTATGCTTTTATTTTTAGAAATGTCATTCCCAATAGGATACGGCTTCATTCATTACAAAATCAATTTTTAACTTTAAAGTTTACTTATTTTTATCCTTTATCGGTAAATCCGATTTTAGGATTAGATGAATCTTTTTCTGTTAAATTAGATCTGGTTTATATATATAATATCGATCTAGAAAATGTTATCGATTTGTTTATGAAATTATCTAAGAAAAATCAAGAAGGTTTAGATGATTACTTAAAAATTCGACTAAATGATCTTTTGTATCATTCATTAAAAGAAAAATTAAAAATCGAAGAGAATCTTTTCAATGGAGAAGCAATTCTAAAAAATTATTTTCATAATGGTTTTTTACAAGAAGTGAATGAAATTTTTAAAAATGAGGGTATATATTTTACTCGTGTTTACATTCAAGATATTTATGTTCCGGATGGAGAACAATATAAAATTGTTTTGCAAGAAAGTAAAAAGTTTTTAGAAAAGAAGTTAGAACGCTCAGCTTTAATCGATGAAGCTAAAGCAGAAAAAGAGTCAAAATTAATTTTATTTGAATACGAAAAAAAACGCTTAGAAGATCTTGCGAATCTGATCCGAAAATATCCCGAAATACAAGAATTCTTAAAAATAGAAAAAATGTCATCCGAAGCTAAATTTATTTATTTTCCCACAGAATTATTTTGGAATCATTCTTCTATGATAAAAAAAATTTTACCAGAAAATCCTAAAACAGAATCTAAAGAACTACAGATCAAAAAATTCCTTGATTTAGAAAAAAATCAAAAACCTTTTATTGATAAAACTCCACCATAAAAGGAAACAATATGAAAAACCAAAAAACTCACATAATTGTTTTGATTTTGGCTGGCGGTAAGGGAGAAAGATTGTGGCCAAAATCTACTGAAAATAAACCCAAACAATTACAGAAGATTTATTCTTCTAAGAGTTTATTAGAGGAAACCTATATAAGAGCAAGGTTAATAACAGATACTAAAAAAATTTATATAGGATGTAATGAATATTTAAAAAAAGAAATTGTAAAATCAATGAAAATTTCTAAAAGTCAATTTATCGTGGAACCTGTAGGAAGAAATACAGCACCGATTATTGCTTTAGCTACCTTGAATCTAGAAGAACAATACGAAAATACGATTTATGTGATATTAAGTGCAGACCACTATATTTACCCCTTAGAAGATTTTAAAAAAACAATAGAAAATGCGATAGAAATTGCAAAGCAAGGATACCTGGTTACTTGTGGGATTATACCATCTCGACCAGAAATTGGTTATGGATATATTCAAAAAGGAAATAAAATCGATGAAAATGTGTATGAAGTTATTCAATTTCACGAAAAGCCAGAATTATCACGAGCTTTAGAATATTTAAAAAAAGGTTTTTATTGGAATTCAGGAATTTTTATATGGAAAGGAACTGCGATTTTGGAGGAATTCGAAAAAAATGCTCCTGAAATTTTGAATCCAATTAAGGAAAACTATAAAAAGCCAAAACAATTAAAACAAATTTTTCCCGAAATTCCTAATCAACCTATTGATATAGCAATTATGGAAAAAGCAAAAAAAATTGCTGTTGTAGAGTCTTCTTTTATTTGGGACGATGTAGGAACTTGGCTTTCTTTAGAAAGAATTTACCAATCACAAAAATCATCATTGGATGATAAACAAAACATAATGATCATACCTAAAAAAGCAAATTTTTTTTCGTTTGAATCTTTTAATAATATCGTTTTAGGGGAGTCAGAAAAACTATATGCTCTTTTGGGTATTGAAAATTGTATTTTTGTAGAAACCAACGATGTATTTTTTATTGCAAATAAAAGCAAACTTGATGCAATCAAATCTATGCTCAAAAACATAAACGATCATCCTAATTTAAAAAAATATTTATAAATAATTTTATAAAGTTTTTAATATTTATATGCATCTATAATTTTTTTTATTCTTTCTCTTTGTTGAAGAATATTTTCTTTTGGGTATTGGTTAAAAAATGATGTATGATTTGATTGTAAAATTTCTTCAATTTCTTTTAAAGCGTTTTCTAAATCTTGAATTTGTTCTAATAATTGAGATTTTGCAAATTTCAATTCTAATCTCTGAAATTCGTCTAACGATTGGTTTGAAATTTTATTAAAAATTTGTAATGCTTCGCTAAATTTTTTTTCTTTCGTAAGTTGTTTAATCTTAAAAATAAGAAAAAACGGATGATTTCCAAATTTTTTTTCTCCATATGAAGAATAAAGTTGAGCTTTTGAAAATTGCTTTTTCTCATAAAGAATTGAGATAAAATCTACAAGATATTGGATTTGCTCAGGTTCTAGCTGAATTGCTTTACGAAAATGATACTCGCCTAAAATTTCGTCTCTTAACGAATAATAATTTTTTCCTAAATAGTAGTGAGCTCTTGGATAATTCGGAAAATAATATAATATTTTTTTGAAATAAAATATACTTTTAGCATACTCTTTTTGTAAAAAATTAAATCTACCTAAATTATACAAAAATGCAAAAAATAAAGGATCGGATTGATAACCCACTTCTAAACCTTTCATAGTTTCGTTATAGTTTTTAAATTTAAGAAATGTTTCTATAATAAAATTATTGAATTTTCCTGTGTCATTAAACTCTAAATCCTTATATATAATCCTATTACTTGAAATTTTTTTTGAGCTTGGATATTTTGGATTTTCTTTACATAGAATAAAATCAGAATCTGATAGTTCGAATAGATAGCTTGTTTTAGGAAACGTACTTAAATATTCATTCTCTAAAATCAAAAGTTCTGGAAAATCTTTAAAAATCAAATTTTGCTTTCTTTCGAAATATTTTTCAAAATTTAACTCTATGTTAAGTGAGTTGATTCTACTAATGAAGAAAAAAAAAATTATAGTTAAAAACAGTTTTATCTCAAACATTCTTAAGAAAAAGAATTTAGAATTGATTAAAAAGTCAATCAGGAAATTTTGAAATCCTATGAAAGTCAAACAATATCACGAATCCAATCAGGGCCCATTAGCAGGAATTCGTATTCTCGATTTTACAATGTTACTACCTGGTCCTATATGTACGATGTATCTTGGAGATTTGGGGGCGGAGGTGATTAAAGTAGAACATCCAAATGCTTGGGACACAACAAGAAAAATGGGAAGTTTTTTACCTAATTCCAAAATCAGCTCTTATTATTATTTTTTAAATCGAAATAAAAAATCTATTAGTATTAATTTTAAAAAAAAAGAGGGGGTAGAGATTTTAAAAAAAATTATTCCTACAGTTGATGTGGTAGTAGAAGGATTTCGACCAATGATGATGCAAGAATTAGGTCTGGGTTATGAAGATCTAAAAGATATTAAACCAGACCTAATTTATTGTTCGATTTCTGGCTATGGTCAAAACTCGAAATTTAGAGAATTTGCGGGACACGATGCAAATTACTTAGCTCTTTCTGGAATTTTAGATTTAATAGGAGATACAAAACCAGTACTTCCTGCAATACAAATTGCTGATATTTTGGGTGGAACAATGACAGCATTGTCGTCAATTTTAGTAGCTTTATTTTATAAAGAAAAAACAAAAAAAGGGCAATATTTAGACATTAGCATAAAGGATTCTGTTTTACCTGTTGCTTTTCTTTCTATAGCAGATCTAATATCTTCCGGAAAAGAAATTCAAAGAAATGAAACTTATTTAAGTGGAAAACTACCAAATTATAACTTATATGAATGTAAAGATGGACGTTTTGTTGTATTAGCTGCTTTGGAAGGACAGTTTTTTAGTGTTTTTTTAAAACAAATTGGACGTTCAGATTTATTACAAAAAACTCTAGACGGAAAATTCGAAGAAGTTAAAAAAGAGTTGGCAGATTTTTTTAAAGAAAAAACTTATAAAGATTTAGAGTTTTTGTTTGAAAATCCAAACTGTTGTCTTACACCTGTTTTGACTTTAAAAGAAGCATTAGAAAATGTAGATTTATTAAATCGAGAAACTATTATACAAATTAACGATAAAGAAGTTGGAACTATAAAAATGCTATTTTCACCATTTGCATTTTCTAAAGAATTCGTTCATCTTAGATTGCCACCTCCCAAATTAGGTGAACATACAAAATCTATTTTAAGCGAATTTTATTCAGATAAAGAACTATCGAATTTAGAATCTAAAAAAATTATATATTCTTGTGAAGATTCAAAAACAGAAGCGTAAAGTATATTAAAATTTTAAGATTTAGAAAACGAGTTTATTTTCTTTTTTTTAATATTTTATGAATTGTTTGACAAAAAAATTTTCTTTTTTTACATAACCATTAGTGAAACTTTTTGTATATCTGATTGTTTTGTTTAGTATCTTCCATTGTCTAGGATTTGGGACTAATGATTTAGTTCAGACAGAATTTTTTTCTATGGAATTACAAAAAGATTCAGAAAAGCAAGAACAAAAATTTGTATTACCCATTTCTGTTGAAGAAAACGTGATTTATTTTCTTCCTCAAGATCCAGCTATATTTAAAGATGAAATTTTACTACCTGTTCCAGAAAATAATTTTTATTTTTATTTTCAGAATTCAGTTAAGCCTGAGTGGATATTCACTCCTAAAAATACAAAAGAAGAGATTGTAAAAAAATTTTCTAAAATTTCTATTATAAATCTTCCTTCTGGAGTTATTGGTCAATCTTGTATAACTGATCTTTATTTTGTTTTTCAGATTTACGAACAAAAAGATACATCCAAAATTTTAGAACCACAAGAGCCAGAAAATCGATTACCTGCAATTCTTTATCCAGAAACGAAGGAGCCGGGTTTGTCAAAAATTTATTTGATTCAAAAATCAAATCTTTTCAAAGAAGAGAAAGCTTTTTCTATTGTAAATCAAAATCAATCTTTTAATCCCATTTATAAATTTTACTGTACAAAAGATGCAATCTTTCTTTTTTATAAAATATCTGATATCAAACAAAAAATAGAATTATATGATTTTTTTAAAAATACTCAGTCGTATGAAGTTAATCTAGAGTTTCTTTCTAATAACAAAGAAAAAGTTATGATAGAGACAATAGAACCTATTTTAAAAGAAAAACAAATTTCTTTTTTGATTGAAGTTTCGTTTAGAAATTTAAATCAATATCAAATCAATCGAAAAGTTTTATATGAATTTCGAGATAATACCTATCATTCTGTGTTAGAAATTTCCGATGTCCATTTTTCTCTGTTAGGAGTTTCTAATGAATATATATTTTTAGGTGCCAATGAAAATGATGATTTGATCTTGCGTGTGTATAATTATGATTATCAATATGTAAAAAAAAATCGCATTGTGTTTGATTGGGAAAAAAATTTCTGGAAAGAATTTTTTATCAATAACGAAGGAAGATTTTTTAGTACAAAAATACAAGATAGTTTTTATAAGATTATTGAATGGAAGTAGTAAATCTTACTTTTGAGCAAGCAAAAATCATTGATCAGCGAACTATAGAAAAAGGTGTACCTGAAAAAATTTTAATGGGATTAGCTAGTCAATCTGCTTGTATTACCTTGCAACACTTGAATTTATTGAAAGATAGCTATTTCTATATTTTTTTGTGTGGAAGTGGAAATAATGGAGGAGATGGATTTGCTTTGGCTTATTTAATGATTAGTTCTCTATACGTAAAACCTAATCAGATTAAAGTTTTTTATAACCCTCCCAAAACGGAAAGTAGTCAATTTTATTTCGATTTATTAAAACAAACAGTCATTTTGCATCCTTTAGAAGAATTTCTTGGGAATACCTTTAAACAAGAAGAGTTATTCCTATATAAACATATTATTTTCATAGAAGCTTTACTAGGATCGGGGCAGAAAGATCTACCCAAAGAACCTATTAGTCATATATTAAAAAAAATTCAACTTTATAAACAACAATTTCCGATTACACATATTGCTATGGATATTCCTGCAGGTCTTTCAGAAGAATATATGAATCTAAATTCAAATGAATTTCTTAATTTTTTTGACCTACCAATTCCGGATTTGATTTTTAGTTTTGGTTTGCCTAAATTAGCTTTATCTATACATCCAAAAATCCATGCAAAAGCAACAATTTATCATTTACCTTGTGGTTTTGATCCTGTGGTACAAAACGAAGTAATCAATTCCAGTACTAAATTTCTTAATCTAGAAAAAACAGATAATTTTTCTTTTCTTTTAAAAGAAAAATTTGATCATAAATATAGTAGTGGATATGGATGGTTATTTTCCGGTTCTAAAAATTTAGAAGGAGCTTCGCTTTTAGCTAGTAAAGCTTTTTTTTATAGTGGAGGGGGAATTTTACATCTTATCCATTTTTCTAGCGAGAAAGAGATATTCTTAAACTCAGATCCTTCGATAATTTTTCGAACAATAGATATTTTTATAGATCAGTATCGTTATCTTAAATTGCCAAATTGTATTGCAATTGGTAGCGGTGTTTTGCCAAAAGATATTGAAACATACAAAGATTTCTTTATAAAATTTTTTCAATATCTATCTCAACAACAAAATGTTCCTATAATTATTCTAGATGCATATGCAACTAAATTCATTCTTGATCAAGAATATCCTGAAACCCTAAGAAAATATACAATTTTGACCCCGCATATCGGTGAATGGAAAGAGTTAGGGGGAGCTTTTCCTTATTTGGTAAAAAACTGGCAGTCTATTTTGGAATTTCATCATCAATTAAGATGTTCGATTTTAATTAAAGGGTCTATCTCTTTTTTTCTTCCATATCCTTTTGAAAACTATAAAAATAAGGTATTTTTGTGGAAATATCAAAATCAGCATTTAGCAGTAGCAGGGAGTGGGGATGTATTGGTGGGTTTATTTTTAAGGATTTTTAGTAAATTAAATTCAAACAATTTTTCAGAAAATTTAGTTTTTGCAATCCGTACTGTACTTTCTTTACAAAATATGATTGCTTTCGAGACTTCTACTTCATTTGAGCAGTTGCAAAACATCAAAGAGTTTTTAAAAAATGAAGTATCATTATAAAAGTCCCGAACAATTAAAAAAGGAAATTGAAGAGCATATAAGAAAAAACAAAACTTCTCCTTATAGTTCCAAAGCAATTCAGATTATGTTTTTAAATATTTTATTGATAGTAGTTGTTTTTGTTATTTTAGATCGGACAGGAACTTTAAAAAAAATTTATAAAAATCAAACTATTCCAGAAATACAGTACGATATTACTAATGCTTTGAATTTGTATTTTAAAATTAACAAAACTATCATTCTTGTTGATTCCTCAACTAAGCCTGATTCTGATGCTATGATTCAGCTTTTAAAAATTGAAATGGATTTTGATCAAAAAATATACGAAATGATTCCAGAGTTTCCAAAAACAATTTTGGATCAAAATCATAATGTGATAAGATTTCCACTCCCCGAGCATATTAATCCGAGTTCTATCAAAAAAGTTTTTATTACCATCAGTAACCAAAGAATAGAAGTGCCAATCAGACATTAAAAATAGTTTACATTAGAAATATTTTTTTTTTTTTTTCATTAATGAAGTATCATTTTAAGCAATATAAACTATTATTGATGCTATTAGATGCAATCGTTTTATATTTTTCTATCGTACTTCCTTATTCTATCAAATATCAAAAATTCTTAACTGATTTTGAATTTATAATTTTAATGTTTTATATTTTTACTTGTATCGTTTTTTTTGTCATTTTTGATCTTTATAATCCTTGGAGTCATTTTTCAAAATTACCTATTCATTATAAAAGTTTTATAGCTATTCCTATTATGATTGTTTTTTATTTATTATTTAGTTTTTTTTTAAATCCCTATGAAAACATCATTTTCGAAAGTAGAGTAGTATTTTTTATAAGCATCATTTTTTTTACTACTTTCTTTACTTTATCAAGATATTTTTTTTATATTAGGCTACAACCAGAAAATTTAAACATTCGTTTGTTAGTGATTTGTGATCAAAACGTAAAAGAAAATTTTCAAAAAGAAATAGAATATAGAGGTGGAAAATGGAAAGTTTTTTATTTATTGTATGATTCATATGATTCGAAAGAAAATGATCAAAGTTATATTTTACAAGAAAAAGAATTTGATCGTATACTTGAAGAAAAATGGACTGCAGTGATTATTGCAAAAAAAGATTTAGACTCAAAGAAGATCCAGAAATTATTAGAATACAAACAGAAAGGAAATCTTGTTTATGATTTAATTCATTTCTACGAGTACTATTTTTTTAAAATTCCTTTGTATTATATTGATGATTACTGGTTTTTTTCTACAAAAGGTTTTGTTATTTTAGAAAATCAGAGTATAGTAAGGATGAAAAGAATCTTTGAACTTTTAATTGTGTTTATTTTAATATTGTTTTTATTACCCTTTTTGCCTTTCTTATTAATTTTAGTTTTTTTCAGTGACGGTTTTCCTTTAATTTATAAACAAGAGCGCTTAGGTAGATATAATAAAATATTTACTGCTTATAAATTTAGGACGATGATCAAAGATGCGGAAAAAATTTATCCTTACACTCGAGAAAAAGATCCTAGAGTGACTCCGATAGGTAATTTTTTAAGAAAAACTAGATTGGATGAACTTCCTCAACTTTTGAATGTAATTAAAGGAGAATTGAGTTTAATAGGTCCTCGTTCAGAATGGATCAAACTAGTAGAAATTTATAAAGAAAAAGTACCATTTTATTATTACCGTCATTTAGTAACTCCCGGAATTACAGGATGGGCACAAGTTATGTATCCTTATGGATCCTCTATAGAAGATACCATTCAAAAATTAGAATATGATTTATATTATATTAAAAATTATTCTTTACTTTTAGATTTTTCTATTCTTATTAAAACAATACGTAGTATTCTTTTTGTTAGAGGAAGATAAACGTATTTTTATTTTTTGCTTGGATTATATTTCCAACAATACACGAAATGATGATTAGAAAATTGTGTTTTTATGGGGGGTTTTGAACACAAATCAAATTGATATTCGCAACGATTAGAAAATCTACAACCTTCAGAATATTCTTCGGGAGAAGGTACTGATCCAGAAATACCCCGAATTTTTTTATCTTTATCTAATTCTGGTATAGATTGTAATAAACCTAAGCTATAAGGATGTAATGGTTTTTCTAAGAAGGTGCTTACATCTGATTCTTCTATAATTCTTCCCGCATACATGATGGCTAATCTATCTGCATACTGCGCTATCAAACCAATATTATGTGTGATTAATAAAATTGTAGTTTTTTCTTCTTCTTTAAGTTCTAAAAGTAGGTTCATAATTTGAGCTTGAATGGTTACATCTAAAGCAGTAGTGGGTTCATCTGCAATTAAAATTTTAGGTTTTAACAACAAAGCTAGTATGATCACAATTCGTTGTAACATTCCACCTGAAAGTTGATGAGGGTATTGTTTTAAGATGAGCTCCGGATTGGAAAAACCAACTCTTTTTAATAAATACATGATTCTTTCTGTTAGATCAATTTTTTTTTCTAATATATTTTCTTTATGAAATTTATAAATTTCCTTTAAGTGAAATTCAATTGTATACAAAGGATGTAAAGCCATTGAAGGTTCTTGAAAAATAACCGCTATTTCTGAACCTCTTATTTTTCTTATTTCTTCTTTCGATAGATGTTTTAGATTGATCATACGATCTTTATCATAGAAAATGATCTCTCCCGAAAGAAATGTTCCATTTGGTTCTGGAACCATTCCTGTAATTCCAAGTGCAGTGATTGTTTTCCCACAACCTGATTCTCCAATGAGTCCAAACGTTTCTCCTTCATACAAAGTAATGTTAATGTTATCTATCAATGGAATTATTGAACGGTGTTTTTGAATACCTATAGATAAATTTTTAATTTCTAAAATTGTTTTTGCTTTATTTTTTGTTGTCATATTGTTTTAAATATTTTGGAACGAAATCAAAAAAGTAGTCACCGATTCTTTTGTATACTTGTTTTTTAAAATCAACAATGTTTTTTATCAAGGTATCAATGTCCATCCATTGAATACTACGAAATTCTCTAATATGGGCATCTAAATTTAATGTTTGAATATCTCCGTCCCAATGAAAAAAAAACCATTTTTGCATTTGTCCTTTATATTTTTTTAGTTCTTCTGGGATATCTTCAGGAAAATCATAATATAACCACTCGGGGATTTCAAACACGGGCTTTTCTAATTTCAATCCTGTCTCTTCGTATAATTCTCTAATGGCAGCCTGTTCGGGTGTTTCGTTATCATCAATACCTCCTTGTGGAAATTGAAATTTTTTTGGATATGCGACTCTATCGCCTACAAGAACTTTTTTTTGTGAATTAAAAACAACCATACCCACATTTTTTCTGTAAGGTTTATGATTTTTAACTTCCATTGATTTCAAGTTAATCAGTAAGAAATATTTATCAATCTAATTTTATAAAATTAATACTTGATAAGAGTTGATTTTGAAAAAAAATAATTAAATTAAAAATATGGCTGCTTTACCCACAAAATATTGGCATTTCGTAGAAAATCATAAGATTCAATGTGATGTATGTCCCCGTGAATGTAAACTAAATGAGGGACAAAGAGGACTATGTTATGTTAGAGGAAGAGAAAACAATCAAATTGTACTACATACATATGGCAAGTCAAGTGGATTTTGTATTGATCCTATTGAAAAAAAACCCTTGAATCATTTTTTCCCGGGTACTTCGGTTTTATCTTTTGGAACAGCAGGTTGCAATTTGATTTGCCAATTTTGCCAAAATTGGAGCATAAGTAAGTCCCGAGAAATGGATATCTTGTCAGATGAAGCAAATCCTGAGTTGATTGTAAAGGTAGCAAAAAAGTTCAATTGTAAAAGTATAGCATTCACTTATAATGATCCTGTGATTTTTTTTGAATATGCGATTGATGTAGCAAAAGAGTGTCATAAGTATGACCTTTATACAGTAGCTGTTACTGCGGGATACATTAAATCAGAACCTCGAGAAGAATTTTTTTCTTACATAGATGCTGCAAATGTAGATTTGAAAGGATTCACAGAAAATTTTTATAAAAAAAATTGTGGAGGTCATCTGCAACCTGTTTTAGATACTTTATTATTTTTAAAAAAACATACAAATGTTTGGTTAGAAATCACAACACTTCTAATACCCGAAGAGAATGATTCTGATCATGAAATCAAAAAAGAATGTGAATGGATACTTGATAATTTAGGTGATGAAGTTCCTTTACATTTTACAGCTTTTCATCCTGACTTTAGGATGCGGAATAAGTATCCAACATCACATTATACTCTAAAGAAGGCACGAAAAATCGCTATGGATGTGGGTCTTAAATTTGTCTATGTAGGTAATGTGTATGATGAGGAATCTGAGAGCACCTATTGCCCGAAATGTAAAAAAAAGATAATAGGAAGGAATTGGTATGTTTTGAGTGATTATCAACTAACGGAAGATGGAAAATGTAAATTTTGTGGATATCAAATTCAGGGAAGATTTGATAAAACTAAAGGAAATTGGGGATCAAAAAGGGTACCGGTACGTTTGAAAAATTTTTCATTATAATTGTATACATATATTTTGAGAATAATTATACTTTTAAATTTTTTCAAAATTTGTGAAGTTTTTTTGAATTTTTTTTTCTAAAAATTGAAAGTTTTAGCTACAATATATATGATGAAACACAGAGATGATTATAACTTAAAGAAAAAACATTTTTATTGTATTAATATAAAATCTGAACTATATCAAGATTTTTTAGAAATGTCTTTAGGAGATAGCAATTTATTTTTGGAATATTTACATCAAAAATATAGAAAGAGGATTATACATCTAAAAGTAGCACATATTAAAAAAACAGCAACCGCTCAATATCAACCCAAAGAAAAGTATAAAAAGATTAAATTAAAAAAAATAAATCCGACTACATGGCAAAAATATTGGGAATTAAGATTGATAACCGGTTATTCTATTAGTTATATAATCAGAGTATTTTTGGAGTGGGAAAAAATCGATAGAAAACAAACAGTGGAGAGGCCTCTTCTACCTCCTATAATGTTAAGAGATGAAAGTTTAAATTTTACATATCCATATAATTTTAGAATTCTTACTCAATATACAATAAAAAGGGGACTTAAGGATCGAAAAAGAAGAATTTCAATTTTTTATTGGGATGATTCATAATATTGTTTTTTATATTTAGAAAGATTCCATAATTGCAGTGGGGGAAGTGAACATTTTTATGATGTGAAGCTATATTCCTAGCAGGGCTGCACCAATGACACCTGCTGAATCACCTAATTGATTTTTTAACAAAGGTGTTGTTATTCTTGGATGAAATGTATATTTTTTAATTCTTTCATATCCTAATGTGTATAATTCTTCTATATTAGATAAACCACCACCTAGTACTATAACATCCGGATCTATTATAGATATGATTCCTCCCACTGCTCTTCCAAAATTTTCAAGAAACTGATTAAAAAATTGACTAGCAATAGGATCACCTTCGCGATAAAGTTGTATAATTTCAGGTAATTTTCTATTTGTTTGTGTTTGATTGAAATAATGTTTTTCTAATCCACTGCCTGATAAATAAAGCTCTATACATCCTAAATTTCCACACCAGCATTTAGGTCCATTAGGATCAATTGAAAAATGTCCCCATTCACCAGCAATCCCATGCCTTCCATGATAAATTTTTTTGTTAATTATGATTCCACCTCCACAACCGGTACCCATAATTATTCCAAAAATATTTTGATACTCCTTTGCTGCTCCTAAAGTTGCTTCTGCCAAAGCAAAGCAATTTGCATCATTTTCTATAAAGATAGGATGTTGTAGTTTTTCTTCTAGATCTTTTTTTAAGTTTCTTCCAATTAGTACTGTTGTATTTGCATTTATGACATTCTCTGTCCTAAAATCATAAATACCTGGAATACCTATTCCTAAACTAAAGTCTGAATGAAACGAAATATCTTTTTTTGCTATATAAAATAGTTCAACAATAGTGTTGAGAATTGATTCGTAACTATCTTTTTTCGTTGGTATCCTTTTTCTAAGTAGAATCGTTTGGTTTTGGATAACTATGATCTCTGTTTTTGTTCCACCCAGGTCGATGCCGATTTGATATTTCATAAAATCATCTCACTTTTCCAAATACTCTTATTCTAATTATAAGCCTTTAACATAATTATAGCAAAAATTAGTAAATATTAATTAAATTTTAAAAAAAATAAATCATAATTTTTAAGAATATCAACCTTATCCAGACTACGCATCCGATATTCTTTGAAATCAAAATCAATAATCTTCTTATTTGCTAGTTCCAAATTATGTTTTAGATTATCTTAACTATTGCTGTTCAAAGTTTGTGAAATGTCTTTTCAATTTTATATTTGTTTAACTTTATCAGCTTCATTGTCTTACAAAATGATCAATCAAACCTATATCACAATTAACACACCTTATCAGTTAGATTTTATAATTCTTTATTGTTTCTTCCTAAATATGTTTTCTAAAATTGAGTATTCCATTATTTGAGTATATAATGATATAAATATCGTCTTATCAATTCCTTAAATACTTTCTAAAAAACCTTTCAACCAATATATATTGAGTTAGTCTTCATTATTTCTCCAAAATCGTTTTCTATTTTGAGCATCTTTTTTTTGATCTGAAGCACTATTGTTGAAAAACATTTTCTATCTCCCTCTTAAGAAGTTTTGCCATTATATCAGAATAAGTATCTTTCTCAAGCATATTTTATAATTAGTGATATACATAAAATTTTTTTATTTAGATTTTCAATTGAATTAAAAAAATAAATAGAAAATTCTACAAATTACGATAAAATAAATATGAAACCTTTATTGATTTCTCATAATAAAAAAAAGCAGGAGTTGGATTTTATCGAAGAAAATGAGTGGATTCATGCTCCTGTAAATTATGTTTTTGAAGCGATTACCAATTCTGAGTGGATTGACTTATGGGGAGGGGGTCCATCAAAATTTAGTGCAAAAAAGGGAGGAAAGTTTTTTCTTTGGGATGGAGAAATATACGGGAATGTTGTAGAAATCATTAAGCCGAAAAAAATCTCCCTAACTCTAAGAGAACATTCTTGGTCTTTTAAATGGAAAGATTCATATGTAGTTATACAACTTTCAGAAGAAAGAAATGGCACCAGATTGATTTTACATCACTCTCAATTCCCAAATAAAACGATACAAAAACAATACGAAGATAAATGGTGTGAAATTTATTTAGGACCTCTAAAAGCATATGTGGAAAATTTAATTGATTTAGAAAATTTAGAAAAAAGAAAGATACAAAAACAATCAAGATGAAACCATAAATCCTTTTCAAGGATTAATTTTTTAAACGAATTATTTAAAAGACTTCACTTCTTATCAAGGAAATACTTGACTTGATTTAAAAAAGAAATTATTTGGATGTAGCTAATGAATTTATGTGGATTTATAAGCTTTTTAAAAAATTGTAGATATTATGATAGAAGGTTTAAAAAAAATATCAGAGGAAATCAAACATTCCTTTGTCGGAATTGAAATATATAATATTCAGCTAACTAAAAGTCGAGATAATTACTATATTAAAATTGAATTAGATAATCTCAATGATAAAAATGGTTCTGTAAATATTTCCACTTGTGAAGCTTTTAGTAAATCATTTATAAAAACTTTAGATGAAAAAATTTTGGAAAATCATATAGAACATCAACTTCCTGAGGATCTGACTATTGAAAATTATACTTTAGAAATTTCCTCTGCGGGAGCAGAAAGAGAAATCAAAATACCAGAGGAACTAGAAAGATTTAAACAATCTCCTTTAAAAATTACTTTTTTAGAAAATCATAAAAAGAAATCAAAAATATTAACTTTTGTGAATATTAAAAACCAAAATGAAATTGTTTTTATAGAATATAAAACAAAAAAAGAAAGAGTAAAGTTAAATCAAAATACAAAAGAAAGAAAATATGTTTATATAAAGATGCAAGATATTTTAAAGGCGAATTTATATTTAGACTTTTGAATCAGGGGTTGATATGATCGCGAAAGAAAAAAATTTACAACAAAAGAGTACCAAAAGCAAAAAAAACATGAATGAACAAGGTCCAGATTTTGTTACTTTTTTTGAAGGTTTAAAAAGTTTAGCTACAAATAAAAATCTATCTTATGAACAAATGCTAGAAGTTTTTAAAAATACTTTATTAACGTTTTATAAAAAAAAATATGGTTCGAATTCCAATATAGATATAGAGATCAATCATCAAGCTAAAATGATTAAGGTAAAAGTTCATTTTAATGTTGTAGATAATGTTCAAAGCCCTGATTATGAAATTTCTCTGGAAGATGCAAAAAAAATAGACGAAAATGCAAAAATAGGTAAATCTATAACAATCTATGAATCGTTTGAAAATATTAATAGAATAGATGCAAATGAGATCAATAAAATTTTTAAGCAAAAATTAAAAGATTTAGAATTTGAAATGATATATGAAGAATTTAAAGACAAAAAAGGGGAAATCTTAACAGCTCAATATTCTTTTAGTAAAGGTAAAGATGTGATTGTTTCTTTTGATAAAGGAGAAGGGATCTTACCAAAATCTGAACAAATGCCAAAAGATAAATATGGTCCTGGAAAATATTTTAAAGTTGTGATTAAAGACATATTTATTAACAAGAGCGAAAAAGATTCCAAACCTTTGATTTTAGTATCAAGGGCATCTGCTGATTTTGTGAAAGCTTTGTTTAAACAAGAAGTTACAGAAATTCAGGATCATTTAGTAGAAATTATTTCAATTGTTCGCGAAGCGGGATTTAGAACAAAAATGGTAGTAAAAAGCAATCGGTATGATATAGATCCTTTAGGAGCTTGTGTAGGTCCGAAAGGAACAAGAATCCAATCTATTGTTCGCGAATTACATAATGAAAAAATAGATATTGTTGTGTATTCTGAAAATCCGGCTAATATGATTTCACAAGCATTAAATCCTGCAAAAGTAACAGAAGTCCATGTGGACACCGAAGCAAAAGAAGCATTAGTTGTGGTTCCAGATTATGAATTCAATAAGGCTATTGGACCTAATGGTAAAAATGTTAAATTAGCATCTCTTTTAGTGGGCTATAAAATCAATATAAAAACAGAACGAGAATTTAAAGAAGCGATGAGTTCTCCAGAAATTCGCAAAAAATTAGAAGCTTTATTTAGAGTAGGAAGTGAAGAACAAGAAGATCAACAACAAGAAACGGAAGAAACTCCATTAGAAGAATTGCCGGGCTTAACGAAGCGAGTTATTGGTTTGTTAAAAGCTGAAGGTATTGATTCAGTAGAAAAATTGATCTTTAAAAAAAAAGAAGATTTGCTTAAAATTTCTGGTATTGACAAAAATACAGCTGATTATATTTTGAAAGTAGTACAAGAAAATGTAGAAATTCAGGAAGAAGGAGAAGAAGAATAAATGCATGATTCTCAGAATAAAAAAAAAGTAATTATTAAGCTAAAAAAGAGCACGAAACAAATCAATAAACAATTACCAAGTGATGTTTCTGATATTTATAGAGAAAAAGAATTATTAAAAAAAGAACTTCAAACTTCTCCTACTATTGTTGAACAAAAACAAACTATCAACGAAACTCAGTCAGTCACAACAAAAACACAAATAGATAAAACTAATGAAAATATTGTAGTAAATCCAATTAAAGCTCCTAGTGTAATACCAGACTCAAAAACAAAAGAAGAAGTTTTGCAACGAAATAAGAAAAAAATTGATACCGAAATCGTTAAAGAAGATACAATAAAAAGCAATACTAATCTCCCTACAAAACAGGATGAGGGTGTTATAAAAAATGATTCAGTTCAAAAAGAACTAGAAAAGCCGGAAAAAAAAGAAACTACTAAAAAATTTTTTCATCATAAAACCCAAAGAGATTTAGAAAGTAAAAAACAACAAAAAGATAAGGAAAAAGAAAACGAAAGGATTTTTGACAAAAAAGAAAGCCTAAAGAAAAAAGAACCCCAAAGTATAATTAGTCATAGTATACCCAAAGAAATCACCATTACAGAAAACATACAAATTTCTGAATTAGCAAAGAAATTAAATGTAAAAGCTAATGATGTAATTGCAAAACTGATGAAATTAGGAGAAATGGTAACAATAAACCAGGTGATTGATTCTGATACAGCTACTATAGTAGCTAATGAATTTGGTGCAGAAGTAAAGGTGGTTTCTTTATACGAAGAAACGATTATCAAAGAAGAAGAAGATAAACCCGAAGATAGAATTCCAAGACCTCCTGTAGTTACTATTATGGGGCATGTGGATCATGGCAAAACTAAATTATTAGACACAATTCGAAAATCAAATGTAGCGGATAAAGAAGCGGGTGCAATTACTCAACATATAGGAGCGTATCAGGTAACAACAAATAACGGTAAAATTACGTTTTTAGATACTCCCGGTCACGAAGCATTCACTGCTATGAGAGCAAGAGGTGCTTCTATTACTGATATTGTAGTTTTAGTAGTTGCTGCTGATGATGGAGTAAAAGAGCAAACAATAGAGGCGATTAAACATGCACAGGCTGCTAATGTTCCTATTATTGTTGCAATCAACAAAATAGATTTACCTAATGCGAATCCCGAAAAAGTAAAGCAAGAATTAGTTCAATATGGTTTACAACCCGAAGAATGGGGAGGTGATACAATTTTTTGCGAAATTTCTGCTAAGAATAACATCGGTATTGATCATTTATTAGAAATGATTCTATTACAAGCAGAAATTTTAGAACTAAAAGCAAATCCAAAAGTAAAACCAGTAGGAACAGTCATAGAATCCAAAAAAGATCCAGGAAAAGGGCCGGTGGCTACTATTTTAGTTCAAAAAGGTACTTTAAAAGAAGGTATGAATTTTGTGGTAGGCATTTATTCCGGTAAAGTTCGTGCAATGTTTGATGATTGTTTTCGAAGACTAGAATCAGCTCCACCTTCCACACCTGTAGAAATTATTGGTCTTGAAGATGTGCCGGAACCCGGAGATCCTTTTCATGTAGTGGATTCAGAAAAAGAAGCAAGAGAAATTGCATCGAAACGCCAATATTATAAACAAATTTCTCAATCAAAGAAAAAACAACCAAGATGGAGTGATTTAGAATCGTGGACTAAAGAAAATAAAGAACTTCGAGTTATTATTAAAGCAGATGTTCACGGCTCTGTCGAAGCTATACGTGATGGCTTACTAAAACTCTCCAACGAAGAAGTAAAAGTAAATGTGATTTATTCTGCAGTCGGTCCAATAACTGAGTCTGATGTAAACTTAGCAATTGCCTCAAATGCTTTAATTGTAGCTTTTCAGATTCGAGCTACTACCGGTGCTTTAGAACTTGCAGAAAGAAATAACATTGATATTCGATATTATAGTATTATCTATAATTTATTAGAAGATATGGAAAAAGCTTTAAAAGGAATGTTACAACCTCAATATAAAGAGGTGATTACTGGAGAGGCAGAAATACGACAAGTTTTTAGGATTTCTAAAGTAGGGAATGTTGCAGGTTGTATGGTAAAAAAAGGAAAAATAAATAGAAACGATAAAATACGCTTAATTCGAAATGGTGTGGTCATATACGAAGGAGAGGTAGATCAGTTAAAGCGTTTTAAAGATGATGTAATAGAAGTAGCTGAAGGTTTTGAATGTGGTGTTTCTATTAAAGGATATCAAGATATTAAAGAAAATGATATTATAGAATTTTATAAATTGCTTGAGGTTCAAAAAGTATAAATATATGGATCCAATTAGAAAAAAAAGGGTGGAATCTTTGCTCGTTAAAGAAATCTCTGACTTTATCTATCTAGAACTTAGAAAAAAAGATGATCGTATCAACTTTGTTTCTGTTACAAAAGTAGAGATCAGTAATGATTTTAGTATAGCAAAAATTTTTTTATCTTTTTTTTCAAATAATGAAAAAGAAAATGAATTAACTTGGAAAATCTTAAATAAATTTAGAAAAACTATCCAGAGTAATGTTTCCAAAAAAATACGATTAAGAAGAACGCCACAGTTTATTTTTGTGATTGATACATCAATTAAAGAAGGTGATAGAATTATAGAAATTATTGAAAAGTCAAAAAGAGTAAATCCGTAAAAATTTCTTTTATCATTTATTTAAAAGTTCTTAATAAAATACTCAAAAATTTTAAAATCAGAATTCATTTAATTTTTTTTTTCGTATAGTTTTCCTTAAGTTCGTATAAAATAGGAATTAAAATTAATGTCAAAATCATGGAAGTAAATAAACCTCCTATCATAGGTATGGCTAAACGTTTCATAATTTCTGAACCAGCTTCATCTGACCATAAAATGGGTATGAATCCCAAAATAGTTGTAGAAACTGTCATCATTTTAGGCCGCACTCTCATTACAGCTCCCTCAATTATAGCTTCCCGAATATGGATTGTATCAAAAAAAGAATACTTTTGTTGTAATTTTTTTTTGGATATATTTAAATACGTAAGCATCACAATTCCCGTTTCTGTTGCAAGACCTGCTAATGCAATAAATCCTACATCGGTAGCTATAGAACGTTCATATCCTACAAAATACATTAACCATATGCCACCTGTTAAAGCAAAAATTACAGAAAACAAAATCAAAAATGTTTCTGTCCAATTTCGGAAATGAAAAAATAATAAAAATAAAATGGATAACAAAGTTAAGATAGAAGTAAATAAGAACTGTTCTTGTGCTTTTTTAAGTTGTTCATACTGTCCACTCCAAACAATAGACATACCTTCATAAAAGGGAATTTCATTTTTTTCGATAGATTCATTTAGATATTGTTTTGCTTTTTTTACATAAGATTCTAAATCGTAATTGGGTAGAAGATCAATATAAATCCATATAGTTTTTCGTGCATTCTCTGATTTAATTTCTAAAGATCCATCTTCGATGTAAATATCTGCAATCTGATTTAAAGGAATATATTTCTGAGTATTCGTAAAGAAATTCAATCCGTTTTCTCTTTTATTTTCTGATGGTATGCTAATCCAAAGATTTTTGATTTTATCTATCGTATCCCTAAGTTCTCTTGGATATCGTATAATGATGGGATATCTCTCATTTCCTTCTATCGTAATACCAACTGTCATCCCTCCTAATAAAGATTGAATATGATTTTGAATCTCTTCAACGTTCAGAAGGTATCGATTTAATTCTTCTCTTTTAATTTTTATATTGATATATTTTGCACCTGTTGATCTTTCTGCAACTACCGATGATGTGCCGGGGAAGTACTTAAGTTTTGCTTCTATATAAGTCGCTACTTCATTTAGTTGCTTTAAATCTTTTCCCATAAGTTTAATTCCAATAGGAGTTTTAATACCGGTAGATAGCATATTGATTCTTGTACGAATAGGAAATGTCCAAGCATTAGCAATTCCTTTAATTTGAACTTTTTTATCTAACTCTTCTATTATTTTTTCAATCGTCATTCCCTTTCTCCATTCAGATTTTGGTTTAAGTTGAATCGTTGTTTCTATCATAGTTAAAGGTGCTGGATCTGTTGGTGTCTCTGCTCTCCCCACCTTTCCAAAAACTGTATCTACTTCAGGAATTTCTTTTATTAATTGATTTGTTTTTTGAAGTAACTCTCTTGCTGTTGATATAGAGATACCGGGTAAAGTAGTAGGCATATAAAGTAGATCCCCTTCATTTAAAGGAGGGAGAAATTCACCTCCAATTGGTTTTATCAAGTAACTACCTTTTGTGTCTGGAATACCAAAAATTGGGATTAAAGAAATCAAAATAAAAAGAAAACTTAATATTAAGATTAAAAATTTATTTTGTAATCCATATTCTAATATAGGTTTATAAGTTTTGATTAAAAATTGTGATATTGGATTTTCTTCTTCTTTTTTTATTTTACCTTTTACAAATCGAAACATTAGTACAGGAATTACGGTAATTGCAAAAATAGAAGCAAACCCCATAGCTAATGTTTTTGTTAATGCAAGTGGACCAAATAGTTTACCGGACTCTCCTTTTAATAATAATATTGGTAAAAATGATAAAGTAATGATTACTAATGAATAAAACAATGAGGGAGCTACTTCTATAGCGGATTGTTTGACTATATCAATAGAATGATCAAAATCTAGAGATTTGCTTTCTAAATGTTTATGAAGATTTTCAACCATTACAATAGAAGCATCTACCATTACACCAATAGCAATTGCAATACCTCCTAAACTCATAATATTGGCATTGATTCCTAGAAAATACATTGTAACTAAAGAGGCGATAATACCTAAAGGTAAAGTAAAGATAGCAACAAATGAAGATCGAACATGGAGTAAAAATATAATTGTTACTAAGGCAACAACTATCATTTCTTCTATAATTTTTTGATTTATATTTTGAATGGCTCTTTTGATTAATTTTGCTCTGTTGTATGCTGGAATGATTTCTATTCCTGCGGGTAAAAATGATTTTAATTCTTGTAATCGCTTTTCTACTTTTTCTATCACTTCTAACGCATTTGCATTCATTCGGGCTATTACGATTCCTGCTACTACTTCTCCTTCTCCATTCCATTCAGCAATACCTCTACGTGTAGAAGGCCCAATATAAACATTTGCAATATCTCCAATTGTGATTGAATTTCCTTGTTTGGATTCTCCTTTTAAAGGAATATTTTTTAAATCTCTTAAAGATTGTATATATCCCATTCCCCTGATTATAAATTCAGTTTCTCCCATTTCCAAAACTCCACCGCCAACTTCTAGGTTATTTTTTTCAATAGCTTTCTGTATATCTTTTAGGTGAATATCTCGAATTTGCATTTTATAAGGTATAGGTTCAACATAATATTGTTTAACAAATCCACCTACCGGTGCAACTTCAGAAACCCCTTCTAAAGCAATCAGTTCATATCGTAAGAACCAATCTTGTAAACTACGAAGTTGTTGAAGATCATATTTGCCAGTAGTATCTTTTAAAATATACATATAAACCCAACCTACACCAGTAGCATCTGGACCGATCTGAGGGGTAACGCCTTTAGGAAGATATTGCGATGCATAGTTTAGATATTCCAAAATTCTACTTCGAGCATAGTATAGATCAGTACCTTCTTCGAAAATTACATATATCATCGAAAAACCAAACATAGAAAATCCTCGAACAGTTTTTGCAAACGGAACCGAAAGCAAACTAGAAGCCAATGGATAGGTAATTTGATCTTCTACAATCTGTGGTGATTGACCTGGATAATCTGTAAAAATAATCACCTGTACTTCTGATAAATCGGGAATTGCATCAATCGGAATTTTAGGTATTACATAGATTCCTAAAAAAAGCAATGAAATAGTTACGATCCAAATAAGGACTTGATTTTCTAAAGAAAAATTTACTATATGTTTTATCATAAAAAAACTCCTAATGTTGATGAGATTTTAATTTTTCTACTGCTTCTAGAATTCTTGTTTCGGAATCTAAAAGGAATTGAGCAGAAACTACTACATCTTCATTTTCTTCAATTCCTTGTCTAATTTCTATCCAAGTTTCCCCATCTGTGAATCCAATTTCTACTTCTCTTGGTTCAATACTTTTATTATGTTTTAGTACAAATGCAAGATTTCGGTTTCCCGTTTGTATTACTGCAGAATAAGGTATTATTAACATTTTTTTATTAAATTTATAAAATAATTCTATATTTGCATACATTCCCGGTTTAATTTCGAATTTTGGATTAGGAATTTCTATTCTTGTTTTAAGATTTCTTGTTGTAGAATCTAATATAGGATACATATAACTCAATTTTCCTTTATATTCTTGATTAGGTATTTGAGCAATTTTGATCTTTGCACTTTGCCCTATATAAATAAAAGGAATTTCCTGTTCTGGAACATGAACGATGATCCAGGCAGGATCAAAATTTGCAATTTTGAATAGATCCATTCCTTGTTCTACTCTTTGTCCTTCGTAAATTTTTTTCTCGATAATAAAACCACTATAAGGGCTTCTAATAGGTAAAAGTTTGCTTGATGTTTGATTTTTTTCGATTTCTTGGATTTGGTATTCTGATATATTCCATTGTTTTAATCGTTCCTTAGAAGAATGTAAAGTTTGGTATAATTCTTTTATAATAGGATCTTCTTCTTTTAGGGATTTTCTTGCAAAATGATATTGTTTAAAAATATTTAAATATTCTTCTTGTGTAGATACAAGTTCTGGGCTATAAATAGATAGAAGTACTTCTCCTTTTTGTACGTATTTCCCTTCGTATTTAGCATATAATTTCTCAATCCAACCGCTAACTCGAGTATTAATTACATATATTTTTGTCTCGTTATAATCTATGTGACCTAAAAAAGATAATTTTTTTTGTACTTCCTTTTTTTGAGCTTTTTCAGTTCGAAGATTCATTTTTTGTATAAACGCGGGTTCTATAGAAATCTGAATCTGTGAATTTAGATTGGCTTCTAAATTTTCTTGATTATAGAAGTTATTTACGTTTTGCTCCTCTTTTAGTTTTTCTTTAAAAGGGACTAATGACATATGACAAATTGGGCATTCTCCTGGTTTTTCCATAATGATTTGTGGATGCATAGGGCATGTCCAGAGTTGAACCTCAGAATTTTTTGTTAGGAAGTTGGTTTTATGTCTCAAGTAATGATACATTTGTAAAGCAAAATACAACCCAGCTATAATAAGTAAAATATATAAAAAAAGTTTAATTTTTTTTCTTTTCATAATAATTACTCCTTTATTCTTTGATATGAATTTGGAATTTCCGGTAAAATTTGATTAGTTATTTCTAAATATTCTATAATTTTGTTTTCATATTCTTTTTTTTGGATGATCAAATCTCTTTGTATTTCAAACCAATTTTTTAAGAACATAAAGAGGTTTTCGAAGTCAATTTTTCCTACTGTATAGTTTTGTAGTGCTGACTGATAAGACAACTCTGCATAAGGTAGTAAATTTTTTTGGGTTATTTCTATGTTTTTTTCATATGTTTGTATGGTAAGTTTCAGTTCTTGAATTTTTGAATTCAACATTAACTGAATTTCTTTTACATTTTCTTTTTCTTTTTTGTATAAAAACTCTAAAGAATTTATTTTTTTCTGATTCGATATTCCACTCCATAGGGGTAATCTAAACATAACCCCAAATGACATCAAATTTTCTCCAGAATTCGATTTTAAAGAATTCCTAAGTTCTTCTTCTGAGGTAATGAAGTTTTTGAACTTTTTCTTCTGCGTATAAGCAAAAAATAAATCAAAATCGGGGTAAGATTCAAACCCTTGTAGTTTTATTTTTTCTTTTTCTATTTTTGTAAACACATTTGCTAAGTTTAAATATACCGAATTTTGAATTTCATTCTCTATGGATTGATTGGGGTTATATAAAAGTTTTATATATTCTCTTAAAGAGTCTATGATTTCTTGATCTTTGTATAAAGAAGAATTTGAATAATACTTCCATTTATGTTCGTAAATTTGAATCAGATTTTCATAAATAAGAATTTCTTCCTCTAACTTTTTTTCTACTAAAATTGCCTGTGCATATTCTGCAAAATTCCCCGAACTAGTACTATAACGAATTTTACTGGATTCTTTGAAAAGAATGAGTTTATTCTTAAATTCTTTAGATAATCTTAAAATCTCAGAATCATAGTGGAAGTTTATGATGAGGTTTATTATATCTTTTGAAATTTGGTTGTATAACATAGCTAAATTTAATCTTTCTATATCGATTTCTTTTTGCACAATTTTAGCCATAAGATTTAGTTTTCCAGGTGTGGGAATGGGTTGTGTGATGGAATATTCAATCCCTGACATTTCGGTTTTATCCATTTTAAATTTTAGATGTTTATTATAAGGATAATCCTTCCACATTATGCCAAATTTAGGATCCGGGTAAGTAGATTTTGTATAGTGGTAACTTTCTATTTTTGAACCTATTTGTAAAACTTGGGATTGAATTTTTGGATGCTCTTCTATAATCGTTTTTAATTGTTTCCAAAACGTATTTTCGTTTATTGTATTTGAATACAAAACATAATGATAATAAAAAAATAATAAAATAATTTTGTAAATTTTCATATATTTCTCCTTTTAAATTTTTTTTAATCAGATTCTTAATCAGATTAAAATTGAAAAGATTGTTTCTAAATTCTTAAAATTAGGAGGAATAAATAAAGGGGAGTTGATGTGTAATATATAGGAGAATACAAATAAAATTTTTTAAAAAATTTCTTACGAAGTCGGATGAAAGTTTCTAATTTTAATATTATAAAGAAAAAAGCAATTGCTAAGTAATATTGTATGCTGTTATATAGGTAATCACAATATAGTATAGAGACATTTTTAAGAAATTCATTTTTAGTTTTATTGATAAAGTCATTATGATGTTCACAGCTTATGGTGTTTGATTTTTGAAAATATAAGTTAGAAAATACACAGAGAGAATTACATACACTAGAAGATAATAATAAAAAAGATAAAATTATTATTGATAGTTTTTTCATTTTGTTCTAAATAACCATATCGTTTTTTTTAAAAAAAGGTTACAATCAAACATAAAAATATAAAAATTATTTATAATCATAAAATAAGACTTATTTATGAAATCATTATCATTTACAGCAGTACTTATAACTTAAAAATTATTATATCGAATGTAAAAGAAAGTTTATTGTTGAGCGTCATAAAATACGCCCAACAAAAATTAGTAGAATTTTTTATTGTAATGAATGGTTGTTTTCAGGAATTTTTAATTTTTGGTTTGGATAGATTAAATTAGGATCCTGGATTTGATCTTTATTTGCTTCGTATATTTTTTTCCATTTTCTAGGATTATTATAAATATGTTTATATCCAGAAATTTTCCATAAGTATTCATTTTTTTTGACAACATGAATAGTTTTGATTTTTTCTTTCTCTTCGGTAGTGATCTCTAAAGGTTTTTCTTCTATTATGGGTTCACGTTTCTGCTCTTCTTCTTTTTTCTTTTGCTCTTCTAATTCTATTTGCCTTTTTTTGTATGCTAAATTTGACCTATCGATCATATCATTTAAGATTTTTGTTAACCGAATCACTTCTTCTGAACTTTGAATCGAGGATTGATATTCTTCTTTTTCTAATTCTGTCTTAGCTTGATTGTAAGCTTCTTCAGTAGCTGATAAGGTTTCTATGATTTTTTTGTAACTATCTTCATTTTTTAATGATGTTTGTGATTTATCAAATTTATTTTTAGTGTCAAAAAAGGATGTTTGTGCTTTTTTAAACATATCTTCTGAATATTTAGCAATGGCGATAGAAAATAACTCATCTGCTTTTGAAATCAAATTTTCGATATTTTCGTGTGCTAATCTTAATTGATTTTTTTGGATTAGATTGTTTGTATCATTAATCTCTTTCTGAAGCAGGCTCGATTTTTCAGGCTCATATACTTCGATATTATATTTTTTAGCTTGATTGAATGTATTCTGTATCGATGCTAATTGGGATAAATATTCTTCCTTATGAGCAATAGAAGTTTCGTATGCAATCTTTGCTGCTGTCAATGCTTTTTGTAGTTTATTTTCTACGGCATTTGAATTTAAGACAAAAAGTTGTAGTTTTTCCTCGATTTGTTTTTTATCTTTTTCAGATTTATAATTTTGTGTAGAGATCTGATATTTTTCGTCTTCTGTTAGAGCTAATTCTTTTAATTTATTTTCTTGTTCTGCTTGTTCATACAAAGATTTTGCAGATTCGTAATCTTCTTTTGCAAGAATTTCTGCATTTGCCTCGTAAGCTTCATTGATTTTATTGTCATATGCTTCTTTTAATTTTTCGATGTGGACTGGTAATGATATACTTTGGGACAACTTAGAATAGAAAAACGATTGATTTGCTAGCTTTTTTGATTCGTCATAATTTTCTTCTGGTAATTGACTATGAGCCCTTTTTAAGGCATCAATAGCTTTGTTTAGATATTCTTCTGATTCGCCTTCTATTTTTTTTGCTTTTGCAACTTCTATTTCTTCACGTGCTTTTACGAATTCATCAGTAGGGACAGGCTTACTACACTGAATCAAATAGCCTAAAACAAAAATAAAAATGAAACTAAATATCTTTTTAAATTTCATATTTTTCTCCTTTAAAATAAAAATTATTTGTTAAATGCAGAAATAGCTTCTTGTTCTGAATCGTAAATTTCAAAGAAAGAAGTAAGCTTCGTAAGTTCAAATACTTTTCTGACAGAACCAGAAACATTACAAATTTTTAGTCCACCTTGGTACTTTTTTAAATTAGACAAGCTCGAAATCAGCGCTCCAATACCTGAGGAATCAATATAAGAAACTTTATCTAAATTGATAACTACGTTATATTTTTTCTCTTCAATTAACTTATTGATTGTATCTTTTATTTCTGGAGCATTATAAAGGTCTATTTCTCCATTTACGTCAAGGATTACCACATCTCCATTTTGTCTTCTGGATATTTCCATAATACCTTCCTTTCTATCTAAAAATAATTAACGTAAATTACAATATAAAAATTTAGGTTTACAGTTTGATAAATTATTTTTTGCATAATTTCTTTCAAGTTTTTTTTAATCAATTCAGTCAATTTATGATTATTTTTATGTAAAATCAAATAAAACATTATAATATTATACATTTTGTGATTTCTATAGTTATTTGTAATTATAAATTGTAAATTAATATCGTATAAAACTTTAATGCAAGTTTCAGAGAATCTAAGGAAACTCTTTCGTTATGGTTATGTATTGTTTTCATATCTTCGTCTGTTAAATAAACTGGCAAAAATCGATATGTATTTTTTGTAATTTTTGTAAAAAATCTTGCATCAGTTGCACCTAAAACAAGATAAGGTGCGACTACGAAGTCTGAATTTATAGTTTTTAAAGTTTCACAAATTTTTCGAAAACCTATTCCTTCTTCCTCTTGAATTTCGGAAATGGGAGTAGGTTCAGATTCAAAAGGTAAGTCCTGAATTTCTATATCTTGATCCTTTATTAGATCCATTACATATTTTTTTATTGTGTCCTTGGAGTCCCCTGGAAGTATTCTAAAATTAAGGATTGCTTCTGCTTCTGTGGGTATAATGTTTTCTTTTATTCCCCCTTTTATGATTGTTGGAACCATAGTTGTATGTATTGAAGCTCTACCCGAATCTGATTTTTTAAGAATAGAAATCACAATCGGTTTAAAAAGCCATAGATTAGCAAAAGCCATTTTTTGTAAAAATGGAAGATGGGGTCCAATAAATTCAAACATTTTTTCTTGAACAAAAGTGAATCGATAAGGAAGAGGATTTTTTGAGAGTATATATATAGCTTCTGCGAGTTTTTCAATTGCTGTATTTTCTGGTGGTGTAGAAGAATGACCTCCTTTCCCTCTGGCAATAAGTTTTAAGCTTACATATCCTTTTTCTGCAATGCCAATAGTTGCAACTGGCTTTTGAATTTGGGGTACAATTCCAATGGTAACCGCTCCTCCCTCATCTAACACAAATTCTGGAAAAATTTGATTTTTTTCTAAATATTCGACAATTGCTTTTGCTCCTTCAATACCACCTATTTCTTCGTCATGTCCAAAAGAAAAAAACAAGGTTCTTTGAGGTTGAAATCCCATACTCAATAAGAACTCTGCGGATTGCAAAATTCCTATTACAGTAATTTTGTCGTCTAAGGAACCTCTACCATATAAATAATTATTTACAATCTTTCCCTGAAAAGGAGGGTATTGCCACTTAGACTCTTCTGCAGGAACCACATCATAATGCCCCATCAGAACCACTGGTTTTTTAGATGTATCTTTACCTGTCCATTGAATTAAAATTGCATATTGGTTGATTCTAATTACTTTTAAATTTTGAAATACTAATGGAAATGCATTTTGCAAAAATGTAATAAAATTTTCGAATTCTTTTGTGTTTCTTTTTTCTACTTCTTGATACGATATTGTTTGAAAACGAATAGCTTTGGAAAGATTTTGAATTAGCTTTTCTTCATGATTAAAAAAATTTTGTGATTCAAGGAAAGAAATATGATCATATCTTTGGATAACTGGCTCTTTTAAATTATATGTCCTCATCAATATTATACCAATTAAAATTACCAAACTTACCAAAATCCCCGTAAATATTTTTTTCATAAATTCATACTCTAATTTTTTTACAAAATATGTCAATTTTTTTTTAGATTGACAAAATATAAATTTGTAAAACTTAAGTTTTTTTATACGATAATTACTAATACTTTAGGATGTAAAATATGAAATTTTTTAAGTATTTGATAATTTCAATTTCAATAATACTAACAAACTTTGGTCTTATTTCGAATACTGGACGATTGCGAGTATCTATAGATAACCAATATATTCAAACATATAAAAATACAATAGGTAAATGGGTTTTGTATGATAAAAAAAATTTAAACTATTACGCTACTGAATACGAAACCACAGTGGAGGAAATTTTAAGAATTAATAATCATAACTTAAAATCAAAAAAATACATTTTTGTACCATTTGGAGAAAAATATAAAAATGATTTATTAAAAAAGGGGTATGGAAGAAGAATTTTAGAAATTGAGCCCAATAAACTTTTGTGGCCTTTAGAAAACTTAATGCTCACTTCTCGTTATGGAAGAAGATTTCATAGAGATCACACGGGTATAGATTTTGCCGCACCTGTAGGTACGATCGTAGTTTCAGCCGATATGGGGACTGTAAAACAAGTTGGATGGATCGGTGGGTATGGATTAAGTATTTTGATCCAACATCCTGATGGTAAAGAAACTTTATATGCACATTTATCTGAAATTTTTATTTCTGTTGAAGATGAAGTACAAATGGGGCAGATTATAGGATTAACTGGTACAACTGGTATATCTACCGGACCACACTTGCACTTCGAAGTACGGTATCAAAATATTCCTTTTGATCCCGAAGATTTTTTTCCTAGTGGTTATTTTAGAAATGACGTAATTTTAAGAGAAGGAGAAGATGGAATTGTAATTTTTAATAATACTCCTGATCGAATTAAACAAATGCCATTTTTATGAGTTTTTCTAATGAATTTTGGAGCACAGAAATCTATAATCAATTGCTTCAAGTTTTGGAAGATCAAAATATAAAATCAGACGAAAGAAATGCGGTATTTGATTTTGATAACACATTAATTTTAGGAGATCAAGGCTATAATTTAATGTATTATTTGATTTTGAATCTAAAAATTCATATTGATAAAGATTGGTTTTGGAGTTCTGAAAATTGGATTGATATACCAGTTACAGAAAAACAAAAAATTTATAATTTTTATTTTTCATTTTTAAAAAATTCGATAAGAATAAATCCTATTGAATTATTAGATCATTTTTTAGTAATTTTTGAATTTTTAGAGAAAAAAAATCTTGAATTAGCGTATCGTTGGACAAAAATTTTTTATGCAGGATTTTCAATAGAAGAATTAAGAGAGTATTCAAAAATTTCTTTTCAAGATGCTCTTACGAAAGAATTGAAAGTTATACAGCTTCCTTCTGGTATTTATGTTCAGCAGGGAATTCGAATTCGCAAAATATTTTATGATTTGATTCAAACTTTGTTGAAATCTGGATGGAATGTATATATTGTAACTGCTTCTCCAGAAGTGGCAATACAAGCTTTAGCAAATTACTGGTATTTGCCGGAGAGCCATATTATAGGAATGAAGCTAAAAGTAAAAAATCAAATTTTATTACCAGAGATAGAAGAACCATTTACATATAATTATGGAAAATATTTAGCTTTTAAAACTTTTGTTAATAAACCAATCTATATAGCAGTGGGAGATTCATATCCAGACATTTATTTATTAGAAAATTCAAAAATTCCTATTTTTGTTAACCATTCTAATAAACAATCGTTATTAGAAATAGCAAAAGAAAAAAAATTTTTTATCCAAAATATAATTTGATGGAATTAAAACAAAAAATTTTTTATTTTGCTGGAACACCTATTGGTAATTGGGATGATATTACTGTAAGAGCACTAAAAGTACTAAAGGAATCTGATTTTATCCTTGCGGAATCTATACGTTCGATTACTACCTTATTAAAATATCATCATATCAGTTTTAATAAAGACAAAATTGTTCTTTATGATGAAAAAAGAGTACAATTAAAAGATATTAAAGAAATTCTTATTAATTCGAACATTATTTCTTATGTCTCTGATGCGGGGATGCCTGTTTTTATGGATCCAGGAAGTGAACTTTTGAATTTCTTAAAAACACATTCTTTTCAGATTAAAGTCATTCCGGGAGTTTCATCCTTAACTACAGCATTAGTGTATTCCGGAATAAATGAACCTTTCTTTTTTGCAGGATTTCCTCCAAGAGAAACTAAAGAAAGATTTAAATTTTTTAAACAGTTAAGTAAGAAAAATATACCCATTATACTTTATGAAGCACCTTTTAGAACAAAAAAATTATTGGAGGAATGTAAGAGATTTTTAAAACCCGATTTATATATAGAAATCTATTTAAATCTAACTAAAGAAAAAGAAAAAATTATCAAAACAAAAATAAAGGAAATTTATAAAATTTTACAACATATTGGAAAAGAACCTGCTGTGATTATTATAAAAAAAAATTAGTATAAAGCAAGACTTTGATCAATTTCTCTTGCCCAAAGATCAATTCCTCCCAGTAAATTTTTAACATTAAAAAAACCTTGTTTATAGAAGTAAAAAGCAGCATGTAAGGAGCGAACTCCAGTATGACAATAAAATATCATTTTTGTGTTTTTATCCCATTTAGAAAGGATCTCTTCAGCCAATTCTTTAGTTAAAAGAAGTGAATTTTTTATGTTGGCTATAGCTCTTTCGAATTCTTCCCGTACATCTAAAAGAATTACTTCTTCTTTTTCTAATAATTTTTTTAATTCATATGGAGTAATTTGTATTTTTTTTTCTATTTCTAAAATTTCTTTTAGTTCTTGAATAGCACTTTCTAATAAATGAGAAATTTGATTTTTTTGAAATACTTCTTCTAATGTATCCGTAAGATAAAAATTTGTTTTAAATCCTAATTGATACTTATGAAACAATATACTTTCTATTAAGGGAGAAATTTCCAAAAGTTCTTTTATTTTTGTATGTGGATGAATCATTTTTATTAAAATAATGAAACTCCTTAAAAAGAAAAGCAATTTTAGAGTTTCGATTTTTGAAAAATTTAATCAATGATTTATTTATTGTAAAAATTTTTTTTAAAAAAGGTTTGAGATTTTATCATATTCATAGGATTCTTGAGATTTTTAAAAAAAATAGTTGTCAAAAATATGTCGATTTTCAAAATATACACGATAAAATTTAGTGGAAAGCATACCTCAGATGGATAAAAAAAGTAAAAAAACAAAAAAAATAGTTAAAAAAGAAACTAAAAAAGAATCCAATAAAGAATCAAAAACAAAAATTACAAAACCAAAAAAAAAAGAGTCATCCTCAGCAATTAGTAAACAAAATATTTTTAAAATCAATGACTATGTTGTTTATCCTGCACAGGGAGTAGGTAAAATTGTTGATATCGAAGAAATCAAAGTTGGAAATCAAAAAAAATTATATTATGTAATTCAATTTAGTATAAATGCCTTAAAGATTAAAGTCCAAGTTGATAAATTAGAAGAAACAAACATAAGGCCTGTGGTTTCTAAAAATGAGATAAAAAAAATACTAAAAATTCTAGAAGAGAAAGAAGATGAATTAGAAGAAGATTGGAAAGTTCGATATCAAAACAATTTAGCAAAAATCAAATCTGGATCGATATACGAAGTTGCTCGAGTTTGTAGAAATCTCTTTAAAAGAGCAAGAGATAAAGAACTTTCTTTAATGGAAAGAAGGCTATACGAGACTTCTTATTCTCTTTTAACGAATGAAATTGCAATAGCCAAGGAAATTAGTATAGAAGATGCTAAGAATTTAGTATCGGATTTACTTTCCAAATAAACTATCCATCTGAGATATACTACCCACTAGGAATAGAAATTTATCGTGAGGAGTGCATATGATTTTAAAATCAATTATTATGATCGGAATTTTTGCTATAAGTTTTGGATTCGTTTATTATATTCAAGAAAATATATTGATTTCCTTGATTAGTGGAAGTATTGCTTTCGTGATTAGCTTTTTATTTTTACAGATTCAGTCCAAAGCCAACAAAGAAACAAAAAAAAAGATTGTTTTTACTACAATTGGTTTTGGTATAGGAGTTGTATTGGGAATTTCTTTTTTTATTATTTACTATACTTTTTTTAATTGGATTTTATTTTTAAAAAATTGGATTTTGCCTATTGCAATTCTTATTTCTTTAGTTTCTGGTTTTGTTGGTAATCTTTACAGTTCTATTTATGCGGGTTATACTATACCTCAAGAAAAAGAAGAAATTCATTTTGGAACAGAAAAAATCTTAGATTCTTCTGTAATCATCGATGGAAGAATTTTAAAAATAGCAAAGACAAATTTTATAGAAGGACCTTTTATTATACCAAATTTTGTTTTAAGGGAAATTCAATTAATTAGCGATTCAGCAGATCCAATTAAAAGGAATCGTGGTCGTAGGGGACTGGATTTACTAAATGAACTACAACAACTAAGTAATATACAAGTAAAGATAAGTTATGTAGATTATCCAGAGATTCGCGATACGGATTCAAAGTTAATCCAACTAACAAGAGATATGAATGCAAAGTTAATTACGAATGATTTTAATTTAGAAAAAGTTGCAGAAGTTCAGGGTGTTAAGGTTTTAAATTTAAACGCTTTAACAGAAGCCTTAAGACCTATTGTTCTGCCCGGAGAAGAGTTAAGAATTCAAATTGTTAGAGAAGGAAAAGACGAAAACCAGGGTATTGGTTATCTGGATGATGGTACTATGGTGGTAATCGAAGAAGGAAAAGAGCTTATTGGTAAATTAGTAAAAGTAAATGTCACCTCGATTATACAAACCGCAGCAGGAAAAATGATTTTTACTAAAGCCATAAAACCAGTTGAAGAAGAGGAAGAAGAAATTGCTCAAACTCAAGATGGTATGGATAAAAATTTTAAAAATGTAAAAAAAGCAAGAGATTTTTTTCCTAATAAAAAAAAGAAATAATTTTTTTAAATTAAAATTCATTTATTAAAGTAGCGATATCCTGGACTTTATCATTTTCCTCTACATCAATTAGTTTTACTCCAGAGGTATTTCTCCCCTGAGTTGGTATATCTTCTACTGGAATGCGAATCACATTACCTGATTGTAAAATAATAAATACATCGCTTTGTTTATTTGTAGATTGTATTGCTATTGGATTACCAGTTTTTTCTGTGATTTTAAAATAAAGCATTCCTTTTCCTCCTCTTCCTTTTACAGCAAAAAGTTTTTCTTCTAAAAGTTTTCCATAACCATTTTCGGAAACAACTAAAATATAATCTCCTTTCGAAACTACATCCATTCCGATCACTTTATCTCCATTTTCTAAATGAATCCCAATAATCCCCGCAGCATTTCTTCCTTGACTTCTCATTTTTCCTAAATTAGCTCTTAGTGCTAGTCCATTTTTCGTGGCAATAAAAATATCTTCTTTTGGATCGACTATGGTCACTTTTACTAATTCATCTTCTTTTCTTAAGTTGATTGCAATAATTCCATTTTTTTTAGTATTTTGGAAAAGTTCTAAATCTGATTTCTTTAGAATACCATCTTTACTAATCATAACAATTGCTTTATTTTTTTCGAATTGATCTATGGCGGTTAAAGTCGTAATAGATTCTTCTTGAGCAAGATTCAAAAACGTTTTAAGAGACTTTCCTCTAGCATCTTTGGAGGCTTCTGGTATTTCGTGTACTTTTAGTCCAAAAACTTTTCCTTTGTTTGAAAACAATAATAATGTATCGTGGGTAGAAGCTTGACATAAAAGTTTGATTGCATCCTCTTTTTTTAAAGATGAACTTTTTATACCTTTTCCTCCTCTTCTTTGTCTTTTAAAAGTATCTACATTTGTTCTTTTGATAAAACCATCATTCGAAATTGTAATAATCACATCTTCGTCATGTATTAAATCAGTAATTTCGAACGTAGTTATGTCAATTTTACTTTGATCAATTTCTGTAATTCTTTTTAGTCCTTTTTTTGAAAGTTTATTTAAAGCTTCGTTTAATTCAGTTTTTATAATTTCATATTGTCGATTTTCTTTATTTAAAATATCTTTTAGATCTTCTATTTTTGCTTCTAGTTCTTTTAGTTCTTCTATGATCTTTTGACTTTCTAATGAGGTTAATTTTTGTAACCTCATATCAAGTATAGCATTTGCTTGAATCTCTGTTAGTTGAAATCTCTGGATTAATCTTTCTCGTGCTTCTTCTATTGTTTTTGAATTTCGAATCATTCGTATTACTTCGTCAATAAAATCTAAAGCAATTTTTAACCCTTCTAAGATATGAGCTCTTTTTTGTGCTTCTTCTAAATCAAATTTAGTTCGCCGAACAACAATTTGTTTTCTATGAGAAATATATTCTGTTAAAATTTCTTTTAAGTTTAAGATTTTGGGTTGTCCATCCACAAGAGCTAGTAAAATAATACTATAAGTTACTTGTAGTTGAGTCATTTTATAAAGTTGATTTAAAACAATTTGTGGGTTTATGTCCTTTTTAAGTTCTATTTCTACACGTATTCCATGTCTATCAGATAGATCTTTTATATCAGAAATACCTTCGATCACTTTGTTTTGAACAAGTTCTCCTATTTTTTCTAATATATTTTTTTTATTCACTTGGTAAGGAATTTCTTTAATTACTAAAGTGGTTTTTTTATTTTTTGGATTTTCTTCGATTTCTATTTTTGCTCTTAATTTAAGAGATCCTTTACCGGTTTCATAAGCCTGTTTTAAACCATCTCCCCCAATAATAATTCCACCTGTAGGAAAATCGGGTGCTGGAATATATTTCATTAATTCTTTTATGGATAAATTAGGTTGATCAATTAAAGCGTTTACAGCATCAATTACCTCTTTAGGATTATGAGGAGGGATGTTAGTTGCCATACCTACAGCAATTCCATTTGATCCATTGATGAGTAAATTAGGTATTCCAGCAGGTAAAACAGTTGGTTCTTCTCTAGTATCATCAAAGTTAGAAACAAAATCTACTGTATTTTTTTCAATATCTCGTAAAAGTTCTTCTGCTGAAATAGTTAATCTTGCTTCTGTATATCGATAAGCAGCGGGATTATCTCCATCTATAGAACCAAAATTACCCTGTCCCTCAATTAAAGGTACATTCATTACAAAATCTTGAGCTAATCGGACTAATGTGTCGTATACCGCCATATCTCCATGGGGATGATAATTTCCAATTACTTCTCCTACAATTTTTGCACATTTTACAAAAGGTTTATCATGCCTCCATGCTCTTTCATACATAGCATATAAAATTCGCCTGTGAACAGGTTTTAATCCATCTCTAACATCTGGAAGAGCTCTACCTACAATTACGCTCATCGCATAGTCTAAATAAGCGGATTTCATTTGATTATCTAAATCTACAGGAACTACACGAATTCCTTTTCTTAAAGATTCAGCAATATCAATAATTTTGATTTGGTTTTGATTTTTTGTATTCATTAAGGTCAATTTTTTTTAAAGGTATAAACTTAAAAATCAATTTTAATTAAAAAAACAATTAAAAAACTTTTCTATTTAAGTGTTATTGTTTTAATTTAAATTATGTTGTTATTACATAGCTATCTTCGGTGGTTGGTTTTTTTTGGAATTATATATTTCTTAGTGTTAACTTTATTTATGATATTTAGAAAAAATCATAATTCAGAAAATTTTGTAAAAAAATTTAATAAGAATTTCTTTTTACTTATGATAATAGTTGATATTCAACTTATCATTGGTTTAATTCTTTTTGTATTTTATTTTAAGGGAGTTTATTCTCTTGATAAAAGCATTCTTTTTAAAACTAAAGATATCAGATTTTTTATGATTGAACATCCTCTTATTATGCTTATGTTTACTTTCTTGATGCATTGGATAAATAGAAAAATTAAAAAATATAATCATCCAAATCAACTTTATACAATTGCTATTTATTTACTAATAAGTTTTTTATTTCTTTTGATCGGAATGCCTTGGTTTAGACCTTGGATAAGATTTTATTAAAATCCATTATGAAAAAATATTGATAATTTTTTACTAAGAGCTTTAATTTCAATCTAAATAAAAGTAATCATAAGATTTTATTTATACGAGTAACTTGAATTTTAATGAATCTTAAAGAAATGATGATAAATTTGATTTATAAATCATTTTTAAATTTTTAATGCTTCAGTAAAGAAAACAGAGATTAAGTTTTATTTATATCGTACAACAGCGAAG
>CALFVU010000013.1 GCA_937928085.1 uncultured bacterium | reverse complement strand
GTCCTCTGCTCTACCGACTGAGCTACCTGGGCTACCCAATATCAAAATTTTTCCGCTATAATTCTTAGTCAAATCTTTTATACATCAAACTCAAATAATACATCGTTATGAAAAATTTCATTAAGGTTTAAGGGATATCATTCCAGTCTTCGCCATAATGAATAGTAATCTCTTCGTTAGGTTTAATGGTTCGAATCGCATAAAGTTTATTATCGCGAAACTCAGCATTTGGCTTAGAAGAATGATTTAAATACCTAAGCTCATTCTTTCCATCGATAAGGATCCAACCTCCATGATCTTGTTGAACCCATAGTACGTAGGTATTATCTTCTAAAACAATTTCTCCTTCGTAACTTCCAATATATTCATTTTTTCGAATTTTTTTTTTCGAGAATACACCTAAACCATGAATTTTACTCGTAGAAACATAAACTTTTTTTTGAATTGAATTTTGGGAGCGCTTTGTTATACCATACTTTTTTCTCATATATTATTATTCATTTCTTTTTGATCCCTAATTTATCTTTTGGAGAAATAATTTCTGTAATACGTACACCAAAATTTTCATCTATTACTACAACTTCGCCCCTAGCAATCAATTTTCCATTCACAAGTACATCGACATTCTCTCCTGCTTGTTTATCTAATTCTATGATTGAACCTTCTCCCATTTCTAAAATTTCTTTGATATATTTTTTAGTTCTTCCTAATTCAACAGATACGTTCATTTGTACATCAAGGAGCAATTCCATATTGGGTGTTGCAAGTCCTTGTGTTGTGGTACTGATATTAGGAAATTCAACTTCTTTGATTGGAATCGAAGGTTCTTTTTCTACTTCCTCTTGTGTTTTAACTTTCGAAGTTTTTTCTTTCGTTTGAATTAAAGTTAAAACATTTCTGGCTAAAGAAAAAGGTAAAATTACCAATAACTTAGTATTTATAAAACCTAAAATACTAAAACTATATTGTATCCTTAAATAAGAACTTTCGGAAAGAGTATCTGTGAATTCATCCGTGTTTTTAATATAAATTCCAATTGGTGTAATAGTATTTCCAATTTGAATAGAAAGATGGTTAATAAGAGAATAAAACAAAGGATTTAGTGCGTCTTTAATTGTAGATTTTTGAGCTGAATCAAGAGGTTCATCACTTACATCTTGCCCCATTCCTCCCATAATAATATTCACAATTTTTTGAACTTCTAAGTAAGGTAATAGAAAAAAAATTTCTCCATTAATTGCCCCATTGATTTTAACTTCGAAAATCACATTTTTTTGTTTAAAATCTTTATAGATAT
Organism: uncultured bacterium; assembly: GCA_937928085.1. Classification (GTDB taxonomy): domain Bacteria; phylum Spirochaetota; class Leptospiria; order Leptospirales; family Leptonemataceae; genus SKYB61. The sequence goes on along the minus strand of CALFVU010000013.1, from coordinate 91,551 downwards.
CATTCGGATTCCTTATATCCACGTATGGATTTTCTATAGTTACATCTAAATTTAATAACGCTTTTAAACCCGATGCCCCTTTTAAAAGGCCATTTAGAATTTCTTCGCCAATTCTGTCTCGTTCTAAAGGAGATAAAGAAACTTCTTTTGCACTCGTTAAAGTTTTATCGGGTACTATCTCTGGCTCTTCTAAACTTTCTACTCCACTTAATAAGGCATCGATTTCTTCTTGAGTCATGTTCGCATCTACCATAAAATCACCTCCAGTTCTTAAACTTTAAATTCGGTTAAAGCGTTATATGTAATAATAAAAAAAAAATAATAAAATTAAGTAAAGTAAAAAACTAAATGAAAAAAATAATACATTCCAGCAATAAAAAAATGAATTTTTTTCTGTATTGACTTATTGAAAATCAAATGAAAAACTGCAATTGACATATGAATTCTTACAAAGTCCTTGCAAGAAGATATAGACCTCAAAGATTCGAAGAAATTTTAGAACAAAATCATACGATTTATGCACTAGAAAATGCAATTAAAGAAAATCGATTAGGTTCAGCATATTTGTTTTATGGTCCTAGAGGAGTTGGTAAAACCACAATTGCAAGAATTTTAGCCAAAAGAGTGAATTGTTTCCAACCTGATGGCGTTGAGCCATGTAACCAATGTGAATCTTGCAAAGAAATAACTTCCGGTACTTCTTTAGATGTAATTGAAATCGATGCAGCATCAAACCGAAGGATAGAAGACATAAGAGATCTTAGAGAAAATGTAAAATTTAAACCCATCAAGGGGAATAAAAAAGTCTATATAATTGACGAAGTTCATATGCTAACAAAAGAGTCATTTAATGCTTTATTAAAAACTTTAGAAGAACCTCCTGAATACATTTTATTTATTTTAGCTACTACAGAAATCAATAAAATACCCGAAACTATTTTATCAAGGTGTCAGATTTTTACTTTTCGAAAAGTTAGTATTCAAAAATTACAAAACTATTTAGAACAAATAGCAATCAAAGAAAATATTAAAGTTGATAAGAATTCTTTGTTTTTAATTGCAAAAAAAGGTGATGGTTCTGTTAGAGATAGTCTTTCTTTTTTTGAACAAGTAATCGCATATACAAAAGGAGAAATCACTTATGAAAAAATAAAAGAACTAATGGGAAGTTATCCTATAGATTTATTTTTAAAAATTACTCAAAATCTTTTTTCGAATCTATCCATAGAAGAATTGATTTTACCAATAAAAGAAATTTTTGATTTTGGTAGTGATTTAGAAAAATTGATTTGGGAATACTTAGAATTTTTAAGAATTTGCATTTTAATCAAAAAAGGAATACATAACAAAGAAATTTTGGGTTTAATTACTGAAGATATAGAAAAAGTAAAAAATTTAACTAATACAATACAATACGAAAAACTATTAGCTATTTTTGAAGAATTTTATCAATTAAAATCAAAAGCGTATTTATTAAAAATAAAAAATTCATACGAAGCAAGAATCTTATTAGAAGTTCATCTTATTAAGATTCACGAAAAACTGAACAAACCAACCTTAGAAGAAATCATACGAGAGATCAACACTCTAACTAAATATTTCGAAGGAATTGATATCTCAGAGGAAAAACTGTTTAGTCAAAATTCACAAGCAATACCAAGAAACAAAAACCTAATTTTTGAAAGCGAAACAAATACAAATAATATAAATCAAGAAAAAAATAAAATGCAATTGGAAGACGAAATACAAAACAAATTTTTAGGAACCTATATTACCGATGACAAACAAATTCCAAAACTTCCTGAATAAAACAAAAATCATATTTTTTTTAATTTTATCAATATATTGTTTTGAACATCTCTTAAAAAAAACTTACATTATTTACATTAACGAAATTCCCATCGAAGTAGAATTAGCAATTACTTTGGAAGAAAGAAAAAAAGGATTAATGAAAAGAAAATATTTAAAAGAAAATCAAGGAATGCTTTTTGTATTTTCTTACGAAGATTATCAAAGCTTTTGGATGAAAGATACCCAAATTCCTTTAGATCTTGCTTTTTTTGATGAAGATGGCTTTTTAATAGAGGTACAAAAGCTTACTCCTTATTCTGAAGCAATTCATACTTCTTCAAAACCCGCTAAATATGCTTTAGAAATGAATCAAGATTGGTTCGAAAAAAACAATATTAAACCCTTTGCAAAACTAAAATTAACTAAAGAAGTAGAAAGTATGATCAAAAAAGCAAATAAAAAATAATTATGTAGACAAAACTTTCGAAATAATTATTTTATATTTAAATTTAAAAACGGAGGTTTCAAATGGTCCTAAAATTTTCAAAATGGAAATTTTTATTATTTTTTTTATCAATAGGCTTATGGGCAAATTCTTATATAGTGGATAATGCTCACACAAAAGTTGGTTTTGAAATTACACACATGATGATTTCTAACGTTGATGGTAGATTTAATGATTATGAAGCTATCTTTGAATATGATGAAAATACAAATACTTTAAAAAGTGTTAGTGCAAAAATCAAAGTAGAATCTATTGACACAGCAAACAAAAAAAGAGATGATCATCTTAGAAGTGAAGACTTTTTTGATGCAAAGAAATATCCTTTTATTGAATTTGTTAACACAGAAGCAATAAAAATTAAAGCCGGAGAAACAAAAAAATTAAAAGGAAAATTAACCATAAAAGGTATAACGAAAGAAGTGGTAATGGATGTCAAATATATAGCTAAAATCAAAGATTTTATGGGCAAAGAAAGAATTGGATTTACAGCAGAAACAAAAATCAATCGAAAAGATTTTGGAATTACCTGGAATAAAATTTTAGAAACTGGAGGATTGGTTATTGGAGAAGAAGTGTTCATTCAAATAAAAGGAGAAGGAATCAAAAATTAGTATTTGTTATTTGCCCCCGGCAGGACTCGAACCTGCGCACATGGTTTAGGAAACCAATGCTCTATCCACTGAGCTACGGGGGCTAATCATTCCAGTAAATCTGAAACAATTTGATTTCTTTTTTTAGAATCGTTTTATTATGTAAATTTCGAATTTGTTTTTCTAATTCTAATTTAGTGTTTTGTATGGCGTTTTCCAGTCTTGTTTGTATTGCTTTTCTTTCTGCTCTTGGGTTCATTTTATATTTCAATCTTTCTATATCTTTTTTTTCTTCCAGATCTCTAATTATCTTCCCATAGCTAATCTCGATTTTATATTGCTCATTCTTATATAATTCTTTAAGATTAGACAACCAATTTAAGTTCATATTATAGATTTGATTATCTACCCAATTTCTAGCCATTTTTGCTTTTTCTTTTATTATTTCTATTTCTTTTTCTTTGATTTCTAAAATCTCTACTTCTTTTATGAGTTTTGGATTCTGAAATAAATCCTCTAAAGAAAATTGAGTAATAATTTCGAATTCATTAGAATTTTTTTTAGAAAATATAATTATAAGCTCTTTTTTCTCTTTTGGAAAATACACATTTACTTCGAAAACAAAATAAAAACCTTTTTTTTGAAATCGGTTAGATCTGAATTTTATAATAAAAACGTCATTAGAAAATTTTAAATAATATTGTAACGCTTCGTCTACTAATTTATGACCTATTGCAAGAAAAACATACCTTTCATTTTCAAAAGCTGTTAAAGAATCAAAAACAGCAATTTTATTTTCTGGCAATAAAGTATAAAAGTTAATATTTTTTACTTTTTTTATTTTTTTTAAAGAAACATCTTTATTTTGATTTTCTTTTAAATAGTCCAGTACTAATCTTTCTATATGTTGATTATTCACGGTTCTTTCTTCCTGAATAACTTTATAAAATTCAGAAAGATTAAAATCGATCACTTTGGGGGATACTAATTCTTCTAATAATTTATAAGATTTTTTTATATTTTCTATTTTTTCTTCTAAACTTTTTTCTAAGTCCTTTTGTTTTTTTTCTTCTGAAATCAACTCCATTATAAATTTTGATAAATTTAATTCTTCTTCTATTGAACCCAACAAGACATCTGAAGGTCCTAGAGAATCTTCGAATACTTTGATCTTATTCTCTAATATGTGCAAAACCCGTTCCGCTACTGTTCCTTTTGTTGAAAAATTAAGAATCAAAACATCTTTTTTTTGTCCAAAACGGTGAATTCTACCAATTCTTTGTTCCATCTTTAAGGGTGACCAAGGCAGATCATAATTGATCAAAACATCTGAAAACTGCAAATTTCTTCCTTCTCCGCCAGCTTCAGTACTAATCAAAATTTCTCCTTTCTCACTAAATTCCCATATTTCATTTTCTTTTTGCTCATTCGATAAACTACCATTAAAAATATTACAATGATATTCTTTTAAATTTTCTAATAAATATTCCTGTGTTGTCCTGAATTGAGTAAAAATGATAATCTTATTATGATGATTTTGTTTTAAAAAATTAATAGTTTCTTTTAGTTTTAGTAATTTTGTATCCTTTTTTATTTTTTTTCCTAAACTTAAAAGTTTTGACAAAGAAAGAATTTCTCTTCGTATTTCACTAAACTCTTGTTTATGCTCAAAATGAGAAATCTGATCTAAAAGCTCTTCTTCGCTTTCTAAATATTCTATATATTCTTCGAAATCATATTCAAAATCAGTTTCTTTTGGAATAAAACGATAAAGTTTACTTTCTAAAATTGATTTTCTTTTTTCTAAAGCCTTTACTAAAGCACGCGTAGAAGAATCCAATAATTTTTGAAAAACAATCATAACAAAGCCAATAGCTCGATTTTGCATTTGTTTTGATAAATTATATTCTTTTTTAACATATTTAGTTGTTTCTTCGTAAAAAACTTTCTCTTCCGGTGATAATTCGAATTTTATGGTTTTCGCAATTCTTTTTGTAAAACCACCTACATCAATTTTTCTTCTTCTTATAATTACCGGTTGAATTTTTCTTTGTATTTTTTTTATGTTCTCTCCATTTCTAGAAGGAATTACAAACTCATTAATAAAAGAATGTTCTGGGCCTAAAATATGAGGATCAATCAATTTTATTAAAAAATATAATTCTTCTATCTTTCCTCGAAATGGTGTTGCGCTTAGTAAAAGCAGAGATTCCACTTGTTTAGAAATTTTCTCAGCAAAATGATAAGCTTGCGTAATCCTATGAAAATCTCTTCGTAATCTGTGAGCTTCGTCAAAAATTGCTAAATCCCATTTAATTTTACTTACCTGTTCTGAAAGTTGTTTATTTTTAATAAAATCAATTGAAGTAATAATCTTATAATAAGAAGTTTTTTGTCTAATCATTTCGAAATTTTTCTTATTTAGAATGACAAAATCTTCATTAAATTTACTAAGCAATTCTTGTTTCCATTGGATTTGTAAAGGAGCAGGAACTACTATTAAAATATTTTTATAATTTTTTCTTAAAATTAATTCTTTCATAATTAAGCCTGCTTCTATAGTCTTTCCCAATCCTACTTCATCTGCAATTAAAAATCGATGATAGATCCCTTGAATAACTCTATAGGTTGCTTCTATCTGATGAGGTAAAAGAAGAGTTCTTGAATTTGATAAGCTAGATAACCTATCATAAATATATTGAATTCTTAGTTTATACGATTGCAACACACGAATTGCTAATAACAAATCGGTTTGATAAAATCGAGATGGATTACCAAAAAAATCCAAATCTTCAGAATTTTGGATCGAATTTTGATTAAATAGTTCTAATGTATTTTCCATTTAGGAAGCCCCAAAAATTGAAAATCATATTTTTTTTGAATAGAATCCAATATGCGTCGTTGGATGTCTATCGAATTTTATATCTTCTATATATTTTTCTAAAGCAAACTTAACAGCCGAAAATGCAATTTCATCCCAAGGTAATTCTTCGAAAGGGAATAAGATTGTTTCTAAAGTTTCACTTCCAGGTGAATAGTGTTTATCAATTAACTCTGCAAGAAAAAGTAAATACACCTGACCAATTTTTGGAATACTATATACTGTTTGTAAACCTAAAATTTTTACTTTTGCATTTGCTTCTTCAAAGGTTTCTCTTATCGCTCCTTCCTCTACTTTTTCTCCCAATTCTAAAAAGCCAGCAGGTATCGTCCATTTACCATATTGAGGTTCAATTCCTCTTTTACATAAAAGGATTTTATTTTCGCAAACTGGAATTGTTCCGACTATAATCTTTGGATTTTGATAATGTATAGCACCACATTTAGGACAAACATATCTTTCGCGATTATCACCTTCTGGAATTTTTATAACTAATTCTGTACTACAATAACTACAATACTTCATAAATCTTCTTCTATTTTTAATTTTATTTGAAGTTCGAGTTTCTCTTGTTTTTTTTGTTTAGATTTACTGTGTAATTCACAAACCGAAGTAGGTTCTGTCCCTTTAATAAAGTATTCCGATATAGAATTACAACCTTCAGTTGTTAGGTTTCCTGTAATATTACAAATTTCTTTTTTAATTATATTTTCAGGAATCACCATTTCTTTGTATCTTGGATAATTCATTGATTTTAAAACATTTGTTATATAATCCCGCCATACAGGAGCTGCAAAACCTCCACCTGTTCCCGAAGGACCTAAAGATTGATTCACATCATATCCAATATAAACCACTGTTACATTATCTGGAACAAACCCTGCAAACCAAGCATTCGTAAAATTATTAGAAGTCCCCGTTTTTCCATATACAGGCACATTATAAATATTCGCAGCTTTTCCTGTTCCTTTTAAAACCACATCTCTTAAAATATCACTGATAATAAAACTAGTTTCAGGAGAAAAAATTTGTTTTGTTTTTGGTGGCGGAGCTTCATAAACAATATTCCCTTTTTTATCAACAATCTTTTCTATAAAATAAGGAAAAATCATATTTCCGTACCGTGGAAATACCGTATAAGCTGTTGCTAATTGTAAAGGAGAAACTTCGTATGAACCTAAAGCAATTGATATCTCCCTTGGTAAAGTATCTTTCGATAAACCTAACAATGATTCTAAATAGGAATTTATTATTTTCGCTCCTACTTTAAGATAAGCTTGTACTGCAACTACATTTCGCGATTGTATTAGGGCTTCTCTTAATCGTATTGATCCTAAATAGCTTCCACCAAAGTTTTCCGGCTCGTATTCGGATAAGTCTTTTTCTAAAAATGTAATGGGAGTATCTTCAAAAACAGTAGCTGCAGTTAAAGAACGTTCAAAATCATTAGGATTTTTACTAAAGTGTTCAATACCTGCAGCATAAATAAATGGTTTTAATGAACTTCCCGGCTGTCTTTTCGACAAAAACCTTAATAATTGATTAGAGGGTAAAAACTTTGATCCTCCCACAATAGCTTCTATTTTTCCATTTAATGGATTAAGAGAAACTAAAGCTCCTTCTATAAATTTTTTTTTAAAATCTGGATTTTCTATTTGATTTTTATAATTTGCTTCTAAAGCATTAATTACATTTTCTTCTCCCAAAAAATAATTCAATAGAATTAGTTCATCTCGGTATTCTTTTAAATATTTAAGTTGAAAATCCCTTTTTTCTTTAGAAATGGAATATTTAAAATCTGGAATATTAAAAAAATTTTTAAGTAATAAAAAATAATCACCAAAATGCTCATCAAAAATTTCATAATTTGTAAAAGTTTTTTTGTATAAAGTATGTCTTTCATTGAGTTGTTTTAGCCAATTTTCTAATACATATTCTGCAATAGCTTGTTTTTCAACATTCAATGTAGTATAAATTTTATACCCCTCGGTGTTTAATTGAGTTTTGATTGTCTGTGGAAGAAGAGTTAATAAATAAGAAACAGCATACGGATGTTGATTTAATCTTTTAGAAAAAGAATTTTCTTCTGGATATCGATTTAGCGTTAATATGTAATTTTGAACTATTTCTTGATATTCTTTTTCTGCCTTCTTTATTGAAATTTCCCCATTTTCTACTAAACGTTTAAATGTAATTTGCATTTTCGAAATTGTCCGAATAGGATTTTTTAAAGGGCTATAACTATTGGGGCTTGTTGTTAAAGAAGAAAGAACGGATGCCTCTCCAATTGTTAAATCTTTGTAACTTTTTCCAAAATAAAATTGAGATGCAGACTCTACTCCTAAAGTACCATGACCAAGAGGCACTTCGTTAAAATAGATTTCTAAAATTTTATATTTTGGATATTTAAGTTCCATTAAAAAAGCAAGACTAAATTCTCGTAATTTTCTTCTAATGGTTCTTTTTAAACTTAAGAATCTTAAACGGGCTGATTGTTGAGTAATCGTAGAAGCTCCTTCTTTAATTTTTCCTTCTATAATATTGATTAGTAATGCTCTTAAAATTCCCGGAATATCAATACCAAAATGCTCAGTAAATCGAATATCTTCTGCTGCTAAAAATGTTTTGGTTACATTCAATTGTTTAAAATTTTTGTCTAATTCTATAATTTTTCTTTGATTAATATAAAACTCACTATAAGGAACCACTTCTCCTTGATTATTGTAACCATAAACTACAGAAGGTCGATCGTAATCTTCTACAAGCCATACGATAAAAGGATCAGAAAAATAAAAAATATTTAAAAACAAAATAGAGAATAAAATGGTAAAAAAAATTAGAAATACTTTATTCGTTGCGTTTTTATGTTCTAATATACTTGTAAACTTTTGATAAATCAATCTAAAAAAAACCCGCTCTAAGTAATTCTTATTAACAGGTTGCATAATTAAATTCTAAAATTTTTAAATAATTTCGGAAAATCGTTATTTTTAAAATAAAAATAAAAAAAATATGACAAAAAAACCCATCCAAAAAACTGAGAAAATAAAGAAGACAAAGCAGCACCAAAAATACCAAATTTAGGAATTAAAATTAGATTTAAAGTCAAGCTAGCAAACATACGCAATCCAGATTCAATAGCAATCATCAAAGGTTGATCTAAAGTAAATAAAGCAATACCTAAAGGTGCAAAAAAAATTCTTAACAAAAATGAAAGATATACAATCCATAAAATATCTAATGAAGAATAATATTGCTCTCCAAACCATAAAGGAATTAGCTTTTCTAAAATCAATCCAAAAGGAAGTAAAGAAAAAAATATGAGAACTATAAAAATATAAATTTTCTTAAAATACTGTAAATATTCCGTACTCTTAGTAAACGTAGACATCGTAGGCATAAAAAATGACTGCATTGTAGATAATAATATCACTATTCCTTGCATAGGGACTCTTACCGCATTATAAATTCCTGCATCTTTTTGATTTTGTAAAAGTAAAATCTCCATCCAATCTGCTAAAATTGCAAAAAAAGAAGCAAGAATTACCCAACTATTATATTTAAGAAGTTTCCAAACCCAATACCTTGTTTTGAATTTATATATAGGAAATAAAAATTTTTTTACATCAAATATAAAAAAATAAAAAGGCCAAGACAAAAAAGTCCCAGCCATAAAAGAAAACAAAACATGGGTTAATTGCAAAATCCCTTCGTTTATAAAAAAGAAATAAAATAGAATCAACAATCGTATTAAATTAGTCAAAGGTAGCCAGAGAGAAAGATACCTATAATTTTTAAAAGAAACCAAAATTGCATCAAAATAAGAAAAAAAAGACATTCCTATAGCAGACAAAAATGCCAACCAAATATTAGTAATCTGTTCGGGAAATGGTTCTAATGGAAAAAAATTTGTTTTAAGATTCCATCTAGAGTAAATATAACTATCTAACATCCACAAAACAACTATAAAAAATACAAAAACGATTGCATAAAATTTTATGATTAAAGAAGCCTTTAACAAATGATAGATTTTTCTTTCCATGTTATTAACCACAGCAGGAGCAAGATATCGTATGATAGAATACTGAAGTCCTACTTCCAAAATAGCCTGAAACAAAACGATTCTTGCTGAATATTGACTATAAAGTCCATGTTCTTCTAAAGTCAAGAGTCTACCGATAATTAATGAAAATATTAAAGAAGAAAAAGAATGAAACGATCTCGACGCAAACACTATACCTGATTGCAATAACTGATGAAAAGGAAACTTTTTAAAAAAAGCAATCATTGGAATAAAATTTCTTTTTTTCTTAAATCTCCATCTTCCATTTCGTATAATTCCACATTATTAATTGTCCAAACTACAGTAGACACTAAATAACGATACGGAACTTCACCTTCTTTATAAACTTTTTTTCGAATTTTTCTAACTCCCGGCAACCATGTAGAAGAATGAATTCCAGACATAACTAAGATTGCTTCTCCTTTAACCCATTCATCTTCATTTAAAGTTTTATTAAGAATATTGAATGTTTCTGCTTCTTGTTCAGTTTTTTCATTATGAGGTTGAATTCTACCTAAAAAAATTGAATCTGTAGACTTTGCCATAAATGCTTGAATTAATCCCTCCGGAGCTCCATAAGTTCCCATTAGCAAATTATATCGCCCTTCTTTTCGAATGATGATCTCAGCTGATGCGGAAATACTACCTGATTCTATTAAAGCTACACCCGCACCTAATTTTCTTACTTTCTCGATCAGATCATAATGTCTTGGTCTGTCCTGTATTACAACAGTAAGATCTTTAATTTCTAAGTCTAAAGCCAAAGCTACCAAAGAAAGTATTTCTTGTGGTTCTGCATCTAACAATTCTTTTTTAATTCGAATTTTTCTTTCATCACTTGATGGCTCAATATATTTATGAATCAATTCCATTGTTTGATTGTCAATTTTTCGTTTAAGCAAAAATTCTTTTTTCGTTAAATCTCTTACTTCTTTAGGAAGTAGTAGTTGCTTCATATAAGTACCGGGAACTTTTTGTATCATTCCTATCTCAGAAATCAAAATTACAGACATAGAATCAGGCAAACCTTTCGCAAAATTTGTCGTACATTCAAGAGGATCTACTACTACCTCTAAATCTATATTTTCTTTAAACCTTATTCCATATTTTTTATTTTGATCTAAACTTGCTGAAAGATCTTTTTCTCCTTCTCCAATCACAATATGAATTTTATAAGGCAATTGATCTAACATTTCTTCTATTACTTTTACGGCTTCCTGATCCGCTCGTTTTTTATCATTTTTGCCTGAACAAAAATATATTCTTCTAGCTACTTCATCTGTTATTTTTATAAAATCTTTAGCTATGATATGTAAATGTGACAAAGATTTATGACTCATAGTTATATCCAAAATTATTCAAGTTTTTCCCAAAAAGTGATTTCTTGACCAATAAAAAAAAATAAAAAATAATATTTTTTGTCTTGATAAAAAATTCTGTGATTTCCTTTTGTAAAATATAGCTTGATTCCATACTCTTTTTTTGGGTTTAACGGATCTTTATCTTGGCCATGAATCATAAACCCACCATCTCTTAGTTTTTCTTTTCCAAACAAATTTTGCAACCAATTTTTATTTTTTTTACAATCTTTACTATATTCAACTAAAACAAAAGTGGATGTTTTATATTCATAAAAAAAACAATATTCATCTTTAATGTGTTGATCTTTAAGCGTATAACTTTCAGTGCAATGAATGATTACATCACTATCTAAAACACACTTTTTTTGAACAATACTAAAAGCTTGGTTTTCTTGAAATCGATTAAAATAAAATCGTATACCTTTAAAAGTTCCAATCATTTCTTTTTCTAATACTAAAATCTGATCCTTATTGATTTTCTCTGGTTTGATAAACATACAACTTAAAAGAAATATTCCGATTAAAACAATGAATTTCAAATTCATAATTTAAAAAAACTATACTTTTATGTTATAAATGTGGGTCAAATGATTTTAAAAGAATCGATAAACCTTGTATTTACAAAACCTTAAGGTATTTATTAAATAAAATTTATAAGTTTTTTTTGATATCCATTTTTAGTAGAAGAATTCTTTTAAAATAAGTATGATTCAACTAATTTTCGTAAACCTTAATTTTAGTTAGAAATTCTCGAAAGAAATCTCCATGTTAACGAACAATACAAAGAATTTATAACGAAGATAGATTAGATTTATTTATACATTACATTCAAACCATGAAAAGAAAAAATATCAAATGATTTTTCTTTATCATTATTTTATAGAATTTTTTATATCAAAATAATATATCCTCCATTAACTATTTATTTAGAGCTTAAAATAAATTTTTACAACTCTAAATTTTAACTATACTTCGCATGTAATTTCTAAAAAAATTTACTGCATTTTGTAACTTAGCTACAGACATACACATTAGATTTTAGTAAACTATATATTAATCAATTTTTTGATGGAAAATCATGAAAAAATTCACACTAGTTTTTAGTATTGTATGTATTACGGTTGGCATTTTTGCTATATTAGATGCATTTGAAGTGAAACCAGAAAAATATAGAAATTGGCACCATATGAAAAGTATGATTATTTTTTGATCAAAAAACATCCTCTTTTTAATCCTTTTGAAGGCATTTACTATGTTTCTGTAAACAAAGCAGTTGTTAATATTGTTCAAATTGAAGGAAAAAGAAACTTTACAGATAAAAGTCTCATTGCTATCGTTTTCTATGAACATGTGTTAGAAAATGAGGCATATATAAGAAACTAAAAGAATTGAAGTATTATGGTCAAAGACAATCAAAAATATAAAATACTAAATGAGTATGGATATTTTGCTTACAATAGTAAAAGGAAATTCTCCTGTAAAAGTTATGGTTACTGATTAACATAGTTGTCATACTCAAGTAAAAGATAAAGACTTTGTTTTCTCAGTTTTTAAAAAAATCTATATAAGCGGGTTATAATCCACCCATTTTTTTAAAAGAAGAATAATTTTTTACAATTACTTTTTTCTTGCCTAAAATAAGTAAACCTTCTTTTTCTAGCTCCTTTAAAGTTCTATTTACCACCACTTTTACACTCCTAATATCTTTAATTATTTCTTCATGAGTTTTTTCAATATAGCCATAGGTTTATGTTGAGATATCAAATATTTTATTAATCTTTTTATAATATTAGCTGATATAATAGAATTAAACAAATTCATTTTAATGACAAAAGATTTTCAGATGAGACATTCAATAAACAATGAACGCCACCACTAGTTTTCATCAAACCATCGAATTTCTGCTTTTTCTGGAATCACATATAGAATTGAATCTACTTGTCTTTTGAATAAGCAGGATAAACATTTAAAATGTAAGTAAAATATATAACAAGAACACAATCTACCTTGGATATACTTTGTAGAGAGTTAATTCTCTTACCATTTCCATTACTAAATATATTTTTAAAAAAGATACATAAGAACGAATTGTACTTTTAGAAAAAAAGAAGATCATTTTTTAGGTACGAACTTTTCTCTTATGTAGTTTTTAAATCGCCTAAAAACATAGTCTTAAGAAAAAAGTCTTTATCGCAATATAGAAATAAAAAATGATTAAATGATATTCACAATTTCAATTACTATTACCAAATTCTAAGAATTAGACTTATTGATATAAATTTTTTTGGATTTTTTTCTCAAAAAAATAATTTAGAATTAGTTTTAATTCATAAAATCCAAATGCAATTAAGTAAAAAATGAACAATATTGCTATTATAGCCAAAGCAAGAAAAAAAGTCCATAAAATAGAATCATAAAAAATGCCAAACACTACAGGCAAAGAAAACAACTTTTTATAAAAATATACATTTAAAGTATTCAATTCATTTGATTGGATTTTTATATGATAATAAAAAGGATTAAATTCTTCTAATGAAATAGAATCTATGAATTGTTTATCTACGTTTGTATAAACATATTCTTCTATAATTTGAGAATCATCTAATGTTTTAATCGTATATAAAGGAGATATTTGGATTTTTCGTTTCCATTCATTAATTGAGTTGTGTTTAAAAACTATAAAATGATTTGTTTTTTGTTGTAGTTCTATTAACTTCTGCTCTGGAATGATAAAAAAATTGCTATAAATAGAAAAAACGAGTTTACCCAAAAATACGATACTGAAAAACACTATTATATTTTTTTTTATGGTTTTTGAAATTACATTGGAACTCATATTTGAATGATATATCAAAACAAAATTAAAGGCAAGTAAATTTTATAAAATGATAGAAAAAATCTAATTTTCTTCAAAAAATAATAAACAATGAGAATTTTTTTTGAAAGTCTCTTTGACTGCTTTACAATTGTTTAATTCTCGAATTATCATTGTACACCTAACATAATTTGAAAGAACTTCTTTTTGAGCTTCGTTTAAAAATTGTTCCATAAAAGATAAATGATTTTCTAAACTCATTTTCTTTTTTCTTATTTGAACTTCATTTTTAAATCTTTCTATTTGTTCATAAGTAAAATTGATTTTTGAATTTATTTTTCTTCCCTGTTCCATTTTACAATTTAATTCTGTAGTTTTTGTAAGTAAATATGCTTTTTGTTGGGGCATTTTTGTAAAAGCTTTAGAAACTTCTTCTTTTATACAAGGCAAAACTTGATTACAAAAATCCACAACCTCTGTTGTATTTTTTATAAATTCTACAATAATATCTTCTTCTGATTGACTACAATCAATGAATATAACCAGAAAAAGAAAAATAAAAAACCTAAAGTTCATCATTACCAGTTTTCTTAAACGATTTGACAAATAAAGAATTTTATTTCAATATGAACCTATGTATCAACCACCTGGTCCTCCACAAGAACCACCACCAAAACTATATCCATTATTAGGAGAAGAAAACATTAGAAAACTTTTACGATATCATTATGAATTACTTAGCCATTCTGAAATTAAAGATCTTTTTCCAACTGGAGAAGAATTAAACAAGTCTGCAGAAAAAAATGCTGATTTTTTTATTCAAATTTTAGGAGGTCCGCCTTATTTTTCACAAAAGTATGGTCCCCCTATGATGCGAGCAAGACATTTAAAATTTTCCATCAATTATAAAAAAAGAGAGATTTGGCTACAATGTTTTTTTAAGGCAATACAAAAACTAAAACAAGAAATTGAATTCCCAGAAAAAGAAGAAAAAAAATTTAAAGAATTTCTTATTCGATTTTCTGAATGGATGATTAACGAAAAATAAACTTTATTTGTAAATTTTATTTAGTTATCTAACTCCAAAAAAAGATTTATCATTTCTCTTTTTTTTGCAAGCTTGTTGGACAATTTCCAATTTTTTGCATTTCTTTAAAAAGAGTAATTCCTTCTTCTAAATATTTATCTTTATCAAACTCAAAATTTTTTTGAATTTGTACAGATTCTTTTATTTCATTCATAAGTTTAGGATATTCTACTTTTATTATTTCTTGCTTTAAAACAGCTTCTGCAAATTTTAAGCATTGTTCCACATTTAGATTTTCAATTCTTCTATCTTGCTTCCTTAATTCTTGACATTTATTTTCTATTTGAGTGTCCGATATTTTAATTTGATTTTGCATTTTTTCTTGTATATATAGATTTACTAAAGTTTCAAGAAGGACCTGCTCCAAAATGTTTTTAATTATTGGTTTTTTATCAAATCCCTCTAACTTGGCTGCTTGCTCGATAATCTTCATTTCTCTATATTTTTGATATGAATTTTTTGGTTCCAAACCCATTATCATTTCCTGAATTGCAGGATCTTGAGGTATTTTTTCTGGGTTACACATTAGTTCAAAAAGTGTTTTTTTTTCTGCATTAGCTAATCGTGAAGCCTTTTCAATGTAGGTTTCGTAATAGATTTCAAATTTGGTAGTTGTAATACTTTCTTTTCCAATTTGTTCAATTTTTACTCCCTGTTCTTTACAAAAAAAACTTAAAAGCAATAAAACTATTATACTTTTTTTTTTCATTCGAATTCTCCTTATGCTAAGCTAATTTTCTTACTCGTATATAGTGGTCAATAGATTTTATTTAAAATTCAACATAAAATTTTTTTAAATTTAATTAAATTCTAAAATCTCAACTGATTACCAAAATTGTCAATGATTAATTTTTTTTTAGAAAATAAAATTTTAACATACATATATATAGTATGATACATAAAGATCAATATAAACTCAAAAATACTCATCAATATTGTATTTATATACAAGAAAACTTATATTTGTTTTTAAAACGAAATTCTCAAAATAATCTTTCGAATTTACTAGAATACTTAATTCGTAAATACAAATATAACGTATTGAATCAAAAAAGTATTAGTTCTTTAGGAAGAGGTTCGGTTCAATATCAGCCAAAAACAAAAAATTATAAAAGAATAATTCTCAAAAACATAAATCCTTATCTATGGAAAGAATTAAAAATCATAAAAAACACAACAGGTTATTCTATCAGTTATATTATACGAGTAATGATAGAATGGGAAATGCAATCAAAGGGGCACTATATAACTCCATTACTCCCTTTAGAACCAGTTTTATCAAACAACACACAACAACAATTATCACAAAATAATTTTATTGCCATTAATAATTATCAATGGAAAGAAGTGTGGAGTAGGCATAATAATGAAATTTCAGTTATTTGTATAGATTTTTTATAAAAAAATATTATAATAATTTATTTTTTTATAAAACATAGCTCAATTTGCTTTTATAGGTTGATTTATTTCTCGATTATTTTTTATTTTTTTTATGAATTCAAAATTTTATTTTTTTTTAGGTCTTCTTTGAGATGATAATCTTTGTTAGAAAATTCATTATGTTTATTCATTTTAATTAAATAAAGTCTATTTAACATTTTTTCAGTTGCTTTAACTGCTGCGATAATTTGATCTGAATCTACCCCCACTGTTCGAAAAATTGTTTGATCAAACGGGCTTTGCCATGTAATTATGGTTTCTACCAAAGCATCGGTTTTTCCTCCAGGTGGTATTCTGACTTCGTAATCTTTTAATTCTGCAATATACATTTGATTTTTTTCTTTAATTCGATTTAGTGCATTCATAAAAGCATCATAACCTCCATCACCAGTTGCTTCTGCATAATAATCATTTTCTACATAAGTTAATATTAATTTAGCAAGTGGTTCTTGATTTAATTTCGTTGTGATTTCTAAATCTTTTACTTTAATATACAAAGTTTGGATGCTACCAAACAAATCTTCTATTAGAAAAGGAAGATCATCAATTGTAACACTTGATTTTTTTTCTCCTAATTCTTTTATTTTTTCTAATAAAATAAGCTCTTTATCGGGAGGTAATTCAATTCCTAACATTTTTAAATTATTTGATATCGAAGCTTTTCCAGATAATTTTCCTAAAGAATATACTCTCTGTCTTCCAAATCTTTCTGGCAATATAGGATTCACATATAAATTATGTTTTTTATCTCCATCCGCATGAATTCCTGCAGTTTGAGTAAACACATCATGTCCTACAATCGGATGGTTAGCTGCAATTCTTTTTCTACTAAAAGTTTCTACTAAACGCGAAGCATCCGTAATCGCCTTTTCGTTAATATTTGTTTTTACATTAAGTTTATCATGTAAAGCAGTTACCACAGCTTCTAAAGGAGCGTTTCCAGCTCTTTCTCCCATTCCATTGATAGCAACATGAACTCCTTTTGCACCGGCTTTTACAGCTGCTAAAGAATTCGCTGTTGATAAATCATAATCATTATGTCCATGAAAATCAATTAAAAGATCGGGGAATCGATCTAAAGCAAAAGAAATTCCAGCTTTTACCTCGTCTGGTTCCATAATACCAAGAGTATCGGGAAACATAAATCGATCAATAGGAATTTGCACTAAATGTTTGAGCATATCTTCTAAATAATCCCGAGAATATAAAAATCCACCCGACCAATCTTCTAAATAAACATGAACTATAAAACCTCTGTCTTTTGCATATTGAATCGTTTTTTCTATATCTTTTAAATGTTCCTTTAATGTTTTTCCTAGTTGATACTCACAATGTTTCCTAGATCCTTTTGTTAATAAGTTGATCACTCTTCCTCCAGCGCTTTCTATCCAATCTACGCTTTTTTTATGATCTACAAACCCTAAAATTTCAATTCTATCCGTATAGTTTTTTGTTTTTGCCCAATCAAAAATTTCTTTTACTATATCAAACTCTCCAGGAGAAACTCTCGCACTGGCTATTTCTATTCTATCAACATTTAATTTTTCTAATAAAAATTTAGCAATTTGTAATTTTTCAAAACTGGAATAGGATACACCATCGGTTTGCTCTCCATCTCTTAAAGTTGTATCCATAATTTCTATCAAGGAAAACATACCCTCTCCTTATTAATAATAAAATCTTTTTTAAATAAAAAACAATATTTTTAAGTTCAATTATAAAATATTTTCTACAATTTCTCTTTCTACTTCTTTTTTTAGCATTTGGTATTGTTGGGATTCTTTACCATATTTTATGATTACATAATCTAGTAAATTTTTATATTTTAATTTTTTGTAATTGTATATTACCTCATTTCCAGCATTGGATCTTCTTGAGGAATTCTCTAAAAATTGATAGCAATAAGCTAATATCTTATAAGGGTATGGCTCGTTTTTATGCTCTTCTTTTAAAGTAAAATATGTTTCTATAGCCGGTATGATTCCAGAAATATCATTCATGGATAATTGTAAAATAACAAACTGCCTTAATAAATTGCTTTTTAAATTTAAATAGTATTCAGTTTTGATCACTTTTTCGGATAGAATTTGTTCTAAATGTTCTAGTCCTTTAATAATATAAATTTTTGCTTTTTGATAATTTTTGATTTTGATTTCTTTTTGCTTTTTTTCTATTTTTTCTTGTTTTTCTTTGATTTGCCATAAATGATTTTCTGGTAAATGTCGATATTGTTCTTTTACCGATTCCATCTGAATTTTTGTTTCTCTTAAAATTCTTAAAGCTTGATCATAATTTTCTTTTGCTAATTTTAAATTTTTCTCTGATTTTACAGGATCAATAGCATCTAAAATTTTTAAATCTGGAAACCTATTCGGAATATCATAATCTTTCCAATCAGATTCATATTCTTTTTCTATTTGAGTATCAGGTAAAACTTCTTTCTGTTGACTCTGTAAACTAAAGACACAAAGAAATATATAGTATAATAAAACAATCAGTTTTCTCATTGGTTATCTCTTAATACATTGAAGTTAAAATTTACTCTTTTTGTCAATTAAATTTTTTATATAACTTAAAGAAAAAGTACTTACAAAAATTACTTTATGTATTTATTTTAAAAAAATATAGACTTTTTATTAACTTTTTATATCCTAGCATTATATGAAAAAAATCTCTATATTTGCCTTTTTCCTTTTTGTTTGTTGCCAAAGTTATCAAACATTCCCCAATCATTGCTTAAAAATAGAAGGGGTTTTAGGACCTGAGGATTTTGTTTTTCTGGAAAATGAAAATCTATTTTTGATTTCTTCTTATAACAGAAGAAATTCCGAAACTTTAGGAGAAATTTATTCTTATCATTTAAAGACTCGAGAACTAAAAATCATCGATCGTATCAATGAACCAAAAGATTTAGCTTTTTATCCCCATGGAATTGATTTTTATCAAGATCAGCTCTTTGTGATACTTCATGGCAAAGAATTAGATACAAAATGGCATGCGGTAGCGATATATCAATGGAATGGTAAGGATTTAATATTTAAAAAAATTATACAAAATCATTTATTTTTATCTCCCAATGACATTGCAGTGTATTCGGATTCTGTGTTTTTTATCACAAATGACTCGAAAAATAGAGCAAGTTTTTGGGAATATTTTTTAACGCTAGTATTTGACATTAAGAAAGGTAGTATTGTTGTATGTGAAATCTTACAAAATCAATGTAAGTTCGTACAAGATGAATTAGGATTTCCAAACGGCATAACGATTTATAAAAATCAATTATTTGTCTCGACTACTTTTGAAAATAAAATCTATGCTTTTACAATCAATAAAGACTACTCTTTGACTAATAAAAAAGAAATAGCAAAAATTCAAGGTGGTGACAATCTTACAATTTATGATCAAAAGCTTTATGTGACTTCTCATCCTTCTTTATGGAAATTCCAAAGGCATTCTAAACGAGCAGAAAATCGTTCTCCATCAATTGCGTATGAAATAGATTTAGAAACTTTTACAATACATCCAATTTTTTCCGATAATGGAACAAGAATCAGTGCTTCTTCTGTAGCAATTAAATTAAACAATTTGTTATTTCTAGGCCAAGTTTTCGATCCTTATTTATACCAATGCCTCAATCCGTAATTGTATATGAATCAAAAAAATGATTCTTTGATTTTAGAAATTAAAGAAAATAATATAAATTACCAAAAAGAAAGCAAAACACGTTTAGAATACATAAATGAAAAAATAGAAATGGCTCCCTTAAGCCCCGGTTGTTATTTGTGGAAAGATCAAAATAATGTTGTGTTGTATATTGGAAAATCAGATAAAATAAAAAATCGACTCAAAAGTTATTTAAGACCTAAAGATTACAAACATTATATATTATTACAAAAAGCATATAATGTAGAATGGATTGTTACCAATAACTCAAAAGAAGCCCTAATTTTAGAAGATTCTTTGATTAAGCAATATCAACCTCTTTTTAATGTTAGACTAAAAGATGATAAAAAATATCCTTTTATTTGTGTTTCTTTATCGGAGGCTTATCCGAGAGTTTTTATTACAAGAAAATATAAAAAAGATGGAAATCGTTATTTTGGTCCTTATACAGATGTTCGATTAGCAAGAAAAGTTTTAGAAATCATTCACAAGATGTTCCCTATAAGAAAAGTAAATCAAGAATTGCCTCTAAAAAAACCCAAAAGACCTTGTATGAACTTTTATATAAAACGATGTCTTGCACCTTGCCAAAACAATGTTCCCATTGAAGAATATAAAAAAATTGTAAACGAGGTGATTTTATTTTTAGAAGGAAGAAAAGAGCTCTTAGAAGAAGTAATTATAAAAAGAATGAAACAATACAGTGAAAAAATGGAATATGAAAAAGCAGCTATTTATAAAGAAATTTTGTTAAAATTAAAACATTTTCATGAAAAACAAGCAGTCATAAAACTAAATCATGAAGATCAAGATGTAGTTGTTGTTGCTTTTGATGAAACTCATTATCAGGCAATTGCAGTTATTCTTGAATTCAGAAATTCACGATTGCTTAATAGAAAATCCTTTTCTTTATATTTGCCCGATGGTATTGAATTAGCTCAATATAAAGACGAACTCCTTGCTTCTTTTCTTAGAGAATATTATTTGAATTTTATAAATTTTGATAACTTTCCAAAACGAATTGTCATTCCATACAAAGTAGAAGGAGTTTCTGAACTAAAAGAATATTTATCACAAAAATATGATCATGATATACAAATTGTAGTCAATAAAAACTCTTCTTTAATTCGATTAGCTGAAAAAAATTCACAACTACTTTTAAAAGAAAAAATTTATGGAATCAAAAACAAATTAAAACAAGAAGCTCTAAAAGATATACAAAAAATTTGTGGTATTGAAAAAATACCAGAAATCATAGAATGTTATGATATTTCTCATTTTGGCGGAGAAGAAATGGTGGCTTCCGGAGTTCGTTTTGTAAACGGAGAACCAAACCCCAAATCGTACCGTCATTATATAATCAAATCATTAGATCAAATCCATGATCCAAAAGCAATTTACGAGGTCATATATAGAAGAATAAAAAGACTAATCGATGAAAAAAAAAGATTCCCAGATCTAATAGTAATTGATGGTGGAATTTCCCAAGTAAATTTTGCTTATAAAGCCCTTGAAGAACATCAAGTAAAAATACCTTTGATAGGTCTTGCCAAACAACAAGAAGAAATTTATTTTCCAGGGTGTTCAAAACCTCTAGCGTATGATAAAAATTCTCCTGGTATGTTACTTTTAAGACAAATGAGAGACGAAGCCCATAAATTTGGGGTAGAACATAATCAAAAAAGGATGAGAAAAAATATTTACAAACATTTTTTGGATTCTATACCTAATATCGGTCAAGCAAGAAAGAAAAAAATTTTGCAACATTTAGAAAATAAACCTATTGAAGCATTAAAACTTGAAGATCTGATTGCAATTCAAGGAATTGGAAAAAAATTAGCCAAACAAATACTTGAAAAGATTCAATCATAAATTATGGAAATAAAAGAAGATTTCGAAGTGGTAACAAGACGATTAGTACTACCCAGAGATTTGAATGGACATGGTAATTTGTACGGAGGAAGTATGCTATCTTGGATTGATGAATCTTCTTATCTATATGCAATTGAAAAAGTTGGATACTCCAACATGGTAACTGTATCATTAGAAAACGTACGTTTTCGGACTCCTGCAAAATTGGGAGATTCTGTAATTTTACAATGTAGGATTTATCAGATTAAAAAAACATCAATTACTATACAAACAAAAGCCGTCGTACATAATTTAAATCATCAAACAATTACAGAAATCATCGATTGTTTGATCACATTTGTATGTCTTAAAGATGGCAAACCTTATCCCTATTTTACTACAGATGAATTTAAACAAAAATCTATCAATCAAAATATTAATCAATTGATACTAAAATCTTAATTAAAAATAGACAAGTCAACAAACTTGTCTTTTTAATTCTGAAATCGAATATTGTTTATTCTGGATAGTCTTTTCAAAAAATTTGAATATTCTTTATATGCTTCTATCAAGTCTTTTTTTGCTTTCTCTATCATCTGAATAGAAATAGATTTCGTTTTATTATATTGCTCTTTTAATTCTACGATTTTATTTAATACATTTTGAAATCTCTCTTTTGACTGAAGTATTTTTTTATCTTGTAATAAGTTTGGGTTTTGTAATGCTTGTTTTTCTAAAACTTCGATTCTTGCTTGTAAAATTCGCTCTTCGGGCGTTTTGTGTAAATCCCAAGCAATTCCCAATTTAGATAATGTCCAAATGAACCATTTACTTGGATCATATTGCCATGGAAGAATTGCATTTCTATAATCACCCGGAAATTTATGATGAAAGTTATGATATCCTTCTCCATAAGTGAGTAAAGCAGAAATCCAGCTATCTCTTGCACTTTCATCAAGAGAATATGGTCTTTTTCCTATAGAATGGCAAACTGAATTGATTGCAAAAGTACCATGATGTACTATTACAGATCGTACTAATCCTGCTATAAGAACTCCTCCCCAAAAATCACCCCATAACATTGCGATCAAACCGGGAAAGATAAAAGTCATAAAAACAGCAAAAGGTATGTAATATTTATGCTGAAACATTAAAAATTTATCTTTTGTTAAATCACTTACTTTATTAAAATCAATTTCAGTCTTACCTTTAGTTGTCCCTCTTTTTGTAAACATCCATAGAATATGAGCATACCAAAATCCTTCTTTTATCGAATAAGGATCTTTTTCAGTATCTGTAAATCTATGATGATTTCTGTGATCATATGTCCATTCAATCACAGACATTTCCATCGCTGAAGTTCCAAAAATCACATATAGATATTCCATCCATTTTTTTACCTTATAGCTTCTATGAGAAAAATACCGATGGTATCCAACCGTAATTGCCATACCTGATGCTAACCACATAAAAATCGCCAACAAAATCGTTTGCCATTGAAAAAGGTCATACAAGGCAAAAAAGTAAATGGTAACTATTGCCCCGATAGGGGTTAAAATCAAATACAATGTTGTGGGCCAGTTAATTTCGTTAAATTTGATGTTTTTCATAATCATATTAGAAATTAGATTTTGATTTGGGTTGCAAAAAAATGGATTATTTTGTTTTTTTCTAATTCATTTTTTATAACTTTTTTGCTAAAATAAGATACATTCTTTTTTTTTAAAATTATTTTTTTCTAAACAAGCTTAACAACTTATCAAAAATCAATCAGTGAAACATTTCTAGAACTGATAAAAAAATAGAAAAATAATTTCTGAATAAAAAAAATCTATAGATAGTAAATTGTATCACTTTTATATAGATCACTCTAGTACAAAAAAACGTTCTGATCTTAGTTCTGCAATAGCTTCGATTTGTGGTTTTAAAGATAATTGAATTACTACAAATTCTGGTATAATGATTTCTAATAATTCTTGAGAACCATAAGGTTGAAATAGTATCGTAACATTTGAACCTGCTGAAAATATTTCTTTAATAACTCCTTTAAGAAGATTTTCATTTTTTTTTGGTGGATCAGATCTTAGAATTAGAATATCTTCGCTTCGGATTCCAAGCATAATATTTTTTTTAGAAAAGTTTTCAATTTTTTGTTTTTGTAAAATAATTTCTTTTTGTAAAGAATCGCAATAAAATTTATAATATTCTTGTTCAACACTTATGAATTTAGCAGAAAATATATTTTTTATACCTAAAAATTTCGCTATGGGTAAGGTTTTAGGATTATAATAAACAATTTCTTTTTTGTCTGTTTGAAGTATTCTACCTTCCATCATAACACTTATATAATCAGATAAAAAAAATATTTCTTCTAAATCATGACTGATCATCAAGATAGTAAAATCAAATTTTTTTTGTAATTCTTTTAAAAGAAACCACAATTCTTTCTTCATCCCTTCGTGAAGCGAAGAAAAAGGTTCATCGAGTAAAATATATTTTTGATCAGATGCAAGAGCTCTTGCTAAAGCTACTCTCTGTCTTTCGCCTCCACTAAGATTCACAGCCCGTCTTTGTAACAAATGAGAAATCCCTAATATCTTCGCTAATTCAATAGCTCTTTTGTAACTTTCTTTTTTATCTTTAACATTACCATAATGGATGCCATAAAAAATATTTTCTTGTACTGTAAGATGAGGAAATATAGCTAAATCCTGGGGAACATAAGAAAAACCTCTTTTGTGCACAGGAAAGTTTGTAATGTCTTTTCCCTCAAGAAAAATTTTACCTTTTTTGATTTTTCTTAAACCTAATATTGCTTCTAAAAGAGTAGTTTTACCGCAACCAGTTGGACCAATTAAGCAATGAATAGTATGAGTTTTCACATTAAGAGAAATATTTTTAATCGAAAAACCTTTTACATTGATATCAATTTCAATAACATCTAACATTTAAGAGACTCTTGGTTTACTTAAAAGCCTTACGAAAGAAAGTGTTAAAAAACCAATAAATACTAGAATAAAAATAAGAACAACTGTGCCTTCTATATCAGCAGTAGAAAGTCGCATAAAAATAGCTATCGGTAAAGTTTCTGTTTTCATTGCCATTGTTCCAGCTAATGTGATTGTTGCTCCAAATTCACCAATTGACTTTGCCCAGGTTAAAATAAAAGCTGCCAAGATTCCTCTTTTACTTAAAGGAAGTGTGATTGTTAGAAATGCTTTTAAAGGAGAAGCACCCAATGAACGCGCCACCTCTTCGTATCTTGTTGGAACTTCGTCCATCGCTGCTTTGATCAATCGTGTAGCAATACCAAGAGTGGTAATCAATTGTGCTAGAATGATTCCATAAATAGTAAACACAAATTGCAAATTGTGTTCTTGAATCCAAACACCTATCGGATTGTTAAAAAATATCAATAGCATTGCACCTAGAGCTGCAGGAGATACAATCATAGGAAGTTCTAACATTATATCAATTATGTATTTACCCTTAAAGTTAAATCTCGAAAGTGCATAAGCAGATGGTAAAGCAAAAAATAAAGAAAGTAAGCTTGCAATAGTGGCTGAAATTACACTAATTTGAATCGAAAATAATGTCCTTTCAGAAAACAAAATTTCAATAAAAAGTGATCCATTCCAAAAATAAAACAAAGAAAGTAAAAGACCAACATAAATAGAAAAAATTAAAAAGGCAAAAACAATTGATAATCTTCGAAATGTCATTTTTTAATCCATTCTTTAGGTACTATATACTCTCCACCTATAGGTTTTTCCTCACCAAGCCACGAAAAAGCTTCTATCGGTGTCATAAAATAATGATACTTTCTAAAAATCGATTTCCCTTCCTCAGAAAGAAGAAAATCAATAAATTTCTGAGCAAGTGCTTTATTTTGAGTAAATTTCGAGATAGCTATAGGAATATATCCAATACGAATAATTTCTTCTTTTTTTAGTGGAATCGTTTGTATTCTTTGTGGATCCCAATGTTCAAATACATGCCATCCAATTACTGCATCAACAATATTTAAGGAAATCGCAGTAGCTGTTTTTTCGCAACTTTCTGTATAATTGATTAAATTTTTTCTAAAAGCTGTTTTTTCTTCCAATGTAAAATTTTTTTCTATGATTTCCACTGCATAAGCACCAACACATACACTTTCTGGAGTTGCAATTGCTATTTTTAGATTCGGTTTTGTTAGATCTCTTAATGACTTTATGTTTTTTGGATTGTCTTTTTTTACATTAATAGTAGGTACCAAATACACGACATGCTTTTCTGTCTCCGGATACACTACACCTTTTTTTTTCGCAATTTCCATAAAATCAGAGGATCCGGGAAAATAAAGATCTCCTTTTTTACCTAAAATCATCTGGGACAGTACATACCCCGATCCACCAAAAATTACGTCAACTTTTATACCCGTTTTTTTTTGAAATACCATTATCGCTTCTTCTGTAGGTGGTTTACTCGCTGCACCAGAGAAAATTAAAAGGGATTGTTCCGCAAACAATGCATCGAATGATAAACATATACATAGAATAAGAAAAATAAATTTTTTATTAATCATAAGCTCCTTATTTCTAAAAATTTTTTTTATAATCAACAAAAAATCACTTCACTTAACAAGAAAAAATTCTAAATTGATATTATATTTTACTTTAAGCCAGAACTATAATTTTTTTATAAATATTTTTTATTTTTTTTTAAACGATTAAAATATCTGCGAAGGCTAAGAAATTCAAACAATTTTCAAAATCTTTAGATTCAATTTTAATCTGTAATCAACGAATATAGAATTTCAAAAAATTTACAAATTTATAAATATATTTAGTTTCTATTTAAGAGTTAATTGATTAAGAAATTACTTTACGTTGTATTTTAGCTCCCAATTGGTTTAATCTTGTCTCGATATTCATAAATCCTCTATCGATTTGATGGATATTCTGTATAATTGTTTTACCCTCTGCACATAAGGCTGCAATTAGCATTGCCATACCAGCCCGAATGTCTGGAGAAGAAACTATACTTCCGTATAACGGAGTTGGACCGATAACAACAGCTCTGTGAGGATCGCAAAGCACAATTCTTGCACCCATCGAAATCAATCGATCAGTAAAAAATAATCTTGATTCAAATAATTTTTCATGAATTAGAATAGTCCCATCGCATTGAGTAGCGGTAACCAACATCACAGAGGTCATATCTGCTGGAAACCCTGGCCAAGGGGCGGATTCAATTTTTGGAATAGCTCCCCCTATATCCATCTGGATTTTAAGACTTTGATCTTTAGGCACTATTAAATATTCTTTTTCTTCTTTTTTTTCTTCTCGTACTAAAATACCTAATTTCGCAAATGCCATTCGAATCATCCTTAAATTTTTTAGATCTGGATCCTCTATAATAATTTCTCCTCGAGTTGTTGCTGCTAAAGAAATAAAACTTCCTACTTCTAAATAATCCGATGAAATTTTATGACTTGTACCCGTTAGCTTTTTCACCCCTTTAATCCTCAAAACATTAGAACCAATACCTTCAATTTTAGCTCCTAATTGATTCAAAAAATGACATAAATTTTGGACATGAGGTTCAGACGCCGCATTGCGAATGATAGTCTCTCCTTCTGTAAGAACTGCAACACAAATCGCATTTTCTGTTGCAGTTACGGAGGTTTCATCAAGCAAAATATCGGCCGATTTTAGTATATCTGCTTTGATTTCGAAACCATCAGGATATACTTTTACATTTGCCCCTAGAGATTCAAAAGCTAAAATATGAGTATCCAATCTTCTTCTTCCAATTCTATCTCCTCCAGGCCTTGGCAGAAAAACTTCTCTTTCTCTTGCTAAAATAGGACCTGCTAAAGTTAACGATCCTCTAAGCAAAGAACTAAGTTCCTTTGGAATTTCTGTTTTGATTTTTCCATCTGGATAAATTTTAATTTTAGTTAAATCATTTTGATATGGATATTCAACTTTTATTCCAAGATTTTTTAAGATTTCGATCATTTGTTTTACATCTTCTATAACTGGTAAATTTTCAATATAAACGGGTTCGGTTGCTAAAATAGAAGCTGATAAAATCGGTAAAGCTTCGTTTTTGTTTCCTTGAGGCTTGATTACTCCATTAATACTAAATCCACCAATCACTTCGAAAACTTCGTTTTGCATATCTTTCATTTCTTTATGTTTTTCTCAAGTAAATAAAAAACTTTAAAATCGATAACATAAATTGAGGTTAGGATTTAATCATGATTAAAACTTGGCAATAAAGAGATATTTCGACAGTGGATTATTTAGTGCCTTTGTGCATCAATAGATTTGATAAAGCAAGGATTTATTATTCTAAAAATGACGCCTTAAGATAGGCGTCATTTAGATTAATAGTCCATTCCCATTCCGGGAGAACCACCCATTCCTGGAGTTTCTTTTTCTTTTTCAGGAAGTTCAGTAATAGTTACTTCTGTTGTTAAAATCATTGAACCAATCGATGCTGCATTTTGCAAAGCACTTCGTACAACTTTTACTGGATCAAGAATTCCTGCTTCTGTTAGATCTTCCCATTGTAAAGTTTCTGCATTAAATCCAATATTATCTTTTTCGCGCAAAGCTCTTTCTACTACAACACTACCTTCAATTCCTGCATTATTTGCAATTTGTCTTAAAGGTTCTTCCAATGCTCGATAAATAATCATTGCACCGGTTTTTTCATCTCCTTCGAGATTCAAATTTTTGATCACATCTCTTGTTCTTAGTAAAGTAATACCACCACCGGGAACAATTCCTTCTTCAACCGCAGCTCGAGTTGCAGATAAAGCATCTTCTACTCTTGCTTTTTTTTCTTTCATTTCTACTTCAGTTGCTGCACCTACATATATTACTGCAACACCACCAGACAATTTCGCCAATCGTTCCTGTAGTTTTTCTCTATCATAATCACTTGTAGTTTCTTCGATTTGTTTTTTGATTTGATTTATTCTTCCTTTTATTTCCGCTTCTGCACCATAACCGTTAATAATTGTAGTATTTTCTTTATCGACAGTTACTTTTTCCGCCTGTCCTAAATGAGAAAGATCAGCATTTTCTAATTTCATACCCAAATCTTCAGAAATCACCTGGCCACCTGTCATGATTGCAATATCTTCTAACATTGCTTTTCTACGATCACCAAAACCGGGTGCTTTTACAGCACATACTTTAATCGTTTTTCTTATATTATTTACTACTAATGTTGCTAAAGCTTCTCCTTCTACTTCTTCTGAGATTATGAGTAATGGTCTTCCTGTTTGTACTACTTTTTCTAGTATAGGCAATAATTCTCTCATGTTAGAGATTTTTTTCTCGTGGATTAAGATATATGGTTTTTCGAAACTACAAATCATATTTTCTGGATCAGTAACAAAATAAGGAGATTGATATCCTCGATCAAATTGCATACCTTCTACTACTTCCATATAAGTATCGATGCCTTTTGCTTCCTCTACAGTGATCACACCATCATTACCTACTTTTTCCATTGCATCTGCAATTAAGTTTCCTATGCTTTGATCATTATTTGCAGAAATCGCAGCAACTGCAGCAATTTCTTTTTTATTAGAGACAACTTGTTTTGCTCTTTTTTTTAGTTCTTGTACTACCGCATCTACTGCTTTTTCAATACCTCGTTTAAGATGCATTGGATTTGCTCCAGAAGTTACATTTTTTAGACCTTCATTTACAATAGCTTGAGCTAAAACTGTTGCTGTTGTTGTACCATCTCCTGCCACATCATTAGTTTTAGTTGCTACTTCTTTTACCATTTGCGCACCCATATTTTCATATGGATCAGGTAACTCAATTTCTTTTGCAACAGTCACACCGTCTTTTGTAACTGTGGGAGCACCAAATTTTTTATCGATTACAACATTTCTTCCTCTCGGACCTAACGTAGCTCTAACAGCATTCGCTAATTTATTAACACCAATTTGTAATTTTCTTCGTGCTTCTTCATGAAATTCTAATTGTTTTGCCATATTTTGACCTCCTTTAAGTTTTTTTTATTCTATGATTGCTAAAATATCACTTTCTCGAACAATTAGATACTCTTTCCCGTCTTTTTTAATTTCTGTACCTGCATATTTTCCATAAAGAACTCTATCTCCTACTTTGACTTGTAATGGAATTAGCTTACCATTTTCCTGACGTCCTGGACCCACTGCTATCACTTTACCTTCTTGTGGTTTTTCTTTTGCTGTATCTGGAATAATGATACTTCCTATTTTTTCCTCTTTTTCTTCTAATGGTTCAATCAAAACCCTGTCTTGTAATGGTTTTATACTCATATTGTACCTCCTTATAAAATTTTATTATTACAATTTTAGCAATCGATACAGTTGATTGCTAAATTTAATGACAAAATAAAATTACGAAAATTTCGCGTCAACTAAAAAATTATTCATTTTGAATTTTTTTTAAAATATGTTGATAGAAAATTTAATAAAAAAATTAAAAACAAAATTTTTTTAAAAACTTAAAATTTTTTTATGAAAAAAAATTAGGGAAATTCTTCCCTAATTTTTTAAATCGATTTTACGCTGGAAAGTAATATAAAAATAACCAATTTGTTGAATATTTTCTTTTGACCACAGAATTGAATCTGTAAACAATTCAAAAATATTTGAATCAAATTTTATGATTTGGTTAGTAAAAGATAGCGCTAAATTTTTATATCCTGGATAGGAAAAATTTTGTTTTTCAGAACGAATTCCGACTTCTAATTGTTCTCTTTCATTTAATTTATACAAAATCCCAAGTTTATATCTTTCTCTTTTTACAAGAAAATTTGATGATTGTGAGGTTGTTTTCAACTCAAAAGAATCATCTCTTATAAAAATATTCGTAGTTTTAAATTCCATTTTTCCGTTTTCATTCGAAAAAGCCTTAGAACTAAAAAATCCTCCTACAATCGAAAAAACTTCATTTAAATTTTGTTCAAAATCAAAACCCAATATATATCCAAAATTAAAAGCATCAAATTCATTATTTCCAAAATTAGTACCAATGGATATTCCAATATTTCGTCCAAAACTCTCTTCTTTATACCTTTGAACTTTTCTATATCCTTGTGATCCAAATTTAGGAATAAACGTAAAACGATTAAATTTTAAAATCCAACCCAAAGTAGATTCAGAAAGAGAACTTACTATATTTTGGAACCGAACAAAACGGATCGTATTAAAGTCCTGATCAACGCTAATATATTCATACAGAGGAAAAAAATAACCTAACGATAAACTAATGATAAAATTGATATCATCTTTCGATGATAAAAAATCAACTCCTATCGGATAAATAAAAAAAGGATTTATTTTAGACCAGTTTGAATCATATCGTAATATTTGATTTTCCTCAATTAGATGATCTAGCCTGAATCTATCTTGTAATTCATTCTCTATCAAACCACCCCATAAGCCAAAGTTGATCCTTAATTGATTTTTTTCTTGTGCTCCTATACCAACAATTAAAAGAAAAAAGAGCAATATGAATTTTTTAAAATTCATCGTTTTTCCTCCTTTCGAGTATTTATTTTTCCGACGAAAGATCTTTATACTTAGTTCGATAATTTTTAAGTTTTTTTTAGATGCTCTTCTAGTTCTTTTATTTTGTTTCGCATTTCTTTAATTTCTTTTGCATATTCTTCTAGTTTATGAAGATGAATTTGTAATCTTTGGAACTTTATTGCAGGTATTGCAGGATATCCCATATAAGTTCCAGACTGGTTGATACTATCTAATACTGCTGTCCTTGCTAATAAAATTGTATTCTCTGCAATGGATACATGATCAGAAATTCCCACTTGTCCACTACAAATGACTTTTTGCCCCAATTTACTAGAGCCAGCAATTCCTACTTGTGCAACCAAGATGCTATTCTCTCCTATTTCGCAATTATGAGCTACATGAACCAAATTATCTGTTATCACACCTTTGCGAATAATAGTTTTTTCAAAAGAGGCTCTATCGATACAACAATTGGCTCCAATGACTACATTATCTTCGATTTCTACAATTCCCAACTGAGGAATGCGATAATGACGAAAATTTTCATCCTGTGCAAATCCAAATCCTTCCGAACCAATAATCGTACCGGGATGTATGATACAATTTTTTCCAATAATGCAACTCCAACCTACATACACATTTGGATATAAAACTGTATTTTCTCCTACATGGGCACCTTCTTCGATAATACAATTTGCCATAATAACAACATTATCATCAATAACCGCTTTGGGTTCAATCACTACATTAGGTCCTACAATAGCACTTGATGAAACTTTTGCCTCCTTGTGTATAACTGCAGTAGGATGAATCCTCCCCCAGTAAGTTTTTCTTACATCTTTATCTAAAAATTTTTGTAAAAATAGAGCTCTAAAAACATCTACATTTTTAGTGATCACAAAAATTGAATTCAGTTTTTTTTCTTCCAAAAGTTTGTAGATTTCTTGATTCGTAACAATAACTAAAGGATCAAAATCTTTCTTTAAATATTGTAAATTTTTTTTATGATTGATAAAAATCAAAGACTCTTTTGTATAAAATTCAATAGAACTGATTTCTTTAATAATAATGTTTTCTTCTATTTTTGTAATTGTAAAATCAATTTGATGTTTTAGTTGTTTTTCTAAATCTTTTAATGATAAAGGTATACGAAGCTTCATAAATTATAAAATTTTTTTAAAATCCATTTTAGTAAATAAAAATTATAGACTATATAAAAACACTAAAAAAATTATCAAACTATTATGATTAACCCTATTGACCTAAGAAAAGGTACTGTAATCAAAGTAGATGGTGAATTGTATACCGTTACTTTTTCCCAATTTGTAAATCCTGGTAAAGGCAGTGCATTTGTAAGGACAAAACTAAAAAACATAAAAAAAGGGAATGTAGTTGAAAGAACATTTAAATCCTCAGAAAAATTAGAAGATGTAGAGCTAGAAAAAAAAAGTATGAGCTATCTTTATCAAGAAGGGAATCAATTAGTAATGATGGATCAAAGCGATTACGAACAATATTCGATTCCAGCCTCACTATTAGAGGATATTTTAGACTTTATAAAAGAACAGATGGTATTTGATGTTTATTTTTATGAAAATCAACCTGTAAGCGTTTCTCCACCCAATTTTGTTGAATTAGAAGTCACTTATGCCGAAGAAGGAATAAAAGGAGACACAGTTGGAACAGCCTGGAAAAAAGTTCGCGTAGAAACAGGGGGTGAAATTTCTGTTCCTATTCATATCCGACAAGGTGATATCATTCGTATTGATCTTCGTGATCTATCCTTTGTAGAAAGAGTAAACAAATAGGAGTATAATATGAGTTTAATCCACCAGTTAAAGCAGCAAAATAAAAAAATTTTTTTTCAGATGGGTGGACAGGGATCTCCATGGTATAGAGAATTAAAAAAAATTTATGATTCTAATGAAATTAAAGAATTTTTCTCTGTTTGTTTTGATGTATTTCAAGAACTACACCCATTAACCAAAGATGCCATAGCAACACCAAAAGGTATATATCCAGAGCAATGGCTTAAAGACGAGAATAAACTCCCTTCGGATGATTATCTCTCAACTGCTGGCGTATCCCTAATTATGATTCAAATGACACAGTTAGCGTATTACGAATTATTCCGTAAAAAATATCCATATTCCCAAATTCAAAATATAATTGCGGGAGCTACAGGCCATAGTCAGGGGTTAATTTCATCAACTTTATTAGGATTTGGATTAGAAAAGGAAGAATACTTTCAAGCTCTAAGATTTTATATGAAGTACGTTACCTATCTTGCTTTAAGATCACAAGAAGTTTTTCCTTACATAGAAGCATCGAAAGAAGAATTGCAATTAGCAGAAGAGTTGAATTTAAAAGATCCATCGCCTATGGTGGCTGTACTAGGTAGTGAACATTCCATTATATCAAATCTCGTTGAAGAATTCAATTCTACTTATAAGGAAGAAAAACCCATTTACATTGGACTCTATAATACTCCTACAAATCGTGTTTTGTCTTCTTATAGAAAATCATTATTACTTTTTTATAAAATTCATCAAAAATTTTTAGAAGAAAATAAAATCAAATATATCTTTCTTAAAACAACCTGTCCTTTTCATAGTCCTTATATGGAACCTTGTGTAGAAATATTATTAGATGATGTCAAAAAAGAAAATTTTGTTTATAATACTAAAGATTTAAAGTTTCCTATTTATACTTTTTCAAGTGGAAAAGATTACAGAGAATACAAAGATCTTTTACCTATAATGACAAGAGACTTATATGTCAATACTTTATATTGGGATTTAGCACTGAAACCTATTTCTATGTTAAAAGTGGATTACATTATAGATTTCGGTCCCGGAAAAACCAGTCAAAGACTTACCGAAGAAAACCTTCCACACCTACAGTATTCAGTACCTATTCTATGTATGGCTAATCCAAAAGATGCAAAAGAAATATAGCTTAGTATGAAAGTTGCTATCTTTCTCGGTTCTCGCACTGGAACTAATCCAGCTTTTGGTAGAAAAATTGGGGAACTCTGCGAAGAGCTTGCAAAAAAAAATTTAAAAATTGTATATGGAGGTGGCAACATTGGTCTTATGGGACTTTTAGCAGAAACAGCTAATTTTTATAAAATTCCTATGATTGGCGTAATTCCCTCGTTTTTGGCAGAAAAAGAATTATTGTATCCTCATCTAACCGAAACCATTATAGTAGAATCTTTATCCGAAAGAAAAGAAAAGATGATCAAAATCGCCGATGCTTTTATCGTTTTTCCCGGTGGTATCGGCACTTTAAATGAATTCTTCGAAGTTCTAACATATAAACAATTAGGGCTTCATTCAAAACCTATAGGCATTCTAAATACGCTAGATTATTATCAAACTTTAAAAATTCTACTTTTAGAAATGACAAAAAATGGCTTTTTAGATAGAGACATATTTGATTCCTTATTGTTTGACTCATCTATTCCTTTGCTCATCGAAAAACTAATAGAAAAAGCATTCAGTACACTGCAGTAAAAAATGATTTTAAAAATTGAATTGCATTTTTTTAAAATTCAAAAAAATGAGTAGAAAGAATCAATAAAATTCATTATTATAAAGTAAACTTTCTTAATAGATACGGGGGAAGAAAAATGAAAGATACAACTTGTTTTTTAAAAGGTTTAATCTTGACAAGAGATTCAGAAATTACAAAAATTTTATCCAATCTTTTGTTAGAAAAAAATATTATTCCATACGTATCTTCCGAAATAGAAGAATTAACAAGCGATTATTGTTTAATTATCATTGGATATGATATTAATGTTTATTTAGTATTCGAAAAACTTAGGAATTTTAAAGGGATTCTTCCACATATGATTTTTTTAGAAAATGGAAATTTTATTTCATCAAATTTACCTTATATTTCTTGCAAATGTAAAAGGATCCCTCTACCTATGGGAATTTTTTATCTAGAGCATCATATAGACGAAATTTTAAGTATGAGTATATATTAATCCTAAAATGTTTTGTAAAATAAAATTTGAATTATACAAAAGCACCAACATAAATTCTTTTATAAACATAGATGAATAAGAAACTTTAAACATGGAAATTATATCAACACCAAGAAAACTAGAATGGTTCTTAAACCCTGACAAAATAGAATCTATTGTTGATAAGCATTTAATGAATCAAACAGTTTATATAAAATCATTAGAAAATCCACCAAAAATTAAATTTTTAGAAAAAAATCCAAATCAAACCTATTTGATTGAATCAGATATATTGTTAGAAACCGATCAACAAATACAATGTTATAAAGTTTTGGGAAGATATTTAGAACTTTATATAAAAATTCTTACATCTGGATCGAAAAAAGGAACCTATAACATAAAAGTAGTTAAAGTAGGAGTCTCGTTAATCGAAAGAGAATCTGTTAGAATTCCAGTCTTGCATAACGAAGTGTATTTGACTAATTTTCTTGTTAGCAAACACTTAATTGATCCAAAAACAAGAATCATCCCTACAACGATTAAAGTTGGCTTTTCTGAATTGGAAAACAAGATCAGAACTCTTTATGATTATGTAAAAATTGATACTTTCGAAAATTTTGATCTCATCTTAGATAAAATAAAAAAAACTGGAAAATTTATTTATATTCAAGATACGTACAATCCTGAATCGTTTAATTTTTCGAACGAAGATTGCATAAGCTTAAAAGAAATACTCAAAGAAAACTTACAACAGAAAATTCATGAGTATAGGAAAAATCAAGTAAAAAGCGAAATTGTAGGTCCTATCTTTTATCTTGCTCACGACAAAAATTTAATTTCTATTGGGTATATTAGAATTTCTAATAAAAGTAAACCTTTAGAATTGGAAGAAATCAATAAAATTAAACAATGGAATCAGGAATTAATTAAAAGAATGCTACAAATCAATACAACAACAATACAAGAAAAAGAACAAGTTTTAAATATTTCTAAAAATGGCTTTCGAGCAAGAATCCAAAATTTAAATTTAATTAGTTATTTAATAAAGCAATCAGGAACTTATTGTGATATTGTCTTTCGAGATCAAAAACCAGTTTCCATTTTTGTTGAATTTAAATCTTCATATAGACATCAAGACGGAAAACTAGACATAGGAGCAAAAATTACTGAATTTAAAAGTGATAAAGATAAAACTAATTATTTAGAAAATTTAACTATTTTAGAAAAAAAATACCAAATTTTAAAAATGCAAAAAGAATCATAAAATGAAAAATCAAATCATTATTTTTTTTATTTTATATCAGTCTTTGTTTGCTTATGAACCCAACTTAATCTTTTACGAAAAGTTTATTGATACAACTAAGTATTCCTTAAAAGAAAACTACGGAAAAGGATGCCTATTAAAATCAAAAAGTAATCAAAATTTTCGAGAAGCAAAAAAATTTTTAAAAACATTATATTTAGTTCATTTTCCTTATACTTTTTACTGTAATTGCAAAATCAGTGTAGAACCCACAAAACAAAAACTCATTCCCGACACAAAACAATGTGGATATCAACCAAAATCAAAATCTACAGAATGGATGGTAAACTGGGAACATGTGGTACCCGCTTCTAAATTTGGAAAAAACCTTACTTGTTGGAAAGAAAAAATCTGTAAAAGAAATAACAAAAGCTATCGAGGAAGAAAGTGCTGTTCTGAAATTGATGATTGTTTTATTATTATGGAAGGTGACGTACACAATTTAGTTCCTAGTATTTATGAGTTAAATCATGATCGTAGAGATTATCCTTATAGTATTATAGAAGGAGAAAAAAGAGAGTATGGCAATTGTGATTTCGAAATAGATTCAAAAAACAAAATTGTTGAACCTAAAGAAGATATTAGAGGAGATATAGCAAGGATTTATTTATATATGTCTTGGTTCTACAAGATTGAACTAACAGAAGAAGAAAAGAAATGGATACAAACTTGGAACATAGAAGATCCTCCTACCGAACAAGAAAAAATTTTAAATAAATTAAAAGCAAAATTCAACGGAAATGAAAATCCTTTTGTTAGTTACTATTTTATA
The DNA here is from genome assembly GCA_937928085.1 of uncultured bacterium. Classification (GTDB taxonomy): domain Bacteria; phylum Spirochaetota; class Leptospiria; order Leptospirales; family Leptonemataceae; genus SKYB61. Next base: position 53,918 of record CALFVU010000013.1, on the reverse strand, counting down.
AAAACTTTGAATCCTAATGCTACAACTAAATAATAACTACATTACTTTAGAAATTTTAGAAGATTGTGGCTTTACGATCAGCAAAATTTTATTTAAAGATAAAAATATTTTATATTTTCCTTTTGATAAAGAAATTTATAAAAAAAATAAAGATTTAGCGGGAATTCCTTTTTTATATCCTTATGCAAATCGAATTTCCAAAGAAGAATTTATTTTAGAAGGAAAACAAATTCAATTAAAAGATGAAGTAATTCAAAGAGATCATAATCAATTTCCAATACATGGTTTTTTATTAAAAACAAATCAATGGAAAATTTTAAAAAAAACAAATGATTTTATAAAAGGAAGATTCGATTTTGCAAACCATTGGCTAGAATTCTTTCCATTTTCTCATTCTATAGAATACTCAATTTACTTAAACAAAAATCAGATTGAATTCCAGATTGAAATCAAAGATTTTCAAGAACCAATACCCCTTTCTTTTGGTTTACATCCCTACTTTTTACTATATCAACCTAAAGAAACTATCAATTTAATTCTTCCAGCTAAACAATGGATAGAAACGAATTCATATTTATTTCCTGTTGATTTAAAAGATATTACTTTATTCTTTTCGAAAAACAATTTACCATACAAAAGAGAAAACACTTACTTTAAAGTTTTTTTAGATTCTAATGTTTCTTGGGACGATGGATTTACTAATTTTTTCTACACTAATTCTAAAGCTTTGTTTAAAATTCAACAAAAGGATTATGAGTTGATTTTACATTTTGGAGAAGGATTTACTACATGTCAAATTTACTCACCAAAAGAAAAAAATTTTATTTGTATAGAACCTATGAATTCAAAAACCAATGCATTTCTAACAAAAGAATATTTATTATTGGATAGACCTAAAATTTTTTATTTTATTATAGAAATAATCACTTGAAATGTAATGATTTTTTTTAAAAATGTTAAGAAAATGTTTTATTTAAAAAAAATTATAAAAATTTATTTTCTGGAAATCTTTATTGGTGTTGGAGAAGTTTTGTATTTAATTTTTCGTGTAGCGATTAATCTACCTTATTTAATTTTTAAACTTCAACCTACATTATTAGTGATGTATATTTCTGGTTTTAAGTCCTTATTTGTAGTAAGTATTGTAGCTGTTTTTACGGGTATGATTGTAAGTTTACAAAGCGGTTTAGCACTAAAGGATTTTGGTCAAGAAGAATTAATAGGACAATTAATAGTAATTACTTTAACACGAGAAATGTCACCTTTTATGACAGCTTTAATTCTATCAGCCTCTGTAGGGTCTTCTATGGCTGCTGAAATTGGAACAATGAAAGTTTCTGAAGAAATCGATGCTCTAGAAGTAATGTCTATTGACCCTGTCCGTTTTTTAGTTCTACCTCGTGTTGTAGGATTTAGTTTAATGATTCCAGTACTCTGCAACTATGCTTCTTTATTAGGTACGATAGGTGGAAGTATCATTGCAAAAACGCAATTAGGTGTAGAGTTCGAGACTTTTTATGAACTAGCACTGGAAGTATTAAAAAGTAAAAATGGTTTAAAAGATATATGGGTAGGAAATTTTAAAGCTTTGGTTTTTGGAATTACGATTTCTTCGATTTCGTGTCAGCAGGGTTTAAATGCAAAAGAAGGTGCAATTGGTGTAGGTAGAGCGGTTAGGCAATCAGTAGTTCTTTCGTATTTATTTGTGATTATGTTTGGATATTTTATCAGTGCAATTTTTTATCGATAAATGAAAAATTTTAGCTTTACATATTATCTTTTAGGAATTTTATTTTGGGTTTTGATTTCGTTTATTGGCATCTATACGATTTTAATGCCATCTAAAAAAAATAAAAATTTATCTTATTACTTACCTGTAGTTTTAAAAAATGCCCAAGGAATTCAAACTGGAGCTAGAGTGAATGTTTTAGGAGTAGATCAAGGATATGTAAGATATTTAGATTACTATCCCGTAGATAAAGAAGGTAATTTAATCAATATTCATGAATGCGAAGATCTTTGTAAAGATAAAATGTATGATCAAATTATATTAGCAGTTCTTAACCTTCAAAACAAAATAGAATTTTATGATAATTATAAACTATATACAAAGTATGATAAAATTTTAGGAGAAAAAGTAATTGAAATTAAACCAGGTAGTATGATAGAAATCAACAATAATAAAAAAATTACTCATAAAAAATTAGAAAAAATTTATTTGAATTCAAATGATGTTCTTAAAATGATAACAGGTAATACTCTTCGATTAAATATTCATAATGTAATTAGAGCAACGAATTACGACGATCCTTTAACGTTAGTATCAGATTTAATTTATGAAAATAAAAAACCTTTATATAAAATTTTTAAAAACTTAGCAGAAATTACTCAAAAAATTGATTCTGGTAATGGCACGATTTCTTTGCTACTAAATGAAAATCAATTATTAACAGAATCAGATAAAGTTTTGTTAGAAACGATTTTATTAATTCGCGATATTAGAGAAGGTTTTGAATCTATACGAGAAAATAATATTTTATTAAAAACAGGTAGTGGAATTTTGAATTTATTTTAATTTTTATGAAAGAAATCGTCATCGAGCTAGTTGATTTACACAAATCGTTTGGAACAAGATCGATACTTAGGGGTATTAATCTTCAAGTATATCGTGGAGAGACCTTAGTAATATTGGGAGGTTCAGGAACAGGAAAATCTGTTACGATTCGGCATATTATCGGTTTATTGAAACCTGATAAAGGAGATGTAAAAGTTTTTGGTCATTCAATTCCTAATTGTAGTAAACGTAAATTGCAAGAAATTCGAAGTAGAATGGGAGTACTTTTTCAGAGTGGAGCCTTGATTAACTGGATGAGTGTTTACGATAACGTAGCTTTACCTCTAAGAGAAAATCGCTTAAAATCAAAAAAAGAAATTGATAAAATCGTTTTAGAAAAATTGAAATGGTTAGGATTACTGCCAGCAAAAGATTTATTACCTGATAGCATTTCTGGAGGTATGAAAAAGCGAGCTGGAATTGCAAGAGCATTAACTACAAATCCCGAAATTTTATTATACGATGAACCAACATCTGGCTTGGATCCGGTAATGAGTCAGGTCATTAATGAATTAATTCGTAAACTTCAAAAAGAATTACAGGTTACTCAGGTAATTGTAACTCATGATATGAATTCTGCTTATTTTATTGCAGATAGAATCGCTTTTTTTTACAAAGGAAAAGTAGAATTTGTTGGTACACCAGAAGAGATTAAAAATTCACCCAATCCTTTAATCCAACAATTTATAAACGGTAGAACAAATGGTCCTCTTGAAATCGATGCTGGAGATCCAACAACAAGGAAAACATAACTTCATAATAAAATGTAATTATATTGTATTTGACTAAATGATATTAAATAAAAAAATGACTTAATTTTAAAATTTTTATGGAAGATAACAAAATTCAAAAAAGATTATATAAAATCTTGTTTTTTAATAAAGGAACAATCTACGAAATTTTTGCTAAAAATGTAATACAAAGTAATATTTTTGGATTTTTAGAAATAGAAGATCTTGTTTTTGGAGAAAAATCTAATCTTCTTATAGATCCTAATGAAGATTCGATAAAAAAGGAATTTGAACATACGAAGCGAATTTTTATACCTATACATTCGGTGATAAGAGTAGAAGAAATTGACAAAGAAACTCAGCTAAAGCCTCGAGTGATATCCATCAAAGAAAATACTCAACAAAAAATTCCAACTATTTATACACCTCCCGATCCATTTCGATTTTAAGCTGTTTCTTTATTTTTTAATTCATTATTTCTATAAGTGATATAAGGTTTTTCTCCATTTTTAACAACACCAGTATGTATGACTACTTTTTCTACATTTTTTTGAGAAGGTATTTCGTACATTAAATCTAGCATAATTCTTTCTACAATACTTCGCAATCCCCTTGCTCCGGTTTTTCTTTTAATTGCTTTCTGAGCTATCTCCTCTACAGCTTCTTCTTCAAAAATTAATTCTACATTTTCCATTTCGAATATTTTTCTATATTGCTTATAAATTGAATTTTTAGGTTCTTTAAAAATTCGCTTTAAAGCTTCAATATCTAATTCATCTAAAGTAGCAACAACTGGTAATCTTCCTATGAATTCGGGAATCATTCCAAATTTAATAAGATCATCTGGTTCAACATATTTTAGCAATTCTGATTTCGACATTTTTTTAACATCCATAGATTGTTGTTCTCTATCAAAACCTATTGTTTTAGAACCTAATCGTTTTGCTATTATATCTTCCAATCCTACAAAAGCTCCTCCACAAATAAATAAAATATTTCGAGTGTCAATTTGAATAAAATCTTGATGAGGATGTTTTCTTCCTCCTTGGGGTGGTACATTTGCTATAGTACCTTCAATGATTTTTAGTAAAGCCTGTTGTACACCTTCTCCTGAAACATCTCTTGTAATAGAAGGATTTTCTGATTTACGAGAGATTTTATCTACTTCGTCAATATAAACAATACCTTTTTCTGCTAGTTTAATATCATTATTTGCATTCTGAATTAGTCTTAGTAAAATGTTTTCTACATCCTCGCCCACGTATCCAGCTTCTGTTAAGGAAGTAGCATCAGCAATTGCAAAAGGAACTTTTAAAAATCTAGCTAATGTTTGAGCTAATAAAGTTTTTCCAGATCCTGTAGGTCCTATTAACAAAATATTGGATTTGTCCAATTCTACGTCGGATTTACTCTTTGGATAATAAATTCTCTTATAATGATTATACACAGCAACAGATAAAATTTTTTTAGCTTCTTCTTGTCCGATAACATATTCATCTAGAACGCTCTTGATTTCTGCCGGAACAGGTAAATTTCTTACAGGTTCAGAAGAAATCAAATCGCCGTGTTTTGAATCTTCATTTAAAATTTCGTTACAAAGTTCTATACATTCATCACAGATATAAACTCCCGGACCAGCCACTAATTTTCTAACTTGATCTTGTTCTTTTCCACAAAATGAACATTGAAGAGTCTCTTTTTTCTTTTTCCTTGTATCCATCATAATACCCTATCCTGATTTTGATTTTATTTTTTCTAACTTAGATTGATTCATATCGATTACATTATCAATAAGACCATAATCCTTGGCTTGTTGTGCTGTCATATAGAATAATCTATCGGTATCTCTTTCAATTTCTTCTAATGATTTTCCAGTATGTAAAGAATAAATAAAATTTAGTCTATCTTTAATTTCCAAAATTTCCTTTGCCTGAATTTCAATATCTTTCGATTGCCCACTTACACCCCCCAATGGTTGATGCATGACAATTCTTGCATTTGGAAGAGCGGATCGTTTTCCTTTTGTTCCAGCTGCTAAAAGCAAAGAACTGATATTCGATGCCTGTCCTACACAAATTGTTCTTATATCTGCTTTAACATATTGCATAGTATCATATATAGCTAAACCTGATGTAATATATCCTCCCGGAGAATTAATATACATGTAAATATCTAAATCGGGATCTTCTGCATCTAAAAATAGAAGTTGAGCAATAATAATATTACTGTAATAATCATCAATAGGAAATCCTAAAAAAATAATCCTATCTTTTAGCAATCTTGAATATATATCATATTGTCTTTCTCCACGAGGAGTTTGTTCGATTACATATGGTATTGACATAAATTTCTCCTTTTATTAAAATTAACTTTTTTTATGAATATTGACAACTTATAAACTTATGATTCTTTTTTGATATAATTCTTTTAAAGAAATCTTGTCTTTTGATTCGATCTCTGCTTCTTTTAAAATCAATTCTTTGCATTTATTTTTTAAGATTATATATTCATAATCATCCCGAATATTTTTTTGTTTTAGAATTATTTCTAAATCCTTTTTTTGCAAATCTGGAAATCCTTTTAGTATTTCCGCTTCTATTTCTTCGTCTGTTACTTTTAGATTTTCTTCTTTTGCTATTTCTTTAATAATCATATATTCTTTTACCTGAAAAATCGCCATCTCTCTGATTGTTTTTTCTAATTCTTCTTTAGTTTGTTTTAAAAGTTCAGCAAGCTGTTCTAATGATATTGTTTCTGGCAAAGAAAATCTTCTTAATGTGTCTTTAAAAATATTCTGAAATGCTTCTTGAATAAAAATTTCAGGAACTTCTATCTCCGCATTCTTGATGTAATCTTTCAAAAATTTATCATAAGCTTGATAATCTAAAAATTCTAGTGCCTTTTGTTTTAAAGAATTTTTAATATGTTCTTTTAAAGACTCAAGATTTTCGAAATTAAGTAATCTTGCAAGCTCATCATTTATCGGTGGAGCTACTTTTTGTTTAATATCTAAAACTTTAACTTTAACCGTAATCTTTTTATTGTAAGCTTTTTTTAATTCTTTAATATTTTTCTCCAATTTTGATTCAAATTCCACCTCATCGTTGATTTTTTTATTGAGTAGATTTTCCTTAAAATTCGCGAATATTTTATCTTTTTCTAAATCATAATGAATACTTTCTAAATTATACAATTCTTTGTTTTTTTGATAAATTTTTAAATTGATCAAAACAATATCATTTTCTTCCACAAAAATTTCTGTTCCTTCTTTGGATTCTTTTGGAAGAACTTCGTAATTATTTTTTGCAATTTCGTTCAAGATAGAATCTATAAAAGAATAATCTTCAATTAGTTCTTCTTTTAAAATTTTTACTTTTTTATATTTAGGGAGTTTAATATCGGGATAGTACTCATATGTAGCTTTAAATTCAATTAGTGAGGAATCATCAAATTTTTCTACTTCAAAATAAGGAAGACTGATCGGTTTTGGATTTAAATGATCAAAAACAGAAGAATAACTTTTAGAAATCAAAAGTTTTATAGCTTCTTCAATTACGTTACTTTGATCAAAATTTCTTTTTACAATTTCTAGAGGTGCTTTACCTACCCGAAAACCTGGAATCTTAACCTTTTTTGCAAAATTCACATAAGCTTCGTCTATATATTTGTTTAATTCTTCTTTTTTTACTTTAAAATATGCTTCTGCGGTTACAGAATTTTTTTTTGTTACCGTATATTCCATCTATCTTCCTTTGTGATGAAGAAGTTTTTAGCTTTTGTATTAATTTTTTTTGTTTGTTTGTATGGCAAGAATTTAAATTTATACATACAAAGAAATTATACTTATTGATTGATCATTATACTTATTGATTGATCATTCTAAAATTAAATTATCCCTATGAATGATTTCTGTTGGATAAGAAGATTTGTCAATTTTATTTTTTTCCAATAAATATTTTTTCAAATTTTTATCACTTATGTTTACAATTCCTCTTCCCAAAATTGTATTTTGTAAATTTTTAATCTCTACCACATCTCCTGATAAGAATTTGCCTTCAACTTTTTTAATCCCATTGATTAGCAGAGAAGAACCATTATTTAACAATGCCTTTTCTGCACCTTCGTCAATAAAAACAGAACCTCTGGAACGAGAAAATAAAATCCATTTTTTTCTTGCTTTTAAAAATTTTTTTTCTTTTGAAAATATAAAAGTTCCTACATCCTCACATCCAAAAAAATCTTGGATTACGTTTTTTAATTTGCCAGGCAAAATAGCCACATCTACACCTGCTTGTAAACAAAGTTTTCCCACCCTTAGTTTAGAATTCATCCCTCCACTACCGAATCCTGTAGGTCCTTTTGCATGTTCCATTAAATCTGGACTTATACTTTCTAAATTAGAAATTCGCTTTCCCTCTATCATAAATCCTTCTACAGAAGTAAGTAAGATTAGCAATTGAGAGTTTAACAAAGCTGCAACTGCTGCACTTAAAAAATCGTTATCACCAAACTTAATTTCATCTGTAGAAACTGTATCATTCTCGTTTATAACAGGAATAAAATCCAGTTTTACTAATTCCTGAATTGTATGACCAATATTGAGATAAGTTTCGCGTTCTCCAAAATCTTTTGCTGTAATCAAAACCTGAGAAATCTTTAAATGATTCTTTTGAAACACTTGATTATAGTAATTCATTAGTTCAATCTGACCAATCGAAGCTAATGCTTGTTTTCTAATGATAGAATTAGAGAAAAAAGAATTGATATTCTGATTGATTGCTTTGATTTTTTTATTTCCAAAAGCTACAGCACCACTACTTACTAAAATAACTTCCTTTTGTTTTTTTTTTAAAAACAAAATACCATTGATTAAATTTTGTATATTTTCTTCGCAAATCTGGTTTGTTTGAGGATCAACAATTAAATTTGATCCTATCTTTATTACAATTCTTTTGATTTCTTTAAACCTATTTTCTATTATTTTCCTGCTCATTATACTTTTTCATTAATATTTCAGCATAGCTGGGAATAGGTATCATCAGAAATAATTGTTTAACTAAATTTTCAATTCCTTTTTTAGTTTTTGCAGAAAGAAAAATCACAGGAATTGTTTCGATATTAGACTGAAAACTTTTACAATTTTCTATAAAATTTTTATATAAAAAATTTAATATCTCTGTATCGTAATGGATCAAATCAATTTTATTAAAAACAATAATACTTTCTTTTTTTAAAAGTTCTTTTGAATATTGCATAAGTTCAGCTTGTAAAATTTTATAATCTTCATTTAAACTCATTGAATTGATATCAAGCACATATACAATGATCTGAACTCTTTCTATATGCTTAAGAAAAGAAATACCTAACCCCATACCTTTACTCGCTCCTTCAATGATGCCGGGTATATCTGCTAATAATAATCTACGCTGGTTTTGGTTTTCTTCTTGAATTAAAATTCCTAAATTAGGATTAAGTGTAGTAAAAGGATAGTCCGCTATTTTGGGAGAAGAATTGGTCAACGATTTTAATAGCGATGATTTACCTGCATTTGGTAATCCCACAAAACCAACATCCGCTATAAGCTTTAAATTTAAAAAAATTCTTTTTTTTTCACCTGGTAATCCAGATTGTGCATACATCGGAGTTTGATTAGCAGAAGTTGCAAAATGATAATTGCCCAATCCCCCTTTTCCTCCCTTAGCCACTAATATTTTTTTTTCTGGATAATCTAATTCACCTATTACTTGATTGTTTTCTTTATCGACTAATATAGTTCCAACTGGAACTGAAATGATCAAATCTTTGCCATCTTTTCCTTTTTGTTTATTCGCTTTTCCCGGTTTTCCATCTTCGGCTTTAAAATATTGATTCGACAAAAATTTACTGAGATGATTTAAAGAAGCATTTGCATATATGTAAACATCTCCTCCTTTTCCTCCATCTCCACCGTCTGGTCCACCTTTAGGTATGAATTTTTCTCGATGAAAGCTTACACAACCAGAACCACCTTTGCCAGCTTCTACAATAATTTCAATTTCGTCTACAAAACTCACATTATAATGGGTATACGGACACTCTTTGTTTTAGTCTATTGATATGTTCAAATTTTACTTTTCCATCAATAAGAGCATATAAAGTATGATCCCTCCCCATCCCTACATTTTTACCTGGATGTACTTTTGTACCTCTTTGCCTAATGATAATATTACCTGCTTTTACAAATTCACCACCAAATTTTTTTACACCTAACCTTTTGGAAATACTATCCCTTCCATTTTTTGTTGATCCACCACCTTTCTTATGTGCCATACAATTCTCCTATGGATATTTAATTTCAAATTGAATATAATTAAATTTATTACTTATTTCGTAAAACATTTTAATAAACGGTGCTAAAAATTTTTCTATAAAATCTCTTTTTTCTTTTTCATTTTCATGTATTTTCATTAAAAAGTATCCAGAATTAGACTTTATATTGATTTTATAAATTTTATAAATTTCATTAAAAGTTAAATTCAATAACTCTGTAAGAGTAGAAACTATAGAACATTCAATGCTAATTTCTCCCTTCTTGGGTGCATGACCTTTGATTTCGATTATTTCAATGTAATTTTCTTTGTTAACTTTTATCTTGATCGAAATCAAAACATAATATCCAAAACTTTTAACTTTTGCAAAGCTTGTCTATGTCCCCATCTCTTAGAGTAACCCGTTTTTCTTTTATACTTAAACCCTCGAATTTTAGGTCCTTTAACATTCTCCAGCACTAATACTTTTACTTTTGCATTCGGAATGTAGGGAGTTCCTATTTTTGTAGTATTTCCATCACTTGCCATAAGAACCGTATCAATCACGAGCTCAGAACCAGGGTCTTTTTCAGTTAATTCACTTAAAAAAATTAAATTTTCTCTAATAGTATGTTGTTTACCTTTTAATTCTATGATTGCAAACATAAATCCCTCGTATTTATTAACAAAGAAAGTCCATAATTTTTTTATTTCTCATAATTTCAATTCAATTTTAAAATTTCCTAAAAAAGTTATTAAAAAAAGAAAAACAAAATCTCCAATAAAAAAATAGACATTTATATAAACTTAAGATAATTATCAATATGAGGCTTATTATTTTACTTTTTTTTATAAACATATTGCCCTTACTTGCAGAAACATCGAGAAATCCAGAAGGAGTTTTTGTAGAACAAAAACTAGGACAGAAAGCTCAACTTGATTTAGTGTTTCTTAACGAACAAGGAAACAAAGTAACTATTAGAGAACTTGTCCAGGATAAAGTTGTAATCATTGCACCCTCTTATTACGAATGCCCTAGATTGTGTACCTTGGTTTACAATGGACTTCGAAAGGTAATTGAGAATACAAAAGACATTATACCTGGAAAAGATTATAAAATCATTTCATTGAGCTTTAGTCCTGAAGATGATTACAAAAAAGCTCACAAAAAAGGAGAAGCTTATCGAAATTCATTTAAAAATCATATATTTAATCAAGAAGATTGGATTTTTCTAGTAATCGATCCTTTTCCAGAAAATCAAAATAATGCAAAAATCTTATTGGAATCTTTGGGTTATCATTATAAACAAGACGGAAAAGATTTTAGTCATCCTGCAAGTATTATTTTTCTTACAAAAGAAGGTATAATTTCAAAATATTTATACGGAATTGAATTTCTTCCTCGTGATTTTCGTTTTGCTATTATAGAAGCAAGCGAAGGTAAAGTAGGAACACCTATCGATACTATCATTATGAGTTGTTTTCGATATGACTCTATACAAGGAAAATATGCCCCTTTTGCTTGGGGATTTATTCGATTAGGGGGAATTTTAATTTTAGTTTTTATACTCGGAATGATCACAATTTTAATTTTTTTTGATAAAAAGTTTAAAATTCATAAAATATGATTGAATTGATTATCAATCTCAATTTTTTTACAGCTATATAGACTAATAGGAGAGTATCTATGCTTGAATGGTTTATAGACACTGGGTCTACTTTTGCACCTCAAACTAATTTTGTAATGAATTTTGTTAATTTAATCACAGGTATTGCTTTTTTATTAACGAATGCTGCATTAGTTTATTTTATCATTAAGTATCGAAGGAGAAGAGAAGGAGAAGTTACTTCTTCAATTGATACAAACCACACCATAGAAGTAATCTGGACAGTGATTCCTTCGATTATATTAGCTATTTTATTCCTGTTAGGTTTAAAAGATTTTAGAGAATTAAGAGCTTCAGGTCAAAATTTTAAAGAAATTCTTGTTACTGCTCGTCAATGGGCTTGGAACTTTATTTATACAACTGATAGTGATTGGATTCAATCTCCTAAAAAATTACAAACGGATAATATTTTGTATTTAGAAGAAGGTAAACGAGTAAAATTGATTATGAAATCCAAAGATGTTATCCACAGTTTTTATGTGCCGGAATTTAGAGTAAAAGAAGACGTTTTAGGTAATATTTATACCTACGTGACTTTTATACCTATTATTTCTGAGAGACAAAAAAATATGTCAGAACAAGAAAGAGAATTTTTTTATCGGCTTACTAATGATCAAAAAGAAAAAATACCACAAGTTGAAGATCAATGCAAAAAAGAAAATTTTCCAAAAGGCACTTGTGCTACATATAGGATTTTTTGTGCAGAATACTGCGGAAAGGATCATAGTTATATGTTAGGTTCTGTTGTAGTGCTAAAATCAGAACAGTTTAGAAAAAAGATGGAAGAACTTAAAGAACAACAAGGAACAATTATCATTAGTGCAGAATATGGCAAAGAATTATACGAATCGAAAGGTTGTAAATCTTGTCATTCCATAGATGGTTCAAAATTGGTGGGACCTTCCTTTAAAGGATCTTGGAATTCAAAGAGAAAGTTAATAGATGGTTCAATTGTTGTAGTTGACGAAAATTATATTACAAATTCTATCTTGGAACCAAATAAACAAGTAGTGGAAGGATATCCTAATATAATGCCACCACAAGATTTAAGCGAAGAACAAATTCAATCTATTATAGAACTTATAAAATCATTAAAATAAGGAGAAACTATGAGCGTTCATTCATCCACTCATCAACAATCTTATTTAGAAGAGAACAAAACGATTTGGGGTTGGTTAACAACAACCGATCATAAAAAAATTGGTATTATGTACCTTTTTACAATTATGCTGTATTTTTTTATAGGTGGAATTTCTGCCTTATTAGTTCGATTAGAACTGATAGCTCCCGGTAAAACTTTTTTTGATCCCGACACTTATAATGTTTTATTTACCTTACACGGAGCTATCATGACTTTTCTTTTTATAGTACCCGGAATCCCAGCAACCCTCGGCAACTTTCTTTTACCCTTAATGATTGGTGCTAAAGATGTTGCTTTTCCCCGAATCAATTTAGCTAGTTATTATGTTTATTTGATTGGATCCATTATTTCTTTAGTTTCTTTACTTTCTCCTGCGGATACAGGTTGGACATTTTATGCACCTTATAGTATGAAAACAAATTCATTAGTAGTATGGCTTACTTTTGGAGCTTTTGTAATGGGATTTGCTTCAATAATGACTGGATTTAATTTTATTGTTACAATCCATAGAATGAGGGCTCCCAATCTTGGATGGAAGAATCTTCCTTTATTCGTATGGGCATTATACGCAACCGCTATCATTCAGTTATTAGCTACACCTGTTGTAGGCATGAATTTAGTTCTTCTAATTTTTGAACGTGTCCTCGATATCGGAATTTTTAATCCTGCAAAAGGTGGCGATCCTATTCTTTTTGAACAGTTCTTCTGGTTTTACTCTCATCCTGTAGTATATATTATGATTTTACCTGCTTTTGGAGTTGTTTCCGAAATTTTACCTGTTTTTTCCCGTAGGCCTATTTTCGGATACAAAGCGATTGCATATTCTTCTTTAGCTATAGCATTAGTAAGTTTTTTAGTTTGGGGACATCATCTTTTTGTTTCTGGCATGTCTGACTGGGCAAGATATATTTTTTCGTTTTTAACATTTTTCGTTGCAGTTCCTACAGCAATAAAAATTTTTAATTGGTTAGCTACTTTATGGAAAGGTTCTTTAGAAATCACTGCAACACCAATGTATTATACATTAGGATTTTTATTTATGTTCACTATTGCTGGATTAACTGGACTACACTTAGCAGTCCTTTCTACAGACGTTTATTTGCATGATACATATTTTGTTGTAGCTCATTTCCATTATACAATGCAAGGAGGAACAGTCTTTGCTTTAATAGCAGGTTTACATTATTGGTTTCCAAAAATGACAGGAAGGTGGTATAATAAAAAAATAGCTTTTTGGGGATGGATCTTATTATTTGTAGGTTTTAATATAACATTTTTACCTCAGTTCTTACTAGGTTTAGAAGGAATGCCAAGAAGATATTATGATTATTTACCACACTTTCAGACATGGCATTTCGTTTCTACGATCGGTTCTTGGATGAATGGATTAGGATATTTAATTACTTTAGGTAACTTACTCATTAGTGCTTTCATTGGAAAAAAAGCGGAAGATAATCCTTACAATGCTTTATCTTTAGAATGGCAAACCACATCTCCTCCTCCAACAGAAAATTTTTATAAAACACCTCAATTTCCGGATAGCATTTATGATTATGGAACAGAAGGAAAAGAACAGAAGCCCGAAAAAAAAGCAATATAGGGAGGAGTTATGTCATTGACTTTAAAAGAATTCGAAACGATAAAGCATCCAATCAATGAAGAATTAGCAGGTTATGAAGGTTCTAAATTTGGAATGTGGCTTTTTTTAGCAACTGAATTATTATTATTTGGAGTTCTTTTCGCTGGTTTTGCAATAATGCATGCAAAATATGCAAATGAATTCAAATTAGCCCATATGACTTTAGATAGAATTATGGGATCTATCAATACTGTGATTTTAATCACTAGTTCGATGACTGTAGCTTTGTCGATTGATTCTATCCAAAGAGGAAAGCGAAAAAGAAGTATTGTTTTTTTAGTCCTTACCATTTTGTTCGCTCTTGGATTTTTAGTTGTCAAATACTTTGAATATTCTTCAAAATTTGAACATTCGATTTTTCCAGGAAATGCATCTCAGATCGTTATTGATCACAAAACTCATCAATATTCACAAATACCCGATACTTGGGAAGGAAAACCAATAAACAAAAATGGAATCAATCTATTTTTTTCTTTTTATTTTGTGATGACTGGCATCCATGGTCTCCATGTATTAATTGGAGTTTTTGTTCTAAGTTGGGTTTTAGTAGGCTTATTGAAAGGAAAATATACCCATTGGTACTACACGCCTGTAGAAAATGCAGGTTTATATTGGCATTTAGTAGATCTAATTTGGATTTATTTATTTCCTTTGTTTTATTTAATACAATAATTAGGAGTAACTAGTATGCATATACCAAATCAAGAAAGTAGAGGGCATATTTCACCAACAAAAACATATATTTATGTCGGAGTTGCTCTTTTAATTTTAACTATAATTACTGTTGCAGCATCATATATCAATTTTGGAAGTCTTTTGATCAATGTAATCATTGCTTTAATCATTGCAACAATCAAAGCTTCTCTAGTATTACTTTATTTTATGCACCTAAAATACGAAAATAAGCTAATTTGGTCATTTGGAATTTTTTATCCTATAATTCTTTTTGCTTTACTACTGGGTTTAACTTCTATTGATGTGTTTTTAAGAGTAGTGCCTAAATAATTTAAAATTCTTTAATAACTTCAATACCTGCTCCTTTCGAATTAGGAATGGCAGCAGGTTTTATAATCTGAATTTTGATCTTTTTTATATTTTTATAATGATTATTAATTTCTTTAATTAAGTCTCCACCCAATTTTTCTAATAATTTGGGAGAATGATTTGAACAATAATTTTGAATGACTCTCAATAAATC
Source organism: uncultured bacterium (assembly GCA_937928085.1). GTDB lineage: Bacteria > Spirochaetota > Leptospiria > Leptospirales > Leptonemataceae > SKYB61. The sequence continues at coordinate 38,641 of CALFVU010000013.1, read as the reverse complement.
TTTGTAATTGATCGTATCACTTATGTTATCGGTTTCTATTGCTTTACTAAAATCTAGTTCGCATTCAACATTGATGATAATCTCTTGTGGATTTGCTCTTTCGTCTTCTCGAACACCAATATGCATTATAACACGTAAATCATAAATAAAAAGTTTCATTTATAAAAACTCTCCGCCATCGATAGGAATCACACATCCTGTTAAAAAATCATTTTCTAAAATAAATTGAATGCCTTGAATAATATAAAAAGGATCACCATGAATTTTCAATGGTATAGAATTCAATGTTTTTTGATAAAATTCATTTTTATTAAGATCTTCTTCGATAATATTATCTTTATTTAGCTGTGCGGGAGGCAGAATAGCTCCTGGAGATATTCCATTAACTCTAACATAAGGAGCTAATTCTTTCGCTAAAATTTTTGTTGCATGTTTTAAAGAAACTTTACTTAAGCGATATACAAAGTGATCAGAAAAATATTTTTCTATACTTGCATCAATAAAATTGATCACAATTCCAGAACGAGGTGCATCAAAACAATTTTTAATTAACAGCAGAGGAACAATCACATTTACATAAAAGATTTGATTTGCTAAAGAAGAATCGAATAATTCCCATTTATCATGTTTTGGAAAAATAGAAGCATTATTGATTAAAATATCTATTTTTTCTTCACGAATTTTTTTTATAAATTGCTCTACCTGATTTTTGTCAGAAAAATCACATTGAATACTATAACTATTTTGATTATATTGTTTTACAATACTCAAAAGCTCCGACACTTCTTTATGGGACTTATAATAGTGTAAAATCAATTTTGGAGAATATTGGGATAAAAATACCGAAATCTCTCTTCCAATTCGTTTTGCACTACCTGTTATAAGAATTACTTTATCTTTTAAATCATTTAATTTCATTTTTCAATAAGTTCTAATAATTTTTTATGGAATAAATCATTTCGATTAGGTTCAGTTCCAGGAGGATAATTAGGAACATAGGTTTCCATATAGATTTTATTTTTTTTATTTTGACTTTCAAAAAATTCAACAAAACCACTAGTTATATAAAATGCTCCATTGTTTTGATTATTTTTCTCTATCAATATTTGATTTCCAATATAAACTGGTACATTTAAATTCGGTCCTATAATGGTGACCTTTTCTGAATTCTCTAATATTCTAGCTAATGCAAATGCAAAAGGAGAAGATTTTTCTTGAACCAAAACAATTATTTTACCTGTATAAAAAATATTCTCAGATGTAGTGAACTCAATTGGCTTTTCGCTTTTAATATGAATTTTTAAAACTTTTGCTTTAGGTAAAAATAAATCAGAAACTTTAAAAATTTCTTCGATTATTCCTGCAGAAACATATCGTAAATCTAAAATTAAATAATCAATACTGGATGCATTAAATAATTCTTGCTTAAGTAATTCTTCTATACCATTTGTCAAGAAACGAATCTGAAGATATAAAATTTTTTTATTGTTAATATTCCAAAATGTTTTTCTAAGAGGAATGATATTTAAATTACTTCTATACAAAGTAAAATTAATTCCTTGTATTGTTAATTGTACTGATGTTTTAGGTTTGCCTTTGATTTTAGCAACTACTTCTTCTATAAAGAAATTATCTATAGAAACACCATCAATTGCTTGTAAATACTGATTTGGTTTAATCTCTGCAATATAAGCTGGTGAACCTTCTAAAACATCAATAATTAGTATTTTGCCCATAGCTTCTTCGAATAAGATTATGCCAATTCCTGCAGTATTTTCTTTTTCTTGTTGAGATTGAATTATCGAAGGAGGTAAGAAAAGATTTCTACCTTGTAAGTTCTTTAGTAAAAAGTAACAAGCTTTTTTATAAATCATTTCTTTTTCTTTCGTAGGTTTGTTTGTATATTTTCTAAGATATTCAACAAAATATTCTTTTGCATTATGAGTACTAATATTTTTGATATCAGGTTCAAGAATTTTTATAGCCTCTAAATAATGATTGATAGAAATGGAATTCTCGTAATAATAATATTGAGTTATAACTTTTTCTAGTTCTTCTATAAATTGTCTTGGTTCTAATAAAGCATCTTTTTGCTTAAAACTACAGTTAGTAAAATTTAAAAATAAAAATAAATAAATGATTTTATAAATTTTTTTTAACATATTTTTGCCACCATTCGGGATAAATTGCTCTTTGTCGATAATACATATCAATCAATACTAAATTCACTACGGATTCTACAATAGGAACAGCTCGAGGAAGTACGCAGGGATCATGCCTTCCTCCAGCTAGTAAATTTATCTGCATACCGGTTTCTGTAACAGTTTTTTGTACTTTATGAATAGTCGCAGTAGGTTTAAAAGCCAATCGTAGTATTATAGGCATTCCGTTAGATATGCCTCCTTGTATTCCACCAGAATAGTTTGTCTTTGTTTTTAAATCCAGAACGTTTTTAATGCCATATACTTTTTGGATAGGTCTATTCTGTTCAATTTGATTAAAAAATAATTCTTGGTCTGGAATATAAAACTCATCATTATGTTCACTTCCTTTCATTTTAGTTCCTGCAAAACCACTGCCACATTCAAAGCCTTTACAAGCAGGAATACTAAGGCAAGCTTTTGCTAACTCCGCATCTAATTTATCAAATACTGGCTCTCCCAAACCCGGTGGGACATTCCGAATAATTACCCCAATAGTACCACCTAAAGAATCTCCTTCTTTTTTTGTTTTTTCAATCTCTTTGATCATCAATTCCGAAATTTCTAAATTCGGACATCGAACTAAAGATTGATCTACTTCGTTTCTGCTCTTAGGAGGATTCTGAAAAGTATTCGACTCAATCGTACCGATAGAATCTACCCAGGCAATAGTTTCTATATTTAAATCATTTTTTAAAATCTGTTCAGCAACACTACCAGCAATGACTCGTCCGATGGTTTCTCTTACTGATGCTCTTCCACCACCAACAGGTGTTCTATAACCATATTTAGCATGATACGTATAATCTGCATGAGATGGTCTATAAATATCTGCCCATTTTAAATAATCTTCTGATTTTACATCAACATTATAAACCACAAAACAAAGTGGAGTTCCTAAAGTTTTGCCTTCGTAAATTCCACTTAATACTTCGAACTCATCTTTTTCTTTTCTTTGAGTCGTTAAATAACTTTGCCCCGGTTTTCTTCGATTTAGTTGAGCTTGTATAGAAGAAAAATCTAATTCAAGACCTGCAGGACAACCCTCGATAACTACTCCAATTGCTTTACCGTGAGATTCTCCAAATGTAGTGATCTTAAATAAATGATTTGTGGTAGAAGACATCTATTCCATCAAGTTTTAAATGAGATTTTTGTCAATTTCTCTTTATGTATAAAGTTGTTTTTTGAGTTTCGCAAGATAAAAATCTATACCCCAAAAAAAATATTCTTCATATACGGGGTAAAAATATTTTTTTAAAATTTGATCTGTTTTTCGATTAATATGGCATCCATCCCCTAATAACTTCCAGAATGGTGATATTATATTTTGTACATTTTTATAAATGAACTTTTTAGACTGTATGTGCTCCAAAACGTAAAAACAACCATTCGTGTCTAATAATTGATATATATTTTTTAAAGTTTTTTCTAAATCTTTTACGGAACACAAAACCAGTGTAGAAACAACTGAAGAAAATTTTGGAAACTGATTGAAATTTATATCCATATCGATTCTTTTTTCTAAAATTATGATTTGAGAAAAATTTTGTATAGAATTTTTTTCTTTAAATTTTTTTATCATATATGGTGATTTTTCTATTAGATATAATTTCGAATTCTTTGGATAAAAACTCAAATTAGCGCCTGTTCCAGAACCAATTTCTAAAATAGGAGATTGTATATCTTTTAATAAAATTTTTCTTTTTTCTTTCAAAAACTTTTCTTCTAATCCGTTCATTACAGGATCATAAATATATGCAAATATTTTTTCGTACATATTTATAATATGAATCTTTTTGATAAACAGTCAATTTTATAAAAATATAAATTTTATGATTATTATAAAACTTTTTTAAAAATTTACAATTTTTTGAGTTGACTCTAAATTTTACAAAACAAAATAAAATTGTGATTCAAAATACTCAATCTATAAAACACTCTAACCCAGAAGATACTGATCAAAAAAAAATAAACGAAATCGTAAATAGTTTAATTACAAAAAAAAAACTAACATATACTTTCCAATCAAATCATGATACTTTTTTAAACTATCTACACGCAATATTACATAGACTTTTTTCTGAATTGGATCTTTCTTTTTTAACTGAAACTGTATACGTTATTGTTATTGAGCAAATATCGAATTTCATGAAAGCTATTGCAAAAAGAATCTTTTTTATAGAAAAAAATTTAGATATCAATAATTATTATGATTATACAAATAACATTCCTGTTTTTAAAGAATCCATTTTAGAAAATTGGAATTCTATACAATACGATTTTATCAAATACAACTTTTTATTTTTGTTTGAAATATCAATCGATGAAAATCATATCATGTTTTTATTTAAAAATAATGTAAAAACAAATATTTTCGAAAAAGAAAGAATAGAAAGTCGATTAGCTATTGATATTCATCAAATGAATTTTTATCAAGAAATTGATTCCACTGAAGGAGGAGGACTAGGTTTATTGATGACAATGTCGTTATTAGAAAATTGTGGTATTTCAAAAGAAAACTTTTCTATTAAATTGAATCAAGATTCTACTATAACGACAATTAAAATTCCATTAAAATTAAATAAACCAAAGATCGAAAGTTATTTAAGAGAGCTTATTAACAAAAAAATAGATTCTTTACCTTCTTTTCCTCAACATATTCAAGAATTAATAGAAAAATGTGACAATGGAAATGTGGATACTGATTATATAATCGAGAAGATTATCAAAGATCCAGCTTTAGTTTCTCAGATTCTAAAATTAGCATCTTCTGCAGGGTATATAACCAGAAATAAAGCTCCGAATCTTAGACTTTCGATCAATCTCATAGGATTAAAGCAACTTAAGCATTTGTTGATGATTTATGCAGTCAAAAATACATTTTCTAAAATCACCAATAAATCCTACTTTGAAAAAATATGGCTAGATAGTAATCGTATTGCATTTTATGCGAGAAAATTACAAAAAATTGATTCTTTAAAAGAAACAAATTTTATAATTGGTATTTTGAATTTAATAGGGAAATTAGTATTACATAGTCTAGATGCAAAAGAAATTCAAAAAATCTTGTTACTTTCGAAAAATAAGGTCAGTTTTAATCAATCCATAATTGAAGAGTTAGAAATTGGAATTAGCTACCCCGAAATAGGAGCTATTTTGGCAGAAATTTGGAAGTTTCCAGAAGATGTAACTTATGGAATTCGTTATCAGCATAAACCACTACAAATAAGCATAGATAAAATCGACATTGTTTATCCCGTTTATTTGGCAAAATGTATTTACGAAATTCAAAATAAAAATTTCTCCTATGATTTTATAGAATATAAAGTTTTAAAATATTATAATTTATTGGGTAAAGAAAAAGAATTCGAAAATCTTTGCATTTCTTTAGAAGAAGAGTTTAAAAATATTTATTTTTTATAAAAATACCAATTCGCACAATAACATATAACATTATTACTGGCAAATAATGCCCAAAAAAAGTATGAGAAACAGTATCATCTTGACACATAAAACTCAAACAAAGAGTAGAGCTAACTGAGGAAGTTAAAATACTACCTATGATTACAGAATCCCAATCTAAAACAAATCTTTTTTTAGCAAAATATACGACCAAAAAAACTAAAATAACTGATAAAATTATCGTGCTAATATTACAAAGAAAAACATCAAAAAATTCTAAATCAAATCGTTGATTATTCAATAAATCAATTACGATTGATATACTCCATAAAGAAAAAACAAAAAACGAAATTTTTTTCCAAATATGATAATTTCTTCCAGGCAGAGATAAAAACATCACATATAAAAAACTACTTATAAAGGTCATAATACCTAATAAAAATACATAAGAAGATAATAATTCAAAAATGTCTTTTTTTCCAATCCCTAAAAATAAAGAAAAAAAATAATTTCCTATCAGTAATATAACAAACAAAAAACACCATACAAAACAGGGTATTTTCCAACTTTTTGTTTTTACAGGTTTTAATTCTTTTGACAGCTGTTCAATCAATAAATGAATTTTGTTCATTTTTTTATTAAAGTTCCTTTTGTTGAATCAAATTTTTAATTTTCTTATAAATTCTATGAATTGCTACTTTCAAAGCTCCTTCAGAAAGATTTAATATCTTCGAAGCTTCTTTTATAGAAAATTTTTCTACTTTTAACATTTTAAAAATCTTTTGTTCTTTTTCGTTAAGTAGATTTAAAACACTTTTAATGCGGTCGCTTTGTTCATATTGCTCAATTAATTCTATTTCTTTATTCGCTGGAAACTCAATTATTGTTTCTAGTTCAACTTTGTTTTTTTGTGTTTTTGAATATTTTCTAATAAAATCTACATATCGACGGTGAGCAATAGTATAAATCCATTTAGAAATCGCTATACGTTTATCGTATGTATGCAAAGCTCTATGAATAGAAATTAATGTTTCTTGAATTACATCATCTACATCATTTGAATTTTGAATTTTTTTTTGAAAAAATGATCTTAAAATTGGAATTAATTCGGTTAAAAAAATTTTATACGAATCCTGGTTGCCTTCTATAGATTGAATCAATAAATCTCTTAACTTTTCTTCTTTATTATGATTCATAAAATATCAAAATGTTCATATCATGTATAAAGATAACGGTATAAATCTTAAATCAAAAAAAAAACTTGTCAATAAAACTGTAGAATTTTTTAATTAAAATTAAATTAGCTTTTCTTTTTTTATTAAAATTACCAACCAAAAGAATGTTTGAAATTCCCATATAAACTATTTTTTTTAAGGAAATATCATTTTTTACGTCATATTTTAAAAAACAATCTATAAAAAGGAGGAAGTTGTGAAGAAAATACTTCTTTTAATTGTTGCTTTAGTAGTTGTAAGTGCATGTGGAAAGAAAAAAACTCCGTTATTATGGCTCTTTAGTGATTTAGCAGAGCAAAATTCAATCTCTAATAATAGTTCTTACACGACCACCGTACCCTTTATTTCTGAAAATTCAAACCAAAACACTAATAACTCTGAAAATACAAATTCAAGCTCTACCAATGCAGGAAACTCAGGCTTAACGATCACATTTGATAATACAAATTTTAGCTTACAAACAAACCCAAGTGGTGCTTTCGAAGGAGTTGTTTTAGCAGGTCCGGATGCAAATACAAATGCTTTTGGTTCAGTAGTTCCTAGTTGTGCCAATGTTTCTTGTTTATTAGACAGAATTTTATTGAGTATCTCTAATTGGTCACAAATTGCAACGAATGGATATAGTTTGATTAGCAGACAACCATTGACAAATGCAATTCTTCCAACAGAATTAGTCCATTTACAACTAACTTTAAAGAATGAAAGCACAGCAAATAACGTAAGAAACGATTTAATTGCTTTGATAGGTACAGTGGATGGAAGTGGTAACGTATCCAATTTTCCAGAAGATCCTAATGGTGCGAATTTAGATACTCAATTTAGAGTAATAATACAAGCAACGCAAGATACGAATCACAATGCGGTAATTCTTGTAGGAGTAACTACAGTTTCAAATTACTCTAATGTAGAAGACGAATTGGGAAGTTTAACCGATGGAACGAATGTGGGTCCGTCTCAAAATCCAGAAAATTTTATAGACACTTTATATGCTGATGAACCTCCAAAAGCAGATTTTCTATTCGTTGTGGATAATTCTGGTTCTATGAGTGAAGAACAGCAAGCAGTGATCCATAATTCTTTACTGTTCTTTGATAGACTTAATACTTTAGGTGTAGATTTTCAGATAGGTACAATTACAACAGATAATTCTAACTTACGTGGAATTGGCTTTACCAATAACAGAAGTCAATTTGAAAATGATATTAACGCAGGTATAAATGGTTCTGGTAGAGAAAGTTGCATTTATTATGCAGAAAAAGCATTATCTACTTCTTCTCCAAATCGTCAGGGTGCTATCTTAACAAATGGAAAAGGAAACTTAGGATCTATAAGTAGTTATCCTCAAAATAACTCTAAATTAGCAGTTATTTGCATTACAGATGAAAGTGATGCATATACAAAATGGGACGATAGTCAACATACAAACCAACCAAAATTCGATTACAATGATAATATTTTTAAAGACAAACAAATTACATTCTACTCTATTATGCCATTAGACTCCTCTGGTCAATACGGCTCTTGTGTTGGAGTAAACGGAAATGCTAACGTTTATTATAATTTTGATCAAAGCGTCTTTTCTATAGCAGCTTTAAATCCTCAAACTTTAGCAGTTGAGACAGGTGGTGCTGTTTCCAGTATTTGCGGAGAAAACTACGGAGCTTTTTTACAACAACTTGCGGATCAAGTCGCAGCTCAAGCTTCTTCTTATGCCCTTTCAAGGATTCCTATCTCCTCTACAATAAGAGTCTACATTAATGGAACTGAAATCGTAAGAACATCTACTCCAACTAATGGTCAAACAGGTTATAAATATATATCTTCAGAAAATAAAATTGTTTTTACGGGAAGAATCCCATCTGTTGGTTCGTTAATTCAAATTGCTTATCAATCATATCAGAATTAATTCTTTTTCATTTTTCGCCTCCGAATAATGAAAAAAATAGCCTCACTTTGGCTCCCCAAATAAAGGGGAGCAATTTTTAGTCTTGATTTATATAAAAAATCAAATCAAATGTTAATTGTGAAAAAAATATTTCTCTATTTATGGATTCCACTTAACCTATTAGCAGAATCTTATACTGTCTATAATCTTTTAAATTTTGATCTATATATTCCAAAACGTTTAGAATTCATTTCTACTCTAAAAATAAGTTCTTCTTTTTTTACATTTATTAATGACGAAAGTGTTATCAGTTTTAAAAAATTACAAAACAATCAAAATTTATCAAAATTAACACAAGAATTGGTTTCTCGATTTGCAAATTCAGAAATCATAGCTAAAAATGGATTTCATTTGATTCTAAAAAAAACAACAAAAATCCAACCCTCATTAAAAAACGTAGGTTGTTTGGAAAAAAAATGGAATCAATGTATAGAAATCATAAACCATTATTATTACAAAGAAGAAGTTTTTCTTAAAGTAGTGTTAATCAAATCTTTTTCTTTACTTGAATTACAAAATAAAATTTTTCAAATTCTAAAAGTAGAACCATTATTCGTTTTTAATTCTCATAGAGAAACGAAAAATTCAAACAAAAAATATTTAATTTTTTATATTCATTTTGTTTTTTTTGAAACTCCGGATAGTAAATTTTTAACTATTTTATCTACTCCAGAAGAATTTTATTATAAAAATGAATTCAACATTCAACATCTATTATCTGTAACCAATATAATACCTAAAACTTTGAATATTAAACCCCATAGAGATGATTTTGAACTTAAACATAATTTTGATTCACCTAATTTGTTATTCGCTATAGATAACTCATATACAATGAAAAATAGACTTATTTTACTAAAAAATATTATAAATAATATTATAAATTTATCGAAAGATTTTGGACTGGGAATCAAAATAGGTATCCTTACCACTGAAGATTGCAAATTAAAAGTTCCATTTACTTCCGATATAGAAACCATCACAAAAAGTGAAATTTTTAAAATCAGAAATCAATATTATGAATCTTGTATGCATCAAGTTGAAAAATTCTTAACAGATTCTAAATGCAACGAAAATCAATCTTATAATCGTTTATCCATACTTTGTATAACTGACAAAAGCGATTCATATTTTTTACTCAACAAAAAAATATTTAACATAAGAAATAATCATTTCTTAAAAAACAAGATACCATTTTATAGTATCATCCCTTTAAATACAAAGGGAACTTTAGGAGATTGCATAGGAGAAACCGGAAAATCGAATGTTCAAGGAAGTTATGAAAATTTCGAAGAAGCAATCAAAAACTCAATCAATTATAACATTTTAGCAGATGAAACAAATGCTTTTACTTCGAGTATATGTAGTTCGTATTACGATGATTACTTACGCAAAGTCATATTTTCATTGCTTGCTAAATATTCTGGTTATTCTTTATCAAAAATTCCAATTCCGAATACTATCCGAATTTGGATTAACGAACAAGAAATCGATTTATTTGATTATAACCAACTGGTTTATTTTGACGAAGCGGAAAACAAAGTTATCATAAAAAATCATTTTTCCAAAAACTCAGAATTAAAAATAGAATATCTTACCTTTGATTATTAATTTTTTTTTAGTTATAACGAAAAAAAATAAAATTCATTATATATAATATATATATGAAGTTTCCCCAAACTTGTACTAATAATTTTGATAAAATAGTGGCAATTTCTTCTTTTGAAGACTCATCATATTATAACTTAAAAGAATGCCATACTGTAGGAATAAGTATTCTTCCAGAATATTACAAAAATCTACAGAAGCTATCTAAAAAAAATTTTGACGCTTTCTTAAAATATTTGTATTATAAATTTCATAAAAAAATAATCAAATCAAAAGTTGCACCATACAAAAGAACTGCAACCACTACCTACCAACCCCCCACTAAAACATATATCAACATTCGATTAAAAAATATAAGTCCATACATATGGGAAAAATATTGGGATCTTCGAAAAATTACAGGATATTCAATCAGTTATATAATAAGGCAATTTCTAGAATGGGAATTAGAATCAATCAACAAATCAAAAGAACAAAATCAATTAAAAAAAGAATTCTCATCAGAAAAAGAAATAAATATAGTGGATTTGAATGCCTTTGAATTTAATAATAGCTATGTGTTAAAGAAAGAAGGATGTAGTCATAAAAGAGAAATAAAATTAAATTACAGGGATGAATTTTATTAAAAAATTATAAAATTTTATAACCATCGATATAAATCTCTCGATTTAGAAATCTACATCGATGATTATATACTTAACTTATGATTGATGATTTTTTAAAGCAGATAAGACAATTTCTGAGACATCGAGAACTTTTACATAGTTTTCTTTGCCTTTCGCTTTAACTCCATCTGTAATCATAATCATACAAAAGGGACACGCAACGCCAATAGTATCAGCTCCTGTATCTAGTAGCTGTTCAGTTCTTTTAATATTGACTCTTTCGTATTTTTCTTCCATCCACATTTGAGCACCACCAGCACCACAACAAAGTCCATTTTTTTTATGATCTACAGGTTCAGCTATAGAATTTCCCAGAGATTTTTCTAATAAGTTTCTGGGAGCATCATAAACATTGTTATATCTTCCTAAATAACAAGAATCATGATATGTTCCTTTTAATTTTTGCATTTCTTGTACAGCATGATCATCTAATTGAATTTTTCCTTCTTGTAATAGTTTTTCAATAAGTTGGGTATGATGATATACTTCGTAATTACCACCAAATTGAGGATATTCATTTTTAATTGTGTTAAAACAATGTGGACAAGCTGTAACAATTTTTTTTACATTATATCGATTTAATGTTTCCACATTTGTTCTAGCTAATGTTTGATACAAATATTCATTTCCTCCTCTTCTTGCACTATCACCAGAACAACTTTCTTCTGTTCCTAAAATTGCAAATTTGATTCCAGCTTTTTGCATTATTTGAACTAAAGCACGAGCTACTTTTTTATTTCTATCATCAAAAGAGGCTGCACATCCTACCCAATATAAATACTCCACATTTGAATCTTCTGCCATTGTTTTTACGTTAAGACCTTCTGCCCAGTCTTTTCGTGTATGAGCTCCTAGACCCCATGGATTTGCATTATTTTCCATATTTACAAAAGCTGTTTGAAGTTGAGATGGAAAATTGCTTTCTACAAGTACTTGATATCGCCGCATTTCAAGAATTGCCTCTAATTGATGATTACCCACTGGGCAGGATTCTACACAAGCAAAGCAAGAAGTACATGACCACAATTCTTCTTCAGTGATGTATGGTTCGCCAATGATCTTAGAGGGAGCATTTCCATCTTCACTATAATTGAGTATTTGTTTAGAATAATCCATCATTGCATGTTTTATATCCACCATAATTTTTTTTGGATCTAGAGGTTTTCCTGTTCTATTTGCTGGACATTGAACAGTACAACGACCACATTCAATACAAGACATACTATCTAAAAGAGATGTCCAAGGTAGTTCTGTAATGTTTCCCGCACCCCAAACGGTTGCATTTTCAATATCGATATACTTCATAGCACCTCGGGGTTGATCATCGACTAAAAGAAAATTAACAGGAGCATAAAGTAAATGGGAATGTTTAGAATTTGGGATAAATACTAAAAACACATAAACTGTTGCAATATGAACCCACCAAGTGAATTGATATAAAGCTTTTGCTTGGTAAGATTGCTCTAATCCCAAAAACTGAAGGATTGGAATCACCACTTTGTTTACCCAACTTATCGAATGTTGATCCAAAAAAGCCTTAGCTGCTGAACCCACAAGCGTGGAAGTCATCAACGTTGCAATTAATAAAATAACGATTGCTGATTGAGGTGATGGTATGTCTAATCCTTTTGCTCTTAAAATCCATCTTCGATAAGCAAAATAAAGTAAACCTATTAAAACTAATAAAGAAAAGTTTTGTACAAATGCTTCGTAAATTTCCTTTCCTGAACCAATTACGATTGCAAGTAATATAATGAATTCAAAAAAAAGTACGGTTATAGCAATCCATTGTAATTTTTTATTGGTATTTAATTCAAAATTTTCCTTACCCCCTAGTTGATAGTAAACAAAATAAGTAAACATCATCAAAAGAATCATTCCGACAAATAAGAGAATTGCAGTGCCTTCACTTAAATGAATTCCTAAATCAGTATATTCTGGAATAAGAAAATCATAAGGATCAATTCCAATCGTTTTTAAAAAGATCCAGAGATTACCAGCTATCATTTGACTAGAAGTATGAAAGATATAAACAATAAATCCATAAAAGATAAAAGCATGCATAATTCCGCGAAGAGGATTTTTAAACAATTTTTGTTGAAATAAAACATTTAATAAAAAAGAACGGATTCGCGCTTCCCAATTTGCAAAAGAACCAGCTTTTTGAGATTTTTTCATTATTCGAATTCTATACCAAATTGCATAAATAAAAGCAACATGAGCAATAGAAAACATTAAAAAATGTATGAAATTTGCAAAAATATCAGTTTGTTGAATCATAATAAGACTCCTTGTTATGGATTAAGTTGATTTTTTTTTATTCTTATCTTTTGTCTATAAAATTATAAATAAGATTCAATTTTACTGATATTCTATAATAATATCATTTTCTATTTGGTTAGATGTTTCGATTAAATCTTGTAAAGAATCTCCCAATAAGCCGAACACAGCTATTCGATCTAAATTTTTGTTTTTGTATTTTGTAAAATCACCCTTTTTTTTTAGTATATGCTGAAAAAAATAATATTTTGATTTCCAAAAAGTTTCGGGGAATTGTAAATTCTGAAAGCAACCTTCTTTTTGGAAAATATAGTTGATCAAAAACACTTTTTCTTTTGATTGAAGAAGTTTTTTTGTTAAAGTTTCTTTTATCGATTCTAAATTTTCATTCATTAGAATTTGAACTAAAAATTCAAAATAAGGAAGGTTCAAAATTTCGGGAATTAAATAATCTGCGATAAATTCTCCTCCCACCTCAGGAACTGCTTCTATAAAAAAAATATCATCATTGTGAACAATAAATTCTGCTAAAAAAGGACCTAATACCAAATTTGTTTTTTTTACGATATAATTAGAAATTTGAAATATTTTATATTTCTGAAGGTCTGTTAAATTCGAAGGATAAAAATGTTTCTTATCACAAAATAATAAAGGCTTTGTTTCTGGATTTTTCTTTATATAATCAAAATTTATAATTTCTTTTTGAGTAATTACTAAAGGATATAACTTTCTATTGATAATCAATCCAAAAAAAATGTATTCATTTCCTTCGTAAAAAGGTTCAACATAAAAGGAAGTTGAATTCTTAAAATCTGCTAAATTTTCAATCAAATCAATGTTGATTTTTCCATAAGAAGAGATAGATTTTACTACCCATTTTTTTGATTGTTCAAGTTTTTGGATCCTATCTTTTTGTTTATAAAGATATGGATCATTTAAAGCAAGCTTTAAAACTTCTTTTTTATTGCGATAAATTTGTATTGATGGATCAGGGTTTGCAGGTAAACCAAAATAATTGGCAAGCTCGTTTGCTGTTTCTAAAAATTTTCCATACGAACGAGAATAAATTCCTTTTAGGTGTTTTCGATAGGGCTTTAAAATTTCTATGATTCTTTCTTTATCTAACAAAGAGCAAGAGAAAAATATATCACATAAATTCTTTCCTATCGATTCAAGATTTTGATCAATTCCTATAATCGGAATCTCTAAATTTTTTAAAGCATTAAGAAGTGGTATTTGATAAAATCCTGTTCCTAAACTTACAAACATTTTTTTATACCAAATTTATGAATCCTCCGATAAATGCAATATGTTAAGAGGAATTTACACATCTGCTACAGGCATGATTATGAACCAATATAAGCTAGATGTTATCGCTAACAATATTGCTAATGTAGACAAAACTGCATTTAAAAGCGAAGATGCAATTTTTAAATCGTTTCCAGAAATGCTGATTCGTAGAACTAGAGAAGATGGATTAGGATGGGTTCCTATTGGAAGTTTTGACTTAGCTCCTATTGTAGGTAAACTAGGGACAGGCGTTGAATTGAACGAGATTTTTATTCGATTTGAACAAGGACCCGTAAAAAAAACGGACAATCCATTTGACTTAATGATTGACGATCGAAATAACGAAAATCCAGCTTTTTTTGTGGTCTTAACCGATCGAGGGGAAAAATTAACAAAAGCAGGTTCTTTTATTTTAGATAAAGATGGTTATTTAGTAACACCTGATGGTTTTCCTCTAATGGGAGAAAAAGGGCCTATTAGAGTTTCCCGATGGAACTGGATTGTAAAAGAAAATGGTGAAATTTGGATTAACGAAAAATTTGGGAATGATCCTTTAAAGGGAACGAATGAAACTCAAAATCATTGGGAGCAGCCCATCTTACTAGATAAAATAAAAATACGGACTGTAGAATTTCCTCGAGAACTAAAAAAAGAAGGCAATAGTTTTTATTCTGTAACTCCCGAATCAGGACCAATGTTGGAATTTAAAGAGAATCGACATCCCATTATCCTTCAAGGGTATTTGGAAGCATCAAATGTGAATATTGTAAGAGAAATGACAAAAATGATAGAAGTTCAAAGAGAATACGAAGCCAATCAAAAATCAATTACAACTCACGATGGTCTCCTTGGAAAATTAATCAACGAAGTAGCAAGATAATTATTCTTTAATAATGAATGGATATACATATTCTACTTTTACTTCGTATTTTAGCTTTCTTTTTTTTACATTACAATGTCTTATGATTTTTGTATCATTACTTGCTTTTACTTCCAAATAAAAAGGGCACTGTTCACCATTTTCAAAAAAAATCGTACCTAAAATTGTTTTATTTTCATCAAATGGATTTTCCGCAGAAATCAAAAATGTTCTATAAAAGGGTACTTCTTCTTGTTCTTCAGAAATTTGTATTTTAATCTTATCAGAAGTAGCATTTAAAAAATAAGGAATTAAAAAAAGAAATAAAAAAGGTATTTTTTTTCTCATAAAAAATCAATTCATAATACCTTTAAAAATCATCAAGTATTTTTTAGTATATACCACTGTTGCCAAATCATCATAAGTATAGATCTAAAAATTTAGCTTTTAGTAATTTTTAGTCATCGATATATTTTTTTATAGTATTATCCCGAAAAATGATTATAAATTTTGTTTTTTACCGATCAAAAAAAGTTTTTTTTATTTATGCCAAAATCAAGATTTTTGCATTTATTATTAGAAGATTAACACATAAAATTTTGATTCCAAACAAAAGGGACGATGTACCTTATCTACCTATTCCTAAAATTTCTATATTTTCCTTGTTCACTACTACAATCGCCATTTCTCTTTTGTAATTAATCTCTAATATGTCTTTCGTATACAATTTTATATCAAGTTCCAAGCTTTACAGATACCTTAACTATAGTTAAAAATTTGTATAAGGAGAAATGGTCTTAAAATTGGGTCTTATCAATCGGATTTGAGTTTGATTTAAAATGTTCAAAAAATTTTTTTTAAAGCCTGAAACACCGTACTTTCTTCTCGAAAAGTGGACATTAGTAAGACAACTTTTTTTTTCATATAAACATTGCTTGACATAAAAAAAATTTTAGAATAATATTCTACTTTGATAATTAAATCAATTTCTTCTTCTATTTCATTTAAACCTAAAAATACTTTTATACCTAAAATACTAGTATAATCAAAATAAATGGGATAAATTGCACCTCAAAAAGAATTTTTTTAGTAAATTTAATAAATTGTAATAAGAAATTCTTTCTTCTTTTTTTACTTAAAGTAAAGCCATACTTTTGGCAAGAAAAGGAAATTAAAAAAGCCATAATACAAAATTGATTTTTGATTTTTAAAATTCATAAAACAAAACATTAGATAGAACACATTCAAGTTTAAGTTTTTCTTTAAAAAAATTTTTACAATTCAATGTATAATGTATAAACTAAGTTGACATTTTATTTTTTAAACAATATATGGTATAACATAACAACTTAAACAAAGCAACGCAACAAAGGAGAGAGAAATGAAGATTACAAGAAAAGAAGTACTTAAACTATTACCTATTTCGTTAGGGTCTATAGTGGTAAGCAATGCTTGCAAAAAAGATTCTCAGGGACAAGAAACAAGTACAGTAGATTTTCCCCAAATAAACTGGAGACTTGCATCAAGCTTTCCACGAAGTTTAGATACAATCTTTGGAGCTGCAGAAGTCATGGCAGAAGCAGTTCGAAAAATGACGAATGGAAAATTTAATATAAAAGTCTACCCTGCAGGAGAAATTGTACCGGGATTACAAGTAATGGATGCTGTTCAAAACAATTCTGTCGAAATGGCTCATACAGTTTCATATTATTTTACGGGAAAACACGAAGCTTTAGCTTTTGATACTGGAGTTCCTTTTGGTTTAACAGCAAGACAACAAAATGCCTGGTTATATCACGGTGGTGGTTTACAATTAATGCAAGAAATCTATAGTGAATTTAACATTATCAACTTTCCAGGGGGTAATACAGGATGTCAAATGGGTGGATGGTTTAGAAAAGAAGTAAATACAATAAATGATTTAAAAGGTTTAAAAATGAGAATTCCAGGCTTAGGTGGAAAAGTAATGTCTGCACTAGGTGTTAACGTACAAGTATTGGCAGGGGGAGACATTTATCCTGCATTAGAGAGAGGTGCTATCGATGCTACAGAATGGGTAGGACCTTATGATGATGAAAAATTAGGATTTTATAAAGTTGCAAAATATTACTATTATCCTGGTTGGTGGGAACCTGGAACTACGATAACTTTTCTTATAAATAAAAAAGCATGGGAAGATCTACCGAATACTTATAAAACAATTTTAGAAACTGCTTGCGCTTATGCAAACATTGATATGACTGCTAAATATGATGCCAAAAATCCAGAAGCTCTACAAAGAATGATAAAACAAGGTACTCAATTAAGAAAATTTTCTGATGAAATTCTAAAAGAAGCCTACAAAAAAGCAAACGAGCTAATGGAAGAATTAGCTTTAAAAGATAAAACTTATAAAAAAGTCTATGAATCTTGGAAAAAATTTCGAGGCGATGAAAATGAATGGTTTCGCACTGCAGAATTGACATATTCTAATTTTGGATTTACAGTAAAATAGCTTAATTTTATTTATTCTTTGAAATTTATGAAACAATTTGAAAAATTAAAACAAATTTCTGAAACAATAAATAAAATAACAGAAAATATTGGAAATTGGAATAACTGGTTAGTTTTATTTGTAGTTCTTATATCTGCTTATAATGCAATTACACGATATTTAGGAAAATACTTAGGGGTAGATTTAAATTCTAATGCTTTGATTGAATTACAATGGTATTTATTTAGTATTATTTTTCTTCTAGGTGGAGCATACGGATTAAAACATAATTCTCATGTAAAAGTGGATATTCTATATAACAAATTCTCCGATAAAATTAGAACATACATCGATATTTTGGGAACTATAATTTTCTTAACTCCTTTTTGTATTCTACTTATCTATGTTTCTATACCCACTGTCATAAATTCTTGGCGTATTTTAGAAATGTCCCCCGATCCTGGGGGATTACCCAGATTTCCCATAAAAACCATGATCCCGATTTCTTTTTTTCTTTTATTTTTACAGTCAATTTCGTATTTGATACAAAAATTTTTACATTTAAAAACTAATTATACAATTATGGAAGAAAAATCCATATCGAAAGAGAGGTGATCTAATGGATTCCATACTTCCTCTTTTAATGTTCATAGGTCTACTAGTATTTGTTTTTAGTGGATATCCTGTAGCTTTTTCTTTAGCCGGGGCTGGTCTTGTATTTTCAATTTTTGGACTAGTGCTGGGATACTTTGAATTTACTTTTTTCAATACTTTATCGGAAAGAATTTACGGAATAATGTCAAATTATATTTTGTTAGCTATCCCTTTTTTTATTTTTATGGGAACAATATTAGAAAAATCTAAACTAGCAGAAAATTTATTAACAACAATCGGAATGTTATTTGGACCTATTCGAGGAGGAATAGCTATAGCTGTTGTATTAGTAGGAACACTACTTGCAGCAGCTACCGGTGTTGTAGGAGCTACAGTTGTGTCTATGGGACTTATCTCCTTGCCAGTGATGCTAAAATATGGATACTCAAAAGAAATTTCTTCAGGAGTAATTTGTGCAGCCGGTACCTTGGGTCAAATCATACCTCCAAGTGTGGTTTTAATTGTACTGGGAGATCAATTAGGTGTTTCTGTTGGAGATTTGTTTTTGGGAGCTTTATATCCCGGTTTACTAATTTCTGGAATGTATGTTATTTTTATTGTAATTGTATCGATTTTTAAACCTGAGTTGGTTCCTGCTTTGCCAAAAGAAGTAAGAAACATAAGTAAATCTGAATTATACAAAAAAGTTGTTTTTATAATGCTACCTCCTCTATTTTTAATTTTAGTTGTATTGGGAAGTATTTTTACTGGAGTTGCAACTCCTACAGAAGCTGGTGCTTTAGGTGCTGTTGGTGCAATGATTTTAGCCTCACTTAATAAACAATTTAACATTAAAAACCTAAAAGAAGCAATGAATGATACAGCTAAACTTACTGTGATGGTCATATTTTTGCTAATTGGTTCTACTGTTTTTTCGTTAGTATTTCGAGGTGTAAATGGTGATGTTTGGATAGATGAATTTTTAACAAATCTTCCCGGTGGAAAATGGGGTTTTCTTTTCTTCGTAAATTTTGTTATTTTTATTTTAGGATTTTTTATAGATTTTTTTGAAATTGTTTTTATTGTCATTCCAATGATTACCACTGCAGCAATAAAGCTTGATATTAACATGGTTTGGTTTGGAGTAATGATTGGAATGAACTTACAAACATCCTTCTTAACACCGCCATTCGGCTTTTCTTTATTTTATTTAAAAGGAGTAGCTCCTCCGGAAATAACTACAAAAATCATCTATAAGGGTGTTATACCATTTATTTTTATTCAGATATTGGGCTTAATCACAATGATTGTATTTCCAGAAATAGTACAATATTAAAATGTATTCAGGAGTTTTATATGAAAACTACCATTGGTGTAGATGGTATGACTTGTAGACATTGTGAAATGGCTGTAGAAAATGCAATCAAAAAATTACAAGGTATTGAAAAAGTCCATGCAAATTATAAGGAGAAAAAAGTAGAAATCGAGTATAACAACCAAAATCTAAAGTTAGAAGATTTTTATGAAACTATCGAACAGACAGGTTATATTCCAATAAAAAATTAAAATCTTGTTTGGAATCAAATCCAGCATTCATTTATATAAATTTTTTTTCAAATAAAAATTTAAATTTTGAATTAAAGATTGAATAAAATTATATTGCAAACTCAATTTCAAAAAAAAACTTGAAATATGATTCATGCCAAACTAAAAGAATTAGGAATTGAACTACCTAATCCTACAACACCTATAGCCAGTTATATTCCAGCAAAAATTCAAGATAATTTATTATTTATTAGTGGACAACTTCCTTTTAGGAATGGAAATCTTCTTTCCGTAGGACCTCTACAATATGAAAGTGATATCGAAATAGGAAAGATTTGTGCTGAACAATGTTTTATAAATTCTTTATCCGCTGCTTCAACCATCATAAATTTAGACAAAATAAAAGGTGTTTTAAAGTTGAATGTGTATGTTGCTTCTAAAGAAACTTTTGTATATCAACATTTGGTGGCAAATGGAGCTTCTGACTTATCTTATAAAATTTTCGAAGAGGCGGGAAAACATACAAGATCAGCTATTGGAGTTGTATCTTTACCTTTAAATGCGTCAATAGAAATCGATGTGATTTTTCAATTATGAGCTTTTTGAATTTCTATAAAAAATGGTTTTTTATAATTTTATCAGGTTGGTTCCAAATTATAAAAATCATTTATAAAATTTTTATTGAATTTATTTTTAGTTTGCCATTCTCCCTATGGAAATTGTATTTGGTATCTTTTAGTGTTTTAATATTTGTTTTTTTTCCTTGGTTTCGTTATCAAATTCATTTAGAAAATTTAACAACAGAAATGATTCGTTCTAAAAAATGGTATCTTTTTATCATCCCACCCTTCTTTTCTATATTGATTACTCTACTTATTTACAAACCATATTATTATATCTTTCAATTAGGAATTAACATTATCATTATTTTAATTTATATTTATGGTTTGATCAATCACAAAATACATATTTTAGTTGAGGAATCTTACGAAATGAATTTTGTATTTTATTTATATTTTGTTGCTCTGATTTTTCATACAATTTTCATTGTAGAGCTTAAAAAACCTTTAAATTATGTTCCTTACTATATTCTTAAAATATGGAACGAGAAGAGAAAAAATTTTCTTTAAATTATCTTTTACCAAGTAAAGTAAGAGAATTTTTTTTAAACCCCTCTGCCTTTACAAAAGAAGAGGACATTATCATAAATCAAAGAATTCTATCGCAAATTTATGACTCTATATATAATTTATATGAATCAAAAAACAAGTTAGAAAATTACTTCCCTACGGATAAAGAAATCTACGAAGATTTAGAATTTAGAAAAAAAGCTATTGGAGATAAATTACCTTTACCTTCTTTGGAAAAAGTAATAAAATTATTATTTATTTTAGCAACTCAAAAGCCTGCTTTTATTCTTTTACTTAGAGAATTAAATTATAACGAAAAAGAAAAATTTTTTTTTACAACTAAAGTAGCAATACCGTACAACAACAACATAAATACAATACAAAATGGAATTTTACAAGTAATCCATAATTCTTTAGTTACTTTTAGAAATCATAACTCTAAAATTAGTACAACGAATTTGCTAAAAGAAAAAATTCAAAATTTTAACTCCATAGAAGAATTAGAAAGTGTATTGGAGCTGGGACAAATTTATAGTTTATTTAAAAATATTTATTTTTATAAGCGAAATTTTTCTGAACTAACTCCAAATGATTTAATTAGAATCAACTTAGTTAATCAAAGAATCCAAGACATAATTCTTAAACCAATAATTTATCAGTTAGCCCAAGAAAAACTCATAGTTGTAATAAAAAGGAATCCATATGAACTTTCTTTGCCTGATGTACTTCTTATGAATGATTTATATTCTATTGAATTAAGATACACTATGTTATTAGATTTATTGTTTCATAACACAATCAAAGAATTGATCACTAATTCTTTACCTACTGAAGTTAAAAATAATTTAAATCAACTATCCAGAGAAGAACAGATTACTGAATTATGTAATTTAGTCATTAAAAATAAAGATAAAATCAATAAAGGAATTTTCTTGTTAGCAACAGAAATTTTAAGTTTAAAAGAATTTATTGATATATCCAAGAAAAAACAACAAATAGAACAAGATAAAATAGAAATTAAAGATCTAATAAAAAAAATTTCAAATCAAAACAATTTTTTTAGAGCTAAATCAAAAGGAAAAACTTATGTTTCCGAAAGAATCTTAAATTATATTTTACAAAAAAAAATACCTAATCTACTTTTTGCCACTTATCCCATTTTTAATAAAGAATATCCATTCGAAAAATATTATGACGAAATCTATTTACTTTTAAACGAGAAAACGAATATCGTCAACACATTTAAACAAATAGAAAATTTATTTCATAAAATACAAGACATTTATTTAATAAGAATTTGGGAACAAATGTTTGATTATCATAATTTATTAGAAGAGGAAAAAAATCATTTATTCCCAGCAATCATAAGAGAAAATGTAAAAGAATTGATTTCTAAATCGTATTGGAATGATATCCCATTTTTTAAAAGAATAATCCTAAAAATCACAAAAGAAACCCTTGATCCTAAAACTTTAAGAAGCTTATGGAAAAAATACTGCGAGAAACATCAATTAATGTTAAAAGAATCTTCCATTCAAGAAATAAAATTGAATGATAACAAAAAAGAATTAATTCAAAAAGAAACTAAAGAAAAGATTGAAGAAGAAATTTTAGAAGATAAAGAAATATTTGAATCTTTACTAAAAAAAATTCATTGGTATTTGGAGAGGGATAAAATACCTGATCAAGAAATTTTAATTCAAGATTTTCCTCAAAAAAAGCAAGAAATAGAAAAATTATTAAAAAGAATCACTTTAGGTTTAAAATCTTATCAACAGATTATTCCCCTTCATGTAAAAGGAAAAATTTATTTTTTAGACAAAAAATATATTGTAGAGAACAAAGAAAAACTAATCAAAAAATACGAAGAAAAAATAAAAGAAATAGAGGGTATAGAAGTAAAAGGTAAAGTAATATCTTTAAAATTAGAAAAACAAAATTTAGAATTATATCAAAAAATCCAAAGCTTCCTAAAAACCCTATAGCAAACTATATTTAATAATTATTGACAAAAAAATTATTTCATTTTTCTTAAAATACATACAAAAAATTATGTTTTAGGATATATATTTGATATACCGAAGCTTATAAATATGGAGGGGGTATGATAGAAATATTAAATCGATACCATATTTATTCAAATTTTTTAACGTTTGGTAGTATGCTAGCTACTTCTTTTGCTTTTTTTTTCTTTGCTTTTTTAATTAATATAAAAGACAAATCACCATATACAGTAGCCTTAGCAAAAACTTCGTTTTATCAAGGTTTTTTTTACATGGGTTATTTTATTTCTGCTTTGATCTATCATCCTCTAGCCGCTGAACACAGACTTATGACTGTTGGTTTTATTTATCCCGCTTTAATTTACTTTTTACAGTTTGTTTTTTTATTTCCCGAAAATAACTGGCCTAAGTTACAAAAAGGGTTTTTGTATGTTCAATGGATTATTGGTATAGCCCTCCTTGGTATATTCTATTACATTACGAGAACAGCTGATTTTAAATTTCATTTTACCGGACACTACTGGGACTATGATGCAGAATTCATTAGTAAAATTGTAGCTTATTTTATAATGATTTATATTCTTTTACCTATTATTATTGGAATTTTTAGAATTCTACATTATAGAAAAAATAAAAAAATCAGGAATGCTTTAATATTATACATATTTAGTATGATTATTGGAACGATTGCACCTGGAATATTAAACACCTTAAGCAGGGATGGTGTAGTAGAAAGAGGATTCTTTCTCAACGTTTTAGTTATTTCTGTAGTGACTATGCTCTTTATCCTTACTGTATTATACATCAACGTAACAGAAGATCGAACCACATTTATGGCTAAAATCATAGGAATTACTTTAGTTACATTTCTTCTATTAATGCAAGGTCTTGCCTATATTACTTTAGGAGATAAAGAAAAAGAATATGACTTATTAAGAATTGAATACATAGAAAAAGCCATACTATCAAAAGACTATGATCCAGAAATTGTGTATCTTTATAAATATGACCTTAATAAAAATGAACGTAGTTATATTTATGTAAGAGAAGATTATTTTAATACAGAAGAAAAGAACAAAGTAGATTTTGATTTTTATTTACATGATTTAGAAAATACAGCAATTTACGAAAAAATAAGAAATCTACCAATAAAAAATTTTAAAGAAAATTTACAAACTTTATTAAACTCTACACCCCATACCTTTTTAGCACACAAAACAAGCATAGAAAGTTTTGTAAAAGAATATACAGGTAGCGAATATGAACTTAAAAGCGAAGTGCTAAGATACTTAGACAAATTAAATCAACTTACATTTGTAAATTATAATAGAATTTCTTTTTTAAAGAACGATACATTTAGAAAAGAATTGATAAAATATCTTTCTAAAACAAAACCTGATTTTTCTAATTATAGTGAGCTCATTAAAGAAATTTTAGAAAACTCACAAGAAAATGATGGAAAGATTTTAAAAAGAAAAATTTATCCAATCCTTGCCCCTTTAAAACCTCATAAAGTTAGAGTATATCGTTCTAGCTTAGATGGATTTACTCATTATGTTTCTTTTTTGAAATACGATAAAGATAAAAACATCATCTACGAAGGTGGATACAAATACCTAGATTACAGAATTTTTATCCACAAGCCCGCATTCCAGCAAACTTTGATTTTTTTAATAATTTTTTTTGTTATTACTATAATTTACCCATTATTTTTTAAAGGTAGTTTAATCCATCCTTTAAACGAATTATTAAAAGGTGTTAAAAAAGTAAACCTAGGAGACTTAACTGTAAAAGTACCAGTGTTTGTTCAGGATGAAATAGGATATTTAGCTACATCCTTCAATAAAATGGTGGTATCCATTAAAGAAGCCAAGGATCAATTACAAGATTACGCGAACAATCTAGAAGAAAAAGTAAAAGAAAGAACAGCAGAACTCAATGCCACTTTAGAAGAAGTAAGAAAATTAAAAATTCAACAAGACGGGGATTATTACCTAACTTCTTTATTGCTAAAACCATTAACTGTAAATTTCAATAAGTCCAAAAGAGTGCCAACTAAATTTCTTGTTAAACAATATAAAGAATTTGAATTTAGAGGTAAAATTTCCGAAATTGGCGGTGATATTTGTGTAACAGGAAGTTTAAGATTAGGAAAATCTTTAGAAACTTCGAAAAGGTATATAGTAGCAATGAATGGAGATGCAATGGGAAAATCTACACAAGGAGCTGGTGGTGCATTAGTGATGGGAGTGGTGATGAATTCTATCATCGCTCGTTCAGCCCGACACGATAAAGTTTTAGATATGACACCCGAACAATGGTTAACAGACATATACGAAGAAATTCATGGAGTATTTGCTGCTTTTAATGGAACTATGTGTATTTCTTGCGTAGTTGATTTAATTGATGAAGAAACGGGAAAGATGTATTATTTCAATGCAGAACATCCCTTTCAGATTTTATATAGAAATGGAAAAGCATCTTTTATCGAAGAGGAATTAACATTAAGAAAATTAGGTCTAGATTCTGAATACCCGTTTAAAGTAAATACATTTCAATTACAAGAAGGAGATATCGTAATAGCCGGTTCTGATGGTAGAGATGATATCCAAATAGAAACTAGCGAAGAAGGAATTCGAGTCATTAACGAAAATGAATATTTGATTTTAGAGGTAGTAGAAGAAGCAAAAGGAGATATTGAAAAAATCTTTGAAGGAATTAAAAAAAGAGGGAAATTAACAGATGATACTTCTTTATTAAGTATTACTTATGTACCACAAGAAGTAAAAATATCAGACGAAAAAACTACGAAATATTCCGAAGAGGAAAGTTTTGTTGTAAAAACAAAAGAAAAACCCATTCCATCAGAAAATAAATTAGAAAAAAAATCAATCATAGTATTAGACGAAGAAAACGTTGAAGCAATATTAGAAGAATCAATAGAAGGAGACTTTGATGACTATTTAAAAAAAGGTGACGAATCCTTGGCTAATCAAAATTATAACGAAGCTTTAAATTATTATCAAAAAGCATATGAATTAAATAAGACGAACAAAGATTTAAACAAAAAATTAGCTGTTTTGACATTCAAATTAGAAAATTACGAAAAAGCAGTAGAAATTTTAGAAAAATATTTAAATGATGATCCATATATAGAAGATTTTTGGTTATATTTATCAATTGCTCACAAAAGAGTGGGTAATCTAGAAAAATCACTAGAAATTGCAGAAAAGGCTTATGAATTAAATCCAAATAGAATCACTATTTTATTACAATTAGCAGATGTTCATTTTAAATTAAATCATATCGGAAGAGCTGACATTTTTTTAGAAAAAGTATTTGAACTCGATCCAAAAAATGAACAAGCAAAACGCCTAAAAAAACGAATAGAAGAAAAAAAGCAAAAATTAACAACAAAGTAAAATCAAAACTGAATGAAGTTAACTTTTGAAAAAATTTATAAAAAAATTAAACATATAGAATCGGAAATTAAAGAATTGCAAAACTTAAAAAATAAAGTCCCTGAAAACAAAGAATATAGTATTGAACTGCACCTAGCTTTTGACAAAGTAATCAATGATCTTATAAATCAAAAATTAGAGTTAGAACAATTAGAAATCGAAAATCCATCCAAAGAATTATTGCAAAGTATATTTTCAGTAGATATTGCTACAGCATCCACTATTCAAGTTATCCCTCCTCCTTTACGAATCGAAGAAAAAGATCAAGAAGTTCTAAATTTCTTAAGAAGAATTCCAAAAGTTGAATTACATTTACATATCGAAGCTTGTATTTCAAAAAACACCATCATTCAAATTTTACAAGAACATAATGAAAAAGTCGACGAACAAGAAATAGAAAAACTTTATAATTTTAAAAATTTGAACGATTTTATTAAACTTTTTTTATTTATTTTAGATTCTATCAAAAAACCAGAAGATTTTATATTTATTTTTAATAATTTACGAAAATATTTAGAAAAAAATCATATTCAATATGCAGAAGTTTTTTATGCTCCCTCAAGATTAATACAAAATGGATTACCTTTCGAAGAAATTGCAAAAGTATTAGATTCACTTGCAAAAGAATGTCAGATAGAGGGTGGTCCGGAAGTTAAGTTCTTAGTTGATGTTTCTAGAACATTTGGACCAGAAAATGCAAGTAAAAATTTACAACGTGTACTAAAAGCAAAACTTGATAATCACATAGGAATTGGTCTAGGAGGAGCGGAGTTGATGGGACCAGCGCGAGATTTTAAAGACGTTTTTGCACAAGCAAGAGCTAACGGACTTCATTGCGTAGCCCATAGTGGAGAAGACGATGGTCCTTGGTCAATATGGGATACAGTAAAAATTCTCAAAGCTGAAAGAATCGGTCATGGAACTTCTGCAATACAAGATCCCAATCTTATGGAATATTTAAGGGATAAAACAATCCCTATTGAAATATGCCTAACATCTAATTTAATTACTGGAAAATATGTAAGAAATCCTAAAGATCATCCCGTACGTCGATATTATGATTTTGGTATTCCTTGCACAATCAATACAGATGATCCCGAAATTTTCAATATAGATTTAACACAGGAATATTATAATTTATATAAATATTTAAATTTTTCAATTACAGAAATTATTGATTTAGTTAAAATGAGTGTTCAATATTCTTTTCATCCCAAAAAAAATATGTTGTGGAATAAATTTTTTAAAGAAATAGAAGAACTTCGTAAAATTTATTCAATATAATTTTTGCCTACTCTAAGATTCCTTTCGTAGAAGGCATACCCAAATGATCGCTTTGAATTGCAATTCTTATTGACTTACCCAATGCTTTAAAAATCGATTCGTGTATATGATGTCTATTTTTTCCATAATGAACAATTACATGTAAATTGATCCTAGCATGCATTGCAAATTTTTGTAAAAATTCATAAGTTAATTCGGAATCATATATACCAAACCTACCCATTTTTGATAGATCAGGGCCTAAGTATTTAAAAAAAAACCTTCCACTTAGATCGATAGCTACAGTAGTTAATGTTTCATCCATCGGTAAAGTAAAACTACCATACCGAAAAATATTTTTTTTATCACCTAAAGCCTCGTAGAACAATTTTCCAAAAACAATAGCTGTATCTTCAACTGAATGATGACAGTCAATTTCAATATCACCCCTTAAAAACAAATCTATATCGATTCCACTATGCTTTGAAATATGACTCAACATATGTTCAAAAAAAGGGATTTCTGTATCGAATTTATAATTTCCACTTCCATCCAAATTGATTTTTAATTTTATATAAGTTTCATTTGTTTTTCTTTCTGTCTGTGCTATTCTCATAATTTTTTCTTATTGATGATCTTTTTTGATTTTAGTATAAATGACTCGTGTTCTCTTGTTTTCCAAATTTTACTTCTAATGATTCTGGCTCCTTTTCGAAAAGTAAGAAAACTCCAACTCCATTGAAAAAAAACGATGAGCTTATTTCGAAAACCAATCAAATACAAAATATGTATAAAAACCCATAATAGCCATGCAAAGAAACCTTTAAGATAAAAATTTTTATATTGTAAAATAGCTTTCATTCTTCCGATAGTTGCCATAAAACCTTTATCTACATATTGAAAAGGAATTCTCTTTAAATTTTGTAGATCTCTTAATATACATTTTGCTACATACTTTCCTTGTTGGATTGCAACAGGTGCTATTGCTGGTAATGGTTTACCATCAGGAGTATGAGAGAAATTAGCCTGATCCCCTATAACAAAAACATTAGGATCATTTTTAATACTCAAATCTGGCTCTACTAAAATGCGTCCAATTTTGTCCTTTGTTACGTTCAATTTATAATTTAAGCTAGATGGTTCAATACCTGCAGCCCATAAAATCGTTTTTGCTTTGATAATCTCATCTCCAGCCTTTACATAACCATTTCCTACTTCTGTTACATAAGTATTTGTCCATATCGTCACACCTAATTTTTCTAATTCTCTAGCTGCATACTCTGATAATTCTGGTTTAAAAGAAGGTAAAATTCGTTTCCCAGCTTCTATGAGTATAATTCGAGTCCTTCCCGGATTTATATTTCTAAAGTCTTTGCTTAAAGTATATCTACTAATTTCTCCTATAGCACCGGCCAATTCAACACCTGTAGGACCACCACCCACAATCACAAAAGTTAATAATTCTTTTTGTTTATTTTGATCTTTTTCTCTTTCTGCTAATTCATAAGCTAAAAAAATTCTCCTACGTATTTCTGTTGCTTCTTCTAAAGACTTTAAACCCGGCGCGTATTCTTCCCACTGATCTTGTTTAAAATAACTATGAGAAACCCCACAAGCCAAAATTAAATAATCGTAATCCAATGTATCGAAATCAGTAATTACTTTTTTTTTCTTTAAATTAATATCAATTACATTTCCTAATAAAATTTTAATGTTTTGAGCTTTCGAAAAAATTGAACGAATAGGCACAGCAATATCAGCAGGATTTAACGCTCCTGTTGCTACCTGATATAATAATGGTTGAAATAAATGATGATTTCTTCTGTCTATGATAATTACATCAACTTCTTTATTTTTTAAATATTTTGCAGCTGTTAAACCACCAAAACCTGCACCAATGATAACTACTTTTGGTTTAACCTTTTGCATAAATGATGACTCCCAAAATAGTTATAAAAATAAGCAAGATCACAAATAAAAATAAGATAACAATTCCACGAATGGATAAGTACCAGTCAATATTTTTATATTCATAAATCCCAATAAAGATTTTTTTTATTTTATGATTTTCTTCAATAAAATTTAAAGGATATCTATTAATCTTTGAATATCCTCTTATAAAAAGTTTTTGATTCATAGCTTCTATATAACCTAAAGGATCTTTGCTAAAAAAATTGGAAACTTCGAATCGATTTCGATGATCTACTCGAACCCAAAAATCAGTGAAAATATTTTTAAAAACAGAATTTTCTAAAATATTTTCTCCACGATAGTAGCCTAACAAAGATTTAAACTTTTTTTCATCAATCAATTCTTTAAAACATTCAATAGCTAAAACTCCATATAACATTTCTTCAATTTTATCTCGAATAAAATGAAGAGTATATTCATCATCACTAGATTGAAATATACCAAAACCATAACCATTCTCCATAATAAAAAAATAACTACTATAACCAGGTACATACCCAAAATTTTCTGCTATATAAAACTGACCATCACAAGTTTTTCTGTAAAAAAAACCATTTTTATAACCAGAAGTTTTATCTGTTTTGATATAAAATTCATCAAATATCAAATTTTCTTTATAAATTATATAAATCAATTCCATATAGTTTTTTAGGTTTGTTATCATTCCATACGAAAAAACATTATGTATATCAAAATCTGTAATAAATTTGATTTTTTTACCAGAAAATGAACCATAAGGAATATTATGAGTCTTTAAAAATTCTTTTGAAATACTGCCTTTATAAAATAAAACTTTTTTAAAAAAATCACTAATGGTATATTCTGGTTTGAATAGCTCTAAAGAGTCATATAAAACAAGATAATTGTTTGTAGATAAATAAAAATTTTCGAAAGGATTAGAGCGTATTTTTATATCTAACTTAAAATCTTGATTCCGCATACCAATTCCGCTCTTTGAAATTTCTAATCCTGAAGTCATATTTAACAAAGATTGAAATACTAATCTATTCGAATTTTCTTTATATACATCGAAATACTGATCTGATAGAACATTGTATTTTTTTATAAAATAATTACTTTTTTTTAGATTATCTTCAATCAATTGTATAATCGGATGATTTTTTATTTTTATATTGGTAAATTCTTTTGTAAAATAATACCCAAGAATAGGATATGAAAGTTCCCCTACAAAATAATTATATAAGTTTTCGTTTCGTTTAGGTTTTTGATCATAATAATCATACTCAAATTGCTGAAGCCATATTTTTTGAGGACTAAAAATGATAATTTGTAATGTAGGAATATTTTGATTTTTGATCAATGATTCTACTAAAGGTATTACAATTTCTGATAAATCTTTAGATAAAACAATACCTCTAAAAAAAACAATAAACAATAAAATATATTTAATCTTCATAAAAATCAGAACCTCTTTCTTTTATAAAATCAATAATTCTCGGTATATTTGTATAAGATATATTTTTCCAAAAAACAAGATAAGGATCTAATTTACAAAAACCATCACTAATTTTTTCATACCATTTCTTTATAGAATTTTTTTGATTCGTTTTCCAAAATAAAGAAAAATTTTTTTTTTGTAATTCATTCCAAAGATCTTGTGCAATACCTCTACCTCTTGCTTCAATAGTCACTGCAAATTTCGATAGATAATATCCGAATTCTTTTTTTTCTAATAAAATCAGGCTCTTTTCTTCAGAATCTATAAAAACATCCGTAAAATATTGAAGTGCTTGATCTTTTAGTTTTTTCTGAAAGCATTCTTCTATTATATTTTTGATTGTTATCATAAAACTATCGGTTACTTGCTCTCTCTTTATATGACGAATTTTCGAAGGTTTACGAATTAAAGTCCCGGAACCTTTAATTGTAAATAGTTCCTTTAATAGCATAAAAGGAGAAGTTATAGAAATATGAAAAAAATTATAATTTGCATAAAGATAACTCGCATAAATATAAATTCCTATATCTTCTTCCAAAATAGACTCTAATTCTTTAGGATTCAACAATTCAATCTTTTTTTTTTCTGGTTCTTTTAATGTTAATGCATCCAACATATACAAATATTGTTGATTTCTATCTTTGATAAAACCTTGATTTCTAACAAAATGAACTCTATCAGGTAAAAAATGATTAAAATGATTTATAAAATCTATTAAAAAACCAGTAAAAAAAATAACTAAAATTTTTTTATTATTATTCTTAACAATCAAATGGTTTTCATTTAAATTATTTAAAAAATAACAAACATACATATCTTGATTTATGAATTTAGCTTTATAAACATATGGATCGGGAAAAGCAATCAAAACTATGGGAAATAACTCTAGTTTAAATAACATTTCTAAGGAGAATGTAAGATGTTCAAAATTTTCTTGCAACACATCCCTTTCTGGAACAATTAGTGCAAAGTAATCCGATTTACTATTGTTTTTAAATCGTTTGAGATAATAATCAACTTCTTCCGGTCTTCCCACACTTTCTAACAATAATTGTAATGTTTTTTCGTATAACATCAACGAGATAGAAATTCTGGTATAAATCTAATGTCATCTATTTTATATTTTTCGTAGTATAAACTCCATCGAAAAATTGCAACTGAATTTTTGTTTGCATCAATGACTTCAACCCTATTAGGAAAAAAAGGATCCAAAGATGGAATTGGTTCAAACAAAAAAAAGATTCGATGGGTAATCATTTCCTTTTGTCCAAACCTAGAAAATAATAAAAACTTTTTTAAGCGAAAATTTTGATCAGCATTAAGGATTATAAAATGAGAACTATTCGGATAAAAAAATTTAGAATGAATCAAAATTTCGGTATTTTTTTCGATTCTTTGAGGATCAAGAATAGCTTCTAACATAACTCCACAAAAAACAAAATAAGGAATAAAAACCCATTCTTTTAATATTTGCTCTTCTTTTTTACTATATACTACATCTCTTTTTTTATCATAAAAATAAATCAATTGATTTTTTTGATTGCACAAAACTCTATAATAAACTTGTTCTGATTGTCGAAATTCCCAAAAGATATGATGATCCTTTTTTAAAAACACAAAATCAAAAGTTTGTTTTTTTCGATATGGTATTAAAATATCTAAACTTCCCTCGTAATATCCATTTTTAGGTTGATTATGTTTTTCTATAATTTCTAAATATTTTTGTGCAGATAATTCCTGACTAAAAAATTCAATTTTTTGTATACAAAAATAAATAAGAAAGAATTTGAATATATATTTTAAAATTATCATTTTTTAATAAATTTTTGTGTAAATGGATTAAAGAAAATTCTTTTTCTTTCAAATTAAAATATAAATTTCTCTTGCATACAAAATTTTACTATAAATTATGAATTTAATGTTTTTTAGAAAAATTCTTTTTTCTTTTTGTTTGTCTGCTTTTTTTCCATTATTTTTATTTTCCCAAGAAAATAAAAATTTTACCTTACCAACAGATACGATAAAACTTCTCTTTGCAGGAGATACCCATTTTGTTTGGGGCGTAGATGATATTCTTAAAGAAGGTAATTCACCAATAGAAAAAATTCTTCCTATCTTCGAAAATGTTCATTTTAGAGCAGTAAATATCGAAACTGTGTTCACTACAAATGAAAAACCTTTGATAGGTAGATCCTATGTTTTTAATTCTCCAATAAAAAGTATTGAGATACTGACTCAACTTAAAATCAATTTGGGTTTTTTAGGTAATAATCATACGTATGATTATGGAATAAAAGGTTTATTAGAAACCATTGAAAATTTAAAAAAATTTCAAATACATACTATTGGTGCAGGTAGAAATATAGAAGAAGCTTTAACGCCATATATTACTAACATCGATTCTTTGAACTTCGCTTTTTTTTCTATATCTCTTATTGTATATAACGATGATATTGCAACCCGACAAAAACCTGGAGTAGCTACTTTACATAAAATTTTATTTAACAAAATCTTAGAAATTAGAAAAAAAGTTGATTATATTTTTGTTTCCATCCATTGGGGTAAGGAATATCAAAATAAAATTTCTGATGAACAAAAAAATATTTCAAAAATGTTATTGAATTATGGGGTAAATTTTATTGTAGGACATCATCCTCATATTCCACAAGCAATTGTTGTCAATCGCAACAGTGCTATTTTATATTCTTTAGGAAATTTTCTTTTTGGATCAATGAATTATTTTCAAACCAATAATATTTTAGCAATATTTCATTTTGATCCTAAAACTAAACAATTTTTAGGAATTGAAATTGTTCCTATCACTGGAATTAATCGAAAGTATAATTTTAAGATTAATGTTCTTGATAAAGAAGAGTCTTTAGAACTTTTTAAAGAAATCTATGTTCTAAGTAAAAAAGAACAACCAAATCAAAAAGTTTATACTAATATACAAATGAATCGATTATTTTTTAGCGCCCTGGACTAACAATTGGATCTTTTACGTTGATATGAATTTTACAATTAAAATTTAAAATTTTTTTAACAAAATCCATTTTATATTTTTCTAATCTATTTTGATTTTTTAAAAAAAAATTTTGTAATTTCATACCTTGTTTACAATTTAAAATTTTTAATTGCTCATATTGATTTTCAATCTCTTCTTTGTTTAGTTCATAAATCCCGGAAGGTAAAAGTAAGATTTCTTCAAAAATTTGATAAGCTTTATTATACTCACCATAATTTAGATGGATTTTTAAAAGTAAAAGTAAAA
The DNA here is from genome assembly GCA_937928085.1 of uncultured bacterium. Classification (GTDB taxonomy): domain Bacteria; phylum Spirochaetota; class Leptospiria; order Leptospirales; family Leptonemataceae; genus SKYB61. The sequence continues at coordinate 3,983 of CALFVU010000013.1, read as the reverse complement.
TCTCTATATCTTTCTTTTTGTTTTGAAGCTTTTCGATGATTTGGGATATCAAAGTAGTTGAATTTAATTGAAATGCTAAATTTAAAAATTGTATTAAAAAAGAATCTTTGTCTAACCCCATTTCTAATGCTATCTGATAATTTTTTAATGCTTCTTCTTTATTGATTTCTTCCAAAATCATACCTTTTAAAAAATAAGCCTCTGGATAATTCTCTTTTAAACGAATCGAAACATCAATTTCTTTTAAAGCATCTTGTATTTTTCCTAAATTAAAATAAGTTTTTGATAAATTAAAACGATATATAGGATGATTTGGATATAACGTTACAGCTTTCTTGAAAGAAATTTCTGCTTCTTTAAAATTATTTGAATTACTTTGTAAATATCCTAGTAAGTTCCATGCATAATCAAAATCAGAATTAAGTTTTAAGGACTCTTCTAATAAACTTCGGGCTTTAATAAAATTTTCTTTTCGTATTTCTTGTATCGCTAAAAAATATAACAAAAACGATCTTGCACTCTCCTCTTCAGATAAAAGAAGTAAACTTTCCTGTTTCGGTAGAGTTTGATTCATAAAAAAACTTAACGTTAAGTCTGCAATAGTATTTTTTATTTCTAAGTTTTTATTAATTTTTAACATTTCTTCTTTTAAAATTAAATCTTCGAATGGAATATAAGTCAAAGAATTGTAAATTTCTATATCTTTAAAGATTGTATCTAAATATAACCAGAAAGGTAATAAAATTTGTATTATCATCCAAACCAACCTTTTAGAAAATTTTCCCAAGATTTTTTATAACTATTTGAGATCAAATTTTTTTGTTTTAAATTTTCGTACTTTACTTTTGTTCCAGAATCAATATGAACTCCTTTGTAAATTATCCCGAATATAGGATTTTGTTCAAGTAATTCTATTAATTCTTTTTTAAAAATGTTGGTTGTAGAATTATTTTCACTGTTTTGATTTATATCTCTGTAATACCGAAAATAGTTTACATTAAATAATGACATTCCGGTATAAAAAAACGAGTTTTTTTTTTGTTTTTTGGATATCACAAAACTATAAATCTGATTTGTTAATTTTTCTTTTAAAGAAAAGTTAGTTTCTGGTGTAAAAGTTTTTTTTTGTTTTAGGCATAGCAAATGATCTATTTTATGTTCTTTTAAAATTGGGATATAAGAATAAAGATCAAAATTCGGGAAAAAAATCGTATCCGTATTGATAACGACAAAATAATCGTTTAATAAATTCTGGTAAATAGCATAAGAAATTCCTCCTGCAGTACCCAAGATATCTTTTTCTTCGCTAAAATAGATTGGAAAATAAGGAAAATCTTTTAAAAACTTTTTAATTTTATCCCCCATGTAATGTAAATTGATAACAACATAATCTGTTTTCCAAAGATATAACAAAAATAAACTATAGCAAATTAGAGGATATGAATTGATCGTTAATAATGGCTTGGGCATCTCTAAAGTGTACTCTTCCATTCTTCTGCCAAATCCAGCAGCAAGAATCATAGCAACTCTAGAAGAATGGGATTTCTCTTTTAAAATATTCATACAACTTTTGATAAAATTGAAATATAAAATCTGGAAATCTAACGATTGCATACAAATCTAATAATAATTCCAATGTTGGCAGAATGTATGATATAAACTTGGGCTTTTGTTTTTCATATCCTAAAAAAAGAAAACTTCCTAATGCTTTTGTTAGTCTTTGAAGAGCTTGTAAATAAAATATTTCTCTATGATCAATTTCTTTTAAAGAGATTTTTTGTAAGTAATATTCAAAAAGAATTTTTATAATAGAAAAATCTAATTGAACATAAGGATCAAATAATAAAGAAGATAAATCATACCACCGCAAACCCATTCGAGCATCCTGATAATCTATAATTTTGAATTGATTTTTCTTTAATAAAATATTCCTTGAATGAAAATCTCTATGAGTAAAAACAAATTCGTGCTTTGTGTCGGATAAAAACTCGTTAAGTTCTGTAAAAAAAGTTCGAATTTTCAAATTTTTTATTTCGATTCTTTGATGATTTAATCTTTCGAAAAAAAAATCAATTTCGAAATTTAGTTTTGTTTTATCAAAATAACGTTTTTCAACAAATATTGGTATATCCTTTAGACTGTGCCAATACAACAATTCATCAATAATTTTTTTGTATAATTCAATAATACTTTTATATTTTTTTTCTTGTTTGTAAAATAGGATTTGATCTTGTAAATATAAATTTCCTCCATCTTCTAATAAAATCAAACCCTCTTGATGAGAATATCCTAGTAATTTTGGAATTTTTGCTTTCTTTTGTAATAGATATTTCGATAATTGAATAAAATCATCCTGTTCAACAAACGGGTAAGTAATACATAAAACATAAGTTTTATTCTTTTTTGTACTTTTGATCCTGTAGTAAATTCTATTAGAACCTTCTTCGTTAATTGCTGATATTTTAAAACTTGAAATCCTATTTTTTAATAAAAAATTCTTTAAATCCGTTTCTTTTTCTGGAATCATTGAATTAAGCTATAAACAAAATTTCCGATCCGTTCTACTCCTTTTCGAATCTGTTCCTCACTTATAGCGTAGGATAAGCGAATACAATTATCATTTCCAAAAGCTACTCCAGGTATTACTGCAACATTTTCAATTTCTAACAATAATCGAGTAAAAGCCATAGAATTAGATTCGTTAAGTTTTTTTTGTTTTAAGAATTGATCAGACTGGAAAATTTCCGATAAATCTGGAAATATATAAAACGCTCCTTGAGGTTTAAAAACCTTTACTTTAGGAATGGAATTAAGCATTCGATAAATTAAATCTCTCCTTTCAGAAAAAGATTTTAGAAAATTGTTGAGAAAACTTTGATCATCAGTTAATGCTGCCAGAGCAGCTTTTTGAGAAATTGAAGTTGGATTTGACGTACTTTGACTTTGTATAGTATCCATAGCATTGATAATTGCTTCAGGTCCTAAACCAAATCCAATTCTCCAACCGGTCATACTATAAGTTTTACTGACACCGTTTACAATTATAGTCCTATGTTTCAATTTAGGATTTTCTTTTAGTATATTAGTAAATTGTAGACCATCATAAAGTAGTTTTTCGTAAATATCATCTGTTACTATAATCACATTTGGATATTCTTCAAGCAATTTAGAAAGTTCTCTTAATAAAGAACCGGGATAAAAAACACCTGTTGGATTCGAAGGAGAATTCAAAATTATAGCTTTTACTTTTGGATTTAAAACTTTTTTTAACTCTTCTATGTCGGGCATAAATTGATTTTCAAAAGTTGTATCAATGATCACAGCTTTTCCTTCTGCAAATTGTACAATATCAATATACGAAACCCAATATGGAGAAAAAATGATTACTTCGTCACCGGGATTTAAAATAGCCAAGAAAAGATTAAATAAAACCTGCTTTCCACCACAACTAACAATTACTTCTTTTATGTTATATGATAAATTATATTCTTTTTCGTATTTTTGGATAATAGCTTTTTTCAGTTCGGGAATTCCACTTACGGGAGTATACTTAGTAAAACCATCTTTTATGGACTGTATCGCATAATTTTTGATATTGTCTGGAGTATCAAAATCTGGCTCACCGGCACCAAAACCTATTACATCTTTACCTTGTGCAGTTAATTCCTTTACTTTAGCAGTTATCTCTAAAGTAACCGAAGGAGTAATTAAATTCATTCTCTTGGATAACATAAAAACCTCAAAAAAAATCTAATTTTTTTATGCATATTTATTATGAAAAGAAATAAAACATAATTGTAGAAGATAAATTTATCAATTGTTAATCTATTTATTTAAAAAAATTTCAGAAAAAAACTTTTATTTTCCCCTACATTTTTTATATGAACCATCAAGACGAATTTCGATTAAAAAAAATTCATTATTTTGGCATCAATTTAAAAGCAAATCTTTATCAAGAACTAATACACCTTTCTTGTGGAGAC
>CALFVU010000012.1 GCA_937928085.1 uncultured bacterium | reverse complement strand
AGGGGTGCGATTTTGTGTTGTAAGATGTTTTGTTTGTGTTTTTCGTATAAATATTCTAAAAACTGGTTGGTTTGATGTTTCGAGAGTCGTAAGAAATCTTTGTGGAGGTTTGTTAAAAGATTGATGCAAACTTTATGTTTTGGTTTAAAAGAATATTCTGTTTGATCTAACATATTAGATCTGTAGGGTAAAATGATGATTTTTAAAAAAAATAAAATCGTTGAAATTTAAATAAATTTATAAATAATCTTAAATATATTGATTGAATCTATATAAAAAATGATTGAACGTATTTAATGAAAAATTTTAGAATTAAAGGATATTTCGACATGAGTTTTCCATTATTGAAAAGAAAAAGATAGTCATTTTAGACTATCTTTTTATATTTCATTGCTTATAATTTTTATCTCTGGTCTATGCTCACATAGGGTCTCTCTTTTTGACCGGTATAAATTTGCCTTGGTCTACCGATTTTTGTGTTTGGGTCTTCAATCATTTCTTTCCATTGAGCGATCCAACCCGGCATTCTTCCCATAGCAAACATAACTGTAAACATTTCTGTGGGTATTCCAATAGCTTTATAAATAATTCCTGAATAGAAATCTACATTAGGATATAATTTTTTCTCTATAAAGTAATCATCTTTTAGAGCTCTTTCCTCCAGTTGTTTTGCAATATCTAATAAAGGATCATGAATTCCTAATTTGTTAAGAACCTCGTCAGCTGTTCTTTTGATAATTTTTGCACGGGGATCAAAATTTTTATAAACTCTGTGACCAAACCCCATTAAACGAAAAGGATTATTTTTGTCTTTTGCGAGATTTATATATTTGTCAACGTTACCTCCATCTTGATGGATCATTTCTAACATTTCGATAACCGCTTGATTGGCTCCTCCGTGCAAAGGTCCCCACAATGCACAAACACCACTTGCTATTGCAGCAAAAATATTCGCTCTACTTGATCCTACCAATCGTACTGTAGATGCAGAGCAGTTTTGCTCGTGATCAGCATGTAAAATCAATAAGATATCTAATGCTCTCTCGATAACAGGATCTATTTCGTAGTCTTCAGCAGGTACAGAAAACATCATATTTAAGAAATTTCCTACATAACTTAAGCTATTTTTTGGATACACAAAAGGTTGTCCTATCGATTTTTTATAAGAATAAGCTGATATAGTAGGTGTCTTGGCTAAAAGGCGAATCATTGAGATTTCTCTATGCGAAGGATTAAGTGGATCCATTTGATCATTATAATATCCTGATAACGTTAAGATCATTGAACTTAGAATTGCCATAGGATGCGAATCTTTAGGAAACCCATCATACAACCTTTTTAAGTCTTCGTGAATCATCGTGTGTCTGGTAACTTTTTGTCGAAATTCTTCGAACTGTTTTTTTGTCGGAAGTTCACCATAAATCAACAAATAAGAAACCTCTAAGAATGTTGATTTTTCAGCTAATTCTTCTATGTTATAACCACGATATCTTAAAATTCCTCTCTCTCCATCAATAAACGTTATGGAACTTTTGCAGGAACCAGTATTCATGTATCCATCGTCAAGTGTAATGACACCAGACTGAGATCTTAATTTTGTGATATCTATAGCGACTTCTTGTTCAGTACCTTCTATGATGGGAAGCTCAACCTCTTTATTTCTTACTATGAGTTTCGCTATTTCTGACATAGTTTCTCCTTTTGTTCTTTTTTGATATTATTTATTTTTTTTAAATTTGATTTTCAAGTAAAAAACAATGTTAAGAAAAAAAAAACAATGTTTGATTTTTTAAGTAGTTCTATAATTTTTTTATGATTATGGATATGGATTGGTTAGATTCTATATTTGAATTAGAAAAAGAATGTTTTCAAACATTTTATACATTAGATATGCTAAAAAGCTGTTCTGAATCAGACTCATATCAGATTTTTTTATTCTTTCTTCTTGACAAACAAGAAAAAAATATGGATAAAACATTGATTTTTTTGGTTTCTCATCAAGGAGTTCAGATCTTAAATTCTAAATTTTTAAGAAAAAAACAAGATATAAACTCCTTGAAATTTTTTTCTAACGATCAGAAGCCTTTTATCATTGGATATGCAATTTTTTTGACTTTAGAAGATTTTTCTGTTGAACTTTTACGATTAGGAATAAGAAAAATATTACAAAATCAAGGTTTTGGAACTTATTTTTTGAATAAAATCATAGAATACTATTTTTTAGAAAGAAAGAATGATAAAATTTTTTTAGAGGTTTCAGAAGAAAATCAAAAAGCAATTCATTTGTATAAAAAACTTGGATTTCGAAATTATGCTATACGAAAAAAATATTATTATCACAATCAAAGTAGTGCCCTCTGTATGGTGTTAGAAAAAAAATTTTATAATTTAAACCAAAACAAATGAAAATAATATTTTGTTTCTTTTTCTTCTGGATTTAAGAGCTGAGAGTATTTAGGGTAGAAATATAGTGGAATTCGTTGATTTTTTTCGTATACTATTTTAGAAAACCCAATAAGACCTTTTAAAAAAGTAAATTCGAAAAATTCGGGATGACTTTTATAATGAAATCCTAAGAAAAATAAATTCAAATCATTATAATTTTGATTCCATCGAACAGAGAAAATTCTCAAAATCATAGAAAAATATTGATCTTCATTTTCAAATTTGCTATATTCAAATACAGAATAATACGTCCCCCAGTTTTTTTCTACCATAGCATCTGGAACAGGCCATAAAGCTAACATTTTCCATCCATATGCGGATTCTTCTTCCCAGTATTGTATGATTGGCCAGAGTTTCCAGCTCATTCTTTCTGTTTGTTCTTGTTTATAATATCTATAATGATGATACCAAAAAGGTATGAAAAATTTATAATTTGATGTGAGTAATGCAGATTCTGTTTTTAAATTTCCAAAAAGAATTAGATAAAAGTTTGATTCCTGATAGTACGAGAGTTCTTGATTTCCAAATCGATAATGTATATAAAAAGGAAACACTACATACTTTCTTAAAAAGGGGGATTCTGATTTTGAATATTGAAAAAGAATCCAAAAAAAGTTAAAATAAAAAGCTTTTGCTTTTTCATCTTTTCCCCAGGCTACTAAAGAGAAAGGATATAAAATGCTATAAGCAGACTTGGAACCTGTTTCAGAATATTTTTGAGCATATAGGGGAAAGAACATAAAAAAATGCTGAGGATCTTTTTTGTCTAAATTATCTGAACCCCACTGAAAAAAGGGCCATAAAAAAGTTTTATGATTATATTTGCCTTCATGAACTTTACTAGAATAAAAAGGAATAAATCGAAAATCTTTTCTTTTATACTTATCTCCACCCCACATAATCAATGGCCAGAGTATAGAATGTGCTCGATAACTTTTATACTGCCAAGAAACATATAAAGGAAATAAAAAAAATCGGATTTCAGACCATGAAAGTTTATCTTTGATAGTTCCGTAAATTGGAAACAAACTAAAAAAATTTTCTTTTTCATTACTTCCATAACCCCAATAAAAAAGAGGTGTAAGAATCAACTCTCCTTCTGATTTTTCTGTGGGGTTAAATTTTTCTTCTCCATTAAAGAAATATAAAAATGTCCAACTTTTCCAGTAGTTAGTTCCGTGTAAATAGCTAATGGGATATAAAATAGTTTGAAAGTAATATGCTTTTTCTAGATTTTTGTAATACGAAAAAAAAGGATGAAACCAATATTCCGTTTGTTCGGGTGTTTTTGAATGATCGTAAAGAAATAAAAATTCAAAATATTCTACCGGACCTTCTGTAAGAATTCTATTTGGCAATCTTGCATCAATCTTATGGATGAAGAAAATGAACAAAATGAAAAAAAAAAGATACTTTTTATGTTAGGTAGCATACATTTAACTACTGTAGATATACAAAAAGCAAGAGAAAATTCTCTTGCTATTATTTTGGAATCTTAATCACTTGCCCTACTTTTAGTTTATTCCAATCAGTGATTTCTGGATTCGCCTCTTGTAGTTCTTTTTGTGTTTTATTAAATTTTCTAAGTATTGAGGACAAAACATCTCCACGTTGTATAGTATATTCAATATATTTTTTTTCAACCTGTATTGGTGGTTTTTGAGCTTCTTGTTGAGTTGTTTTTATTTCACTTTCCTTTTGACTATCTTTAATTTGAGTTTGTTGCTCTACTGGAGGTTGAATTTTTGATGGTTCAGAATTTTGTTTAGTATCTTTCTTAAATAGAGCAAAATAACCAATCAAAATAAGAATGACTGCTAAAACGATAATAAGGAAGATATTTTTTTTATTAGTATCATCTGTAGTTCCTGGTTGTTGTTCACTAGTTGTTTTTTCTGTTGAAGAAAAGATTTCTTTTTGTTCTTCCAATTTTTCTTCTACTTCTTTACTAATTAATGATTCCTGATTATCTACTTTTTTAGGTTCTGATTTTTTTGTAGCTTTTTTAGGTGCGGTTTTTTTAGCCGCTGTTTTTTTTGCCGTCTTTTTTGTTGCCATATAAACATTTTTTTTAAACGGATATTTTATTCAAGAATTTTTATAATAACACTATAAAAAAAAGCAATTTTTTTTATTTAATAGACTTTATCATTATCATTCATCACAATATAAATTTTCAGTATATTAAACCCAAATAAGAACAAAATTGATTATATTAAAAATTAAAAACTATATCAAAAACATTACTCTTAATAGCATTTTTTAAAAAAAATTTTCCAAAACATATTGAGTTTTAGAATATAACTATTATATGAAACTCTTACTTGTATCTCAACAAATACCAGATTATCAAAATTTCCCCATTCATTCTACAAATGATGCTACCCAATATACCTTCGCTAAAACCCACACTATGGGAATCAGCATACTCCCAGAATACTACCAAATCTTATGTAATCTCTCCAATGGCGATTTCGATACGTTTTTGAAATACTTATATTTTAAATTCCATAATAAACTTT
>CALFVU010000011.1 GCA_937928085.1 uncultured bacterium | reverse complement strand
CGTTAAGAGAAATAATTAGTTTTGTAATGAATAAAGTAGTAAAAAACAGTAGCTCATTTAATAACCTTACAGAATCATTTAAAGAATTTAATGAAAAATTTAAAAACGAAGCATCTAACGATGGTTATTCTTTAGAAGAATTACGAAAGGATATAAATGAAAGCCTCAAAGAATGGGAAATAGAATTTAAATTGGATATAAATTCCGTTAAACCCGAAGATATAATTAAAAATCTTGTTTCTCATTATGCAATCGATAAAAATTTAAATAAAGAAATAGAGGTAAAATATTTAGGTCAGGGCTTACAAAGACATATAATTTATACCTTACTGAAACTATCGAGTAAGTATAAAGATATTAAAAAAAGTGAGAAAAAAGATTTTTCACCTGATTTTACTTTAATATTATTTGAAGAGCCGGAGGCTTTTTTACACCCGAATCAGCAAGAATTATTAAACTATAGTTTAAGGGATTTATCGTTTGAAGAAGGACAACAGGTTATAATAACAACCCACTCCCCTATATTTGTATCAAAAAATATTCAAGATATAACTTCAATTGTTAGATTTACAAGAAAAAATGGTATAACAAGAACCTATCAAATTTCCATTGATTTGAAAAATAAATTACTTAATGAAAATAATGAGTTAATAATTTCTTTAAAAGACAAGATAAAAGATAATTCCATTAATAATGAAACAAAGAATAGAATTAAAAAAATAATAGGAGACACCGAAAACGAACAAAGATTAGAAGAAGAGAGTATTCGCTACTTATTATGGCTTGATTCGGAGAGATGTTCAGCTTTTTTTGCTGATATTGTTTTAATTTGTGAAGGTGCTACCGAAAAAGTTTTTATTGATTACCTGATAAAAAATAAGTGGAATGAATTAAAAGAAAAAAAGGATTTATGTTCTTGATGCTATGGGTAAGTTTAACATTCACCGCTATATGAATTTGTTTAATCAATTAGGTTTTATCATTCTGTGTTAGCTGATAAAGATGAAGACAATTATATACATGAAATTATAAATGAATTTATTACAAAAAATAAAAATAATTTTACGATAGAAATTGATTTTTTTGATAAAGATATTGAAAGTTTTCTCGATATTAAAACTCCTGAACGAAAAGATAAAAAACCATTGAATATTATGTGGAATTACTTTAACCAAAAAATTAGTGAAGACAAAATAGAGACACTTAAATCCAAAATAAAAAATTTGGTTACTCAAAGGAGTTAACATGGACGAACAAAGCTTAAACACCAAGCAAGACATCCTCAGCAAACTCAAAGAACTTATTCCCAACTGCTTTACTGAAGGTAAAATTGATTGGGAAAAACTTAAAGTGTTTTTTGAAGATAATATTGAGTTTCGCAACGAACGCTATCATCTGAACTGGGCTGGCAAAACCGATGCTTTTCGTCTATTGCAAGCACCTACCTACAAAACACTCAAACCCTGCCGTGAAGAAAGCATAAACTTTGACGAAACAGAAAATCTTTTCATAGAAGGCGATAATCTGGAAGTGCTGAAAATTTTACAAAAATCATACTTTGGTAAAATCAAGATGATTTACATAGATCCGCCATACAATACGGGCAACGACTTTCTCTACAAAGACGACTACTCTGAAACCCTTGCTGAGTACAAAAGAAAAGTTGGCGATGTGGACGAAAACGGCAATACCACCCGTGCGGGGCTTTTCCGTAATACAAAAGAAAACGGACAATACCATTCCAACTGGCTCAATATGATGTATCCCCGACTCTTTCTTGCTCGTAATCTTTTGCGAGATGATGGTGTGATTTTTGTAAGCATCGACGACAACGAAGTCCACAACCTGCGCCTGATAATGGATGAGATTTTTGGGGAGGAGAATTTTGTGGCGGAATTCATTTGGACAACAAAAAAAGCCGCTCAAGGAATGATTACAAAATATATGATTGTACCAAACCACGAATATATAATAACATATTGTAAATCAAATGAAAGCTTTAAATTTATCGGTATTAAGAGAACAGAAGAAGGATTTTCAAATCCAGACAATGATCCACGTGGACCTTGGAAAAGACAATACTTACAACGGTTAGGGCAAGGGTTACCTTTACGTAAAATAATAGATCCAGACACAAATATTGAGTATTGCTTTGAAAGCCCATATACAGAAGAGAAATTAAATCAGTGGATAAAAGAAAAAAAGATTATTTTTCCAAAAAAAAGTAAAGGTTACCCAGCAAGAAAGGAGTTTTTGAATGAATATAAAACTGAAAGGCAACTCATTACATATCTTGGACTTTTTGCTACAAAGTCCTATACAGAAGATTTGTATAAATTATTTGAAAATCTTAAAATATTTACAAATCCTAAACCATTAGATTTAATAAAGTATTTTTTGCAGGTAACTACGATTTCTTCTGACATCATCCTCGACTTTTTTGCCGGTTCTGGAACCACAGCTCATGCGGTAATGGAACTTAACAAAGAAGATGGTGGCAATCGCAAGTTTATCCTTGTGCAATTACCCGAACCTACAGCCCCCGATAGTGAAGCATACAAAGCCGGCTACAAAACTATTGCCGATATTGCCAAAGAACGCATTTGCCGTGCCGCAAAGAAAATTCAAAACCAACTTGACGAAGAAAAAAATAAGAAAGGAGAAGAATTGCCACTGGAACAAATACAGGAAAGAAAATTAGACCTCGGTTTTAAAGTATTCAAGTTAGATGAAAGCAACTTCAAACAATGGCGTCCATTTGTGCCCAAAGATGTTGAGGAAATTAAGCAGAAAGTTATGGATTTTACCGAGAATGTAAAGCCCGAAGCCACTGTGGAAAATATACTTTATGAGTTGATGCTGAAAAATGGCAAAAAGCTAACCGATAAAGTAGAAAGTAAAAGGGGATATTATGTGGTAAGTAACAATGAACTTGTTTTACTATTAAAAAGTGTGGAGAGATTGGTGATAGATGAAGTATTATTGCTGAAGCCAAAGAAAGTGATAGTTTTGGATAAGTTATTTGATGGCAACGATCATTTAAAAATGAATATTGTATTACAGTTTAGAAATGAGGGAATAGAATTTAAAAGTGTATGAGGATGATTAAAAGTCATCATAACATTTTTTTGCGTTAGATTTGTTAAAATGTTTTAGATTGTGTAGTAGAATCTATAAAAGTTTCCCGCTTGAATGAGCGATTCAAAAGTTTTTGAACTGCCTTCAAAAAGTCTGCCCGTAATATACAGTAAAAACGTTAAATCAATAGACCTAATTTGAATTTCTATGTTTTATTTCTAAGTTTTATTTCTAACTATTAAATTTTATAAAATCAAAAATATTTTCAAAATAGACATGATTTGTTAATACCAAAAGAGTATATATAATCAAATTTTTAATTTTATAGATTTATTTGATGGAAATTTTACAAATTTTTGTTGTAATTATTGAAATATAAAAAAGCTTTCTTCGTATTAAGGCTCATTTTAAAAAAATCCAATTAAATACTAACGCAACATTTTTTTGATTTTTATTCTCTCCTAAAATAGTAAGATAGCTATGACGTTTACAGGATAAGTAAGTTTTTTCTTTATATTTTTATAATACCAACGGGCATTATATAGTAAACATTGAATGATATATTACTTTAAATAAAATTGCTAGGTTTAAGAAATTCTATACTTGTAGTTTCTAAAAATTTGATTTTAGCATAATAATTTTGATTTAGATCAAATTTTCGAATTTTGTCTTTTAGATGTTACTTTAAAGATTTTTGTTAAGAATGAATTTAGTCGTAAAGTTTTTTTGACCTAAATTATAAATAAAGGATAAGTTAGGACAGCAATCAAAAATCCCGTAATAAAATTAAGAAAATAAAGAATATAATTGAATCATATAAGTATGGAAAATACTAACGGAACTTTAATTGCTAAAACTAACTAAATAATAAGCACAATCAGAGTAGGAATCATTACTGTATAGTATCCACTTACATAAGAGGCATTGCTTATCTTCATGCGTTAAGAAGTAGATTTAAATTTTTATTTGTCAATTCTTTTTAAAAATATGGAAATTAAAATCTTTTTTATGTCAATATTTTTTTAGTGATTGATATGTGTGATTTTTAATTGTCAATTTGCTATAAAAAAAAAGATTGTTTATTATTATTTATGGAAAAAAACATTTTGAATCTGTTAAAGAGTTTAATTTCTTTTGCGATCTTAGTGATTTTAGTATTTGCTTTTAAGCATTCAATTTTGGATGCGAATAATATTCCGAGTGGATCTATGATACCCACTCTTAAAATTGGGGATTATTTATTTGTGAATAAAATGAGATTTTCGTTGTACTTTCCTTTTACTTATTGGGAGTTATTGCATTTTGATGATCCTAAAAGAGGGGATATAGTCACGTTTGTTCCACCAAGAGATCCTTCTAAAAATTATGTTAAACGTTTGATAGGTATGCCCGGGGATCGTATACGAATTCGAAATATTTCTATATGTGATCCGAGTCTTCCTATAAAAAGAGCAAAAGAAACTTTATATCAGTGTGATAGAGAAAACGAGATAAAAAATAATATACCGTACATTGCATTTGTAGAGTTTAAGGAGAAAGATCACGGAGAATGGCAGTATTTCGAAATCGAAGAGATAGATTATAAAACTGCTTATAAAATTTTAAAAGATTCAGACAGTGTTCGAGTATTATATCCTGAAGAGAGAGGACGAGAGGGATACTTACCTGTTCTTTTTAAAGAAAAAATCAACAATATTGAACATTATTTTGTAGAGACTGCAGAAATTATCATTGCAGATTCTTTGTGCTCCGAGATAGAAACAGAAGGTTGCTTGATTCCCGAAAATCATTATTTTATGATGGGAGACAATCGAGATGATTCTCAGGATTCTCGCTTTTGGCAGGTAGGACCTATTTCAAGAGATAGAATCTTAGGAAAACCTCTCGTGATTTATTTTAGTATCAATTGGAGAGATCAGATTTGTTTTGCTTATCATCAATATTTGGGAGAAAAAGAAGGCTTTCATTTAAAAGATTTTCCAGTTGAAAGTCAAAAAAAATACTGTTCTAAATATGATATTTATTTATACGATGAAGATCTTTTTACATATTTAAAAAGAACGATTTTTTATCGAATACCCCGTTTAGAAGTTCGATGGTATAGAATTGGAACCCTTTTAAAATAATTATGCCTTCTAAGAATTATAGTGCTATTTATTTCTTTGGTATTATTCTTTCTATACTTTTTGAATTTTTAGGGGTTCTTTTTGTGTTTGGTGTTGTTGGGTATTATATTCAAACCTTCTTTTTTAAAGAAAATTTTATTGTTCTTGTTTTATTTTTATTTTTTGGAATGAGCACAGGAATCTATTTTATGTTTAAACGAGCAAAAAAACTTTCCCACATACAAATCGAAGATAAAGAATTTAAAATCAATTCTTTGATTACAAACAAAGAAAAAGAAACAGAAGAAAGAATCAAAAAAGTACGAAAAGAAATTGAAGAATATGAGAAAATTTTAGATAAGCGCTTAAAAAAAGAACATTCAGAATGAAGCATTTAATTTTATTAACAATTCCTGTTTCTATATTGGTTAGTTGTTTTTTATTTTATGATACTTTAAATTTAGCAAATTTGATTGAAATTTTTCTTAATCAAATCTTAAGTTATTTTGTTACGATTCCTTTTTTTTATATATTTGTTTATAAATTTTATCATCAAAAAAATACCAAAGGAGTGATTCTGATTCAGTTAGAAATTCTTATTCATTTTTTATATACTTTTGTAATGCTTTTTTATAGCAATCATATAAATAATTTTCAAATTGTGTATAATTTTTATATAATTTTTACAATTTATAATATTTTTAGGATTGCAATTTTAAGTGTATTAAAAAATTTATACATATAAAATACTATGAAACCGCAAATATTCTCAATTTTCATCTCTTTCGTTTTTTTGTTTTTCTCCTCCTTAATAAAAGCAGAAGAAGCTCATAAACAACCAACTTTTGATGAGGTACTGTCGCATCACTTAATGGACTCTCCAATTTTTGAATGGAATATAGGTGGAAGAAAAGTGTACGAAGATGAACCAGAATTTCATAATGATCCTTATAAGCGATTTGTTTTTAAAGATGAAAAAGGATTATATAAGTGGGAAGGGGGGATTCCATTACACATTACAAAAAGAGTAGTGATGATGTGGATTGTTTCTATTATTTTAATGATTATCTTTATAACCGCAGCCAATAAAATTGCAAGAAATCCTTTAAACGTTTCAAGTCGATTTGCTAACTTAATAGAGGTTTTATTTGAATTTGTAAGAAAAGATATAGCAGAAGCAAACATGCACATGCATCATCCTTCAGGCTTATTTTTGGGATATGTGATTACTGCATTCTTTTTTATTTTATTTAGTAATTTACTAGGACTTTTCCCGCCCTTTGGGGAAATTGCAGAAATTATTTATTCAAATATAACTGGACATCATCCTTCTCATGGAGAAGGAGAGCTCCCATCTCCATTGATTGCAATCTGGCCAGGAATCACCGTTACAGGAGATATTGCAGTTACATTTACTTTAGCAAGTCTAACAACAATATTGATTTGGTTGGCTGGTTTTCGATATCAAGGATTTTCTTTCTTATGGAAAGCTGTTCCGGGAGGTGTTCCGTGGTGGCTATTCCCTTTAATGTGGCCCATTGAGTTTCTTATTGGACCACTAGCAAAAGGTTTTGCTTTAATGATTCGACTTTTAGCAAATATGACGGCTGGGCACGTAGTTATTTTAGTGATTGCTAGTTTTATTTTTTCTTTTTCGAAATGGACAATTTTAACGTTTTTTGTAACGTTTCTTTCTGTTTTTGGTATGAGTTTTATGTATATTCTAGAACTTTTAGTGGCATTTTTACAAGCTTTTATTTTTACTTTGCTTTCATCTATTTTTATTGGTTTAAGTATGCATCATCATTAATGTACTTTTTTTATTTTATGATTTTAGGAGGAATTTACAATGATTAGTTTAGCATTTATTGGAGTGAGTTTAGGAATTGGATTGGTTTTGATTGGAGCAGGTTATGGAATAGCTAAAATAGGTTCTTCAGCAGTAGAAAGTATTAGTAGACAACCAGAAGCAGCAGGATCTATCCAATTAGCTATGATTATTTCCGCAGCATTGATAGAAGGTATTGCTCTTTTTGCATTAGTTATCGCATTTCAAATGGGCGGAAAGATCACAGAAAATGTTTTAATCAAAACTGCAGAAAAGTCAGCTACAACTGTTGTAGAAGCCGGAAAGTAATCCGGTTTTTTTTAAAGTAGAGGTTTTTATGTTGTCAATCTTTGTTGGGATTTATCTAGCAGGTGGAATCGCTTTATTAGATATAAATCCAGGATTAGTAATTTGGACTACTTTTACTTTTATTCTTGTAGCTTTGATTTTATACAAATTTGCATGGTCAAAAATTATTTCTGCATTAGACGAAAGAGCGGAGAGAATTGAAAATAATATAAAAGCTGCTGAAAATTTAAGAAAAGAAGCAGAAAGAATATTTGAAGATTATCAAGAAAAAATTTCGAATGCTAAAGCTGAAGCTCAAGAAATCATTCAAGAAGCTAAAAAAGATGCAGAAGCTTTAAAAAACGAAATACTACAAAAAGCAAAGAATGAATCAGAAGAACTTCGAAGACGTGCTCTTAAAGAAATCAATTTAGCAAAAGATTTAGCTGTTCAAGAAGTCCATCAATATGCTATACAGTTATCTATGGAAATAGCAAAAAAGCTAATCGAAAAAACTATAGACTTAGATGATCATAAACAATTAATAGAAGAAACAATGAAAAATCTAACAAAACAAAATTAAAGGTCAGAATATGATATTTGAATATTTACCCGAGTCTTATGCAAAAGCATTATTAGAACTGACTTACGGGCAGGAAGAAGAAATTATCGAATACTTAGATCAAATTCAAAAAGTTCTTTATAATGATCATGAAATCAAAAACTTTTTTCTTAATCCAGCGATTAATAGAAATTTAAAAATCGAAACTATTAAAAAAGTTTTTTCGAATTATGTACCAGAAATTTTAGTCAATTTTTTAAATGTTCTAGCCAAAAAAGAAAGATTAGATCTATTTCCAGCAATACAAGAAATCTATAAATATTATTATGATCAAAAAAATAATATACTATTTGTAAAAGTAATTACAGCTATAGAATTGGATTCTAATTTCAAAAAATATATTCAAGAAGTATTAGAGCAATATTTTAAAAAGAAAACGGATATTGGTTTTATTGTTAAGCCAGAGATTATTGGAGGAATTATAATTCAGGCAGAAGGACGAGAAATTGATAATAGTATTTTAAATAAAATAAAATTATTATACAAAAATTTAAATTTAACAGTTCAAATTGGAGTAGGATATGAAGATTAAAGTAGACGAAATTGTTAATTTGTTAAAAAAAGAAATACAAAATTTTGAAAAAAACTTAGAATTTACAGAATACGGAGAATTAATTTCAGTAGGGGATGGTATAGCTCGAGTTTATGGTCTTGAAAATGTAATGTCTAACGAAATGGTAGAGTTCGAAGATGGAACTATCGGACTTGCATTTAACTTAGAAGAATCTTCAGTTGGTGTTGTGATTCTCGGTGAATATGAGCAACTAAAAGAAGGAGATAAAGTTAAAAGGACTGGTAAAATTTTACAAGTGTCAGTGGGTAATTCCCTACTAGGAAGAATTGTAGATCCTATTGGTAGACCCCTTGATGGTGGTCCCGAAATAAAAATCGAAATGGTATATCCTATTGAACGTATTGCTCCTGGTATTGCAACACGGGAACCAGTAAAAATTCCCTTACAAACTGGTATAAAAGCGATTGATTCAATGATTCCTATTGGAAGAGGTCAAAGAGAATTAATTATTGGTGATCGAAACACAGGTAAAACCGCTATAGCCATAGATACGATTATTAATCAAAAAGGACAAGATGTAATTTGTGTGTATGTTGCTATTGGACAAAAAGCATCGAAAGTAGCCGCTGTTTACGAAAAACTAAAACATTATGGAGCTATGGATTATACTATTATTGTAGCTGCAAATGCTTCGGATCCCGCACCCTTACAATATTTAGCACCTTATTCAGGTTGTGCAATGGCAGAGTATTTTATGTATGAGCACGGCAGACATACATTAGTTATTTATGATGATTTATCAAAACAAGCTAATGCATACCGTCAAATGTCTCTTTTATTACGAAGACCCCCAGGACGAGAAGCATATCCAGGAGATATCTTTTATTTACATTCTCGACTATTAGAGCGAGCAGCGAAGTTAAATGATAAGTATGGAGGAGGATCGTTAACTGCTTTACCAATTGTAGAAACTCAAGAAGGAGAAGTTTCTGCATATATACCTACAAATGTGATTTCTATTACCGATGGACAGATCTATTTACAACCAGGGTTGTTTGCTGCTGGACAACGCCCTGCTGTAGATGTGGGTATTTCTGTAAGTAGAGTCGGTGGTAGTGCACAGATTAAAGCTATGAAAGCTGTAGCAGGAAGACTAAGATTGGATCAAGCTCAGTTTAAAGCATTAGAAGCTTTTGCTCAGTTAGGAACAGAATTAGATCCTACAACTCAAGCACAATTAGATAGAGGATATAGAGTAATGGAAGTATTAAAGCAAGATGAATCTGATCCTTATCCTGTTGAAGATCAAGTTGTAGTAATTTTTGCTGTAACAAGAGGTTTAATGGATCAAATTCCTGTGCGACAAATTCGAGATTTCGAAAAAAAGTTACTACAATTCATAAAAGAATCTCATCCCGAAATTTTAAAAGGTATTCGAGAATCTAAAACAATTGATGACGAAAAAAAACTAGAACTAACTATAAAGGATTTTGTAAATTTTTATCTTACCGGACAAATGCCAGAAATAAGACCTTTAGATGAAAAAAAAGCATCCTAAAATTATAGGGGATATCAATGGCAGGTTTAAAAGAAGTTAAAAAAAGAATTATATCTGTAGGAAACATAAAGAAGATTACTAAAACTATGGAGATGGTATCTGCTGCCAAATCTCGAAAGATGATGAATCGTGTTCATGATTCTCAACCTTACGGAAAGAAAATTTTGGAGTTAATGAATCATATATCCAAATATGTTGCGGATTTGAATTCACCATTTCTACAATCTAAAGAAGATCCAAAGATATATTTGTTGTTGATCGTTACATCAAATCGAGGTTTATGTGGTTCGTATAATTCTAACATACTTAGAAAAGCAAGACAAAGGATTAAAGAATTGCAAGATAGTGGAAAAACAATTCGTTTGTATGTAATCGGAAAAAAAGCAGCTACTTATTTTAAATTTATCAAATTACCTGTGGAAAAAGTATATTATGATTTTGATGATAAGTTTCAGTATTTTCAAACAAAGAATTTAATGCAACATTTTGAACAAATGTATTTAAATCAAGAGTTTGATATTCTAGAGGTGATTTCTACTCATTATTATTCATCTACATCACAAAAAGCAGAAATAACTCAATTATTGCCCATATCAGTAAAAATAACCTCGGAAAAAAAAGAAATTCCTAATTTATTAATTTTACCTTCTAAAGAAATAATTCTAAATACATTGATTCCTTATCTTTTAGAATATACTCTTTACAAATTGATTTTAGAATCTGTAACCTCTGAACAAATCTTTAGAAGAATAGCAATGAAATCCGCTTCGGATTCTGCAAGTGATATGACAAAATTTCTTATAAGATTATACAACAGAAAACGACAGGGTAAAATTACGCAAGAAATTTCAGAAATCGTAACCGGTGCAGATGCAATTAAATAAAATCATAATTAAAGGAGTAATTATATATGGCAGAAAAGCTTAAACCGTCGAAAGGAAAAATTACACAAATTATTGGTACAGTAATTGATATTTCGTTTGATAACGACCGAATTCCGGAAATATACGAAGCTTTAGAAATCGAAGTTAATCGCTTTGGCAAAAAAGAAAAACTTGTAGCTGAAGTGCAACAACAATTAGGTGGTAAAAGAGTACGTGCTGTGGCACTATCTTCTACTGATGGTTTAGTGAGAGGTCAAGAAGTTATTGCAACAGGTGGTCCAATTAGTGTTCCTGTAGGGGATGTTACTCTTGGCCGTATTTTTAATGTTTTAGGAGATGTAGTTGATGATGGACCACCTGTAAATGCAGTTGAATTTTGGCCAATTCATAGAGAAGCTCCTGAAATGACAGATTTAGAACCAAAAATTGAAATTTTTGAAACCGGTATCAAAGTAATCGATCTTTTGGCTCCTTATACAAAAGGAGGAAAAACTGGACTTTTTGGTGGAGCTGGTGTTGGTAAAACTGTTGTAATTATGGAATTGATCCATAATTTAGCAAAAGAACATGGTGGTTATTCAGTTTTTGCTGGTGTAGGAGAAAGAACTAGAGAAGGAAATGACCTGTGGCTCGAAATGAAAGAATCCGGTGTCATTAACAAAACAGTATTATGCTATGGACAAATGAATGAACCCCCCGGTGCACGTTTAAGAGTAGCATTAAGTGCTTTAACAATGGCAGAATATTTAAGAGATGTAAAAGGTGTAGATTGCTTACTTTTTATTGATAATATTTTCCGATTTAGTCAAGCTGGTTCAGAAGTTTCTGCATTATTAGGTAGGATGCCATCTGCTGTAGGGTATCAACCTACTTTGGCAACAGAGATGGGAGAATTACAGGAAAGAATTACATCAACAAAAAAAGGATCTATAACTTCTGTACAAGCAATTTATGTTCCAGCTGATGACTTAACAGATCCAGCCCCTGCAACAGCTTTTATACATCTCGATGCTACAACTGTATTAAGTAGATCAATAGCAGAAAAAGGAATTTATCCTGCTGTAGATCCATTAGATTCATCTTCTCGAGCTTTACAACCTGGTATTGTGGGTATAGAACATTATCAAGTTGCACGCGAAGTACAAAGAATTTTGCAACGATATAAAGATTTACAAGATATCATTGCTATTTTAGGAATGGATGAATTATCAGAAGAAGATAAAATTCTTGTTTCGAGAGCGAGAAAAATTGAACGTTTCTTATCGCAACCTTTTCATGTTGCAGAACAGTTTACAGGTAGAAAAGGAATTTATGTAAAACTCGAAGACACAATCCATTCATTTAAAGAGTTGCTTTCTGGTAAATATGATCATCTTCCCGAACAAGCTTTTTATATGACTGGAACTATTGAAAATGTTATCGAAAATGCAA
Organism: uncultured bacterium; assembly: GCA_937928085.1. Lineage (GTDB taxonomy): Bacteria > Spirochaetota > Leptospiria > Leptospirales > Leptonemataceae > SKYB61. Next base: position 117,903 of record CALFVU010000011.1, on the reverse strand, counting down.
AAGCTTTAGGAGTAAGTGTCTAAGGGATATAAAGATGAGTATACGTGTAATTTTAGTAACTCCATATAAGTCTTATTTCGAAGGTCATGCAGAGTCCGTTATTGTCCCTTTATATGACGGACTCGCAGGTATTTTAAAAAAACATGTAGGTATGATTGCTCAATTAGGTTCAGGTAAATTAGTCATTAATACTAACGAAGAAAAAAATATTTTCTTTATTGATGGCGGCTTTTTAGAGGTTTCCAAAAATCAAGTGTCCATATTAGCTAACGAAGCTTTTAAAAAAGAAGATTTAAATTACAAAGAGATAGAAGCTCAATATAAAAATATCTTAAAGCAAGTTATTCATAATGATGATCAAATTGATCATAAAATACAACAACTAGATACCATTAGAAAAAAGTTAAGTTTTATTAAAACATAATAAAAAATATTAAAATATTAAAACATAAAAAAATTTTATATAATTTGTTTATAATTAATTAAAAATTTTTTATAAATCAAGCTTTCTATAATTTAAAGTTCATAAAAAATTTCTCATTAAAGAATCTTTTTTTTCAAAAAAATTATTTTTAAATCTATTTGTAACCAAAACTTTATAAAATGTTCTAAAATTGATTTGAAAACTTATTTCGGATATATATTACTAAATTCTACATTTTAATCTATTTAAAAAAGAAATTAATGTAAATATTTTTTTTTATATGGAAGGCATAAGTTTTCTCGATAAGGTCTTCCTTGTTTATCAAAAGAAATTTTTCGAGCAATTTGTTCATCTTTTTTTAGACATTTTTTACATAAAAAAGGATCGGGGGTTAGATAACAAAATCGTATGTCATAAATTTCGTAAACAAATGTATATTCTTTGTCATATTCCTTATTTTCTGATTTTAATGTTTGTAAAAAAAACAAAATGATAAGTAAAAAAAATGTTTTCAAAATTTTAAAGTTTATAATTTTGATATTCTCCAAATGAAGTATGAATTTCCTCATAAAGATATTATCGATCCAGATCAGTTTACAAAAAAAGATTTAGAGACAATTTTAACTATAACTGATTATGTAGTAGAGTTGCAAAAAGCAAAAAAGATTAATCATTTGTTGTCCGATTACTTAATGGCTTCTTTGTTTTTTGAATCTTCTACCAGAACTCGTTTAAGCTTCGAAACAGCTATGTTACGATTAGGCGGTAAAGTGATCAGTACTGTAGGATTTCAGTTTTCGAGTATCAGCAAGGGGGAGACTTTATATGACACAATGAAAATGATAGAAGCTTATGCAGATATTGCAGTAATTCGTCATCCTGTAGAAGGTTCAAGTAGAATCGCAGCAAGTGCGATTGATATTCCAATTATCAATGCTGGAGATGGAGCGGGACATCATCCAACTCAGGCTTTATTAGATCTGTACACAATCTATAAAGAAAAAAAAAGTATAGATAATTTGCGAATTGCTTTTATCGGAGATTTAAAATTTAGTAGAACCATTCATAGTTTGGTAAAACTTTTAACCCATTATAATGTAGAAATTGTATTTATTTCTCCCGTAGATCTTGCTATTCCAGAGATGTATAGAAAAGAATTAAAGAAAAAAAATATAGAATTCGAGGAGACAGAGGATCTAAAAGCTTTTTGGGATTGTGATGTAGCTTATGTTACAAGAATTCAGGAAGAAAGATTTGTGGATAGAGAAGAATATGAAAGGCTGAAAAATAGTTATGTGGTAAACAAAGCAATGGTTTTGGCCTCTAAAAAAAATACTATGATTATGCATCCTTTACCAAGAGTAAATGAATTATCTACCGATGTTGATTCTTTACCTAATGCTGTATATTTTAAACAAGCAAAATATGGAGTAGATGTAAGAATGGCTTTATTAATCCTTTGTTTGCAAGTGGAACTTCCAGATCTTTAAAATGGATTATCGTAAAATTCAATTTGATTTTTACACTTCTGATAATTTTCGTTTGTATGCTTCTATTTGGCTTTCTCAAAACTTCGATATGGAAAGGGTGATTGTTTTTCATCATGGTCTTGGTGAACATTCGGGAAGATATACGAATTTAATAGAAAGGTTTAAAGAAGAAAATTTTTCTTTTTTCTCTTATGATATTCGCGGGCATGGAAAAAGTTATGGAAATCGTGGAGACTGCGAAAGTATTTTGAGATATGTTTTAGATTTAGAAGAGTATATATATTTTATAAAAAAAGAATATAAAATTCATAAACCTATTTTGTTGGGACATTCTTTAGGTGGTTTAGTAACAAGTTATTTTTGTGTAAGACATACGAATCAACAAGAAATCAAAGCTTTGCTTTTAAGTGCTCCAGCTTTAAAAATTTCACTTAATGTTATTCAATATATAAAAAAACTAATCGGGCAAATTCTTTTTCTTTTTAAGCCAGATTTGATTTTAAAAACTGGATTGGATCCTAAAAAGATTTCTCATGATAAAAAAGTAGTAGAAGCATATATTCAAGATCCTTTAGTTCATTCAATGATTAGTGTAAGATTAGCCTTAGATATGTTTAATGCTATAGATTTTATAATTCAACGTGCTAGAAAAATAAAAATTCCAGTTTGGATCGGGCATGGAAGTATGGATACCATTACCTCTTTAGAGGGAAGTGAAGAATTTTATAATTTGATTCAATCGGAACAAAAAACTTTAAAAATTTATAGTGGTTTGTATCACGAAATTTTTAACGAGATCACAGATATCCCCTTACAAGATCTTAAAGAGTTTATTTTAAATGTAATTCAAAATTAAAGTTTTTTTAGAGTTTAGAAAACAAGAATTTCCAAGACTCTTCAATATTTGGGGATTTCATAAAATAAGTACCGATTAAAAATCCATCCACTATATTGCTTAACTCTTTTATTATGTTCGGATCTTCGATTCCGGATTCCGCAATAATCAAAATGTCTTTATTATGCTTTCTTATTAAAGGAGCTAATTTTTTTGATAAATTTAAATTGATTTCTAAAGTATCTAAATTACGATGATTGATTCCAATAATCTTAACTGGAAAACGTAATGCAATTTGTAATTCTTCTTCGCTATGTATTTCTAAAATATAATCTATCTTTTCGTTTATGCATGTCTGAATTAGTTTTTCTAAGGTAGAGTTATCTAAAATTCTAGCAATCAAAAGAACGGCATCAGCTCCGTATAAAATAGACTCGTAAATTTGTATTTCGGACAGAATAAAATCTTTTCGTAAAACTGGAATATGAACAGAATCAGATACTTTTTGTAAATCTTCGATTGAACCTAAAAAAAATTTTTCGTCTGTTAAGACCGATATTGCAGAAGCACCCAATTTTTCGTATATATGGGCTATTTTTACTGGATCATAATGATTTTTTAAAATACCCCCGGACGGACTTGCTTTTTTACACTCTGCAATAATTACTTTTGATTTTTTTTTTAAGTATTCGTAAAAACCTTTATTTTTGTATTTTTTTAATTTTTCTCTAAAAAAGGAAAGATTTATTTGATTAGCATAGTTATTATTTGAATTATATATAAAATGTTTTTTTAATTTTTGTATTTCTATTTGCTTTTGATTTAAAATATCCTCAAGTATCATTTACGAAGATATACTTTTAACAGCAAGTTCTTCTGTATCGTAAATTTCAAATAAAGTAGTTAATTCGATTACATCAAAAATTCTTTTAACAGTAGGTCGCACATTCGAAATCTTAAAGTTTCCGTTTAAACTTTTTAATTTTCTAAGGAGAGCTATGCAAGCTCTAAATCCAGAAGAACTCATATACTCAACGTTTTCTAAGTTCAGAATTACATTTCGAATTCCTTCTTCGTCTATCGTTTTTGTAATTTCTTCTTCCATTTCTGTAGATTTTGTTATATCTAATCTTCCTTCAGGATAGACAATCAAAATATGGTTTACTTTTTTTTTCTTTAACAATTTTATACCCCTTTTTTTGAAGATTTTTATATAAATAAGAAATTTTTCATAGTTTGTTTGTCAATTAAAAATAAAGAATATGAATTAAAGAAAATAGATATAAAAAACATTTTTATTTAGCTAATACTTAAATTTTTAAATTATGCTTAAAGAAAAAAATTTTTTATGTTTGATTGAAGTTAAAGATTACGAAGTTTTTTAAAGAATGATTAATTTCTTTGATTTTATTTAGTTTTGTAGCCAATAAACATTTACTAAAACTTAAGACATTGTTATTTTAATCGTTAATATAGAATCATTCACAAAGAAAATTTGCAAAAAATTAAGGAATTTTTATTGTCGAAGAAAAACATAATAAAGTGTTAAAAAAAATTGGATTAGAACAAAAAGAAATATCTACTATTTTTCATTATCGGGCACTAATGTTTTATTTGATCGAAGATACTATATTTTAAAAAATGAAAAAAATTTTTTTCTTAACATTCTACAAGGTTAAAAAAACGTATAAGTGAATTAAAATCTAAAAGAATTCGAATGGAAATGAATGTTAAGATATGAAAATTTATGATGTGGGATATTTAATTAAATATCAATCTTTATTCTCCAAATAGATAAAAAAAAGAAATTAAAGAACCATCTCGAATATTAAAATTTCTACCAAAAAATAGGTTTATATCTATAAAATCTATACATCAAAGAAGATATATTAGAGGCTATTCAAAATCAAGAATTCTAAGTATATGTTATTTGTAAATTTTAAGAATTATTACATCTAATATACTATATTTTCTATAGAGACAAACAAAATTATTTTCTTGACATAACTTTTTTGAAATTAAACTTAAGAAAAAATGAAAACTCAAAATAATTTAGAAAGAATAACAAGTTTATTAGTTTTATTTTACGAAAATCAGGGAATTCTTACGAGAAATCAAATATTTCAGAAATTAAATTCTTTTTATTTTGATTCAAATGTTCCAGTAGAAAAAGAAATTCAAAATGCAAAACGAAAATTCGAAAGAGATAAAAAAACTTTAGAAGAATTGGGATATACATTAAATAGAATTGGAAAAAGTAAATACCAACTATCAGATGTAGCAAGAAATAGAAACGTCATTGAACAACTTACAGATCAAGAAGAAAAAAAACTTTCTGAGCTTCTTATTAAGAAATTGTCAGAAAAACCCGACCAATATTTAATTTTATATTTAAAATTGTTTTATAAAAATATTAAATATATAAAAAAACTGTTAAAAAGTAGATTAAGTCAAAATAAAATTGAAAATTTTCTATCCAAAAATGATAAAGACGTAATAGAAATTGTAGAAAAAATAAATGAATTGTTTTTAAAAAGAAAACCTTTAAAGATATTTTATTTAAAAAAAAATCAAAACGAATTTATAGAAAGAGATATTTTTCCTTTGATGATTTATTATAATAAATCTATTTCTTACTTGATAAGTTGGGACTATAAAAAAAACGATATCCGTTCTTTTTTGATAGAAAATATAAAAGAAGTTAAAGAACTTAATCCAAAAGATTTTAAAATGATCAAAATAGTGAATTATTTATCAAATGTAAAAGAAGAAAAAAATTATATTTTTGTAGCTTATGATTTCATTTTACAAAAATTACCTCATTCACTGAACATTCCAGATTCAGAAAAACCTAATGTATATAAAGTAATTTTAACTATTAAAAAAGAATATTTTGAACTATACAAAAGTTTTTTTAAACAAATAAAAAAAATTGGCTCTTATGATTCTTATATGGTAATAGAAGTTAGAGTAAAAAACTTAACAGGTATGTTTTACTGGATCAGTCGATATGAAGATTCTTTGATAAAGATAGAATCCGAAGAGATAAAAAATCATTATAAAAAATTTTTAGAAGAAATAATAGAATTTTATCAAAAAAATTCTTATGCCTTCTCTGAATAGTTTAGAAAAAGTTCTTTCTGCAATTCCAGTATTGATAGAGCTGGCAAAAAGAAATCATTATGTCTTACCTTTAAAAACAATTCAAAAAATTCTTAATTTAAGAAACCGAAAAGAAGCGATTTCGATTATCAATCATTTATGTATGATAACTAATAATGTTTTGGGATCTCCTTTACATTTTTTTAATATTTATTACGAAAAAGAATTTGTTTTTTTTGATCCTAGAGGCTTTCTTAATTTAGATAAAATCAATCTTCCTTTAAATGAAAAAGATTTGCAAAATTTAAGAACTCTTTTATCAGAAGATAAAAAGTTATGGAATCATTTAATCAAAAAAATCAATTTAGATATCCTATTAGAAACAAGTCAGTCTTGGCAGGAAAGCATTTTGACTTTAATAGAAAAAGCAATTCAACAAAATCAGCAGGTATGGTTTAATTATAAAAAATTGAATGCTTCTACTGTTGAATTAAAAAAAATCATTCCGTTAAAAATACAAAAATACTATGATAATCATTATGTGATTGGGTATGATTTACAATCAAAAGATGATATTCAATACAAATTTTACAGAATCGATCGAATTTTAGAAATTGTTAAAATAGTAAAGAATCAAAGAAAACTAGAAGTTAAGTTAGACCAAATAGATTCTTTAACAAAGATTTTAAAAAATATAAATGCACCTCAAGAAGAAATTATTTTTGCCTATGAACCTACTATTGAAATCAATTTGCAAAATTATATAACGTTTTTTCAATTACCAGAATCTATAGAATTTGAAAATAAAAAATGGCTTATTGGAAAAATTAAAACTAAGTTTCCGAATTATTTTTTAGAGGTTGCAATATATTTTGCAAAATGGATTTATGTAATCAAACCAACCATTTATAATGAAAAAATAAAAGAACATTATAAAAAAATTTTAACAAAATTACAGGATAAAAGTTAATATGTTTTATGAATTATTTTCTAAAATCTTATTTGCTTTGGAACCAGAAACAAGCCATCAAATAACCACAAAAGCTTTAAAAGTTATGAATTTCTTTCCAGTGCAAGAATTCGAAAAATTTTTTTTATGTTATACTTCGAAAAGATTAAAACTTAACGTATGGAATATAGAATTTCCCAATATTTTGGGTTTAGCAGGGGGGTTTGATAAGACCGGAGAGCTATATCCAGTTTTTAGTAATTTTGGATTTGGTTTTATAGAATGTGGCACCTTTACTCCACAACCACAAGAAGGAAATCCAAAACCTCGACTATTTCGATATGAAGAACACTTTGCAATCGTGAATCGAATGGGCTTTAATAATCCAGGGATTGAGAAAGCTAAAGAAATTTTCTTATTGCAAAAAAAAACCATTCCAAGAGGGATTAATTTGGGGAAAAACAAAATTACTCCTAATCATAAAGCTAAAGAAGATTATATCGAAGGTTTTCAACTTCTATATCCTTTTGCGGATTATTTTGTGATCAATGTAAGTTCTCCGAATACTCCAGATTTAAGAAAATTACAAAGTTCTAAGGAGATTTTAGAACTCATAAACATCTTACAGAAAAAACAAAAAGATTTGAATATTTCTATACCCATTTTAATAAAGCTAGATCCAGATTTAGAAGAGAAAGAATTTTATTTGATTTTAGAATCTTTTGCAACTTCTGGAATTGATGGATTTATATTAACAAATACTACTTTACAAAGAGAAGAGATGTATAAAAATTTCGAAATGGGAGGATTATCTGGATTGCCTTTAAAGAATCGATCTACAATGCTCATTAAAAAAGCATATCGCTTTTTAGAAGGAAAGATTCCAATAATTGGTGTTGGGGGTATTATGAATCCAAATGATGCTTTAGAAAAAATAATGGCAGGTTCTAGTTTAATTCAAATCTATACAGGGTTTGTGTTTGGAGGACCGCTTTTTCCAAAAAAAATTTTACAATATATAGATAATTTTTTAGAAAAAGAAAATTGTAAACTTCAAGATATAATAGGAATAGATGCCAAAATTTAAATATTTTTTCTAGATAAATACAGAATCATTTTAGGAATTAAATCTTTGTTATGTAAAGCTTTTCCTTTGCCGGTTACGATTTTTTTGATATTTAATTTTTTTAAATGTTCTAGTAGATTTAACCAATTTTGTATATTTGCATTTTCTATATAGAACTGTATTTCTTCTGGATCAAACAATAAATTTCCTGCATAAAGGATTTGCTCTTTAGAAAAATAAGCTACTAGATTGCCTGGTTCACGAATTATTCCGGGATAAAATAAAAAAATATTTTCTTCGATTATAAATTGATTATCAATTAGTCCCGTTATCTCGGGTACAGTAAGGATTTCTTCCCAACTTAAAAATTTTTTTTTCATTAGTTTTTGCCACGAAATCCAATTATCTTTTAAATATAAATAGCCTTCTTTATGAATATAAGCTGGAATCATTTCTTTTTCTGTAAATTCAACAATACCACCACTAAATTCTAGAGAAGGAGAAATAAGAAGAAGTGCACCAAAAGGTAAAGTAGATATAGTTTTTGATTTCCATAGGATTCTTTGAGCACTTTTTGGGCTCCAACCCGAACTAAAGAAGTATATGTTTTTGGGTGTGATAAGAAAAATAGAATTGGTTTTCCAATAATTTAGATCTTCAATTAAATAAATTAAATTTTCTGTGGAGTTTTCTATTTTAGAAATCTTAATCTTTTCAGAGTTTGAATCGATTGGTATATGAAAATTCGTAAATGTTTTACAAAAAAGAAAAATAAAAAAAAGTAAAATTCCGTTCTTCATGAAAGTGTTAGATATTTTTTTAGAGCTTCTGGAATTTCTACTGTTCCATCTTCTTTTTGATAATTTTCTAAAATTGCAATTAAAGTTCTACCTACTGCTAATCCTGAGCCATTTAATGTATGAGCATATACGTTTCCTTTTTTAGTTTTGATGCGAATCAAACCTCTTCGTGCTTGATAGTCTGAACAATTAGAAACAGAAGAAATTTCTAACCATCGCTCCATGCCCGGTATCCATACTTCGATGTCATACGTTTTGATTGCAGTAGCACCTATGTCTCCAGAGCAAAGTAATACTATCCGATATGGTAGTTTTAATTCTTGTAATACCATTTCTGCATGTCGCAACATTTCTTGATGTGCTATTTGTGAATTTTCAGGATGTACAATTTGAACTAATTCTACTTTTTGAAATTGATGTACTCGTACCAAGCCTTTTGTGTCTTTTCCTGCTGCTCCAGCTTCTCTACGAAAACATGATGTTCCAGCTGTTAATTTTATTGGTAACTCTTCTTCGTTTATAATTTGATTATAAAACAAATTTACTAAAGGTACTTCTGCTGTAGGAATTAATGATAATCCATCTTTTTCTAATTGATAATATTCTCCTTTAAATTTGGGGTATTGTCCTGTTGTGACCATTCCAAAATCTTTGATTAAAACAGGTACCCAAACTTCTTTGTAGCCGTTTTTTTGGGTATGTAAATCTAACATGAAATTCATAATAGCTCGTTCTAACTTAGCACCTAAATCAAAATAAGTATAGAATCTCGAGCCAGCTAATTGAATCCCTTTTTCAAAATCGATGATTCCCATTTGTTCGCCGATTTCATAATGGGTTTTAGGCTTAAAAGAAAATTGGGGTATCTGCCCATGTTCTTTGATAATTACATTTTTAGATGCATCTTCTCCGTAAGGAACTTCAGGATCTAACCAGTTAGGTAAAGTCAATAACAGATTTTCTAATTGTTCGTTAAGTGTATTGTATTCTTTTTCTAATTTTTCAATTTCTTCGTTTATTTTTTTTGTGATTTCTTTTCTTTTTTCTACTTCCTCGATTTGTTGATTAGCTAAAAGTAATCCAATTTCTTTACTTTCTTTATTTCGCAAAGACCTTAATTCTTCTATTTTACTCAATTTTTTTTTAGAAGTTTTGATCATTTCTAAAAGTTCATCTACTATTGAATCAGATTGTTGTCTTTTTTTTAGTGTTTCTCGAAATTTATCTGGATTTTTTTCAATTTTTTTTATATCTAACATGAATTTAAAATTTTTTTAGTTTTTTTTTAGTAAAGTCTTTTATAATAAAATTTTTTTAAACTCAGAAAATTTGATATTTACAGTAATATCTTCTAAATTGTTGTTTTGATTTTTTCGTAAATCAATTAAAATTCTTAATGTGTAAATTTTCCCGCCGATGTTATAAAATTCATAAAGTTTATTCGAAAATTCAAAATCAATTTCTTTAAAAGGGCGAAAATAAGTACCATCAGATCGAGATAAAACAAAGCAAATCATACAATCAAATCCCTTTTGTAAATAAAATATAAGATTTTGTATGTGTTTACTACCTCGTTTTGTTTTTGCATCCGGAAATACCAAGCAATCTTCTGATTCTATATAATAGCTTACATTTTTGATTTCGATCAATAAAGGTTTTGAATAATCATAAATATTATTTATAAATTTTTTTTTATTTAGAGATATTTCCATCGAATTCAAAAAAGGAATATGATTTTCATTAAATAATAAAAAATCGGGACGAAATAAAGGCAATTTAGGTTCTTTAATGTAAAACTGATATAAAAATTCTTTTTGTTTATTTAAAAAACTTTCGAATAAAGCATTTGTTCTTAAAGTGTTTACCAATACCCATTCTTTAGGTTTGATGAATTCAAGAGTATAATGTAATTTTCTTTTAGGATTTTGAATTTTACTTACTAATACTTCCGAATTTTGTATTAAGCAAGAAGACATACTTCCAGTATTAGGACAATGTGCTGTATGAATGTTTTGTTGAATCAAAAAATCGACAAAAAATCTTTTATATCTTCTTAGAAAAATTCCTTTAATAAGATGATTTATAAAGTAGTCCATATTTTACCGAAGAATGATGTAAGCAGACAAAACTAATCTGTCATACCATTGTTTAGAAATCCATACATAACCTTTCTCTCCCCAGTTTTTTCCAAAAGAATTAAATAAATAATATCGTTGATTTTTTAGATCATAACCTACAATCGATAGGGTATGCTTTCCATGAAATCTTCCTTCTGGTTCATAATAATTTTTATTTAATGTCAAAAAATTTTCTGTAATATATATAGTAGTAATGATGATATATTCATTTTTTATAAAACTAGCAATTTGAAATATATCTAATGGATCGATTCGTACAAAATCGTTAATTTTATAATCTTTAGCTATTTGAATCACTATTGAATTTGGTTGAATTTTATAATCGTAATCTTTGTAAGCAAAATATTCAATTGGAGGGCATCCGGTATTTTTTAATAAAAGCAAAGCCTCGTAAATATCGATCCCTTCGTCTTTACCATTGTTCAAAAGATTATAAATAAAAGAAGGAGAACAAAGATAGCTTTTTTTGTTAAGTTTTTTTTTAATATACATACTCATTGCTAAATAACCAGTGGCAAAAGCTGTACTTGATGCTTGCCTGCCTTGATTTTTTACTTCTGGTAAATTTTTTAAAAAAAATAAATCAGGTAAATTTTCTTCTCTTGGAACAATCAAAAAATTAACTGTTTGATCTTTTTCTGTCCATCTCGGTCCGAGAGAAATGTCATTTAAATTCCATTTATTATTTTCTTGTTTTTTATAAAAAGGTTTTTCGATGATTCTACCCGATTCGTCAACAGTTACACAACTTATTAGAAATACAAATAATGCTAAACTTTTTAATTTCATAATTCTAATTTAAAAACTTGATAATAACGAAAATCAAAAAAATTCGTAAGTTTGTGAAAAAAATTCGTATTGGTACAAGAGGATCTTCTTTAGCGCTGGCACAAGCTCAATACGTTTCGGATCTTTTACAAAAACTTGAATATTCTACAGAACTTGTGATTATAAAAACAACAGGAGATATAAACTATCAATCTTTTTCTGAAATTTCGAAAAAAGGAGATGAAGCTAAAGGGCTTTTTACAAAGGAAATAGAAGAAGCTTTACTTCGAGATGAAATTGATATTGCAGTACATTCTTTAAAAGATGTACCAACGAAATCTCCAGAAGAATTAGTGATTGCTGCATTACCACAACGATTAGATTTTAGAGATTACTGGGTTTTTTTAAAAGAAAAAAAAATACAAGCTCAGTTTCCTTTTATACGCGAAGATGGATTTGTAGGAACTTCTTCGTTTCGAAGAAAATCTTTAATTCGCTTTTTATTTCCATCTTTAAGATTCTTAGACATTCGAGGCAATGTACCTACAAGAATAAAAAAGTTATTCAATCCAGATGGTCCTGATGCTATTTTGCTTTCGGGGGCAGGTATAGAGAGACTACAAAAAATTACAAATTGGATAGAAGATTCTTACTTAAAAAACTTAGAAATCATTCCTTTAGATCCCGAAGTCTTTCCACCTGCTCCCGGACAGGGCACTTTAGCTGTTCAATGCAAAAAAAAAAATACAGACTTATTGTCCATACTTTCGAAAATTCATAATCATAAAATAGAAGAAGTGATCAATATCGAAAGAGGAATTTTAGCTAAATTAGAAGGAGGTTGCCATTTACCTTTAGGTGTTTATGGGAATAAGGACGAGTCTGGATATTCTGTAAAACTTTTTTTAGGAAGAGAATATCCTTATAGTAAAAAAAAGAAAGATTTTTATATCAAAAGGTATCATAAAAATTCAAAACAATTAATAAAATTTGTTTACGAAGAATTAACACAAGATCTCCCCATCGTAATTTTTGGAAAAAGAGAAAAAAATCAAAAATTGATTTCGATTTTTCAAAAAGAATTTCATTCTAAACGATTAATTTTTTTTGATGTAATGGAAGTTTATTATCATACAGATTTTATAAAAAAAATTGATTATAAAAATTTATATAATAAATTTACAATTTTTTGTATATTTAGCGTAGAAGGGATTTTTTCTTTAAAAATCAATGAATTTCAATTTCCTAATTTAAACTTTTATATTTTTTTGAATGGAAATCAATCTAAAAATGTTTTATTACAAGAGTTTCCAGAAATTCATGCAGAAAAAATTTTTATAAGTAAAGATGGAACTGCAAAAGGAATAGCTAATCAAATATTAGAAAAATTCTCTCCTAAAGAGATACAAATCATTACTATAAAGGGAAAAGATAAAAATAATGAGTTTTACGAAATTCTTAAAGATTATTCAGTAAAATCTTGGATAGTTTACGAAACTAAAGTAAGAAATTTAACAAAAGAAGAAGTCTTACAAATTCCTAAAAAATCTTATTTAATTTTTGGTAGTCCTTCGCTATTTAATTCTTTTTATCAATCTTTTCAGGGTTTGAACTTTAAGGAACTATCATCTGAATGGAGATTGGTTGCTTTAGGAAATACAACTTTTGAACATATTTCTCGTTATAAATTACCTGTATATGCGAAAGGGATACAACCTGATTATGAATTATTAATCAAAGAATTTTTATAAATTTACTCCAATTGAAAAAAAAATGTTAATTGTCCCAAAAGTTAATGAATAACTTTCAATCTTCGGGTATTCATAAAAAATGTTCAAGTTTGACGATTCATAATAATCTTTATTTTTTAAATAATACGAAATGTCTTGAGAAACCCAAATTTTATTTTTATTATAATAAAATAGTTTTGTTGATTCTTGATATATCTTTCCTTCCGAAAGTGAAGCTATAATATATTCAAATGTTATTCCAATTCGAAATTTTGTTTGTAAAAATGAACTTCCAAAATTGATTCCTAACCTAGTTAAATATCCTTCTGAATTTTTAAATATACCTTTTTTAAATGTAAAGGGTTCGGAAAATAAATTTTGAGAAAATTCATTTGCTTTAAGAAATAATTCAATTTTAAAAAGAAAACCAATCCCGCCATAAATTTCTAAAAAATTTTGTTTTGAGATGATTTTATATGGAATGACTTTTCCATATTTGAATAAAATAAAATCAAATTTTCCAAACCATTGAGTAAATATCTCTTCGTCATCATTGATATAAGTGGATTGAATTTTTGGCAAAAAAGAGCTACCCATAACAATGCCAAAAATATCATTATTCTCAATAAGAGAATATATAAAAAAATAAATTTCGTAATTTTTTGTGATGTATTCTTGAGAAGAAAAAAACCGATAAGGAGGCAATAATTGATCGTTATAATAGAACGTTTTTTTTAAAGAAGATATGCTTTGATTAGGTAAGTAAAAATTAAAGCTTGTGGTAATTCCAACTTCGCTTTTGGAAAATAAAGAATTAATCCATAAAATCAATAAAAAAATAAATATAAAATTTTTTGAATGGTGTTGCAAACGAAAATAAAATGTTTGGTTGAATGATTTAAAAAAAATTTTCCTCATAGTTTTTTATATATAAAGCTGCTTGTAGTAGATTTTCTGATATATGAACTAAATTTTTTGGAATTGTTGTTTGTTTTAGTTCAAAATTTTTTTGAAGAAGTATTCCCTTTATATGAAGTTCTTCTCCGGGAAATATATCTCGTAATTTATCTCCTATGATCCAAGATTTTGATAGATCAATATTTTTGTATTTTTCCAAAGCTTGTAAAAGTAAACCTGATTTTGGTTTTCTGCAATCACAACTATCTTCATCAGTATGTGGACAATAAAATAAATCTAGCATAGAAATAGAATGTTTTTTTAAAATATCCTTTAATCGATTGTTAACTTTTTCTAAATCTTCTTCTGTGAAATACTTTCGACCGATTCCAGATTGATTAGTAAGAACAATAAATTCAAAACCTAATTTCTTAAGTAAAGATAAAGCTTCCACAACAAACGGTAATAATTCAACTTGCTCGGGGTGGGATATATAACCGTAATCTTTATTTAGAGTATCATCTCTATCTAAAAAAATGATTTTTCTATAAAGATGATTCATATTTTATTAGTATAAGTTTAGTTTAAATTTAATTTGATCAAATAAATTTAAAAAGATTTTTCTTTTTTTTTTAATTTTAACCGCTATCTTTTCAATTTGCTTTTCTAAAAATATTTTTTTTTCGATTTCTCGCTGATTTGCTTTCACGTAAAAATATTCTTCTGGTAGATATATAGTGCGAATATCAATCGAATCCTTAAGAAAACGAAGAAAATCATTTTTAAAATAATAAGCTATATTTTTTGAATTTAAAACTTGTGTTGTTATATATTTGGGATGTTGATTGATAAATTTTTTTTCTGCTTTGATCAGATTAAAAAGCGTTAAAACATTCCATTGATAGATTAACTTTAAATTATGAATTGGAAAATCTTCTATAGGTTTATTGTAAGTATATGTATCGAAATGGAAAATAAAATCAACTCTGCCCCATTCTTTTAAAATAATCTTAAAAAGTTTTTTAATATGTAAATAATTTCTTGTATCAATACTAAAGGATAAAACATAATTTTTTCTTTGCACTCTATAATATTTTCGATTTATAATTTTTTTTTCGACAATAGTAGTATAAGCGGGATGTTTTCCTATTAATATTATTTTTTTGTTTTTTTTAGAAAAGTAGTAAACTAATTCTTTTGCTATTGGATGATAGCAATTTGTAAATAAATATACTTCTTGATTCTTTATAGAACTTTAACTAACTTTTAATTCTGAGAGAAAATCTCTCAGAATTAAATTATTTTCTATTGACTCTGAAGGTTACTCTTCTATGTTTTCGATCTAAAGGATTTATACCTGGAATAAGTTCATTTTCTCCTACACCGATGCATCTTAGTTTATCTTTAGGAATTCCAGCTTTTATTAAAGATTCACATACTCTATTGGCTCTTTCTTGAGAATACCATAAATTTCCTTTTTTGCCTGTTGCTGGTTCGGCTTCTTGTGGTCCGCTTGCATCTGTATGTCCAACTACTTCTAAAACAAAACCAGCATCGATAGCATCAATAACTTTAAGTATTTCTCTTTTGTTAGTGGAATACCATTTGTTAAAATCATTGTTATCAATGCTTACATCCTTATAAGCCCATCCTTTGCCATATGGAGCATACACAAAAGATAAATCTTTACCTAAATCATAAAGTTTTATATTTGTTTCTTTGGCTATGTTTTCCTCTACCTTTTTTTCTTCTGGAGGTTGTGTAGTTTGTCCGCTCTGGCACATTACGAATGACCCAAGCATAAAAATAATGAAAATCCATTTAATTTTTCTCATCATAATACCAAAAAATATTTCAGTATATTTTTTTACAATTCTTTTTTTTAATTTTGAATAATAAGTTTTCGTTTGTTATTTTAAATTAAAAAAAAAGTCTGGCAATATGGTTATTGTTAAAAAATCTATAATTGGATATTCTGTAAAAAACCAACCTATTGAGATATTTAAAATTTCAAAAGATGAAAATAGTCATAATTTACAAATTCTTTTTATTGCTGGAGTGCATGGAAATGAATCAGAAGGCTTTTTATTTTTACAACGATTTTTAGAGGAGATCAAGCATCATCAGATTCCAATACCTGATAATGTTACACTGTGGATTTGTCCAAAGCTAAATCCTGATGGTTGCAATGAACTTAGAAGAACAAATCAGAATAATGTAGACTTAAATCGTAATTTACCTACAAAAGATTGGAGTCCAACTTTTGTAGATCCAAAATATTATCCAGGTCCGTATGCAGCGAGTGAACCAGAATCAAAAGCAACTTTAGTTATGATTGAAAATATTCAACCAAAATTTATAATTTCTTTTCATTCCTACGAATTTCCAATGATCAATTATAATGGTGATTGTTTCGATTTAGCAAAAGAGATGTCAAAATACAATTTTTTAGAACCTAAAGCTGATATAGGATATCCTACTCCCGGAAGTTTAGGAACTTACTGTGGATTAGAAAGAAATATTCCTACTATTACACTAGAAATATTAAGAGGACAAGAACCGGTTCATGTTTGGGATCAACATTCTAAAGCAGTTATAAAAGCTCTTGAATTTTATTTATGATTTTATGACTCACTTATTAAACAATGATCAAAATTCAGATAATGCTCCCTTTTTATTGTTTGATCAAAATTATTTAGAAAAATGGGAATTACAAGAAATCGAAAAAGGACTCTACATTAGAAAAGTACAATACAAAGTCGAAGAAGAACAGATAGAAACTCTTTTTCCTTTTAGCGGAATATTAGATGTTTTGGGCCGTTTAATAGAAATGTATCCTGAAGAAATTTTATTTTTTGATTTAGAAACTACTGGATATTATCTAAATTCTTCCAATCTTCCTTTTTTGATGGGATTTGGATATTACAAAAACTCTTATTTTTTCTTAGAGCAAGTTTTGTTATTAGATATAACTAAAGAGATTCATCAACTCGAATATTCTGGAAAAATTATAAAAAATTTTAAATATATAGCTACCTATAACGGAAAAAAATTTGATATTCCTATTTTAAAATCAAGATTTTATTATCATTTTTTGAAATTCGAAGAAAAATTTCATCATTTTGATTTATACTATTTTTGGAAGAGACTTTTACCTAGAGAATTCGAAGGAGGTTATAGTCAAAAAAATTTAGAAACTAAACTTTTACGAATCAAAAGAGAAAATGATATTGATGGTTCAATGGTGCCACAAATATATTATGATTGGAGGAAGTACAATCAAATTGATCATTTTCATAAAATTTTGCTCCATAACGAATGGGATATATACCATTTATTTTTTTTATTTCTAAAAGCTTTAAAAGTTGTAAAAAATCAAGATAAAGTGGAATCTAAAATCGAACTAGGAAAGCTTTTTTATAGAAATGGATTTTATATGGATGCCATTAATTTATTAAAAGGATTTTCTTCTTCTGATATAAATGAACAATTAGAGGTGTTTAAAATTTTATATCGATCTCATCTAAAATTACAACATTGGGAAAAATCCATCTATTATTTAAAAAAAAGACTGGAACTAAACGATAACCCGGAAGAAATGTTAATTTTAATTCGCATTTTGCAACATAAAATTAAAAATTATTCGGAAGCCATCCAATATATAGATAAATTATTGGAAATGGTAAAAAATGTATCAAAAAAAAAAGAAAAAAATCAATATTTAAATATACAATCATTATTAAAAAGAAAACAAAAACTTTTAAGGTGGATTAATATATGAATTTGCAACAAGTGATTGATTTTTTTAAACTAGATCCATATTTTTCTAAAAATATCAGATATATTTATGAAGTTCCTAAAAAAAACGAAACTTTAATAGACTTTCCGGAAGATTTAGATCCACGTATTATAAACGCTTTAGAAAAAAAAAATATTCACAAATTGTATTTACATCAATATGATGCCTATAAAAACGTTGTTGAAGGAAAAAATGTATTGCTAACTACCTCCACAGCATCGGGTAAAACGCTGGCTTTTATATTGCCAGTTTTAAATCTAAAAATCAAAAATCCCGACCTCAGAGTATTAATGATTTATCCTACAAAAGCACTTTCTCGAGATCAAGAAAATTGGATTAAGGATTTAGGCAACGATCTAGGTTTAAAACTTCGCATACATACATATGATGGAGATACTAGTCAAACAATACGAAGAAAAATACGCGAAGCAGGGGATTTTGTGATAACTAACCCCGATATGTTACATTCGGGAATACTTTCCAAACATACCTCTTGGATTCAATTATTTGAAAACTTATCTTTTGTAATTATTGATGAAGTTCATGTTTATAAAGGCATTTTCGGAAGTCATTTTGCAAATGTCTTAAGAAGATTATTTCGGATTACTGATGCTTATAAAAAAAAACCTCAGATTATTTCAGCTTCAGCTACAATTGGAAATCCTAAAGAGTTGATACAAAAACTAACCGAGAAAGAATTTGTTGTGATTGATCAGGATAGTTCGCGAAGAGAAAAAAAAGTATACTTTTTGTATAATGTAAAACCCGATACATCAAAAGTTGAAAAATTAACCGATACATTACTACAAGCTTTGGAACTAGCTGATATATTTTTAAAAAATGATATCTCTTGCATTATCTTTTGTAGATCTCGAAAAGAAGTAGAACTTCTTACAAATTATTTAAAAGAAAAAAATCCATCGTTGGAACATAAAATAGATTCTTATAGAAGTGGATATTTACCAGAACATAGAAGAGAAATCGAGAGAAAATTAAGAGAAAAAGAAATTACTATTGTTGTAAGCACGAATGCGTTAGAGTTGGGTATTGATATAGGAAGTTTAGAAGCTTCGATTTCTGTGGGATATCCCGGTTCGATACATTCTTTTTTACAACAATCAGGAAGAGCAGGTAGAAAAGCAGAAATATCTTTGTCGATTTTGGTTGCTTCACAAGATAGAATGGATCAATATATTGTAAAAAATCCTCAATTTCTTTTTGAAAAAAATCCGGAAAACGTAAGGATCAATCCTGATAATTTTTGGATTGTAATGGATCATTTTAAATGTTCTATTAGCGAAAAACCTTTTGAAGATCAAGAAACATTTGGGAATTATCCAAATTCTAAAGGTATTTTAGAATATTTTTTAAAAGAAGCTTTGGTAGTTAAAAGACAAGAAAAGTATTTTTGGTGTGGAGAAGAATTTCCACAAAAATCGATAGGTATTCGAGGAGGTCCTAAAAAAAATGTTGTGATTTTGGATATAACGAAAACAGACTCTGAAGAGGTTTTAGGAGAGATGGATTATTATTCAGCTCGGTTGTATCTTCACCCTCAAGCAATATATTTACATCAAACCGAAACCTATTTTGTAGAAGAACTTTTATTGAAAGAAAATATTGCAAAAGTTAAAAAAATAAAAACGGATTATTATACCGAAGCGGAAGAGGAAGTAAAAATTAAGGCATTATTCGAAGAAAATATTTTTGACGAAAAAGAAATACAAATTTATAAAGGAGACTTAAGAATTATAACAAAACCAACTATTTTTAAAAAAATCAAATTTACTACAAAAGAAAATATAGGTTGGGGAGAAATTTTTCTACCCGAAGAAGAAATGCAAACTCAGGGCTTTTGGATTTTGTTTGATCCAACTTTTTTTGACAGTCAAGAAAATATAGGGACAACCCTTCTTTCTATGAGTTATGCTATTTCTATCAATGCTGCTGTTTTATCTTGTTCAGAAATCAATGATATTCGCTGTGTTCCTTTTGTGTATGATCCTATATACAAAAAGCCTGTTCTTTATATTTATGATAATTTCCCCGGCGGCTTAGAAATCAGTTATTTTATTTGTAATAATTTAAAAATAATTTTAGAAGAGACTATTCATACAATCGAAAAATGTGAATGTAAAAGGGGATGTCCCGCTTGTATTGGTTTATTTTATTTAGAAGATAAAAAACGCAACTATAAGATTTTATCTTTATCTTACTTAGAGAAATTACTTTCTGTTCTTAAAAATTCTTAACCAATCATTAAGTTCTTTTGTGGAAATCGATTCTGGTTTTTCTTTTTCTGTTGTTTTTGTATTCATCAAATCATAATACATTTTGCTAAATTCTTCAGAAGTTTTGTATACATAACGAAGACTTTTTGTAATCTTAATTATTTTTTTATCCGAAGAAACAACACAAATGTTAGTATAGTTTTTAGCTTTTTTTGTTTTAATAAAATCCTCAATTAAAGAATCAGCAGAAATTTCATGACTATAATAACAATGAATTTGTTCTACTTCTTCTTGATATGTATTATCTCCTTTTTGTTTTTTGCCATCAAAAAAAATATGAAATTCATACTTTTTATACTTTTTTTTTAGTAAAGCAAGATAAGAAATTAAACCTTCAATAGCTGTTTCTAAATTATTTTCTAACATTAAGTTTTCTAATTCTTTGAATTTATATATTAAATTAAAACCATCAATTACGTAAATCATGATTCTCTCCTTTTGACCAAATTTTTTTATATCCGAATCTTATTTCGTTATTGGTGAGTTTGATCCAATATGGTTCAATTGACCAGAGATAACTAGAAATTTCTTTAGCTTCTGGAAATTTAGCTAAATATTGTTTATAAATATTATAAATATTACTAAAAGGCATTTCTAAAATATTTTTAGTTGATTCAAGCATTTTGCAAATTCCTAATAATTGAATTCCTTTAATTTTTTTTACTATTTTTGTATGTTTATATATACTTGCAGAAACATTAGGATTTTCTAAAATCTCTTGAGAGTGTCTAGTATTAAGATCAGAAAGAAAATAAATTGAGTTCTTAAAAAAAAGATAGAAGACGGGTGCACTATACGAAAAATTGTTTTTACAAGTAGATAAACTTAAAATATAGTTTTTTTTTAAAAAAGATTCTATGTCTTTATCCATTAAATTTTTGATTTTTTAAAATAGGAGTATTGTCAATGTTTTATTTGTGGATTAAAGCATTTCATGTCATTTTTATGGTTGCATGGTTTGCAGGTATGTTTTATATTTGGAGATTATATGTATATCATCAGGAGAATCCGCATACAGAAGTTAAAGATCAATTATTAATTATGGCAAGAAGATTATATAAAATCATTATGATGCCAGCCATGATCTTAACAACTATATTCGGGATTCATTTACTTATTTTGAATTGGAGTTATTTTTCGAATGTGATATGGATTTGGATAAAAATACTTTTTGTGTTAGTTTTACTTTACTGGCATTTTTTGGCGGGATATTATATCAAACAGCTGGAAAATCAAAAAACATATTCTTCAAAACAATTTCGGATTATGAACGAAGTTCCTACTCTTTTATTAATTGTGATTGTTTTGTTAGCTATTTTAAAGCCTTTTTAATTTGATTTTTTTAAATAATTCAAAATTTTTTCTTCTTTTTCTTTAGTCCAAGGTTCTAAAGCAAAAGGTTCTTCTTTGTAAAGTCTATAGATAATGATTTCATTATCTTTTAATTGAGGTTCTAAAAAAATAATATAAATTTGCTCTTCGGGTACGAATTTTAGCTTATTTTCGAAAGTCTCGGGATAAATATTTACATATAAATAAAATTCTTCGGGTATATAAGCGTTTGTTATATTTTTTAGAATTCGAAATCGTTTAATAAATAAAGTTATGTGTTGAATTTCTTGAAATAACTGTCTTTGCTTTATAATTTCAATTTGTCCAACAATAATTAACGAAGATTCTTCAATTCTTTCTTCAATAGGAATAAAAGGAGGTAAAGATAATATTGGTGATAAAAAAAACATTAGAAAGATTATAAAAAAATTTTTATAACTCATTTTTCTTTTTTTTTATTTCTTTACTTAAATTTTGCAAATAAGTATTTAATTCTTTTAGCATATCTTCTGTGCCGTACAACATAAGTTCTAATTCATCTTTTTCTATGTTGTATAAAATTGGAGTTTTAATCAATTCTTTAAAATCAGATTCTTCTATAATTTTTTGATTATATTGATTTATTAAATAACTATACCACATACTTAAAATTATCTTTAGCTGTTGAGTATCTTTGATTTTTATAGTCACCAATTTTTTTTCTTGTTTGTTAGACATACAAGGTTCCTTTCAGGTTCTTTTTTTATGTAATTTTATCTCAGAAATTTTATAGACAGATATCAAATAAACAGTTAGAAAACAGTTGTCAACAATCTTTAAATTTAAAATTTGCAAATAAATGAAAACAATACTTATTACTGGTGGTGCTGGATTTATTGGATCCCATTTATGTGAATCGTTAGTAAAACAAGGAAATTATGTTATATGTTTAGATAATTTTTTTACAGGTAGAAAAGAAAATATTAAACATTTATTCGATTATGATAATTTTGAATGTATTCGACATGATATAGTAGATCCTATAAAATTAGAAGTAGACGAAATTTATAATTTAGCCTGTCCGGCAAGTCCAATTCATTATCAACATAATCCAATTAAAACACTAAAAACTTCTATTTTAGGAACAATGAATATGCTTGGGTTAGCAAAAAGAACAAAAGCGAAAATATTACAAGCCAGTACATCGGAAGTGTATGGAGATCCTATCATTCATCCTCAGCCGGAGAGTTATAGAGGAAATGTAAATCCGATTGGTCCTCGAGCATGTTATGATGAAGGAAAAAGAGCGGCGGAGACGTTATGTTTTGATTATTATAGAGAACACAAAGTGAACATTCGAGTAGTAAGAATTTTTAATACATACGGACCAAAAATGCAAATAGATGATGGACGAGTAGTTTCGAATTTTATTGTACAAGCTTTAAAAAATCATAACTTAACAGTGTATGGGGATGGAAACCAAACTCGTTCGTTTTGTTATGTTTCCGATTTAGTAAAAGGAATGATTGACTTTATGAATCAGGATCAACATATAGGTCCTATTAATTTAGGAAATGATCAAGAGTTTAAAATTATAGATTTAGCAAACTTAGTGATCAAACTAACAGGGGCTAAATCGGAAATTGTATTTAAACCACTGCCCGAAGATGATCCATTACAAAGAAAACCTGATCTTACATTAGCAAAAAAAATTATCAATTATGAACCAAAAGTTCAACTCGGAGAAGGTTTACAATATACAATCTCATATTTTCGAGAAAGATTATATGCCGAAGTTAGTTAATCGAGATAAATATAAAAAAGTTATTTTAGAAAGTTGTGTTGATATTTTTTACAAGCAGGGTTATAGAAATGTAACGTTAAGAGATATTGCAAAGCATTTAAAAGTTTCTGTTGGTTCGCTATATTATTATTTCCCTTCGAAAAAAGACTTATTTTTAGAAATGTATAAAATGCTTCAGGAAAATTCTAAAAATGAATTCCATCAGATATTAAAAGATTGCAACACTCCTTACGAAAAAGTAGAAAAATTTTTAAATACTTTATTAGAAAATCCTACAATTGTGCAAAAACAAACGATACTTCTTTTTGATTTGGTACGAGAAGAGAATCCTTTAAGTGTAAAAAAAATTGCTTTTTATTTTATTCAAAAATTTGCTTTCGCTTTACAAGAAGAATTAGAAATATCTTTCGAAGAAGCACAAATGGTTTTAGTTTTTATCGCAGGTTTAGTAGAAGGGAATTTTATTCTTGACAACAAAAAATTTTTAAAGCCTCCAATAAAAGAATTTTTAAAAATTTTGAGACATAAACTTACTAAATAAACATTTCTTGATTTATTTGATATAGATACGCTAAAAAAAGATATGGCTTTGTTTATAAAAGCTCATTTGTCGATTAAGAATATTAAAAAAAACATCTTTTTTTGAAAAAAATAGTTGAACAAACTTAAGCATTTATAAGTCTATCCTATAGGTAAATTTTATGTGATTATTGGAGGTAAAAAATTATGAAACAACTTTCAGTATTAGCTTTGATCATATTAGCCTTGTTTAGTTATTGTAATTCGAAAAACGAGGCAAGGAGAGATGCAACAACTGTAGGTAGAGAAGGATGGGTTTTTGAAGGTTGGGCTTGTGCTCCAGATGCCGCGAAAGCGAAATTGGGACAAAGTCCAGCTGAGTATTGTACAGAAAAAGATCCAAAAGATTATTTATATATGAAGTTTTCTGCAGCAGCATCTGAAAGAGCAATCCAGAGTGGAAGATTGGCACAGATGATGGCTACTTGTAGAGATGCTGCATTGACTCAGATAAAAGGAGATGGTTTATCCAAAATTATAGGAGATTACTTAGAACAAGCATCTGGAGTTCAAGATGGTCAATCAACAGGTGTGGCTATTGTTAGACAAAGCAAAGGTTTGATTCAAGGTGTGGGAATCTACGACTGTTGTGCAATTGATAACGAAACAGGAAAATGTGTAGAAGAAGGTAAAAAAGAAGATTGGTCTCAATGTATGTGTGTGGGATATATGAAATTCCCAGGTGGAAAAAAAGCATTTGAAACTATGGCTCAAAGGATTATGTCTGGACAATAAAACAAAGCCCCCTTTAGGGGCTTGATTCTTTATTTTCCGCTAGAAATTTTTTAAAAAGATTGCCATCATATCTTTCCCATTGTTTATAATAATTCATTCGAGTAATCCCTTTTTGTACATAATCTTTGTTATGAGTTTTTCCATAAGGATTTCCGGTATTGTGTAAACGAAAGCATTCTTCCCATTTTTTTTCAATTACATATTTTAAATAGTGTTTTCGAATATAGGCTATGCTCCAGAGTAAATGTTCAGAACTTTTTAAGTCATCAATAGAACATCCTAAATCCAAACAATGATATCCCATAATCTGAGTTAATCCATAACTTGTGGCTAACATTCGAAGTTCTGTATCGGAAATATTTTTAAGCTTTTCTCTTTTTATGTTTCCAAAGTTTTTTCCATTATCTCTTAATTGAATTAATCTTTCGTACACTTTTGGTTCAAATCGTTCGCTATCCCAATTGCCCGGAGGAAAAGATTCTAAACTAATTAAAGCAGCTAGATAAGAAGCAGGAATTTCTGTGCCCGATACAGCTTCTTGAATTTTTTTATTATATGTGATATAAATATGATACATAATTGCATCATCATAATTATAAAAACAGTTAATAAAAATAAACAGAATAATATAAAAGAATTTAGTTTTCAAGCGTATTGAGAATTTGTTTAATTTTTTTAATATAATTGATTGTTTCTGGAAAAGGGGGTACAGCTTGATATTTATCTACATTTCCCGGTCCAGCATTATAAGCAGCAAGAATTAAATCTAAATTTTTATATTTATTTGCTAAGTGTTTTAAATATTGAATTCCTCCTCGAAGGTTTTCTTCAATATCGTAGGGATTTTTGACATTTAGCATTTTTGCAGTCTCGGGCATTAGTTGCATTAAACCCATAGCACCTTTAGCAGAAATTGCATTGGGATTAAAATTGCTTTCTACAGAAATCATAGCTTTAATTAGATTTGGAGAGACTAGTTCTTCTGTGGAAATTTTTTCTAATGTTTTTTCTATATTAGAATTTAGATTTCGAAACGGTTGAATTTTTTGATTTTTTTCGGATGTATGATCAAAATTTTTTTTTGATAAAAAATTATTTTTGATTTCTTTTGGTTCCTTTGGCATCAATTTGGGTAAAAATTTAGATTCGATACTTTGGATTCTATTTTGTATGCTTTGAATTCTTTCTGAAATATGACTTAAATCCATAATTATTATTATTGTCGCATAAAATTGATTTTTTTTTAGTATTTTTTTTAAAATTGAATTCTGTTGTCAAAACTTTCGTGTAAGTAAATATGATCAGATTGATTAATTTTATCCAATAATTCTCTCCAAAACATATCTTTTACGATTCTTTGTTGTTTTGGCTCACACAAAAATCTTGCTGTAAATACTATTGCACCTTGTGTGAATTCCACATACGTTTTTGGTGTTAATTTTGTATAATTAATATTGTATTCTTTTTTTGAAAAATTAATTTTTGGATCGCTTGTATTGACATTATTAGAAATTTTTCCTAGGATCTCATTAATGATAATTTCTGTTTGCTTCCAATCACTTTTTAATGTAATAGGGATTATGATTTCTAGCCAATTTAAGGCAAATTCTTTACTAAAATTGATTACTGGATTTAATAAAATAAATGAATTTGGAATATGAATGATCCTGCCTGAACTTTGCCCGCCGTATTTTAAAGGATATAGTTGTAAAATGCTAAAATCAAGTAATCGAACATCTAAAACATCTCCAAAAAGGTTATGAATTTCAATCCTATCTCCAACAGAAAATGGTTTTCTTACTAAAATGTAAAAAAAAGAATATAAGTTTAAAAAAACTTCTTTAAAAATTAATAAAACACCTGCACCAAAAATACTCAAAATGGTAATGAATTCTTTAATTGAAGGGAGAAATACAGGAGTATAGAATAAAATGATAATTAAAGAAAAAATATAATTTATATAAATTTTATACAACCTATAGTTTTTGTTTTCTGAGATTCTCTCTTTAATGAAATTCAAAGTTAATTTTCTCACAATATAAAGAAAAATTGTAATTCCTAGAAGATATAAATATTGACTAATTTCTTCAATCCGAAAAGAAAACATATAAAGTCTCTAAATTTCAAAAATTTTAGTTGTAAATCAATAAATCATTTTCGATTTTAGAAAAAAAGCTTTCCTTTATTACAATGAAAAAGTTTGTTATTTTTATTTACTTTTTTAGTTCACTTTTATATACAAAAGATATCATACTTCCCATAATCAAACATTACGAAAATCAAAAAATATGTATTTTATATTCTTCTAAAGGAGAAATTACTTCTTCTTTTTTGTGCGAGGATATAAGAAATCAAACTAAAGATTTAATCTCTGTAAAAAAAAACAATCGTTGGGGTTTTGTAGATCAACAAGGAAACTGGGTAATTCGTAATGAATATGATTTTGCAGATAATTTTTATTCAGATTTAGCTCGTGTTCGTGTAAAAGATAAATATGGTTTTATCGATAAAAAAAATTCAATCATCATTCCCATAAAATATAATTATGCTGGAAATTTTTCTGATAAGGTAAATTTAGCACCAATACAATGTAATGATCACAATTATCTTTATGGATATATTGATAAGCAAGGAATTATAAAAATTGAATGTCAATATCAAATCGCTTATGAATTTAGAAATTTAATTGCAAGGGCAAGAAAATGGGATCTTTATGGGTATATTTATTTTGATCCAGCAAAGAGAATTTTAGAAGAATTTAAGAATTTTCAGTATGAATTAGCAGGTGATTTTGGAAATTCAATAACTTATGTTTTTAATCATAACGGTTTTTTTTTAATTCATAAAGATGGACATTTAATCCATCCAAAAAATTCAAACTGGATATTAGGAAATTTTTCTATTTCGGATGTAAAATCTTTAGGAGTATTTCAGGATTTGCAAACTGGATTGTATGGATATATGAACGAAGATCAACAAATTGTGATTCCAGCTATTTTTTTAAGAGCATACGAGTTTTTTTATGATTATGCAAAAGTAATAGGTCCGAGTATTTATAAAGATCCAAATATACCTTTAGAGGTGGCACAACGAGAATATCGCCTTAACAAATATGAAGAATTTTATATCGATCTCTATGGAAATAGAGTTACTTATTGAAAAAAAAATACGCTCATTTGAGCGTATCTTAAAAGTTATTTAATTAAGGGAGCAATTACTAGAGAGACCACACTCATCAATTTGATTAAAATATTTAACGAAGGACCAGATGTATCTTTTAGGGGATCACCTACAGTATCTCCCACTACAGCAGCTTTATGAGCATCAGAGCCTTTTTTATAAATTTTTCCTTCTACTTCTACACCACCTTCAAACATTTTTTTTGCATTATCCCAAGCACCTCCCGCGTTAGATTGAAAAATAGCAAGCAATACTCCTGTAGCTGTTACACCTGCAAGTAAACCACCTAAAGAATTGGGACCGAAGATAAACCCAACCAGTAAAGGAATGATAATAGCTAATAATCCGGGAATTACCATTTCTCGAATAGCAGCTTTTGTAGAGATTTCCACACATTTTGCATACTCAGCTTTACCCTCAGCTGCTTCGAAAATTTCTTTATCTTTTCCTTTTAAATTACTAGAATTTCCTTGATGCTTTTTTAAAACTTCTAAAGCAGCTTTTAATTCTGGAATTTCATTAAATTGCCTTCGTACTTCATTGATCATATCCATAGCTGCTCTACCTACAGCTCCAATGGCGAAAGAAGAAAACAAGAAAGGTATCATAGCACCAAAAAACAATCCCGCAATTACGTTAGGATCAGAAATGTTGATTACTTTTACATTAGCTTGTTTCATAAATGCAGAAAATAATGCTAATGCGGTTAAAGCAGCAGAAGCAATAGCAAACCCTTTTCCAATTGCAGCTGTAGTATTTCCTACTGCATCTAATTTATCTGTTCTACTACGAACTTCAGGTGGTTGTTCAGACATTTCTGCAATTCCACCAGCATTATCAGAAATTGGACCATAAGCATCTACAGCTAATTGAATTCCTGTATTGACTAACATACCCAAAGCAGAAATTGCAATTCCATATAATCCAGCAAAGTAATATGCAAAAATAATCGCTGCTGAAATTAAAGTAACAGGTATTGCTGTAGATTGCATTCCAACACCTAAACCTGCAATAATATTCGTTGCTGCACCGGTTGTTGATTGTTTAGCAATTTGAGCAACAGGAGGTTTTCCACTTCCAGTATAATATTCTGTGATAAATCCGATCAAAATACCAACAATTAAACCAGTAATCGTAGCATAGAAAACACCATTTGCGGTGTAAGTGATAGTCTCTTCGCTTATTAAACTGGATGCAGTCCAGCTTTCTGGTAAAAGGAATTTTATTGCAAAATAAGAAAAAACAATCATAAGAACTCCAGCTACCACTTGTCCCGTATTTAAAGCGGCTTGAGGATTACCCCCTTCTTTGACTCGAACAGAAAAAGTCCCTAAGATAGAAGCTATAATTCCAATACCAGCTAGAATCATTGGAAGAATTACTGCAGACAATCCTCCGAAACCATCATTCTGAAGACTAGGAATAAAAGCAGAACCGATTACCATAGTACCAACAATAGAACCCACATAAGATTCAAACAAATCAGCTCCCATTCCTGCAACATCACCTACATTATCACCTACATTGTCTGCAATTGTTGCTGGATTTAAAGGATGATCTTCAGGGATTCCCGCTTCTACTTTACCAACTAGATCTGCACCTACATCTGCAGCTTTTGTATAGATTCCACCTCCTACTCTTGCAAATAAAGCAATAGAAGAAGCACCTAAGGAAAACCCTGATAACACATTTAAAACGATAACTGAATTTTCATACGAAAAACCGAAAAAATTTTCGTAAATAATGAACAAAACGCTTAAACCAAAAATTCCTAAACCCACTACACTTAAACCCATTACCGATCCACCTGTGAATGCTACTTTTAATGCTAAATTTAAGCTATTTTTAGCAGCATTAGTTGTTCGATAATTTGCTTTTGTGGCTACCCTCATACCCAGAAATCCTGCTAAAGCAGAACTTAACGCACCTATTATAAAAGATAAAGCAATTAATGGATGGGAATCCTTAGAATTGGCTCCACTTATACTCAATAAAATAGCAATCGAAATTACAAAAACAACAAGGACCTTATATTCGGCTTTAAGAAAAGCCATAGCACCCTGCGCAATAAACGAACCTATTTTTTGCATTTTTTCTGTTCCGGGATCTTGTTTCGAAATCCAGTTTGTTTTCCAGAAACTGTACAGCAAAGCCAGTATTCCTGCGAATACCGCAAAAAAAACGTAATTCATAAACCTCTCCTTAACTTTAATGTACGAAATTCAATTAAATATTTTTGATACTTTACAAGTTTTATAAATAAAATTTGAAGTCAATCATTATTAGAAATATGATAGTATAATGATTTTATAAAAAAAAATTAAAATTTGTAAATATGTTTTAAATATAATTATGAATTAAAAAAATAATCAGTATTCGTAAGTCGATATATAGTGATAATATCATTTGATTTTAGTTTTAATTTGCCTGTTTTTGAGAATTGTTTTTTTAAAGATTCATCTTGAATTGATTCATATGTTTTTTCTGAGATTTGAATGATATTGGGTTGAGATGTACTTTCCATTCTACTTGCAATGTTAACAGTATCTCCCCAGATATCAAATGTGAATTTTTTAATACCTATCACACCACCGACAACTCTTCCAGAATGGATTCCAATTCTCATTTGAATATTTTGATTTAATTTTTGATTTAAATCGTTAATCGATTTGAGTATATTGATAGAGAAAAGGATTATTTTATCAGCATGGAAATCATCTTTTTTAGGTAGTCCGCTAGCAGCCATATAACTATCGCCAATTGTTTTAATTTTTTCGATATGATATTTTTCGGTAAGATAATCAATTTCTGAAAAATATTGATTTAAGATGATGACAAGTTCTTTAGGATCGAGATGGCGACTCCACGAAGTAAAATTCACAATATCTGCAAAAAGGACACTTGCTAAATACTCTTCTGCAATAAAGGAATCTGGTTCAAACGTAAGTTTTTCTGCAATATTTTTAGGCAAGATATTGAGCAAAAGGTTATAGGTTTTTTCTTTTTCCATAGTTAGGAGTTGTATATAGGATTCTTTTGCATTTTGTTGTTGTTCAATTTTCAATAAAAGTTCATTAAAGCTTTTCTGAAGAATTGTGATTTCATCTGTTTTGTTCTGTATGTTAGTGATTTGGATTTGCTTTTTCCCTTCTATAGTTTGAATTTGTTCAATTTCCTCTCTAAAGGATTGCAATCTATCAATAACTAAACTACGAATATTTTTAATTAAAAGAAAATAAGCAACTAGTCCTAAAGTCCCATTTAGTGCGATAAGAAATACGATTGTAATGAAACCTAGTTTTGTGATTTCTTTTGGAAAAGATACTCTAAAATAAAAAATAGGTTGGTCAAAAAAATCTTTAATAAGAACATAACCTTCGTTAGTAAAAACAGATTTTCTTAAAATTTTTAAATCTTCTAATGGATTATTTGTATTTTTTTGAATAGGAATTAGTTCTATATAATAATTAATATCATTACTATAATTTTCTATTTCTTTTTCGTCTATAATTCTTCCAAAAACAAAAGTTCCATGGGAAATACGATACTGTTCTTGAAACCAAAAAACACCACTTACTGCAAAAACTAAAAGACGATTTTGTGTTTTAAGAAATCCCCAGTAAGCGTCCTCTCTATTTTGTAAATGACTTATATTTTGATTCATAAAAAAAGTATAAATTTCTTCTGGAATTGGAGAAAAATTTCCTTTTTCGTCAAAAAAATAAATTTCTTTGATTGTATTGTTAGTATTAATCGAAACAAATAAGTTAAGTTTTAGATTCAAAACAGAGGGAAAAATATCTTTTTTTACGAAATCGGGGTATTGATTTTTAAAGTATTTTACTGGATCTTCGTAATCTACCCATTCAATAAGTAAGTTTTTAAAAGAATCGTTTTCTCTATGTATTTTGTTTTTTAAATTTTGTAGGATTTCTAAGTTTTTCTTCGTTTCTATAAAATCAAAAAAGTAAACTAAAATTATAATTAGAAATAAACCACTAAGAAAAAGAGGGATAAAATAGTAGTTAAAGATCTTTTTTGAGATCGTTCTTTGTATAGAAATAAAGTTTTCCATAAAACCAATAGACATGTTTTAAATTATTTGTCAATCTTAAAAAAATTATATAAAATTTTATATATAATATAATCCAGTATAGAAAGTTTAAAAAATTAAATGATTAATTTTAAAAAGTAGTTGACTTTTCAATTTGATTATAAAATCAATTAGTAAACTTACAAGATAAGGAGAGAGAGAATGGAGAATAAAAAAATGACAATTGATCCATTAAGTCAAAAAGAGCAAATCATACAACCACCAGAGTTTTTGCGAAAAGGAGCTATGATTCAGGATTACGATTCATTATATCTTTATTCAATCACACAGCCAGAGAAATTTTGGGGTAGTATAGCTAATGAACTCTTCTGGTATAAAAAATGGGATAAAGTAATGGAATTCAACATGCCATATCACAAATGGTTTATAAACGGAAAAACAAATATTACAGTGAATGCTCTAGATCGACATGTAAAAGGAGAAAATAGAGCCAATCGGAATCGAGTAGCTTTAATTTGGATGTCAGAAACTGGAGAAGAAGTTTTAATTACTTACGATCGCTTACTAAGAAGGGTAAATCAAGTTGCAAATGCTTTAAAAAGTTTAGGAGTTAAGAAAGGGGACAGAGTTATCATTTATATGCCTTTAACATTACAAGGAATTTATTCTATGTTAGCATGTGCAAGAATTGGAGCTATTCACTCTGTTGTATATGCAGGAATGGGAGTTCAGGCTTTACGAAGCAGGATTGAGGATTCTAAAGCAAAGGTTGTTATTTGTTCTGATGTTACCTATCGGGCAGGTAAAGTAGTTCCGCTAAAAGGTATTGTAGACGAAGCAATAGAAAATTTAAATTATGTAGAAAAAATTGTCGTTCATAGAAGGCAGAAACCGCAAATTGAATTATCTTCAGAAAGAGAATTAGATTTTGATGAACTGATTGAAAATCAATCCCAATGGTGTGATGCTGAAATTATGGATGCAGAAGATCCATTGTTTATATTATACACTAGTGGAACGACGGGAAAACCAAAAGGTGTAGTTCATGTTCATGGTGGATATATGGTAGGTACTTATTATCTATCTCGTGCTTTTTATGACATCAAAGATGGTGATATATTTTGGAGTACATCTGACATAGGTTGGATTGTAGGACATAGTTATATTGTTTATGGACCATTAGTAGCAGGTGCAACGGTTGTAGCAAGAGAAGGTGCAATTAATTATCCCGATCCGGGTATAGTTTGGAAAATCGTAGAAAGACACGGAGTGAATATTATTTTTACTGCTCCTACTGCTATTCGGATGTTTATGAGATTTGGAGAAGAATATGTAAATCAATATGATGTTTCTACATTAAGACTACTAGCTTCTGCAGGGGAGCCTTTAAATCCAGAAGCTCAAGCTTGGGCTCAAAGAGTAATTTTAAAAGATCATGGAATGGTTGTAGATAATTTTTGGCAAACAGAAGTAGCTTCCCCCATTATTGGTACACTTCCTTCAATGAATGCTAAACTTGGAAAAGCTGGAAAACCTATGCCCGGTATCGTTGCTGAGGTAGTAGATCCCCAAGGAAATAAGGTCCCCCCAAACAAAGGAGGACTTTTAGTTATCAAAAAACCAGTGCCTTATATGCTTAGAACTGTTTGGAATAATGACGAACGATATAGAGAATACTGGAATTATATCCCCGGTGTTTATTCTTGTGGTGATGTGTCATATTATGACGAAGATGGATACTTTGCAGTTTTAGGACGTGCTGATGATGTAATGAATGTTGCCGGACATAGAATTGGTACTGCTGAGGTCGAAAGTGCTTTTGTTTCTCATCCAGCTGTTGCAGAAGCTGCAGTTATTGGTTTACCTGACGAAGTAAAAGGGGAAAGAATTAAAGGATTTGTCGTGCTTAAACCCGGAAATGAACCATCCGAAAATTTAAAAGCAATTTTAAGAGATCATGTAAGAAGAGAATTAGGACCGATAGCAACTCCATCTGAAATAGATTTTGTAAATAATTTACCAAAAACACGAAGTGGAAAAATAGTTCGAAGACTATTAAAAGCAAGAGAATTGGGAGAAGATCCAGGAGATTTATCTACATTAGAGGATTAAAATAGTTTTTTTTAAAAAAAATTATTTTATTTATCTTGATAGTTAATGCTATCAAGATTATCTTCTTTTTTTTTCAAAATTAAAAATTTTTGTGATGAAATATTATAAAAAAATAGTAATAAAAATTAAAAATAAAGTTTTTGTGTAAATGAATTCGAACTTAATAAAGAATTATTTTAAAGATATTTTTAGTTTTAGTTTAAAAGACAATTTTTTTTTGTATAATTTACGAACTATAGCGGTAATGATGGTAATTGGTGCGCATGTGTTTAATGTATCGAAAAGTTTAGCAATTGATAGATTATATATTTTATCAAAAACTTTTGAATTTTCTGTTGATATTCTTTTTGTTTTAGCGGGATTCTTCTCTTCTACGTATTTTTTTAAAAATGGTCTAAACAAAAAATCTGTATATCATTTTTTTATTCAAAGGGTGATTAAAATTTTGCCAATTTATTTTTTCGCTTTTTTTGTTTATTATTCTGTAATAGAAAAAGAATATAAAAAGTTATTAGAAATTACTAAATTCTACAATACGAATGAAATCAATCATTTATTGGTAATATTCAAAACAAAATTAGATTATTTTTGGGGAGATTTATTTTTTATTTCGAATTATATGCCCGATAGAATTATTAATGTTGGATGGAATATTTCAGCAATTGTACAATGCTATCTTGTTTTGATTTTTTTAATGTGGTTAGCGAATCAAAATAAAAATATATCAAGATTGTATTTTTGGGCTTTTGTATATTTGTTAGTAACTATAATTCGATTTAGTTATTATTATATTGATTTAGAAAAGATCTTTTTTTATACACATACAAGATTGGATTCTTTTATTGTAGGTGTAATAGTTGCAGAAATTCTAAATAACGAAGGTTTAAAAGATAAATTAAAAAACATTCTAAATAATAAAATAATCAATTATCTATTATATGCTTTTTTTATAATTTCTTTTTACATAATCATTATTTTTTATGATCAAAACTTTACATTCTGGAATT
Organism: uncultured bacterium; assembly: GCA_937928085.1. GTDB lineage: Bacteria > Spirochaetota > Leptospiria > Leptospirales > Leptonemataceae > SKYB61. The sequence continues at coordinate 82,832 of CALFVU010000011.1, read as the reverse complement.
ATGTAATTCGATTTAATTATAATAATCTTTTTCTTCTAGTAATAATAATTTATGTATATTTTCTTAAAGATGATCTTTTTTTACATAAATTATTGAATTTTCCCTATTTTACTTTTCTTTCTAAAATGAGTTATACATTATTTTTATTGCATGAATTTTTTTCAATAATGTTATTAAAGAATTACTCATTTCAATTCAATAATGAGTTTGATGTATGGAAGTTTTATTTTGTTTTGTTAATTTTTTCATTTATCATGGGATATTTTTTTTATATGATTTTTGAGCAACCTTTTTTAATTTTAAAAAGAAATATAAAGATAAATAAATAAATGTTTTTATAAAAAATCAAAATTTTTTTATAAATTAGTATTAAATCAACAATTTGTAAAACTAAAAAATAAACTATATAAAGATTCTTTCCAAAAACAGCGTATAGTGTCTATTTAAGAAAAGACGCGAAAAGTAAAGCTAAAATGTAAATACTTTTTGTAATCAATGATTTTTTGCTAGTAAAGTTTATTGAAAATTTTTAAAATTTTTTTTTTCTTATTTGAAAGATACTTTAAGCATCAATAAAAAAAGCTATATATGAACTTTAAAAATCACCATTGAAACGATGTAGAATTGTTACTTCTAGAATTCATTTTTTATCGTTCTTGTTCTTGTAAGATTTTTTCTGTTTCCTGTAACCATTCTTTTGCTTTATCTACAAATTTACCATTGGGATCAATATCGATAGCTCTTTTAAAAGTTCTATAAGCTTGTTTATATTGATTTTCTTTGAAATATAAAATGCCTTTTTTAACTAAGGAAGCTTGATCAAAATTAATTGTGGGATTTTCGAGAACTTTATCATAATATGATTTCGCTAATTCTGTCTGATTTAATTTTTCGGAAAGCTCTCCTAAATGATAATAAACCTTCTCCAAAAGTTCATTTAATTTACTTCTTTGATTTTCTTTGAGGGTTTGTGTTTCTTCTAATAATATTTCGTTCGCTTCTTTTTCTACTTCAATTAGTAGATTACTTGCTGAAGTAATTTCTCCCCTATTGAGTAATACAATACTTTGTTCAAATTTTCTGTTTAAAGTTTCTATTCTTTCCTTTATATCTTTTTTAGTTTCTTCTTTTGATTCTTTATTTTCTTTACTTTTTCTTACTTTTGTTTTTGTATCTTTACGCGCTTCTTTTTCTAAAACTTTACTAAAAATGGATTGATCATAAAAGTCGTGTTCAAAAGGAATAAAATTTTTCTTTTGAATAAGATTTTCTTTATTTATTCCAGCATGGAGATTATCAGGATTATATTCTAAAGCAATTAAGTAACTCTTTTTGGCTTTTTTATAGTTTTTTTTTAAATAGTAATAATCACCAAACGTAACATGAATTCTTGATTTTAAGTCTGATGAGTCTGTTTTAGCTAGTAAGGTTTGTAAAATTGACTTTCCTTCGTCTTCGTGTCCTCTAAGCAATAAAATTTTACCTAATAAAAATTGAATTTCTTCTTCTAAAATTGGATTTAGTATTTTTTCTTTTTTTAATTCTCTTAATATCTGAAGAGAGCGAGTTTCGTCATTTAATCGAAATAAAGCATAAGAAAGGCCATACTTTGCTAATTGGGTTATTTCTATTTCATTAGAAAAAGATAAAACTTTATTATAGATGTCTAAGGCTTTTCGAACCGATTCATACGAATTTTGTCTTAAATATTCCTCTGCCATTTTTAAGTCACTTTTTAATTTTTCTGGAGTATGATCTTTTGGTTCTGCTTCGCTAATTTTATTGGGTGTTAGTTGTTGAGAAAAGCTATAGTATAATCTTATATAATTATCTCTGATATTTTTATAATCAGAGGCTATTAAAATGACTCCCGATCCAATAGATAATAGCCCTGAAATGAGTAATAAAAAAATCTTTTTATGATTCATAGCTCTTCTTCTAAAATTTTTTTATACCAAAAATTAGCTCTAGTAGAATCGAATTTCTGTACATCCGAATCAGAGAATAATTTTTTAGCTTCGTCTTTTTTATTGTTTTTGTATAAAATTACACCATAATAAAATTTTAGTTTACCTATTTGTTCTCTTTTTAGATCTTTTTGTTTTTCTAAAAATTCTAAGATTTGATCTTGTGCTTTTTGTAATCTGTTTTCTAAAAAAATCATTCTTCCAATCTTTTCTATTTCAGAATCATAATCGATATTCTCTTTCGTATGTTTTAGATTATCTTTTTCTTTTGTATTGTTCTTAGTTTCATTTGTTTCTTGAGTTTCTTGTTTTAAAGTTAATGTTTCTTTTCGTATGTCGTTTATCGATTCTTGCTTGATTTCAATATACTTTTTAAGATAATAAAATGCTACGATTTCATTACTTTGTGTATTAAACTCTACAAAGTTATAATAGTACTTACCTTCGGGGAGATTTCTATCTAGATATACACCTGCTACTAATGGAAACTCTCCAATATATTCACTATTATTTTTTAAATCTTTGTATTCTTTAATCAAAACCGGGCTTCGATAAATAAGGATTTTTATATTTTTACTGTTGTTGTTGCTAATGTAATCCCAATTAATGCGAACATTGTTTTGTTCTTCTACACGAATAGAAATGTTTTTAATATTTGATTTATAAGATTCTTCTTTTTTTTCGATGGTTGTAATTTTTTCTCTCGATGTAGGAGTTGTGATAGGATCACTATCGATCACGATACTATATGTTGTAAAAGTCCGATTAGCATAAAAAAGTTTTAATTCGTTATTATTAGAAATTACTGGCATGACAGCATAAAAATATCTACCTGAAGTTAAGTCTTTATCTATAAATCCATAACTTCCCGATTGTACAACACCTAAAAATTTTGAATTTTCAAGTTTTTGCTCAGAATTGATAGGTTCATCACTTCTATAAACCTTATAAAATTTTACTCCCGGACCTGAATCAACCCAAAATAACTGGATTGAATTTTTGTCTACTTGATAAGCAATAATAGAATCTGGCAAATAATTCAAAAATTGGTATTCCATCTGTGGTTTTTGGTATGTGTAAGAGATATATGACTTTCGAAATTTGAGATCAGAAAACTCTTTATTAAGCACAATGTCATATGTAGATACACCATAAAATACAGCTTCATCTTTTAAAGGATTTTCATCCAAAAAATACGGTTTTGTGCTTTCTCCTAAAAGTGTGGCTTTTTGTAATCTATCAATCGAATCTAAAGGTTCTTTCCCTCTATAGATTTTATATTTGATTTCTGGGATTTTAGATGGTTCCCAATTTAGTACAACACCTTTTTCTGTGCTTAATGCTGATAATTCTGAAATTTCATAATCTGATGGTTTTAACTTGCTTCTGTCGATTTGTATATTTGTTTTTAATTCTTCAGTACTACTTATGTTTTCGGTTTTTGAATCTCTGTAAACGATAAAAGGATTTACAGTATAATTCACTTCTGGCTTTAAAACTAAATATCCTTCTTTGCTAAGTTCAAAAGAAGTAACTGCTGCATAATAATAAACTCCTTCGGGTAAATCTCTATCTATAAAAGAAGTTGTGGAAGGAGAAAGAGGAGGTGAGGTTATATTATAAGAATTCAATAAAATTTCTTTTGTAGAAATAGGTTTCGAATATCTAACTACATAAATTGGAGTAGATGTTTTTGGGTGAACTTCCCAAACAATTTTTGCAGAATATGGATATGTAGAATCCATAAATACTTTTAAATTACGTATACGGGGAAAATCTGGTAAATCTAAAGTACTTATTGTTTTATCCTTAGGTTGTTCTGTGGTTGTGGTATCCGGTGATATTTGTGTTGTTGGCTGAGTAGCGGGAGATTCTGAATCTATTGCAATAGGTAGAGGATCTATACCCGGGATGTTTTTTCCTCTACTAATTGGATAAATATCCGTAAGAAAATAAACAATACAAAAAAAAGCAAAAAGTTTTTGTTTACTCATAACTCATTGACTCTATTTCGGTTATAAAAAAATAAAAATTTAATAAGAATCAATTAAAAAATGAGAGGTTTACCTTATTACGAAGATCCAGAATATCACCGATTTTTGTTATCTCCAGAACGAAGAGAACTGTTTCCAACTGAAAAAATCTTTCAACAAATTGATTGGAGAAATAAAAAAACTATTTTAGATTTTGGTATGGGGAATGGTTATTTTCTGCCTTCATTTTTTGAATTTGGAGAAAAAGATGTATTTGTATGGGGTGCTGAATGTCAAGAAATTTTAATTGATTATGTCTTGCAACGAAAAGTAAAAGAAGGTTTTAAGAATTTTATTCCATTTTATGTAGAAAAAACAGAACATCCTTTGCTACCGGAATGGATTCCAGAAATGGACATAATCTTTTGTTCATGTGTGTTGTCCACTTTTGCAAATCCTACTTTGGGAATTTTAGGAACAGGAAGAATTCTAAAAGAAGATGGATTTTTTGTAATTATTGATTGGGAACGAACAGAAACACCCTTTGGTCCCGATTTGTCTCAAAAAGTTTCTTCCGAAAGAATGAAATTTTGTATAGAAGAAGCAGGTTGTATGATTGTTAAAACATTGAATATCAACCCATATGTTTATGGTTTTATAGTTAAAAAAGATAAAAATAAATTTATTGATGTTAGCTACTTAAAAGTTTTATAATCTATCTCGTCTTAATATTTCTCTCGGTTTATTGTTTGTTGCTGGACTTAAGTAACCCAATTCTTCTAGTTTTTCTATTATATTTGCTGCTCTGTTATAACCAATTCGTAATCTTCTCTGAATATAAGAAGTAGAGGTTTTGCCAGTTTCTAAAATAATTTTCCAAGCTTTTTCAATTAAATCTTCATCTACTTCGGAAAAGCCAAATTCTAATTGAACTTCTTCTTCTTGTGGAAGTTCAATATATCCGAAAAATCCATATTTTTGAGTTTCTTTTACAATCGCTTCTATTTCTTCTTCTGTGATATTCGGTGATTGTATTCGAATCGGCAGTGTAGAAGAAGGAGATTTATATAACATATCACCTTTACCTAATAACGTTTCTGCACCATTTGTGTCTAGTATAATACGAGAATCAACTTTTTGAGCAACCTGAAAAGACACTCTTGCAGGACAATTTGCTTTAATTAAAGCGGTTATAACATCTACAGAAGGCCTTTGAGTGGCTAAAACTAAATGGATTCCTACCGCACGTGCTTTTTGCGTTAATCGAATTACAGATTCTTCTACTTCTTTAGGAGAAATCATCATTAAATCTGCAAGTTCGTCAATAAAAATTACAATATATGGTATAGGAGAACCTACGATTTGTTTGTTCTGAATTTTTTCGTTATAAGAACGTATATCACGACATTTTGTAAGAGAAAAAAGTTTATATCGGTTTTCCATTTCATTTACAGCCCATTGTAAAGCTTTCTCTGCTAGTTTTGTATCTACAATAACAGGATATAAAAGATGGGGAATTCCTTCGTAAAGTTTAAGTTCTACCATTTTGGGATCTATCATCAAAAAGCGAATTTTTTCGGGTGAATATTGAAACAAAAGAGATGCAATAATAGAATTCAGAAACACAGATTTTCCAGCTCCTGTAGCACCTGCAATCAAAAGATGAGGTAGTTTTGTAAGATCGATATAGCGAGTTATGCCCGAAACATCTTTTCCTAAAGGGATATTGATATCTCTTTTTTTAGAAAAAAATTCTAAATCTTTTTGAAGAATATCCCCCAGACTTATAAACTCACGGTTTTTGTTTGGCACTTCTATACCAATTGTAGTTTTTCCGGGTATCGGTGCAACTATTCGAATAGAGATGGTAGCTAAATTCATTCGAATTTCGTCTTGTAAACTAAGGATGCGATTTACTCTAACACCGGGTTCTAGTAGCACTTCAAACATTGTGATCATAGGACCTCTTGTTGCACCAACTACCTGAGCTTTTATACTAAAATCGTTTAGCACTTTTTCTAATTTTTGCCAATTTTCCTGAATTTCCTGTTGGATCACAAAACTAGAAATACTTGAATTTTCTCCAAATTTTATGCTATTCGTTGATAAACGATAGGATACCACTCTTTCAGAAGAGATAATTTGTTCTTGTAATTCATTAAGTTTTTTTAAATAAGATTCTGAATTCAAATGATAAGAAATTATTTCTTTGTTTTGTGGTATAAAGATTTCTTTTTGTTTATTTAAAGAATTCATACGATCATTTTCTTGTAGAAGATCAGAGAAACTTTCGATTTCTTCGTTTATATCGGGTTCTAATTTCTCGTATTGATCGAAATTGCTTTCTTCTATGTTGCTTTCTTTAAATTTTTCGGATATAGTTTCATCTAAAACTTCTTCTGTAAGAAAAGAATTCGATAGATTTTCTTTCTCTAATAACTCAGATGAATGCAAATTTTCTGATTTAGTTTGGATGAATTTTGTCAGTGAAGGTTCTAACACTAAATCTTCTAAAATAGAAGAATGTTTTAGCTTTTCCCATTCAATTTTTTTTTTTAAGCTTTCGTTATTATTGAATAAAAATCGATTTCGGGATGGATCATAACTTATGCTCAGAGCTTCCTCAGTATTTTCCAAAAAAATTTCTTCGTAATGTATACTATGATTGTGAGTATTTTGTTTTTCATGTAAATCTAAAAATGGATTAAAGTCATTTTCTTCCTGATTCAAATCTTTATGAGATTCCTTTTTTTCCTCGTAAATTTTAAAATCTTTAATTTCTTTTTCACTTTCTTTTTGAGTTTCTTTGATTTCAATTTTTTGGATCCAAGGGGGCTTTGTTTTAGAACCAAAGATTTTTTTTGGAAACTTCATATTTCTTTTTATTGTATCGGTATTTATTATGAACTTACTTCGAAAAAATTTAAATATTTTTTTATAATTTATTAAAAAGAGTATAATTCCTAACAAAGATTCGAAATGAAAGCTTTTTTTTTCTTCCTGTAAAAATCGTATCTGTTGAATTTCATAAGAAAACATTTTGAGTACAGATAGTGAGAAAATGATTACAAAAATTATAAAAGAAGAGATACTTCCGAATAATTCGCTACTCCATATAAAAAATTGATTTCCCAGAAAACCACAAGAAGAATTACCAAAATATGCTAAAAGAAAACTAAAAGAGAATAAGAAAAAAATACTTCCTAAAAATGCGTTTTGAATAAATCTAATATTCTCTGAAAAATAACTTTTTAAAGAAGCAACGATATATATCGGACCAATAAAAAAAGTTCCTAAACCGAATAATTCATATAAAATAAAAAATAAATAATATCCAATAATCCCAGACTTTTCTTTTAGTACTTCGTCTTCTTTTAAAAAAATACTCGAAACAGTTAAAATAAGACCAAATATAAAAAAAAATAGATTGATTAAAGAAAAGTTTTCAAAATATTTTTTAATATCAATGTTTTGGAAAATACTTTTTTTCATCTTTAGGATTTATTATCGTTAATGGGTTTTTAAATTCTAAATGAATTTTTAAAATGATTTTTGAACTCTATTTGTAAAATTTATTGATCAATAGAAGCTAATTTATCCATCCAGTTTTCAATTTCGGTATAAATGTTTCCAAAATTTCCATTGCTCATACATAAAATGATTATTCTACTAAGGTTATGCTTTTTTGCAAGAACACAATAGTCTAAAAAATTTCGTTTTAATTTTAAAAATACTTCTTTAGGAGTTTCACAAAAGTAAGCTCTTGGATTATAAATTTGTATATCTTCAATAATTTGCTTAACATTTAATTGTTGTGTTGATTCTACTTTTTTTGGATCATAAATATCGCAAATGTAAACTGCATTAGCATAAAGAAAAGCTTTAGGATATTGTTTCTGAAAAACATTTCTATGGCTTGTTGCACTTCTAGGTTCATAACAAGCAATGATTAAGACATTTATAAAATGATTTTTAAACGCTTTGATGGTTTCGTAAACTGCTGTTGGATGATGTGCAAAATCTTCGTAAAATTCAATAGACATTTCGTCAAATAAAATTTTTTTTCTTAATTGCTGTCTTCTTAATACACCTGGAAATTCTTCAATTCCTTTAATGATGATTTTATCCTCGATATTCAATTCTTTAAGAAGTAAGGTTGCTGCTAAAATATTCGAATAATTGTGCATTCCAAAAATTTTAGGTGTAACTTTTCCGATAGGCAATATCAGTTGATTTTCTATAAAAGAAAATTTGTAAATATTTTTTAAATTGTTTGGTAGTTCTTCTTTTTGTGTGCAAAAAATAACATTCGACATATTTTGTAATATTTCTTGAATGTATTGGTTATCATAGTTTGCAATGATTACTCCTTTCTGGGGTATCCATCGTAATAAAAGTCTAAAAGAATGTTTATAATCTTCGATATTTTGATAAATATCTGCGTGATCATATTCGATTGAAGTAAGGATTAAATAGTAAGGTCGATAGTGTAAAAATTTTGGTTTTTTATCAAAAAAAGAAGTGTCGTATTCATCTCCTTCTATTACAAAATATTCGCTAGTTCCAATTTTAGAGCCTGGATGCCCATCTGCTCTTATGCCTCCAGCGAATAATCCTACATCATAACCCGCTTTTTCTAAAATATAATGAACTAAAAACGTTGTGGTAGTTTTTCCATGAGTTCCTGCAATAACGATCACTTTCTTTTTTTTTAAAAAAAATTCATATAACGCTTGTGGCATACTCATTAGGGGTAAGTTATAATTTAAAATTGCTTCTACTTCTACATTTCCACGAGAAATCACATTTCCTACAATATAAAGATCAGCTTTTGGGTTTCCATTTGCATCGATAATGTTTTCTTCTGAAAAGCTTTTTACTTCGAACCCCCATTCTGCTAATTTTATAGACATAGGAGGAAAAAGCTCTTTATCGGAGCCCGAAACATCAAAACCAATATCTTTTAACATTTTGGCTAAATTCCCCATTGCTATTCCGCCAATACCGATCAAATGTATTTTCATAAAATACCAAATCTCTTAAGTTCTTTATAGGAATTCAATATATTTAAAATTAAGACTACTAAAAATATAAAAAACAAAAAAAAAGACAACGTAAGAAAAGCTTCTAAAATTAATTGTTTTATGCTTTTGTTTAAGTACTTTGACCATAAAAATATACTAATCAAAAAACTATAAATAAAAGAAACAATTAAACCAATAAAACCCACAAAAGGATGAAAGATAAAAAAAACCATCGAAGCGCTAACAACAATAGAACTATAAGAACAAAAATAATGTTTTTTTAAACCAACTGTGGGAATTTGTGAATAAATTTGCAATTTATCAAAAAATACAAGAAATAAAATCAAAAAACAATATACAAAAAGGGGAAAAAGAAAATAATATATGATAATTTTATCTATAGTTAGATTTTTTAAAAAATACGAATACCACGAATAAGGGCTGAATAAAATTACAATTGGAAAATGAATCATAAAAGGTAAATGAAGATTATAAAAAATTTCTTTTACAGTTTGGAAAGAATCATTGAATCGATTTGAAAGATTAAGAAATTTATTAGGAGATTTAAAAATAATTTCTAGAAGCTGAATTGCTAAAAGAAAGTTCATAGAAAATTTATCAACAAAAAGCTTTTTTTGTGAATTGAATTACGTAAACATTATTTTTAATTATCACCACTACTTATTGATCGCTTCTCCGTAAGAATCTCCAGCAGCTTCCATTAGAATTTCTGACATTGTAGGATGAGGATGTATGGTATTAGCTAAATCCTCTGCCAACATTTCTGATTTTACAGCTACAATTCCTTCGGATATGATTTCAGTTGCATTTTTTCCAATAATATGCATTCCTAAAATTTTATGATATTTGGTATCAATAATGACTTTTGCAAAACCTTCGCTTTCACCACTGGCTTTAGCTCTCCCGGATGCTTGTAAAGGAAATTTTCCTACAGAAATAGAATAACCTTTTTCTTTTGCTTTTTTTTCTGTAAGACCAAAAGAAGCTACTTCGGGATTACAATACGTGCAAAAGGGGATTAAAGAATAATTTAAGGGCTCGTAATAAATAGATAAATGTTTTTTTTGTTCTGTTTTATTTTCTTTTTGTAAACTTAAATAAATTGCCTCTGCAGCTTTTATGCCTTCGAAGCTTGCAACATGCGCCAATGCAGGTGTAGGAATACAATCACCAATTGCATAAATGTCTGGATTCGATGTTTGATAATAATCATTTACTTTGATCTTATCTTTATTTAAATCTACAAAAACTTTATCTAAATTGATTTTATCTGTATTGGCTACAATCCCTGTTGCTAGCAAAATAGCATCAAATTCTTCTTTATAATACTTTTGATTTTTATCTACAAATTCAACCACTACAGAGTTTGAATTTTTGATAACATTTTGAATTTGACTTCCTGTATAGATCTGAATTCCTCTTTTTCGAAAAGAATTTTCAAGTGTTTTTGCTATTTCTTCGTCTTCGTTAGGTAATAATTGGGGTAGTATTTCTAAAATGCTAACTTGTGTTCCAAGAGAATGATAAAAATCAGAAAATTCAATTCCAATTGCACCTGCCCCAACAACAAGAAGTCTTTCAGGTTTTTTTTCTAAGGACATAGCTTTTTTATAATCAAGGATTAATTTATCATCAAAAGAAATCTTTGGTAAATCTTTAGCTCTTGCGCCAATTGCAACGATCGTTTTTTTTGTTTTTAATTCTTCTATGATTTCTTTTAAAGAGTCATCTTTGTATACCAGAATGGTGTGACTATCTTTAAACATTCCATAACCATAATAAACATCGATTTGATTTTTTTTCATTAGATAAGAAACCCCTTTTGACATTTGGTTAGCAACATTTCTTGATCTTTGAATGATTTTTGCAAAATCGATCTTAAAATTTTCTACATGTATACCAAAATCATCAGAATGTTTTATTTTCGAAACCAAATGTGCGGAATCTAGTAAAGCTTTTGTGGGTATACATCCCCAATTTAGACAAATGCCTCCTAATTCTGATTTTTCTATTATAGCAGTTTTTAATCCTAATTGAGAGCAACGAATTGCAGCTACATAACCTCCCGGTCCTGAACCTATAACAATTACATCATAAGTATTCATTCTTAACTCCTTGATTTATTAAATATTCAATTTTAAATTTTGTTTTTGTTGGTCAAAAAAATTTTAATATCGATCTATGAGAACTTCATACTCAATGTTTTGATCAATTTTTAAAAATAAAGGTAAATTCGCATCAAAATCTGATTCTTTATCAGTATAGTAAATTGTATGGATTCTTTTATCTAAAAATCTTAAAAATCCTAATTTTTTGATTTTTATGTTGCCATCGTAAAATTCACCAATAAACTTATAAGAATAAATGATGTAGTTTTTATATGGAATTTCTTCGTAAGATTTTTCTATATATTTCCATTTAGGAAAATTAATTTCACTTGCTTGATACCAACCTAAAGAATATAAATCTCGCTCTTGTTTCGTTTTCGAAGTATTATTAAGACCTCTGTATTCAATTCTTGGCCCGTAAATACTATCAGAAGAGATAGCGATAAAATGAAAGTATCTTTTAGAAGAAAAATATGTATTCCAAGTTGGGGGAATTACAAATTGGATTCTATGATCTACTAAAGTAATACGCACCTTTGGTTCTATTTGATCTTGTAAGATCAAAGAACTAGTTCTACACGAATTAAACAGAAAGATAAAAAAAAGTAATTTTATATATTTATAAAAAAGATTCATAAAAAATAAATACCGCTAATAAAAGACATCTCCTACTTTAATATTGTTGTTTAGTTTTCAAGCCAATTTTTTTTTAAGTTTAAAAACATTGCTTTTTTCTTACTGACCAATATAAATTTTTAAAAGATTTTTGTTTAAGTAAAAATTTTTATTTCGATTATTATTTAAACAAAAAAAAATGAAAAAATTCTTGATTTTTTTGTCTAATCCTTAATGTATAAATATTTACTTTAAAGGATTGTTTATGAAAATCAAACAAAAAGTAATACTAGTAATTTTTTTATTATGGTTTTTTCCTTTCAATCTATGGTCACAAATGTATTGTATAGGTGATGGATGTTCGCAACTTCCCATACAATCTTCTGATTTAGAAAATATCTTTTATTCTTTAAGAAACAATTATTTAAAAGAAGTTTTAAGTGATATGTCTACAGCGAATGCGGTAGCATTATTAAATACAATTCCTACGGGTGTGGTTAATTTAGAAGAATTTACTATTGGAGCCAATCTTTCTTTTGCACAGACTAAATCTAGAAAAATCGATGTAGTTGTTCCTAGTTATGGAACATTAGAAGATGTTCCTTCTACTGGTGTTTCTATGATTCCAAGCGCTTTTATAGGTACCAATCTAGGATATTTATTTTCTAATAAACCAAGCCTAAATAAACTTCCCTGGTATTCTCTTTATAGATTTGATCTTTATATTATTTATTTAAATTCTTCTTTAGATAGCGAAAAAACAGGGAATAAGAAAAAAAATGAAGAATGGAATGTAGTAAGCAAAAGTACTGGGATAGAATTTAGATATCATTTAGTAGAAGGTAATAGAGAAATAAGCTATTTGTTAGGTTTTAGTGGTGTTTCCTTAGGAGTTGGTTATCATAATACCATTCAAGGAATAACTTACAAACAATTAAATTCTAAGATTACAATGAATGCTGCGTATAATACTGACCTAATTTGGAAAGCAGATAATACAGTGGATTTTAAAAGTAAAATGGATGTATATTTAGTAGATATCCGTACTGGTATTCAATTATTATATTTTTTTCGATTTTCTATTGGTGCTGGTCATTCTTGGATAAAGGGAAATACGAATGTGATTTTCAATCGATATGGTTTAGTAACTATAACAAGTGATATTTTAACATTGCTTGGATATCAAATACCAAATAGTTATTTAGGTTTGTATATAGAGGGGAATGGATCTCCACCAAAAAAAAATATTACTTTTTTAACTTTTGGTTTTGAATTCAATCTTCCGTTTTTTAAAATATTTGTAGATTTAAAAGGAAATCAAGATTTATATAGTACGAATATTGGTGTAAGATTAGCTTTATAAATTGCTTGTAAAATCGCGTTAGGTTAACAAAACATAAATTAGTAATTTCAAGAACAAAATTAAAATCTAATCAATTATGCCTTTTAAAAGAAGTATAAAAACAAAATTTGCTTTATATAATGATATTTCTTATCTCCTTACATCTAACAATTAACTTTCCTCAATCAAAAATTTGATCGAGATCACTTTTTTATTACACTTTATGTAGCAATTTCCTCTTGTTGAAATTACAAAACTTGTTTTGAAAAAGTTCAGTGTTTTTATACATTACTTAACAATTTTTCTAATTATGACTATGTTTCTTCGAAGTATCTGTTTAAATAGTAATGTTTTTCATATATTGCGAAATCATGGGAAGTACGATCAATCGATATAAACGCAAAATGCAAGAAATCTTCTATTTAATAATATAATAAATTTATAAAATATTCTATTCAAATATTTTTACAAAAAAATGTTTTTGTTTAATCAATTTTTAAAAATCATCTTGAAAGTTTTTATATGTCAATGATTTTATTTTTTTTAAAAAATGAAGTTTTTGAGTATATCCTTATATATGATGCATCAAGATTCCTATCAATTACAAAAGATTTACCAATATTGTGTATACATTCAACCTCATCTCTATGTTTTCTTAAAAAGAAATCACAGAGAAGATCTTTCTTTTTTCTTAGAATACTTAATTGAGAAATTTCAAAATAAGCTAATAAAAGAAAAAACGAAAACTTCTTTAAAAAGAGCAACTACATATTACCAACCCAAAACAAAAAACTACAAAAGAATTCTTTTAAGAAAAATCAGTCCAAAAGTATGGAAAAAACTAAAAGAATTAAAATCTACAACAGGCTATTCAGTAAGTTGTATAATACGAATACTTTTAGAATGGGAATTACAATCAAAAGGCTTTTCTATTCATTCTCTTATCCCATTATCATTTCTGGATTTACAACACATACAACAAAATTTTAAACAAAATAATTTTCTTGCAATGAATAATTATATTCATTGTGAGGAATGGAGGTATTTGAGTGGCGAAGTTTATTCTTTTTTTTGGGATTTTGCTTAGTTTTTATTAAAAATTTATGATCTTGATGAATAATTTTTAATTTTTCTATAAATTTTAGATTTTAAATGTTTTTTTTTAAAATCTTACTACTATCTGTTTTTTGGTTGAGAAAAATCTTTACAAAATGTAGTTATTTTATGCTTTATACTTATGCAAGTTCCTATCAAGGATATTAAGATTTCCCCGAGAATCAGGAGTCGAAAAGTAGATGTGGAGGATTTAATGGAATCTTTTTCTATATATGGGCAATTACAGCCAGTTTTATTGAATCAAGACATGGAGTTAATTGCTGGCTTTAGAAGATATAAAGCTGCAAAAAAACTGGGCTGGGAAAGTATTGAAGCGAAAATTGTAGATGTAAGAGATAAGAAAAAAAGGATTTTAATAGAATTAGAAGAGAATCAAAACAGAAAAAACTTTAATGCTGAAGAAATTGAAAAAGCTAAAAAATTATTAGCTCGATATGACAAACAAGGTTTTTTTTCGCAGCTTTGGTACGAAACTGTTGAATTTTTTCAAAAATGGTTGAATTTTTGGAGATAAAAAAAATTGAGATCGATCAAAGATTTTTATATAGAAAACCAACCTGATGAAACGAGTTGTGGGATCACTTGTCTTCAATCGATTTACAGATACTATGAGGACGCATTTCCCTCTTTAGAAACGATGAGAAACGAAGTAGAATTTCTAAAAGAGGGAGGCACTTTGGCTGTAATGCTAGGAAATCACGCTTTAAGAAGAGGATATAAGGTCACAATATATACTTATAATTTGCAAATTTTTGATCCTACATGGTTTCAGAAAAAGGGAATCAATCTTAAAAAAAAACTCATACAGCAAAGAAAATGTAAAAAAGATAATTCAAAATTAGTGCAAGCCACAAAGTCCTATTTAAAGTTTATTCAATATGGCGGAAAAATTTTATATAAAGATTTAACTCCTAAATTATTTAGAAATATTTTCAATAAAAAAATACCTATCATTACTGGTTTAAGCTCAACTTATCTTTATAATTCGATGAGAGAAATTTCTCCCGATCCTTATACTGTGATTGAAAATGATGTTTGTGGGGAACCTAGTGGTCATTTTGTAGTGTTGATAGGGTATGATAATACAAATAAAAAAATAATTGTAAAAGATCCTTACCCTCTACATCCCGGAAAGAAGGATACTACATATAAAGTGCGTGTAGGAAGATTAATTAACTCAATTTTACTTGGAATTGTGACTTTTGATGCGAATTTATTAGTTATAGAGAAATGAGTTTTGTAGTAGTTATTGATAAGAAAGCAAATAAAGAAATATTTAAAAATTCAAATTTATATCAAGTTATTTTTGCTAAAGATTATATTGCAAATTATGATCATGTTAGTTGTGAAGAAAAAAATTTAGTTATAAATTTATGTAGTTCTTATCGGTACCAGTCTATGGGTTATTATGTAAGTCTTTTAGCTGAAGCAAGAAATCAGAAACCAATTCCAGAGATTCTGCAAATTTTGGATTTTAAATCTATTAAATTAATTAGAGAGATTATGAATCAATTAAGCAATTTGATCGAAAAAAGTTTATTCTCTATAGTTGGTAGTGAATTTGAACTTAGTATATACTTTGGAAAGAATATTGCGTTAAAGTACGAGAAGTTAGCTTCCGAACTTTTTCATCTTTTAAAAATGCCATTGTTTAAAGTTTATTTTGCTAAAAAAATTACTAAAAGAAAAACTTTTTGGATGATTCAAAATATAGAACCTTTATCTTTAGAAAATATACCTGTTGAACATTATGATTTAGTTAACTCTTCTTTAGAAGAATATTTGAAACTAAAAAGAAAATATAAAACAAGACGTTATAGAACTCATTATGATCTTGCAATTTTAATAAATCAAAATGAGAAAAATCCTCCTTCTGATCCAAAGGCTATAAAAAAATTTGTGGAAGCGGGCAAAAATATGGGCTTTAAAGTAGAAATCATTTTTCCGGAAGATATAGACAGATTGGCAGAGTTTGATGCTCTTTTTATTAGAGAAACTACGAATGTAAATCATCATACTTATAAATTTTCTCGATTAGCAGAAACCATGGGACTCGTTGTTGTGGATGATCCAAATTCTATCTTAAAATGTTCCAATAAAGTGTTTTTAACAGAATTATTAGATCAAAATAAAATTAGAATTCCAAAAACTTATATTCTTTTTAAGAATAATTATAAGCAAATTTTAGAATCTATTACTTTTCCGTGTGTTTTAAAAAAGCCAGATAGTGCTTTTTCTATGGGTGTAATCAAAGCTACAAATCAAAAAGAATTTTTAGAAAATATTGAGATACTTTTTAAAGAAAGTGCTATTGTAATTGCTCAGGAGTTTTTATTTACAGAATATGATTGGAGAATTGGAATTCTTGATGGTAAACCTCTTTATGCTTGTAAATATTATATGGCTAAAGATCATTGGCAAGTAATCAACTGGAGCTCTATAAAAAATAGAGATGGAAATACCGAAACCCTTCCTATTAGAAAAGTTCCAAAATCTGTATTACATACAGCTATTATGGCTTCCAATCTGATTGGCAAAGGTTTGTATGGGGTAGATTTAAAAGAAATAAAAAATAAAGTTTATGTAATAGAAATTAATGATAATCCCAATATTGAATATGGGGTTGAAGATAAATATCTTAAAGACAAATTATACGAAACAATAATGAAATATTTTTATTATCGTTTAATAAAAAATAAAAATTTTTAACAAATTTTATGTATCATTTATTTCAGGTTTATGGAATTGAGTCAGAATATGTGATTGTAAACAAAGAAAATTTAAAAGTAGAAAACTTGGCAGAAAAAATTTTAAGGCATTTTCATCAAAATAGATTAAAAAACGAAGTAAAATTAAATGATCATATTTCGATTTCTAATGAACTTGTAGGAACACTTATTGAATTAAAAACTACTTATCCCAAGAATACTTTGCAATTTGATGATGTAATCAACGAGGCTGTTTTATGTATTAATGCTTTTTTAGAGCAATTCAATACTGTTTTAATGCCTACAGGAATGCATCCTCTTTTAGACCCAAAAAAAGAAATGTATTTATGGAATAACGGAAATAAAAAAATTTACCATACATACAACAAGATTTTTGATTGCAAAGGACATGGGTGGTCTAATTTACAAAGCGTTCATATCAATTTGCCATTTTTGGGAGATAATGAATTTTTTCTATTACATAATGCAATAAGAGTTGTAATTCCTATCATACCTGCTTTGGCTTCCTCTTCTCCTATTGTCGAAGGAAAGAAATTTCTTTTAGATAGCAGATTGTATTTTTACGAGAGAAATCAAAAAAAAGTGCCAACGATTACAGGTAAAGTGATCCCCGAATATATAACTTCTATAGAAGAATACAAAAATAAAATTTTTTCTAAAATGTTTAAAGAAATTTCGCAATATGATCCACAAAAAAATTTACAAAAAGAATGGTTAAACTCTCGTGGTGCAATACCAAGATTTGATAGAAATGCAATAGAAATACGAATTATGGATGTTCAAGAAAGTCCAAAGATGGATTTTACTTTAATCAATCTATTTGTAGAAATGATTAAGTTTTTAGTAAATCATAATTATCAAAAAAGCTTAGGTTTACCGATTCTATATAAAATTTATAAAGAATCTATTATGAATGGAACAAAAACAATTCTACCTGAGGAATATTTGAGAATTTGGGGAATCAATAAAAATAAAAAAAATATAAGAGAATTTGTAAAATCTATTTTAAAATTTATTCCGTATCCTCAAAAATATAATGAATCACTAGATATTATTCTTAAGCAAGGAAGTTTATCAGAAAGAATTTTGATGTATTTTAAGAAAAATCGATTAGATTTGAGTCAAAAAAATATAATAAAAGTTTATAAAAAACTTATAAAACATTTACAAGAAAATACTTCTTTCTATAACTGATGAAGTTTGCTTTTTTGATTTCTTGTGAACATGCATTCAACACAATTCCAGAGGAATTCAAAAATGTTTTTATTCCCGAAACTATAATCCATTCTCATTATGGTTATGATGAGGGAGCTTACGATCTAGCAAAATTTTTATATGAATCTTTAAACTATAATCAAAAATTGTTGATTCATAGTACGATAACTCGTCTTTTAATAGATTATAATCGATCCTTGGATAATCCAAAAATTTTTTCTAAATTTAGTAAATATCTTTCGAAGAATCAAAAAGAACTTTTAATAAAAAATTACAAAATTTTTCGAGAAAGATCTTATCGATTTATTTCTGATTGTATTCAAAAAAACTTTTTAGTGATTCATTTTTCTATACATAGTTTTGTATCTGTTTTTAAGAGTAAGTATCGAAAGACAGAAATTGGTATTTTATACGATCCCAGAAATTTTTTAGAAAAAAAATTTGCAAAAGAACTAAAAAAAAAATTGTCTCCTTATATTTGCCACCTTAACTTGCCTTACCGGGGATATACTGATGGTCATACAACTCAATTAAGGCAAATGTTTAAAGAAAAGTATATAGGAATAGAATTTGAAATTAACCAAAATTTTGTAAAAAAAAATCAAGTAGGAAAGTCAATCAAACTGAATGTTGTGAATGCAATACATCAAACATGTAAAAAGTTGTGTGAAGATCAACTATAAAAAATATTTTATGAAATCATAACTTTTCATTTATCTAAAAAAGAATGAAAAAAAGTTGACGAAAAAGAGAAGATTTATAAATTTGATTTTGAGTCTCATTTTCAATGACAATTATGAATTTTTTAGGTTTTTTATTATTGTTGCTAAGTAGTATTGCTCTTGAAGGCAAAGTTTTTATTACTCCTGAAGAGGCTTTACAGGATGCTTTCCCCCGAGCCCAAATTGATAAAATCAGAATTTATCTTACTCAAGAAGATGTTGAAAATTTAAAAAAGAAATTGAATTTTAAAATTAAACATAGATTTTATAGTTTTTACGTTGCCAAACTTGATCAAAACATACAAGGTTATGCAATTTTACATACTGATATAATTCGTACAAAAGAGATTTCTTTGATGGTGGTTTTGGATCAAAATAAAGAATTGTCAAAATTTTATTTGATTAGTTTTTATGAGCCTTTAGAATATAAACCCAATCAACGATGGTTAGATTTGATTGCTCAAAAGAAAAATCAAAAATTGGTGTTAGGAGTTGACATCCCTGTTATTGCAGGTGCAACATTAACTGCAAGAACTGTACATCAAATAGTAGAACTTACCAAAGAACTTGTTTTTTACATAAAATGAAGTTTTTAGCAACAGGTAATATTCGAGATCCTAGAGGTCCAAAAAAAATTATTTTATTCACTTACATTTTTTTTATTTTTTTTATTTGTATCAATTGGATTTTAGAAATTCTTAATACCCCTTTTACTAAAGATGAGTTTTTCTCTAGCATAGAAACTTCTTTTACGATAAGATTAGAAAAACTGCATATTCAAATTTTTTTATTCGGATTTATTTTGATATTTGATTTTTCTACGTTATTTTCTTCTAAGCTTAAAAAAGAACAAAAAAATACATTGTTTATCTTAGTGGTAATGTTTTACCTTTTGTATCTCTTTTCTTTGTTGATATATGGAATTACAGATTGGTATTATTATTTTTATTGGTTTAATGTGTTGGGATTTCATTTCGTTTTATTAGTTTTGCAACTATTGTTAATCAAAGATTTAGGATGAAGAATTATTTGTTTTTAGTTTTTTTTATATGTGGTTTTATTTTTATCCAAATTGTATCGGGGACTGCAATATTTCTTTCTAAAATTGGTTATCAACCTTCTATGTGGTATGAATATTATTATGGTTCCGAAGAAGCTTCTCAATATTTTTCTAATATCAAAAGTTTTAAAGAACCACTAACTATCCAGGGACGAATAAAGGTTTTATATTCTCATTTTTTTGGATATGGAATATTTATTTTTTTTATTACACATTTACTTCGTTCACTTAATCATAATAAAATCAATACGAAGTGGATAGATCGCTTTTGTTTAATGTTTTTTTTGATAGCCTTTTTGGAAATCTCCACTGATATTACTTTGATATTATTGCAACATCTAAATTTTTATGTAAAAATATTTTTTTTATACTTTCGATTTTTACTATTTCTTGTTTTTCTTACATTTACATTTGTTAGTGTTCTTCTTTTTTTTTATTTTATCTTTTACAATAAAATATGAGAATATTTTTTTTAAAAAAAATAAAACTAATTTATAAATTTTTTTAATGAATTCAATTCATTATGTTTTTACTATGTTTAAAAAATTAAAAAAAGTGATTGTCTTAGAGATTAGATAAGAAAATAAATACAATAAAATATTAAATTATAAAAGGAGCTTACCTTGAAGATTTGTGTTCCTAAAGAAATTCATACAGGTGAAAAAAGGGTGGCTATTGTTCCAGAGAGTGTTGCTAAATTCAAAAAATTAGGATACGAGGTTCTTGTTGAAAAAGATGCAGGCAAAGAATCGGGATTTTTGGACGAAAGCTATCAAGCTGCGGGTGCAAGTATTGTAGAGGATGTTCAACAGCTTTACAAAAATGCGGATATCTTAGTAAAAATCAATGTCCCCACTATACATCCAAAAACAAACAAAAATGAATTAGAAATGCTAAAAGAAGATGCGTATTGGATTAGTCTTTTTTTTCCTCTTATAAATAAAGAATTGGTGGAATTAGCAAAAAAGCAAAAAGTAAATGTAATTTCTACCGATTCGATTCCTAGAATTACAAAAGCCCAAAGAATGGATGTGTTAAGTTCTCAGACAAACTTAGCAGGATATAGAGCTGTGATTTTAGGAGCTATGTATTCTCGAAAAGTATTTCCTTTAATGATGACAGCAGCTGGAACAATATCTCCTGCTAAAGTTGTGGTTTTGGGGGCAGGGGTTGCTGGCTTACAAGCAATAGCAACAGCTAAAAGGTTAGGTGCAGTTGTAGAAGTGTCTGATGTTCGTAGAGAAGTAAAAGAACAGGTTCAAAGTTTGGGTGCAAAATATATTGAACCTCCTGAAGTAGTCGAAGAAGAAGGTGGGTATGCAAAAGAGGTAACGAAAGAATTTCTACAAAAACAACAAGAAATTTTAAAAAAACATCTCTCAAATGCAGATATAGTGATTACTACTGCTCAAGTGCCCGGTAAAAGAGCTCCTCTTTTGGTAACAGAAGATATGATACAATCTATGCAACCTGGTTCTGTAATCATTGACATGGCAGCATCTACAGGTGGCAACTGTGCCTTGACTGAACCCGATAAAATTGTAGAAAAATATAATGTAAAAATCATTGGTTTTACAAATTTAGTCTCCGATTTAAGTTTAGATGCAAGTCAGTTATATTCAAGAAATATACAGGCACTGATTGAATATCTAACAAAAGAATCAAAGCTCAATATTAATCTAGAAGACGAAATTGTAAAAGGAGCGTTAATCACTTATAAAGGAGAAATTATCCATCAAAAAACAAAAGAATTATTTTCATAAAATAGGAGGTTTTTATGACATTCCATGAACTAATTTTACTTTTTACGATTTTTGTTATTTCCATTTTTTTAGGTTTTGAATTAATAACAAAGGTACCACCTACATTACATACCCCTTTAATGTCAGGTTCAAATGCTATTTCTGGTATTACAATCGTAGGTTCTTTGATTAGTGCTGGTTCAAAATACGACACAAACTTGAATATATTTGGGTACGAAACGAGTATTTCTTCGATTTTGGGATTACTTGCTATTATTTTTGCAATGATTAATGTTGTGGGTGGTTATCTTGTAACAGATAGAATGAACAGAATGTTCAAAAAAAGTAAATAGGAGTATAAAACATGAATCAAGATATATTAATCATCATTTATTTGGTTTCCTCTGTACTATTTATTTTTGGTATTAAATTATTGAGTAAAGTAAAAACAGCAAGAATGGGAAATTTCATCTCTTCTATAGGAATGTTAATTGCGATCATTGCTACTTTGTTTGATAAAAACATTGTCAATTTTGAACTAATTTTAATTGGTGTGATTATTGGGTCTTTGATTGGTGCTATTTTTGCCTTAAAAGTAGAAATGACAGCAATGCCCCAGATGGTAGCTTTATTTAATGGTTTTGGTGGTGGTGCCTCTTTACTGGTTGGATTAGGTGATTATTTAAAAGAAGCACCTTCGGAATTATATATAGCCCTAACAATTTTTCTTGCAATCTTAATTGGCGGTGTTACTTTTACGGGATCTATCGTTGCCTTTGGTAAATTGCAGGGAATTATAACAGAAAAAGCTGTAGTTTATCCGTTTCAACATCCCATCAATTTATTTTTATTATTGATTACAATTGTTTTGGGTGTTTTTATGATGATGGATCAAAAACTCGTCATGGAGATATTCTCTAATTTCGGAGCTGAATCTTTTGTAGGGAATACGATAGTATATTTAATTGCTATTTTATCTTTTGTGATTGGTATTTTAGTTGTTATTCCTATTGGTGGTGCTGATATGCCTGTTGTAATTTCTTTATTGAATTCTTATTCCGGATTAGCTGCTGCTATGACTGGATTTGTTTTAGGTAATGCAGTTTTAGTAATTACAGGTTCTTTAGTGGGTGCATCGGGTATTATTCTTACGAATATAATGTGTAAGGGTATGAATCGCTCTTTACTAAATGTGATGTTGGGAGGATTTGGAGCTACTACTGCTTCTGATGGACAGGGTCAAGCAAAAGAAATTGTTATAAAAGAAGTTGGTTCTGAAGAAGTAGCGATGATGTTAGATGGTGCATCAAACGTAATTATTGTTCCGGGATATGGAATGGCTGTAGCACAAGCTCAACATGTGGTTAGAGAATTAATGGATGAATTGGAAAAACGAGGGGTCAATGTACGTTTTGCAATACATCCCGTTGCAGGAAGAATGCCAGGGCATATGAACGTGTTATTAGCAGAAGCAAATGTACCTTACGATAAACTTTACGAAATGGATCAAATCAACGAAGATTTTTCTAATTGTGATGTGGCTCTAGTGATTGGTGCTAATGATGTTACCAACCCTGCAGCGAGAAATAATCCTGCAAGTCCAATTTATGGAATGCCCATCTTAAATGTAGATAAAGCAAAAACTGCTATCGTAATCAAGCGAAGCTTAAAACCAGGTTATGCAGGAATCGATAATGAACTTTATGGATATCCAAATTGCTTAATGTATTTTGGCGATGCAAAAAATGCAATTTCTAAGTTAATTCAAGAAATAAAAGAGTTATAATTAAAGCAAGCCTAAAGGCTTTGCTTTTTTTTCTTGATGTTTCTCAAATAACAAAACTATAAATTATATCTCTAAAACAAAATCAAGTAATTTATATAATAACGAATTAGACTCTTTTGTGTAAGCCTGATTTTCTAAATAATTATATTTTTTTATAAATTTCTCTTGGTTTGTTTGTAAATCCTCTTTTGCATAATAATATAGGCTAGAAATACTTTCCTCTGTTGATTCTAAATGAAATTGTAATGCCCAAACTTTGTTATTATATACAAAACCTTGATTTTTAGTTACTTCGTTGTAAAATAAATGAGTTGAATTTTCTGGCAAATCAAATGTATCTCCATGCCAGTGAAATGCTATAAAATCTTTAGGAATAAAAGAGTATTGATTGATTGCATCCAATGTAGAATAAACGGGAAACCATCCAATTTCTTTATAAGAATTTTTATAAACTTTTGCTCCTAATACGTTGGCTAACAGTTGTGCTCCTAAGCAGATTCCTAAAATTTTTTTGTTATTTTTTACTAAACTTTCGATATATTTTTTCTCTTCTTTTAACCATGGGAAGTGAGCTTCATCATAAACTCCCATTGGTCCTCCCAGTATGATCAGTAAATCAGTATTATCTTTAGGTGGAAAAACTTGATTTTTATATATATGATATCCAGTAATTTCTATTTGCCTTTCTTTGCAGTATTCCACAATACTGGCAGGTCCTTCGAATTCTACATGCTGTAGGTAATTAATCTTCATAATACAATGTTCTTTCTTTTAAAAGTTTAAGTTTACCATCTTTTACATCATAAATCATTCCAAAAAGATTCAATGTTTTTTGAGTTTCTTTTAAAAATTGCCTGACCAAAGTAAGTTCTTCGAAAGTTTCCATTTGCTTTAAGACATTTAATTCGGAAAGTTGTCTACTAATATTTTCCAAATCATTTTCTTGAAAGTGCTTGTATATTTCTTTGTTATTTGAATATAATTCTTTTATAGGTAAAAGCCAGTTTTCTAAAAAACCAAATTTTTTCTTTTTTTGTGCAATTAAAATAGAAGCTAAAATACCTCCACAATTATAATGGCCACATACAATAATATTTTGAATTTTTAAATAATATAGCGAATAATAAATCACACTTAAAACGTTAAAATCTAAAGGATTGATTTGGTTTGCGATATTTCTGTGAACAAAAATCGTTCCCGGCATCTGATTTGTAATTTTATCAGCGGGTATTCTTGAATCAGAGCATCCAATCCATAAATATTCTGGTTGTTGGATGTTTGATAGTTTTTCAAAAAAATTTGAATCTTTTTTTAAAGTTTCCTTGATAAATTCTTCGTTTCCTTGAATTAGTTTTAAAATCGCTTTATTCATATTATATCCTAAATTAAATTCTTTTACTAAATTTAAATATTAAATTTTAGGTCAATTCACAAATTTTTTTTGTTTTTTGGAATAGGTATTTCTAAACTAAAAATTGTATTTTTCGAAGCAGAGCGATATTGAAGGAGTTTTGTATAAATAATTTCTACGTCAAAAGGATCATAACCAGATTTTAAGAATAGTATAATACTTCTTAGTCCAGCACCAAATCCACCCCCTGCAGTATCTGCCTCTTTTTGATATAGTTGTAAAGCAGTTTCGAAAGGATTTTTATCTGCATTGATTAAATCTTCCTTAATTTTATTTAAATTATATTCAACTCTTTGTTTATCAATTACGGTTATAGGTGAATTATTGATTACATTAATAACAAGATAATCGAAATTCGTTTTTTTTTGTATTTTTAACGTAAGGGTGATTTTTTTATTAAATTTTTCAGATAAAGCAAAAGAATTCGTCTTATACTTTTCTATTAAATTCAAAATCGATGCAGTAAGATCAATATTTTCTAATCCGTATTTTTTTAATAAATCAGTTTGGTTATGTTCTATGCTATCATCAATTTCTTCTTTTACAACTTCTTCGTCAATCAAAGGATTTTCTGATTTAATTTTCTGAAGTATTGCATTATGTAAAATTGCCCAACGATTATTGGCTTTGTTCGCATTATTGATTAACTCTCCAATTGACCAAAATACTGCTTCTGAGAGTAAATAAAAATCTACATCGTTTGGATCTTCAGGATTTGAAAAAATATGACTAATGATTTTTCGAATTTTGTTTTCTCCTTCTGGAATATAGTTTTTATCTATATTGTAAACGATATCTTTTTTTCGGATTTCCGTTAATTCTGGAATAGTCATCAAGTTAAATTAAAATCTGTATAAAAAACAATCAAGATTATTTTGACCATGTTTTTAAAAGAAAAAAAGTAGTCTTATGAAAAACAAAAAACCCGTATTTATATTATTGGTAATGATTATCTTAGATTTTGTAGGTTTTTCTTTAATTTTTCCTCTTGTGCCAGATCTTTTGATTTTTTATTATACCCATCCAGTTTACACATTAGATGTATGGATTTTGAATATAGTTAAAAATATTCAAGAACAAATTTCTGTTTATAAAATAGAAAATATAGTTTTATTAATGGGAACTATGATGGGTTCATTGTACTCACTTTTACAATTTTTTTTCTCTCCATTTTGGGGGAAATTATCAGATAAAATAGGAAGAAAAGAAATTTTAGTTTTAACAAACCTTGGTATAGGTCTTTCTTATTTAGTTTGGTTTTTTTCTTATAGTTTTATTTTCTTCTTAATTTCAAGAATCTTGAATGGAATAATGGCTGGAAATTTAGGTGTAATAACAGCATATCTCTCGGATATATCCGATGAAAAAAATAGAACTCACACAATGGGTTTGATGGGTATGTCCATTGGTTTAGGATTTATCTTTGGTCCAATTTTAGGAGGAATTTTTTATTTTTTAGGAAAACTAATCTTAAATCATTTTATAGAATTACAAAACTTCTTACATCCTTTTTTTTTATGTTCTTTAGTTTCTTTTATTCTTTCTATGCTTAGTGTTTTTTTAGCTATTTTCTTTTTAGAAAAAACAAAAAAAACAGAAGTAAAAAAATATAATATTTCTTTTCTTTCGATGGATCAAAATATAAAAAAAATTGCAATTTTGAATTTTTTTTATATGTTAGTTTTTACATCTTTTGAATTTACTTTTACATTTTTTGTTAAGTTTAAATTTTTACTAAATCCCACTCAAATAGGATTTGTATTTTTTTATTTAGGTTTTTTTGTAGCTTTGTTTCAAGGAGTAATTCCTAAAGTTTTTGCTAAAAAAATTACAGAAATTCAGATGATTCGTTGGGGAACGGTATTCGTTTCTTTTAGTTTCTTGTTTATAATTATAACAAATTATATATATGTTTCTCTTATTTGTCTATTACCATTGGCTTTAGGAAATTCTTTAGTTCAACCTGCTGTATATAGTTATTCTTCGAAAATAGCAGAAAACCAAAAAGGATATATCTTAAGTTTCTTACGTTCGATGGGCTCTTTTGCTCGTGCTATAAGTCCCTTATCAGGCGGCGCTTTGTATTGGTATTTTGGATATAAGATTACTTATATTTTATTTTTTTTTATATGCATTCTGATTTTTTTTATGTCTTTGAATTTAAAAAAAAGTAAAGAAATACAAGTTTTCTCATAAGAAAAAATTTATAATTAAAATATATAAGTTTTACTTAATAATTGGGTATAATCTCCAAATAATAATAAAAAGAGCTAGAATAGCTGGACCCAAAATTACTCCTGTGATCCCAAACTCTTTTAAACCACCTAAAATAGCTAAAAAAAGTAAAATCGAAGGAATACCAATTTGTTTATTAAGTAATTTAGGTTTTACGACATTTTCTAAAAATAAAAACGAAAGTAAAGAATAAATAGCTAGAAAAATTGCACTGCTGGGAGAACTTTTAATAAAATATAAATATAAACTTACAGGAATCCAAACAATTGAAGTTCCAAGAATAGGGATAATAGAAACCACACTTCCGAAGAAGCTATAAAGTAAAACGTTTGGAATTTTTACTATTACTAAACCAATTCCTAAAAATACTCCTTGTAAAATAGCAATAAACAAATTTCCTTTAAAGATTGTAGAGAATACTTGCTTTACCTGATTTTTAAGTTCATCTAAAATGTTTTGTTCGAAAGGTAATAATTCAGAAAGTTTTATATATAATTTATGACCATCTTTAAATAGAAAAAATAAAATAATAATACTTAAAATTAAATAAATAATTACTTTTAAAATTAATTCCAAACTAAATACAAAAAAATCATATGCTCTACCAATAAAGCGTGTAAATTCAAAATAGTTAAAAAAATCAGAATATTCTTTAGAAAAAACACTGATTCGATCCAATATGTCTACCCAAAAAAAAGGATTATTCAAAAGAAAAGAAAAAGAATCCAATTTAAATAAAAATAAATAGCTAATGATATCTTTTTTTTCAAATAGACTTTGAATCCAAAAAGTAAAGTTTATGATCTGTTCAACTAATAAAAATACAAAATAAGACAGAGGTAAAAAGACAAGTAATAAAATGATTAGAATTAAAATCAAAGCAGATAAACTTTCACTTTTTAATTTATTTTGTAATTTTTTATTTAAACTATCAAACAATGTAAATAATAAATAAGAAATAAAAAATGACCATAGAAATGATCGAAAAAGGTAAAATACTAAGAATAACGATCCTATAGAAACAAATAAAATGATGATAATTTGTAATACATTTTTTTGTGTATTTTTAGTTGATAAATTATTCATCTGTAAGTTTTTTTAAATAAATTTTTACAATTGTATTTTCTTTTTTTTCGATAAGCAAAGTTATACTTCGATTAAAAAAATCAACAGCATTAATAAAATATACATTTTGTTCATTTTTCTTTATCATTTTTGTTTGTAATATTTGCCATTGTTTAATTTTCAAAAGATTTTTATAAATATTCCAGACTTCTTCTTGTGATTTTGAATCAATTTCTAATGTTAGAACATATTGATCGGGACTCCAGATTCCTGTTCGTTCCCAATGTAAAAAATACTGAATTTTACTATTTGGTAGAATAAAATCCATAGGAAAATTTTTATCTGTTAGAGAATTAGAATTTGGTGTTTTATATATATAAAAGTGATTAGAAATTTTAAGTAGGATTTCTTCATCTTTATTTTGATAGCAGGAAAGAAATAAAAAATATATCAATAAAACTAAAGGAACTACTTTCATCGAATGAGCTTAATTAACAAATTTAATCTTTCTCCAATTTCAATTATTTCTGGTATGCTCTGGGGTTCAATCACAATTGTGGTGGGGCTTAGTTGTTCAATTAAAGTGTCTTTATTTTCAATTTGTGCAAGTAATAATTCCATATGATTGGGATCTTTAGTCTTTACTAAAACACATTCATCGATGATTGTAACTAAGGGAATATTTTTTTTCCAATCATTAATAGAAAAATTTAAATTTTGTGGTAATTCAGAGATACTATATTCTTTAAGAATACTTAAAAATTTATCTATATCTTCTTTCATTAGATAAGCATTTAAAAAAGAATCTCGAGTTAATTGAAAAGTATAAATATTTTCGAAAGATTTGAGTTCACAAAATACTTTTAAAAAATACAGATGCTCTAAAGTTAGTTTTTCCGGAAAAGCAATGATTGTCAGATCGGGGTTGATCACAATTGCTCCTTTTTCGCTTTCTTTTTTTAAAGGTTTTTTCTTTAGAAAAAATAAACCTAAATCGGAAAAAGAAATCCATCGATCGGGATACTCTACTTTTAAATAACCAAAAAGTTGTAAATAAAACAACACAGAGATAATTTCCTTGGTATAATTTGAATAAAGTTCTGGAAATTGTTTAATCGAAAAGTTTTTAGTGAGAATTAAATTTTCTCTAACTAAAAGAGCTATAATAGTGTAGTAAATATTTCTTTGTTGTTTTAATAATATTTTTATCACACTTTGAAAAACTTTTTTTTTGTAAAAGGGTACATACATGGGATTAAAAACTTCTTCGAAACTGGAAGTTTTTTCTTCTGTATCTTCTATCGCTTTTATTACTCTTTTATGTATTTCTATAGTATTTAGTTTTAGATAATCCTCCCAATCATTTCTAAGAACTACGTCATCTTTCTTGATTCTAACGATATCTAAAATTCTCATTATAGGTAATAATAATTCAATTTGATATATTTGACTTTTTTCTTTAAAAAGTTCTATGTCGATGGGTAGAAAAAAATTTTCTGTATCCCTTAAATCACTCTGGCGAATTTTTCCAGATTTCGAGAGAGTTAAGCTTCGCTTTAAAATATAAACGATAGCTTTTTTTAAATTGATAAAAAAATCTAATTGATTTTCACTAACTTTCTCTAAACCTTTTTTAACACCTTTTGGTGATTTTGGAATTATTGGATTTGCAACTGCATACTGAAAAGCATCATTTGGTATAACTAAAATTCGTATAAATTTATCATCAAAATAATAATCATCAATTAAAATTAAAAGTTCATTTAAATTAGTAATCACTTTTTCCCAGGTTTCTTTATGTTTTTCAATGATTTCTCTTGCAGTTTCGATTTCTAATATCCCACCCTGTTGAAATGCTGTTAAAAATAATTCTTCTTCTACTTCTGTTAATTTATTAAAAATTTTTTCTAAATTATTTTTTATTTCTTCTTGTGTAAATTTTTCTTTAGTTTTCCAAATTGGGTTTATATTGTCTTTATTTTCTTTTTTTTTTCTTGCGAGAATTTCTACAATGGTTTGGTTAAACCTTTCCCCGTTTTTGTTAGTTTGGTATTGAATTACACCAATATTTTGAGGATAAACATAATATTTATCTAAAGTATTTGTCAATCTTTCTCTATTTTTCTTCTGATATACTAAAAAATATCGTTTTAAAACGCCTAATTCTACTTCTGCGGAATTGGGTGGGATATTAAATTTTTTTGAAATTTCTCCTAATGTGAGTACTTTTTCTTGAGAATTTAAAATTTCCATGTAGATTTGAACTTGATTAGGAGTTAATTTTTCTAATATTCCTTTTAAATAAAATTCATTCTCCATTGCAGAAATGAATTGTTTAATTTGTCCTTTTTTATCTTTAGGTATATTTTTTAGATTCCAAACATTTAATAAACGCTTGAAAGTATTCGCATCTAATTTTAAAAGTTCATTAATTAAAATGTTTTCCTTTGACATAAGTGTTTGTATATGAACCACTTAAATAATTTGATCAAGTTCTTTAAAATACCCCTGTTTGTAAAGTGTTTTTTTTTTAGTTTGATTATATTTTTTTTAACTAATTATGTCATAAATTCTTTTTGGATATTTTGGAATCTAGATGTAATGATCCTATCTACTATTTCTTTAATAATTTTTATATGCTTATTTTATGTGATTAGAAAAACTTTAGAAATCTTAAATTTATATAACAAACTATTTTTATCAATTTTACTAACAGCTTTCGTATTTCGTTCTTTTGTGTTGGATTTTGTTTGGATAAGAGGAGAAAGTATGGAACCTGCGATCAAAAATCATTCTATCGCAATAGTAGATAAAATTAGTTATGGGATCAACTTACCAGATTTTGTGTTTCCATTCGGAGAACTTGGCTATCGAAAAATTTGCTTGAAATGTAAAATTCAAAATCTTAAAAAAAATGATATCATTATTTTTGATCTTCCAGATCCAGTTTTAAAAAAAAGAAAATGGATCAAAAGAATTGTAGCACAAGAGGGCGATGTTTATGAGTTTAAAGATTCATTTTTGTGGATTAACGGAGTTGTTTTTTGGATGCATATCGATTTTTTGCCAGAAGAACATAGTACATTTATTTTTGAATTACCAAGGGAATTAAAAAAATATTCAGAAAACAATCAATATTATTTTTTAAATGGAATAGGGAAAAAAGGTATGGTTCCGAAAGATAGTTTTTTAGTAATAGGGGATAATACAAAAAAGTCTAGAGATAGTAGAGTTTTTGGTTTTATTCCTAAAGATCGGGTGTTAGGTAAACTTTTGTATGTTTTCTAATCAACCTTTATATTTAAAAAAATGGTTTATCTTAAATATATTTTTTATCATTATTTTTTTTGTGATTGTTTTAAGAATTATATACTTGGTAGATATTTTTTCTAAGACAGATAAATCAAAAAAAAATATAGTCGTAAGAGGGGCGATAACTGATAGAAATGGAGTACATTTAGCGATTACAGAAGAGGCAAGTTCTATTCTTATAAAGCCAGACGAGATATTAGATCCTGAATTTACAGCTAAATATCTAGCAGGTTATTTGGATTTAAATTACGAAGAAATTTTACAAAAGATTTATTTAAATCAAAATAGAAAAAGTTTTTTATTAGAAAGAAAAATTGACAATTATATTTCGGAGTTAATTTTAGATCTAAACTTGCCCGGAGTATATAAAAATCATGAATATAAAAGAATTTATCCTTCGAATCGATTAGCTTCGAATTTAATAGGGTTTGTTAGAAGAGATAATTTGGAGGGGTTAAGTGGATTAGAAGCTATTTATAATGACATTTTAAATACTTCGATTTATGATTTTTACGGTCCCACATTAGAACTAACTATTGATTCATTGATCCAAAATGAATTTGATAAAGTTTTGCTGGATTATTTCGAAGCTTCTAAAGCCCAAAAAGCTATTGGAATTATGATGGATTTAAAAACAGGAGAAATTTTAGCTCTTTCGAATTTTCCAGATTATGATCCTAATTTTTATTACAAAGAGAACGTAAAGGAAAAACATAATTGGGCTTTTTCTTTTCCTTTTGAACCCGGTTCAATAATGAAACCTTTTTTTGTAGCAATGGTTCTTAATGATTATCCAGAATTACAAAATCATAAAGTAGAGTGTAAAGGAGAGTTTCGTTTTAAAAGTGGTAGTGTTCGATGTTTACGAAATCATAAAATCGTTGCCCATGGTTTGGTAGATTTAGAAAAAATTATCGAGGTTTCGTGTAATGTGGGAATTATTCAATTTGCAAAATTTTTAGATAAAAATCATATTTATAAATATCTACTAGAATTAGGTTTTGGACAAAAAACTGGGATTGTACCTTCTAGTTGGGAACATGCTGGATATTTGCCAAGGTTAGATCATTGGGTGGAGTCTACACAATACTATTTTCCTATTGGGCAGGGGCTTTCAGCTACACCGATTCAATTGATTAAAGCTTTTTCTGCCTTGATAAATGGAGGAATCTTGCTCGATCCAGTAATTGTAAAACGTATTTACTCGAAGGACAAAGTTATTTTTTCTTTTGTTCCTCAAATGAAGACTACTTCTTTTAGAAAAAAGTCATTAAATTCTCTTCAGAATTATTTATTAAAAGTTGTGGAGAAAGGAACAGGAAAATTAGCTAAAGTTAATTTTGTAAACGTGATCGGGAAGACTGGAACTTCTCAGAAATCTGCGCCTTATGGATATACTAATTTATATACTGCTTCTTTTATTGGGGCTTTTCCTTATCCAAATCCAAAATATTCAGTTTTGATAATTTTTGATGGAGTATCTGAAGAATATTCTGGTGGTAATCTTTCTGCTTTAGCTTTTTCTAAATTTTTAAATCAGATTAAAAAGATTTTATTTCTATCTGATTCTATCCAAAGAATCAATCTAAAAGAAAAAATACCTTATAAAAAAATTTATTTTGAAGATCATATAGTTCCAAACTTTAAAGATTTTTCTTTAAGAGAGGTAATCCAATGGAAAGAGGAAATATTGGATCCTTACAATCAAAATCATAATAGATCAATTTTTTTAGAGATATATGGTGGTGGATATGTAGTTAAACAAATTCCGGAGCAAAACACTGATTTAAAAGAAATTAGTAAAATACAAATCTATCTTTCAGAAGAAAATTTTTAAAAATTCAATATAGTTTGTAATTTTTGTTGATTCAGTATTTCTTTAAAAAAAATAAATTTCGAAATGGACGATTCTAAAATTATAGAAGAGTTTCGTAATAGTTTTTCAATTCAAATATCAGAACTAACAAATACAATTCAGCAAATATCAGAAGAGTCAGTTTTAAAATCTGTAGAAATAATTAAAAATACAAAAGGAAAAGTTGCTTGTTCTGGAATGGGTAAATCGGGTTTGATTGCTCAAAAAATAGCTGCCACTTTTTCTTCTTTAGGAACACCGGCGTTTTTTTTACATCCAGGAGAAGCATTACATGGAGATTTAGGAGCTTTGCAAAAAGAGGATGTAGTATTGGTAATTGCAAAAAGTGGAGAATCAGAAGAAGTGATACAAATGTTGAATGTAGTTAAAAAAATGGGCAATCCAGTAATTGGAATTTTAGGAAATTCTCGTTCTCGTGCTGGAAGTTTATGCGATGTTGTGTTAAATGCCTATGTTTCGAAAGAAGCAGATCCTTTAAATCTTGCTCCTACTTCTTCTACAACAGTAGCTTTGGTTATAGGTGATTCTTTAGCTTCTACTTTAGCGAAAATAAAAAGATTTCAACCAGAGAATTTTGCTTTTTATCATCCTGCGGGACAACTAGGTAAACGATTACTTCTAAATGTAGAAGATCTTTTGATTTTAGATCAGGGAAATCCAGTTGTTTATATTCATGATTCAATTGTAAAACTATTAGAAACAATTACAAAACCAAATCTGGGAGGTGCTATAGTAGTAGATGAAAACTATAAAACTATAGGTATAGTAACCGATGGAGATATACGTAGATCCATATTAAAATTTGGTAATATCTTAGATAAAAAGATTGAAGATATAATGACGAGAAATCCAATTATTGTAAGAAAAAATACAAAAGCCATTGATGCATTGCATCTAATGGAGGATAGACCATCTCAGATTAGTGTTATTCCTGTTGTAGATGAAGATGATAAACCTATAGGACTTTTAAGAATACACGATCTCGTAAAAGCAGGTTTATAATTATTCTATACCACCAGCGGCTTCTAGATAATTGATTTCGAAAATATCAAAGGTGGTTTCTCGAAATCCCTTTATAATTGACTTAGAAATCCCAATATGATATTCTTTGGTGTATTCCATCGATTTTCTTATATAATTCGCCATATCTGCGTTTGTAATGGAAATTAGTCGAATTTTATCTTTTTGTCTATCGTAATAAATACCTTCGAATGTTCTGACTACAGTACCCCTATATTCTAATTGTAGCACTTTTCCAAAGAATGAAAAGTTTCTACTTCCTGTTTTTTTTACTATAAACTTTGTGGGAAAGTCTGGAGGAAGGTTTAATTTAAAAGGATAGGCTTTTAGAATTTCGAAACTTGTGCTTAGGGTAATCGGTTCGATTCTATGGATTTTATAATCTATAAGAATTACCTTGTTTAAATTATCTTTTAAAAATTTGATAGTTTCTTTATTTTCTATACGTACACTAAAATCAACCTGTTTTACTTGTGGTGTATAACAATCTTCGAAGTTTTCGCATTTTTCATTAGAATCAAACGAAGCTATTTCTAGTGTGCCTTCGAAAGATTCAAAAAAAATTCCGCCTGAGGTTAACTTAATTACTTTAACAATTGCCCTTCCTTCAGCATATGTGCCAAATCCATATAAGGAAAAGCTAAAGAAAAAAATAATTATAGAACATAAATGTTTCATATTCTTTGTATCCACTTTTTTCTAGTTGTTAGTTCCATTTAATAAATTTAATAAAAGTTTATGATTTTATAAATTGAGTCAATCAAAAATTATGTATCCTAATAGTATAGAATCTAATATAATTTCAAAAAAAACTGAATTTTGCATAAATAACTAAAAAAAAGTTTTCTATAGAAGATAAATGTATTTTATATTCAGAGTGTTGTGATTCAAAATTCTTCGAATTGATAGACTATCACAAAAAAATTTGATCTTTATACTTTATTTGTATTATAGAAATATCGAAAATATGTCGGATTAAAAAATCAATAATATTTTTTAATAAAAAAAATACTTATAAGAATTGATTAGAGAATCATTTTGTAAAATTATAAAAAAAACTTTGTATAAGATCTAATTTTATGTTTACAAGAGAGAAAAAATTATCAAATTTTAATAAAAAAATATAAAAATTCTTTTGTGATATAAAAAAGAAAGTTGCACAGCTTTTGTTGTAAATAATCTTTTTTTTATTTGATAAACCAGATAGGAGTTCCGTTTTGAAAGCAGTTTTTTAGACAATTTTTAAAATTTTGATCTTTGCATTCTTTTATCCAGATCCCCGGCAAGCATTCAGAATAAGTATTAAGAATTTCGGAAGTTTTGCTACAATCACTAACATTCTGCCAAAACTTATGATTACATTCAAAATGACATCTTTTAGCATCATTAGAAAATTTACTAAAAACCACAGAATTTAATATAACAGGACAATATTCATCAGGATTTGTAGATGTTATGGAAATATTGTAAAATGTATTCAGGAGATTTATGTAGGCTATGTTAGAAGATAAACAGTTTATAGCAGAACTTTCAGATTCTTTACATAAAGTATGAATTTTTTGATCGTCAGGTAAATTTAAAAAAATATATAAATTTCTTAAAGTTTCTTTTTTTTCGTATTGAGAAAGATTCTCGCAGTTCAAAAGGATCAATAGAAAAAATATGTATAATCTTTTCATTAAAATTTTACCTCTATACCAATATTAAATAAAGGAATTCTTAGTCTTTTTTTAGAAGAAATGTTTATTTCTAAATTTCCAAATTCATTTGCAATTGTAGGATTGATGCTGGAATATGGAACAGATTTATCAAAAGCAAATCCAGCTGGATTATCTCGGATATATGCATTGATTAGTTCTAAATAAATATTACCGTATCCCCATTCATAATTCAGAAATTTATCTAAACGCAAATCTAATCTTTGATAAGGTTTTAAACGTACAGTATTTTTTGTATCTGAAAATTTTGGTTGAAAAATAGGTCTTCCATTATTTTTTGTAATACCGCCATCATCGCCTATAATTTGGGTATAAGGTGGGGAAGTAGCATATCTCCATCGTATACCTAATTGATATTCTGAATTGATTTTCCAACCGAAAATAAAATTCACAATATGCCTTCGATCAAAATTAGAAGAATTAAGTTGAGAATTATCGTAATATTGTAACAATTTTTTTTCATCAGCACTAATAATATTTTGTTTTTCTTCTTCTGTTAATCGATGGATGTGATCTTTTCTTTTGGAAACACTATGTGTATAGGAAATCCATCCATAAAAGCCATTAGTTCTGGGAGGAAGATCTTTTTTTAAAAACATTTCGATGCCATAAGAAAAACCATCACCTTTGTTAGAATAATATAACGGTGCATTGTATAAAATAGGATTTTCCCATCTTGTGATTGGATCCAAATTGATTTTGATAGGTGTAGTGATGTAAGGATCTCCTACAACAAGATTATCGTAATATTGCTTAAAGCCTTCGATTCTAAAAATCCATAATTCTTTTTTGTATTGAAATCCTCCTGATGTATGGCTTGCTTTTTCGAAAGTTAAATAAGGATTTCCAGCTGTTTTTGAGTATTGATTTCCTTTGGGTAATAGATGATAAATTCCTCCACCACCAATCACTTGAAATTCTTTTGTTAAAACAATAATAAAATTTCCTCTTGGATCGACTACATTTTGGTTTTGTAGACCA
Source organism: uncultured bacterium (assembly GCA_937928085.1). Lineage (GTDB taxonomy): Bacteria > Spirochaetota > Leptospiria > Leptospirales > Leptonemataceae > SKYB61. Next base: position 45,794 of record CALFVU010000011.1, on the reverse strand, counting down.
AAGTATTCATAACGAACACCGGGATAAAATTCAAAATAAGGATGTTTAATATTAAAAACCAAGTACGCATTATGGTATGGATTAAATTCTTTGTCATCAACAGGTACTTGATCAAAATCTGGTGGATCAGTTTTATATGGGTTAGGATTTGGATTTAAAGGATCTCGTACTCGAACTGTACTACCTTTATTTGTTAAAATTTTAGTTCGAAGGGCAAATCCAAAATCTAAAGAAAGATGATTTTTCATTAATTCCCAATTTGAATCATTTCGAAAAGAACTATAGCCTTCCGTTCTTGTAAACTTTCCCTTAACTTGTCCAATCGATCCATCTAAATAAAATCTATTGATATAATGTATTAAGGTGGATTCTGTAAAAAATTTAGAATTAGGTTGATAGCTATGCCTTAAGGCTAAAGTCAGAAAATCCCTATCTACAGAAGCAAATGCTCCGATCAAATCAGGGGGAAGTTCTTCTAATGGATTGCTAAAAGGTTTATCTTTAATTTTTAAAACAAAAGAGTCTCTAGAGCCAATCAGATAAAAATATAATGATTGAGTTTCCGTAAGATTAAGTTTATATTTTACTTGTGTATCTGCATATTTTGGAACTAAGGTTACGTTTTTTGGTATAAACGATTGTAAAGTTTGATCCAAATACGAAGCTCTAGCTCCAACTATAAAATATCCCAGTTTGTTATCAAAAGGTTTCTGGAAAAGCACACTACTAGACCACAAACTAAATGTAGTAATACCTCCAAATTTTTCAATATTGTCTGGGGTATTGATTGTTATGATTCCACCATAAGCATCTCCATAATTTGCCGGAAAAGAACCTGTATAAACGTCAATAGATTCTATCAATTCATTCTGGATTACAGAGTTTATAGATACTAAATGAAAAGGATAAGCGATAGGAAGATTATCTACGTAGTAAGCATTCGCATCGGTATTAGCACCACGTATGGCAAGTTCACCATTACCAAAAGCAGGTGCACTTACGCCAGGTAGATTTTCTATACCTCTAAGAGCTTCTCCAAATTGTCCGGGTATTCGCTTTATGTCTTCTAATTTTACTGTATAAACAGAAGATACTTGTTTTTGTTTTTTACCAATGATTACAATTCCCTCTTCTCCTACTATTTGCTGATTTTGCTTAGTTCTTTGAGTTTCTTTAGGTTGGGATGTGTACAACTCAATAGTTTGATTTTTTCCCAAGACTTGAATTGAAGGCTGAAGTATTGTACCATCATTTAAAATGATCCTTACGTTATAAAATCCTTCTTTGGGAACATCAAATTCTGCAATACCATTGCTATCGGTAAATTGAGCTTCTTTAGTTTCTATGATTATAACTCGTACATTATCTTGGGGTTCTTTTTTTTCGTTTAAAATTTTGATTTTTATTTCAAAACTAAATAGTTGGTTGAATGTAAACACTAAAGCAATAAAAAATTTTTTGAGCTTCATTTTGTAAAAATATTCCAATAAATATCGTAGCAAGAAATAGGATACTCGTAAAATGGGCATTCTAATCGTAGAATTTGTAACGTACATAATTTTAAAGCATTTCTGGAAACTTGATTTGGTAGTATGATGGTAGTTTCTGGCTTATTTCCACATTCTTTGTATTTGTATTCAATCGCATTATATAACTCTGTATAAGCATCTATAATTTTAATCGAAGAATCTTCTATTTGACAACTAAAAAGAAAAAGAATTAGAAATAAGATTAATTGATTTTTGTTCATTTTGCTTCTTTTGGTAAAGTAAATTTTATAACATCTCCTTTTACTTTTAGAACTCTTACTTTTCCTAATAAAGAGTAATAATGAGTTTCGTGCCAGGTTCGAATATTGATCATCGTATCGCCTTCTAATTTTTGGACAACCGTTGCAATTGCATATTCAGGATCGATTTTGCCAGATACAGGAAATAAATGAAATAAATAATATTCAGAGACTTCTCCAATTTGTTCGCATCCTCCTTTATAATGTGTATTCGGAATATATTCAATAAATTTTGTAATATCTTTTTCTGTGCTATTTTGTTTTTCATATGTTTCTGAATCAAAACATAAAACATAAAACTGATTATAAAAAAAATTGGTTGCTGTACTGTATAGCTGTATGTTGTCAATGTGTCCTCCTTTGTTGATAACATTTCCAGCAAAACAATATAGTAAAAAAAAGTTTAGTAGTATGATTTTAGATTTCATAACTTTTCTTTGGATTTTTTAGTTTCTAAAGGATTTTTTTTAATTCTTACAATATCTCCTTTTATAAAGAGCGTATTTCGAGTTATGAATAAAAATATACTTTTTTGTGTATAGTATCGTATATTGATCAAAGCATCTCCTTGATTATTATTTAGCAATTCTTGAATAGCTGAATCGATAGGTGGTTCTTTTAAGGGAAATCCTAAAATTCCAATATCGAAATTATACCAGTGCTTTTCTATACTATCTGTTTTGATATATTCAATATCTTGAATGTTATAATTTAAAGGTATATTCGAAGTAGCTATTCCAGCATTACTACTAACGCAAACATTCAAAATTGATAACCACAATATCAGAAAAATTAAACGTATGATTTGCATAATACTTTAAGTAAATAAAGAAAATATAATTTAAACTAATGGCTATTTTTTTTGTAGCGTAGAATAATCAAGTTTTAAATTCTTTATAAAATAATTTTTATTAGAATTGATGAAAAATAAAAATTTTTAGATTCTTTAAAAATTTTATTTCTTCTAAAAAAAATTGCGAAATTTTCATTATGTGATTTGTCATAGAATAACTATCAAAATTTTTGTTTTAGCAAAACTATGATATGAAAAAAACTATAAATTTTTTTTTAATACTATCCTTATTAGTAATTTCTTTGTATTCAGAAGATTATACAATTATTGTGAAATCTAAAAAAGATGATAAAGGACCAAAAAAGGATATTCTTACTATAGAAAAATCTAATTTTCATTATACTTTAGATCAATTATTAGAAAAAGAAGGGGGGATTCTAATTCAAAAATATGGGGGAGAAGGAAGTTATTCTTTAGTTCGTATTCGAGGAAGTAATGGGAATCAAGTTCAAATCCATATAGATGGTATCCCTTTACATTTTGGTTCTTATAGTGAAGTGGATTTATCCGATCTCCACATAATGAATTATCAATCAATCCAGATCCAGAAAAACGGAATTATGAATGAACTAACGGGTAGTTCTATAGGAGGAAGTATAAATCTTATTCCCAATTACTACAACAGAGAAAATCAAATATGGATACAGGGAGGATCTTACAAAACTTTTGGTGGTGGTTTTCTCTATACAAAATTGATTAATAAAGATCATCAGATAAAAAATGATTCTTCGAACTTAAAAGAAGATTTACCTTCTTCTATTATCAATGGGGGGATTACCATCTCTTTTTATAAAGAAACTTCGGATCAGAATTATCAATTTCGAAATCATAACGGAACGATTTATTTTAATACTTTGGATGATTATAATGATGTAAGAAAAAATGCTCAATATAAAAAAACAAGTGGAATGATTACTTCTTTTTATAAATTTTCGAACACAGAAATACGATTTTTAAACGATAGCTTTTATAGAATCCATGGTTTGCCTGGATCTATTACAAAACAAACAGAAAAAACAAAAAGAGAACATTTAAGAAATACAACGGGGATTTTTACAGATACAAAAAATTTAATCGAAAATTTTTTCAATTTAAAAACAAGAATTTTTTATACATATATCAATAATCATTTCAAGGATCCAAAAAATGAGTTAGCGTTTGGTGCAAATCAAAGCGAAGCGTTTATGAACAATAAAGGGTTGCATTTAATGCCAGAAGTTATGATTTTTGATTCTTCTTTTTTTTCATATCGATTAAAACTATTGGGAGGTTACGAAGAGGAACGTTTTAATGAAGATAAATATACAGCTTTTAATCAAAAATTGATCGATCTCGGTGAAAAAAAAAGATTCCATTATAGTGGTCACTGGTATAATCAGTGGATTTTTTTTAATGGATTTTTAGAAATTCTTCCCGAGTTTCGCTACGAAGAATATAAAAATAATTTTTACATAGAACCTAAAGTAAAACAAACTACACCTGTAGAAGAATTAAAAAAAGATGAATCTAAAATAAACTTTATAAATGATTCCTATCAAATGATTTTGAATTTTGATCATCACAAAAAAAATACAAAAATATTTATAAAATATAATAACGAAAAACGCATTCCTTCTTTTATTGAATTATTTGGAGAAAAAGGATCGATTGTTCCCAATCTGAACTTAAATCCCGAACAATCGTATAATGTAGAGATTGGATTTCTTTATCAGAATGAACATTTATTATTAGATGTAAGAGGATATCAAAAAAAAGTAAGAAATTTAATTAGATTTTTGCCCAATTCGCAGTTTTCTCTTAGAGCAGAGAATATCGAAAAGGCAAGTATTAAAGGAATTGAATTCACGTTAAAGTATAAACTCGAAGAAATTTTTCAGTTCTATTATGTGTATCAATATATGGAGGCTATAAAAATCAATAAAAAATTGAATTCTCAGAAAAATTCTTACATACCTTTACTACCTTTACATACTGCAAAAAGTGGAATTTCTATTTTTCCCGAGAAGACTTTTGAGTTACAATTAGAAATTCAATACTTTGGAGCTTTTTTTAGAAATGAATCGAATGACTATTTTTCTTTTGTAAAAAATAAATGGATCTATAATTTTTCAAGTTTTTATAGATATGAAAAAAAATTACTTGTATTCTTAGAAGTTCGAAACTTACAAAACAGTTTAGCAGAAGATGTGATTGGTTATCCCTTGCCTGGTAGAAGTTATCAGATGGGGCTAAAATATTTTTTTGATTGAATTATAATATGAATTTTATAAAAAAATTATTTATAATGATTTTACTTATTTTAGTAACTTACTGTAAAGATTTAAAACAGCCAAGTTTGTTTTTAGCTTTATTAAACTTTGGAAATATAGGTGTAATCACTTCTGATTTTAGTGGATCGGGAAGATTTTATACGATTAGCAGTAATATAAATTATGTTTTTAATTACACACCAATTTATTCAGATGCAGTAGGTTTTTATTTAGACAAAAAGATTTATATTTTAAATCGATTGGGTAGAGATACAGTTCAAGTTTTAAATCCCGAATTATTCTATCTAACAGAAAAAGAATTTTCTACAGGTAGAAATACAAATCCGCAAGGTATTGCTCTTTATAAAGAAAAAGCTTATATAACTCTTTACGAAAAAAATTACTTACTTGTTCTTGATCGAAATACAGGTGCAGAAATAAAAAAAATTGATTTAAGTTCATTTATAGATACACAAAATTTTTTACCTGATAATTTGCCTGAAAGTTCTGGAATTATAGAATTCAATAATAGAATCTATGTAGCTTTACAACGATTAGATCGATCAAGTATCGTTTATATTTTTCCCCCCACGGATTATTCTCTTTTATTGGAGATTGATCCCGAGACCGATACGGTGATTCGCACACATCAATTTCTTTATAAAAATCCTGTTAGTAAGTTAAAAATTTATAACATTATTGGAGAAAATTGTATTTATGTTGCCAATCCCGGATATATGGGATTTAATTTTCAGATTGATGGAGCCATTGAAGGCTTTTGTCCGATGAGTGGAACATCCCATGTCATTCTGAAAGAAGAGAAAGTGGGTGGAGATTTACTTGATTTTGTGATTCAAGATGCTCAAAAAGGTTATGCTTTAGTTTCATTTAGCGATTTTAGTAATAGTATAGTAGAATTTAATCCACTGATAGGAGAAGTCATTCGAACAATACTTTATTATAGAAATGCAGATGGCTTTGCTTCAGGATTAGAAATCGATCAAGACGGTTTACTTTATTTAGGAGAAAGTACAAATTTCCCTGCAATTCGCATTTATAATACAAACCTTAATTTTTTTTATAATATCATCTTTTTACCACAGCGACCTACAGATATATTTTTAATCCGATAATAAAGTTGAATCTATGGATTTTGCAAAAAGTATAAAAAAAACATTTGAAATCCGATTGACAGAATAAAGTTTTAAAATTATAAAATACTTAAAACAAAAATCCCTTATACAAAAAATAAGAAAACATATTGTACAATTCTGCCCCGATGGGGTGGAGTATAACAAACAAGAGGAGGTAGCAGAAATTAGTAGAACGGCCACTGACTGAGCATAGTAATACGCTGAGCTTATTAAAGTGTCGAAAGAAGCCCCCACCCCAATAAAAATTTGTATATTTTAATCATGAACCGAATCGAAAAACTTATCTCTGAACTTTGCCCCGACGGCGTAGAGTATAAAAAACTGGGGGAGATAGGTTTTTTTTACAACGGGTTATCCTCTAAAAGTAAAGAGGATTTTAAGGATGGTAATGCTAAGTTTATCACTTATCTTAATGTTTATTCAAACATTGCTATTAAAACCGATATAAATAGTTATGTTAGAATTGATGAAAATGAAAATCAAAATTGTGTGAAATATGGAGACGTGTTGTTTACAGGTTCTTCCGAAACTCCTGATGAATGTGGTATCTCATCTGTTTTAACAGAGAAAATAGACTATCCATTATACTTAAATAGTTTTTGTTTTGGTTTTCGATTTTATGATTCAAACTTATTTTTACCAGACTTTACAAAATATTTATTTAGAAGTGAAATATTCAGAAAACAAGTAGCCAAAACTGTGAATGGTGTAACTAGATATAGTGTATCTAAAAAACTTTTCGCATCGCTCCTCATCCCCATCCCTCCGCTCCCTGTGCAGGAGGAGATAGTAAAAATACTGGATAAGTTTACAGAATTAGAAGCAGAATTATAAGCAAAATTAAAAGCAGAATTAGAAGCAAGAAAAAAGCAATACGAGTACTACCGCAACAAGCTCCTTACCCCAGTTGAGGTCAATGGCAAATGGCTTTTGAACGGCAAACCCGTCGAATGGAAAAAACTGGGGGAGGTGGGAACTTTAATTAGGGGCAATGGATTACAAAAGAAAGATTTTACACAAACTGGTGTAGGCTGTATACATTACGGTCAAATTTATACTTATTACGGAACTTTCGTAGATAAGACAATTAGTTTTGTCTCTCCAGAGTTAGCAAAAAAGTTAAAGAAAGCCAAAATGGGGGATGTTTTAATATCGGGGGTTAGTGAAAATATTGATGATATCTGTAAGCCCTTAGGATGGTTTGGTCAAGATATATGTATTAGTGGCGATATGTTTACATTTAGGCACAATCAAAATACTAAATTCATAACCTACTTATTACAAACTGATAGATTTCAACAATATAAAAAGAAGTATGCACATGGCACAAAAGTAATTCGTGTAAAACCTGAAAAAATATTAAACTTCCTCATCCCCATCCCCCCACTTGAAGAGCAGGAGCGGATTGTTGCCATACTGGACAAATTCGATGCCCTCGTAAATGATATTTCGCAAGGACTCCCGGCAGAAATAGAAGCACGACGCAAGCAATACGAATATTATAGAAATAAATTATTGACCTTTAAGGAAAAGAAATAAAAGTTCTTAGGTAAGCACGGGCAAAGCATAAAAAAGAAATTTTTGTGTTTTTTTTAAAGCATCAAGCTCTTTAATAATTTTGATTGACTTTGTTCTTTTGTATTTATTTCTAAAATTATGAAGGCACTAAAATATTTATTTTTGTTATTTCTGGTTTTTTGTCAAACCGTTCCTATTTTGGAGGATCAACAAGTGGATAAAATGGGGGAGGAAGCATTTCAGAAAATAAAATCAGAAACTCCTATAGAGAAAGATCCAAAAATTAATCAATATGTACGGTGTATAGCCAATAGAATTATTGAAGTTTCTAGAAACGAAACAAATATCAAAGAATGGGAAATTGTAGTATTTAGAAGTGATTTAATTAACGCTTTTGCTTTACCTGGAGGAAAAATCGGAGTTTATACCGCTATTTTGAATGTAGCAAAAACTCAAGATCAATTAGCTGCTGTTTTAGGTCACGAAGTGGGACATGTGATAAAAAAACATGGTAAACAAAGGATTCAAACTCAGATTATAGCAATGGGAGGTTTAAAAGTTTTAGAAGGGCTTATTGGTACGAATCCAACTGTAATGGGTGCTTTCGGTATAGGAGCACAATACGGAGTCATCCTTCCTTTTAGCCGTTCCCAAGAAAGCGAGGCAGATATAGTTGGGTTAAGTTTAATGGCAAAAGCGGGCTTTAATCCACAAGGTGCAATAGAACTTTGGGAAAACATGAAGCAAGTATCAGGAAGCAAAATGCCAGAAATACTTTCTACTCATCCCGCTCATGATACAAGAATTAAAGAATTAAAAGAAAAGCTTCCTAGTGTCTATCCTTTGTATAATTTTTCTCCTTATAAAGATAAAAAATGTTAGTTATAAAAAGCCATTTTTTGGATAAACATTTTAATTTTTGGATTATCAGGATCGATTTCCAAAGCTTTTTCTGTAAGATATTCTCCCCTGGAAAAATTGTTCGTTTTAAAATAACAATCTGCTAATTGAATTAGTAAAATTGAATGATTTGGAGTTCTTATATAGCATCTTTCTCCATATTCTATAGCTTCGTAAAATTTTTTTTGTTTGTGTAGAGAATAAAAAAGTAAATATAAAATATTGTTATTCGAAGAATCAATCTCTAAATATTTTTTAGTATAAATTTCTATTTTTTCGTAATCTTTAAGTTTTATATAATGTTTTATTAAAAAAATGTTACAGAAAGGAAAATTAAGATGCTTTTCACAAAATTCAATTACTTCTTTTTCATCAATTTGATTTTGATTATATTGTCGTTTGAGATTTGTCAATAAATTTTTTATTTCGTTTTTTTTATGCACATCTTTGAATACTTCTGGTAAATAGTGTAATTTTAGTAAAGAAACGTCATCAATGATTTCTCCGCTTTTTTTGATTTCATCAAAAAGCAATTGAATATCCCCTTTAGTTTTTTCTACAAGTTTTAGTATGTTTTCGGGATCATTTTGAATTTTTCCTTGCGTTCGAATATCATCTTTTCCATCTGATCCTATAATTAAAATATCATCGGGTTTTAATTTAAAAACTTTAATAAATAGATTCTCTTTAAGGGGGGAATTTACACCGAGTCTTTTGAAATGAAAATCTGGGTAGAGATACTGTGCTTTTGAGTTTCTTAATAAAATCATAGGAGGATGTTCGAAGTTAATAAAGTAAACACAACCCGTTTTTTCTTCAAACAAACCCAAAATTAAAGTAGCCCCCATAGCCTGATTAAAAACATCAAAAATATGTTTTAATTCTGCAGAGGAATTTTTTAACCATCTTTCTGGACTATAATTTTTAAAAATAAAAGCTTTTAATGTTCGTTCTAAAATAGATTCCATTACAGAAGCGATTATTAATGCTCCAACTGCTCCTTGAATCGATTTACCCATTGCATCTGCATTTAAAAAGAAAATATATGGTTCTTCTTTTAGAAAAATTTTTTTTGAAATACAAAGATCGCCACCAATTTCGCCTTTTTTATTTCGGAACTCAAATTCTTTTTTTTGTTTTATAAAAATTTCTATTTTACAATATGAACTCTCGATGTGAGTTTTTTGTAATTGTTCTATCAAAACAGAAGTTAGATAGTAATCTCCATCTTGCATTTTTTTGATTGTTTCAATTTCTTTAATTTTTTCTCTAAGTTCAAGGGTCTTTTGTTCTATTAGTTGATTAAGATTTTTTGAATAGTTTTCTAAAGCTCTGTTTTTTTTTCGAATTGATGATAACATTTTATTAAAAGCAGAAGATATTTTGCCAAACTCATCTTTAGAAAATATATGGATTCTTACTTTAAAATTTCCTTGGTTTACTTGTTCGATTCCCTTTAAAATTTCTTTAATCGGATTTCTAAAACTATATTTAAGGAAAAAATATAAATGTAGATAACTGAAAATAATTATTATTAGTGAAATCGAATATAAAATAATTCTAAATTTGATTAAGGAATCAGAATTCAGCTTCAAATGAACTAAAATTTCGGATAAAATTAAGCTATAAGATACTAAAGTAAAAATAATAAAGAATCCGATCCTGAATGCTAATGGTAAATCTAAAAAAATTTTTTTGAAAATAACTTTTATCTTTCGATTTATTTTTTGCATAGAATTTACGATTTTATTACAATATATTTTTAGAATTTTAAGATTTCAATTTTAAAAAAAACTGTAAAATAAGTCAAGTTGATTTGTTATTTTTCTTAAAAAAGTATATTTTTTTTATAAATCTTTTAATATTTGCTTTTTCTTGGTTTCGTATTCTGATTCTGTAATGAGTTTGTTTTCGTATAATTCTTTTAATTTTTTTAATCGTTCTTCAAGTGATGATTTTTGGGTAATATCCAACAGTTGTTTATTTTTTAATGCTTCGATTTGATCTGGATTACTTATAATCCAGGTATAATGAGTAAAGTCTCCTACTTTTTTATATTCTATGAATTCATTAGCTAAAATTCTTTGTTTTGGATTTGATTTTTTAAAAGAAATAGGGTATAAGTCTAACCAATTTATATCATTAGAGTAAGGATCGGAAATTAAATCTTCAGCAATCTCTCCGAAGATCACATTATATCCGTTTTTATCATACCATACCATAAAGGTTGATCTTTTGAATTTACTAAGGACTGTTTTATAAGGATCATATTTGTGAACTATAAAAATTCTTTGACCCTCTTTTGTTTTTGGTAAAATGTCTTTTAAAACAAGAAAAATTTCTTCCAATTGGTTAGGATAAAAAACATGAAAAGTATCTTTACTAAAAATTCCTTCTTTCTCCACTTTAAGGCTTTTTAGAAGAGCGAATAAATTTTTTTCAGAATCCTTGGGAAATTTTAATACGGGAGATGTATATAATTTTGATTCATCTTCGGGATAATCTTTTTCATTCAATAAGTAAATGGCTAAATTTTCAGAAAGATATATATTTTCTTTTTTGTAAAATCCAGAACTACAATGTAATATCAAAAACGGGATGAAAAAAATAAAAAGTTTTTTCATATTTTTAATTTCGGTTTTTTTACATTAATTTTTCTAATTCTTCTTTAGTTAGATATGAATTTAGTTCGTTATTTTCTAAAATATTAAAAATTTGATGTAAACCCGCTAAGCGAAATACAGATGACATAGATTTATTAATTCCAACAATAAATAATTTTGAATTTTTTCCTTTTAAATAATCAGAAATTCTTAAAAGAGTTCCTATGCCAGAACTATCTACAAAATTCAACTTAGAAAAATCAAAAAAGATTAATTTTCCATAAAAATTTTCTGCTTCTTTCGTAAAGTTTTCGTAAAAGATAATTGAGTTCTCCATTTTTAGATCTTCTATAAATCTATAGTACACAATCTTGTTTGTATTTAGTAGTTGGTTAATCATTATTCTAAATCCTCTTTTTTAATGTTCGGTATAATATGCGGATTCCCTTCTTTGTCTATGTATTGAATAGTATATATTTCTGTGTGATTTTCTTTTTGAACATCTATAATTTCCACTAAAGAATTTTGTAATATTAAGACACCTTTATAAATAAAAGTTGGTTTTTTTAATATTTTTTTTTCTCCTATCATAGTTAAACCGACTTAAATTTTTTAAGACTTATTAAATTTTATTTTTTTTTCATTTTAGAAAAAATATGGAGATTTTTTGGGTCTACTCTAGTTCCAATATCATATAAAGCATTGGTCAAGTTTGCACCTTCTAAATTTGCACCTACTAATTTTGCAAATCTTAAATCTGAATTTTCTAAATTCGCATTTTTAAGATTAGCCTGATTTAAATAAGCACCCTTAAGATTCGCATTTTGTAAATTTGCACCCTCTAAATTTGCATTTTGCAAAAATGCATTTTGTAAATTAGCTCCCGAAAAATCAATGTTTCTTAAATCTTGATTTTCTAAAAAAACTTGTTTTAGGTTTTCGTTTCTTAAATGTCCTTGCTCTTTTAATTTTTTTAAAATTACACTTTTAGTAATGAATTCAATTCTTTTCCCGCTTAGATAATCTTCAATAGCTTTTTGAATGGCTTCCGCTGCTGATTCCGGATAGTTTTTTCTTCTTTCGGGAAATTCAAATAATGTTTCGATATCTTTTGAGGAAATTTTTTGTGCCTCTTCTAAGGTTTTATTTTTTATGAATTCTAATCCCATTGCCAATGCAACAAAGCTAAAAGAACATCCTGTTGTGGTAAATTTAGCATCTTTTATGATTTTACTTTCACCATTTTCTTGTAATTTGAGAAAAATTCTATATCCATCGCCACAACCTTGATTTCTATAAAAAGAAACAATCTCAGCGTTTTCGATTTCTCCATAGTTAAGTTTTTGATCATTGATTTCTTTAAATTTTTCGAAATTCATAAGGATTTCTTCTGCTCACTAACTCCAAAAATTGGATATGTATAACTATAGAGGCCATGAACTGTACCTTGTGCTTGGGCACTTAAAGTTCTTCTTTCGAATCTTAGTTTTCCGGAATACATTTTTTCATGTAATTCAGGTATAGAGCGAACTCCCATATCCTGAAAACTTTGTTTTAGTCCTTGTACCAAATAAGGCACAAATTGAAACATAGAACCTTTATCTACTACAGTTCCAGAAACACCTTGTGCTACTTTTATGTCTTGATCATCGGAAAAATAACGTTTAGCTCCTCCTGCTTTCATCGCTTCTAAGGAAGCCATACCTCTATATCGTTTTAATCGAATTCCATTTTCATAAAAATATTCTCCAGGGGCTTCATTCGTTCCAGCAAAAAGGGATCCCATCATAGTGGTAGAAGCTCCAATTGCTAAAGCAATCGCAATATCTCCAATATTGGAAATACCACCATCAGCAATCACTGGAATTCCGTATTGTTTTGCATAAAATGCAGTTTTATAAACTGCTGTTGCTTGTGCTCTTCCTACAGCCATTGTATCCTGAGTAATGCATATTGATCCCGGTCCCATGCCTATTCGTAATGCATCTGCTCCAGCTTTAATTAAATTATAGCATTGGTCTTGAGTCACTACATTACCAGCTATTACATCGATTTCAGGAAAATGTTTTTTAAGGTATTTAATAGTCTCAATTTGATAAATAGAATTTCCTTGAGCGGAGTCAATAACAATAACATCAACTCCAGCTTCTACTAATAATTGAATTCGTTCTTTTGATTCTGGTCTAGTAGAGACTGCTGCTCCTACCATCAATCGTTTATTAGAATCTTTAGAAGCATAAGGAAATTCATTATGCTTTTTTATATCACTTCTGCAAATTAAAGCAACAAGTTTACCTTTTTCATTAACAATTGGTAATTTTCCTTTTTTGGAACGTTTTAGAATTTCATTTGCTTCTGCTAAAGATAAACCTTCAGGTGCTGTAATTAAATCCGTAGTCATCACTTCTCTTAAAGATTTATCTAAATCCTTTTCCATATCAATATCGCGATTTGTTACGATACCAATTAGTTTTCCGTTTTTCGTTCCATCTTCTGTGATAGGAATACCAGAAAAGCCGTATTTCTCTTTTATCTTGTAAACATCACGAATTTTATGATCTGGAGAAAGAACAATCGGATCCATAATAAAACCATTTTTAAAACGCTTGACTTTTCTTACCATTTCTGCCTGTTCTTCAGGAGTATTATTGTAATGAATAATTCCAATTCCTCCCAACAAAGCTAGGGCAATAGCCATTTGATCTTCAGTTACCGTATCCATTGGAGAAGAAATAAATGGTCTTTGTATTTTTATATTTCTTGTTAAATGGGTTTCTAAATTGACTTCATTTGGATTAAAATCAATAAAGCCGGGTAAAACTAAAAGATCTTTATAAGTTAATCCTTCGTTAGTACTGAAAATTTCTTCGCAGGTAAAACCATCTTTTGGAATGTCGTTTTCTTTGGCAAGAAGAGATTGTTTTTTATATTCTGTAATCAACATTTAATATTCCACCTCCAAATTCTTTGGTTTTAATTAAATAAAAAAAAATTAAAAGCATATAAATTTTTAATATACTCGAATGGGTTTGCCAGAAATTTTTTCGAATTTAATTTCTAGTTTTTCTTTAGGTTTTCTTCCAAAGCAAATTCCTAAATGTTCATATAAAAGAATAGAGGTATCATCTACTAATCTTTGTTGAATTGCTTCTTTTATGTCCATGTATTGAATAGTTCCATTTTGGTAGCTTACAATGGTAACTCCAAAAATTCCATTTATAGCTAAATGTACTGCGGAAGCACCAACTTCCATTCCAAAATTTACGTCAATTGGAGAAGAAAATCCACAGCGTACTAAATGGCTGGGTCGGATTTCTCTTATTTCTGGGATTTCGTAAACACCTTCTACATACTGTCCAGTTTTCTTCATAAATTCTTTAATTTCGGGATCTTTCTTGATTCTACTTTCGATTTGATTCACCACATACTTTCCAGCTCCGATGAGCTTTTTATGACCAAACGAATCAACAGGTGCACTTTCATCTACTAATTCTTTTCCAGAAGCATCTTTAAGCCCCTCTGCCACAATAATGATCACAGTTCCTGCTTTTACATCACTATTTTCTATTCTTTCAATGAATCTTTTTTTAACAAAATCGTATAAATAATCGAAATCAACCGGAATTTCTGGGATAAGGATTGCATCAGCACCGCAAGCCACACCGCCTCGAAAAGCTGTATGTCCTGCGTATCTTCCAAAGACTTCTATTACAATAATTCTATTATGAGTCCTTCCTGTTGTTTTTAAATCCCATGCAAATTGAGCAATTCTCTGTATCGTACTATCTCCTCCTACACTATAAGTCATTAGATCTAAATCCATAGTTTTAGGAATATGAATACATGGAATTCCTTTTTCTGAAAGATCTGCAACTACACTACCTGTATCGTCTCCACCTGCAATTAATAAAGCATTGATTTTAAATTTATCTAAAGCTTCTTTTATCTTATCGTATTTTGCATCGTCTTTAATTTTTGCAATTTTTACTCTGGAATTGCCCGCTTCGCTTCCTGCTAAAAAAATATCAATTTGTTCTAGTCGATGATGGTTTAATTCCACTAAACTGTTGAATTTGGAGAGGTTATACAGTCCTGCATAACCGTTAGGAATAATAAAAGTTTTTATGTTATATTTAAGCGCAGTTAATGCAACTCCTTTAATGACTGCGTTTAATCCACCACAGTCTCCACCGGAAGTTATAATTCCAAAATTTTGAATTGTCATAAATTCAAAAAACCTATTATGGAGATATTTACAACTTTTTTTTATTACTTTTACTCATTCTTTTTTTTAAAAAAATAATATAGTAGTCATATGAATGAATTATTATTATTTTACATAAATCAAACTGAATTTTTTTTGGATTTTTTCAGATAAAATAATTTTTTTGGGTCTGAGAAATCATATAGGAGATACTAGAAATGAGCATAAAATTCATTGATAAACGACAGGGATTATATAATCCACAAAATCATAAAGATTCTTGTGGTGTTGGTTTTGTAGCTAATTTTAGGGGAAAAAAATCCAGAAAAATTATCGATTTAGGATTGGAAATCATAAAAAAAATTGAACATAGAGGAGCGGTAGGGGCTGATCCAGAAACAGGTGATGGAGCGGGGATTCAAATCCAAATTCCAGATAAATTTTTTAGAAAAGTATTACAATTTGATCTTCCCGAATATGGTAAATACGCGGTTGGTTTTTTTTATATGCCACAAAAAAAGTTGGTTAGAGAAAAAGTTCAAAACATTATAGAAAAAGTCGTAGAGGACGAAGGGATTAAATTTTTAGGTTGGAGAGATGTTCCTATAAACGATAAATATTGTGGCGATTTAGCAAAAAAAACTTTACCCTATTTTATGCAAGGATTTATGGATGCAAGTGAATATAAGATTAGTCAATTAGATCTGGAAAAAAAACTTTTTTTGATTCGTAGAGTAATTGATCGTCGAATTCGGGCTGAACTTAAATTAGACAGAAGCCAATATTACGTTCCTTCGTTTTCGAGTAGAACTATCAATTATAAAGGAATGCTAAGAGCCGAGCAATTGATCCATTTTTATCCAGACATTACTGATCCAGATATGGAATCTTCTTATGCAATGATTCACATGAGATTTTCTACGAATACACTCCCCACTTGGGATCTAGCCCAACCATTTCGAATGATCGCTCATAATGGAGAAATCAACACCTTACGTGGAAATGTCAATTGGATGTCAGCAAGACAAATGGTAATGGAATCTCCTTACTATGGAAAAGATTTAAAAAGAATGTTACCTATCATTATGGAAGGTCAAAGCGATTCCGCAACTTTTGATACTGTAGCAGAATTACTATATATGGGGGGAAGATCTCTTCCTCATGCAATTATGATGATGATCCCAGAAGCCTGGTCTAAAAATCCTTATATTTCTCCCGAAAAAAAAGCATTTTATGAATATCATGCAACTTTAATGGAACCATGGGATGGTCCTGCCGCTATTGCTTTTTCTGATGGAAATATTGTGGGAGCTACTCTGGATCGAAATGGCCTAAGGCCAGCTCGTTATCTTATTACAAAAGATGACCTTGTAATTATGGCATCAGAGGTGGGAGTAATTTCAGTAGAACCAGAAAATATAGAAAGAAGTGGAAGATTACAACCGGGTAAGATGTTTCTTGTAGATTTAGTAGAAGGAAGAATTATTGAGGATGAAGAGATAAAAGATAAAATTGTTAAACAAAAACCTTACAAAGAATGGATCGATAAATATATCGTACGCTTAGAAAATTTACCTGATCCTCCCTTTGTTCATCAACCAGATCATTCTACGATTGTAGAAAGACAAAAAATTTTTGGTTATACTACAGAAGATATCAATCTAATTATAAAACCCATGATAGAAAAAGGGGAAGAACCGGTGGGTTCTATGGGAGACGATGTTTCTTTAGCAATTTTGTCTTCTGAACCTCAACCACTTTTTCGATATTTTAAGCAACTTTTTGCTCAAGTAACAAATCCACCTATTGATCCGATTCGAGAAGAATTAGTAATGGATCTAACTTCGTATTTAGGACCGGAAGGTAATCTATTAGATGAAAGACCCGAATATGCCCACCGTATAGAACTAAAAAATCCTATCTTAACAAATAATGAGTTGGAAAAAATTAGAAATATCTCTACGGGAAATTTTAAAACAATTACCATCAATATATTGTTTGATCCAGATCAAAAGCATGGAATGAGAAATCGATTAGATCAGGTCTGCATGGAATCTGCTGAAGCAGTAAGAAAAGGTTATAATATTATTATTCTTTCCGATAGAGGTGTTGCCAATAATTTAACACCAATACCAAGTCTATTGGCTGTTGCAGGAGTGCATCATTTCTTGATTCGTGCTGGACTAAGAACAAAAGTAAGTCTTATCATAGAGTCGGGTGAACCTAGGGAAACCGTACATTATGCAATGCTTATTGGATATGGTGCGAATGCTATCAATCCTTATCTTGCTTTCGAAACTATTTATGATTTAATCAAAGAAAATAAATTAAGTGAAATTAAAGATTTTCGAGAAGCAAGAAAAAATTATCTAAAAGCAATTCAAAAAGGATTAATGAAAATTTTTAGTAAAATGGGAATTTCTACTCTACAAAGTTATTGTGGAGCTCAGATTTACGAAGCGGTCGGTTTAGATAGTGAATTAGTAAATTTATATTTTACCGGAACTCCAACTCATATAGAAGGATTAAGTTTAGAAATGTTAGAAGAAGAAGTAATTCGAAGACATAAAAAAGCATATGATAAATCTTTTCTTCCTAATGAACTGCATTACGGAGGGATTCATTATTGGAGAAAATATTCAGAATCTCATTTGTGGACACCACTGAATATTTATAAATTACAACATTCGACACAGACTAATCATTATGAATTATACAAAGAATTTAGTCGAGATGTATATGAAGGAAATAAAGATAAAGTTACATTAAGAAGCTTGTTCTCTTTAGATTATTCTGAGCCTTCCATTCCTATCGAAGAAGTAGAACCCGAAACAGAAATAGTAAAAAGGTTCCGAACAGGTGCTATTAGTTTTGGTGCAATCTCTTGGGAAACTCATGTGAATTTAGCGATAGCAATGAATCGAATTGGCGGTAAATCTAATACTGGTGAAGGAGGAGAGGATTCTTCTCGCTTTAAGCCTCTTCCTAATGGTGATAGTATGAGGAGTGCAATCAAACAAGTGGCATCAGGAAGATTTGGGGTTACTATCAATTATTTAGTGAATGCTGATGATATACAAATCAAAATTGCACAGGGAGCAAAACCAGGAGAGGGGGGGCAACTACCCGGGTTTAAAGTGGATAAAATTATAGCAAAACTAAGACATTCCACTCCCGGAGTTACATTGATTTCTCCTCCCCCACATCATGACATCTATTCGATTGAAGATTTAGCTCAATTGATTTTCGATTTAAAAAATGCAAATCCAAAAGCAAGAATTAGCGTAAAATTGGTTTCTTGTGTAGGGGTAGGAACAGTAGCAGCGGGTGTTGCAAAAGCTCATGCGGATCATATTTTGATTTCTGGACATGATGGTGGCACAGGTGCAAGTCCAATTTCCTCGATTCATTATGCAGGTACTCCATGGGAGATAGGACTTTCTGAAACACAACAGACGTTATTGATTCAAGGATTAAGAGATAGAGTGGTTCTAGAAGTCGATGGAAAAATGATGAATGGACTTGATGTCGTCTATGCCGCTTTGTTAGGAGCAGAAGAGTATGGTTTTTCTACCTCTGCAATGGTAACTCAAGGTTGTATTATGATGAGAAAATGTCATTTAAACACTTGCCCGACGGGAGTAGCTACACAAAATCCAGAACTAAGAAAAAATTTCATTGGTAAACCTGAATATCTTATCAATTATATGTTTTTTGTTGCGAGGGAAGTGCGAGAATATATGGCTAAACTAGGTTATCGCACGATGAACGAAATGATTGGTCAGGTACATAGAATCAAATTTGTTAAACCAAGAAATCATTGGAAAGCACGTGGTATCTATATGGGGAATATCTTAAAAAAAGTTACTGTTTATCCGAACACAAATTTATATTGTACGAAAAAGCAGAATCATAATATCGAGAAACAATTAGACTATCAATTACTAGAAAAAGTCCTTCCCTGTATAGAAAACAAACAAAAATTCTATATGGAACTACCCATAACAAATGAAAATAGAACTTTTGGTACTTTGATTTCTGGAGAAATTGCAAAACGATATGGAGAAGAAGGTTTGCCTGATGATACCATAACTTTTAAACTTTTTGGTTATGCGGGTCAAAGTTTTGGAGCATTTCTTGCGAAAGGAGTAACTTTACATTTAGTAGGTCAAGCAAATGACTATGTTGGAAAAGGTTTATCGGGAGGTAAGATCATTATACAAGTTCCAGAAAAAGCAACTTATAAATCTTACGAAAATATAATTGTGGGGAATACCGTATTATATGGTGCTACCTCAGGAGAAGTTTATATTAATGGGGTAGCGGGAGAACGATTTGCTGTTAGAAATTCTGGAGCTTATGCGGTAGTCGAAGGAGTAGGAGATCATGGTTGTGAATACATGACTGGAGGTAGAGTTGTTGTTTTAGGAAATACAGGGCGAAATTTTGCAGCTGGAATGTCAGGTGGTATAGCTTATGTATGGGATCCGTTTGCTCAATTCGAAAAAAAAGTAAACTTGGGTATGGTTGATTTAGAAACCCTTATTGAATCAAACGAAATCGATTTAGTAAAAAAACTTATACAAAATCATTATCGTTATACTAACTCTTTAAGAGCAAAAGAGATCTTAGAAAATTGGGAGTCAGAAATTTCGAATTTTGTAAAAGTTATACCGGGTGATTACAAAATAGCTCTTAAAAAATTAGAAGAAGAAAGCAATTCAGGTTTAACTCAAGAAGAAGAAATCGAGGAGGTTTTACATGGGTAAAATCACGGGTTTTATGGAATACAAACGAAATGATATTCCGAGAGAGCCTGTAGAAAAAAGAATTCAACACTATAAAGAATTTGAAAAATCTTATGATGATACAACAGCAAGAATTCAGGCTGCGCGATGTATGGATTGTGGAATACCTTTTTGTCAGGGAGATACGGGATGTCCTGTAGATAATCTTATACCCGAATGGAATGATTTAGTGTATCATAATCATTGGAAAGAAGCATTAAATCGATTGCATCAAACTAACAACTTTCCGGAATTTACTGGTATGCTTTGCCCTGCTCCTTGTGAGTATGCCTGTACGCTAGGACTAATCGATGCACCTGTTTCTATCAAAAACATAGAAAGAACTATCATAGACAGAGGATTCGAGGAAGGTTGGGTAGAACCTTTACCACCTGAATTTTTAACGAATAAAAAAGTAGCAATTGTAGGATCCGGTCCTGCAGGACTTTCCGCAGCTCAACAATTAGCAAGAAAAGGACATACAGTTTTAGTTTTTGAAAGAGAAGATAAAATTGGAGGTCTTCTTCGATATGGAATTCCAGACTTTAAAATGGAAAAATGGAGAATTGATCGAAGACTAGAGCAGTTAAAATTAGAAGGAGTAAAATTTAAAACCAATGTGAACGTAGGTGTAGATATTACAATTAAAGAATTACAAAAAGAGTTTGATGCCATTATTTTAGCAATGGGAGCGGAAGAACCAAGAAAACTCAATGTTCCCGGAGTAGAATTAAAAGGTATTTATTATGCAATGGATTATTTGATTCAAGTCAATCGTATTGTTGCTGGAGAAAAAATAAAAAATCCTATTGATGCCAGAGGTAAGAATGTTGTTGTGATTGGGGGTGGAGACACAGCATCCGATTGTATTGGAACCGCAAATCGACAAGGAGCGAAATCAGTTATTCAATTAGATTATAATCCGATGCCACCTATAGAAAGAAGCAAAGAAGAGCCTTGGCCTTTATATCCAAGAATTTTAAGAACTTCTACTTCACAAGAAGAAGGTGTGATTCGCAAATGGTCAACACAAACAAAAGGATTTAGAGGAAATCAAGATAATCATGTAGTAGCTGTTTATGGTAATGAGGTGATTAAAAAATCAAGAAAAGAAATTATCGATATACCTAATACGGAGTTCGAAATACCCGCGGATTTAGTATTTATTGCTATTGGTTTTTCTGGACCTAAACAATCACCCATTATTGAGCAATTAAAAGAAATTGGTGTAGAATTCGACGAAAACGGAAATATCAAAGCAAGTTTTGGTATTGGAGGGGATCATTTTAAAACTCGTGTTGATGGAATTTTTGCATGTGGAGATGTAAGAAGAGGTCAATCTTTAATTGTTTGGGCTATTTCAGAAGGGCGAAAATGTGCGGATGTAGTAGATCAATATTTAATAAAAAAATTATAAATTTTTTAAAATAATTTCTGAAAAACAATATAAAGCAACCAGAAATAAAATCCCCATAAAATAGAACCAAAAATCAAAGAGAAAATAATCAATAAAGGATCCGAAAATGCTAAATATATAATGCTAATGGGAATATCTGCAACAATGATAGAAGTACATTCTCCAATACATCGAAAAGGGAAAAACTGAACTCGAGTAAAAAGAAAAATTATATGAATTCCGACTCCAATAAAAAAAGCTTTTTTTTCGTCCATTAAGTTCTTTATTTAGGCTATGTAATTTAAGTAAATCATAATTTATAAAAATTTTATGGGGATTATAAAAAAGTTAGATTCAATTATAATTGATAGAATTGCTGCTGGAGAAGTAATAGAAAGACCTTCTTCTGTAGTAAAAGAATTGATTGAAAATAGTTTAGATGCAAAAGCAAAAAAGATTCATATTTCTACTTACGAAGGGGGAATTCAAAAAATCATTGTTCGAGATGATGGAGAAGGAATCCTTACAGAAGATTTACCTATTGCAATCGAGAAACATACTACATCTAAAGTCAGTACCATTGAAGATATTCAAACAATTCAATCCTTTGGATTTCGAGGAGAAGCCTTATCTTCCATAGCCTCTGTAAGTTATCTGGAAATTCAAACAAAACATAAACACGAAACAATAGGAAATCAGTTAATTTCTCGAGGTGGAAAAATTTTATCTTTAAAACCTTATCCAATTCATAATGGAACCAAAGTCATAGTAGAAGATTTATTTTTTTCTACACCAGCACGTAAAAAATTTTTAAAAAGCAATTCTATAGAAGATCGATATATTTTAAGAAATATCATTAAATTATCTTTATCAAACTATGATGTTGAATTTTTATATACAAGAGACGATAAAGAAATTCTTCAATTATTACCAGTAGAATTTTATAACTTAACAGAAAGATTCAATGCAATTTTCGAAGATTCTTTTTCTGAATTATTACTTCCAGTCTATTTTCAGGAAAATCAAATTACTATTAAAGGTTGGATTGGAAAACCAAGATTAGAACGAAAAATCACGGATCGACAATTCTTATATTTTAATAAAAGACCTGTGGAGATTCGAAATTTTTCTTATATAATAAAATCTGCATATGGAGATTTACTTCCAGAAAATGTAAGTCCAATCTATATTTTATTTTTCGAAATACCACCTCAAAATATTGATGTAAACGTACATCCAGCAAAAAAAGAAATCCGAATTTTTCAGGAAAAAGAAATCTATGACTATACCATACAGGCCATCAAAAAAACTTTGCTTCCGAAGGTACCGATTAGTATAGCAGAAAATGAATTAAAAACAGAACCTGACATTACATTGAAAAAAAAACCATCTTCGATTCTTTTTCCTATAGAAACCTTATATGCCAACCAAACCATATTTTATTTACAAGAAACATCTGATCCTTATACAATATATGATCATGAAGAAAAACAATTAAAAAAATCTTTTTTACCATTACAATTTATAGGTATAATTTTTGGAACTTACATTATAGCAAGTAGTGAAGATCAATTATATTTAATTGATCAACATACTGCACATGAAAGAATTAATTATGAAAAGTTCAAAAAATCTATAGAGAAAAATGGAATCTCTTCTCAGCATCTTTTATCTCCAATGATCATTGATTTTTCTTTAGAAGAAGTTGAAGAAATCAATCAATATAAACACATAATAGAAAAATATGGTTTTTGCTTTCATTTCGTCTCGAAAACCAGTATTGTTTTAACAGAAATTCCTACTTTTCTAGAGATTGGAGAAGAACGAGAAATATTCTTAAAATTAATTTATAAAATTATTAAAGGAATAGAACCTTTGCCTTTATACGAGGAATATATTGCAATGAAAGCCTGCAAAGCCTCGTTTAGAAAAAATGATTACCTAACAGAAAAAACAATTCAACAACTTTTAATTGAATTATCAAAATGCGAAGAGCCTTCTCGATGTCCTCATGGACGACCAACAATGTTAACAATTTCTAAAGATCGATTAGACTATTTATTCTATCGAACTGGATTTAAAAAAAAATCGTGATTGCTATTATATTCTTTTAATGTAAAAGTATTTTTACATTAAAAAAATCTTCTGATTTTCGAATTTGTTTTAAAAGATATTTTTGTGATTGCTGAATAGCTTTAGGTAAAGAATGTTTTTTTGCTAGATAACATGCAATCGAAGAGCTTAAAGTGCAACCTGTTCCACGAATATTTTTTTTTGTTAAAACAGGCTTTTTAAATATTTGAATATTTTTACCGTCAAAAAAAATATCAAAAACCTGATTTTCGAAAAGATTATGTCCTCCCTTTAATAAAACAGGGGTTTTAAATTTTTCGTAAAATAAAATACTTTTTTCTTTAAGTTCATTTAAATCGTATTTTTGTTTTGTTTGTTTTTCGTTTAATAAAAATAAAATTTCAGGAAGATTTGGTGTTATCAGATTCACTCTGGTAAGTAGTTCATAAAGTGCTGTGATTGCGTTTTTTTGTATTAAATCTTTTCCCGAGGAGGATTTCAAAACAGGGTCAAGAACTATCCATCCTAAATCTTTTCTATGTTTTTGAATAATCTCAATAGCAGTTTTGGAATAAACCATTCCAATTTTTGTTGCATCAATTGTAAAGTTTTCCAAGATTGTATGAATTTGATCTTCTAAAATTTTTTTGGGTATGGGAAAAATCGATTTTACGTTTTGATTTGTTTGCGAAGCTATAGAGGTGATCACAGCTACACCATAACAGTTTAAGGAACGAAAGGTTTTTAAATCGTTATAAATTCCCGAGAAACCAAAATTGTCAATTCCCGCAATCGTTAAGCAACTACGAAACTTCATCTGGCAATAGAAAAATAAACTTTAAGGATATCAATAAAACGAATATATCCAACTAAATGAGAACTTCTATCCAAAATAGCAACTTTATCAACTTCTTTTTCGTGCATAATTTCTAAAGCATCACTTAAGGTATTTTCGTAAGAAATTGCAGGAATTGAAGTATCGGTTACATCATCAACTGTTAATAAATATACCAGTGATTCTGTTTCTTTTGTATGATGAAATTTTTTTAGTGAACAAATCCCTCTATAGTAACCTTCTTTAGAAACAACAATAAAGTCAGTTTCCTTTAATTCAAGGCTTTTATCTTCCAATACAGAAAAAAGTATATAAGGTTCTACTATAGCAGATTTTTTTATTTTTTGTTTTACTTCTAGAATTTTGATTCTTTTAAGAATATTTAAGTTCATATCCCAATAATGAGCGGGAGAATGAAATCGATTTTCTAACTGTCCGGTATAGATAGACCATTTCGAGAAAATAGAGTTGGTCACAGAAACTATCATTAGGGCAGGTAGTAGTGTATAATTTTCGATTATATCGCAAATCATAAGCATTCCAGCTAAAGGAGCATGAGTAATTCCCGAAAAAAAGCCAGACATTCCTATCAAAAAAAAGTTGATCAAAGGTAATTCTAAATTTGGAAAAATATATTTTACGAAACTACCAAAAGAAATTCCAATCATACCTCCAATGAATAAAGATGGTACAAACAATCCTCCAGAACCACCTGAACCTACAGTAAAACTTGTTAAAATCATTTTTAAAAATGCAATAGCCAAAAAATAAAATGCAATTGATAAATGATTTTCTTCTAGTTTAGAAATGTGGTGTATAGTTTTGTTTAAAAAATTTACTCCATCTCCTAATAAATCTATATCTCGAATGGAAAAGATCAAAATTCCAACAAAAAGTCCACCCAGAGCAGGCTTAAACAGAAAAGAAAATTTTAGATTTTGAAAGAAAGTTTGAATTTTTTTATAAATTTTAACAAATAGATATCCAAAAAACAAGCAAACAAAACCTAAAATCAAATAGAAAACTAATTCGTATAAATGTAAAAGTTTTACTTCTGGTATCTCGAAAAGAGAAATATTGCTTGTAAAATGTAGCGAAACCAGATAGGCACTTATAGAAGAAAGAAAAGCAGGTACTATGCTATCGCTTTCAATGTCTTCTTTATAGACAACTTCAATAGCTGTTAAAGCACCGCCAAAAGGAGCTTTAAAAATAGCACCAATGCCTCCTGCAACCCCAGCAATCATCAAACTTCTTCTAGCTCTGTCCCCTCCTTTAAATAAATTCGCAATACTGGAACCGATCCCTGCTCCAATTTGCATAATAGGACCTTCTTTTCCAGCACTACCTCCAGTACCGATTGTAAAAATAGTAGCTATAGATTTAAAAAAAGGAACTCTTAAAGAAATATTTCCCCCTTTGTAATGAAAAGATTTAATAATTTCGTCAGTTCCATTACCTTTAGCTTCGGGACAAAAAAAATGGGTACTGATAGCAGAAAAAAATCCACCAATCATGGGAATAAAAAGAATTACAAACCATAAGAGATTTGAATTTTCATTAGAAGAAACACCCAATATTTTTTTAAAAATTAGATCTTCGAAAAAATGAAGTGTAAAAGAAAATATCAACGCTGAGATACTCGCAAGTATACCGATTAAAATCGAATATACATAAATATGAATCGATGATCGAATCTGTAAAATAGGAAATAGTTTATTTTTTATTAAAAATAGATCCACAAAAAGCAAAAAAAATCAAAATGAATATAAAATAAATAGATTTTTAAGTGTAATTTTCATAAGTAATAGTGATAATAAAAATATCAAAACAAAAAAAACAATTCTTTCGTCAAAATTTTTGTTGATTTTTTATTTTAAAAAAAAACTTAATGTAAATAATAAGTTGTTTAAATCTAATAAAAAAAAGTATCCATACGGAGATTATATGAAAAAAAATCAAATTCCACTTTTTTTTGTTTTTAGTGTTATAATTGTTTTTATTAATGTTTTTGTAATTCAAACTCAAGAAAAATTTGATCCTAAATCGGTTCAATCTTCTGAATGTGCACAGGGAAAGTTAAGATGTGGTTATAATCCTGAACCTATTGAACAATTCGAATCCATACCTTTAGCAGAGAGTACAATGATTTCTCATAGAGGGTTGCCTTCGAAAGTGGATCTTTCTAAAGAAATGCCCCCTGTAGTTAATCAAGGAAGACAAAATAGTTGTGTTGCTTTTTCTACAGGATATTATACAAAATCTTATTACGAATATAAAAAAAATAAATGGAAGTATGATCCTCCAATTTTAGGTGGGCAAGGAGAGCATGTATTCTCTCCAGCATATATATATAATCAGATTAATGGAGGAAGAGATCAGGGATCTTATTTTCCTGATGCTTTAGATTTGGTGATCTCTAGAGGGGTACCTCCGTGGAAATATATGCCTTATAAAGAAACAGATTATCTAACTAAACCTGCAGAATTTGTTCACGAAATTGCACAAAAATTCAAAGCAAAAAATTATAAACGAATTCCTTTTGATCATTTAGAAGCGATTAAATCTGAACTTGCTAATGGTAACCCCGTTGTATTTGGTATGGTGATCGATGATAACTTTTATAATTTAGGGGCAAATGTTTATGACACACTTGGTGGAAGACAATATGGTGGGCATGCAATGACATTAGTAGGTTATGACGACAATAAAAGATCACCAAAAGGAGATATAGGAGCTTTTAAGATTATCAATTCGTGGGGTACACAATGGGGAGATAGAGGTTTTGGTTGGATTTCTTATAAAACGTGGTTTCTGCTAAGACCACAAATATATGTACTCTATGACGAAAAAGGTGATTCAGTTGTAGAATCTTCCGAAACTCAAAACCAAATTATACAAGAAGAAAGCTACTATTTGCCTTCTCCAAATAACGTTGTTGCTACAAAGGGAACTTATACGGATAAAATTGTAGTCACTTGGAATCTCGTATCAAATGCTATTGGCTATGCAGTTTTACGATTGGATCCCGGAGCTTCTGATTTTAGCGTTATAGGATACTCTTCCAATAATTTTTACGAAGATAGAGCAGTCTACCCCAATACTTCTTATAAATATGCAGTTCTTTCGTTTAATGATCAAAAAACTTCTGACCCAGAAAAAACTACCATAGTAACAGGCTATACATCTTTACAAAATTATATTGTATATGATGTTCCTAAAGTGTTTAATGTTCAAATAGAGTTAAAAAACAATCAAGTTTTACTTAGTTGGTCAGCTGTCCCCGGTGCTACAGATTATCAAGTACGAAGGTGGAACGAAAAAACAAAACAATGGTTAGTTTGGAATCAGCCTGTGAATAAAACTCAGTTCGTAGATACTAAACCGTTGAAAAATCAAATAAATCGATATTCTGTACGGGCAAGAATCAATGCGAATTATGGCCAGTGGAGCGACCCAGTTGAAATCAATGTTCCGGGACATTCTACACCACCACCCACACCAAGAATTATTAGCATAACAAGAGGATTACATCGAGACAAAATTGTAGTAAAATGGGAATTAGTAGAAGGAGCGGAAAAATATTATGTTTTTCGATATGATTATTCTAAGAAAATATGGGAAGGACCTTTTGATAATGTAATCATCAAAAAATTCACTGCAATATACGAAGATACAGATCCCAAAATTTTAAGTGGAAGTTGGTTTGCTTATAGTGTAGTAGCTGTTAACTCTGCAGGTAGTAGCGACTATTCGGATGTAGTTTATGGAAAAACGAATCCCAATGTGTATCGAGCAGGAGAAATACTACCTCCACCAAAAAATGTATACGGAACATTAAAAGACAATCAAGTAACAATCCAATGGGAACAAGTAGAAGGTTCTGATGAATATTATATCTATCGAAAAAAGAAAGGAGAAAAAGAATATAAATTCATTATTAGTATTGCAGGGAACAAACAACCATTAGAATATACAGAAAAATTTCCCGGCATAGAAGGAGATGTTTTCTTTTATACCGTACGAAGTAAACCAGCTTTCGGAATGGAATCAGAAAATTCAGAACCTGTAGTAATTTTTCTCAATCCAAAAATAGAAATCGTATCCCATAGATTTATGCCGGGTCAAGGTATAGAAAAATTTCTCGGAGTATGGAAAGGAAGCTATTGGGGAGGTGGCTCAGAAATCGAAAATTACGTTTTAAAAATCACTAATCAAGAAGATACAATCATTGCGACTTTAGAGCAAAACAATCAAAATCGTAAGTTTACGACAAAGTATCCTGCTATGAGCGATGTTGTACGATTCTCTGATTTTGAATTAGAATATAAGTCTAATTTTCGTTTAATTATATTTACAGGCAAATCAGATGCATATAGAGGTAAAATCATCACATTTGTTAAATAAAAAAAATGGGATTGCGATTTTATAGAAGACTTGAACTTTTACCCGGAGTTACTTTAAATTTTAGTACTTCGGGTATGTCTGTAAGTTTTGATACAAGGGGTGCAAAATATACGATAGGGCCCAGAGGTCAATATTTGACGATGGGAATTCCTGGCACAGGTCTTTATTATACTACGAAACTAAATCCAAAGAAATCTATAAAAAAGTTTATCCTATTGAAAATACAGCTCTAACCGAAGAAGTGAATGCCATAAAAATTGAATATTCGGATAACTTCTTAATAAAAGGAATTTTAAGTTACAACGAAAACAAATTATAAGAAGCAATTGAATATTTGCAAAAGGATTCTTCTTTGGTAAAGTAATTTTATTTTAGCTTTAATCTATTTTCGAAAAAAAATACGAAGAAGCAAAAAAATTATTAGAGAAAATCGTAGACGACTCGCGTATTGAATCTGTAGAAAATCGATTTGAGAATTTAAAAGTTAATCCTACGATTAATTTTTTTATTACAAAAGAAGTTCGTATTAGAGCAAAATTAAACCTTTTTACAGCTTTACTACTTTTAGCAGAAATCTATCAGCAAAATGGAGAAATCGGTAAAGCGGTGCAAACTCTTTCGCGAGCCTATACATTAGCTCCTGACGATCCAGTCATAATGTTGAGTTTTATCGAAGTATTATATGATTACTACACAAGAACAAACATTGCAGATCTCTTAGAGCAAATTTTACATATAACCGAAAAGATCAAACTCGAAAGTTTCCTTGAGGCATTGATATTATATTACAAATTACAGGTTTTAATAGAACTTAAACGCAAAGAATAAGCTAAATCGTTAATTTCTCTGTTAGAATCCCGTAAAGATATAATAACTAAAGAATTATTAGCATTAATACAATAAAGAAAAAAACAATTATAAAACTTAAAATTTTTAGAGAATTTTTTAATCAATCCCTTTTGGTAAAATTTTTTTTAAACATTGAATATGTAAAAATTTCTAACCTATAATTTTGTACTTAAATTTTTTTTAATGAGTTAAAATTATCGTAAAAAAAAATCATTAATAAAAATATATAAAAATAATATAATAAATATTTTA
This sequence comes from uncultured bacterium, assembly GCA_937928085.1. Lineage (GTDB taxonomy): Bacteria > Spirochaetota > Leptospiria > Leptospirales > Leptonemataceae > SKYB61. The sequence continues at coordinate 15,925 of CALFVU010000011.1, read as the reverse complement.
TAAAAATTATTTTATAATCGATTTTGATCAAAATAAACCATTTATTGTCTGGATTCGAGAATTACACAGCATGCGATGACAATCCAAAATTATTATAAAAAAACAATTATTTACTATAGTAAAAATTTATTCCAAAACACTCTATAGTTTTGTAGACAAAAAGAAAAATTAAAAAAATATCAATGTATAACAAAACTCATAGTAGAAATATAAAGCTTAAAACTTTACACCATCAAACTAAAAATATGTCTCTTTTTGTTCAGTTTCCGAAAAAACAGAAAGTGTACGAAAACGATCTCTTTGGTGTTTATCTTATCAAATGGATAACTTAAAGCTAATGGATATGTTGATCAAGCAATTCTCGGATAGTATGTTTGATATGATTTTTGCTGATCCCCTATTTTTTATCTCATAGTGCACTTGCCATTCGGGAAAAATGACAACCGTACATAAAAGAAAATGGGATCAATCGAAAGAGGTACATCAAAATTATACATTTAAACTATTGTGGTGATCCAGATGTCAACAATTGCTAAAACCGAATGCTACAATCTAGATTTCGGGAATGCATCCTATTCTTTGCTCTGTAGGTTTTGCTATGCAACAATTAGGTAACAATTAGGTAGGAAGGTTCTTAACCACATAAACTGGGAAAAACCAAATCCACCTCCCAATCTTTCTTGTCGATCCTTTACCCATTCAAAAGAAACAATTTTATGGGCTGCAAAAAACGAAAAATCAAAACATTATAAAAAATAAAAATTTGTTGCTATCCTTTAATACAAAACTAAAAATGAACTTACCGTAAAGGATCTAAAATATTACTCGATTGACAAATCATCCCTAAAAAATCGATATTTTTTATATATAAAATGTTTGGAGGATACGATGGCTAATGATACAACAAAAGAACAAGAACGCAACGAACTTTTTAAAACCATCTGGCAGATTGCCAACGACCTTCGTGGTAGTGTGGACGGATGGGATTTTAAGCAGTAAGTTTTGGGATTTCTTTTTTATCGTTTTATCAGTGAAAACATTACCAAATATATTAATGATCAGGAGAGAAAAATTGCCGGAAACGAAAACTTTGACTATGCACGAATCTCTGTGATGAAGAAGCAGAACCAGGCTGTGATGAAACTGTAAAAGAAAAAGGATTCTATATTCTTCCTAGTGAGCTTTTTGTCAATGTACGCAAAAGAGCAAAATACGATAAAAACCTCAACGAAACGCTTGCCCGTATTTTTAGTAATATAGAAAATTCAGCTAAGGGTAAACCAAGCGAAAATGCTTTAAAAGGCTTGTTTGAAGATATTGATCTGAATTCCAATAAACTTGGCAACACCGTAGAAAAACGAAATCAAAAGTTGGTTAAAATCTTGGATGCTATTGGAGATTTAAAGCTTGGCAATGGCAATTATCATGATAACAATATCGATGCCTTTGGCGATGCTTATGAGTTTTTGATGACCATGTATGCCTCCAATGCCGGCAAATCGGGGGGCGAATTTTTTACCCCGCAGGAAGTAAGCGAACTCCTGACAAAGCTGACAACTGTGGGGAAAAAATCCGTCAACAAAGTGTATGACCCTTGTTGTGGTTCAGGTTCGCTACTTCTGAAATTTTCCAAAATACTGGGCAAAGAAAATGTAAAAATTGGTTTTTTTGGGCAGGAGATTAATCTTACCACCTATAACCTGTGTCGGATCAATATGTTTTTGCACTACATCAATTATAGCAAATTTAATATTGCCCATGGCGACACCCTCACCGACCCAAAACATTGGGACGATAAACCTTTTGATGCCATTGTTTCCAATCCACCGTATTCCATTAGATGGGAAAGTGACAGCAACCCCCTGCTTATCAATGACCCACGTTTTGCCCCTGCTGGTGTGCTTGCCCCAAAAAGCAAAGCCGATCTTACCTTTGTGATGCACATGCTTTCGTGGCTTTCGCCTAGTGGGCACTGCCGCAATTGTATCTTTTCCCGGCGTGCTTTATCGTGGTGGGGCTAAACAAAAAATTCGTAAATACTTAATCGATAACAATTACATCGATACAGTAATTCAACTTCTACCCGATCTATTTTTTGGAACAACCATTGCCACTTGTATTATGGTACTTAAGAAAAACAAAAAAGACAATAGCATTCTTTTTATCGATGCTTCCAATGAGTTTATAAGAAGTGGCAATAAAAACAAACTCACCGAAGAAAATAGAAAAAAAATATTAGACGCCTACATTAATCGGCAGGATATCGACCATTTTGCCAAACTGATCAATAATCAAGAAATTGCCAAAAACGAGTAAAACATTGCTGTGTCGACCTATGTTACCCAAAAGGATACCCGTGAGGAGATCGACATCCACAAACTCAACGCTGAGATTAGAGAAATAGTAGCACGACAGAATGAACTTAGAAAAGCCATTGATGAGATTGTAGAGGAGCTTAATGGTTAATTATCAATTGTCAATTGTAAATTATCAATTATTAATTATCAATGGTGAATGAGATGAAGGAGAATGTATTATAATAAAGAAAAGAGTTTTGCTTTTGCGGTTAGGATAGTTAAGCTTTATAAATTTTTACAAGAAGAAAAGAAAGAGTATGTATTGTCCAAACAGGTTTTACGAAGTGGCACGTCAGTAGGGCAATGGTTAGAGAAGCTAAACATTCTGAAAGTAAATCTGATTTTATTCATAAATTAGCCATAGCTCAAAAGGAAATCAACGAGACAATTTATTGGCTTGAATTACTCTTTGAAACCAGCTACTTAACAAAAAATCAATTCGAAGATATAGAAGCCGGTGCAACTGAAATCATTAAAATCCTAACCAGCATCAACAAAACCACCAAAAAATCCATTAACCATTAACAATAAACAATTATCAAACATGACCCGAATCGAAAAACTTATCTCTGAACTTTGCCCCGACGGCGTGGAGTATAAAAAACTGGGGGAGGTGTGTGAAATACTCGATAGTCAAGGAAAACCAATTTCAAAATCTCAACGAACTAAAGGTAAGTATCCATATTATGGTGCAAATGGAATACAAGATTATGTGGATGATTATATTTTTGATGGAACTTTTATATTGGTTGGAGAAGATGGTAGCGTTATGAATGAAGACAATTCACCTGTATTAAATTGGGTATCAGGGAAAATATGGGTGAATAATCATGCACATGTTTTAGCTGAAATATCAGAAATAGCAATTTTAAGATATTTATATTATGCACTTTCTGTCATTGATGTTTCAAAAATTGTTAAAGGAAATATTCCAAAGATTACACAAAAAAATTTACATAACATTATCATCCCTCTCCCCCCGCTTCCTGTTCAGGAGGAGATAGTAAAGATACTGGATAAGTTTACAGAATTAGAAGCAGAATTAGAAGCAAAATTAAAAGCAGAATTAGAAGCAAGAAAAAAGAAATACGAGTACTACCGCAACAAGCTCCTTACCCCCGTTGAGGTCAATGGTAAATGGCTTTTGAACGGCAAATTCGTCGAATGGAAAAAACTGAGGGAGGTGTTTCGTATAAAAAATGGTTATACTCCTTCAACAAATAAAAAAGAATTTTGGGAAAATGGTTCAATTCCATGGTTTAGGATGGATGACATACGTATAAATGGGCGGATTTTAAATAACTCTATCAAAAAAGTTACTAAAGAAGCAGTTAAAGATGGTCAATTGTTTCCTGCTAATTCTATAATAATCTCAACATCTGCAACTATTGGTGAACATGCACTTGTAACAGTCCCTCATCTTACAAATCAGAGGTTTACCTCATTATCGCTAAAAGATGAATTTGCTGATTTATTAAATATAAAGTTTTTATATTATTATTTTTTTATAATTGACGAATTGTGCCGTAAAAATGTGACTACTTCAAATTTTGCATCCGTTGATATGTCAGCGTTTAGAAACTTCCCCATCCCCCCACTCGAAGAGCAGGAGCGGATTGTTGCCATAACTGGACAAATTTGATGCCCTCGTAAATGATATTTCGCAAGGACTCCCGGCAGAAATTGAAGCCCGTCGCAAGCAATACGAATATTACAAAAATAAATTATTGACCTTTAAACCATTAACCATTAACAATAAACAATAAACAATAAACAATTAACAATTAACAATTATGAAATACAACCTCATATCCGAAAACAGCGAAAGCACTGTAGTTGCCGAATACACACGGGAATACCGTGTCGAAAAAAGCTACCAGAGCGAAAAAGATCTGGAAAATTCATTTATCCAACAATTAATCCATCAGGGTTATGTATATATAGCTATACAATCAGAAGAGGACCTTATAGCCAACCTACGAAAGCAACTCGAAAAACTTAACAAAATCAAATTTAGTGATAACGAATGGAACCATTTTTTCACATCGGAACTTGCCAACCCCAATCATGGCATTGTAGAAAAAACAACCACCATTCAGGAAGATTATATCAAAATCTTAACCCGCGACGATGGTACAAAGAAAAATATTTATCTACTCAACAAAGACAATATTCACGAAAATTCTTTACAGGTTATCAACCAATACAAAGCCGAGGAGGGGCAACGCAAAAATCGTTATGATGTAACAGTGCTGGTGAATGGTCTTCCCCTTGTGCATGTAGAGCTCAAACGCCGTGGGGTGGCTCTTGAAGAAGCATTTAACCAGATCAACCGCTATCAGAACGAAAGTTTTTGGTCGGGCTCAGGGCTTTTTGAATACATTCAGATCTTTGTTATCTCCAACGGTACGCATACCAAATATTACAGAAATACAACACGCTTTCAGCATATCAAAGAAACAGAAGAAGGCATAGCCAAAAAGGGCAAACGCACCAGCAACAGTTTTGAATTTACCAGTTTTTGGGCTGATGCAACGAACAAACCCATTTCGGACCTCATCGACTTTACAAAAACATTTTTTACAAAACATACTCTTTTAAATATCCTTACCCGCTATTGTGTATTTACTGTGGATAGACTCCTTCTTGTCATGCGACCCTATCAAATCGTAGCCACAGAAAGAATATTAAACAAAATACAAATCAGCACAAATTACAAGAAAGTAGGTACCATCGAGGCAGGTGGATACATCTGGCATACCACAGGCTCAGGTAAAACATTAACAAGCTTTAAAAAAGCCCAGCTGGCAAGTAAATTGCCCTATATCGACAAAGTGCTTTTTGTAGTAGATAGAAAAGATTTGGATTATCAGATCATGCGTGAGTACGACAGATTTGAAAAGGGTGCAGCTAACAGCAACACAAGCACAGCAATTCTAAAAAAACAACTTGAGGACCCCAATGCCCGTATCATCATCACCATTCAAAAACTGGAACGGTTTGTAAAACAAAATAAAGGACACACCATTTTCAACGGCCATGTGGTACTTATTTTTGACGAATGTCACCGATCACAATTTGGCGAAATGCACAAGGCTATAACCAAAGCCTTTAAAAAGTATCATCTTTTTGGCTTTACTGGCACCCCGATTTTTGCTGTGAATGCTTGTTCTAACAACAAAACGATTTACAAAACAACGGATCAAGTTTTTGGTGAAAGATTACACACCTACACCATTGTGGATGCTATTGCCGATAAAAATGTCCTTCCTTTCAAGGTAGATTATGTGGCTACTATGAGGGAAAAAGAAAATATCGAGGACGAAAAGGTTTTGGATATAAATCGAGAAGAAGCCCTTCTTGCCCCAGAACGCATTAGAAAGATTGTAGAATATATACTTAAACATTTTGACCAAAAAACCAAACGCAATATTTACTATAAACTCAAGGAACGCCGTTTAGGTGGATTTAATTCAATATTTGCTGTCTCTTCCATAGAAGCAGCCAATACTACACCGAATTTAAAAAACACATTTCTAGCCTGCCAGAAGACAAACAACTGAAAGTTGCCCTTATCTTACAGTTTTAGTGTTAATGAAGAAGAAAGCGGCATCCTCGAAGAAAATTCCGAAGATACCATCGGACTTGACCAGAATTCGCGCGATTTTCTGGAACATGCCATCAAGGACTACAACGCCATGTTTGAAACCTCGTTCGATACCTCTTCCGATAAATTTCAAAATTACTATAAGAATGTTAGCGAACGGATGAAAAACCGGGAGTTGGATATCCTTATCGTTGTGAATATGTTTTTAACCGGATTCGATGCAACTACACTGAACACTTTATGGGTGGATAAAAATCTGCGTTATCACGGACTTTTGCAAGCCTATTCTAGTACCAACTGGATATTAAACAGCGTAAAGACACATGGGAATATCGTTTGTTTTCGTAATCAGGAAAAAGCCACTAATGATGCTATTGCTCTCTTTGGTAATAAAGAGGCAAGAGGAATTGTACTATTGCGATCGTATCAGGATTATTACCATGGCTATCACAATGGAGAAAAACATATACCAGGATACAAAGAACTTATTGAGAAATTATTAGAAAAATTTCCAGTTGATCAACCCTTAAACAACGAAACTGATAAAAAAAGAATTTATCAAATTATATGGAGAGATTTTGCGATTGCAGAATATCCTGTCTGTATTTGACGAATTTCAGGGCGATCAAATTATTTTAAGCGAGCGCCAAATTCAAGATTACCATAGTACTTATATAGATTTGTACGAAGAATTTCGAAAAAAAGAGATGGCTCAAAAAGAAATCATAAACGACGATCTAGTTTTTGAAATCGAACTCATCAAGCAAGTAGAAATCAATATAGAATATATTTTAGAACTTCTAAAAAAATATCAGGAAGAACAAAAAGAAGAATCAGAAATTCTTTCTCAGATCGATAGAGCGATCAATTCTACTGTAAAACTTCGTAACAAAAAAGAACTAATAAGAGAATTTATTTCTCGTCTTTCTCCAACTTCTATCGTAGAAGATGATTGGGAATATTATGTAAAAAGAAAGGTCAAAGAAGAATTAGATAAAATTATAGAAGAAGAAAATTTAAATAGAGAAGCAACTTATAGATTTATACAAAAATGCTTTTATAATGGTTACGTAAGCGATTTAGGCGTAGATTTCGCAGATATATTACCTCCTATGTCTCGCTTTAGCAAAGAGAATGAACGTTCCAAAAAAGCCCAACATATTTTAGAAAGATTACAGAATTATTTTATGATTTTTAATGATATTGTTTCCGAAGAAAATTTTAGCTCTCAAGTTTTTACAGAATCCCAATAGGCTGGTTAATTTTGTTTTATTTGTTTTCTTATAATGATTTTTAAAAAAATTTGACGTATGAAGTCATTATCTCTTATCCGAAACTTTAGTATCATTGCTCATGTGGATCATGGCAAATCTACTCTTGCGGATCGAATTCTCGAATTTACAAAAGTAGTAGACGAAAGAACAAAAAAAGATCAAATTTTGGACAACATGGATATAGAACGAGAAAGAGGAATTACCATAAAATTAAATTCAGCAACGTTTGACTATACTTCGAAAGATGGAAAAACCTATACATATAATTTAATCGATACACCCGGTCATGTAGATTTTACTTATGAAGTTTCGCGCTCTCTTGCAGCTTGCGAAGGTGTTCTTTTAGTTGTGGATGCTTCTCAGGGAATAGAGGCTCAAACTTTAGCAAATTTTTACTTAGCTTTAGAAAACAATTTAGAAATCATACCAATTATTAATAAAATTGATTTACCAGTTGCTAACGTAGAACGATGTTTAGAGCAAATCGAAAGAACATTAGGATTAGATCCAAAAAAAGCAATCCCCATTTCTGCTAAAACAGGAAAAAATATAGAGTTAGTTTTAGAAGCTATTAAAGATTTAATTCCCCCTCCTAAAGGTGATATTCACAATCCTCTTCAAGCCTTGATTTTTGATTCTTTTTATAATTCCTATTATGGTGCGGTAATGAAAGTTAGAGTTTTTGAAGGAATGGTTAAAAAAGGAGACACAATTGTTTTGATGAGTAATCAAAAAGAGTTTGTAGTAACCGAATTAGGCATTCAACAATTAAAAATGATCCCAAAAAATGAACTTTATGCTGGAGAAGTGGGATATATTATCGCTGGTATTAAATATGTAGAAGACACAAGGGTAGGAGATACTGTAACTTTAAAAAAACAACCTGCGAAACAAGCTCTGCCCGGTTATAAAGATATTAAACCAATGGTGTTTGCAGGATTATACCCTGTTGATAGTGAACAGTACGAAGATTTAAAAGAAGCTATTTCGAAACTTAAACTCAACGATGCTTCTTTAGTTTATGAACCTGAAAATTCTACAGCTTTAGGCAGTGGATTTCGAGTAGGCTATTTGGGACTTTTACATATGGAAATTATACAAGAACGATTAGAGAGAGAATTCCATTTAAATTTAATTCATACTGCTCCTTCTGTGCGATATAAACTGACCTTAACAGATCATTCAGTAGTTTATATTTCGAATCCTGCGGATTGGCCTGATTCTACAAAAATTTTAAAAAAAGAAGAACCTTATACTAAAGTTCATATCATCACACCATCAGAATATATAGGAAATATTCTCCATTTATTACAAGAAAAACGAGGACAACAAGAAAATATTTTATACATAGACGAGTCAAAAGTGCAAATTGTATATTTATTGCCTCTCTCAGAAATGATTTTTGAATTTTATGATCGTTTAAAAAGTGTTTCTCGTGGTTATGCTTCTTTAGATTACGAATTTTACGACTATGTAGAATCTGATCTTGTAAAAATTGATATTTTAATTAATGGTGAGCCTGTAGATGCATTAGCTCTTATTACCCATAGATCCAAAGCATATGAAAGAGGAAAAACTATTATAGAAAAATTAAAAAACTTAATCCCGAGACAACAATTTCAAATTCCTTTACAAGCTGCTATTGGATCAAAAATTATTGCAAGAGAAAATATTTCTGCATTAAGGAAAAATGTATTGGCAAAATGTTATGGTGGAGATATAACTCGAAAGAAAAAATTGTTAGAAAAACAAAAAGAAGGTAAAAAAAGAATGAAGATGATCGGCTCAGTAGAAATTCCCCAAGAAGCTTTTTTAACATTATTAAAAACAGAAAATCGTCGTTAGTATTGATTCTCTACAATTGTGATTTTTATGATCTTACTTTGTCTATCTCCCGAAGCAATGATTTTATCTAATATGGGAAAAGATTCTTCGAATAATTGTCCAAAAAACGTATGGAGTCCATTCAAATGTGGTGTATCGACTTGATTAATGAAAAACTGAGAGCCGTTGGTATTGGGTCCAGCATTTGCCATTCCTACACTTCCTTTTTTTCCACTAATTGAATTTAAATTTGATTTATACTTATACCCTAGTTGTTCTAATACTTCTTTTACCGATAGATCTTTTAGCTTTTGAATTTCTCTTTCTACTTGCATTCTTTTTAAGTTGAATTCATTTTGATCTTGAATTTTTAGTCTTTGTACAACAAGCAACATTAAGTATTGTTCGTAATAAGGAGATTCAGAAATTTTTAGTTTATCAAGTCCTAAAGCATCCGCATTGATTTCATCTTCGAATTGATAGCCGGGTCCGCCTGAGCCAGTGCCAGTAGGATCCCCTGTTTGTGCCATAAAATTAGGAATCACCCGATGGAATACTACTCCGTTGTAAAAACCTTCCTTCGAAAGCCTTACAAAATTCTGTACTGTTTTTGGTGCAACTTCTGGAAAAAGTTCTATAATTAAATTACCTTTATCAGTTTCGATTATTGCGAAAAGCCCTTTTTTTTGTATTTTCATTGAATGATCCTTACAACTTACAATCGATAATAATAAAAAAAATAAAAAATTGATAAAGACCCTCATAAATAAAAGATTCTGAATCAAGGATTTCAATCAAGTGATTTTTTCAATGTTACTGAAATTTTATGATTTTTTTTATTCAATTTCTTTTTAAGAATTCAAAGAAGTAAATTCTATTCACAAACTTGACTTAAAAAATGATTTTTAAATTTTGTGATGTAATTCCTAAAACATCGGAGCTATTATGGAAAAGATCTCTTTATATCATTTAATAAAAGATACAGTAGCTACACATTCAGAAAGACCGTGTTATTGGGTACGATTAGAAAAACAAGAATTTGGAGCGGTTTCTTATGCAAACTGGAGATCTGATATGAAGAGTATCCAAGCTTTTTTTATTTATGAACTTAATCTTAAAAAAGAAGACAGGGTGGCTTTGCTTTGCGACAATCGTTATGAATGGAATCTATTATGCCTTGCTATTGATACGATCGGTTGTGTAGACGTACCGCGAGGTTGCGATGCTACCGAACAAGATTTAATTTATATTTTAACCCATTCTGAATGTAAAATTGTAATTGTTGAACATGAAAAAATGCTAAGAAAATTAGTGGATTGCATTGCAGAAATTCCCCATATTCATACGATTATCTCTATAGAAGGAAGAGATCGATATAAAAATGATATAGAAAAAATTTTAGAAGAAATCGAAGAAAATAGAGTACGAGTAGGTAAGTCTAAAAACAATATTCGTTTTTATTTTTTGATCGATGTCATCAATCAAGGCTATCAGTATTTGCGAACACAAGGAGAAGCAGAAATAAAAAAAAGAGGTGAATCTATTCAACCTGATGATTTAGCCACGATCATTTATACAAGTGGTACAACAGGAACTCCAAAAGGAGTGATGTTAACCCATAGAAATTTTTGTTGGGAAGTGGCACAAATTCAATTAATATCTCCGATTTCTGAACAAGATCGTGTTCTTTTATTTTTACCTCCATGGCATATTGCGGAAAGAGTTTTAGAACTTACTTTGATTGCTTGCGGGGCCAGTATGGCAAATTCAAATATTATGTATTTGGCTAATGACTTCCAAACTATAAAGCCCACTTTTATCGTCTCAGTACCTCGAGTTTGGGAACAATTATATAAAAGAATTTTTGATAATTTAAGAAAACAACCAGAAAAAAAACAAAAAATATTTTTTTTTGCTTTATCTGTAGCAGGTCTGTATACAGATTCTTTAGATAATTTGTTGGATCGAATAGCATTAACTGAAGAAGAAACCACGTTTGATAAGATAACAAGAAAATTTTTAAGCATTATTGGTTTACTTCTTTCTTTACCTTTTTATCCTATTGCAAAAAAAATCTTAGGAAAGGTACGTGACATATTTGGAGGTAAACTAAGATTTGCATTATCTGGTGCTGGAGCACTACCTACACATGTTGCTGATTTTTTTCGTTATTGTGGAATTCCAATCGTGGATGCTTATGGTATGACAGAGACTACTGCTGTTTGTGCAATGGGTAGACTTCCTTGGCCTAAAAGGGATTGTGTTGGACCACCTCTGCCCGGTGTACATATTCAGTTAAGGGATGAATATGGTAGAATCATCACATCTTCTGGAATAAAAGGAGTAGCTTGGCATAAAGGACCTAATATTATGAAAGGGTATTACAAAATGCCAGAAAAAACCGAAGAAGTCTTAAAGGAAAATTGGTTAAATTCTGGAGATGTTTTTGTATGGACTACAACTGGAGAGATCAAATTTGCTGGAAGAGCTAAAGATACGATTGTACTCGCAGGAGGAGAAAATGTGGAACCCGAACCCATTGAACTACGATTAACTTCTAACCCTTTTATTTCTCAAGCTGTGGTTGTAGGTCAAGATCAAAAAACTTTAGGAGTTTTGTTATATCCCAATGTAGAAAGAGTAAAAGAAGAATTTAAAACTAAAAATTTAACTTTGCCCGAAGAAACTGAAGAATGGAATCATATTCCCGAGATAAGAGAATTTTTTTCTCAGATTATCAAAGAAGAAGTTTCTGCTAAAAATGGCTTTAAATCTTTCGAAAGAATTACTGGATTTTATATCTTGCCGAATGAACTTCGAAAAGGAATTGAAATGACAGAAACTATGAAAATTAAAAGAAATAAGGTATTCGAACTGTACGCCAAACAAATACAAAATATATTTAAAGAGTAATTTAAAAAAAATAATTTCTTATAAAATAATTTATTTATAACAAAAAAATCTAATTTTTTTTTGATTCTCATTATAAAAAAATATCCATTTTTAAGAAATTAGAGTTGACGTTAAAAGCAGTTTTTTTATATATACCTTATACAAGTATAACGTATATGTGATCAGGAGGTATTGCACATGGCAACATCAAACAATATTTTAGAGATCAATCAGGAAGAATTCGAAAATTATTTTGAAACATCTAAAAAACCCATTATTTTAGATTTTTATTCTGATGAATGTGTACCATGCGAAGCTCTTGCACCAAAATATGAGGAACTTGCAAATTTATTTGGGGATAAAATTTTATTTCTAAAAATTTGGCGACAAAAAAATAGAGCTCTTGCACAAAAATTAGGTGTTTTTTCTAGCCCAACATTGATTTTCTATGATATAAATAAAAACGAAGTAGGGAAAAGACTTACAGGGGCGATTAGAAAAAAAGACTTAATTCAGCAAATCAAACTATTATTGGGCGAAGAATATGTAAATCAGATCTTAGCCAGTAAGCCAAAACAAAAACGCGAAGTAGATGTAATTGTTTTAGGAGGAGGACCTGCTGGTTTGACTGCTGGATTGTATCTTGGGCAAGCAAAATTAAAAACATTAGTTATTGATCAAGACTTGCCTGGTGGACAGGTAAAAATCACCCATATGATTTCTAACTATCCAGGAACCGGTGAACCTATATCTGGATGGGAATTGGCTGAAAGAATGCAAAAACAAGTAAAAGAAGCAGGAACAGAAATTATCTCTGCTGTAGATGTTACGAAAGTTCAACTAAATCCAAAAGATCATGTTGTTTGGATTGATGACGAGATAGAAATTCATAGCAAAGCGATGATATTAGCAATGGGATCAGAACCTAGAAAATTGAATGCAATAGGAGAAAAAGAGTATTCTGGAAAAGGAATTTCTTATTGTGCAACATGTGATGGAAAATATTACGAAAATAAGGATGTTGTAGTGATTGGTGGCGGAAACTCTGCAGTAGAAGAATCGCTCTTTTTGACAAAATTTGTAAATAGTGTGACAATTGTTCATCAATTTGATCACTTGCAAGCAAACAAAACTGCTCAAGAAGAAGCTTTTAAAAACCCAAAAATCAAATTTATCTGGAATTCTGAACCAAGAAAATTCGAAAAAACACCAGATGGTAAAATGATTGTAACAATAGAAAATGTAAAAACAAAAGAATATTCTACTATAGAAACTGATGGAGTGTTTGTATTTGTTGGTTATACACCCAATCTTACTTTGATTAAAGAAGAATTAAAAAAAGATCAATGGGGTTATGTGATAACAAACGAAGAAATGGCAACCAATATCGAAGGTGTTTATGCTGTGGGAGATCTAAGGTCAAAACGATTTAGACAAGCTACTATTGCGGTGGGAGAAGGTACGATTGCTGCTATGGCTTGCGAAAAATACTTGTCAGAATTAAAAATCAAAGAAAGAGAATTACTGGGAGTTCAATGACTATGGAATTTTTATTAGATGCAATTAAAGTAAGATATTCGAATGAAGCAAAAACTAATTGTTGTTTATCTTGTGGTTCAGCATTAGAGTATGCAGAACCACAAGCTGGTGAAATTTTAGTAGATCTTGGGTCTGGCAGAGGGAATGATGTGATCAAAGCATCAAAATTAGTGGGTCGAGCAGGAAAATCCATTGGTATTGATATAACACCAGATATGATACAAGTGGCAATGGACAAAGCAAAAAAGCTTAATCTAAAAAATGTAGAGTTTATCTTAAGCAATTTCGAAGAAATTCCGTTAGATTCAAGTTTTGTTGATGTGGTGATTTCGAATTGTTCTATCAATCATGCAAAAGAAAAAGAAAAAGTATTTAAAGAAATTTATAGAATATTAAAACCGGGTGGAAGGTTTGTAATATCAGATGTAATTGCAGAATACGAACTACCAGAAGAAATCAAAAATGATCCTATTGCCTGGTCTCAATGTTATGGTGGAGCAATACCAAAAGAAGAATATTTTAAATGTATTTCAAAAGCAGGTTTTCGAGAAATCCTTATCTTAGAAGAAAGTGAACCATATCAAAAAGAACGTGCACTCGTTAGAAGTTTAACGATTAAAAGCTATAAGGAGGTAGAATAAGAATGAAACCCCTTTCTAAAAAACAATCAATACAAAAACATAAAAAAGTGGCTCAATGTTGCTCAAAGCAATCTAAAATTATTTCAGGATGCCACGATTAAAAATTTAAGCCCTTCTTTAAGGAGGGGCTCTTTTTAGGAGCAAGTTATGATACTTTCGAAATATACTTTTACATTTGAGACAAGAAAAAAACGTTTTTTTATAATGAATTACCTTACAGGTTCAATTGATGAAATCGAGAATTCAGAAAGAGAAGAATTTGAACGTAGATTCAAAACTAATGATTGGTCTAATTATCCATTAGCAGAGTATATGCTACAAAGGGGGTATTTGTTTGAATCTCCTGAAGATGAAGAAGAAGTTATACAAGAAAAATATATTGAATTTATAGAAGAATATGAAAATACACCTGTTCAGATCATATTCTCGACTACGTATGCATGCAATTTTTCTTGTGTGTATTGTTTTCAAGAAAGCTACAAAGAATTTTCTAAAATCATTACCCCGGAAGTTACAAATCAATTCTTTAAGTATATCAATAAACAATTTTCAAGGGAAAAAGTAAAACCCTACATCACTTTATTTGGAGGTGAACCATTACTCAATGGGGAAAGGTATAAAAATCATTTAATTCATTTTTTAAAAAAAGCAAAAGAATTTGATTACGAAATCACAATAGTAACGAATGGTTACGAGTTAGAAAATTATATACCAATTTTTAAAAATTTGAATTTAAAAATTAGGGAAATTCAAGTAACAATTGATGGAAGTCCAGAATTACATAACAAAAGAAGACCTACAGTTACGGGAAAACCTACGTTTGATAAAGTTTCGCGGGGAGTTTCCAAAGCATTAGAAAATGGGTATAGAATCAACTTAAGGATGATCATAGACAAAGAAAATCTTCCTTCGCTATATCAACTTGCCGAATATGCAAAACAATTAGGGTGGCTTGAGTACTCTCCCACTTTGTTTGAAACATCAATCGGTAGAAATTATGAACTTCATACATGCCAACCCAAAAATACTTTATATAATCGAGTAGAATTGTGGACGGATTTTTTGGAATTTGCAAATAAACATCCTATTTTAAAAGAATTTCATAAACCACATTTTCATGGAATTAAATATTTAGCAGAAACTGGAACTTTACCAATGCCTATTTTTGATGGATGTCCGGCAGGAAAAAAAGAATGGGCTTTTGATCTATATGGCAATATTTATGGATGCACAGCATCGGTAGGTGTAGAAAAATATAAATTAGGAAATATTTTCGAAGATACAGACTTAGAGCAAAAAAAAGAACAGATCCATATTTTAAAAGAAGAAATTGATTCAGAAATACTATATGCGAATCAAGGTAAAAAACCGGAAATGTATCATAAAAATATTCTTTTATCGGAAAGTTTGGAAGAGCAAAAATTAAAATGGCAAAGCAGGGATGTATTAACTATTTCTGAATGTAAAAACTGTGCCGTTTCTCTTTCTTGTGGAGGTGGTTGTGGAGTTTTAGCAGCAAATCATAATGGAGATATTTTATCACCGGATTGTAGACCTGTAAAAGAATTAGTGGCTTTAGGGATTGAATTTTATAATTTATAATATTTTAAGAACTGTAGGGGATTGAATTTGATCTTTTTGTAATACTTTTTTCAGAAAAAAACTTTTATTTTCCCCTACATTTTTTATATGAACCATCAAGACGAATTTCGATTAAAAAAAATTCATTATTTTGGCATCAATTTAAAAGCAAATCTTTATCAAGAACTAATACACCTTTCTTGTGGAGAC
>CALFVU010000010.1 GCA_937928085.1 uncultured bacterium | reverse complement strand
TTATATTCAATAAGTCCAAGTTTATGGAAACAATACAAAGAGCTAAAGGAAATCACCGGATATTCCATAAGCTACATCATACGTGTATTTTTAGAATGGGAATTGATAGAAGAACAAAAGGAAATAATAACACCCCTTATTCCCTTAACAGAAGAAGAGATGCATTCGAGAGAAATTGAGATGCCTTCTCAACTAACACATAACTATGTAGTGAGGACATGGTGGAGAAGGCAGGATCATATGATCAAAATCATATTTTGGGACGATCAATAGTTTTTTTTCGTTATTATTATTCAACGAAATATATCTCTAGAAATTACTTATTTTGTTTGATGATATTTGTCATTCGTGATTTTCGCTGTATTTTTTTGCTTCTTTAATAAAACCTTCAAACAAAGGATGAGGTTCAATAGGTTTGGATTGAAATTCGGGGTGGAATTGAACTCCTATAAACCATGGATGATCTTTTAGTTCTATAATTTCAACTAGTTGTCCGTCAGGGCTTATGCCGGAAATGATCATTCCTCTATTTTCGAATTCCTGCTTATATTGAATTGTAAATTCAAATCGATGTCTGTGCCTTTCAGTGATTTTTGTTTTTTTATATTCCTGAAAGGCTTTTGTATTTTCTTTGATAATACAAGGATAAGCACCAAGCCTCATTGTACCTCCTTTTTCTACAATTCCTAATTGCTCCTCTAATAAAGAAATAACGGGATATTCAGCTTTAGGATCAAACTCTGTTGAATTGGCTGTTTTCCATCCTATGACATTTCTTGCAAATTCAATTACTGCTAATTGCATACCTAAACAAATTCCAAAATAAGGAATCTGATTTACCCGTGCATATTGTATTGCCAATAGTTTTCCTTCTATTCCTCTGTTTCCAAATCCTCCAGGCACAAGAATTCCATGAGCTTGCGTTTCTCTAAAAATTTCAATATTGCCTTCTTTCTCTAATTTTTCCGGATCAATTTTGATAAATTCGACTTCTACTTTATTGGCTATTCCTCCATGGATTAAACTCTCGTATATGGATCTGTATGCATCATTCAAAGCAATATACTTTCCCACTATTGCTATTTTTACTTTTTTTTCTGGATTTCTGATAACATTTAATATATATTCCCATTTTTCAAAGTTAATATCTTTGGAAGTCATCTGAAAGTGTTGCAAAATGACTTCGTCTAATTTTTCATTTTTATACATTTCAGGTATTTCGTAAATTGAGGTTTGAATATCTACTGCGGAAATTATATTTTCTTTTTTTACATTACAAAATAAACTCAGTTTATCTTTCATTTCTTCTGTTAAAGTTTTTGAAGATCTACATACAAGTACATCAGGTTGAATTCCATAAGTCATTAGTTCTTTTACACTATGCTGTGTAGGTTTTGTTTTTGCCTCTCCTGCTCCTCCAATTGTAGGTACTAAAGTTAAGTGAATAAAACAAACATTTTCTCTTCCTCGTTCACGCCTCATTTGTCGTATAGCTTCTAAAAAAGGTACGGATTCGATGTCTCCTACAGTTCCTCCTATTTCAACAATTACAAAATCCAATTCTTGTTCTTTTGTTAGATTTAGAATTCTTCTTTTGATTTCGTTAGTGATATGGGGAATCACTTGTACAGTTCGACCTAAATAATCTCCTCTTCGCTCCCTCTGGATTACTTCATAATAGATTTGACCTGTGGTAACTGAATTAGCTCTTGTGATTTTTGTATATTTAGTAAATCTTTCGTAATAACCTAAATCTAAATCTGTTTCTGCACCATCTTCTGTAACGTAGACTTCTCCATGTTGAAATGGACTCATCGTACCAGCATCAATATTGATGTAAGGATCCATCTTTTGCATTGTTACTCGATACCCTCTACACTCTAACAAAGCACCTAATGCTGCTACTGTTACTCCTTTTCCTAATGAAGAAGAAACACCACCGGTTATAAAAATAAATTTTGGTTGCATACATCCAGTTTTTTTTCAATTTTTTGATTTGCTATAATATTTAATTAAAACTTGTCTGTATGTGATTTTTTTATATAGTTGGTATTATGAGATTATTTTTATTTTTTATCATCCTTTTGAATCTTTTGTATTGTAATGTAAATAGGGAAGATTTCTTCAAAAAAGAAGAAAAAGAAGTGGTTTATTGTGACTTTAAGCAAAATCAATTTTGTGATTTTTCTATATTAAAACAAGGTCAAGTCCTTTTTCGTGGTACTTTAGATCTAAATCCAAAACCTGTAGTTGCTATGAAAGAAATCACTTTTACTTTAGCTTTAAATGAAAAAAAATTTGATCCACAAGAAATTCTTTTAGATCTAACAATGCCAGAAATGTATATGGGAGAGAATAAAGTTAAATTGCTTAAAAAGCAAGAGAATATTTACGAAGGAAAAGGTGTGTTTCCGGAATGTACAAGCAAATTTACTCGATGGAATATTGAAATTTTTTTTGATCCTTCAACCACTACTAATATACAATTTGATATCCTACAATAATTTCTAATGGATTCTTTGTTATTTTTAGGTTTTTTTTCGGGATTTGTAGGTGGTTTTGCTCATTGTAGTTTTATGTGTACTCCAATTATTAGTTCTTTCAAGGATCATTCATCGAATTTTCAATCATTACAGTTTTTTTATCATTTTGGTAGAATGTTTACTTATGGTTTACTCGGAATGATTGCAGGGTATACAGGATCCTTTGTGAATACAGTAGGTTCTATTTTTGGAATTCAAAATATAATCAGAATTTCGGTAAGTTTGTTTTTGATTTTTAAAGGTTTGGAAATTCTTAATTTATTTTATTTTAAAAAGTTGTTTTATTTTTTTGATTGGTTAGAAAAAAAAGGTTTTCATTTTTCTAAAGTTTTAATTCACTTTAAAGATTTACATTCTATATGGAAATATTTTTTATATGGGATAATTTTAGGTTTACTTCCTTGCGGTCTTTCTTATACTGCACTTATAACCGCATCTTCTACTTTACATCCCTTTAAAGGCTTTTTGTTTATGTTTCTTTTTGGTTTAGGTAACATACCTGCTCTATGGTTGATGGTAAATTTTTATAATTTTTTTATAAAAAAAATAAATAAATTGTTATATAAAATTTTAGGTGTAATATTTATTCTTTTTGGGATATATTTTTTATACGAAAGCTTTAGCAAATTTTTTTGATGAAGATCGTCTTAATTACTTCTGCAATTAAAGAAGAATTGATAGGTTTAGAATCGATTGATAAAAAAAAATTTCGCTCATTTCGATTTTATCTTAATCCGTTGGGGATTGGAAAAATCAATGCGGTAATGAATTTATATAAAATCTATTATAAAAAATTTTATAAAAAAAAATTAGAGATTATATTTTTGGGTTCTTGTGGTTCTTATAAAAAAATTTCTGATTTGTTTATTTATTCAAATCTTTTTGTTAACTATGATTATGCAAGTTTATTGAAAAAAGCTAAACCTTTAGAGAGTATATCTAGTTTGATAAAAACCAATATAGGTGATTTTCTTTCAAATTTTTTAAGTTATAATACATTTCTTCCAAAGGCGATTGTGAACACTACAGATTCCATTACATTGACTTCTTTATCCGAGGATTATTTTTATAAGCTCAATCCTGATTTAGAAAAATTGAATTTACCTGTTGTAGAAAATTTGGAATTATATAGTATTGCCAAATTTTGTTTGATTCATGAAATTCCTTTTACTGCTCTTTTATCGATAACAAATCGTGTTGGTAAAAATGGATCTAAAGAATGGGAGAAAAATTATCAAACTTTAAGTATACAACTTACCAATTTATTAAAAAATTATTTATCCTTATTTTAAAATTCAACTTTTTAATGGACGATAATTCTTATAATGGAAATAGAGAACAAAAATTTCGATGGGAGTTCGCGGATTCAAAGAGGTATTTGCGAGACGAAAGAAGTTTTTTATAGAATACAACTTACGGTGGCTGTATATAAAAATAAAAAATTAGCCTATAAAAAAGAAATGATTGTCCCGACCTGGTATACTCGCAGATCAGAAGCAAGAGCTCACATCAAACAGGATATAGAAAAAAGATTAAAAGAATCTGATTTTTTTATTTCCCCAAGAGTGGATTATGATCTCGTCCGGTATTCTATGGAAGGTAGTTGTAATACTTATATACGGTATAGAATTATAGAAGAGGAAGAAGATATTTTAAAGCTTAATGAATTTACATTTGACAAATAATTTCTTTATAAATAACGTTTTTTTGTGATTCATATCGACGAAAGTTCTCAGACTTTCCAGAAAGAAACAATTTCTTATTTGTTTGATAGATTATTAGAAAGTTTTGTTAAAGATCCAATTCAAAGAAAAAAAAACTTTGCTGAACTGTTAGATTTTATTGATTCCAAAAAGCTTTATAGTGTTGATGATTTGCTATCACAAATTGATCAGATTTCTAAACAGTTTTCCGTGCCAAAAAACATTGTGGATGACTTTATAAGAAAAAACTATTTTAAAGCAACACAAATCATAAAAAAGCAAAAAGAATTATTGAATTTGTTTTTAAAAAATGATACCAATTGCTTAAAAGTCCTTTCAAGAGAAGTTTTTAATCATGATTTTTCGAATGCAAAATTTGTATTTAACCAAACATACTATGTTATAAAATTTCCAGACAAAACAATATCAGAAAAAAACTCAAACTCTAGTGTAGTAGAAACTCTCCATATAAGTACTCTTCAAAAGAAGGAACAACCAAAAAAACAAGATCAATCTTCGGTAGAAGAAGTTTCTATTCTAAAAGAAATATTGAGCTTATATCCGGATATAGAAAAAACTTCCAAGGATGCTTTAAAAAATATTCAAATGTATCATTCTTTAGAAACTTCTCAAGAAAATCAAAGAATATCCGTAAAAGAAAAGACTTCTAAACCAGTTTTTTTCAAAGAGGAGCTATCTATATTAAAAGAAATTTTAGATGAATTTGGTAGGTTATTGGTTGAAAAGAAAAACCGTATTGAACAATTACAATTACTTCTTATGAAGGAAGAATCTAACTATAAAGTGAGTTTTTCTTACGAAGCAAGTTCAGTAGAAACTATACAACAAACAAACATAGAAAAAATACCAATGGAAATCACTGAGTATGTGCAATTAAAAATTAAATTACAAAATTTTAAAAAAAATAATCAAATTAAAGAATATCAAGATTTTTTAAATCGTTCTTCAAAACATATAAAAGCATGTGTAGGTATTTTAAATATAATCACTAAAGAAACTCAGTTTCAAAATTTTCAGAAAGAAGAAGCTTTTAAGAAATTATCAAATACTTTGCAATATTCTTACGAAAGTATTTTTGAACTCTATGATAGGATCAAAAAATTTAATACTTACATCCATTTTCTACAGCAAGCAGCTCAGTATTTAAAAGAAAAAGAACCTAAGTTG
Source organism: uncultured bacterium (assembly GCA_937928085.1). GTDB lineage: Bacteria > Spirochaetota > Leptospiria > Leptospirales > Leptonemataceae > SKYB61. The sequence goes on along the minus strand of CALFVU010000010.1, from coordinate 111,493 downwards.
TATACTTTATTTGTTCAAATACAAAAACCATTGTTAGAATTAATGGAAGTTATGCTAAATGATTCCGAAATAAATGAAGATGAGTTCAAAAATGAATTAGAAAAAAAAATCAAAATTTTGTTGCTTTTTATAAAAGAAGAAAATATTAGTGCAAATCTAAAAAATTTTTTGATTAATTTTATATTAAAGTCTAAAAATGCCTTAATGAAATAAAATTTAGAATACTATTTAAATGTAAAATTCTTGACCTTATTACTATCCCCAAAATATAGGATTTTTTAAATAAAGCCCTCTTAGCTCAGTTGGTAGAGCACTTCCATGGTAAGGAAGGGGTCATCAGTTCGAGTCTGATAGAGGGCAATAAAGGCTGGTAGTTCAATGGTTAGAATAGAGGCCTCCAAAGCCTCAGATGCGAGTTCGATTCTCGCCCGGCCTGATGGATGGTTAACTATGATGAAATTTATAAACGAGGTAAGAGAAGAACTTAAACAAGTGGTTTGGCCTTCGCGTCAGGAAGTAGTAAAGTCTACCTGGATTATACTTATTACGGTAATCATAATCTCTTTATTTTTATTTTTTACAGATTTTGTTTTTGAACAAATTTTTGAGTATTTAGTAAGCTTGGGTACAAAATAATTTATGAAAAAATGGTATGTTCTAAAAACAAAATCTGGTGCTGAAAAAAAAGCAAAAGAAAATTTAGAAAAATTTTTAGAGACAAAAGGATTTAAATCTAAATTGGGACAGATTTTTGTACCTATTGTAAAAGTTCCGCAAATGAGAAAAGACAAAAAAGTGATTGTAGAAAAAAAAGTTATGCCAGGTTATATTATTGCAGAATTAGATTTAGACGAAGAATTAAAGCAATTAATCAAAAGAGTACCATTGATATCTGGGTTTTTAGGAGATAAAAATCCTCAATCCTTAACAAAAGAAGAAGTTAAAAATTTAATGAGTTTACAAGGTACTCAAGAAGAAGAAACTTCTCCGCCACCCGTTTTGTTTACAAAAGGCGAAAAAGTTAAAATAATTGACGGTCCTTATAACAACTTTAGTGGTGTTATTGAAGAAGTATTAAAAGACGAAAAAAAATTAAAAATTAAAATCGAAATTTTTGGACAATCTACAACCATTGATGTAGAATATAATCAGGTGATTGCAAGTATTTAAATTTTTAAACAAGGCAGAGTTATGGCACAGAAAAAAATAGTAAAGCAAATTAAATTACAGGTAGAAGCAGGCAAAGCAACCCCAGCACCTCCGATTGGACCAGCTTTAGGTCAAGCTGGTGTAAATATAAAAGAATTTTGTGAGCAGTTTAATAACCGAACAAAAGATAAAGCAGGTTTAAGAATTCCAGTAGTGATTACAGTTTATTCAGATAGAAGTTTTACCTTTATTACCAAATCTCCTCCCGCATCTGTTTTAATTCTTAAAGAATTAGGAATTGATAAGGGTTCCAAAGAGCCAGGTTTAAAAAAAATTGGTAAACTAACTAGATCTCAGTTACAAAAAATAGCTGAAATAAAAAAAGAAGATTTGAATGCAAATAGTTTAGAAGCTGCTATTAATATTATTGCTGGAACTTGTAGGTCTATGGGGGTAGAAGTAGAATTATAAAACATACAAGGAGAATTTTATGAAGAGAGGAAAGAAATGGTTAGAAGCAAGTAAAAAAGTTAATTCTAGAGAACCCATAAGTGTTGATGAGGCGGTGAAAAAAATTAAAGAATTATCCTATACTAAATTTGATGGAACTGTGGAAGCTCATTTTAAAATCAATTATAAATCTCCTCAAAATGTTAGAGGTATTGTTTTTTTACCTTTTGGAACAGGAAAAAAAGTAAAAGTTCTTGTGATTGCAAAAGAAGATAAGCATCAAATAGCAAAAGAAGCGGGTGCAGATGTTGTTGGAAGTGATGATATTATAGAAAAAATCCAAAACGAAAAATGGACTGATTTTGATGTATGTATTGCAACACCGGATATGATGAGTAAATTAGGAAAATTAGGTCCCATCCTTAAAGGTAAAATGCCAAAACCAAAATCTGGGACTGTTACGGAAGATATTGCTACTGCTATTAAAAATGTAAAAAAAGGGCAGTTTGAATATAAAGCAGATAAAACTGGCGTTATCCATGTTCCAATTGGTAAAGTCTCTTATGATCCTGAATCTTTAAAAGAAAATTTAAAAACTCTATATCAATCTATCTTAAAAGATAAACCTTCTGATGCCAAAGGAGAATATATAAAGACTATTTATATTGCTCCTACAATGGGACCTTCTCTTAAGATCAATCAAAAAACTATGAGTATATAAGGAGAATCCAAATGCCATCTACAAGAAATATAGAATTATTAAAAACAATAGAAGCTTATTTAAGCGAGAAACCTAATTTTATTGTTACTACATATAGCGGGCTTAGCGTAGAAGAAATGACAATGTTAAGAAAAAAATTAAAAGAAAAAAATGTTATTTTTAAAGTTGTTAAAAACAATCTTTTTAAGTTGGCGCTAAAAAATTCAAAAAAACATAATTTAGAAAATTTATCCCAGATAAAAGAAATGTTTTATGGACCTATTGCTTTAACCTTTTCTGATTCAGAAATTTCTGTTGTTGCTAAGTTGCTTTTAGAGGAATCAAAAAAAAATGAAAAGATAAAAATTAAAGGTGGGTATTATGAAGGTAAATTCTTAACAGAAGTAGATGTAAAAGCTATTTCTACATTACCAACAAAAGAAGAACTTTTAACAATTATTGCACGTGGTTTACAATCGCCAACACAAAAAATAGCGGTTGGTTTAAAAGAAGTAATTACAAAACTAGCGCGTGGTTTAAAAGCAGTAGCAGAAAAAAAAAGTCAATCATAATACAATAAAAAAAATTTTAAAAGGAGTTTGTATATGTCAATCACCGATGAATTACTTGAAAAAATTGGTCAATTGACCTTAGTAGAAGCAGCTGAGTTAGTAAAAAAAATGGAAGAAAAATTTGGAATTTCTACAGCAGCACCAGTTGCTGTAGCTGGTGTGGTTCCAGTAGCTGGAGAAGCAGGTGGGCAAGCCGCTCAAGAAGAACCTACATCTTTTAATGTAGTTCTAAAATCAGGTGGAGAAAAAAAGGTAGAAGTGATTAAAATTGTAAGAGAAATTACTAATTTAGGTTTAAAAGAAGCGAAAGAATTGGTAGAAAAAGGTAATCAATCTATAAAAGATAATGTGTCTAAAGAGCAAGCTCAGGAATTAAAAAAGAAATTAGAATCAGCCGGCGCAGTGGTTGAGTTAGTTCCAGCTTAATTCAAAATTATTCAGACCTCTTATATGAGGTCTAAATTTATTTAAAAATTCAATTATTTTACACCTATGGAAACAATAATATTTCATCATCCACAAAAACAAGTTATTAATTTAGGAAATATTACAAATTATAATATAATACCTGACTTAATTTCTGTTGTATTAAAATCATATTCGGATTTCTTGCAAAAAGATATTGATCCAAAAAAAAGAAAAAGAATTGGATTGGAACAAGTTTTTAGAGAATCTTTCCCTATCGAAACAGAAGAAATTGTTTTAGAATATGATCACTATACTTTAGGTGATTGTAGATGGTCACCTCAAGAATGTAAAAGTAGAGGTTTGTCTTATGCCGCACCTTTAAAAGTAGTTTTGCGAATCATCAATAAAGAGTCTGGGGAAATTAGAGAGCAAGAAGTATATTTTGGAGAAATTCCTTTAATGACATCAACGGGAACTTTTATTATAAATGGTGCGGAAAGAGTCGTAGTATCTCAGCTTCATCGTTCTCCCGGAATTTTCTTTTTTTACGAAGAAGAAAAAAAAGTGTATTCGATAAAAATTGTTCCACATAAAGGCTCATGGTTGGAATTTGAATTAACACAAAAAGGATTGATTGTTTTAAAAATTGATAAAAGAAAAGCAATTCCAGCTACATGGTTTATCCGAGCTTTAATTGCAGAAAAAGGAACTAATGAAGAAATCATAAAATTATTTTATAACGTAGAAATATTAGAGTTAAAGAAACTGCGAAAAGATCAAATAAAAAAATATTTGAATCGTAGATTAGCTTCTCGAGTGATTGATGAAAATAACGAAATCATGCTTTATGAGGGAGAAAAATTAGATGAAGATACGATCCTTAGCTTAAAAGAAAAAAATATAGAAAAAATTGAACTTATTAAATTTTATTCAGATAAAGATGATGATACTTTAATCAATACTTTAGAAAAAGATGGTCTTACGAACAAAGAAGAAGCTGTTTTAAAATTATATGAATTTTTAAGAAACGATAAATTAGATTATGAAGATGCCTTGGAATTTTTAGAAAGCCTTTTTTTTGATGAAAAAAATTATAACTTCTCTTCAGTTGGAAGATTCAAAATTAATAATAAGTTTAAGTTTATCAATCCTAAAGATTTTACTAATTCGAAAGACTTATCGTTAAGAAAAATAGATATAATAGAAACTTTAAAATATTTTTTAAAACTTATTAATGATGTGCCAGATTACGGAGTTGATGATATTGATCATTTGGGCAATCGTAGAGTTCGAAGTGTTGGTGAGCTTTTCGGAAATGATCTAAGAGTTGCATTAAAGAAAATGGAAAGGATCATTAGAGAAAGAATGGAATCAAACGAAAAAGATACAATGACTCCTCAATCTCTTATTTCGATTAAACCCATTACTACTGTTATTAATGATTTTTTTGGATTGGGACAGTTGTCTCAATTTATGGAGCAAACCAATCCTTTATCAGAAACTACACATAAAAGAAGATTAACTGCTTTAGGCCCAGGCGGATTAAATCGAGAAAGAGCTGGGTTCGAAGCAAGAGATGTACATTATAGTCATTATGGCAGGATGTGTCCTATAGAAACACCAGAAGGTCAAAACATTGGTTTGATTGTATCGATGAGTACATTGGCAAGAATTAATGAATTTGGTTTCTTAGAAACTCCTTATAGAAAAGTGATTAAAGAAAGAGATAAAAACGGAAAAATTACTAAAGTATATGTATCTAATGAAGTTGAATATATGACGGCAGATGTAGAAGAACATTATGCAATAGCACAGGCAAATGCTCCTCTAAACGAAGATGGCACTTTTAAAGGAAAATTAATTGCCTGCAGAAAAAAATCTGATTATCCTCTATTGCCTCCCGAAGAAATTGATTATATGGATATTGCTCCTTTACAAGTTATCAGCGTTTCTACCTCTTTAATTCCTTTTTTAGAGCATGATGATGCGAACAGAGCCCTAATGGGTTCAAACATGCAAAGGCAAGCAGTCCCCCTTTTATACGAAGAACCACCAATAGTAGGAACAGGGATGGAAAGTGTAGTTGCTTATGATTCCAGAGTTTGTGTTCTTGCTGAAAATGATGGTGTTGTGTTGAAAGTTGATGCAAATAAAATCGTTGTATTAGAAAATGATGGTAATAAGAGGACTTATCAATTAAGAAAATTTGAAAGAACCAATCAAGATACTTTATTTAATCACAAACCTGTTGTCAAAGTAATTTATTTTACATATAAAAAATGGGATAATCAGTTAAATAAATTTATTTATCCAAAAGAAAGTGTGGTAAAAAGTATTAAAAATCATCAAATTGAGATTCATTCCATATTAGAAAATAACGAAGAAGTTAAAATTATCTATTCCTTAAAAGAAAATCATTTAGAATTCCATTCTTTCGTTAAAGAGGGAGATACAATTAAATATGGTGATCTTCTAGCAGGGCAAAAAGTATATAAAGAAAAAAGAAATGCAAATGGAATAATTGAACGTAGAGCGACGATTCTAGCTGAGGGTCCTTCAGTAAGAGAAGGTAGACTTTCTTTAGGAAAAAATATATTGGTTGCTTTTATGCCATGGGAAGGGTATAATTTCGAAGATGCTATTTTAATAAGCGAAAGGGTAGTACAGGAAGATATTTATACATCAATTCATATTGAGGAATTTGAAGTTTCTACTCGGGAAACTAAGCTGGGTCCAGAACAAATTACAAGAGATATTCCAAATATAAGCGATAAAGCATTCAGGGACTTAGATGAAAATGGTATTATTCGTATAGGCGCTGAGGTTAAACCAGGAGATATCTTAGTAGGAAAACTAACTCCTCAGATTGATAAAGAAATGGCACCTGAGTTTAAGTTGTTACAAAGTATTTTTGGAGAGAAAGGAAAAAATGTAAAAGATACTTCTCTAAGAGTTCCTAATGGAGTAGAAGGTATAGTAGTTGATGTAAAATGGTATTCAAGACGAAATGGAGATGAACTACCTTCTGGTATAGAAGATATTGTTAAAGTCTATGTGGCAAGTAAAAGAAAACTACAAGTTGGCGATAAGATGGCTGGAAGACATGGAAATAAGGGTGTAATTTCAAAAATTTTACCTGTTGAAGATATGCCATTTATGGAAGATGGAACACCTATTGATATTGTATTAAATCCTTTGGGGGTTCCTTCTCGAATGAATATTGGTCAGATTTTTGAATCTATGTTAGGATATTCAGGCCATAAATTAAATTGTTTATTCGAAACTCCCGTTTTTGATGGAGCTTCAGAAGAGGATATCAAAAAATATTTAAACGAAGCAGGATTGCCTCTAGATTGTAAATTTCCATTATATAATGGCAAAACTGGTGAAAAATTTGAAAATAAAGTTTTTTGTGGTTATATTTATATGTTAAAGCTTTCCCATATGGTAGAAGATAAGATGCATGCAAGATCTATTGGTCCTTATTCTTTAATAACTCAGCAACCTTTAGGTGGAAAAGCTCAGTTTGGTGGTCAACGATTAGGAGAAATGGAAGTATGGGCCTTGGAAGCTTATGGTGCTGCGTATAATTTACAAGAACTGTTGTCTGTAAAGTCTGATGATATGGCTGGTAGAACAAGAGTGTATGATGCAATTATTAAAGGAATTGCAACAATCAAACCGGGAATACCGGAATCTTTTAATGTCTTATTACAAGAACTTAGAGGATTAGCATTAGATATGGTAATGTTAGACGCGAATGGTAATCCGTTAGATCTAAGCGATTTAGACGAAGAATACAGTAAAAGAACAAGAGTATCCATAGGTAAAATCGAAAGAGACTAGTTCAATTGATCCAACCATAAATTTATTTTAGAGAGGTAAAATATGTCAAATAAACAAATTACATTTGAAAGCATTAAAATCATGTTAGCAAGTCCGGAAAGAATTCGAGAATGGTCATATGGAGAAGTTAAAAAAGCAGAAACCATAAATTACAGAACTTTAAAGCCAGAGAGAGATGGCCTTTTTTGTGAGAAAATTTTTGGAACAACAAAAGATTGGGAGTGTTTTTGTGGAAAATTTAAATCTATAAGATATAAAGGTGTAACTTGTGATAGATGTGGAGTAGAAGTTACCCATAGCAAAGTTCGAAGAGAAAGAATGGGACATATAGAATTAGCAACACCAGTTGCTCATATTTGGTATTATCGAAATACGCCAAGTAGAATAGGATTACTTTTAGATAAAAGTATCAATGAAATCAAAAATATTTTAGAATATAAATATTATGTGGTTATAGAACCAGCTGATTCGGATAAAGAAGTTGGTGAACTGATCACACATGAAGAATATAATGAATATCTTGATGAATTTGGTGAGAAATTTATTGCAATGATCGGTGCAGAGGCTTTAAAAGAGTTATTAAGTAGAATAGATATAGAAACAGAAATTCATAAGTTAAGAACGATGCTTTCGGCAGATAAAGCAAAAGCTACTGATAAAAAATTATTAAAAAAATTAGAAATATTAGAATCTTTAAAAGAGTCTGGTAATCGTCCAGAATGGATGATTCTAGAAGTAATTCCTGTGATTCCTCCAGAATTAAGACCTATGGTGCAATTGGATGGTGGAAGATATGCATCTTCAGATTTAAATGACTTATATAGAAGGGTAATCAATAGAAATAATCGTCTTAAAAGATTGCTTCAATTAAAATCTCCCGAGCTAATTATTATTAACGAAAAAAAATTGCTTCAAGAAGCGGTAGATGCTTTATTTGATAATTCAAAAAGAGGTAAAAACCAAGTCGTAAAAGGAAAAGCGAATAGACCTTTAAAATCCCTTTCTGATTCTTTAAAAGGAAAAAGCGGTAGATTTAGACAAAATTTATTGGGTAAAAGAGTTGATTATTCTGGAAGATCAGTAATTGTGATAGGTCCACAATTAAAATTACACGAAATGGGATTGCCAAGAAAAATGGCACTTGAATTATTTAAACCCTTTATTTTACAAAGATTGCTCGAGGATGATAAAATTCCTAACATCAAATCAGCGAAAAAGAAAATAGAAATGGAAGATGCAGAAGTAAATCTCATTTTAGAAGAGGTGGTTAAAGAGCATCCAGTTCTTCTAAACCGTGCTCCTACTTTGCATCGATTAGGAATTCAGGCTTTTCTACCTGTTATTGTAGAAGGAAAGGCTATACAGTTACATCCGTTAGTTTGTCATGCATTTAACGCGGATTTTGATGGAGATCAGATGGCAGTACATGTTCCTTTAACCGCAAAAGCTCAGTTAGAATCCTGGATGTTAATGTTATCGTCTCATAATATATTAAATCCTGCTAATGGTCAACCTATCGTATTCCCTACACAGGATATGGTTTTAGGACTTTATTTATTAACTTCTAAGTTGTCTGGAGATATAGGAGAAGGTAAAAAGTTTTCTACATTTGAAGAAGTCTTGTATGCTGTGGAAAATAAAATTGTAGGATTAAGAGCAGAAATTCAAATTTTAAAAGATAATATTATTCTTACAACAACACCGGGTAGAATTATATTTAACTCTGTTCTACCGAAAAATTATCCTTTTGTAAATACTTCGATTACAGACAAAGAAGCTATTCGAATTATAGCGGATGTGTATATTAATTATGGTATCATAGAAACAGTGGAAATGTTAGAAAAATTTAAAGAATTGGGTTTTATTTATTCTACTAAATTTGCACCTTCTATTTCTATTTCAGATATAAAGGTACCTAAACAAAAAGTAGATTTGATTCAAAAAGCAAACGAAGAAGTAGAAAAAGTAACAAAAAATTATAAAAATGGTATAATAACAAACGAAGAGAGATATAAAAGGGTGGTTGAAATTTGGGACAGAACGAATGAAGAAATCCTAAAAGCAGTTTTCGAAGAGCTTAAGCAAGATCAAAAAGGTTTTAATCCAGTTTATGTAATGGCTGAATCTGGTGCTAGAGGTTCAAAACAACAAATTCGACAATTAGCTGGAATGCGGGGATTAATGGCAAAACCTTCAGGAGAAATTATAGAGTTACCGATTCGTTCAAACTTTAAAGAAGGTTTAAGTGTTCTTGAGTTTTTTATTTCCACACATGGTGCCCGAAAAGGTTTAGCCGATACCGCCCTTAAAACTTCTGATGCAGGTTATCTAACAAGAAGATTAGTGGATATAGCTCAAGATGTGATTATTACACAAGAAGACTGTGGCACAAAAGAAGGAATGTGGATTGGTCCCGTAAAAGAAAGGGATAAAATCATTATTAGTTTAGGAGAGAGATGTTTTGGTAGAATTCTTGCAAAAGAAGTTGTAGATCCTATTACCAAAGAAGTGATTTTCAAGGCCGGTACTCTAATTACAAAAGAAGTAGGTAAAAAAATTGATTCACTAGGAATAGAAAAAATTTATATTCGTTCAGTATTAACTTGTGAATCTAGGCGAGGGATTTGTGCAAAGTGTTATGGTTTAGATTTGGCAAGACTAAAATTGGTAGATTTAGGGGAAGCTGTAGGTGTAATAGCTGCTCAGTCTATTGGTCAACCCGGTACACAGCTTACTATGAGGACCTTCCACGTGGGTGGTATTGCTACAAATGTGGAAAGGGGAGAAAATGAAGTTCGATCACCATCAAATGTTAAAATTTCTAAAATTTATGGCACAGTAGTAAAATCAAAAGATAATAAGAAATTATTAGCAACTAGAGGAAAGATTGAACTAATTAAAATTTTAGATACAAAAAAATTAGATCAATTAAAAAATCTTAAAGTTAAAAACGAAGAAGAAGTAGCTATTGGGCAGGTAATTGCGGATGAATATTATGATGAAAAACTTCAAAAATGGGAAAGAAGTTATAGCAGTCAATATAAGGGAATGATCCTTATCGAAAATGAACAACTAATGATCGTTGATGATAATCCTATAACTATAAATCTTAAAATAGGAAGTGAAATTTTTGTAGAAGAAGGGAATCATTATCCTGCTAATACATTGATAGCGAGATTTGATTCTTTAAATGACGTGATCATCACTGATACTTCTGGTGTTGTCGAATATAAAGATATTAATAGTGATAACTTAAAAAAAGACGAGCAGGGAAATAATAGAATATACGAGGTTCGAGGAAAAAAATTAAATCCAACGATCAAAATCAATGAAAAAGAATTCCCTGTACCAGTAGGGGCTGTACTCTTGGTAAAAGATCAGCAAGAAGTAGGTGAAGGAGATATTTTGTTTAAGATTGCCACTAAAGAAATTAAAACTAGAGATATTACGGGAGGTTTACCAAGAGTAGAAGAATTATTCGAAGCAAGATCACCTAAAAAGTCTGCTATACTTGCACCTATTGATGGATATGTAGTAGATAACAATGAAGTTATAAGAGATAAAAGAGTGATTTATATATTACCATTGCAATTGTCAGAAAATTTTAATGAAGAAGTAATCGATGTTAATTTTGATGATCAAGAAGAAGAAATGGATCAGTTAGAATATAGTAAATATAATGTTTATTACGATCAGTCAGATACTCTCAAGAAATATAAAATTGTAATACCTATAGGTTTGCGATTATTGGTAAGAAATGGAGATCAAGTAACTAAAGGTGAACCTATAACGGAAGGCCAGTTGAACCCTCATGACATTTTAAGAATTCGTGGTTTGGAAGCATTGCATGAATTTCTAATTCAAGAAATTCAAGAAGTATACAGACTACAAGGAGTTTATATCAATGATAAGCATTTAGAAATCATTATAAGGCAAATGCTAAGGAAAGTTCAAATCACAGATCCGGGTGATACAAAGTTTGTTTTACATCAACAAGTAGAAAAATTCAAAGTACTGGAAGAAAATAAAAGAGTAATCGAAGAAGGTGGAGAACCTTGTAAATGGATTCCAATATTACTTGGTATTACGAGAGCTTCATTAAGTACAGAATCTTTTTTAGCAGGTGCAAGTTTTCAGGAGACTGTTAAAGTTTTAACAGATGCTGCGATCAAAGGAAAAGTGGATGAATTAGTAGGATTAAAAGAAAATGTAATAGTAGGACATTTAATTCCTGCAGGTACTGGATTAAAAAAATATAGAGATATTGAGATTTTTTATAATGAATATGGTGATATACAAAAGTTATATAAAAAAAGATTAGAATTAGAAGCTACAAAAAATGACTAGTTAAAATCCATTAGATTTTTTCTTGCTACTCTATAGTTCAAAAAATAAATGGTAATGCAAAAAATGTAATCATATGAGGTATTTATGCCAACTATTAATCAATTAATAAGATTTGGTAGAAAAGAGCAAAAAAGAAAGACAAAGTCTCCCGCTTTGAAAGGATGTCCTCAAAGAAGAGGAGTGTGTGTAAGGGTAATGACAATAACACCAAAAAAGCCAAACTCTGCTTTAAGAAAAGTTGCAAGAGTCAGGCTTACTACTGGAATAGAAGTAACAGCATATATTCCAGGAGAAGGACATAACTTACAAGAACACAATAACGTATTAGTTAGAGGTGGTAGAGTAAAAGACCTACCTGGTGTTAGATATCATATTGTAAGAGGAACTCAAGATGCTCTCGGTGTTGCGAATCGAAAAAAAGGTAGATCGAAATATGGTACAAAAAAACCGAAAGCTTGATAAGGAGCCAATATGTCTAGAAGAAAAGTGTTAAGAAAAAAAAGAGTACTACCACCAGATCCGGTATATAAAGATCCTGTGGTAACAGCTTTTATTAACTATATGATCAAAAACGGAAAAAAATCAGTTGCAGAAAAAATTTTTTATTCAGCTATTGATTTAGTTTCTCAGAAAACAAACGAAGATGGAATTGCAATTTGGAGAAAGGCTTTAGAAAACGTAAAACCCGAATTGGAAGTAAAAAGTAGAAGAGTTGGTGGAGTTTCTTATCAAATACCGGTAGAAGTTCCTCCCCATAGGCAACAAACATTAGCAATTCGATGGATTGTAAGAAGTGCTCGTGAAAGAAAAGGAAAATCGATGATAGAGAAATTAGCGAATGAAATTATTGATGCAAGCAATAATACAGGTGGTGCCATTAAGAAAAAAGAAGATACAAGAAAAATGGCAGAAGCTAATCGAGCATTTAGTCATTATAGATGGTAATAATTTTTAATTGGAGATTTTTGTATGCCTAGACAAATACCTTTAGAAAGAACAAGAAATATAGGAATTATGGCACATATTGATGCTGGAAAAACAACGACAACAGAAAGAATATTGTATTATACTGGAAAGACCTATAAAATTGGTGAAGTACATGAAGGTTCTACAGAAATGGATTGGATGGAACAAGAAAAAGAAAGAGGTATTACAATTACTGCTGCTGCAACTACTACATTTTGGAATGGAATGGAGAAAAAATATCCACCTTATAGAATTAATATTATAGATACCCCAGGTCACGTTGATTTTACAGTTGAAGTAGAACGATCTTTAAGAGTTTTAGATGGAGCTATTGCTGTTTATGATGGCGTTGCGGGAGTAGAGCCTCAGACTGAAACTGTTTGGAGACAGGCAGATAAATACAAAGTCCCTAGAATTTGCTTTATCAATAAATTAGATAGAATGGGAGCTGATTTTTTCTATTGTGTAAATAGTATCAAAGAAAGATTAGGAGCCAATGCTGTTGCACTACAACTACCAATAGGTAAAGAATCTGATTTTATAGGTGTTGTTGATTTGGTTTATAATCGAGCTATCGTATGGACTGGTGAAGAATTAGGTGCTAAATTCAATTTTATAGAGATACCTGCAGAGTTAAAGGATCAAGCAGAAGAATATCGAAATATATTAATCGAATCCGCAGTAGAATGTGTTGATGAATTACTTGAAAAATATTTAGACGGAAAAGAAATTACAGTAGAGGAATTAAAATATGCTATAAGAGTCGGAACTTTACAAAGAAAAATATTCCCTGTTTTATGCGGATCTGCATTTAAGAATAAAGGAGTACAACCTTTACTAGATGCAGTGATTGATTATTTGCCCTCTCCTATAGATATAGCGCATGTAAAAGGTATTGATCCAAATACTAATTCTGAAATAGAACGAATTACTGATGATAACGAAGCATTTTCAGCATTAGCATTTAAAATTATGACAGATCCATATGTTGGTAAATTAACTTTTTTTAGAGTATATTCTGGTACTTTAAAAAAAGGAACTTATGTTTATAATTCTACTAAACAAAAAAAAGAAAGAATGGGAAGACTTCTTTTGATGCATGCAAATCAAAGAGAAGAAATTGACGAAGTGAATGCGGGTGATATTGCAGCCGCAGTTGGTTTAAAAGATACAACAACGGGTGATACTTTATGTGATGAAAATCATCCTATTATTCTAGAAAGCATGACTTTTCCAGAACCAGTCATTGATCTTGCTATAGAACCACTAACACGAGCAGATCAAGATAAATTAGGTGCAGCTTTAATGAAATTATCAGAAGAAGATCCTACTTTTAGAGTAAAAACAAATCACGAAACAGGACAAACCATTATATCTGGAATGGGAGAATTACATTTAGAGATTATCGTCGATCGTTTAAAGAGAGAATTTAAAGTAGAAGCAAATGTAGGAAAACCACAAGTAGCTTATAAAGAAACGATAAAAGATTCTTCAGAAGTAGAAGGGAAGTATATAAAACAAACTGGTGGAAGGGGACAATACGGCCATGTCTGGATTCGAATAAAACCTAATGAGCCTGGAAAAGGTTATCAATTTATAAATTCTATTGTTGGTGGCGTAATCCCAAAAGAATATATACCAGCTGTTGATAAAGGAATTCAAGAAGCTATGCAAACAGGTGTTTTAGCTGGTTATCCGGTTGTTGATGTAATTGTGGAACTATTCGATGGTTCCTATCATGAGGTAGACTCTTCTGAGATGGCTTTTAAAGTGGCTGCATCAATTGCATTTAAAGATGCATGTAAAAAAGCAAAACCTGTTTTACTTGAACCTATAATGGATGTAGAAGTTGTTACACCTGAGGATTATATGGGCGATGTAGTGGGAGATTTAAATAGAAGGAGAGGAAAAATTCTAGCAATGGATCAAAGAGGGAATGCACGTGTAGTTAAAGCGGAAGTTCCATTGGCAGAAATGTTTGGTTACGCAACAGATCTTCGTAGTTTTACGCAGGGCAGAGCTTCGTATACTATGCAATTTAAACATTACGAGCAAGTGCCAAATAATATTGCGAATGAAATCATTGCTAAAGTTTCTGTTTAAAATTCATAATTTTTCTTAAAAAGAATAGACATTAAACGTAATTAAAAAAAAGTTGCTATTTATTATTTGGAATAAACTTAAATAAAAAAAGTAAAAGGGTAAACATATGGCAAAAGAAAAATTTGATAGATCAAAACCTCATTTAAATATTGGAACTATAGGGCACGTTGATCATGGAAAAACAACATTAACATCTGCTATAACGCATGTTTTAGCAAAATATAAAGGTGGAAAGAACAGACCCGTTAAGTATGATGAAATCGATAATGCTCCAGAAGAAAAAGAAAGAGGAATTACTATAGCTACATCTCATCAAGAATACGAAACAGAGAAAAGACATTATGCTCATGTGGATTGTCCAGGACACGCAGATTATGTAAAAAACATGATCACTGGAGCGGCTCAAATGGATGCAGCTATACTCGTAGTTTCTGCTGTTGATGGTCCGATGCCTCAAACAAGAGAACATATTCTATTGGCTCGTCAAGTAGGAGTACCTTATATAGTTGTATTTTTGAATAAAGTAGATGCTTTATCAGAAGACGAAAGAGAAGAAATGATTGAACTAGTTAAAGAGGAAGTAAAGGATTTATTAGTAAAATATGGTTTTCCAGCTGATACACCAATGATAGCTGGTTCTGCTTTAAAAGCATTAGAAGGAGATCCATCAGATATCGGTGAAAAAGCAATTTTAAAACTTATGGAAACCGTAGATGAATATGTTCCAGAACCAAAAAGAGATATTGATAAACCTTTCCTTATGCCGATTGAAGATGTTTTTTCTATTACTGGACGGGGAACAGTTGCTACTGGTAGAGTAGAAACAGGAAAATTAAATTTAAATGACGAAGTAGAAATCGTTGGTTTAAGGCCTACACAAAAAACAGTAGTGACTGGAATAGAAATGTTTAGAAAGCAACTTGATTATGCACAAGCTGGCGATAATATAGGGGCACTATTGAGAGGAATAAAAAAAGAAGACGTCGAACGTGGACAGGTATTAGCGAAACCCGGTTCTATAACTCCACATAAAAAATTTAAAGCAGAAGTTTACGTTTTAAAAAAAGAAGAAGGAGGAAGACATACTCCATTTCATACCAATTATAGGCCACAGTTTTATTTTAGAACTACAGATGTCACAGGTACAATCATTCTTCCCAATGAAAATATGGTTGTTATGCCAGGTGATAATGTAAATCTAACAGTTGAGTTGATCAGTTATATTGCAATGGATACTGGATTACGTTTTGCTATACGGGAAGGTGGTAGAACAGTAGGATCTGGTGTTGTAACAGAAATTATCGAATAAACAGGTAGAAAGATGGAATCTGTTCGAAAAATTAGAATCAAATTAAAATCTTTTGATTATCATCTAATAGACAAAGCAGCACAAGAAATTGTTAGTGCTGCTAAAAAAAATGGTGCCGATGTATCTGGCCCCATCCCTTTGCCTACAACAATAGAAAGATTTACTGTTTTGCGATCTGTACATGTAAATAAAAAATCAAGAGAGCAATTCGAAATAAGAACATATAAACGTTTAATCGATATAAAAAATCCAAATGATCAAGTTACAGAAGCTTTAAGTAAATTAAAATTGCCTGCAGGTGTTCAGGTTTTACCTTTAAAAGTAAAAAAATGAATCAGGAGTAAACCATGTCTCGTGGATTATATGGTATAAAGTTAGGTATGACAAGACTATTTGATGAAAGTAAGAGGGAAATACCAGTAACAATAGTAGAATGTCCTCCAGCTTATGTTTCTGAAATTAGAACCGTAGAAAAAAATGGATATAATGCAATACAATTAGCATTTCAACCAACAAAAGAAAAATTATTAACAAAACCTCAATTAAATCATTTAAAGAAAGCAGGTTTAGGACCCTTTAAGTATGTTAGAGAGATAAGAAATATGGAAGGTGAATTTACTTTAGGAGCAGAAGTCAATGTATCGATTTTTAAAAAAGGGGAGATCGTTCGTGTAACAGGTATATCGAAAGGCAAAGGGTTTCAAGGGGTGATAAAAAGACATGGGTTTAGAGGCGGTAGAGCATCTCATGGTTCCAAATTTCATCGTGCACCGGGATCCATTGGTTCAAGTACTTTTCCATCAGAAGTAGTAAAGGGAAAAAGGATGCCAGGTCATGCAGGTGCAAAAACAACTACGATACGAAATTTACAAATAGTCGAAATTGATCCGGATAACCATTTAGTTTTCATAAAAGGAGCCATTCCCGGTCCAAATCGATCTATAGTTAAAATAGAGGTGATATAAAATGGATTTAAAATTAGATCGCAAAATAATAGTACTTGATCAAAATGGTAATCAAAAAGAAGAATTACAGCTTAAGGATAATTTAACAATAGAAATTGATGAACGGTCTTATCAAATTATACATTTTGTATTAGAAGCGGAAAGATTCAATCGAAGGCAAGGTACAAGAAAAACAAAAACAAGAAGTGAAGTTTCTGGTGGTGGAAAAAAACCATATAAACAAAAAGGTACTGGATATGCAAGGCAAGGTTCGATTCGTGCTCCTCAATTTAAAGGCGGAGCGGTTGTGTTCGGTCCACAACCTCAAGATTTCTATAAAAAAGTAAATCCAAAACTTAAGAAACTAGCCTATAAAATATTATTAAACATCAAAGCTGAAAAAAAACGTTTATATTTATTAGAAAATTTTCAAATTTCTGATTATTCAACAAAAACTGTGTATAATTTATTAAAAACTGCAAAGTTACTACCTTTAAATACTATATCTTTTTTATATGATGACGAACCTTATCTCTATAAGTCAGCAAATAATATAGAACAAATCCAAATGGTTCATTGTCAAAGACCTACAATGCCAGAATTATATTACAACGATATAATGTTTTTTACGAAAAATGCTTATGAAAAATTTACAAAACTTTTAGAGGTTTAATATGATCGATCCAAGTAAAATTTTAATTTCTCCATATATAACTGAAAAAATGGAATATTTAAATCAAAATTCAAAGAAAGGGCAAATTGTTATCTTTAAAGTTAATAAAAAAGCAACAAAAAATCAAATTAAACAAGCCATCTATAATATGTATAAAGTTAAAGTTAAAAAAGTAAATATCATCAATCAACCATATAAAAAGACAAGATTTAGAAATATAATTTCAAAAAAGTCTGGATTTAAAAAGGCTATATTGCAATTAGAAATAGGAAGCAAAATACAATTTGATTAGAGGTAAAAAATGGGAATCAAAAAATTAAAACCGTATACTTCAACTACCAGATATCAATCTTATTATGATTATTCTTATTTAGATAAAGTTGAACCCAAAAAAAATTTGATTAAAGTTCTAAAATACAAGGCGGGGAGAAACTCATCTGGAAGAATAACGGTATGGCATAAAGGAGGACGCCATAAGAGAATATATAGAATCATTGATTTTAAACGAGATAAATTCGATGTGCCGGGTACGATACAGACTATTGAATACGATCCATATCGTTCTGCAAATATATCTTTAGTAAAATATGCTGATGGGGAATATAGATATATCATTACTCCAGAGGGAATCAATAAAGGAGATACAATTATTTCTTCTAAAGTGCAAGCTCCGATAAAAATTGGTAATGCACTACCTTTAGAAAAAATTCCTCCTGGAACTAACGTACACAATATAGAATTAGTTCCCGGAAAAGGAGCCCAGTTATGTAGAGCTGCAGGTACTTATGCAACAGTTTCTGGTTTTGATGATAAATATGCTATTATAAAATTACCATCGACTGAATTAAGAAAGGTATTGAAAACTTGTATGGCTACCATTGGAGAAGTAGGAGCAAAAGATCACAATTTGATTTCTTATGGTAAAGCTGGACGAAAACGATGGAAAGGTATACGTCCTACAGTTCGTGGTGTAGCTATGAATCCAATTGATCATCCTCATGGTGGAGGAGAAGGTAGAGGCAAGGGTAATCATCCATCAACTCCTTGGGGTCTACCAACTTTAGGTTATAAAACAAGAAAAAAAAGAAAAAAATCAAACAATTTAATAATAGAAAGAAGAAAATCTAAAAAAACTTAAGGAGTAATGTATATGCCTAGATCATTAAAAAAAGGACCTTTTATAGATGAACATTTAATGAAAAAAATATTAAAAGCTAAAGAGACAGACGATAAAAAACCAATAAAAACATGGTCAAGAAGATCAACTATCTTTCCAGAAATGATAGGGATGACGTTTTTAGTCCACAATGGAAGAAGTTTTATTCCAGTATATGTAACAGAGCAAATGGTAGGTCATAAATTGGGAGA
The DNA here is from genome assembly GCA_937928085.1 of uncultured bacterium. Classification (GTDB taxonomy): domain Bacteria; phylum Spirochaetota; class Leptospiria; order Leptospirales; family Leptonemataceae; genus SKYB61. The sequence continues at coordinate 92,658 of CALFVU010000010.1, read as the reverse complement.
ATTTTCACCTACAAGGACTTATAAAGGTCATACATCATTAGATAAAAAATTAAAAAAATAGGAATTACGTATGGAATCAAAAGCTGTTTCTAATTTTTTAATGATAAGCCCAAGAAAAATACGATTAATTGCTAATGAAGTTCGGGGATACCAAGTTAATGATGCATTGAGTATTTTAAGAAATATGCCCAAAAAAGGTGCAAGATATTTAGAAAAAATTATTTTATCTGCAAGTTCAAATTATAAATATTTGAATCCAAATTCTGATATAGATAATTTATATATCAAGAAGTTATACATTGATCAAGGTCCTGTTTTAAAGCGTTTTCGTCCTAGAGCACGTGGTAGAGCTTTTCCTAGACTAAAAAGAACGAGTAAAATAACAGTAGTTGTAAGTGAATAAATGAGGTTGTGAACATGGGACAAAAAGTTAATCCAATAGGTTTACGATTAGGTATCAACAAAACTTGGGATTCTTTGTGGTTTGAATCCGATTCCTATACAAGTTGTTTAATAGAAGATTTAAAACTAAAAGAATATATCTTATCGAATTACCCAAAAGGTACTATTATTAGAATATTGATCAAGCGATTAATGGATAAAATTAACGTAGTCATAGAAACTTCAAAACCCGGTATTATCATAGGACCAAAAGGAGCAAAGATAGAAAATCTAAAAAAAGAACTAAAAGATCGATTTAATAAATCAATTAATATATATATCGAAGAAAAGAAAAAACCTGAAACAATTGCAAAAGTAATAGCAGATACGATTGCTGATCAAATCGAGAAAAGAATGCCGTATAAAAGAACGATGAAGCAAGCTATAAGAAGCGCAATGAGAAATAATGTAATGGGAATTAAGGTTATGGTTTCTGGAAGATTAAATGGTGTTGATATGGCTAGAACCGAGTTTTATAAGGAAGGAAGAATACCATTACATACTTTACGAGCTGATATTGATTATGCAATGAGTGAAGCTGAAACAACATATGGAATCATAGGAATAAAAGTCTGGATATATAAAGGTGACATTATGAATTTTAATAAAACAGATGAAAAAAATTAAATAGGGTATAATCATGCTTAGTCCAAAAAAAGTAAAATATCGAAAAAGACAAAAAGGAAGGCTAAAAGGAATATCCTCTAGAGCTAATAAAGTTTCATTTGGTGAATATGGACTAAAAGCAATTACTGCAGGAAGAATCACTGCTCGTCAAATAGAATCTGCCAGAAGAACGATAACAAGATATATTAAAAGGGGTGGTAAGCTTTGGATTCGAATTTTCCCAGACCATCCAGTAACTAAAAAACCAGCCGAAACAAGAATGGGGTCTGGAAAGGGAAATCCAGAGTATTGGGTATCAATAGTAAAACCAGGTAGAGTTATGTTCGAAATAAGTGGAATTCCGGAAGATGTAGTAAAAGAAGCCTTTCGATTAGCAAGTCATAAATTACCAGTAAAAACATTGGTCATTAAAAAAGAATTTTTTTAGGAGTGTTGGTATATGCCTAAACAAAACTTTAGGGATCTTAGTGATGAAGATTTAAAAGCTCAATTGAGGCAAAAAAAACAAGATTTATTAAAATTAAAATTTCAATTATCAGCTAACAAAATGTTACAAAAATCTTCAAATATAAAAAAACTCAAAACGGATATAGCTAAAATAATGACAATTCTAACTGAAAGAAATATTCATATTAAAGGGTGATTGATATGACAAATCAACCAACAAAAAAAAAGAAAAATTTAAAAATAGTAAAAGGAGTTGTAGTCTCTGATAAAATGAATAAAACAAGAGTTGTACTCATAGAAAAAAACGTTATGCATCCATTATACAAAAAAACGATTAAGAGATCTAAAAAAATAAAAATGCACGACGAGGAAAACACAACTAAAATAGGAGATATAGTACTTGCTATAGAAACCCGACCCTTATCTAAAGAAAAAAGGCATACGTTATATAAAATTTTAAGTAAAGGAGAGACAAAATGATTCAGGAACAAACTATTCTTAATGTAGCTGATAATACTGGAGTAAAAAAAGTAATGTGCATTCGTATTTTAGGCAGTTCAAAAAAACGATATGCAACGATTGGAGATATTATTGTTGTAGCGGTAAAACAAGCAGTGCCAGAGTATGGTTTAAAAGATGCACGCGGAAAAAAAGTTCATAATAAAGCCGTACAAAAAGCTGTAGTAGTTAGAACAAAAAAAGAAATAAAAAGAAAAGACGGTAGTATTATAAAATTTGATGATAATGCTTGTGCTTTAATTGATGAAAAATTGAATCCAAAAGGTACAAGGATTTTTGGACCAGTAGCTCGTGAACTTAGAGATTTAGATTTTAAAAAAATCATATCTTTAGCACCAGAGGTAGTATAAAATTGAGGTAAAAGTATGAAACGCGAAGAGCAAATTCGATTATATAAAAAAGATCCAAAGTTATACAATAAAATTAAAAGAAAAAAAACAAAATTAAAAGTCAATGATGAAGTTATAGTAATTGCGGGTAAACATAAAGGAAAGAGAGGAAAAATATTGTTTATCGATAGATTAGGAGACAGGGTTATAGTTCAGGGTGTAAATTTGCGCAAAAAATTTATTCGCCCATCTCAAGAAAATCCTCAAGGTGGTATGATAGAAATTGAATCTCCTATTCATATTTCGAATGTAATGTATTATGATCCTAAGTTAAAGAAAGGCGTAAGATTAGGTTTTAAATACGAAGATGGTAAAAAAATACGGGTGATAAGATCCAACAAACAAGAAAGAGAAATTCTATAGGAGAAATTATGCCAGTATTAAAAGATTTATATCATAGTCAGGTTGTTCCAAAGTTAATGGAGATTTTTAAATATAAAAATATAATGCAAGTGCCTAAAATAGAAAAAGTTACATTAAATGTCGGAATGGGTTCAGCACCTTCTAATCCAAAGATTTTAGAAGCAGCGGTGGAAGAATTGACTTTAATTACTGGTCAAAAAGCAGTAAAAACAAAAGCAAAAAAATCAATTTCTAGTTTCAAAATAAGAGAAGGAATGAATATTGGTTGTATGGTCACTTTGCGAAGAGATAGAATGTGGGAATTTTTATACAAGTTAATCAAAGTTGATCTTCCAAGAGTAAGAGATTTTCGCGGGCTAAATCCGAATTCTTTCGACAAATTTGGAAATTATAATTTTTCTATTAAAGAACAAATCATTTTTCCAGAAATCAATATTGATAAAATAGAAAGTTATCATGGTATGAATATAACTATAACAACTACAGCAAAAACTGACGAGGAAGCTAGACAATTGTTAGAGCTTTTAGGTTTACCTTTTAGAAAAAAATAAGGAGTACTACATGGCACGAAAAGCAATGATTGAAAAATCAAAGAAAAATCCTAAATTTAAAGTAAGAAAAAGAAATCGATGTCCATTTTGTGGAAGAGCAAGAGGTTATTTAAGAAGATTTGGAATGTGTAGAATTTGTTTCAGAAAAAAAGCAGGTTTTGGAGAAATACCTGGTGTAATAAAGTCATCTTGGTAAATTGATAATATGGAGGTAGTTATATGTCTATGTCTGATCCTATTTCAGATATGATAACTAAAATTAGAAACGCTCAAATGGCTAACATTTCTTCTGTTAAAGTGTATCATTCAAAAATTAAAGAGAATATTTTAAAAATTCTTAAACATGAACATTTTATAGAGAATTATGAAGTTATTGAAAATAACAAAAAAAAAGAAATTATTATTCATTTAAAATACTATAATAAAAAGCCAGTGATTACACACATACGTAGAATATCAAAACCAAGTAGAAGAATCTATGTAAAATATGAAGATATAAAACCTGTGTTGAATAACCGTGGAATTTCGATAATATCTACATCAAAAGGGCTTCTTGTAAACAAACAAGCAAAAAAATTAGGTGTTGGCGGAGAGTTAATTTTAGAGGTATGGTAAAAAACTAAAGAGGTAGATATGTCAAGAATAGGAAGATTACCCATTATTGTGCCCAATAATGTAGAACTAAAATATAACAATAATGAACTAGAAATCAAAGGGCCGTTAGGTATAATTAAACAGCAAATACCTGAAGGAATAGAAATAAAAATCGAATCTAAAACGATCAATGTAATTAGAAAAAGTGATTTAAAAAAATATAAAGCTTTGCATGGATTAGTGCGCTCATTGATTTATAATCATATAGTTGGTGTTACAAAAGGTTGGTCAAAACGTTTACAGTTAGTAGGTGTTGGTTATAGAGCGAATCTTAAAGGAAATGTATTAGTATTATCTTTGGGGTATTCTCATGATATTGAATATAAAATTCCGGACGGGATTCAAGTAAAAGTTGATCAACAAGTAAAGATAGAATTGACAGGAATTGATAAACAAAAAGTAGGTCAGGTTTCAGCAATTATCAGAAGTTTTAGACCACCCGAACCGTATAAAGGTAAGGGAATAAGATACGAAGACGAACTAGTTCGAAGAAAAGCTGGCAAAGCTGGAAAAGGCAAGTAGGAGAGAATAATGAGAAGAGAACTAATAAAAAAAATTAGATTACAAAGAAGAATTAAAAGAGTAAAATATAAAACAATACCTAAAGATAAAGAAAGAAAACGACTTATAATATTAAAATCAAATCGATATTTGTATGCTCAACTGGTTGATAATGAATCTGGAAAAACGATTGTCAGCATGGGAACATGGGATAAAAGTTTGATGATACCCGAAAATCAATCAAAAAAAAATATAGAAGCAGCTAAAAAATTGGGATATGCTTTTGGAAAACTAATATTGCAGAAAGGATATCAAAAAGTATATTTAGATCGGCGAGGTAGAAAATACATTGGAAAAATAGCAGCTTTTGCTGATGCTGCAAGAGAAGCTGGATTGCAATTTTAAGGAGAGAATTTCTTATGTTGATCAAAGATCAAAGAGAACAATTTTTAGAAAGAGTGATAAAAATCAATAGGGTTTCAAAAGTAGTTAGGGGAGGTAGAAGATTTTCTTTTAATGCTTTGACTGTTGTTGGGAATACAAATGGTAAGGTAGGAATTGGTTTTGGAAAAGCTAATGAGGTTCCTGATGCAATTAGAAAATCTTTAGAAAATGCAAAGAAAAATTTAGTAGAAATATCTTTAACTCGTAGGAAGACTTTGCCCCATGAAACTTATGGTACTTTTAAAGCTACAAAAGTATGGTTGAAACCTGCAACACCAGGAACAGGTATTATAGCTGGTGAATCTATAAAATCGTTGTTGGAAGTTTTAGGAGTACATGATGTTTTATCTAAAGTGATTGGTTCTAAAAATCCATTAAATGCTGTTAAAGCTGCTTTAATTGCACTACAAAAATTAGAAAGACCAGAAGAAACTGCAAAAAAAAGAGGGATTAGTCTAAAAAAATTATTTGGAGAGTCTGATGTGGAGTAATGTTATGACTTTGTCAGATGTTTTAAAACAAAATCCTAAAAAAATTAAAGTTGTTTTAAAAAAAAGTTTGATTGGAAAAATACCAAACCATAGAGCAACATTAAAAGCCTTAGGATTAACAAAAATAGGCCGAGCCAAAATCATAGAAACACAAAATAAAGCTTTGATGGGAATGGTTCAAAAAGTAGATTATATGTTAGATTTCGAGGTAGAAGAATGAATCAAGAAAAACTTAGTATTTCTGATATTAAGCCTAAAAAAATTAAAAAAAAGTTAGTTAGAAGTGAAAATCTGCCTCCGTTAAAACCGTTTTTAAATTCAAAATTTAAAAAGAAACGAATTGGTAGAGGAGAAGGTTCAGGACGTGGTAAAACATCTGGAAGAGGAAATAAGGGTCAGAAATCAAGAACCGGATATTCTAAAAAAATTGGATTTGAAGGTGGGCAAATGCCTCTATATAAGAGAATCCCTAAGAGAGGTTTTAATAATCCCTTTAGTAAAGAATACCAAATTGTAAATTTATTTATGATAGAAAAAAAAGGTTTAAGTGGCGAAATTACGATTGATACACTTAAAGAATCTGGACTTATTAAGAAAAAAGATATACCGGTTAAAATATTAGGGACAGGTGATATTTCAAATGTCATAAATGTGAAAGTACATTCTATTTCGAAAACAGCAAAAGAAAAAATCGAAGCGAAAGGTGGAAAAGTAGAATTATTGGAACAAAAATGAATGCTATATCGGTTATTTTTAAGATTGAAGAATTAAGAAAAAAACTTTTATATACATTAGGGCTTTTAGTAATTTATCGTTTTGGATCATTTATTACAATACCGGGAGTGGATTCTATTGCAGTGGCTAATGCAAAACCGAGAGGGCAATCTATATTAGATGTTGTTGATATTTTTTCTGGTGGTGCTCTATTTAAATTATCTATTTTTTCTTTAGGTATCATGCCTTATATTTCTTCTTCCATTATAATGAGTTTGTTGACTGTGATTTTTCCATATTTTGCAGCATTACAAAAAGAAGGTGAATATGGCAGAAGAAAAATTAATCAATATACCAGATTTGGTACAGTTCTACTTTGTGCTATTCAATCATTATTTATATTGCTGTGGGCAGTTGAACAAACGAGTAGAGACGGTGCTCCATTAGTATCTCCCGAAATATCCCGACCATTTTTTTATTTTATTGGTGTAATAACTATTACTACAGGTACATTGGTATTGATGTGGATGGGAGAACAAATAACAGAAAGGGGAATTGGTAATGGTGTTTCTTTAATTATTTTCGCTGGAATTATTGCTCGCTTGCCAACCAATATTGTTAAAATGATAAATGATCCTTCCGTTAAGATATTTGATATTTTTGTTTTAATCATTCTTTTTATTTTATTGATTTCATTCACAGTAATTTTATCTCAGGGTGTACGAAAAATTCCACTGCAATATGGTAAAAGAATTGTTGGACGAAGAATGGTTCAAGCTCAAAGTCAATCATTACAATTTAAATTAAATGCAGCAAGTGTTATGCCTATTATTTTTGCATCTTCACTTTTATTATTTCCTCAAACAGTTTTTGGAATGATGGGTTCTCAGGCACAATCATGGATTGGATGGCAAATTTTACAAAGCTGGTTAAACCCTTTTGCACCAACATTTTTACAACAATTACCTTATTATATTATATATTCTGGATTGATCATATTTTTTTCTTATTTTTATACAGCTATTTATATTAACCCTGTGGAATTATCAGAACAGTTACGAAAAATTGGAGGATATATCCCTGGAATTAGACCCGGACAACAAACAAAAGAACATTTAGAATATATATTAAATAGAATCATTCTTCCCGGCGGAATTATGTTAGCAGCTTTAGCTATTGCACCATATTTAATCATTAATTTTTTAGACTTAAAAGCAAATCAAAATATACAAGGATTGGCTTATACATTTGGTGGTACATCTCTTTTAATTATGGTGGGAGTTGCTTTAGACACTTTAAAACAAATCGAAGCACAATTAAAAATGCGAAATTATCCGGGCTTTATGACAATTAAAAAAACCAAATTAAAAGGAAGGTTATAATGTATACAATCATTTTTATGGGACCACCTGGTTCTGGAAAAGGAACCCAAGCAAAGATCATTTGTGAATTATATCACATACCTCAAATATCAACAGGAGAAATATTACGAAATGCAATGAGTAATCAAACAGATTTAGGCAAAAAAGCAAAAGAATATGTAGAATCTGGCAAGTTGGTACCTGATGATATTGTCATAGGAATAGTAAAAGAACGCATTAAAGAAAAAGATTGCGAAAAAGGTTTTTTATTAGATGGTTTTCCAAGAACAGTAAAACAGGCAGAAGAATTAGACAAAATACTTAATGAACTAAAAAAAAGAATTGATATAGTAATAAATCTTGATGTACCTGAAGAAGAGTTGATTCAAAGATTATTAAAAAGAGCTAAACTAGAAGGAAGGAGTGATGATACCGAACCCGTAATTAGAAATAGAATGAAAACTTACTTTGATCAAACTTATCCACTAATTGAGTTTTATAATCAAAAAAATTTACTAAAAAATATTAATGGTATAGGTACTATAGAAGAAATTTCAGAAAGAATCAAAGAAGCAATAAAAAATATTGACAAATAAAGTCATTATAAATTTTTGTATTCATATATTATGGCAAAAGAAGAACCTATAGTTGTAGAGGGAAAAGTAATAGAACCTTTACCTAATGCGATGTTTAGAGTAGAATTAGACAATGGTCATCGAGTACTTGCTCATATTTCTGGAAAAATGAGAATGCATTACATAAAAATTTTACCAGGTGATCGAGTAAAATTAGAATTATCACCCTATGATTTATCAAGGGGAAGAATCACATATAGAGTTAAATAAGGGATTATAACATGAAAGTCAGAAGTTCAGTAAAAAAAATTTGTGAGCATTGTAGAATCATTCGAAGAAAAGGACAAATACGAGTCATATGTAAAAAAAGTCCTAAACATAAACAAAGACAAGGGTAACTTATGGCTAGAATTGTTGGAGTAGATTTACCAAAAGAAAAACGTGTGGAAATAGGGTTAACATATATTTATGGAATAGGTCGTTCCCGAGCAAATATGATCTTGAATGCTTTAAATATTGATAAAAATAAAAAAGTAAAGGATTTAGAGGACAAAGAAATAGCTATGATTAAGGACTATATAGAAAAAAATTTTAGAGTAGAAGGAGATCTACGTACCGAAGTAAATTTAAATATTAAAAGGTTGATGGAGATTGGATGTTATCGTGGACTTAGACATAGGATGGGGTTACCTGTAAGGGGACAAAGAACAAGAACAAATGCAAGAACTAGAAAAGGTGTACGCAAAACAGTACCAAATAAGAAAAAAGCTGTAAAATAAAAAAGGAGGAATGTAAATGTCAACTAAAAAAAAAGAAAAACGAAATGTACCTTATGGTAAAATCTATATCAATTCCTCATATAATAACACTATTGTGACAGTTACAGATGAACGTGGAAATGTATTATGTTGGTCAAGTGCCGGGCAATCCTTTAAAGGAACACGAAAATCTACACCTTTTGCAGCTCAAGTAACTGCTCGTGAAGCAATCCAAAAAGCTAAAGAATTTGGTTTACGAGAAGCAGATATTTTAGTTAAAGGTCCCGGATTAGGAAGAGAATCTGCTATTAGATCAATTTCCTCGGAAGGAATCAAAATTCGTTCAATTCGTGATATAACTCCAATACCTCATAATGGATGTAGACCACCAAAAAGAAGAAAAGTATAATTACCATTAAAAGGTAAAATTATGAGAGCTTTACTACGACCTTTAAAAAGACCTTCGCATATTAAATTAGAAACGTTAAAGGATCAACCAAATTATGGTAAATTTGTAATTGAGCCCTTTGAAAGAGGTTTTGCTACAACTATAGGTAATGCTTTACGAAGAACTTTACTTTCTTCTATAGAAGGATCTGCTATCACAGCAATAAGAATAGAAGGTGTACAACATGAATTTACGAGTATCCCGGGAGTTGTGGAAGATGTTTCTTTAATTGTATTAAGATTGAAAAAAGTACGATTGATTTATGAACCTTTGAATTATTTGGAACCTAAAGTTATTCATATTGAAAAGAAAGGAGCAGGTACTTTACTTGCCGGTGATTTGGCAGTTGACTCGTCCATACAAGTATTAAATCCAGAGTTGTTAATTGCTACACTTAATGAAGATGCGGAATTAATTATGGATCTACAGATAGAACGAGGAAGAGGCTATATTCCTTCTGAATATTTTAAAAAACACATAGAGGAAATTGGAACGATTCCGATAGATGCGTTATTCTCTCCTATTCAGAAAGTAAATTATACTGTAGAAGAAATAAAAAGTTATGAAGAATTCACAGAGCGTTTAATTTTAGAAATTTGGACTGATCAATCAATCAGTCCACAAAAAGCTTTAGAAGAGGCTTCGAAAATACTTTTTTTTAATTTAAAAATTATAGGTAATTTTGATGAAAAAATAATCGAAGAACCTTTAGAATTAGAGACATCCGAAGTTGATGATGATTTAAAACTTAAATTAGAAAAACACATAGAAGAATTAGAATTTTCAGTGAGAACCCTTTCATTGCTAAAATCTTTAGAAATAGACTACGTAATCGATCTGGTTAAAAAACAAGAAGATGAGTTTGTTAAATCAAAACATTATTCAGTAGAATGCATAGAAGAAATAAAAGAAAAATTACAATCTTTAGATTTATCTTTAAATATGAAAGATTTACCGTATATACGAGAAATTTAGTAATCCAAAAGAGGTAGAATATGTTTAAAGGTAAAAAAATAAAAAAATTAAACAGAACAAAATCTCATAGAGAAGCAATGCTAAAAAATATGGCAACTAGTTTATTATTGCATGAGCAAATTAAAACAACACGTGCAAAAGCAAAAGCTCTAAAACCATTCGTTGAAAAACTCATCACCCGTGCAATACGAAATTTAGATGATCAACTTACGAAAGAGCAAAAACTACATAATATAAGAATTGTCTTGAGATATATAAAAGATAAATCTGTATTACATAAATTATTTTCAGACATAGCTGTAAGAAATCAAAATCGTAAAGGTGGTTATGTAAGAATTATACATCTTCACGAACGAAAATCTGATAGTGCACAGATGTCTTTAATAGAATTGGTAGAGAAGAAAAAAATTAAAAAAATACCTAGAAGAGAGTTAAGAAAACAAAAAGAAATTTCAGAAAAAGAAAAGATTGATACGCTAACTTATAAGAAAAAAGAGCAAGATCAAAATATAACTCAACAAAAGAAAAAACAAGAAAAATGGTATCATAAATTTAATATATTTAAAAAGAAAAAATCTGAAGAAAATCCATAAAGGGATTTGATATAATATTAGATCCTTTATATAAATTCTGCAAAACCTGTACCGAATTTATAATGTTGACCTTCAATACAAGAATCAAGAAAACGGATCGTGTCATTTTCAAAAATCAATATAACAGTTGATCCCATTTCAAATCTACCTATCTCCATACCCTTTTTATAAAAAATTTTATGTTTATATTTGACTGCTTTATTTCTTCTAATCCATTGATTTGTTTCTATTGAATCATAACTAACTTTAATCTTTCCTACATTGGTTGCACCTATCTTTATCATTGCAATTCTTCCATATTTTGAATTTAAAAAAGTAGATATTCTTTCATTTTTAGAGAAAAGGCCATATAATCCTTTCACTAGAGGTTCATTTACAGGATATAAATGTCCTGGAACATAAATATATCCTTCCACATAACAATCAAAAGGTGCATGAATTCTATGATAGTCTTTTGGACTTAAATAAAATACTGCAAATTTTCCTCTTTCGTAATATTTAACAAAATCATTATCTATAATTAAATCCTTTAATGAATAATAAATTCCCTTAGCTTGCAATAAAAAACCTTTGTTTACGCTTCCTAATCTGATTAATGTTCCATCTACTGGCGAAACTACAATTTTTTTTCTTTTGTCTATTTTTCTTACACCTTCTTTTAACTCTCTTATAAAAAAAGAGTTTAAATTTTTAAATTCATTTATATGATTTTTTATTTCATTTAAATTTACATTATAAAATTTCGAAAAACCTAATATAATCCAAGACATTATGGGTTGAGGAAAGTTGATTTTACTAAATATTCCAAATAGTTTTGATATTAAATTCGAAGGAAGAATAGTAAAAATAATTAAATATATATCTCTCGAAAAATCAACTCCTCCTTCATACGAAGATATATATTTTTTAAGTTCAAATTTTCCTAAATTGTGATAAATCAAAGCAAGTAATAAAATCAAAATATTCGTAATACCTAAAGAAAATATTAAAATTTTATAAAAATCATATATAAATTGATGTTTATGTAAAATTTCAAAAAAGATCAAATAAAAATATAGCAAAATTACAGTTACAGGATAAATATTTGGTAATTGAAAACGAGTCATGAATTGTCTTGTAATCATATTACCACAAAAAAAATTGCTAAGAAATGAACTGAATAAAAATAATAATAACAGAAAATATAAAATAAATTTTGATAAGAAACCATCATTTATGTTAAATAAATATAAAAAAAATTTTGTATGAATGAAATAGAATATTTCTTGGATTTGATTGATTTGATTAAAACTTATCGATTCAATTTTTGTAATTTGTAATGCTATACCAGAAACTAAAAAAATAAAAAAGATTTGAATTATAGGAAACATGATAGTGCTAATACCTTGCTTAGCAGAATGATCAGTTCTTACGAAGCCAGAAAAAATATGTAATCTATAAGAAGGTATTTCAGCTAATGTAGCATATACAATAACAGAAATTAAAGTATTATAAATATTATGATTATCAAATAATGTACTAAATTGTTGAAAGGATTCTATTAATATCATGACGTTTTCTTTAATGGAAATATTAAAAAATAAGAAAATAAAAACCAAAATATAAGAAATAGTTTTAAAAAATTGACCTATTCTACGAATACCACCATTTAGTATCAAGATTAAGAATACAAAAAAAAATATCATTAAACTTGGAGGTTCTAAAATAAAAGGAGTTTTATAATGATTCATTATATTTGAAAAGTTTACAGTATATAATAACGATATATTCCATAAGCCGACTAATATAGTAGAAATAATGTACGAAAGCGCAAATATTATACCAAGCCATCGTATTCTTGAATATTTTTCTATTCCAAGGAATAATCCCGTTTCTATATTTCCATTTTTGTTTCGAATTCTAAATTTGAAGCTTACTGTAGAAAGAATAAATTCAATAGATGTTTGCAATAGATGAAGAATCATTAATAAAAGTAATATTTTGGATCCAGAAAAATAAAAGGTAAATAATAAACCAAAAAATGTACCCGGAAAAAAACTACCAATAACTCCCGAAAGAAATGCTCTTCCCGGTGTAATCTTTCCTTTTGAGCCTTTCCAATCCATTGTACCGGATATGATTTTCAGTCCTAAAAAAGGATATTTGAGAATTAAAAATTTATAATAAAATAATAAAAATATACCAGTAATAATAAAAAAAATACTATAAGGATAGACTATGCTAGTGATTAACTTTAAAGATAACATTTATGGTAAAAAAAAAAAAATTGGAATATAAGTAAATAATTTTAAATAAATAATTTTATGAACTCTGTAAAGTCTTTGTATATAAAAAAAGTCTACTTTAGGATATAATCTTTTTTATGAAGGTTTTTAATAGAAACTTTAAGACTGGAATTTACGGAATCTAATCTATCTGAGAAAATAAATAGAAGTATTAAATGAAAATATATCTTTAGCGAAATTTGTAGGATACTAAAACATTTAAAAAATACCCGAAATATATCATTTAGAAATTTTGAGAATTTTTATGTTATTTTTTTGGATTTTAAAATGCAAAAACATAGTCATAATCAATATTGGAGAGATTTATGTTTGTTTATACTTAATCAAAAAATTTTAAGTAAAGATGAATTTCTAAAATTTAAAAAAATTGTTTTATTGGTAATATATAAGAAAATTAAAATACGAAAAAAAGTTAAGATTATGTATTTTAACATGGAAGCACTAACTTTTTGTAATTCACCTTAATCAATAATTGATAAAGAAATAAAAATTAAAAAATATTTAAAAAATTTTTCCAATTATTTATTATATAATAGAAAAATGAAAAAAAACATAAAATTATTTTTCATAAAATATTTGAATTATCATTATTAAATTGAAATTTAAAACTAAATGAAATATATTTAATTTTATGTAAAGAACTTTATATAAAAAAAGTATAAAAAATATATTGTATAGGTCCAAAAAAAACTAATTTTGGAGAGTTGAAAGAATGGTATTATTTTATATATTTACATAAGTTTATATTTAAAAAAAGTTGATGAATTGTTCAATCATGAAAGTAGATGATTTTTACTTTTCTGTTCGTGGAGAAAAAATAAAATTAACTTATTTATCTTCGTATGATGTATCGAACCGGATAACTATTTTGTTTTTTCATTCGAATGGTTTTTCTGCTCAAACATATCAAAAATTGCTTGATAAATTCATAAAAAATAATTTTAACACATTTGCTTTAAATTTTGTTGGGCATAATGGTTCAGAAAATTATTTTTTGATTTCAGATTGGTTTTTGTTTTCTGATCAAATACTTCAGTTTTTAAATTTTATAAAGGAAAAGTTTAATATTAAACATTTTCATTTAGTTGGACATTCTCTTGGTGGGGCTACAAGTTTATTGGCTGGTTATTTTAATCAAGAAGATATTGTATCTATAACCACATGGGATCCAGTGGTACTTACCCCTTTTTTTAGTTTTTTTTTATATTTTTTTGATCCTCCTTTAGCAAAACAAGCAGAAAAACGTAGGGATCATTTTAAAAGTTTGGAAATTATAAAAAGAAGCTATCGTATGTATGATTCTTTTAAATATTGGGATGAGGAAATTTTTGATGATTATTTAAAATCTTGTTTTTATTTTGATCAAAATAGTCAAACTTATAGATTATGTCTTCCTAAAGAAATCGAAGCAAAAATATTTCGTAGTTTAAAGTTTGGAAATTGGAAATATTATAAAAAAATTTTCGTGCCGATTTATGTAATTTCAGCAAAACAATCAAAAGTAGTTCCAAAGAGAGCTTGTAAATTATTAACGAAAAATCACAAATTGTCACGATACGAAATTTTGGACGCTTCTCATTTTTTTCCGATGGAACTGCCAAATTTAACAGCGCAGAAAACGATAGATTTTATTGTTAAGATTCAATCTTTATTAAATGTATAAGTATTTTTATTTTTGATAATGTTTTCTAATCAATATTCTTTTTATTTTTTTTGAGTTTGTTGATATAGTTTTTCTTTAAACATCCAAATTATTCCTATCAACATAATGATCAATCCCACCAATTGACTTTGCGTTAAGCCATACCAATGCCAATTTTCAAAATAATATGCTGGAGGATTGCCAGGCCAGTGATTATGATGCGGTAATATCTGACCATTTACTGTAGGGTGTGGAAGTATAGGAATCATTGCGTCATTAATTCTTAAAAACTCTACTAAAAATCTAGCAATTCCATTATAAATCAAAAATAAGGCTGATAAAAAGCCTGGTTTATAGTTTTTAAATCTTCCTATATACCACATCCAGGCAAAAAGAATCCAAGTCAAGGTTGCTTCTATCATAGGAGTATTCCATACTCTAACTCCCATTGTACTCATTACTGAATTTGGTCCAAAGACCATAGTAAAAATTGGGATATTGATATTTGAAGCATATCCATAACATCCATCTCCACTTATCATACATCCCATTCTTCCTATTCCATAACCAATAGCTAACATCATAAAGTAAATATCACCATATTCCCAAACAGGCAGTTTTCTATATAGAATATGAAAGTATATAAAAGCTGCTGCACCAAGTACTCCACCATAAAATACTAAACCACCTCTACTAAATAGAGATTCCCAAAGTCCCACTGCTTGAGTGGGATATTTTTCCCCCATACCATGAAAGTAAAACAATACATAGCGTAACGTTTCCCAAAAACCATTTGAATCAGGTATCCAGATCCGATCCCATACTTCCAAAACAAAAAAAATTTTCGCACCTATAATTGTTCCGATCACTGATAAAAAAACATGATGTTCAACAATTTGCGGATCTAATTTTTTTCTTATTGCCTCTTTTTTAGCTAAATAAGAACCTACTAAAAAAGCAAGTATCATCATTATGCTAAAAGTAGAAATAGAATTGATACTTGTACCGGGTATAGTAAAACCTAATGGAATTTCTGCCCACATAATAATAACCTTTTTTAAAAAGATACTTATGACTACAATCAATTTCGTAAAAATTTAAAAAAAGTTACAAAACTAAATATTATTCAAATCTCGTTAAAATTTTCTTAATATTTACTATTACGAAATTATTTGTACTTTATTCCAAAAAAGACCTTAATTAAAGAAAAAAATTATCACAAACATTCTATTAAGATCAAGATTTCTAATACTAAAAGAAAAAAAGCTTTGAAAATTATTTTGATAACATAAAATCTAAATTTCAACATATAAACATTATTATAAGAATTCATAGATTGTGCAATTCCGACAAAATTATTTTTTTAAAAAACATTATTTCAGCAAATAATTGATTGTTTCAAATATAAAAAGATTTGATTGACATAAAAGAAAGGAAGTTATTGATTAAAAGATTTATTTTTCTACAATTCAATCTTTTTTTTAATTTAAATATATTTTCGATACTTTAAATTTTTAAAAAGTTAATGATACTTTTTTATTAAATTTTTGAATTTAATTTTATAATAGTTTTTAATTTTTTATAAAAACTTACTAAATCATTTACAAGGATTTTTAATGATAAAATTTGTACTTATGAGTAGGGTACTAGAAGATTTAAAATATACAAAACAACATGAATGGTTAAAAATAGATCATCATGTAGCAATAATTGGAATTACAGATTTTGCTCAACATTCTTTAGGAGATATAGTATACTTAGAACTAAAAGATTCCGGAACTAGCGTTAAAGCAGGTGATTCTATAGGAACTATTGAATCAGTGAAAGCAGCGGAAGATATTTATTCTCCTGTTTCGGGAATTATTATAGAAAAAAATGAATCTATTTTACAATCTCCAGAATTAATCAATAAAGATCCATATGAAAATTGGCTTGTAAAAATCAAAGATTTTAATGAGTCTGATCTTCAACATTTAATGAATTCTAATGAATATCAAAAATATTTAGAATCTCTTGAGCAGGGATAAATTTATGAAGTATCTACCAATTTCTGAAGAAAAAACTATAGAAATTCTTAAATATTTAGATAAAACTTCATTGGAAGATTTGTTTAATCATATTCCACAAGAATATTTTAAAAAAACTTCAGAACTTTTAGAAGCACCTAAATCAGAATTTGAAATTAGAAGAATCATTACAGAAACAATAAAAGATAGTTATATTCTTCCAAGTTATAAAAATTTTTTAGGTGGGAATGGGCATGTTCACGACATACCTTCTATTATCGATCCATTAGTTTCTAGAGGTGAATTTTTAACAGCTTATACTCCTTATCAGCCAGAGGTTAGTCAGGGCACATTACAGGCTATATTTGAATATCAAACTTTTATGTCAGAATTAATGGGAACTGAAGTTTCGAATGCTTCTTTATATGACGGATCCACCGCAACAGTAGAAGCCATACTAATGGCTTGTAGAATTCAAAAAAAATACAAAGTTCTGGTTTCTGAAATATTTTGTAAAGAATATCTGGAAACAATAGAAACATATTCAAAATATGGTTCTTTTGAATACGAAATCATTAAGGCTAATTCAATGGGACAAATTGATTTGAACGATTTAGAAAATAAAATCGACTCATCAATTTCTGCTGTTGTTATTCAATCACCTAACTGTTTTGGTATTATTGAAGAATTAGAGGACATTGCAAAAATTACAAATCAAAAACAAGTACTCTTAATTGTATCTGTTTTAGAGTCAATTAGTCTTGGTATGTTAAGTCCTCCTGGTAAATATGCAGACATTGTTTGTGGAGAAGCACAATCGTTTGGAATACCTTTAAATTTTGGAGGACCGTGGCTTGGTTTTTTAGGAACTAAAAAAGAATTTATACGAAATTTACCTGGAAGATTGATTGGAATGGGAGAAGATATAAATCATAATAGAGCCTTTGCGATAACTCTTTCAACTAGAGAACAGCATATTCGCCGAGAAAAAGCAACTTCTAATATTTGTACGAATCAAAATTTGATGGCTTTAAGAGCTACCATATATCTTAGTGTTGTCGGAAAATATGGTTTATCAGAGATTGCAAAACGTTGCTATAAATTAACTAAATATGCAAGGCAAATTTTAAAAAATGAATATGAAATAAAATTGGTATATCCAGATTCACCTTGTTTTAACGAATTTCTTATACAAACAAGACTTCCTTCCTCAACAGTTTTTGATAGAGTCATGGAGAGTTATGAAATTGCTGTTGGTACAATTGTTGGAGAAAATTTAATTTTATCAAGCTTTAATGAAACTATGAATCAATCTGATATTGATTTATGGAAAAAAGCTTTAATAGCTGCTAACAAGTAAAAAGGTGGTATATGCAAAACGAAAAAACAGAAATTCGAGTTTCGCAAAGTTTTAAAGAACCATTGATTTTTGAACTTTCCCAAAAAGGTAAAAAGGGCTATACAATTAATAACCGAGATTTAGATGATATTTCGATTGACTTGCCAGATAAATACTTAAGAAAAGATTTAAATTTACCAGAGGTCTCTGAACCTGAAGTAATAAGGCATTTTACACGTCTTTCTACTTGGAATTATGGAATTGATTTAAACTTTTATCCTTTGGGTTCCTGCACAATGAAATACAATCCAAGAATCAACGAAGAAATAGCCAACAATTCGTATTTCCTGAATTTACATCCATCTCTTAAAGAAAAACATATACAGCCTTTATTAAAACTCATCTATCGTTTACAGGAATTATTAAAAACTATAACTGATATGGATGGAATTTCTTTACAACCAGCTGCAGGTGCTCACGGAGAATTGACGGGTATTTTTTTAATAAAAGCTTATCATAAATTTAAAAAAAATCAAAAAGATATTATTCTTGTACCGGATAGTGCTCATGGAACAAATCCTGCAACGTGTACATTCGCTGGTTTTAAAGTTCAAGAGTTAAAATCTAACAAAATGGGGTTACTAGATATAGACGTTTTAAGAGAACATTTGACTGATCAAGTTGCGGGTTTGATGATTACTAACCCAAATACATTGGGGATTTTTGAGGTTCAAATCAAGGAAATTTCTAAGCTTTTACACGAAAAAGATGCTCTTCTTTATATGGATGGAGCAAACTATAATGCAATTGTTGGTAAAATTTCCTTAAAAAATATGGGGGTTGATGTCGCTCATTTGAATTTACACAAAACTTTTAGTACTCCTCATGGGGGTGGAGGTCCCGGTGCTGGTGCGGTAGTAGTAAATCAAAAATTAAAAGAATTTTTACCTTCTCCTATCGTTGAATATGATTCTAAAAGTAATTTCTATTATTTCTATAAACCTACACATAGTATAGGTAGAATGAAAACAGGCCTTGGTCATATAGGAATGATGATTCGTGCTTTGGTATATATATTAAGTTGGGGTTCAGAGATTCATAAAATTGCAGAATACGCTACTTTAAATGCAAATTTGATTCGAAAAGAACTAGAAGATGTTTTAAAAGTGGCATCTGAATTACCGACAATGCACGAAGTTGTATTTAATCATAATCAATTAAAAAAATTAGGTTATGAAACTTTACATTTAGCTAAGGCTTTAATTGATTACGGGTTTCATCCACCAACTGTTTATTTTCCTCTTATCGTTCCAGGTGCAATTATGATTGAACCGACTGAAACAGAGAGTCCCGAAACGATAAAAAAGTTTACAGATGCTATTAAGGATATTATTAAAAAAATGGAAGAAAATCAAGAAAATTTAAAAGATGCACCGAAAACTACATTTGTTCAAAGAGTAGACGAAGTAGGAATTGCAAAAAATATTATTGTAAATTACTTTACAAAATAATTAATTATAGAATATAGTAAAGTATGTTACAATGGGAAAAAATACTAAAAGATTCTATACAAGATGGTACAATCAAAGAATTATATTTGCGACACATACCCACATTAAAAACTTGTGAAAATTGGTTGGATGTAGAAGAAATAGGTTTGATTGATCACAAAACAAAATATGCTCATTACAAAGGTATTTTAGTAAGATATGGTGAACGGATTTTTTATGTATCAGAAAAAACTATGCAAGCATTAGCTCCTTATCGTCCCTGGAAAACTAAAAAGTATATTAAAGTTACTGATGTAGAAAAATAGAATTTAAATCCCCTCTTATAAAGCCACGAACACTATTCACAAAATAAATTTGTTCGCATTTCTGTAAATCGCTTAAATTTAAATTTACTTCTTCTATGTTTAGTTTTTTTATTATTTTTTTTAGAAAAATCCCTTTTAAAAGTCCATTCTGATGTTTTGGTGTATAGTAATTACCTTCTATTTTTAAAATTATATTTGTAAAACTTCCTTCTGTAAGATGCTCATTTTCGTTAAGAAAGATGATTTCGTTATAGCCAAGTTGTTTAGCTATTTCGAGTTCTTCGTTGTATAAATCTCTGTGACTAGTCTTATAAAAAAGAAATATGTTATCTGAGCGAACCCTTTTAGAAGATATCATAAACTTGATTTTTTCTTTTGGATTTAAATAATTTAGAAAAATTTGAATTTTACCAGAAAGATAAATTCTAAAATGAATTCGCAAAGGTTTTTGAGCTTTTTTTAATAAATATTCTATTCGATTGACTTTATTACATATTTTAGTTTCTGGAATATCATAAGAAAAAAAATTTTTAGTCTCGTTTAACCTCGAAATATGTGATTTTTTAAAGTATATGATTCCTCCACTAAATTTCATTGTAGTAAATATGTATTGTGGGACCATTAATTGTCTTGTTTTTTGAATAAATCCAGATTTTATTAAACATTCTTTATATTCTTTTAATGGCTGAGAGTCTATTGTAATTCCACTTCCAACAAAATAATACGACTTAGATGAATTACCATAAATTGTTCTAATCGCAACATTAAATTTTGCATCATTTTCAGGTGTAATATATCCTATTGAGCCAGTATAAATTCCTCTTGCATAAGATTCTAATTTTTTTATAAATTTCATTGCACTAATTTTAGGTACACCGGTAACAGAACCAGAAGGGAAAATGGATTCCCAAAAAACTTTCTCTCTGCAATTCTTTTTTAATTTTGCTTTTATTATAGACACCATTTGGATGATGGTCGGGTATATTTCAATACTAAAAGATTTCTCTAGTTTTATAGAACCTATAGTAGAAATTTTTCCTAAATCATTTCTAATTAAATCTACAATCATAGCGTTTTCTGCTTTTTCTTTTGGATTTGATTTTAAATATTTAACTTTAGAAATATTTTCTCTTAAAGATCTGGATTTAGAAATTGTTCCTTTCATGGGTTTTACCTTAATTTCTAAATTATTGATCTCAAAAAATAGTTCTAAAGAATTCGAAAGAACAAAGAAGTTTTCATCAAGTAACAATCCAGAATTCAAGCTTTTTTGATTTTGCCATAAGAGAAAAAAAAGATTTTCTAGGTTCCCAAAAATAGAAAGTTCTATCGGAAATGTGTAATTGATTTGATAAACCATCCCTTTTTTAATAAAATGTTTTATATACAATATTTTCTTTTTGTAATTTTTAAAAGATTCCAAAGGTATAAGATCCTTAATATAAGATTCAATTTTAAGATCTTCTAGGTTAAGTGTTAAAAGTCTAAAATCTGAAAAGCATCCGCCATAAATTATTGGAAGTTCTAATAATTTTTTTTGGTTAATAGTTTTTGGAATAATATTTAAAATTTCACCAAATTGATAAGAAAAAAAACCACAATAATAATACTTTTGATTTTTTTGTAAAAAATCAAAAAATGAATAAATCTCCTCCAAAAAATTTTTTGAATTTTCGTAAATACTAAATATTTTGATTGGATTTTCGAATACAAGCCATTCAGATAAATTTTCATTGATAATTTTTTTTGGGAATAGAAATTTCATATAGATATTTTTTTATATATTAAAGCTCATTCAATAGAAAAAATTATAGAACAATTTAAATTTATATTTAAAACTAAACTAAATTAAATTAAATAATTTTTAATCATGCTGATTATAAAAGACTATTTCTTTATTGTCATAAAAACGATTTTGATTTTCTTTATATATTATTATTAGGAGAATTATTATGAATGAGGTAGATATAAAAAATTCAAAAAAATTCACGCCCGATATGACTGTAGGGCAAGCGTTAGAACTTCATCCAGAAGCTGGGTTAGTATTTGCTAGCTATCACTTAGGGGGTTGTTCTCACTGTTCTATAAATGAATACGAAACATTAGAACAAGTTTGCATGGGATATGGAATACCATTAGATCAACTTCTAGATAGTTTAAATAATTTATTTGATGATTGATTTTTGTAAAATCTAAGGCTAAAAATTTTTATTTGAGCCTTAGATTTTTTTTAGTTTTTTTAAATTCATTTTAAGCCTTCTATTTCGTCGAATCCGAGTATTAAATTTAAGTTTTGTATAGCTTGACCTGCAGCTCCTTTTCCTAAATTATCGATAGCAGAGACTATTACGGTAACTTTATCTCTTGATTCAAAAGAAAAATCACAATAATTTGTAAATTGAACTTTTTTTAGTTCTACATCTTCGGGTTTGAAATATAATCTTATGAATTTTTCGTTTTTAGTTTGAGTTTGTATTTCTGAAAATTCAGGTTTAATTTCGGATTGCCATAAAATCGTTATAGTAGAATAAATTCCTCTAAAAGCTGGTAAAAGATGAGGTGTAAATACTAAAGTTCCTTTAAAATCAGAGAAATCTTTTAGATATTGGAGAATTTCAGGTTCGTGTTGATGTTTTAAAACTTTGTAAGCTTTTGTGTTTTCATATATATTACTATAAGAAAAGCCATCTGATTCTATTCTACCACCAGCTCCAGAAATTCCAGAATAAGAATCTATGATGATCGCACTTGAATACTTTAAGTAATCTCTAAAATAAAACAAAGGCAGAAGAATTGAAGTAGGATAACACCCTGGATTTGCTATCAACTTGGAATTTTTAATTTGATTTCGATAGACTTCTGTTAAACCATACACTTTACGATCTAAAAGATAAGAATATTTTTGTTCAAATCCATAAAATTTGGAAAATATTTTTAAATCATTAAGTCGAAAAGCTCCACTAAGGTCTATAATAATTCTTTCTTCTGAAACATATTGATGTACAAGTTCCATTGATTCTTGATTTGGAGTTGCTAAAAACATTGGAATTTTTTCTGGTAATTTTGAATTATGCTTCTGAAATTCCAAATTTTCGATTTTAGATAATTGCAATTCGGGGAAGACTTCTTTAATTTTTTTACCAGAATATTGATCACTTGTAATGTGAACAGGTAGAATTTCTTTATGAGAATTCAAATATTTTAATAACTCTTTACCTGTATAACCACCTGCACCTAGAATAGCTACTTCGATCATGCATTATCCTTTTAGTCTTCAATACTATCTCCAGAAATTGATGTCATTTTTTGAGTTTCTATTGGTTGAGAAACTTTTTTTTCTGTTAAATTTTCGGTATTTATTTTTTCTTTGATTTTAACTTCAATTTCTTTTCTGATATTAGGGTTAGCTTCTAAATATTGATAACAATTTTCTCTTCCTTGTCCTATTTTTGTACCTTGATACGAAAACCAGGTTCCAGATTTATCAATAATTTCTAATGCTAAAGCTGCATCTAGTATGCAACCGATTTGATTGATTCCTTTATCAAATAAAATTTCAAAATCTGCCTGCTTAAAAGGAGGAGCTACTTTATTTTTTACTACTTTTACTTTTACTCGATTACCATAAGCTTCTTCACCTTTTTTTAGAGTTTCAGTTTTTCTAATATCAAGTCTAACCGATGCATAAAATTTAAGGGCGTTGCCTCCTGTTGTAGTTTCTGGAGATCCGAACATTACACCAATTTTATTTCTTATTTGATTTACAAAAATCACAATCGCTTTAGATTTCGAAATAGTGCCGGTAAGCTTCCTCATTGCTTGACTCATCAATCTTGCTTGTAAGCCAATTTGTGCATCTCCCATATTTCCTTCTAATTCTGCTCTCGGAACTAATGCTGCAACAGAATCTACAATGATTAAGTCGATGGCATTTGAACGCACAAGGGATTCTGTAATCTCTAAAGCTTCTTCTCCACAATCGGGTTGTGCAACTAAAAGTTCATCGATATTCACACCTATTTTTTTCGCATATAAAGGATCTAAAGCATGTTCTGCATCTACAAATGCAGCAACACCACCCATTTTTTGAGCTTCTGCAACAGCACTTAAACATAAAGTGGTTTTTCCAGAAGATTCAGGTCCATAGATTTCAATAATTCTACCTCTGGGAAGACCACCTACGCCTAAAGCTATATCTAGCGTAAGCGCTCCTGTTGGAATCACTTCTATTTTTTGTTGATTTGAACTTCCTAATTTCATTATGGAGCCTTTTCCAAATTGTTTTTCGATTTGTTGTATAGCTCCCTCTACTGCTTTAATTTTTTCTAAATTTTTTTCATGTTCCTCTTTTGATTCCTGTATTTCTTGCTCAATTTGTACTAAGTTCTTTTTCTTAACAGCCATTGTTCCACTCCTTAATTATATATTATACATATAATGATGATATTTTTTTACTTTTTATAAACAAAAAACAAAAAAAAACATAACTTAACAAATGTAAAGTATTTTTTGATTAAGTTATGTTATTCTTATCAAAAAACGATAAAAGTAAAACAATTGCCAGTTTTTTTTTAAAATATTTTTATGAACTGCATTTTGTATTTTTTCATAACCTTTGCATTTATTAATTCAAGGCGAAGGATTGAATATAGGAAAAAAAATAATCCTTCTAAGACTTGCTGGTTTGTTATATTAAATCAAACATGTGATACCGCTTATGTATGAAATTCAGAAATAAAAAAGGAATTTCTTTGATGTAGTTTAAATAGAGTTGTTAAAGAAATTTTAAATTATAAAAAAAATTTAGAATTCAATGTTTATTTATTACCTGGGGAGAGCCGAGCTTGTGGAAAAGACCTCTTTTTTTTTGATACACGAACTACTATCTTATAACTTTGTTTTTAATTTAGAAACAAGTGGTTATTTTGAATTTTTAAAAATAAAATTGTTTTTAGGATTATATTTATTTTAGTATTTCTCCAAAATTGGAAGTTTAGTTTCTGGTAATTGAATTGATCCATTTGATATTCGTATACTAAAAGAAAAAAAATTAAATTTTTTAAAAAGTTGTTAGCAAAGAACAATTAAATGAAATTTCTAAAAAAAATTATAGTTGTAAAAGAGAAATATGAAATCTCCCTCGATAGAATTAATTTAATTCTTTAACTAAAAAAAGAAAAGAATTACTTGATCAAGTAGAAGAAATCATAAATTTTTTTTGGGAGTAATTTTATATTTTCTTTAAGGTTGCAAATACTTTTGTTTGATGGTGATCCTACTAAATGAAATTTCAACATTTGATAAGTAAATTCTTAGAAAGATTTCGATAGAAGTAGTATTTAGTTTTAAAAAAAAATTGAAAAATCATTTCTTTGATTTATTTTGTCTTTATGAAAATTGGAGAGATTATTAACGAAATTTATCATCTTAATAAATATTTAGATACTGCAGTCTTTACAGAGGAGGAATTGAATTATTACGAAAAAAAATTTGCTATTATTTTTCCAGAGGATTATAGAAAACTATTACTTTCTGTAGATCCCGATATTGAGGATTTTTACTTTACTGTTCCGGAAAGGCATCCAGATCTTAAACAATATATATACATTGCTAAATTCAAAGAATATGATGTAGCGTTTGATAGAAAACATAATATGAAGGTTGTTTATTTGTTGGGAGATCAAGTAGTTGCGTCTTATACAAATTTTTTGCAATGGATTGCTGAGTTTTGGGAAAAAGTAAAATAAATTATAATTTTTGATAATTATTTTTCTTTATCAATTTTATAAAATTCCCTAATTCTAATGGTGGAGAAATAAAAAAACCTTGTACATAATCAAATTCTAAATTTTTTAGAGTCGTAAAAGTAGAGAAATCTTCTACACCTTCAGCTGTTATTTCTAAATTTAAAGATTTAGACATTTTCAACAAAGCTTTTATTATATTTAAAGATTTTTTATTATAGCTGATATCCTTAATAAAAGTTTTATCTATTTTAAGATTTTTGATTGGTATTTCTTTTAAATATTGTAAAGAAGAGTAACCTGTTCCAAAATCATCTAAAGCAAAAGAAAATCCTAAATCATTTAAAGAGTTAATGATTTTTAGAATTTTATCAGGTTCTTTCATAAAACTTGTTTCGGTTATTTCAAAAATTATATTTTGTGGTTGTATAGAAAAAGAAGAAAGTAATTGTTTAATGTTCTTATAAAAATCATCACTTCTTAATTGTGATATAGATAAATTGATAGATAATTTGGTGATAGAATATTTTTTTAAGTCATCAAAATCTGCGAAACTTTTTTCAATAACATAATTATCTATATTTTTCATTAAATTAAGTTCTTCTAAAAGTGGGATAAACATCGAAGGTTCTGACTTAATTGAGTCATGCTTAAATCTTAAAAGAACTTCTGTTGAGGTAATTTTTTCTTCCTTTAATGAATATATAGGTTGATATACAATATAAAAGTGATCTTTAAGAATGTTTTTTTTTAAAATGGTCAATAAAGCATTTCTCAATATATTTTTTTGTTCGTAAGTTTCCTTTATAAAAAGATCATAAAAAGCAAATGAATTTTTTATTGTATTTTTAGAGTGATGCATTGCTAGATCGCTGTTGGTTAAAAGCTCACCTAAACTTTTTCCGTCTTTTGGATATATTGCAATTCCAATACTTATACCTAAGATAATATCCAGTTCGTTGATTGAAATTTTTTCAGATACTACTTCTATAATTTTATTAGCAAATAATTGTATATTCAAATAATTGATGTAATCAATTTTAGTTGAGAAAAATATAGCAAACTCATCTCCACCAATTCTACCAAAAATTATTTTTCCACCAAAGGAATTTTTTTCGCATAAAGAACAGATTCTTTTAGATATAATTTTTAATGCTATGTTTCCGATATTATGTCCAAAAGTTTCATTAACATATTTAAAACCATCTAAATCCATAAAAAAGAAAACTCCACTTTGAACTTTCTTTAAAATCAGATTTACATTAAATTCAAAACCGTTTCGATTGAGCACTTCTGTTAAGGAGTCAAAAAAAATCAATTTTTCTATGATTTCTGCCAAGTGATTCAGGAAAGAACTGATGTAAGAGATTTCGTCCTTTCCCTGGACAGGAATCCTTACTTGAAAGTTTGTTTTTTTTATTTCTTCAGTAAAATAAATAATATTTTGTATTCTTTTTTTAAAATAATATTTGTATAAAAGATTTATTAATACAAAGGGAAATACTAATACAATCAAAAAACTAGAAAAGGTAAGAATAAGATTTTGATTCAGTAGAAAATTTAATATACTAAATTTGTATATAAAAACAAATTTCCAATATAATTCAGGTTTAGAAATTATATATATAATTTTCGTTTTTTTTTATTAGATTTTCTGATAAGTTTAAATAAGTTTGATATCTATTATTAGAATTACTTTGCAATAGTTCATACACAAAGTTATAACTTGTCAACTGTAAAAATTTTATATCTTTATTAATGTAGTAGGTTTCATTAGAAAAAAGAATTTTATTCGTTTGTGTATGAATGATAAAAAAGGCTTTTGTATCTAAGGAGTTATGTAGCAAAAGCAAAGTATCAAAGAATTCGTTCTCCGTTTGAATATTTTTTGTTATATAAAATTTATAAATTTGATTTTGTTTTTGAATCTGATTTTCTGTAATATTTTTTAATATGTTTAAAAAAAAGATAATTGCAAAAACTAAAGAAATTGAAATTGTGATGGTAATCAATACGGGAATTGAAAATCGAATAGGGTAGTTTGTAATTTTTTTTATAAAATCTAACATTTTAATAAACATTTTAATTGACATTTATATCTTATCAATTTTTTTTATAAAAGTTCAAAAAATAGTTGACTAAAGAATTTTTTTTGCTATATAAATAATAATTAGGGGACGATTTGGATTCGACTGCTGTGGTAAAGCGTAAGCTGCAAGCGGAGTAGGGAACTCCAAAAAACCCGAAAAAAAGTGCAAATAAAGAATTTGCTCTTGCTGCTTAATAAACAGCAAGCGCCTTTGGATGTCTTCTCTTCCGGATATCCAAAAGGTGTCAAATTAGGAAGGGCTTAAATACCTTTTCTGGATAGAAGGTATTTAAGTAACAATATCCAGTGGCAGAAATTATGGGGCGTCGGCTCCTCCCGATTTCTGCTACTCTTAAAGAGCCGACTAAGCTTGTAGATGCTTACGGTTTATACAGTAGGACGCGGGTTCGAATCCCGCCGTCTCCAAATCGTAAAATGTTATATCACAATTATACACAATAATTTGTTTCTACTTTTTGACTTTAGCTTTTCTTATATTGTTTTGAGCTATAGCTAATAGAGAAATAGGAATTCCATAAGGAGAGACAGAAACATA
Source organism: uncultured bacterium (assembly GCA_937928085.1). Lineage (GTDB taxonomy): Bacteria > Spirochaetota > Leptospiria > Leptospirales > Leptonemataceae > SKYB61. The sequence goes on along the minus strand of CALFVU010000010.1, from coordinate 64,330 downwards.
ATTTAATTTTGCTTCTTCCATGCAGAATTCAATATTCGAAGGATCCGCACCATGTTCTCCGCAAAGGCCTAATTTTAAACCAGGTCGAACTAATCTACCACGTTCAGCAGAAAGTAAAATCAATTCTTTTACCGGTTCTCCAAGTACTTGGAAAGGATTTGAAGGTAGCAAGTCGTACATTGTGTATGCTGGAAAAAAAGAATTGATGTCATCTCGACTTAAACCATATGTGGTTTGAGTTAGGTCGTTTGTACCATAACTAAAGAATTCTGCATATTGAGCTAATTCGTGGGATTGTAAAGCTGCTGCTGGTAATTCTATCATAGTTCCAACTTTATATTCGATTTTAACTCCTTCATGTTTAAATACATCTTCTGCTACATCTCTAATGCCTTTGATATAAGATCCTTCGATTTGCTTACCATTTTTAATAAATTTTAGTTCATTTGGGTTCATCACAATCGGTATCATGATTTCAGGTACTACTTCGATTCCTTCTTTCTTTAATCTAGCAGCTGCTTCAAAAATCGCTCGAACTTGCATTTCATAAATCTCTGGATATGTTATTGCAACTCTACATCCACGATGTCCTAGCATAGGGTTAAATTCATGCAATCTCTCTATTCTTTCTCTGATTTCGCTTTCATTTGGTTGTATTCCTTTCTGTTTTAAATATTCTATGTATTCTTTAAAAGTTTCTTCGTTTCTGGGAAGAAATTCATGTAGAGGTGCATCTAATAAACGAATAGTTACTGGATAAGGAGCCATAATTTTAAAAAGTTCATAAAAATCATTTCTTTGTAGAGGTTTTAAATCGTTTAAACATCGAATTCTTTCTTCTTTTGTTCGAGAAAGTATCATTTCCCTAAAACGATTGATTCTTTGCTCGTCAAAAAACATATGTTCAGTTCTACATAATCCAATACCATAAGCTCCCATTAAGCGAGCTACTTTTGCATCTCTTCCCAAGTCTGCATTAGCTCTAACAACAAAATCATCTGTTATAAATTTCTTTGCTATTTGAATTAATTCCACAAGTCCGTTTGTTTGTATATCAGGTGTAATCAGCTTTGCTTTACCTAAGTAAATAGTGGGTGGTTTATATACAGGTGCATCTAAGGTGATGTAATCTCCTTCTCTAACTATGTGCCCTTGGTATTCAAAGAAATTTTCTCCAATTCTAATCTCAGGATGCACTATACTTACTTTTCCTAGCGATCGAGCAACTACCGGTGCATGTGATGAATAACCTCCTTCTGAAGATAATACGCCCACCCCTACTTCAATTGCTTTTACATCCTCAGCAAAGGAAGCAGGAACGCATAAAATCATTTTTGTATCTTCTCCTTTTTGTATTGCCTCTCTGTGAGCTTCCATCAATCTATCAGCATTAAAATAAACTCTACCAACTGCAGCCCCAGGTGCACCTGTTAAGCCACCTTTAATTGATGGTATACCTGTAAGAGAATTTACATCAACTACTGAATGAAGTAAAGTGGCAAGTTGACCGGGCAGTATCTGTTCAATTAACCAATCTTCCTTTATAACATTATCTTTTAATAAATCCAATAATGTTCTAATATGAGCCTGAGTTGATTTTTTATCTACTTCTGTTTGATTAATGATCCATAATTTTTTCTTTTCTATGATGAATTTAATTTCTCTAATTTCTTTAAATTTTCTTTCTATAGATTTACCAATTTTTTTTAATTCATTTAAATATTTTTCTTCTAATTGATAAATATCCATTCCTTCTTTATCTAATGTATAACTGTTTAATAAGAAGCTTCCTTTTAAACTATCTTCGCCTGTTATAATATCTCTTGTAAAATACATTCCCACGGCTGAATCTTCACCCAAGTTTCCAAAAACCATTCCTTGAACTAGCATAGCAGGGGGATCTTCGTAGTCAATTTCGGGATCATAATATCTTTTTGCTAAATTTTTGATCACTAAAAATAGTTGTTGATAAGGATCATCTGGAACATTTTCTTTCCCTACTAATTTTAACATTTCAAAAGATGCATTTTTTAAGCCTTCTGTTGTGTTATCATACTTTGCTAAGATCTCATCGAATTTTTCGTGTTCTATATCAAAAATTTTTGTTCCAATTGTTCTTATCAGATACCCATATTCAAACCATGCAGATTTTTCTCCAATCAACTTTGCAAAACCATCTATCGTCAAAGGAGATAAACCAATATTAAAAACTGTGGGATAGAGAGGTAAACTAAGATTGGAACTAACGACTACTTTGAGTAAAAGGGGATTCATTGGATCTCCATATTTTCTATTGATTCCTTCTTCAATATAACTTAATCCTTTTTTCAAAAGTCCGGTAAAATCTTCTTTTATTAGATTTGGTGTGTATTGACTGTCTATAATAAATCCTGGAACAACTGGAATTTGCATCTCTGTTAATTCCAGCATTCTCCTTCCTCTTCTACCCACTCTCTCATGAACTTCTTGCGAATATACTTCTCCTTTTCCTTGAAAAATATAAATATTACTCATAGTATATCCTCCTTTTTTTAATTTTTTTCATAAATTGCTGAACAATTTCTTCCTCGGTCTTTACAAATATATAAGGCTTCATCAGCAAGCTTTATTAAATCTTCGTAATCATGAATAAAACTTTTATGGAATGCTAAACTAGCAATTCCTATAGAGATAGTAATTTTTGCTAATCTTCCTTCTATGTCGAAAGAATGATTTTGTATTCTTTGTCTTATTGTTTCTGCAATTTCAAAAGATCTTTTTTCATTAGTATTTGGCAAAAGCACACAAAATTCTTCTCCTCCATATCTACCTGCGATATCATCCTCTCTTGTTTCGTTAATAACATTTAATATTACTTTTGCAAGTTCTTTTAATGCAATATCTCCTCCTAAATGACCATATTCTGTGTTTACTTTCTTAAAGTGATCAATATCTATCATTAAAACTGACACGGGATTGCCAGTATTTAAAAATCTTTGATATTCATCTTTTAGTCTCATTAAAAAGTATTCTTTTCTATACAAACCTGTCGCTTCGTCTATAGTAGCTAATGTATGTAATCTTGCATTCTCTATTGCTATTGCTGCCTGGTCTGCCATAATTTGAAAAATTTTTAAATCTTCTTCATTAAAATTTCGCTGATTTGTTTTATTTAATACTTGAATTGTACCTAATACTCTTTTTCTAAACAAAAGAGGTACACAAATCATAGATCTGGTTTGGAAACCAGAAGTTTGATCCGCTTTTTTATAAAATCTTGGATCTTTAGAACAGTCTTCTACAAGTACAGGTTGTTTATTAAGTGCAACCCATCCCGAAATTCCTTCGCCAAGTTTTAGTCTTATTTTTTTTAGTTGTTCACTTTTTTCTCCCAAAACAGTATGAAAGTATAATTCTTGTTTTTCTTCGTCAAGTAACATTAAGCTGGATGCTTCTGCTTCTATGACTTCTCGTGCTTTTTCTAATAGACGCTCTAAAACTAACGTTAAATTTAAAGTTGAAGACAAATCTCTATTTGCTTCTAAGACTTCGTATAATTTTTTAATTTGTTTTTGTAATTTTTCTATTTCATTCATTTTTTATAAATTTCTTGTAATTTCTAATAGTTATAGTATTTTTTATTTATGGATGAATTTACACCTGAAACCTTAGCTAAATTTATAACCAACAAAAAAATTGGTCCCAATGTTGATGAAGTACTTTCTCGAATTGACCTAAAAAATGATCGTGCTTTAAAAAACACTATTCCAAATAATATTGCAAAATTAGATTCACAAATTCGAAACTCTTTTGCTGATATGATTAGAGAGTGTTTAAGGCAAAACAATAAAGAACTTTTAAAAAAAATTTTATTAGAACATAAAAATTTTATAGAAAACATACTGAATACTTTGCCTTAATCATTTAAAAATTCTTGCAATAAGATTTTTTGTCAGCTCAACCATTTGAGGTATTCTTAAAAATTCTACTAAAATTCTTAACCAATAAGGTAATTTAAAATGAAACGGTAATTTTTTAGGTTTTGGAGAAATTGAATCTGCTAATAGCTCTAAAGATGGTTTTAATGAATCCATTAAACTTTGCAGTTTGAGTCTTTGTTCATTATAAAAAATTCTTTCTTCTAATAATTTTTCCAAAAATTCAAGCACTACTCTTTCAGAAGAATTGGCTAAGCCTTTATCAATAAGTTTATGTTGTTCCTTAAGATACTTTCTATATTCTTTCTCCAATTCAATAGCATGATCTGGATCAGGTGGATATTGCAATTGAATAGACCATAACGGTTCTTTTTGTTTTAGAAAACAAGTGGTTAATTCAGAAGTTTTAAAAAAAAGATAAATTTCTAATGTTTCTGATAAATGATAAAAATCTCCAATTTTTAATTTTTTATGAGAAAATCTATCCAATACTTTAATAAACAAAGATTCTAAATTTTTTGGTAATTCTTGATGATAGTTTGCAAAAAAATGAGCTAATTTTAGCGTTTCTGCTAAATTATATAACAAAATTTTGTTATCAGGTATTGGTTGTGTTCGTATCAAATATAGATCATCTTTAATTGAAACTAAATCTTCAGAGGATTGAAAAGATGTAATCTTATTAAGAAGGCTTTTTATTAATTCTTCAAATAAGGTATTTGCAAACAAATCATTAATAAATCCCGATATTTCACTTAAGTCTTTGATTTGAGATATAAAATATTGAACTTTGTTTAAAGAAATAAAATAATTATTTTGTAGATTTAATTTAGTCCATTTTTTATCTTGTAATAATCCCGGAGATAAAATATAGAAATTAGAAAACTGTAAAGTTTTTATCTGTTTAATATCATCAATTTTTATAAATTCTAAATCAAAAGGGCCTTTTACATAATCAAAATTTCTATTTTCTTTTTCTTGCAACAAAGGAAATAAGATTTTAATTTGCTCTTCTATATCATCTCTTGTTCTAAACATAAGTACTGAATGGGATTTTGTTTTAGAGTCATAATAGGTTACATATTTCGCATAGGGCAAGGTAGAACCATCAGAAAAAAATTTTGGTCGGGATAAGTAATAAGTTCTTTTTAATAATGTGAGTTTTTCCAGATCGGGAGTTGACATTGCAATTTCTTTTTCTAAAATATCAGAACGTCTAAATATTTCTACAAAACCGGGCAAGTAAGGAGAATTAGAAATTGCCATTCGTATGGAATCTGGATCTAGCTTTAATTCAAATAAACGATAATGCATTTCTTCTAAAGGATTAATCGCTAGTAATTCTGAATTAAAATTGAATAAAATACTAATTGAATCTCCTTCGAAACAAAAAAAACTAAAATTTTTTAAATTTTGTTTGTTCTGAATTTTCTCTAATATTTTTTGTAGGATACTATATTCTTTATCTAATGTGATTCTTGTTCTAAAATAATTTGCGGAGTCTAAAACTCTACTACCTCCTACTAAAACTTGAAACTCTCCAGTGTGTAAATAAATAATACTGGATTTATCTTTAGTTATTTCTTTCTGATTCGGAGGTTGATATATTTTATATTCTACTGGAATAGGAATATAATCTTTTTTTTTAGAACCAAGAGTAAGGTAATTTTCTAAATCGAAATATCGATTTATATAGCTTAACATTTCTTTACCACCAATATATCTTATTTTAGATACTCCAGAATTTAAAGAAGTCCTTAGCCACATTTCTTCCAAACCAATATTCCACATATGTCTTTCGGGCAGTAAGATATTTTCTATGTAATTACCATACGTTATTGGATATTCATTTCCTGCTCCTAATCTTGCAAAGGGTTTTACATCTTCTAAATGCATTCCGGTATAAATTAATACTGTATCTCTATCTATTTGAAAAACCCTATCTTGCCCTCTTAATTCTAATGGATTAATTTTTATTTTTTGCTTTAGTATCATAACCTATACTCAAAAATGTAATTTTTGATTTTAAATTTGTCACCAGATTCAATATATTGATTTTTCTTTGAAGTAAAAAATTGTATTTCTTTAATGAATCTATTAGGTATTTTTAAATAAAACGACCCTTTTTTTTCTTTTCCTTCAAAAATAATTTTTTTTGGAAAATCAGAGGAACGTATTCTAATTAAACAACTTGGATCGTTTCCAATCGAAATTATATTTTTTTCAAATCTAGATAATTTTATAGTTTTTCCCATGGAAGGATGGCTTCCACTTTCATAAAAGATTAATTCTCCAACTAGCCTATAGGATTTATTTTTTTTCCTAAAATAATAAATTATTATTAGAACTAATAATACTAACAACAATAGAAAAGATAAATGAATTCCATAATTTTTCAAAAAATCATCGATTTGTAAAAACTTTTGCTCTGTATAAGTGTTTTTTAATTCTATATCTTTTTTAATTTCTTCTATTCCTACAGGATCTCTTATTGCGATGTTTTCTTTTCCTTCGAAATCTTTTGTTTGTTTTTTATTAGATGTGTCTTTGATGATCGGTCTTTCAATTGTCTTTATATTTTCTGAAATATTTTGAAGTTCTGATTCTAATTGATTACTTTTTGATTGAGAAAAACTTACATAATAAACATATCGATCTTGAATATATAATTTTTCTTTTGATTCATATTCTTTTATATCGATTTTTTTTCTTTTTTTTGGTGGATCGTCTATTCCATCTGTTAATATGATAATGTACTGTTCTTTTTTTGTTGTTATGATTTTATCTTCTTTTTCTTCAATTGTTTCTAAAGCATTTTGATTTACTAATTCTTTTAAAAAAACTATCAAAGCTTGAAAGTCCGTATAAAGCCCTATAGGTTTTAATTTTTCAACGGTTTTTAGTATTACTTCTTTTTTCGATTCATCGTAATTCTCTATAGTTAGTAAAAGCTTAGGTTCTTTATCAAAAGATAAAATATATATAAAATCCCCATAATGAAATATACTAAAAAAATCGTTAAATCTTTTTTTGATATGATCGAAAGGTCCCCAAGCCATGGAACCTGATGTATCAAAGACTATATAGTATTCTTTTTGGACTTGAACAATTTTCTCTTTTTCTTTTTTACAATTAATGATAAAAAAAAATAGTAAAAAAAATATAATATAAATTTTATTTTTCTGCATATTCTTTTTGTTCTTTAATATAGCTTCTTAAATCTAATTTTAAATCATTATCTCTGTCTAAATACTCAATTAGCAAGATATAGAACCACATTAAAGTATCCTCTTTTGTTTCTATAATTTTATTATGTGATTGCTCCCAATCTTTTACAATCAAACCATCATCAAGAATACATACCATATCCAACTCATGTGTGAAAGGAATCCCTTTTTCCTGAGATGTATGAGAAATTGCTAATTTATGTGATAAAATTGGTATTCTAGATTTGTATGCAAATAAAATAGAATAAATAGGTATAATTCTATCTTCTGACAGATTATAATCCATTGCATACATTAGTTTTAAGGATCTAGTTATCTCGATATGTCTTAATAAGGCATCTGTAGTTAATTCTGCTTCTATGGATATTACAACAAAAACTTGGTCTAAAAGAATATGATTGCCGGTCAATTTAAGGTAATTTTTGCACCATTTTTTATAAATAATTAAATCGAAATTTTTATTTAGTATATGAGTTCTATTTCTAATTTTTCCCATAGCGAGAGAAAATCCCGGTGGTATGTGATCTTTAATAAATTCATAAAATTCCTTAAAAAGTTTTAAATCTTTTTCTTTTGGTATGGTAATTTCTTTTTTTTCAAGCTTAAGATGTAAAGACTCTAAAAGAAATTTAGATTGTTCTTTAAAATATTGGCTAAACATAATTAAAATAAATTTAAAACTTTATTAACATCTTTTTTTAGAAATGTCTCGAATCTTGGAGATGCCCCTTCATATAAATATTTTTGTAAACGGCTTACACCCTTTATATCTTTTCCTACTACCTGAAACATAATTACACCACCATGCTTTACTTTACCCCATTTAAAAAGAGAATTCAAATCTTGAATTAATTCTCCTTCGTGATAAACAATTACTTTGCATTCAGGATATTTTGTATGATATGCTTCTATAATATTTTTCCAAGCTTCTACATTACCATTATGGAATAATTCATTTGTAACTTGTACAGAATACTTGGGTGTTATATTCATACCCGATAAATCTTGTTTTTTTGTTTCAATAGTTTTATCTTTGGAAGGTTCTGGTTCTTTTTTGATTTCTTGTACTTCTGGTAAAATAAACTGAGGATCCTCTTCTGGTAATTTATTTTCTATTAAGGAAAAAAAAGCTTGAATTCCTTTTAGAGCGATTTGATTATTACCTATTTTGGTTCTTCCATATACAATTAAATACTCATCTTTTTTAAGTTCATGAACTTTATCCCAATGACTTTGATTTTTAGGATTAATCACTAGTAAGCCATAGGTTGGATGATAGTATGCTACTACTAAATCCAGTGCATTCCACTTTTGAAAATACTTTGTCATGTTACTGAAGTCCGAAAAACTATTATTTAAATTTGTATCAATATACGGCAATTTTGATCGTTCCACTAAAATTAGTCTTAATATTGATGGCAATTGATCCTTTATAAGTAGTCCTTGAGCTAGAAATTCATTAAGTATGTCTGCTAAATTTTCTCCTTTTTCAAATCTTTCAACTATATTTGTTGTAAAGACCATATATTTTAATAGCTTATTATAGATTTCTCTTTTTGCTGTTGAAAAATAAATTTTACTTATCATGTTTTACCTCCATAAAAGAAGATCGTAGGTTCGTAGGCTTAAACCCACGACCTTTATTTTATAGTTCTTTTAGACCCATATCTTTTAATTTATCTTCGTAAGATTTAGGAGTAACATCAGCTGAGCCTTTTATCGAAGAATTAGAAGTTGAATTTTCTTTTGGTGTTGAGATTTCGCTTCCTGATTCTATAGATGGACTAGATTCTGTGGGTGTAACATACTGAGCACTTAATTTTCTTAATTGAGCATCCACTTCTGAATCTGTTTTAAATGACATTTCTTCGTCTGAACGAACTGTAGATCTTCTTCGTTTGAATGTAGCAAATGCAGCATCAGCAAAACCTTTAGAAATGCTATGTAGAAATTCATTAAGTACATTTGCCATTGCTTTCATCATGTATTGTTTTCTCTTATTTGTGCTTATATCAATGTCTAGCAATAGACCTGGTTGAAGATGATGTGGATTGATTTCGTAAATAAATTTATTAAATTGTCTTTCTAAAAGATTAATCCTTTCTTCTACTACAACTCTTTCCACTGGATTTTGGTATCCATACATAGTTTGGAGTCTCTCTTTTAATTCTTTCAATTTTTGGGATGTATTTTTGATTTCGGTAGTATAAGTTCTATTATTTTTTTCTACAAAAGTATTTACTGGATCTCTATATTTTAATTTATTCCATTGAATTTCGTCTGGATCAGAATTTAACGCTTTTCTTTCTTTAACCCATTTTGATGGCATTATAGATTCAGCTAAATCTTCGAAATCTTTAATGAGCTTTTTAAAACTTCCAAATTTTTTTTTACTTCTCTGATATAGTTCTTCCACAACATCATAAACTGCATCTACTTCTCTAATAAAAGCATTCATTCTGGTATCATAAATTCTTTTTAGTTCTCTGATTTGAGATTGATCATAATAAACTAAACGAATAGAATATCTTTCATCCGGTAGTTGTGTTTCGTCTTCATCTTCGTATTCTCTAATTAAACATTCTCTTGCATTTTTTTTGTTATCGCATACTTGATATCCTAATTTAGAAGTATCTAAAATCGAAGTGATAGTATTCACTGCTGTATTAAATCCCCGATTCCTGATATTTTCATCATCAATAATTGCTTTAATTCTTTCTCTCATGTTTAGAGGATCATAATCTTCTTGATCAATTTCTGCTCTTAAACCTTCGATTTTATCTAAAAATTTCTTAGCTAAAATAGCATATCTTTTAGAATTCGGATCAGATGGATTATCATCTGTGTATTTATCTACAAGTTTTATTTTTTCGAACATGACTTCACTATCTGTTAATTCGGGTCTTCCAGAATCTATAATTTCTTCTTTTAGTTTTTCTACTTCTCGATCGATAAGTTCCATTATGTGTTTAGCTAGTGTGTCTTTGAGTAAATATTCTACTGTAGTTTGATAATGAAATATTGGAGAAATTAATTCAGAATCCAATATATTGATAGATAATTTAATATCTGTTACAGTTTTTGGCTTATATAAGTTATCCTTAAATACACATTTTACAATTGAATATGCATTTTCTCCTCTTACAAAGGCACCTACGTCTGTTTTTTGTCTTAAAATTGCATTTGTTTCGTTTTCTAAATCATTTACACCTCTTTGAATGTGTCCTTGTAGGTGTCCATACATGTTAATAATTGATTTTTCTACTTCTCCTGTGTTAAATTTATCTGCACCTGCAAGCTTATCGATTAACTCAGAAATTTCTCTAGGCGTATATCTAGCAAGAGCTCGAAGTTCTTCTTTATCAATAAAATCTCGAACTTTCTTCATCATTTCGTCTTCTACCGTGATCGTATACCGATTAAACATATTTACATATGCTTGGTTTACATAATTGTAGATTTTATCTTCGATGCTAGCCATTATGTCTACATCTTTAGTTATTTCTGGTGGAAGCTTGGTTTGCACAAAATCCCTAACTCTTACCGCTGCATCATCAATAATTTTTTTTGATTCAGCTATTTTGTTCCGCCCTTCCCAAACTAGTGACGTTCGAGAAGCCACTGCACTGGGAATTACAGGGTCTATTTTATTAGGACTTTTAGGAAATTGACTACCTGCCATATTTGTTCCTCCGTTATTAAATTTTAAAAGTAATTAGTTCTACTAATTTTACAGTTATTATCGTATATTTACTATATATGCTTTTAAATGCAACTAAAAAAAAATTATATAAAGAAAAAAATTTATTTTTCATTGTTAGAGCCTAAATTGATATCCCCCTTTTTTTAATAATTCTTTTTCTTTATCTGTGATCATTTCTATTTTCATCCCCTGTTTTATAAATTCAAGGGGGCTAACGTAACCTAATTCTTCTACAAATAGTAAAGGTTTACCATCTATAATTTTAATTTCTGCATTTAATTTTTTATAACCATACATTAATGAATACATTTTTATAATCATATTTTACTACCAAAAATTGCAAGATTAGTCCAAAATAAAATTATATCTTCCAAGATAGAATCATTAAAATCAAACTTAGGATTATGTAGACCAAGCAAAGAATTTTTTTTCGAAGAACCGATCCATATATAAGCTCCTTTTATGTTTTGCAAAAAGTAAGAAAAATCTTCACTTCCCATACTGGGTTCGCTAATTTCTAGTAGTTTATTTTTTCCAAATTTAGAGATAATCAAGTCTTTTAAAAAGTCAATTTCTTTTTTTTCATTTATCGTTGCTGGATAACCTTCTTTTAATAAAAAATTATAATGAAAATTATAAATATTTTTTAAGTTTTCTAATACATTTTTTAAGATTTTTATAACTTCATTTTTTGTATTTGAATCAAATGTTCTTAACGTTCCTTTTATTTCTACTTTGTCGGGTAATACATTGTAGGTTGTTCCTGTATGAATCGAAGTAAAAGAAATTAATTTGTTTTTTATTGGATTTGTTCTACTAAGGATTGAATATACATTTTGAATCAATAAAGAAGTTAGAAAAACTACATCTACACCTTGATGGGGCATAGCTGCATGGCTACCTCTGGCATTGATTTCGATCATAAAATTGTCAAAAGAAGCCATTATAGGACCGCTTTTTAAACCAAAAATTCCTTCTGGCAATTCTGGCCAGTTATGTAAAGAATAGATGGAATCTAATTTGATCTTTTCTAAAAAACCTTCTTCGATCATTTTTTTTGCGCCACCTTCGTTTTCCTCTGCAGGTTGAAAAATAAAAAAAATATTATTTGGAAGATCATATTCTTTTTTTAGTATAGACAAAATTTTTGCTGAAGCTAATAATCCAGTCATATGACCATCGTGACCACAAGCATGCATCTTGTTAGGATATATGGATTTATAATCAAATTCGTTTTCTTCTTGTATAGGCAAAGCATCTAATTCAGCTCGAAATCCTAAATTTTTTTCTGCGTTTTTAGAAATCAGTTTTCCTACAATGCCTGTTTTTGCGAAGTTTGATTCTACTTCTATTCCAAAAGATAACAGTTTTGTTTTAATAAAATTTGATGTTTCGTATTCTTCGAAAGCTAATTCAGGTTTTGAATGAATTGTCTTCCTCCATTGAATAAATTCATTTATGTTTTCTCGAATCATTTGCTTGATTTTGTTATCAATCATATAAATTTTTTGAACCATTCTAAAACATCTCGATATACTTTTTCTCTATATTCTAAGGCTTCGTTTAATATTTCGTGGTAAAGTCCTTCGTAACCTATAAAGTTTTTTGGTGAAATTTTTAATTTCTCGTAAAATTCTTGTGTAGTTTTTGGATTTACAATTTTATCAGCTAATCCTTGCATAACTTGAACAGGTACATTCACATTTCCTGCTTCTTCTAAAGCTAAAGCTTGATGCTTTAAGCATTCAACAAACCAACGAGCGGTAGCATTTTTAAAAACCTTAGGATCGCTTATATATTCTTTGACTATTGATTCATCATGACTTAAATCTTTGGCATCCAATCCTGATGGTAAAGATAAAGCAGGAAAAGGTTTAGCTAAAAATTCAGCTAATTTTCTTTTCCATAAGGGAACAGGCATACCTAATCCTAAGAAAGGACAAGTAAAAAGAGAAGCTTTTATGTTTATACTACTTTTTCTTGATTCTAAATATCTGGCTAACACAAGTCCACCCATGGAATGACCACATAAAAAAATCTCATTAATGTAATTCTTGATTTGTTCAATTGCTGAATCAACATCATCTAAATACTCTTCGAATCGAAGAATAAGACCTCTTTTGCCGTTAGAGTCACCATGTCCTCGAAGATCAAAACAAAAAAAACTGATTTGATTTTTATTCAAAAAATTGGCGAAATCATTATATCGTAATCGATGTTCAGCAAAACCATGAATCCATACTACAAAAGCTTTTGAAGATTCTTTTTCCCAAATAGTTCCAGTTAATTTTGTTTTATTATCTTTTGATAAAAATTCAATATGTTTCATTATGTTTTTCCCCCTATGTGTTTATATTTTTACAATATAATAAGATTTCTTAGTTTGTCAAATTTATATTTTTTAGAATTGCTATAAGCCATTTCTGTTGTTATTTTTATATTATTTTTTTTAATAAAATTGTAAAATTTTCTTTATAAAAATTTTATAAATCTATTACAAAATTTTTTTATTATGATCTTAGAATTTTAATTAAAATAGATGGTTTTTTGACAAAAATTTAGAAATGAATCTTTAACAATATTGTTTAAAACGAGCTAGAAAATAAAAGCTAGATAATTACCAAAATCTTCTGCAAATGAAATTTTAATACGAATAAGAACAAAGTTTAAATTTTAATGCAACTAAAATTTATCTATAAAACAAGATAATACAAAAATTCTTAAATTATGCACAAACATATTGTAAAAATAATTTATGCTTTTAGTAAGAAATACGATTTAAAAAATTGATTTTTAAAACTTGATTAAAATGAAAAACAAAGATAAATAAGTTCATATTCATAATACCTCCCAAAAAATAAACTTGAACAAACTCTAAAGTTACACATAATCTACTTAAGGTTTTTTTACTTGTAATTTATTAAGTAATCATCAAACTATTTTATAATGAATTTCTTAAATGACATTCACTAATAAACAATATTAAAATTTTATATATACGAAAGCATAGTTGTAAAGAAGCTTTAACGAAGGACTTAAAAGAATGCTTCTTGTAAAAATTCAATTTTTGTTTATGTAAAGATTAATATATATTTTTAGGTATTATTGGAGGCTATCGGATTCGAACCGATGACCTTCTGCGTGCAAGGCAGATGCTCTCCCAACTGAGCTAAGCCCCCTTACTTGCTTTACTAACCAATAAAAAAAAAGCTTGAAGTGTGTAAAGTAAAATTTCATTTAGATTCTTATACTAAAAAACGTATGAATGCTCATTACAATCAAGTTGGAATTCTAACAGGTATTTCTTCTGGTATTGGTTTTCATTTATCTATTTTACTTTCCGGAGATAATATTGTTTATGGAATTTTAAGAAATAAAAATAAATTTTTAAACAATCTTGAAAAATATCAATACAAACTACCAGAAAATCTACAAATCATCGAAATGGATGTTCGGGACTATACTAAAGGTAAATCTCTAGTTGATTCTATCTATAAAGAGCATAATAAAATTGATTTTTTAATCAATAATGCTGGTTATGGAGTTTATGCCCCATACGAAGAAATATCAGATCAAGAGTTCCGCGAAGAGTACGAAACTAATTTTTTTGCCCCTTTACAATGGATTCGATTCGTTCTGCCTTATATGCGTAAACAAAATTATGGAAGGATTTTTAATATAACTTCGATTTTAGGAAGACTTACAATTCCTACAAGTTCTGCTTATGCATCTTCTAAGTTTTCTCTTGTGGCTATTTCTGAAGTTTTAAGATATGAATTGTCTCCTTTTTCGATTCAAGTGTGTTCAATTGAACCCGGTCTTATAAAAACTGATTTCAAGAACAATATGGTTGTACCTAGTCATTTAGATGATATGAATTTACCTTATTACTTTTTAAATCAGTTGATTCAAAAAAGAATGTTTACTTATCCTTTTTACGCAATGGATGCTAAAAACGCTGCCATGAAAATTAACAAGCTTTTTAAAAAAAAAAGAATCCCTGCACATTATCGAGTTGGAATTGATGCAAAATTGTATTGGTTTTTAAAAAATATTTTACCAGAAAATCTATTAATTTTTTTTATAGAAAACTATATCAAATTTGTATTTAGCAAATATGAAAGCAAAAAAAGAAATTAAAAAAAAATCTACAAAAAAAACAACTTTAAAAAATAAATTATCTTTTGATATACAGAAGTTAGAGAAAGAATTTAAAAAAAGTCATATCTCAAATTTAAATGATTTTTTACTATTTTTAAAAAAAAACTTACAAGAAGAAATATTCTTTTTTCTTTTAAAAGAAAACAATATATTAAAAATAACATCTGATGCTAATACATTTATTAATCCGGAACATAAAATATATGATTTTTTAATCAATCATTTTAAAAATTTCCAATTCGATCAGAAAATTGAAATTTATAAAGATTTTTTAAAATTAGAAGATATACCGGAAAATATAGATGACAAACAATGTATTGTTTATAAGATAAATTTTTTTGATTCTATAATTTTATTTTTATTTTTCGTATCGAAAGAGTTAAAGTTAACTAAAAAAGAACTTTTTATATTCGAAACGTTTTTTATAGCTTTAAAAGATTCTATCTATGAAGTTTTATTAAAAAATTTTATTCTTAAAGAATACGAACAAAAAATCAATGATTTAGATTTAAGATATCAAGAAGAACTTAGAATCAGAATAGAAAAACAAAAAGAGTTTAATCAACAAAAAGAGCTGGAAATCAAGAAATTAGAATTGGCATTTCAAAAACAATTAGAGGAAACTGTAGAAAGTTATAAAAGAGAAATAGAAAAATTACAAAAACAGTTAGAAGAAGAAAAGCAAATAGAGTTACAG
Source organism: uncultured bacterium (assembly GCA_937928085.1). Taxonomy (GTDB): domain Bacteria; phylum Spirochaetota; class Leptospiria; order Leptospirales; family Leptonemataceae; genus SKYB61. The sequence continues at coordinate 48,625 of CALFVU010000010.1, read as the reverse complement.
AGGCGAAGAGAAGAAGAAAAAAAGATTAGGGAATTAAAAGAGAGATGTACAAAGGAAAAAGAAGAGTTAAGGCAGACGCTTATTTTCGAAGCTAATGAGAAATTAAATGATTTAAAAGAAAGGTTTGTTTTAGAGAAAGAGAATGCGATTCAAGAGTTACAAAAACAATTTGAGGTAAAACTAAAAGAGGAGGAGAAGAAGCATGAGGAGGAGGTTTTAGCAATAGAGAATCGTTTTAAGGAAACCTTAGAAAAGGAAGAGGAAAAGAAGAAACAAGAAATTGAGGAGCTAAATAAAAGGATTGAGGAGTTAGAAACTGGTATAGAGTTGTGTAGAGGTTTAATAGAGAAAGCAGAAAAAGAGAAAATAGCGAAACAAGAAGAGATAAAACGGATACAAACGGAGTATGAAAATAAGATTGTAAAAAAGGAAGAAGAGATTGCAGAATTGAATAAAAGTTGGGAGAATAGGATTCAAGAAGTACACGAACAATTTGTATTAGAAAAAAATCAAATAGAGAAAGAGTGGAATAAAAAATTTTCTGAATATATAGAAAAAATAACTAACGAATATGAAAATAAAATACAAAATTTAATTGAAGAAAAAAATAAAGAAAAGGAAAGTATAGAAATCGCTTTAATCGAAAAAATTCAAATTTTAACTAAAGATAAAGAGAAGCTACTTTTAGATCTAGATGAACAGAAGGAAAAATACAAAAAAGCTTTAATATCAAAAGAAGAAGAAATTCAATCTTTGTATTTTGAGAATGAAAAAAAACTCAAAGAATTAGAACTAAAAATTAATCAAGATTGGGAATTAAAATTAACTTATGAAAAAGATCAAATACAAAAAAAATACGAAAAAGAGATAACAGTTTTAAAAGAGGGTTATGAGGAGAGGATGAGAAGAGAGAGGGAGGAGATAGAGTCGGAGTGGGGGATACGATTAGAGAAGGAGAGGGAGGAGATAAGGGGTTATTATGAGAGAGAGATGAGAGAGATGAGGGAGGGTTATGAGGAGAGGATAAGAAGAGAGAGAGAGGAGATAGAGGAATATCAAAATAAGCTTAAAGATCTTCAACAAAAGTACCTAATAGACACAAAAAATTTAGAGGATTATATCCATAACTTACAACAAAAAAAAGAAGAATTACAATTTCTCTTAGAACAAAAAGAGATAGAGAATCAAAAACAAAAAAATCAATACGAAAGTCAAATTCATAACTTACATTTAAATATAAAAGAAAAAGAAAAAACTATAAACGAGATTCAAAAAAATGCTGAGGATAAGATCAATTATCTTTCAGAAGAACTAAAAAATAAAACTTTAGTTTGGGAAAGCCAAAAAAAAGAATATGAATCTATTATAAATGAACATTTAGTCAAAATCGAAAAATTAAAAGAAACACAAGATCATTTATGGAATGAACTTTCTGAAAAAAAAGAATTGATTAAGAAATACAAAAACGAAATAGAAATCAAAAGCAAAGAGCTAATAGAAACCGAAGAAAAATATCAAAAGAAAATATTAAAAATAGAAGAAGAAAATCTATTGGTTGTTGAGGAATTAAATCAAACAATTAAAGATTTAAATTCAAATATAGAAATGTTAAGATTACAATTGCAAGAAAAAGATCAAAAAATAAGTTTACTAACCGAAGAATTAAATCTTTTAGATCAAAAAAATCAAGGCTTACTTTATCAAATTCAAATTTTGGAAAGAGATTTAAATTCTGCTAATAACTCTATAAAACAATTAGAAGAAGATTATTCAATAAAAATAAAAATATTACAAGAAAATACCGAAAAAGAAATTCATAAATATCAACATCAACAGGAATTACTAAATTCTGAAATAAAAAATAAAGAATCCGAAATCCAAAAATTAAAAAAAGAAATCTTGGATTATAAAGAAGAATTACAAAAGAAATATCAAGAAATACAAAATCTAACAAATAAAGTAGAGGACTTGCAAAGAGAAGGAGAGCTAAAAAAATTAGAAATTGAAGAAAACAAAAAAATTATAAAAGAAAAAAATGAGCTAATTCGAAGTCATCATATTCAAATACAAAATCAACAAAATGAAATCAAAAATAAAGATTATATGCTCATTAAATTAGAAGAAGAGTTAAAGTTAATCACTGATGATTATAATAAAATAGAGATTCTTTATACAGAGTTACTAAATCAAAAAGAAAACTTAAATCTGGAGTTACAAAATCTTAAAAAACTTTACGAAGAATTAGAAGAGACTTTAAAAGAAAAAGATAATCATATTCATAAACTTAATTTAGAGCTACAAGATAGTTACTTAAGAGAAAAAAGATCTAAAAAAACATCTAAAACTATTATCAATTTTATATTTTCCATTTCGGAGCTTCCAGACTTAAGAAGCCGATTGGAGTTTATTAATCAAACTTTTTTTGAATCTCAATTAAAAAGATATGTGTTATTAGAGTTAAAAGAAGAAGTTTTTTATTATTATTTTTCTAATTGCGGACTTCCCTTATATAGGATATTTTTAAATGAGTCTATTTTTGGAGAGATAGTGACAGAAAGAAAACTAGTTATTATCTTTAAAGAACAAGGAATCTCTCCTTATGAGCTAACTTTACATAGAGAACATATAAACTTTTATAATGAGGATCAATATCGACTTATAGAAACTATTTATAAAAATTCTTTATCCGATACGGAAACTTATATCATTCTTCCTATAGTTGTAAATAATATAGTTACTGGTATTTTGATTTTGGTCACAGAACAAAAATTAAATCAGCAGGATGATAAAATTTTTATATTAGAAAATCTTATACCCATTTTATCTGTTTCTTTTGAAAATGATAAAATTCTTAAACAACAAGAAAAAAATAATCAAACACTAAATATACTGAAAGAAACAATGCAGATTATATTAGAGAAGCAAAAAAAATTAAATTTTTATATTCGAGAAAAATCTTACGAAAAAAATACAAAAACATTGTACGATATACAGGATATTATTTATCAAATAATACAGATTGCTACTCATATAGCGGATTATGATTATAATTCATTTGATAAAATAGTTTTAGAAGTTTTTTATAAAATTACTGAAGTTTTTTCTAAAAGCAATTATATTTTTAAAATCCAATATAAGGAACAGGATCTAAAAATCGTGCTGGATCTTTTTAAAGAATATAAACCTTATTTTTTTTGGTTTTTATGCGAATGTTTACTGAATGCACTTTTTTATAGTGATGCAAAAATTTATGGGATTGAAATTATGAATTCGGAAAAATATATTGATTTTTATTGTTATGATGACGGAGAAGGAATTTTAAGAAAAACTGGTTCTAAAGAACCCAAAAAAGGAAAAGGCATTCAATTATTAAAAAATATATCGTTTTTAACAAATGCAAACTTTCAGATAACAAAAGGACTCAGCGGTTTTGGCACAGGAATTTTACTAAAATGGGATAAATTTTATATTTAACTTTTTCGGTAAATAGGGGTATTTTTAAACCTATCTTTCTATTCTTTATAAATCTTTGCTTCTTTTGTAATATCTTTTATTTTTCTTAGTTGACCATCTTCATCAATATAATAGCTTTCTTCTGATGTATTCTTCTTCATTCTAAAATAGCCTAACACATTCACAATAGTTTTATATACAATATATGCAAGAATCAATAAGAGTATGAGTCGTATCATTCTTTAACGCTTTTTCGATTTAGTATCACATCTACTTTTGTAACTTCTCCTGGTTTTACTTTAAGAAAACGGTTATCTAAATCTAAATTTTCTAAGAATGATACTTTTAGTTGATAAAAATTATCCGGTGGTAGGTTTAGAAACCAAAAAGAACCATCTTTTGTAGTTTTCATTTTATGTATCAGATTCACACCAGTAACAGTGGGCATCCAAACTTCTAGTCCTGCTAAAGGTTGTTCAAAGTTTTTATAAAAAACTTTACCTTGAATCGAACCATAATTTTTAAGGCTTGCTACAATTAGTTCTTTTGATATTTTACCTTTTTCTACTCCAATCACTTTTTTTATAAGTGGATAATCTTCCGCTTCTATTCGAACCTCATGAACTCCTACAGGTACTTTTGTAATAATCACATAAGCTGCTTTATTTTTAAAAGATTTGTTGTCAAAAGAATATTCTCCCAATGGAATTTCTTCTTCTATTTTTTGTTTTAGCTGTTTTTCGTCTAACCATTCAATTTTTGTAGGATATTCGTTTTCAGAAACTAAAATTTTGATTTTTCTTTCTACATCACCCAGTTTGTTTTTTCTTAAAATTTCAGCTGGATCCATTGTATTTTGTCCTGCTTGCCTACTCTTTAGTATCGTAGTTGCAATTTCTATTGTTCCGTAATTTCCTTGATCCACAACAGGAGGTTCTTCTGTTGTGATTGTTGGAATAGTAGGTTGATCAGGTAAAATAGGTTTTAGAGAGCCAGAAATTAAATAACCAGAAGCGTTACCTTTTATTTGTGGATTCTGCTTATGATTAAGTCTTTTTGCATGTTCTGATACTCTTTTTTTTGACCATTCAAAAGCTTCGTAAAGTGTTACTGTTTTATCGTTGTTTAAATCTCCATTAGAGGGATTTAAACCCTGTGTAAAATAAAAAGTAAAAATTCCATGATTTATATTTCCTTTTACCTCTATCGAAGTTTCATTTGAATCACTAGAACCAACAAGGACTGCATTTTTAAAATAAAAATCTTTATCTCCATTTTGTATTACAATACCTGGGCTATTTTCCGGTATGGGAATGTCGCCAGTTCCTCTTGTTTCTTTTCCTTTTTTTACTATGCCACCAGAAAAACAACAGTCAAATACCCATGCCACTTTTGCTTTTATGCCATTCGTCCACTCATTTAATTCTTTATCAGATATATGGGGACGAGTATACATTATTATATAATTTCTTAAGCCATTTGGGGCAGAGCTATCCCTTTGATATGTTCCATGACCAGAGAAATATAAAAATACTACATCTTCTTTTGAGGTGGTATATGCTAAATTTTCTAATGCATTCTTTATATTAGAAGCAGTTACCATACTACCTAAGTATACTTTTATTTCATCAAATTGTCCAAAATGTTTTAGTGTTTCTTCGATCAGCTTTGCATCGGCTTCACATAGTTCTAAAGGTGGAATTCCTGCATCGTTATTCTTATAATTAGTCCCAAAAATAAGAGCTATACGTTTAGCATCAATGTTAGAAAAAGAAAACAAAAATAATAATATCAAAACAAAAAATTTTTTCATATTTGCTCCTTGTTTGAGATTAATCACAATTTTTTGACTTATTTTTTAAAAAAAAGTTCATTTTTTATGTTACTCTAACCCTTTTTCTTGTAAAAATTTTTTTAATAAAAAACTGATTTCTTTTATAAAAAAATCATTACTATTTATAGTGATTTTTTTTTCTTGGTATTTTAGTTTTTTTTCTATAATTTCTAAAATAAAAGAAATTTTTTTTAGAATATTTTTTACAGTCTCAACTTCTCTGTAGTATTGATTATGTTTTACCAAAAAAAGGATTTTTTTTTCGTAATTTTGTATGATTGGTAAAAGAGAAAGTGCTTCGTCAATTTTATTTTTTTTAACATAAAGATAAATGATGATTAAATATTCTCTATATTTTTTTAGATAATAGAACAATTTAACCCTTTATGTTAAAACCGACTGTTGCTTTTTGTGTTGATTTTTCAATTGTTTGATTCGAAGTAGGAGCTTTTTTTATTGCCTCTTCCCAAGCACTTCGTAGATTTTTTAAATGTTTAATGATTTCTTTTAAAATTTCAGCTTCTTTTTTTATATTAGCTTCTAATAACCTTTTCTTTATGTATGCATAGATATTAAATAAATTTTTTGCTATTTCTCCCCCTTGATCCATATTTAAAGATAACATCAGTTCTGTGATAATATCTTGAGCTCTAATAATATTGTGGTTTACGATATCGTATTTTCTAAAATCCATGTTATCAATAGCAATATTTAAAAATCGGATTGCCCCATCGTAAAGCATTAAGATTAACTTACCTTGATCTGCTGTTTGAATTTCTGTATCCTTATAAGCATCAAAATAGTTTCTGGCTGTTGGGTTCATTCTTTAACTCCTATGTTTAGTTTTATTTTCGGTAGAGCTTATGATTACTTTAAATTTTTTTTAAGAATGATAGGAATAGGATGCATAAGCCGGGTTCTGTTTTCTGCTATCATTGATCTTGGCTTTTGAATTACTTCAAAAGCTCTACGCTTCCTACCCGTAACCAGAGCCAAATCAGCTTTAACGGTTACTTATTCGGAATTGCACCAGATAGGGTTTGCCCTGCCTTCTTAGTTACCTAAGAAGCGGTGAGCTCTTACCTCACCTTTTCACCCTTACTTTTGGTTTTTTAAACCAAAAGCGGTATATTTTCTGTGGCACTTTCCGTCACCTTTTGCGTGCCCGGAGTTTCTCCGGTATCCCATTTTGCGGTGCCCGGACTTTCCTCACCCATTTTTATGGGCGCGATAGCATGCATCCTATTCATTTATTATTTTAAAATTATTCCAAAAAAAATCAAGAAAAAATATAACACAATACTTACAACATAAAGTATTTTTTTTTGAAAAACTGTGGCTTTAGATACAAAGTTTTTGATACTTTTTTGTTTATTATTATTTGAGTATTTTTAGTGTTAACATATGATTTTGAGTATCTTTCAAAATACTTATAAATAATGTGTAAATAAACTTTGATATAATATCAGCAAATCAATTTGAATCGGGATATTATTTATAAAAAATTGATTCTTAAAGCTTAAGTATTTAATCAAAACTTTTGTTTGTACACTGTATCTAAGAAAATAATGAAATGTTGAATTTTTTTTGATGGATTACTATGTTATGTTTCTTTTTGTAATGTTTCTTTCATTATATTTCTTAAATGTTGAATTGTATCTTTGTGATTTTTAATTTGTTCAAGGAGTTTACTTTCTATGTCTTTTTTATTAAAGTTCATATAGGAAATTATCTGTTTTACATAGTCTTCTTGGTCTTTTATATTAAGTTCTCCAATATCGATAAATACTTGAATAATTTTAAGTAATTTTTCTATACTTAAATATTCTGTTCCAATTCCACTTTGCATTAATCTAAAAAGAAATTTTGGCAAGTTTCTTTGAAATTCTCGAATTAAAGAAGAAAATAAGAATATTACAAATTCTTGATTTTTATTCTGAGTTGCTAATTTAAAAAAAGTTTGAGCTATAACTTTTGCAGTTATATCTATGTTTGAATTATGATCAATGATCTGAATTTCTTCTCCGTTTTGTATGTAAGTTGCTATATCTTCTAAATGTATGGTTTTTTTTAACAATGTATCATAGAATCTTCTGTTGTTATATCTTTTGATAATTCGCATATTTGTATTTAGTGCAGTGCAAAAAATAAGGATGTTTTGTCAATGTTTTAAGAATTATAATTTAGAAAAATAGAAAAAGGGGATTTCCCCTTCATTAATCTAAAATTTTTTTTATAAAGTTGTACTACTTTCTAATGCTTTGAGGATTTGTTCAGAATGTTTTTTAACATCCACATCATTGATAATATTTTTTATCACGCCGTTACTATTTAGGATAAAAGTGACTCTTTGTGACATACCAAAATAACCTAAAACTCCAAACAAATTAGAGATAGATTTTTCGTAATCAGAGACTAAATAAAAATTTAGATTATGTTTTTTTTTAAACTCTTGATGAGATAACAAATCATCAGTACTAATTCCAAATACAATTATATTTTTTTTAGATAATCGATCAATATTATCTCTTATATTTTGTGCCTGAGCAGTACATCCATATGTCCCATCCTTTGGATAAAAATATAAAACGATTGTGTTGCCCTTATTTAAAAAAGAACTTAAATTCACTTTTTGCCCATTATCTAATAGCATTGTAAAATCTGGCACCTTGTCTCCAACTTTAAATTTAGAAAAAGAAAAAATGTAACTAACCGGAAAAAAAATCAATAATATCAAGATTTTAAGGATTTTATTCATGTTAAACTCCTTTATGAATTTTTTATTAATAATAAAACAACTTTTTCTTATGAGCAAATCCTTAAATTTAAAAAATCTCTTAAAATTAATTTTTTTAAAACAAATTTAAAAAATGTAGATTATTGATCTTTAAGAAAAAACCAATTATTTTCGGTAGATATTTCTTTAGAAAATTGATAATTATCGAGGTTAAAGTTTTTTAATTCATTTATGTCTTCTATCTTGTTTTCTACAATCCAGTTTGCCATTCTTCCTCTTGCGCGTTTTGAGTTTAGTGCAATAGTTTTATAAACTCCGTTTCGCTTTTCCTGAAAGTTTATATTAATAATCGGGAATAAAAAATTTTTTTTATCAACCACTGTGGAATATTCATTAGAAGCTAAATTGATTAAAAATTTATTTTTTGTTTTTTGTATTTCTTTATTTAAATAATCAGTAATTTTGTTCTGCCAAAATGAATATAAAGAATCGTAAAAAGTAGAATTGATGGTAAAACTAAATTTTGTTCCCATTTCTAGTCGATAAGGATAAATTAGATCAAAAGGTTGAAGTATTCCAAAAAGTCCAGAAATGATCCTAATATTCTTCTCTAAATATTCATAATGATGTATGGTATATTTTTTAAAATGAAATCCTTTAAATACATCTCCATAATATAAAAAAATTGCTGGATAAGATTCGTCGAATTGAAAATGTTCTGGAAAGTTCTGAAATCTTTTAAAATTTAATTCCCCTATAGCCAAACTTACATTAAGTAATTCTGTGATTTGTTTTTTATTTTTTTGTTTTAAAATGTTTGCTAATGTTAAAGCTTCTTTTTTAAAACTTGGTTCTTTAAAGTATTGTTTTATTTTTTCTTCTGGTATCGGTAATCTTTTTAAGGTTTTAGCAGAAGAAAGAATAATAATCATTTAAAAATCAATTTTTTTATACTTTCTCTAAAATGTTCTCTTCCTTCGGGTAGTTCTGATAACATACGAATCAAAGAAAATGCACATTTTAAAAGAATTTTGGAAGTAATTTCTTTTGGAAATCTTAATTCTTTTTCGAATTTTTCTAGAATTTTGAATTTTAATTCAATAAGTTTATTGTATAAACCTGATATTTTCCCTTTATCTAAATCTAAGTCTAAAAAATTTTGAGTTACAATAACAGAAGATTGATGTTTCTCCCATATTTCAACGAAAATATCAATAAAGTTTTCTATTAATTGTTTATGTGTAAGTTCATTGCTATTTTTTAGTAATAATTCATATTTGATGATCCAATCTTCAAGAACATATTTTACAATTTCGTAGATAATCTCTTCTTTAGAAGCAAAATAACTATAAAGACTTGCTCTCGAAATTTCTACTTCTTCTGCGAAAGATTCGAATTTTACAGAATAAAAATTTTCTGTAGAAAACTTTTTTTTTGCAATTTCTAAAATAAGATTTCTTATTTTTTCTCTTCTTTTTTCTACTCTAGGAAATTTTCGTTTTTGTTCAGAGCTCGAGAATGGATATGAATCTCGATCAAATTTGCCAAGTTTTTCCATAATTTTTTGACCAACTAAAAGATCTATAAAATATTACTGTAAAATATTCCTTAAAGTAATGTCAACAAATAAATTATGATGCTGTTACAAAAATAGCCTACGCCTCTATCCTCTGCCATTTGAGCAACCGCAAGGATTGCCCCTACTTTATTTGTGATGGGCAACGGTAAGACATTTTTTTATGGTTGGAACAAGTAATTCGTGAGTTGCCCCTACATTTTTGCAAAAAGATAGCTCTAAGCACTCCTTTGTTGAGTATTTTTGATTTGTCCAGATTTTTGAAACAGACTCTTTTGTAACTTTGTTGCAGAATTAGAAGACGAATTTCGTTAAACTATATAAAAACCCATAAGGAGGTGTAAACATGAGGAAGTTTTTAATTTTAGGTCTTGTGGCAGGCTTAGGCTTTGCTTCGGCAGAGGCCTGTAAGGATGCCCCAGAGAACTATAGAAAGTGGAACCATGTAAAAAGTATGGTCATCTTTGACCAGAAACACCCTCTATTTAATCCCTTTAGTGGTATTCACCATGTTTACGTGAACGATAAGGGATTAGAAGCTATAAAAGTGGATGGTCAAAGAAAATTCCCAGATGGCGCAAAAATCACCATAGTCTTTTATGAACATGTACTTGATAATGGTGCCTATGTAGAAGGAACAAAGAGGATAGAAGCTTTTATGGTAAAGGACAGCAAAAAATACAAGGAAACTGACGGTTGGGGTTACTTTGCCGACGATGGGAAAGGGAATAATATAGTGAAGGATATGTTTAAAGACTGTCACACATGTCATGCCCAGGTAAAGGATAAGGACTTTGTATTCTCTACTTGGACTAAATAGAGATCAATGGCGGGCTTTATCAGCCTGCCTTTTTAAGCTTTCATAATCCTTTATGAATAACTTCTCTCTTTGTAAGCTAATAAGCCCCTCCTTCTCAAGCTCTTTCAAAACTCTACTGACCACTACCCTCACACTCCCAATATCCTTAGCTATCTCCTCATGAGTTTTTTCTATAACAAAATCTTTTCCATGGCTTGATAGCAGGTAGTTAATTAATCTATCCTTTATGCTTTCAGATATCATAGAATCAAGCGTATACATAATACCTAAAAATTTTTCTGAAAGCACTGTCATAAAGAGGGATCGCCACCAACGGTTTTCTTCGAACCATTTTATGGCGATTTCCGAAGGGATCATGGAAACATAACAATCTTCTTCGGCCTTCGTGTAAGCAGGATACTCGCCCCCCGAGTATGCTGTAAGCATAGCAAAGATGCACATTTGCCCTGGAAGAACCTTGTAGAGGGTAAGTTCCCTTCCAGATTCAGATATTAGATAGACCTTTAGTAAGCCTTCTTTTAAGAAGGGAATTGCCGAACATATATTACCCTCAGAAAAGATAAGCGAGCCCTTCTCCACCCTTCGTGGTGAAAATAAGCCCTCTATTAACGCTATTGGATCCTTTAGTTGCATAAATTAAATATAATGTTTATTTTCTTGCTTAATAAAGAAATTCTTTTTTATGAGAATCACCATACTAAACCCCAAAAGTGAGTATATATTTACTTTAAAATTTGTTAAGGAGGTAAGACCCATGCTCTTAGGTATTGATAAGCTACCAAGGGTGGCAATGATATTTTTAACGCCCTTCATGAAGATGAAATACAAATCATAGAGGAGCTATATGTTGCTTGCCAAAAGGAAGACTATCAAGAAATTAATAGGCTTATGGATTTACTCCCATAAGATATTGAGGATCATTTTTCCACAGAAGAGGAGCTTATGAAAGAAGCAGATTTTTTTGCTTATCCTATGCACAAGGTGGAGCATGATAGTATGAGAAAAGATATAAGAAACTTATATGAAAACTGGAAAACTTCGAAGAATCCTAAGGAAATAGCTACATTTTTAGAAGAGAAGTTAGTCCCCTGGCTTTTATTACATATTTCAAATTTCAAGATGGGATTCTATTACCTCAATGCCTGTAGGTGATTGATGTTATATTACTCTCTTGATGAAGTTATTTGTAGCAAACTGGAAAATCAATTTAACTCCCTCTCAAACAAGGGAATATTTCGAAAAGTTCCTACCTTTGGTAGAGGATGTGGAAGATAGAGAAATTCTTGTATGATCCCCCCTTTACTTCCTTGTGTGTAGCTAATGAACTTCAACTTCTCCGATTACTTAGATCTAAAGAATGGCCAAAAGTGTTATCAATAATACAAAGAATACTTTTATATAACCAAAAAGTATGCGCCTTTTTAACATCATTTTAAAATTGTAATATGCAAGCAAAACAACCTGCCCTTCAAAGCCCACGGTCTGCGAAGGCTGTTCCAAGAATTCCAAGAGTATGAGAAACTAATATTTCCAAGAAAGACAAGAAAAGCTAATGCTACTCCTCCTACTCCTAAAAATTAAGCTAAAAGCAAGCTATAGACAACTATTATCCACAGCCCAAGAACTTTACCCAGATGAAAAACTCCCATCCCTAAATGATCTTTTCTACAGATTTAGAAAACTACCAGAAGAAAGATTACATCAATTCCTTAATGGCTTGCACAAAAAGACTGTATTAAAGGCATACAGCGATGAAGTGAAATTACTTCCTTATGGCACAAAAATAGTGGGTGATAAGCTTTATTGTATGAGGGTAAGGGTATTAGAGGAGGTGGAGATGAGGGGATATTGAGGGGTAGGTATAGGATAGAGCATGTTTTTGGTTGTATAAAGAGTGCATATGGGAGTTATTTGGAAATTAAAGAGGAGGAGATGGCAAGGCTTATGGTATTGAGAATGTTTATTTTGTGGAATATGGTTGGTTTGCTTCCTATGATTAATTTTTTGTTTTTTCTATATTTGCTTGTGGTTTTTGGCTTTTAATTTATTTTTGGACCACCCTTACAAATAAATTATGATAATTTGCAATTTTCAACCAAATTTTTTTGGTTTTTCTACGTGAATATTCGTAATTTTTTTATAATTTTTTATACTGCTTTATTAAATATAAGTGGATTGATCTTACTTATGAATTAATTTTTGAATCATAAATAATAATAAAGCCTTAATTATATTCAAAGTTTATAGGAATGAACTTAAAAGAGTTTACACTTTATGTTTATACAATTTCTCATTATTTTTATTATAAGAAACGGGACCCAAAATTGAAATTGAGTCCCTAGAATTCGCATCCCACTCTTATCCTTTTTATATTTTAATATTTTTAATATTTTCCCCCTCACAATAAGCACAATAAGATATATCAAATTTTGTGCCAAGTTTAAATTAAGTTAAAAGATTTTGTAAAATTATTGAAATTTAAAGATATTTTAATGAATCTTGATTATTTATTTTTTATTTTTAATTGAAAAGCTTTTATTAATGAATATTAATTATGCAAAATTACAAAAATTTTTAGATTAATTTTAATCTATTTGCATTATTTTTGTTATTTGTAGAAAAAAAATTCATAAAAAACGAATCCAATCATTATTGTTTTAAATCGATAAGAATTCCACGGATTTCTTTAAGATTTCTTAAAATTTCGAAAGCTGTATTTCGTTTTGATTGAATCGCTAACATCATTTTATGAAGTTTTTCATCAATAATTTTTGTATATGTAAGAATGATTTCTTTGCCGGAAGAGGAACGTTTTTTTATCTGAATGGTTTTTATGTTTTTTTCTAAAAGTTGTTTAGCAATGTTTTTAACAATGTTTTTGTATTCTTCTAAGTTTTCTTCGTTTGGGTTTTGAATTAATTTTTTTTCTACATCTGGCAAAATTGACCATAATTGAAAAAGTTCTGGTTCTTTTTGTGGTGGAACAACTTCAAATAATAATTCTTCGAAAGCTGATTGAGGTTCTACAAAAGTTTTTTTTTGTTTTAATTGATCTCGCTTTTTTATAGATGTATTTTGTTTTAAGTTCAATATTATGTTTTGATTCGCCATTTGTTGCTCAATTTTCATATGAGTACTCTTTCGGCTTTTTTTAAAAATTATGTAGTCTATTGTGAAAAATCATATTCTTTAAAAATCAAATTTTTTTTAGTTGACCTTACATAATTATAAAAAGGTTTGAAAAAAAATATGCCAGATTTTCAAAATCCACTTATTGTCCAATCAGATCGGACAATGCTTTTAGAAGTTCATAATCCAAAATTTGAAGAATGTAGAGCTTTTTGTGGCTCATTTGCTGAATTAGAAAAAAGTCCGGAACATTTCTATACTTATAGAATTACTCCTTTATCCCTTTGGAATGCAGCATCAAGTGGAATCAATGCAGAAGAAATCATCAAAGGTTTAGAAGAGTTTACAAAATACCCTTTACCTAAAAACGTAATAAGCGAAATTCGTGAACAAATATCTCGTTATGGAAAAGTAAAACTAATTAAAGAAGAAGATGGAGAGCTATATATTATTTCAGAAGAACCAAATTTTTTAAAAGAAATTGCACATCATCGGGCTGTAAAAGAATTTATTAAAGATGTTTTTAAAGATAAAATTCAAATACACAAAGTTTATAGAGGGCATATTAAACATGCTTTAATTAAAATAGGGTATCCGGTAGAAGATTTGGCAGGATATGAGGAAGGGGCTGAATATCATTTTAATTTTCGATCTGTTACTCGAAGTGGAAAAAAATTTAGTATGAGGGATTATCAAAGAAAATCTATTGAAGTATTTCATGCTGGTGGTAGTAAATATGGCGGTTCTGGTGTTATTGTTTTACCTTGTGGTGCAGGTAAAACCATAGTTGGTTTAGGTGTAATGCAGTTAGTTGGTTCTCACACTTTAATTTTGGTTACGAATACTTTGTCTATAAGACAATGGAAAAATGAAATTCTTGATAAAACTGATATTCCTGAAGAAGATATTGGAGAATATAGTGGAGAAAAAAAAGAAATAAGACCTATAACGATTGCTACTTATAATATCATTACCCATAGAAAAAAAAGAGGTGGGGATTTTACACATTATCATTTATTTAGTGCAAGCAATTGGGGGCTTATCATATATGATGAGGTTCATCTATTACCTGCTCCAGTGTTTCGATTAACTTCTGAACTACAAGCAAAAAGAAGATTGGGTCTAACTGCAACATTAGTTAGAGAAGATGGACTAGAGGAAGATGTATTTTCTTTGATTGGTCCTAAAAAGTATGATGTACCTTGGAAAGAATTGGAAAAATTATCATGGATTGCAAATGCAAAATGTATTGAAATTCGGGTAGATATGGATGAAGAATTAAGAGCGAAATATTCAGTTGCTGATGATAGAGAAAAATATAGAATTGCTTCGGAAAATGTGGCTAAAATGGAGGTAATCAAAGCTATTATTAAAGAACATGGACTAAATAATATTTTGATCATAGGTCAATATTTAGATCAGTTAAATCTAATCGCAAAAAAATTTAAATTTCCTATTATTACAGGGCAAACCCCCCTTTCAGAACGAGAAAGACTTTATAAAGCATTTCGAGAAGGTAAAGAACCATGTTTAATTGTTTCTCGTGTTGCAAATTTTTCTATCGATTTGCCAGACGCAAAAATTGCAATACAGATTAGTGGAACATTTGGTTCAAGGCAGGAAGAAGCACAAAGACTAGGAAGAATTCTAAGACCAAAAGGAGATGATAACATGGCTTATTTTTACACAATTGTAAGTAGAGATACAACAGAAGAGTCTTTTGCTCAAAATAGACAATTATTTTTAACAGAACAAGGTTATGAATATCAAATTTATACCTTCGAAGAATATTTAGAAATGAAAGGTCATGCTAAAGAAATCATCTCTAGGAGATAAACTATGAGTAAAACTATATTCATTACAGGTGCAACTGATGGTATTGGTAAAGCTATGATTGAGCCTTTACTAAATTTAGGTTTTACTGTGCTAATTCATGGAAGAGATTTAGAAAAAGTGAATTCTACTATAAAAGAATTTAATTCTGATGAAAAACTTAGAGGGTATGTTTCAGATCTCTTTAATTTTCAAGAAATAAAACTTATGTGTGAACAAATTCTACAGAACGAAAATAAAATTGATGTCATTGTTCACAATGCTGGTACATACGAAAAAAAGTTAATCTTTAATTCTGATTCTGTCGAAAAAACATTTGCAGTTAATTTTGTATCAAACGTTTTGATTAACGAAAAACTTTTAAGTTTAATCAAAAAAGATTTTCAACTAAGAAAAGAAAAAAAGGAATTTATAAAAATTATTTTCGTAAGTAGTATAGCTCATCAAAGTGGAGTTTATCATTTATCTGAATGGATTTCTCCTAATGTTTTTAATGGGTATAAAGCTTATGCAAATTCTAAAATGGCACAAATTATGTACGGATATTGGTTAGCGCGGGAATGGGAAAAATATAATGTTTTAGTCAACTCCATACATCCGGGTGTTATCGATACAAAACTTTTAAGAGAAAATTTTAAAATGAAGGGTTCACCACTTTCAAGCGGTATTAGAAATCAATTCTATTTAATAACATCAGAGGAGCCCATTACTGGAAAATACATAAATGATTTAAAAGAGGCAAAAAGTTCTCCCGAAACCTATAACGAAGAATATCAAAAAGAATTATACGAAACAACGAAAAATATTATACAAAAATATTTATAAATTGTTTAAAAAAGATTGTTCCTATACTTGATAGTTTAAACAAAATGTATAAAAATTATTTAGATTCAAACTAATAAAAATCAATGAAATTGGATAGACGTTTTTATGTTCATTTTATAAATGATTAGTTGTGAATAAAGAATTTAATCTATATAGAAAACTTTATAAAGAGTTCTTACCATTATGGGCAGAGAGAGTTGGGTATATTGATGGATTTTTAGGTTATGAATATATCTTTCCCGAAAATATTTCTAAAATTCCTATTCAATTTGCACCCACTTCCAGTCTTGATGGGTTATTTATAGATTTAGAGCATTCTCCTAAAACACTTCAGAATTTAACAAGCTATATTCAAACTGTTTCTCCGGGTGGAATTGTTTTAGCTCATTTAAAAAAAGAATTTTGGAATAAAAAAAATATACAAAATACTTTTAAAACCTCTGGATTTGAATTATTTTATCTAAGTTTAGTCCCTGATTATAATACTTCAAAAATCGAAAATTTTTTAAAAAATAAGGGATTTTTGTATAATTTCTTTTTAGAAACTTATCCTTTAACAATTTGGAGTTTTAAAAGACATTGGTTTTTGATAGCTAAAAAAAATTTATTATTACAAAAATCATCTGACTTTATACAATTTAGTGTGGTACTACCAATACAAACTTTAGAAAATTTAAAAAAAATTTCATTATGGGAGGAATTTTTTTCTAAAAGAAACGTTTATAATTCGGAATTAATTATAATCAATAATTTACAACGAAATTTAGAGATTCCAAAGAATCAATTCGTACAAATTCGGATTATACAACACTACATTCCGACAGATTCTATCGATTGTATTTATACAGGGTTATATCATAGTCGTGGAAAAATAATTTTAGTAGATAGCTCAACAGAAAACTTTAAACCAGAAATCTTTTTTGAATTAATCGATCAATACTTAAAGAGTGTAGATCCTACAAAACCATTTGCAATTTATGCATATCCTAGAAGCAATAAAAGAAAATATTTGAAGAACGTTATGAATCAAATATTTTATGGCATTTCTCATTCCGAATCCTGTTATCGTATGTACAATTTAAAATCAATTGAAATTTTTTTTAGATTTCATCCTTTTATCTTAAGAAAAAATCCTTATTTGATAGAAAAAGAAATAAAAAAAAATAAAGGTAAAATTCTCCAAATTCCTTATGTTTTTGATTATCCTTCTTTAAAAAAAAAATTATAAAAAGTCCATTTTTTAATTTTTTTAAAAATTTCTTTGTATTCATTTTTGCATGGTATATATTCTTATGGTATGTTGTTTGTATATGGGTATCAAAAAATTTTTTATTGAATCAATTCGTTAAATATTTTTATAAAATCGATTTGATTTTCGAAATTCCTTTAGTCTACAATTTAATAGTCAAAATCCAAAACTTTGTTTATTTATTTGTTAAGTATGATTTTTTATTTTTAAATTCATTCTACTTTTTCTTTGCATTGATATTTCTTCACTATTATCAAAAAAAATGTTTTAGTATTTTCTTGTGGAAAAAAGTAAAAACTGTAATTTTGTTAGAAATTTTAGAGGTGTTGATCCTTTTTTATACTTATATGTTTTTTTTAGATTATTTTTTTATAAATTTAGTTTTATTTCGTTTGTTTTTCTTTTTTTTGTATAAAATAGTTATTAAATTTTAAAAATGTTCGAAACCTTTTTTAGGAAAAATTTCTTTACCGTTTAATAAAAATTTTACTGGTTGATTTTTTATTTTTTGGTCTGATACCCATCCAATCTTTGTAAAAGATAAATTCTTTAAATTCTTTTTCGAAGTAAAAAGTAATTCATATTCTTCTCCCGAAATCAAAGCACTTTCGTAATCAATAAAGTTTCTAAATTTTTTTTGAATCGGTATTCTTTCTACATAAATAATCAATTGATATCCACTTACTTTTGCCATTTTTGTTGCATCCTGTACCAATCCGTCTGATACATCCATCATAGCAGAAGTATAAGGGTAGATCGTTTTTGCGATATCAGTTCTTGCCTTAGGTGCTAAATGCTTTTGAATCGGGATTTTCTTAAGATTTTGTGGTATTTCTATTTCTTTATTTAAGATTTTATATCCTAATAAAGAAAGCCCTAAATTTCCAGTAACGTATAAATAAGAATTAGGTTCTGACTTTCGTGAAATATATTTTTTTGTATAACCTCCCATAGTCAGAGATAGAATAAAAATATCTGAACGAAATGTATCTCCCCCAATCAGAGTAGTTTGATATTTTTTACATTCTTTCAAAAAACTTTTAGAAAATTTATATAAAAATTCTTTTGTTATGTTTTTGGAAATTCCAATTTGTAGTAAACACCATTGGGGTAAACCTCCACTCGAAATCACATCCGATAAATTAACGTGAAATAATTTTTTTGCTAAGTCTTCTGGTGGATGCCAATCTAATCTAAAGTGTACATTTTCGATTAAAGAATCACAAGTTACGATAGGAATA
Source organism: uncultured bacterium (assembly GCA_937928085.1). GTDB lineage: Bacteria > Spirochaetota > Leptospiria > Leptospirales > Leptonemataceae > SKYB61. Next base: position 29,928 of record CALFVU010000010.1, on the reverse strand, counting down.
TGATTTTTCTTTACTTCTAAAACTTCACAATCATCATTGTGAAATTTTGTATTTGATTTTGTAAAAAGTTGGATTATAGATTCTTCTTTCATGAGTTGTTTAGATATAACTCGATTTCTTTTTTTGAATTTAAATTATATATGGTTTCTGTAAGTGGAAGATATTCTATAAATTTTTCTTGTTGAATTAGTTTTTGTAGCGATAATTCAATACTTTGATTTTTTTGATATCTGTGATACCATTCTTGTATAATTTTATATTGATACATACCAAGAGTAGTTTCTATGTTAGGACCGCTTTTATAAAAAATAGAATAGTGAGGTTTTTCTTCAAGTTTACGAATTAAGTTTTCAATAGTTTTTTCTTGAATTAAAATTAAATCAGTTGCAATAAAAAAAAAATGGTTTGTTTTAAATTCTTAAAAAACAAATAAGAACTAAATATACCTTTCAATGGACCTTGTATGTTAGGTAGATCAACATCGAAAATGATTTTATTTTGGTAATTATATAAAATTTGTTTTTTAGATTCGAATTGCTCTTTTCTTAAAGAAAGGTAAGTTTTATCAAAAAATTCGCTCAATTTTTTTTCTATAATTTGAAACCAGTATAGTTGTTTGTATTTTATAAAAGCTTTGTCTTCTTGCATCCTTGTACTATAACCCCCCATAAGTATTATGGGAATGATTTTATAGGTTTGGTTTTCCATAAATTAAACCATCGCTCCATTCAAAAGTATCATCAACAAAATATTCTTTTTTCCAAATAGGGGCTTCGTATTTAATCCTATCGATTATATATTCATTTCCTAAATAGCATTCTTTTCTGTGAGCTGAGGTGGTAATTACTATAACTGCAATCTCTTCTAAGTTTAAGAAACCGATTCGATGTAAAACAAAAATATCAGTTAGTTGAAATTTCTTTTTTGCATCATTGATAATGTTTTGTATTATTTGATTGGCTAATGGTTCAAAAGCTGTATATTCTAAAGCTTTAACTTGTTTAATTTGTTTATCTTTTGTTTTTGTATGATCTCTTACTAGTCCAGCAAATACAACCATAGCCCCCGATGATGACTTTTTAATTTTTGTTATACATTCTTCTACTTTTATAGGTTCCGAAATGATATAGTTTTGTGTTACTGTTTTCAATTTAACCTCCACTTGAAGGTGGTAAAACATAAATTTTTAAATTTTCTTTTAAGGAAAAATCATTAGATAAAATTTCTGAGTTAGTGGCAAAACGAGAATACTTTAGAATTTCTCCTGCTTGTGGATAATGCTTGATTAACATTTCTTGTAATTCAGAAATAGAAATTTGATCGGTTACTTCTAAAGTAATTCTATCTGTTAAAAGGTCTTTTAAAATAGCAAAAAACTCTAAATGGATCTTTATTGTATTCTTATTTACCATTACATAAAATTAAATTTAAGTTTCTTAAAAGTCAATCATTAAAACTAAATTTTATTTACAAAGTATTTCGAAAGAAAAATTTAGTACAGGCGCCCATAGCTCAGTGGATAGAGCATTTGACTACGAATCAAAAGGTCGATGGTTCAAATCCATCTGGGCGCATTTTTATTTCGCAAGTAAAGGTATAATTTGTAGAGTCATTTTTTTTTTATAGTTTTGTATGAATTTTTGTATTTCTTCTTTATATTTATGGAAATGTTTTTCTGTTCCTCCAAATTCAATAAGAGTAAGGGTTTCTTTATCTTCTTCATTTATTTTAAAAGCAATTCCATATATAAACTTTTCTTCTTTTGTAATACCTTCTGATAAAATATAATGAAAATCTCCTATAATTTTTTTTTCTTTAATAGTATATCCATTTCCTTCCAAAAAGAAAATAACAGATTCTTCCCATATAAGATTTGTTTCTGCTTTAGGAATATTTTTAACTTTTCGTACACCTAATGCAATACCATCCGCTGTAATATATTTTTCTAAAAAAAACTTATTGTTGTTATACTTACAAAAATTTGATAAAGAAGAAGCTATGTTTTTTTTACTTACTTGATAAAATATATCTTCTCTGAAAAATTGTAAAAAATTAAAAATACCTATTGTTTTAATCCAACCCGGTGCAGAAATCATAGGAATGGTTGAAGCATCCAAAAATGTAAATAGAATCTTTAATTCTTGTGTAGATGACAACTCTAAATAGTAATAATAATTTCCTTTTAATGCTTCTAATTCTTCTATGACCTTAGAAATCTCTTTCTCCACATCAAGAGTTTGTAGAAGATTTGCTTCTTTAGTTAGTTGATTCAATTCATTAAGATATTTTTCTTTTACTTTGATTTTAGTTTGAAGCTTTAAAATTTCGTCGTTATAATCTTCTAATTTTAGATTTTGGGTTACAATTGTTCCTAAATTTTTTATGTAGGAGATGATTTCTTCCTTGTTTACTTGATTTGGAAAAACTAACGTAATAGAAGTATTATCAAAATTCTTAAGATATCCTTTTTTTTCGTTAGCAAAATTTAATAAATATTTTCTTACTATTTCGGGAGAGTTCACTTTTAATGTAATTTGTATCTTTATGTGATAAAGATTTTCATTTGGATAAAGATGTAATGTAGCAAAAAACACTAAAAGTTTAATAAAATGTTTCATATACTTTCCTTATAACAAATTTTTTATTTTGCTGTTCATTTGGTTATAGGCTGATTCATTAGGATAAAAGATTTCTATAATTGCTACCTCTTCGTCTATTGTAAATATCTGAATCTCATAATAATATACTCGAATTCCATCATTGATTTTAAAACTTAAATACTTTATGTTGTTTTCTTTTTTTTCACTAATCAATTCGTAGTTTCTTTTTTTAAATTCTTCTTGAATTGCTTTTGTCCAAAATTCACTTGTTCCATAGGGTTCATTAGGAATCACTCCCAAGCGAATTCCTACACTTAAGGGAGAATACAGTAAGTATGGTTCTTTTTTGTGAATGAAATTTTCTTTATTATTAAAAAACGTTTCTGGTACTTTGATTTTGTTTAGTAAAGTATAAAACGTATTTTTTACAAAAAATTTAGAAAAAAATCCTTGAGGTTCATTAAAAATTGTTCTTTGTAAAGGATTTAAATTTTGAATCCATAAAAATGGAGAAGTTAAAAAAATTGGTTTTTCCCAAGATTCTCCTGTTTTTAGAAATAATTCTATAGTAGAATAAGTAGCTTTATTTTTTAAATATTCTTGTGTAGCTTCTAATTCTTCTATTTCCGAAGTAAGTCTATTAATTTCTTTTAGAATTTTAGCTTTTTCATCTACTTTTGTTGCTTTTTGAAATAATTCATAAAGTCGATTTCTTAAGTGTTTTAATGTTTTAATTCTAGACTCTACATCTTGAAGGTTTTTAGAAACATCTTCTGCAAAAATGGAATGCTTTTTTACATTGCCTAATAAAAACAATTGATCTAAAAGTCCAAAAAAATGTTCCACTGGTATTCTGATTTTTAAGTAAGAAGAATTTTCATCTTTTCTATTTTCTAAAACTTCAATATAACCTTTATAAGATTCTGTATATTTTTTAATGATTTGAATCGTTTCTTCTATTTTTTTTACTTGCAATTCAATTCTAGATTCATAAATGATTTGTCTTTTTTCTTCTTTTTTTTGATAGATGTTAGGTTGATATTGAATCGTTGGTTGATGATCTTGATAATAGGTATCTTGTTCTTTTAAGTCTAATGCTTTTTTTGGATAGAGAGTAGTTTCTTCGTTGCGCGAATGGGAAATTTCTTGAATTTCTTTTAAGCTTGAGCAAAAGAAAAAATCTAACATTATTAGTATAACAAAAAGTTTTTTCATAAAATCCTAGTAATAAAAAATCAAAATATTTGTCAATTAAAAAAAATGAAAGATTTTTTTAAAATTAGAATTGATTCTTAATTGTAGTTTGGTGTAAAAAAATGATAATAGTTTTAATTCTACATTTAAAAAATTTCTTTTTCAAATACAGGTAATCTACGATAATTAGTATAATGAAAGTTGCAAAATTAATTTTCGCAATATTTTTGATTAGTATTGTTTTATTTTCGGCATTCATGATACCTATTATATATATTTATCAAAGTGGTAAGAATTTTATAGAAGAAATACAATTACAGACAAAAAATAGAGCAATGGAAATAACATTAGCATTAGACAGTATGAGTGGTGAAAGTATATATTATGACAATATGATCTCTCTTAGTAACATTATGTCGAGAATTATGGAAAATAATAATTCAAAACTTGATCCTTATAAAATTAAAGAAATTTTTTTGTTAAATGAAAAAGATCAAATCATAGCTCATAATGAGATTGTAAAAGTAGCAAAGGATTTTCAGCCATATTTAGATCCCCAAAAATATAAATTAAAAACTGTTTTATTTTCTGGAAATCCTATAAAATTAGAAATTATTGGAAAAGCTAAAATTGAATATCCAGAAATTGTAAAAAAAATAAATCTTTTTGTTAAACCTTTATTTAACATAGAAGAAAAAATTCAAAACTGGATCGAAAATTCTATTCCAGAAATTTTAGCAAATGAATTTCATGTTTATACTAGTGTATATCCTCCCGATGAAGTTCTTCCTAAAGGTTCTTTGCATTTAATCATAGAAAATCAGGGAATAGGTCCTTTAATAAGTTATTGGATTCGAGATATGCTTTTCGTATTTGCTTTGTCTTTTTCTATAGGTATTTTATTATTTTTTAGTTTTGTAGTATTGTTATTTATGCTTTTATTAAAAAACAAACAAAAACAAATATTTGATTTTAAAAAATACAAAGATGTAGAAAAAATCCCTGAAGAAGTTAAACAAGAAGAGACTCAAGTAGAACAAATTCAACAAATCACAGAAGACAAAAACGATATTAATCAAGCTGAGGTAATTTTTTTAGAAGATTACAGAAAAACAAATCAACCAAAAGAAAAAAAAATAACAATAAAAAGAATCAATAATGAATATGAAAGTATAATGGATGCTCAACCTTTAGAATAAGATAAAGGATAAATTATGTCACAAGAATTACAAACAAAACAAGATCTTTTAACATCACAAACTGTATTTCTGAATGTAAAAGGTCAAATTCATGATCAAAATGCATTAGCGTTTAAAAAAAGTATTTTTAGTATACCCGAAGAAAAGAAATTTTTAGTTTTAGATATATCTTCTTTGCAATCCTTATCAGGTGATGGTATTCGAGTATTTGTAGAAAGTATCAAATATTTTTCGAAAAGAAATGGAAAAATTATTCTTATTCAGCCAAAAGAAGAAATATTTTTATTATTAAAATTTTTAAATTTGTTAAACTATGTGATTGTTTGCGAAGATTACTCCGAATCTAAGGAAATTATTTTTCGTTATCTAGAAAATACAATCAATAGTTTAATGATTGAAGAAAAAAACTTATCTTTCGAAAAAAAAAATATTCAAAAAACTGAAGTAAATCGTAATGGAGATTTAGAAAGTATAAGAAATTATTTTTCGAATTTAAAAGAGCAAATCGAAAAAATCAATAAAAAAGTAGAACACTACGAAGAAAAAACTTATAATAAAGAAATTTTTGATATATTAAACCTAAAACTTGAAGAAATAAAACAATCAAATGAATCGTACTTAAAAGAACTTCAAATTCGTATAGATTCTATCAATGAATCTCAGGAAAGCTTACTACAAATGGTTTCTGAATTAAAAAAAGAAGTTCAAAATATTCAGAATGAAATCACTGAAATAAAGCAAACATCACCTACAGATCAAAATGTTAAAAAAATTGATGGTTTTTATATTTTTCATTGTCCTAAATGTAATCAAGCTTTACGAGTCAAACAATGGGGAAAGCATTTATGCCCAAGTTGTAATGCAAAATTAAATATTTTACCAGATAGCTCTATTGAAATTTTTGATTCTTTGTGAACTCAAGTATAAAAAATTCCTTAAAACTTACTTTTATGACTATGGTCTCTCGAGTATTGGGTTTGTGGAGAGATCATTTTTTAGCAAGATTTTTTGGTACCGGAATGATCTCTTCGTATTGGGAAATTGCATATATGTTTCCAAATATGTTAAGAAATTTATTGGCGGAAGGTATTTTGTCTCAGTCTTTTATTCCTTTATACTCAGAGTCTTTAAAAAAATCAGAATTAGAAGGAAAGTTAAGTAGTGGAAAAATTATAGGTTTTTTGTCAATTTTTTTTGTAATATTTATAAGTATAATGATTTTTCTTTTTCCTTTGATTCTTCCTCTATATGTGGGAAAACAAAAAGAAGAAATTGAACTATTGATTTTTATGTCTCAGATTTTATTTGTATTCATTGGATTTATTAGTATTGCTTCTGTATTTTCAGGAATTTTAAATACACATAATTCTTTTGTGATCCCTTCTTTAGTTCCAATTATTTTAAATTTGGTGTTTATCTTTACATTTTTATCAATTCTTTTTTTGAATTCTTTTATTGTGATTTCTATAGAAACTGTTGCGATAATTCTTTCTATCACGGTAGTTTTAGGAAGTGTTTTTACTTGCTTTTTTTTATATTTTGTTTTAAAGAGAAACAGGATAGAACCAAAAATACAATTTTTTTATAATTATTGGAAAGAACCTATTGTTAAGAAACTTTTTTCTATGGTCTTACCTGCTATCATAGGGGCTAGTATTTTTCAATTAAATCAACTGTTAGATATTTTTTTAGCAAGCTATTTAGTCAAAGTAGAAGGAGCTATTCCTGCTTTACGATTTGCCCATAGATTGATTCAATTACCGACTGGAATTATTGGAGTAGCTATTTCTACAACGATTCTACCTGTATTGGTGCAGCACATTAGAAATCATGTATCAAGACGAGAATCAGGGATGGAATTATTTTATGCGATTCGTTTTTCGTTATATCTTACAATTCCAGCTACAATTGGTCTTTATTTGTTAGGTCCTTGGATTGTTCATTTTTTATTTTCCGGTGGTTTGTGGAATTTTCAGTCTACTGTGATTACATGGTGGTGTCTTCAATTTTATGTTTTGGGAATCCCTTTTTATAGTATGAATAAAATATTAACTTCTTCTTATTATGCTTATCAAAATACAAAAACACCTGTAAGAATTCTCTTTTTAACCATAAGTTTAAATTTAATCATGAACCTTTTATTGATACCAATTTTAGAACATGGAGGTTTAGCTTTAAGCACTTCTTTAAGCTCAATCTTCAATTTTGCCTTGTTATTATTTTTCATAAGAAGAAATTTGGAAATTCCATTAAAAGAATTTTTTTACTTTATTAAAAACATTTTATCTATTTCTTTTGTTATAATTATTTATTTATTAATTTTGAAAATTTTTTTTACTTTTCCATTTGAAAAAGAACTTTATAGCTTTACAAAATCTCTTTTATATAATGATTTTAATAAAATACAATCTCTACCTTCCAGAGAATATTCTTTATTTGTTCTAGCTATTGGAATTTCAGGAAGTATGGCTATACATTTTTTGTTATCTAAAAAACTTTTGAGTAAAGAATGGAAAGTAATAGAAGAAATTTTTTCAAAAAAACTTATAAAGAATTCGAAAACATAATTTATTGTTTTACAGCAATAAATTCTAAAGTGTCTCCGAAACAAGTAAAATCAGAATACAATTGATACATTCTGGGAGTCAAAAAATTTAAAAATCCTTTTGTCCTTTCTTGATGATAAGATGCTGGTCGAATCCATAGTAATTTTAAGTGATAAAGTTTTAGTATTGTTTTTAGTGCTTTTGGATTATAATCAACAAAATGATCTTTAGGATGAGTTTCTTTCCATTGTAATGGATGAAACATAAACAAAGGACCAAATGTGGATGGTAGAGAACAAATCCATAAACCATTTTTATTTAAAGTTTTAGATATAAATTCAAATATTTTTTTTTGTTCTTTAAAATGTTCAATCACATAAAAAGAAGCTACTACATCATATCTTTGAGTATTTTTTGAGATAAATTCAATTAGATCTATGTTTTCTATGTTTAAATTGAATTTTTTTTTACCATAAAAGCTAGCAAAGGTAGAAATTTCAATTCCTAAAGTTTTAGAAAAAATATTTTTGACTTCATCCAAAAAAAATCCAGTGGCACATCCCAATTCTAATAAACTAGAATGGAAAGATAAAAATTTTTTTAAAACTTTTATTCTTTTTTTATAAATGTTTCTTAGATTTTCTTCATCTTCTAAATATGTGATCTGATATTGATTTTTATATTCTTTTAAAAAATAGTCTTGGTCGTAATTTAATGATTGCCATTGTTGATTATAAATGATTTTTGTAGTGGGAGCAATCAAAAAATCTGATGAATATCTCCATTCTTTTAAGGGTTCTTGAGTATGGGGGCAATTCATCCTATTGATTTTTAAAATATTTCCAAATGTAAATGATTTTCTCTTGATCCTTAATGAATCCAAATTCAAGATTCCATTGGATTTGGTCTTTGTTTATATTAATTGTAGATGCGATTTTGATTTTATCTTCGAAAGGAATTGCAAAAAAAAAAGGTTGATGAAATAATCCAAAATAACGTATATTATTATGATTATTTGGATTTTCTAAATTTTGAGGTAAAAACACATAATTTTTATTTTTATATTGTACATAAATTTTCATTTTTTCTATAAAAAAGAAAATATCATTCTTATGAACAAAATAAAGTAAACTATTTGAGGGTAAACCAATCAAAGTATTTTTATATTCAATGATTAATAAGTTCCAAATATTTTCTTCTTTTGATTTGTTTTGTAATAAAAAATTTTCGTATTCTTTTTTATAAAAATCATAATTTTTTAGAATTTCCTTGTAAAAATTGATTAAAAAAATAGTTTTTTCATGAGCATCGATTCTATTAGATGTGTCGGGATGATAGATTTTAATAAGTTTTTTAAATTCTTTTTGAATTTCTAATTTCGTAGGAAAAGAAGAGATTACATTAAGATTTAAAAATTCAACAACATCTTTAATCGTAATTACTTTTTTATTTATTTTTTCCATTCAAAAAAGAATTCAAAAATTGAATTTTAAAAAAAAATTGAGAGTTTTTACTCTCAATTTTTATATTGCTATTGTTTCTTTTTCAGTTTCTATGTTTGTATTTAAAGAAAAAATATAATCTTTATTCATCCTTCCGATAAAGTCTTTTCGGATTCCTTTTGGACAAACAGCTTCGCATTCATATTGATTCGTACAATTTCCGAATCCTAGTTCATCCATTTTTGCAATCATTCTTTGTGCTCTTCTTTTTCTTTCTATTTGTCCTTGTGGTAGTAGTCCTAAATGAGAAATTTTTGCAGAAACAAAAAGCATAGCTGATGCATTCTTACAGGATGCAACACAAGCACCACATCCTATGCATTCTGCAGCATTCATAGCTTCGTTGGCTACTTCTTTTGGGATAAGAATTGTATCTGCATCTGGTGCATTTCCTGCTTTCACAGTTATATAACCCCCCGCAGCGATAATTTGATCAAAAGCACTTCTATCTACCATAAGATCTTTTATAACAGGAAATGCTTTTGCTCTAAAAGGTTCTAGGTAAAGTTCATCTCCGTCCTTGAATTTATACATATGTAATTGACACACAGTGGTTCTACCTTCGGGAGAATATTGTCTACCATGTGGTACCCCATTAATCATAAATCCACAAGATCCACAAATACCCTCTCTACAATCATGTTCAAATGTTACAGGTTCTTCGCCTTTTTTGATTAATTGATTATTCAAAACATCTAATAATTCTAGAAACGACCAATGGGTACTTACATTTTCTACTTCGTAACTTACAAATTCTCCTTCGTCATTAGGCCCTGATTGCCTCCATATGTGTAATTTGATTTTCATAGTAACTCCTTTTTAATTATTTATAGCTTCTTACAGAGGGTTTAACAAATTCGAATTTTAAATCTTCTTTGTGTAAGACAGGTTTATTCCCAACACCTTTATATTCCCAACAAGCAACATAAGAAAATTTTTCATCGTTTCTTACTGCTTCTCCATCTGGAGTTTGATATTCTTCTCTAAAATGACCTCCACAAGATTCTTCTCTATGTAGTGCATCATATGCCATTAATTCTGCAAATTCTAAGAAGTCTGCTACTCTACCGGCTTTTTCTAAAGTTTGATTTAAAGATTCATTAGAACCTGGAATTCTTAAATCTTTCCAAAACTTTTCACGTATATCTGGAATTTTCTTTAAGGCTTCTTCTAAACCTTGTTTGTTGCGAGACATACCTACTTTATCTAACATAAGTCTTCCTAATTCCATATGAAAATCATCCGGAGATTTTGTGCCATTAATATTCATTAGTTTTTTGATTTGGTCCTCTGTAGTTTTTTGAGCATCTTTAAATTCAGGTAAATCTTCAGAAATTTTATCCCATCCAATTTCTGCTAGATAACCACCTATTGTATAAGGTAAAATAAAATATCCATCTGCTAGACCTTGCATTAATGCACTGGCACCTAAGCGATTTGCACCATGGTCAGAAAAATTTGCTTCTCCAATTACAAAAAGACCCTGAATATTACTCATTAAGTTATAATCTACCCATAAACCTCCCATAGTATAGTGCGGTGCTGGATAAATTCTCATTGGAACTTCGTATGGGTTTTCGTTAGTAATTTTTTGATACATTTCAAATAAATTACCATATCTTTCTTCTATTTTTTGTCTTCCAAATCTTTCTATTGCACTTTTGAAATCTAGATAAACTGCATAAGGCTTTTCTCCGGGACCAACACCTCTTCCTTCGTCACATACATATTTAGCTGCCCGAGATGCAATATCTCTTGGTACTAAATTGCCATAACTTGGATATTTTCGTTCTAGAAAGTAATCTCTTTCTTCTTCAGGAATTTCATTAGGTGGTCTTTTATCTCCCGGTTTTTTGGGAACCCATACTCTTCCATCGTTTCTTAAAGACTCGGACATCAATGTAAGCTTTGATTGATAATCTCCAGAAGCCGGTATACAAGTGGGATGAATTTGAGTAAAGCAAGGATTGGCAAACAAAGCACCTCGTTTATAAGCTCTATAGGTTGCTGTAACATTGCAATTTTTTGCATTCGTAGACCAAAAATATACATTGCTATAACCACCGGTTGCTAAAACAACTGCATGGGCACTATGTCTATAAATTTTTCCAGAAACCAGATCTCTTACAATAATTCCTTTTGCATGTCCATTCACGATTACGATATCAAGGAGTTCATATCGAGTATATAACTTTACATTACCAGCATCTACTTGTTGCATTAGGGCTTGGTATGCACCTAATAGTAATTGTTGCCCTGTTTGACCTCGTGCATAAAAAGTTCTAGAAACCTGAGCTCCACCAAAAGATCGGTTGTCTAGATAACCTCCATATTCTCTGGCAAAAGGAACACCTTGAGCAACACACTGATCGATTATATTTACGCTCACCTCCGCTAAACGATAGACATTGGCTTCTCTTGCACGAAAGTCTCCACCTTTGATCGTATCGTAGAAAAGTCTAAAAATACTATCTCCATCTCCTTGATAGTTTTTGGCAGCGTTTATTCCACCTTGTGCAGCAATACTATGTGCTCTTCTTGGTGTATCATGAAATGTAAAAACTTTTACGTTATAACCTAATCCTCCTAAGGTGGCTGCAGCAGATGCACCTGCCAAGCCAGTACCAACTACGATGATTTCATATTTTCTTTTATTTGCAGGATTGACTAATTTTAAATTAAACTTATGTTTTTCCCATTTTTGTTCTAAATTTCCGGAAGGTATTTTTGAATCTAATACCATATCTTTCTCCTTTTTTTGTTAATGTAAGATTCCAATTAAAATCGAAACTGGAACTATATTGTAACCTATAAAAATAAAAATAGCAAATCCATGCGAAATTTTAATTAATCTATCAAAAATGTTTTTTGTAGTAAGACCAAAAGTCTGAAAAGTGCTTTGTAAAGCATGATCTAAATGCATACTTAGAAATAAAATTGCTATAATATAACTTATGCTTATAATTGGATTCTGAAAACCATAAATTACCATACGGTATACATCTGGTTTGCCAGTACTATCTGTTAAATTCATTTTGAATGTTTCTGGTTGTACAACTCCAAAGGTATAATGTAGGAGATGATAAACTACAAAAGATAAAATTAAAATACCAGAAAGCACCATTGTTCGAGAACTAAGAGATGCTTTAACATAATCCTTTTTTTTATAAGGTATAGGTCTTGCCATTTTGTTTTCTATGTTTAATTGAATTGTAAGAAAAATATGAATCACAAACGCAAGTAAAAGTCCAATTCTTGCAATCCACAAAATTCCACCAAGGCTTTGTAATTTTTCAGCGTAAGAATTCATTGCATCTGGCCCTAAAAACATATTCCAATTGCCAATCATGTGTACGATTATAAACAAAATAAGCAAAGTTCCAGTTAAAGCCACTAAAAATTTTCTTCCAACTGAAGATGTAAACATTCGTTTTAAAACCATAGCTACCTCGAAATCTCTGTATTTATCGACATTCTTTTTTAATTTTTTTTACTGTAAAGAATAAATAAAAAAATAAATTAAATATTTTCTAGATTTACTTATGGCTTATCACTTTCCGTCCATTTTCCTAAAAGTAGATGTAAACTATTTTGAATCAAAGAAGAACTAGTTTTAGCAATTTGTTTAGCTGTATCGTCAATCATATTTGGACTAAAAACTTCTTGAATGGCTTCTTTAAAACCTTTTTTTACTTCGCTTTTAAAAGAGGGAAGTAGCTCTTTTCCTGCTTCCTGAAAGCTTTCTCTAAGTTTATTTTTAAAAATTTCTATGTATTCATCGATTACATATTCAATTTTTTTTTTAAAAAATTTTTGAATATAAACATATAAAATAAAAAAAGTAAATAAAGCTGCTAAAACTCCAGATAAAACACTCAATAATAAAATTAAAAAAAAATGATTCATAAAATTGTTTTTTTTTAAAATTCTTTTTAGTCAAATAAAAAAGAAATGATTTTATTAAATTAAAAAAACTTATATTAAACGAATCAAATCTCCGATTAAAACTTCTAAGAAGAATAAAATAAAAATTTTTCCTTATTAAAAACAAAACGTTAAATATGTTCGAATTCACGAGGAGTTAAAAAGGTAATCTACTTCTTTTTAGATATTTCATTCCGATAGATTGTTTATATTTAATTGAATCAATACAATGTTCATTTCGGGATCTGTTTTTTATATAAAAGGTTTAATTTTTTTTATGCATTCTTTTAAATTACCTGCTATCCTATGCTTAGATAAAATGGTCTAGAGATTCAAATACCAATATTGAAAATAAAAGTTTAGTTATTGATTCAAATCTGATTATTTCTATCTTTTATGTTTATATATTAAATATACTGCAAATAAAAAGAATAAAAAAAGAGGACCCCATCCTGCTATGTAAGGTGGCAGTATTCCAGCTTCTCCTAAATTAATTCCGAGACGAAATATTATTTGATATAAAAAAATCACTAATGTAGAAAATAACAAAGAGCGAATAAAAGGGCTTCCTGATCTAATTGAACCAATATTTCCAGAAATAGAACCAATGATACCTATGATAATACAAAAAAAAGGAAAAGAATACAATGCATGGTACTGGATTTCGTAAATTGTAAAATCTAATGAATATTTTTTTCTAAACTCTATTTCTTTTTTTAGTTCATAAACATTTAATTCATATGGATTTTTATGAGGGTTTAAAAAAAAATCTAAATTTTCTGCAAAATGTATTTCTTTTTCTAAATAAAAGTTTACTTTTTCTATACCAAGATCATCATTGAAAATGATTTCTCTAACTTTATAAAGGATCCATTTGTGGTTTTCTTTAAAATTAGCACTTTCCGCATCGATTTGTACAGTAGGAATTTCTAATTGATCTACGATTTTAAATTGTAAAATAGAAAAACCTCCCCATATCATTTTTTTGATTGGGTCAAAATAGTTGATGTAATAATAACTATTTTGACCTTTAAAATTCATCTGAAAGATAATTTCTTTTGGATGATTCATTTTTTTTAAATTTTTTTTATATTCATTTATATATTTTTGAGAGATTTTATTAAAAGGAACTACAACATGATTTTGAAAAAAAATCAAACTTATACTTAATAAAATCCAAAATAAAAAAGCACCAGCTATGGTTCGATAAAAAGAAATTCCTGAAGAAAAAATTGCAACGTATTCTCTATTTTGCGTTAAGGAAGAGATCACGTAAGTACTAGAAAACATAATCGATGCTGGTGTGACAAAAACCAGAATTTGTGGAATTGAATAATATATAGATAGATAAAGTAATTTTTTACTTTGTGAACTTTCTATTTTTATATAATCCAAAAGATTTATAAATATAAACACAAGAGATAACCCTATCAAAGAAAACAAAAATGATCGAATGATAGAAAACGTAATATATCGATCTAAGATTTTCATTAGTTTAAGAGATTTAAAGGAGAAAAATAAGAGTCTAAAGGAAATCCAAAAAAGTAACTTAAAAAAGAGATACAAATAGCAAAAGTTAAAGGTATAGTAAGGTTGTCATCCAGAAAACCATAAAGAGCTGTAAAAGAAAACAACTCTACGATAGATGTAATAAAAGAACTAACACTTATAATGCCTATTATAGAGAATAAATTAGAACTATATAAGTTATATTCTGTTTTTATGTCTAGTAAACTTATTATAGATAAAAAAAGGATAGCAATTCCAAAAGAAGATAAAAAGAATCCTAAAAATCCTTCTAATGTTTTTTGATTATATAATTTATGTTTACCAAAAAAAATACCAAAATAAGCAGCAACGGGATCAGAAATCATTAAAACTAAAGAAGACAAAAAAATCACCTCTTTTGTAAAAAAATAAAAAAGAATAATATTAGCAAATATATAAGAAATAGAGCCATGAATTTGATTGTATTCACTTTTTTTTAATAAAAAACCCACTTTATTAATAAAAAATTCATTAAAAGGTCGATAACTTAATCGTATGATTTCTATGATAAGCAAAAAAATGAAAAAAGATAAAAGTAGATAAAACCCTATAATTCTTGTAATATGCTCATCTTCTGTTTTTAAAAAACGAAAAATATCTAAATACAACAAAAAAGGTATTAATAATCCTAACATATGCCATAATTTTCTTTTTAAATTGAACTTTTTAAAATTTTCATTGTTTGTCATAGGTTCAGTCTCTTAGAAGATAATCTTCTGTATTTTGATTACTTGTAATAATAAAAAGTCTTTTTTTTGCTTCGATTCCTAAAATTAGCTGAAATAAATCTGTTAGAATAGCTCTACCTGAATAGTATCCATGTCCTAATCCACCTATTCCTAATATAGGAGAATCAACTCTGTTCACATTGATCACATCAATGCCATCTGATTTTAAGCATTGTCCTAATCTTTTATTACCATTGATAGTTTCAGATGCAAGTAAAGCATTATCTTTAGGAGAACAATAAATTGTAATTCTTTTAGAAGTTTTCTTTACTAAATCTTTTATCCTTTTCCATTCTATAATAGGATAATCGGGAGCATTTAAAATCACTTCGTCTAAATTGTTCTTTTCTAATGTTTTTGATAATTCAGCCAAAACAGGGAGTACAATTTGATGTCCCATAGAGTGCACAATTAAATAAATTTTAGTTTCTTTTGTTTTTATTTCTATGACATTAGCTAAAAAATCTTTAAAGACATTAATAGAAGATACTGCGAATTTTTGATTGGTTTTATAAGTTTCGTTAATCCTAAAATTACTTAAAAAACCTTCTTCGGGACCTGCAGGCCAAGAAAACACAACTACCGCTCCCTGAAATTTTAAGTCGTATTTAATTTGAGCAGATCGATAAATAGCTTCTTCAAATTCTACATTAAAACCATGTACAAATATCAAAATTTCTTTTTCTTTTTTTAACTTTGCAAAAAAATCTTTTTCGTCAATTTCTATCAAATTTCTTGCATAAAAGTGTACATCTTTATCCAAAATAGATTTTTTCTGAGAATTCAATGCTCCTACAGAATGATATTTCGGTACATTCACATAACAAATCAACCATTGAGTAGACCCGGGTTGATTTTTAAAATAATCATTTGAACATTCTTTAGTTGTGTTGTTAGTCTTTCGATTAGTTAAGATATACACTGGGATTTCTTGAGAATCGGTCATAGTTTCTTGAATTTTTTTATTTAATTCTTCCTGCAGATTTACAGTTGTTTTACAATAGCTTAAAATAATAATTACGAAAATTAAAACTAAAAAAGTTCTCATTTTAAAATTAAATAATTTCAACATAAAGAATTTGTATGCAAGTAATTTTTTTATATATCTTCTATTTTTTCAGGTCTTAACAAAGGAAAAAGAATTGTATCCCTAATTGAATGGTGATTTGTAAGAAGCATAACGATTCTATCGATTCCTAAACCAAGCCCTCCAGCAGGGGGCATTCCAAACTCTAGTGCGCGAATATAATCATAATCCATAAATTGAGCCTCTTCATTTCCTGCTTCTCTTTTTTTCACTTGTTCTAAAAATCTTTCTTTTTGATCAAAAGGATCGTTTAATTCGCTAAAAGCATTCCCAATTTCTCTACCAGCAATATAAGGTTCAAAACGATCAACAAAATCTGGATTCTCTTTATTAGATTTTGCTAAAGGAGAAATTTCTTTAGGATATTCATAAATAAAAACGGGTTGAATTAAATTTTTTTCTACACCTTCTTCAAAAAGAATTTCTGCAACCTCCCAAATCGTAGTAGCTTGTTTAAATAAATGTTTTGCAAAACCATTTTTTTTTGCTATTTCTATAATTTCTTTTATGTCTGAATCTTTTTGAATGTCTACTCCAGTATATTGTTTGATAGCATCTAAATATTTTAATTTTTTCCAAGGGGGAGTTAAATCAATTTGTTGCTCTTCGTATGTAAAAGTGAAACTTCCTAAAATTTCTTTTGTTAGAGAGGTAATTAGATTTTCGCAAAGAGTCATCATTGTATTCATATTACCATATGCTTCGTAAACCTCTAACATTGTAAATTCCGGGTTGTGTTTATAACTAATTCCTTCATTTCGAAAATTTCGATTTAGTTCAAAAACTTTATGAAAACCACCAACTAATAATCTTTTTAAATACAGTTCAGGAGCAACTCGCAAATAAAGATCAATGCCTAAAGCATTATGATGTGTGATAAAAGGCTTTGCATTCGCACCACCCGGTATGACTTGCATCATTGGAGTTTCTACTTCTAAAAATCCTAGATTGGTTAAATAATTTCTTATAAAAGATATAATTTTAGAACGGATTAAAAAAGTTTTTTTTACATCCGGATTTACTATTAAATCTACATATCTCATTCTATATCTCTGTTCTTTATCTGCAAATGCATCGTAAAGTATTCCATCTGCCTCTTTAACAACCGGTAAAGGTCTTAAGCATTTTGCCAAAAGTACTAGTTGTTTGGTATGTAAAGTTTTTTCTCCTACTTTTGTTAAAAATAAAAAACCTTGAATTCCAACAATATCACCAATATCTAAATCTTTGATAATATCAAAATCCTTTTCCAAATCATTTTTTGATACATAAAACTGAATCTTTCCAGTTTGGTCTTCCAATGTAAAAAAACCAGCTTTTCCCATCATTCTTTTGGAACGTATTCTTCCAGCAATAGAATAAACTTCTTCTTGTTTATAATCATCTGGATCTTTTTCTAAAAGTTCCTTGATATCGTGAGTTTTATGAAATTCTTTTTGATAAGGATCATAAAATTTTTTTTTTATATTATTTAATTTTTCTAATCGAATACTATATTGTTCATTCATACAAATGCCATTTTTTTTTATTATTATATCAAAAAAATCATTTATAGTATGATGAATGTTTTTTTTGCATTTTTTATTTTAAACTTTGATTGAATAATAAGATTGATTTAAAGTTTTGTCTATATAATTTGTAAATTTTTTATGTTACAAAAATTACAAAAAAAGCTAAAAAATTTAGACAAACGTTTATTATATTTGATCAATGGTAGTATTATATTTGGTATTAACATAACATTAGCTTATTGGGTCGTGAAGATTCCTTTTTCGTCGAATCAAAGGTGGCAAAACAATATATCCAATGCAATTACTACAGAACTAATGGTTTTTATTTCTTTTTTTATTCATGATCATTTTACTTGGAAAGAAAATAAAGAAAAATTTATAAAAAAAATTATTAAATATCATTTTATTATGTTGATTTCTATTATCATTCGCCTGATTTCTTTTTTTATTTTTGATCTTATGAATTTTCCGTTTTTGTTATCCACTGTTTTAAGTATTGCAATTATAGTAATTTTTAATTTTTTTGGGTTTGATCGATATGTTTTTGTAATTTCTAAATAAAAAAAGGCAAAAATGAAAAAACAAATTTTAAGTGTATTGGTCCCGGCTTATAACGAAGAAAAAACGATTGGTATAGTATTACAAAAACTTCTTAAATTAAATTTCGTAAAAGAAATTATTGTAGTAAATGATTGTTCAACAGATTCTACCGAAGAGATCGTTTTGAATCTAAAAAGAAAACATCCCCAAAAAATAATTTATGTAAAACTAGAAAAAAATTCTGGTAAAACAGCAGCCATTCGTAAAGCTAAAGAATTAGCTACAGGAGATATTATTATTATTCAGGATGCAGATTTAGAATATGATCCGGAAGAAATCCAAAGTGTCATTGAACCTATCCAAAAAGGAATTGCGGATGTGGTTTATGGAAGTAGATTTTTAGTTAAAAAAGCAGCGAGAGTTTTATATTATTATCATTACATTGCAAATAAATTTTTAACTCATCTCTCGAATTTATTTACAAATTTGAATATGTCAGACATAGAAACTTGCTACAAAGCTTTTAAAAAAGAATTTTTTAAAGATATGCCTTTAACCAGTAAGGGTTTTGGAATGGAAGTAGAGATTACAGCCACTTTGGGTAAATTACCAGTAAGAGTTTACGAGGTTCCTATATCTTACTATGGAAGGACTTACAAAGAGGGGAAAAAAATTGGTCTAAAAGATGGTTTATATGCAATTTTTTATATTATTTATTTTAATTTATTTTCTAAACTTAACAAACAAAAGCGAGATTTTATTAATTCTTTTAAAAAAGATTGATTTTTATATATTATTTGTAATTTTCTTAAATATTATGAAGTTCGAAAGAATCTATTTTTATAAAATCAACATGAATGGAGATTTGTACTTTCAGGATTCGAAACTTACTGATATTTCATTTTTGAACTTCTTTTTTCAGAGAATCGAATATAATACTACTGGAATTTATCCGCAATATTTGTATATTTCTATTTGTGGTAAAGAGGTCAATTTTATTGAATGTAAGGATACTCCGATTGTGTTTCGTAAATTAGAATCAAATGATTTTGTATATGGTGGCGATCTAAAAGTCCTTTTTGATTATACAAATCTAGTTTATGTTCAAGATCAATCAACTTTATTTTATAAGTTTTTTAATAAAAAAGATCAAGAACTTTATGGAAGAATCGGTAAGAACCCTTTAGTAGAATTAGCAAATCGTATTACACAAAAAGGAGAAATTTATTTTTTTGATCAATTTCGTATTCCAGAAGTTGCTTCTTTCGAAGAGTTGATCAAAGATCAACATAAGAAAATGAAAATTTTTTGATCAATTATATTTCGTTTTCTAATACAAATAATGATTCTACAGCAAAAATAGTGTTTGGCTTATTCAAAGATTGTTTTTCTACAAGTTTGATCGATTGAAAATTTGAAAATAATTCATAAACTTCTTGATCTGGTACACTAAAAGGAGGTCCTAAATCTTTTTTTTCTGTAGATTCAAATTCCATTGTAATTAAAAAATATACTTTGACTTTAGGAAATAATTCTAAAATTTTTTTTACATAAAGTTTGCGAAGTTTTTTTGGCATTGCAACAAAAGAAGCTCTGTCGTATAAAGAATCAATTTGAATTGATCTTTTAGAAAATATATCTTTTGTTAAATTAAAAAAGTCCCCTTGAATGATCACTAAAGGAAAATCATAAGCTATGTAAAAACAAAAATTGTGCTCATTTTCTTTATAATACAAAATTTGATTTTCTGTGAAAAATTCTTCACAAGCTATTTGTGATAATTCGATGCCTGTAACAATCAACTTTTTATCTCTAAACCATAAAAGATCTTTAGTTTTTCCACAAAGAGGAAGAAAAACTGATTTTGAATTTTTAAAATAAAACTCTCCATATTTTTTTAAAAAAGGATTAAAATCAGACTGATGAAATCCAATCTGTTTTTTTTCCCACCGCTCTAACCAAAATTCTGGTTCCATAGTTTATACATCAGAATAAAAGAAACATTTTGAAAAATGTTCTTCTCTGGAATTTAATTTTTCTAACCGTGGTTTAGTTTCTTTGCAAACTTCTTTTTTTATAGGACATCGATTATAAAAGATACAATGATCATAGATTGTATCAGTTTTAGGAGGTTCACCTTCCAGAATAGCAGGTTTTTTATTTCGGTTTAATGTAGGTACCGCATTTAATAAAGCTTTTGTATAAGGATGTTTGGGGTTTGAAAAAATTGTTTTTGTATTTCCAATTTCTAATACTTCTCCACCATACATTACACAAACTTTATTGCTAATATGCCTTACTAAAGAAAGATCATGAGTAATAAATAAAATCGTTAAATTTAATTTTTGTTTTAGTTCAAAAAGGACATTTATGATATAAGCTTGTACAGAAACATCTAATGCGGAGGTAATTTCATCGCAGATCAAAACTTCAGGTTCTAAAGAAATCGCTCTGGCAATACCTATTCTTTGTCTTTGTCCACCAGATAGTTCAAAAGGATATCGATCTAACATATGTTTGTTCAAATGCACTAAAGAAAGATAATATTCCAGTTTTTCCATAATATTTTTTCTAGTTGCTAATTTATGTAAGAAAAGTCCACTTTGTAATATTTTTTTAATTTTGTGTCTTGGATTTAAAGAAGAATACGGATCCTGAAAAATCATTTGAATTTTTCTTCTTAAACTTAAAACCGAGTTTAGCAAATTTACTTTAGGTGATATGATGAGTTGATTTTGGTATAAAATTTCTCCCGAGTATGGTTGTATCAAGCCTACTAATGTATTTCCTAAAGTAGTTTTTCCACATCCAGATTCTCCAACAACACCTACAAAATCCCCCCTTTGTATTTCT
This sequence comes from uncultured bacterium, assembly GCA_937928085.1. Lineage (GTDB taxonomy): Bacteria > Spirochaetota > Leptospiria > Leptospirales > Leptonemataceae > SKYB61. Next base: position 8,696 of record CALFVU010000010.1, on the reverse strand, counting down.
AAATTAAAATCTTTTAAAGCATAGTTCCAAATTGATGGAGAGAAAATTGTTTTTTTAAATTTATAGTAAGTGTGTAGTTGATTGATTTTTAAAAACATTATTCTGTTGGTCTTTCTGCAATGATAACGACTAAATTCATTATTGTATTTTTTCTTTTTATTTTAAGTTCTACTCTTCTACCAATCGAAAGCTCATTTACAATTCTTATTAAGTCATCAGGATTTTGTAAAGGTTTTCCATTAGCTTCTAAAAGAATGTCTCCAATTTGAATTCCGGCTTTTTGAGCTGGACTTCCTTGCACAATACCAATTACAATCACACCTTTTCTATCTTTAATTTGAAATTCCTCTGCTAATTCTTCTGTTATGCTTGCGATTTGCACTCCAATATATCCTCTTTTTACTTTTCCGTAAGTTCTTAACTGTTCTAAGATTTCTTTTGCGGTATTGATAGGAATAGCAAAGCCAATTCCTAAATTTCCTCCAGTTTGAGAATAGATCATACGGTTTACTCCGATAACTTCTCCATCTATGTTGATTAAAGGACCTCCAGAATTTCCTGGATTAATAGATGCATCGGTTTGTATATGGGAATTTCCTAATTGATCTACGTCTTTTCTGGATACAGCACTTATTACACCTACTGTAAATGTTCTATCTAATCCAAAAGGATTACCAATAGCAATTGCCCAATCTCCTACTTTTACTTTATCGGAATCTCCAAAATAAACAGGTTTTAGATTACTAACGCCATCAATTTTTAATAAGGCTATATCTACAAATTTATCAGAACCAATAATTTTTGCATCATATTCTTTTTCGTTAATTTTTACTTTTACTTTTTCCATTCCTTCAATTACATGATGATTTGTACAAATATAACCATCACTTGAAATGACAAAACCTGTTCCTAAACCCCGTTGTTTTTGAGTTCCAGGAAGATCAGGAATATTAAAAAATCTTCTTAAGAAAGGATCATTATAAAAAGGGTTGCGTAATTGAACTGTTTTTTCTGTGCTTATAAATACTACAGAATCTTTATATAATTCATAAATTTCGTAAAAAGCTTGTTGTAAATCGTATACGGATGTATTTTTATGCTTTCCTTTTAAAGGAGATTCTGCAAAAACTTCTCTAAAAAAAGCACGATTTTGATTATCAAAGCAATAAAATAAGATTAAGAAAATAGTCAAGAATACCAAAGAATATACAAATATATTAAGATATATTTTTTTTATACGAAATTGTAAGTAATGTTGATCTTTCATAGTTCCTAAAAAATTTATAAGAAGAAAAAATCAACAGTTTTATAGATTTTTATAATAAAGAAAAAGTTTACGAAATTTTAAAATTCTCTTGCCTCAGTTTTGATCAAAAATCTTCCCCTTTTTCTTCTTTCTGGATGTTGGCTTAGGGCATAAATTTGTTTTTGCATCTCTTCTGAAAATTGTTCTAAATTGATATTATTGTCAAAAAAAATAGGATTCCCAATATTTATTTCTATTTTGATTTTTCCATAATCAAAGTTTTTATTTTGTAAAATAAGAGAAATTTGTTGAGTTCCATTAATCCCGCAAGGTAAAATTGGAATTTTTCTTTCTAAAGATGTTGTATATACACTGTTTATAATCTTATAAGAAAAGGGCGTTAGTATTCCAGTTTCAGAAGGTTTTAATTCGGGAAAAATAAACAATAAATTCTTTTGTGCAATTTCTTTTATAGTTTGATCTACTTCTTCTTCGGATATAGTTTTTATATTGATAAACTGCAAAAACTTTTTTGAAATTTCATTAAAAACAATATTAAAAATACTCGGATCTTTAAATTCTAATGAATACAAAAGAAATATTTTTTTTTCTATGTAAAACAAAGGGAAAAAAAAATCCATATAGTCTAGGTGATTACATAACAAAATACCATTTTTTGTTTGAAGGAGAAATTCATTACCGGTAAGTTTTACTTTAAAGAAAAAATCTAAAATTTTTTTTAAAACTTCTTTAATTATTTCTGAGGGAGATTCTAATAAAAGCATATTTTTTTAAAAAAACTGTATAAAGCATTTTGTCAATTCAAATGTAGTTACCAGTCAAAAGGATCGCAATAATAATGAACTACAATTCTGCATTGATCTGGAAAGATGGGAATGATTTTTACAATTTTAGCGTTTTCGAAACAAGACTTCCAATGATAATAATAATTGCTTTTTAGTCTATCGTACCATAAAGTTTGTAGTTCAATATATTTTTCTGTAACAGATAGCCATTTGCTGTCCGAATATATTTTTGCTTCTTGAATACATTCTTCTAATTGTTTTGAGTACGGTTTCTGGTGTTGTATTTTGATTTTGGCCTTTCCAATAATTTGCAGATAATTTTTTCCGTTGTAAAAATCATATTGTAGATTTGGATCTTCTACGATATTATATGTTTGACAACTTAAGATAAATAAAAAAATATAAATAAAATGAAGATAGTTATATTTTTTTATATTTTTTTTTTGGTGTGTATTTCTATTAATTCTCAGGATACAAAAAACAAAGTTGGTGTATTTCCCTTTAAAGTAGAGATCCATAGTACTGATAATACTTTTGTTGAGGCCGAATTACCAATTCAATTACAACAAGCGAGTATTTTTTTGTTAAAACTACTTTTCGAAAATGAATTTTTAGATTCTTACGAAATCAATACTACTTTTTCGAATTGGAAAGAAGGACTCACGGATTTAGAAGCAAAAATTCAAATTCAAACGATTTGTAGAGAAAATCTTTTTTCTTATTTTGTAATTGGTGATTTTTTCTACTCTAAGGATTTTTTTACATTAAAAAATAGTGTATATTCTTGTAGAACTTTACAAAGACTATATTCACAAGAATCCAAAGGCAAAAAAGAAGAATTACAACAAAAGTTAAAAGAGAACTTGAAGAAAATTTTTCCTTTTTTAAGAGAGAATGCATTTTATAAAAAATGGAATGCAAAATTTTCTAAACATAAACAAATTTTTGTATTATTAGACACTTCGGGTTCTATGGAAATGATGTCTTTAATTCTAAAAAAAATTTTTGATCCGAATTCTATGCATATTTATATTATAAATCAACAAGAAAAATTAAAAAAAATTTCAAATCTTAGCGAAATTAGAAATTCGGGAACAAATTCTACAAAAGATTTGTTAGTATCTTTAGAACAGATAAAAAAAGAAATTATTCCCTTCGAAAGTGAACTATGGATTTTTTTTGATTCTTTTTCGGAAAATTCAAAGGACTTTAAAAATCTTGGAATGCTTTTTAAAGAACTTGTAAATTTGGGGATAGACATAAAAGTTTTTCAGACATATCAATCAGGAACTTTAGTTTGGAATGAGATTCAAAATTTTAATATATATCCAAATTTTACTGCAATACCTATTCTTTATTCAAGAGCATGTGGATTTTCTGATGGAACAAATTATCTTTTTATTCGAAAGGGGAGTGATTTTTTTTTATGTAATGAAGAAAAGGAATTGGAATATCTAAAAGGGATATATCCTATAGAGGAATGCAGAAAAATGGAAATTTATCATTATTCCAAAGAAGAATTGAGTTTGGATTTTATATGTTCTGCTTATGAGAAAAAAAACAAATTAAAATTACTTTATGTAAGTTCTGTAAAAACAGATTTAGAGTTACAAGTTAGTAAATTGCAAAAATACGAAATTACCAATCAAATCTTATATAAAGTGCTATTAAAAAATAAAGAAACTTCGTTTTGGATCTATGTAACGGATCGAGGTATATTAAATCAACTTTTGGAACATAAAAATCAAAAAGAAAGCTTTTATATTGGATTATCTTTCGAAGCAAGAAGTCAAAGTATACAAAATATAGTAGATAAAGTGTTATTTTTGCCTCAAAAAGAAATACCTAAATTATTTGTTATAAACTTTTCGGATCTAGAAAAAAATAAAAAAATGAATCCAGAAGATGTATGGTTTTTTTGGGTCAATGTTTTAGATGTAAGGTATGAATAGAAAAACAAAAAAAAATAAACCAATCATTCAAAATTCGAATCTTACTTTAAGAAATCAGATTGCAGAAGTAGAAAATAATACTTTACCCGTTCTTGCTGCAGGATTAGCTCATGAAATCAAAAACCCACTAGCGGCAATTCATTTACATCTGCAGTTGTTAGAAAATCAAATCTATGCTATAGAAAATCATCAAATTAAAGAAAATTTATTAAAAAGAATTCAAGTTATCAAAAAAGAAATTATGAGTTTAAACAAATTATTACAAGAATTTATAAAAATCATTCGCTCCGAAAAAAGAACTCTATACTTAGAGGAGCTTAATGATTTAATCCCTTCAATCTTATCTTTATTAGAGCCTATGGCAAAAAAAGCAAATGTAGAAATAGTATTCCAGAAAGGGATACTACCATATCGGTTAGAAATTGATCCTATATTTATTAAACAGATTTTGATTAATTTGATTATCAATTCAATTCAGGCTTTTTATATAGATACAGATACTACAAAAAAAAGAAAAATCCAGATTTCGGTAGGTATAGAAAATGAACATCCATATTTAAGGGTATCAGACAATGGACCGGGAATTCCAGAGAAATACCAAAAAAAAGTATTTGAACCTTTTTTTACAACAAAACACGAGGGAAGTGGTTTAGGTCTTTCTTTAGTGAAAAAAATGGTCGAAGAAATGAATGCATCGATTGATTTTATTTCAAAAGAAGGGGAAGGTACGATCTTTACGATTTATTTTCCTCCAAAAACAGAAATTATCAACAAATGAAAGAAAACAAAAAATTAATTTTACTTGTCGAAGATAATGAAGTGTTTCGAGAAGCAATTGTAGAGGTTTTAAAAAATTTTTATTCTGTTTTAGAAGCAAAAAATGTTACTGAAGCAAAAGAGCTCATAAAAAATTATTCTCTTGATTTGGTGATCAGTGATTTAAAACTACCTGATGGTAATGGAATTGAGATTTTAGAATTTACAAAAGAAAATAATTTTTCAATTCCATTTATTTATTTAACTGGTCAACCTGATGTAGAAAGTGCAGTAAAAGCATTAAAATTAGGAGCATGGGATTACTTGGTAAAACCTATAGAAATTGAGCATTTATTAAAAAAAATTGAATCTTGCCTTGAAAATAATTTTTTAAAAATCGAAAACCAGACTTTAAAAAAGAAAATATTAGAAATCAAATCTGAAGTAAAAATTATTGGTAATTCTACTCCTATTCGAAAACTTTTAGAAAAAGCAAAACAACTTGCACCTACAGATATTTCTGTTTTGATCGAAGGAGAATCTGGAACAGGAAAAGAGCTAATAGCGGATTTTATTTATGAAAATTCTTTACGAAAAGATAAAATGTTTTTAAAAATTAATTGTGGTGCTATTGTTAAAACTTTATTAGAATCTGAATTATTCGGTGTTGTAAAAGGTGCTTATACTGGAGCAGACAAAGATCGAGCTGGTATTTTTGAATCTGCTAATCAGGGTACTATTTTTTTAGACGAAGTGGGCGAATTGGATTTAGAAAGTCAGGTTCGTCTTTTAAGAGTGCTTGAAGATAAAACTGTTTATAGAGTAGGTTCTACAAAACCTATTCCCGTAGATGTGAGGATCATTGCAGCGACAAACAAAAATTTATTAGAAGAAGTATCAGAAAATCGATTTCGAGAAGATTTATATTATCGCCTTTCTGTAGCCAAGTTGATTGTACCTCCTTTACGAGAGAGAAAAGAAGATATCTTGCTTTTATTTAATCATTTCGTAGTTTTGTTTAATGAAAAATACCATAAAAGTGTTACAAAAATTTCTAATGATGTTTTAAGATTTTTTCAGAATTATGATTGGCCCGGAAATATTCGACAGTTTAGAAATATTTTAGAATCAATGGTTATTCTTTCAAAAGACGATACATTAACAATGGAAGATTTACCCGAAGAACTTTTAAAAGGGCATTCTCCTTCTTTAAAGAAGCGATTAGTTGATACAATTATTCCGGGTATTTCATTGGAAGAATACGAAAAAGCGATTATAGAAAAAAATTTAGAATTTACTAACTACAATAAAGAAAAAACAGCAAGTATTTTGGGCATTTCTTCTCGAACTCTTTACCGAAAAATTGATGAATATAAACTCAAATAAATGCAAATCAAAAAAGCAATAGGTTTTATTCTTCGAAAAACAGATATAGGAGAAGGAAATGTAATGATCGATGCTTTTTTAAAAGATTTACAGGATTTAACGTATTCAAAGTATAAACTTAAAATTTTTGGAATTTTAAAATCAAAAAAAAGAAATCCTATTGTAGTAGAAATTGGTAATTATATTTCAGTTGATTTTTATTACAAAGAAAATTCAGAAATCCATAATGTGAAAGAAATCAACTTAATTGAAAGATTTTACGATATAAAAAAAGATTACGAAAATTTTTATCATTTTTCTAAGATCATTCAAATTACAAATCTGATGACTCGCTTCGAAAAGGATTTAAAAGAAATATATGAACTTTTGTATTATGCTAGCTTTTTTATTCAAAACTATTTAGAGAACTCTAAACAAGAATTAAAAAGTCTTTTGGAATCCATGGAAGTTTCGTTTTGGGATTTAATTTTTTTATTTTATATGGTTCGACTATTAAATATTTCGGGATATGTAGGAGATGTAGAAAAATGCTCTTCTTGTGGTCAAAAGATTCAAGAAAAAGCTAAATGGCAAGAATCTATGTATTTTTTATGTGAACAATGCGATTTAACAGCAAATAGAAATGATTTTTTTTATAAAGAGATTATTTTATTAATTTTAAAAAATAAATTCATAAATTTTGTATATAAATTAAAAGAATTTCTTGTAAAACAAAAAAATATCGAAATGTCAGAATTTCTTGAGCGAATGATGAATAAAATGAATTTGATTACCAGTGATTTACTCGAAAGGCCAATCAAACTATTTTCTGATTAGAATTACATACAAAAAAGTATATTGTTAACTTAAAAGAAATTTTAATTTGACAAATTTTAGGTATTGAATTCTCATAACTTTATGAAGCCCAATCGACTTGGTAAAAGTCCTATTTTCGTTTCTTCTTTATGTTTAGGAACTATGACTTTTGGTTCTTTTACAGACGAAAACGAAAGCATAAGAATCATGGATATTGCATTCGATTCGGGAATTAATTTTTTAGATACAGCTGAAATTTATCCCGTACCTCCTGATACTAAGTGGGTTTATCGAACAGAGGAAATAGTTGGGAAATGGCTTAAAACAAAACCAAGAGATGCGGTAATTATAGCAACAAAAGTTGCCGGACCTCCTCATGGTTGGTTTACCCCACCTTTACGAAATGGAATGACGTTTTTAGATCAGCATAATATTCGAAAAGCAATAGAAGGAAGCTTAAAACGATTAAAAACTGATTACATAGATTTATATCAAATTCATTGGCCAGATCCTAAAGCAGATAGCGAATCTTATTATTTCGAAATTTTACAGACATTAACAAAGCTACGAGAAGAAGGAAAAATCCGAATTGCAGGATGTTCTAACGAAACTCCATGGGGTATAATGAAAAGTATTGCAGTTAGTGAAAAATATCAACTTATACGCTACGAAACAATACAAAACAATTATAGCATTTTAAATCGAAGATTTGAGGATGCTTTAGCAGAAATTTCAAGAAAAGAGCAAGTAAGTTTATTAGCTTATTCTCCTTTAGCAGGTGGTGTAGCAACAGGAAAATATTTATTAGAAAATCCACCCGAAAATTCAAGATTTATTTACTACCAGAAAATGGGGGAAAGACAAAAAAAACAAGTGAAAAAATATTTAAACTCAAAAACTTTAGAAACTGTAAAAAGACTTCAACCTCTTGCTCAAGAAATGAATATATCTCTTACTACTTTGTCAATTGCTTGGTGTTTAGAACACGATTTTGTCGGTTCAGTAATTTTTGGAGTATCTCATTCAGATCAACTTACAGATATTCTAAAAGCAGTAGAAATCAAATTAGACAAAGAGATTAAAAAAAAGATTGATGAAATTACAACAGAAATTTTATATCCATTAGGATAAATTACCATTCAACCCAATAAGTACAAGAATCTGCTCCTTTATTCCTACAAGGTAGAGAATCATCATGAGAAACAAAAACAAATTTAGAATCTGGGGGCTGAAATTTTCGTGCTATACAGGTAATGATTCCTTTATCAAAATCGCAAGGGTAAGGATTATCACAAAACATTTTGGCTTTTCTTGGACTTACAAGTTCAAAGTGATAGTGTCCAATACCCTCTTCCATTTTTTTAGTCTCTGAATTATATAAAATTTTTTGATTTAGTCTATGATTTAAGTGATACGCTACATCAATCGAAGCTAAAGCTTTTTCTATAGAATCTATTTCTGGTGGCCAAACTGCAGTTTCGGGGATTTTTAACCCAATTGCATAAAGAGTCTTTGGACCGATGTTTTCGTATATCATCTTAAATGCGTTTAACCAATCTTGTTGATTATACCAATAACCAGGTTTAGGGTTTTCTACTCCCAGAAGCAAGAATTTTTAATGGAGTATAAAGCTCCCATTCCTTCTATTACTGAAAGAATTGCTTCTGCACTAACTTCTATTTTTGGGGGGAAAGCGATAAATTGTGCCATAAAGCCTCCCGCGTGTGGTTGTAACTAATTTTTAATAAAATAAAA
>CALFVU010000009.1 GCA_937928085.1 uncultured bacterium | reverse complement strand
ACATAATTGATCTAGAATTAAATATCTTAACATTTTAAAAGACTTTTTTTTTAAGTTGACAAAAACTAAATTCAAAATTTCGTAATGATCAACTTTTATGAAGTTCCTTCTAGAAAAATTCGATACAATTTTAAATACATTACCAGTTAAAGTAAAAAAAATAATTAGTTTTGTAGCTTTAGGAATCTGGTTTTTCGGGGCAATCATCGTTGTATCTTATGCTTTTAAAAAAGGAAAAGAAAATGCTCCTGTTATAGGAGAAGATTATTTTTTGAATGATGTAAAAGACAAAATCCAAAAAAATCAAAATTTAAAAACAAAAACTAGTATCATTCTTCCCGATTTGAATGATCTGATTAAACAAGAAATTCCCTTAAAAATAGAATCCATACAAGAAACTTATAAAAAACAAGAAATTGATATTGATACTAAAAAAAAACTTGAAATTCTTACAGAAAAAGATGAGCTATTGTTTTATCAAAATAAAAAAGATACCATATCGTTAGAACAAAATATACAAAATATAAAAGATAAATCAATTGAAAATATTCAAGAAAACAAAAAAAATAAAACTGTAAAACTAGAACCTTTACCATTGGAACACTGAGGAGTTTTATATGAATTCAATAAAATTCGAAATTCAACCCGAATACGAAGTTTTAGATGCTAAAGAAAAAAGTTTAATCCATACTTTGATAAGTTTAGAGACTCCACCTATAGCCGAAGACAAAGAAAGGTTGCCAATTGCTGTTGTTATTGTAATTGATAAAAGTAAATCTATGTACGGAGAAAAATTAAATTCTGTAATCGAAGCATCTTCTTCTTTAATCAATTGGTTGACTAGAAAAGATTATGTTGGGGTTGTTGCTTACGATACGAATGTAGAAATTATTCAACCATTGACCTCCTTAACAGATAAACATTCTATCATTAAAAGAATTCAAAGTATAACTGCAGGTTCCTCCACAAATCTAAGTGGTGGCTGGTTGCAAGCATTAAAAATGTTAAGAGAACACGAAGAAAAATCAATAAAAAGAATTCTTCTTTTAACTGATGGAATGGCAAATACTGGAATCGTAAATCCTGCAGAATTAAAAAAAATCGCAAAAGAACATAGTAAGATTGGCATAATTACAACTACTATGGGAGTAGGTAAAGATTTTTCTGAATCGCTACTAAAAGATATTGCTATGGAAGGATTAGGAAAATTTTATTTTATTGAAGGACCAGAAGATTCAAGCGAAATTTTTTTTAAAGAATTTGGAAATATTGCATCCCTTTATGGTCAAAGTTTAGAGATAAAATTAAATTTTTTCTCCGGAATTCAATTTAAAGAAATTCTTTCCGAAGTTCCTTGCGAATATAAAGATAATGTACTCATCATTAGACCGGGAGATTTACGTTCTGATGATGTTAGAAATTTTATTATTATCACAGAAATCGACGGATCTTTGGCTTCCAAACAAGAAAAGTTAATTTCTGCAGAAGTTTCTTTTTATAACATTCAAAAAAATTCAGAATATCAAAAAATCCAAGTTGAATTTAAACCTAAATTTGGATTAAACGTAAATTTAGATAAATACGAAAACAAAAAAGTAAAGTTAGAATCTTTAATTGCCGCATCGAGTAAAGCAATGATAGAAGCTTCTCGTCTTTCCTCTGAACAAGATTTATCTTCTGCAAAAGATTTAATTGTTAGAACAGAAAAAAGAATCGAAGAAAATTTACATTTAGATCCTGAACTATTAAAGCGATTATTAGATAGGCTTAAAGACATTCAAAGAAATTTAGAAGAGAATATTGTAATGGCAAGTAAAAAAATTATGGCTGGAGCTTTAGATTTATCCGATTCGTTCATATTTAAAGAGAAAATTTCTGGCAAAACAGCACATAATAAAATTTACGAAATCTATTTAGAAGGACAATTAGATCTTTACAAATGTCCGGAATTAAAATCAAAAATTAAAAACATTATCGAAGATGGTTATCGTTATCTTATCTTTGATATGTCGAATTTAAACTATATTGATTCTTCTGGTATTGGAACATTGATTCAAATTTCTAACTGGATAAAAAATAGAAATGGCTTAATTGTTTTTACAAATATACAAGGAAATGTAGAAAAAATTTTTGAGTTAACGAAATTAAATGAATTTTTTATAATCAAAGATAGTTTAGCTATGGGTAGAATTTTTATACAAGAATTCTTACAACAAAAAGAAACACAATAATATTTTTATCGTCTAAATTAGAATGAAAATTAAAAATTTATGTTTATGTTTAGGCATTCTTATTATTATAAGTTTTACATCTATAGATTCTGAGATTTATAAACCACCTGGATATTCTTTAGGTGCAAATCTCGAGGGAAGTGCTTATCATTTAGATTTTGGTTTTAAGACAATTGATAATGATTATTATGTTACAATAAGCCCAATTTTAGAGCTTCCTTTCTTTGGTTTTCGTATTGGCTTACAAATTCCTTTAGAAGTTTTAGTGTATGACCGAGAACCTCTTTCTGCTAAAAAAACTCCTTCTTTACGAACAGGAACTTACAATACAAAAGAAGATTATTTAAGACTTTTTCGATATATCACTTACGGTACTCATCTATATTTTAATCCTGATGATAGTTTTAATTGGTCTTTGCATTATGGCTTAATGAACGATGGATATATCGGACATAGAACAATTATAAATCGATACATAAGTAGTTATGATCCTACAGTTTGGAATCCCGCACTAATGGCAGATATCAACAACAATTGGGGCGGTGTAGAAATTTTTGCTAATCATGCTTTTCGAAAAGAAGTTCGGGGATATAGAGTTTATGTTCGCCCTGTGGGAATATTTAACTCAATTTATAATATTTCTTATAACGAAAAACATTTTCACAAATCAATAGCAAATTCTAGTTTTTCTAATAAAGAATATTTATTCCAAACTAGAGTCCCAGAAATCGGAAAAGGTGGGGCTTTAAGACAACATTTATTAAAACCCCTAAAAGAAGAACTAAAAGAAGAAACGATAGAATTTAAAGAAGTTTATGATCCTAAGACTGGAGAAACAAGAATTATTCCCGTTCTAAAAGAAGAAATTCCATTGAATACTCAAGAGAAAGAAAAACCATTACAAGACTTAGAAACAAAATCCACGCCTACAAAAGAGTCAGAATTTTCAGAAAGAAAAAGAAAAAGAGAACACGGATTTTGGAATCGATGGGCCATTGGATATTCTGTGATCACAGACTACAATGCACCTTTATCAATAGAGGTAGATGGATCCTCAAACCTAGTAATTGATCCCGAAACAAAACTGCCCCGAGCTGATAAAACAGAAAATCTTACAATCACCGGTATGGATATGGAATTAAGACTTTCTCCTTTTCGATGGATGGATTTTACACCTTATATAGACATTAATAAAATTAAAAACCTATCGAAAAGTAAAGGGACTCATATAGGAATTCTTATCGAAATGAATTTAAGTAAATTATTTAAATGGTCTCTACGCCCAGAGTATAGAGAGATTACTTCGAACTATATTCCCGAATACTTTGACTCTACTTATGCCATCGAAAGAACAAAATATCTTCAAGAAAGTGGTGGTTCAATGACCCCTAAACTCGCATATCTAAAATCTCTTCCTTCTGATGGTGCAATTACAAAAGGATATTTTCTTAATTCCCTTCTTGAGTTTGTTTCGTTTTTTGTTTTAGAGATTTCTTACGAAGACTACAAAGGACCAAATAATTCTAAAATTTTTGTAGGCTTTTATATTCCCAATATCGGAGGTATTTTTTTAAATGGATATTATACAAAAAAAAATTTTGATAAATTCAGCGATGCTTTTAAGATGAAAAGTGAAAATTCTTTATTAGCAGCAGAGGCTGGAATATCATTTTTTGGAGGATTTTATTTAAAATATACAATCCAAAGAACTTGGACTTATGTTTCCGAAACAGGAGAATATAAACCACAAGACGAAAAGACTATTGGTTTTGGCTTTGGAAGTAATTTCTGAACTTATATCGTATAATCTAGCATTTGTAAAAGAACTCCTCCTGCCACAGTATCATTATGATCATCAATTAAGATAAAACATCCTGTAGATCGATTCATTGTATACGGATCATAAAAAATTTCTTCTGATAGTTTCAGTTGAATTTTTCCTATATCATTCATTTCTAAAATTTCACTGTTTTGTTCTTCGTATATTTCTATGTCAATTTTAGAAATTATTTTTGTCACAATGGCTTTTACTTCTTTTGTAGTATGCCTGAGAATCAATCGATCTTTTTCTTTTAAAGGAGTTTTACTCATCCAACAGATCTGAGCTTCGATTTGTTTGCTTATGTAAGGTAGTCTGGTACCTACGATCATAAATCCTCGAGAAATATCTATATCTTGATCAATTTCAATTGCCACAGAAGAACCATTGGTTGCATAATCTATTTCTTTTGGAAATTTATAAATTTTTTTTATATTTGCAGTAATTCGACTTGGCAAAATATAGACTTGATCTCCTTTTCGAATCTCTCCACATAGAATTCTTCCAGCATAAGCACGAAAATCTTGGTATTCATTTCCATCGGATCGAATTACATATTGAACGGGAAAACGAAAATCTTGAATTTGATTATCGTAACAAATCTGTACATTTTCTAAGAATTCAAATAAAGTAGGACCATTATACCATTTTATATTTTTCGACTTATAAACAACATTATCACCGTTTAAAGCAGATAAAGGTATAAATTCAACAACATCAAAATCTAAATTAAGACTTTCGATATCACTTTTGATTTTCTCGTATTGTTCATTAGAATAATTTACTAGATCAATTTTATTGATAGCAAAAGCAATATAGCGTATCCCCATAAAAAAACAAATATAAATATGTCGTTTAGTTTGTTCTGTAACTCCTTTTCTAGCATCGATCAAAATAATTGCCAAGTCTGAATTAGATGCAGCTGTTACCATATTTTTTGTATATTGAACATGCCCCGGAGAATCAGCAATGATATATTTTCTTTTTTTTGTAGTAAAATACTTATAAGCTACATCAATTGTAATACCTTGTTCTCTTTCTGCCTTTAATCCATCTGTAAGAAGGGCCAAGTTAATACTACCATCATTATTTTTTTTTGATTCCAAAAATTCTTTCAAATCAGTAGCTAAAGCATTTGAATCATACAAAAGTCTACCTATAAGGGTGCTTTTACCATCATCCACATTTCCACAGGTTAAAAAACGTAATATATCCATCTAAAAATACCCCCCTTTCTTTCTATCCTCCATAGCAGTTTCTGATCGTTTATCATCTAATCTTGCTCCTCGTTCTGTAGTATTCGATTCTATGATTTCCTGAATGATTTCTTCAACTGTAGAAGCATTTGATTCTATAGCTGCTGTACAGGTCATGTCTCCTACGGTTCGAAATCGAACTCTTTTTTTATAAACTTGATCTTCTTGATCTAATTGAATAAAAGGAGAAACAGGGAATAATAAATTTTTTCTATATATACAATCACGTTCATGTGAAAAATAAATTGAAGGTATTTCGATATTTTCTTGTTTTATATAATGCCAAACATCAAGTTCTGTCCAATTACTAATTGGAAAAGCTCGAATATTTTCCCTATAAAAAATTTTTCCATTGTATAAATTCCACAATTCAGGTCTTTGATTTCTTGGATCCCATTCTCCAAATTCATTTCGATACGAAAAAATTCTTTCCTTTGCTCTTGCTTTTTCTTCGTCTCTTCTTCCCCCACCAATACAGCAGTCAAATTCATATTTTTCTATAGTTTCTAGTAAAGTAATGCTTTGTAAAGAATTTCTGGATGCCCACTTTCCCTTTTCTTCTTTTGCTGTTCCCCGTTTTATGGAATCTTCTACACTACCTATAATTAATGTTTCTCGAATTCGCTCAATTAAATTGTCTCTAAATTTAATCACTTCGGGAAAATTATGACCTGTATCGATATGAACTAAAGGATAAGGAAATCTTGCAGGACGAAATGCTTTAATACTAAGATGCACTAATGTGATAGAATCTTTTCCACCCGAAAATAGCAAAGCAGGCTTCTGAAATTGTCCCGCTACTTCTCTTAAGATATAAATCGCTTCGTCTTCTAATTCTTCTAAATGAGATTTTAAAGAAACCCCTTGGTGATGTTCAAAATAAAAAGTTCTGATTATATCGCTTTGTTGCTTCATATTAAGATTCCGTATTTTTTAAACGTTTATGATTTGCATCTGTTTGTAAAACTTCCATCAGATGAAACATTTCATTTACAAAATCTCCTAAATACTGATCTTTATTAAATTTAGACCAATAAAAGAATAATTTATCTAAAAATTCTTCGAATTCTTGTATCGTTATGGTATCTGTAATTTCTCTTGCAATTCTTTTACCATTTCTACTTCCCCCCAAATACAATGCATAAATATCTTTTGATCTTCCCACTAATGCAATTTCTGCCACATAAGGATTAGCACAACCATTTGGGCATCCCGTCATTCTAAAAATAGGAGCTTTATTTTCTAAATTATATTTTTTTAATTTATCATTTAGTATTCCAAGAACTAATGGTAATACTCTTTCGGATTCTGTTATTGCTAAACCACAAGTAGGAAGTGCAGGACATGCAATAGCTTTATGATAAATCTTATCTTCTGGCTTATAAGAATAATGATAAATCTGAAACAACTTTTCAATTTCTTTTTTATCTTCGTTTTTAATATTTTGTATAATCAAATTTTGATCCATTGTTGTTTGGAAGGATACATCAAACCTTTCTGCTATAGTTTTTAATAGAAGTTTAAGAGAACCTTCAATTCGCCCTGCCATAACAAAAACACCCAGCGACCACATATTATCTATTGTTTTATGCCAACCTAAATAATCAAAATCTCTCCATTGAGGTTCTTCGCGAATAAAAAACTTTACCTGAGAATACTCTTCTACTTTTTCTCGAAACCATTCCAAGCCTCTTTCAGTAATCAAATATTTTAATCTTGCATGTTTTCTATCTTTTCGATTTCCATAATCTCTTTGAACTGCCACAATAGCTTCTGCTACAGGTATCAAATTTTCTTTAGAAACCCAACCTAAATACTGAGACACCATAGGAAACGTAGTATCATCTCGATGAGTGTTTCCCATTCCACCACCAGCATAGAAATAATAACCAGCAATATCAGACTGATGAAAATCTACAGCAATCCCCATATCGTTTGTAAAAAAATGATTGGAATTGATACCAGCTTCTGCAACAGCAATTTTGAATTTTCTCGGTAAATATTGACTACCATAGAATGGTTCTTCGTTTTCTACGGTTTGAATCGGAGTTTCATCTAACCAAATTTCTGCATATGCTCTAGATTTCGATTTAAAGTGTTCTGCTATTTGATTCACTACTTGAAAAACTTTTTTTGTCTTTTGATCATTATAAATTAGAATCGGACCTGTAACATTTCTTACAATATCACCACAAGTTCCTAAAGTGGTCAATGAGATTTGATTAATCTTTTGTATTACTTGCTTTATATCTTTTTTCAAAACACCATGGAACTGAATTGCTTGCCTTGTTGTAATTCTTAAAGTCTTATTTCCAAAAAGATTGGCTATTTGATCTAAAGCAAGGTATTGCTCTTTTGTTAAAATTCCACCTGAAATTCTAACACGGACCATTAATTGATGATATTTTTGCATTCCCTCTTTTGTTCGATATCGTTTATCTCTATCATCTTGTTGGTACATTCCATGAAACTTTAAGATACCAGTTGTGTTTTCTTCGAAATAAGGAAGTTCATTTTGCAATTCTTCTTTGATTGTACTTCTTAAAAAATTAGAAAAAGCTTTTATCATTTCTGTCTTAGATAAATCTTCCAAAGTAATCTCTGGATTTTTTAAATAATAAGGATTTTGATCTGAAGATAAGTTAAAGGGTTGATTCATATAAACTCCTTTTTTATATTATTCATATCAAAATTGTATAAAAAAAAATAAAAAAAGGGTAAAACACCCTTTTTTATAATCCGTAATATTTTCTATTTTTTTCTATATAAGATTTCCATTTATCAGGTACTTCATCTTCTGGAAAAATTGCTTGTACCGGACAAGCAGGCTCGCAGGCTCCACAATCAATACATTCTTCTGGATTTATATATAACTGCTTTCCAGCTAAATTATTTGGATCATATCCTTTCTCTGGCCATTCTTCTTTTGTAGGATGAATGCAATCTACAGGGCAAACATCTACACAAGCGGTATCACATACTCCTTCGCAAGGTTGACAAATTACGAAAGCCATAGTTCCTCCTTTATATAATCTAAGAACAATTTTTTCATAAATTTTAAAAAGTATAGAATTTTTTATTTTTTTTAAAATTCAATTACTCATTACAATATAACAAAACCGAATCCAATAGTCAATCATATTTTATTTTTCATATCAAAAAAATATATATTTTTTCTATATGTATTATATATTTTTATTGACTTAAACAAAAATTATTTTTTTTTCTTGAAATTAGAAAAAAGATATAGGGGTATTTTATGCTACTACAGAAAAATTTTACAAAAAAAGGGAAAAAAAATATTATTTACAAAGATTCTCATTATAGAAGCTTTTTAAAAGGTATATCATGGAGAATTACAGGAACAATAGATACAATTGTTCTTTCCTGGATCATCACAGGTGAATTCAAATATGCTATATCTATTGGAATGACAGAAGTAATAACCAAAATCATTTTATATTATTTACACGAAAGAATATGGGAAAAGATCAAATTTGGAAGAAAAACAGAACCCCCGCCTGAATATCAAATATAAAAAGGAGTTAAGCATGGAATTAGCTAAAAAAAATGATTCTTTTTTGGAATCGAAAAGAAATTTTAACCTAAAAGAAATAATTGATTTAAATAAAAAATTTACAAAAGAAAAATATAACCTAATGCTAAATTCTTTACAAATTTTAGAATTTGCGTTTTCTAATTTGAATGTAA
This sequence comes from uncultured bacterium, assembly GCA_937928085.1. Taxonomy (GTDB): domain Bacteria; phylum Spirochaetota; class Leptospiria; order Leptospirales; family Leptonemataceae; genus SKYB61. Next base: position 110,134 of record CALFVU010000009.1, on the reverse strand, counting down.
AAATAGCCAGTAGTTTCGGATTAGAAGATGTAGTAATCATTCATTTAGCCACAATGATTTCTAAAAAACCAAAAGTTTTTTTCTTAGACACAGGAAGACTCCATTCAGAAACATATCAGGTGATAGATAAAATTCAAAAAAAATACTCGATAGATTTAGAGATTTATTTTCCTGATTTGTATGACGTAGAAAAATTAGTAAAAGAAAAAGGCTTTTTCTCTTTTTATGAATCTATAGAAAATAGAAAAGAATGTTGTTATATCAGAAAAGTAAAACCTTTACAAAGAGCTTTAAAAAATATTGAAGGATGGATTACAGGTTTAAGACAAGAACAAGGAATTACAAGGAAAAACATAATGCCATTCGAGTTAGATATAGAAAACGGAAATCTTATCAAAATCAATCCTTTATTTAATTGGGGTTTAGAAAGTATATGGACATTTATTAAAATTTATAAAATACCGTATAATTCTTTACACGATAAAAACTTTCCTAGTATTGGTTGTGAACCGTGCACAAGAGCTATAAAACCTGGAGAAGATATCCGTTCGGGCAGATGGTGGTGGGAATCTCCAGAACACAAAGAATGTGGATTACATAAAAAATGAAGTTATACCCTATAGTTCTAAAATTAGAAAATAAAATCTGTAGCTTTTTAGGGGGAGGAAATCAAATTTTAAAAAAAATTCAAGATTTACTCGCTTATCATATTAAAGCTTTTATTTTTGCAAAAGAAGTAAATGAAGATTTAGAAAAACTAATCAAAGAAAATTCAAATGTAATCATATGGAAAAAAAGCATCAATTATGAAATTTTATTAAAATCTCATTTAATTTTTCTTTCTGAAGAAGCCATAATAAAAGAAGGAAAAAAAATATGTCCATTAGATATAAGTGAAATTCAATCTGTTTTAAAATTTACAGAAAAGTATTCAAAATTTGTATGTTTTATTGACACACCTCAATATTGTTCGTTTTTTAATACACATATATACGAAAAGGGACCTATTCTGATTAGCATTTCTACAAGTGGTACCGCACCTGTAATTGGTAATTTTATAAAAAATCAATTAAATTCGGTTATCACAGAAGATCTGGTATTACTTACAGAATTTTTATCTAAGTATCGATCTAAAATTGTCTCGCAAATTAAAAACACAACAAAAAGAAAAGCATTATACGAGAGATTGCTTAAAAAAGAATTTCTTGATATTTTAAAACTAAGCGAAACCGAAGCACTAAATTTGTTATTGAAATATATTGTAGAAGCTTATACAGAAAATAATGGATAATTTAAAAATTTTTTAGTTATGAATGAATATTTTTCTATTGACAATAATTTTTAGTTTTTATTATATGTTGTTTTAAATTGTACGTTTAAGAGGTACTATGGTTCACCCTGACACGGAGATCAGGCTTATTGATCCAAAAATCGGATATGGTATTTTTGCAACAAAAAGAATTCCAGAAGGTACAATCGTTTATGTAAGAGACGAACTTGAAATTCAAATATCAGAGGAAGAATTCGAAAATTATAACGAGATTTATAAAAATCTAATTAGAAAATATTCTTATATTGATAAAAACGGTTATAGAATTTTAAGTTGGGATTTAGCAAAATATGTCAATCATTGTTGTGATCCTAATACAGTAATAACCGGATATGGTTTTGAAATTGCGATTCGGGATATAGAACCTGGAGAAGAAATCACAGATGAGTACGCTTTTTTTAATTTAGATAAAGAAGAAGAAGTTTTTTGCGAGAAAAAGAATTGTAGAAAACGGATTAAACCAGAAGATTTCGAAACGTATTATCAGGAATGGGATGAAAAAATAAAAAAAACTCTTCCTAAGATATTCATTGTTGAACAACCGTTATTTGGATATATTGACAAAAATACAAAAAAAGAATTAGAAGAGTTTCGAAAGGATCCATCAAATTACAAAAGCCTTTATAATTTGCGATACAAAAAATTGATTGAATATTAAAAATAGAAATTAAAAAAAAATTTTTATTTTTCATCAAATGTATCAAAATTTTTTTCGAAAAGATTTGTGTTTGAATAATCAAATTTTTTTATAAAACTTTATTATTTTTAATGATCATAAAATACATTGAACTTCGATATAAAAATATTAGGTGATTTGATCATTAAATCACTTTCGTTTTAATATATATAGTCTTATGAATACAAAACTTATGCTGTTTTGTTTAATCTTAAGTTTTAGTGAAACTCAAAATTCAAAAATAAATCCAATTATAAACGCAAAAAATCAAAAATCTTGAAATAAAAATTTAAACATATTAGAAACAAATTTTAATTACTTATTAACATTTTTTATAGATTACAAATCTACTAACTTTGGTTGTATTCAAACAAAGGCCAGAAAAGATGACTTGCTTCTCCCAGGGTAATTTTTTTTAATTGTTCTAAAATTTGTATTTTAGAATGAACCCAAGTATCATGTAAAGGGCATGGGTTTTCCGAATTACATGGTTTCCAACCCATAACACATTCAGTAAATAATTCTTTTTTTTCTAATAATTGATAAACATGAAACAAGCTGATTGATGTACTTTCATCAAGTAAAGAAAAACCTCCCTCTGGACCTGTAGTAGAAGATAACACACCTTCTTTTACTAAATCTTGCAAAATCTTCGTTAAGTAAGAAGGTTTAATTCCTAAATTTTCTGCAATTTCTTTAGATTTAAAAAATTTTTTTTTATCTTTAAATTTATATAAAAATACTAATGCTTGAATTCCGTAATTTGATTTTTTAGAAAAAAACATACACTACTCCCAATTAAGCTTTTAGACTATTCTATCTTAATTTACAAAAAAATCAAGCTATTTATTACTTTAAAATCTGAAAATCAAGAAAAAAAACAACTAAAGAAAATAAAACCTGCCTTCTGCAAGAAATCTAAAAAGATCGGTTGCTGTAATAATCCCAATATATTCTTCCGTAGAACGTGATACTACCATAATAGCATGGATCTTGTTATCCAACATAGCTTTTGCAGCTTGATCAATACCTACATCTTCGTAATAAGCAAAAATGGGGGTAGTCATAATTTCCTCTACAGTTAAGGTATACTTTTCTTTAGAAAGTAATCGAATGATATTCAAAAAATTCGTTACATCTTTTTCCGAAAGCATACCAATGATTTCCTTAGATTTCTTGTCTTTTACTGGTAAATGATGAACTTTATATTTTTCAAAATAATCAACTACATCGATGATTTTATCTTTAGGTCCTACTGTAATTATTCGTCTACTCATAATCTCAGAGATAGGAATTTGTTTTACATTCCTCATATCTATTCCTTAAATGTACACTCTTTGTTTGACATACAAATAAAGATAGATTTTTTTGTAAATATTTTTTAAATTTTAAATGAATCTAAAAAATTATCAATTTTATTTATCAATAAACTCGAATTCTGTATTATTAACTTCAGAGGATCAAAAGATTATTTTTTTATCGCTAAGTAAAATCTCAAATATTTTGATCGAAGATTTAGCTATTTTTTTAAAAAACTTAAATTATTATTTTGAATTACATAAATATGCTAAAGTATATCAGAAAAAATCAGCTATAAATTTTTATGATTCTTTACTAAAAGAAATCCAAATCGATTTATTGCAAGAAATTAGGAATTTTAAAAAAAACAAAATTTTTAAAACTTATACTTTATGTTTAGTAGTAAAAAAAAATCAAATTTTACTTGGAAAGAAAAAAATTGGTCTAGGAAAAGGTTATTATAATGGATTTGGCGGTAAAGTAGAACCTAAAGAAAAAATAATTTCTTCAGCTATAAGAGAACTTTACGAAGAAGCAGGTATTAAAGCAAATAAAATTACTAAAGCAGGAAAACTTTTTTTTAATTTTAGTAATTCTATCAATTCTATCGAAGGTTTTGTATTTTTAGTAGAAGATTATGAAGGAACTCCTACCGAAACACAAGAAATGATTCCTCAATGGTTTTCTGTTCCCCGAAAAATTACCTTTCAAAATTTAGAAAAATTTAATCAAAAAATCCCTTTCGATCAAATGTGGGAGGATGATCTTTTCTGGTTTCCTTTCTTTTTTAGAGGTCAATATTTTTTAGGTTTTTTTGAATTAAACGAAAAAAATCAACTTCTTTCGATAAAATTGATTTGTAAAACTAAAAAAAGATAGATAAATAAAATTTTTAATTCAACTTATTTTCCTAAATCAAGAAACTTTATTTCTATTATTAAAACTATACAATACTTTAAACATTACTATTTACAAATTTATTTTTACATTAATAGTGTAAAATATTTTAAAAAAAATCAAACCTGATTTAATTTTACTTGCATGATCTTTTTAGTTTTGAGCATAAAAAATCTATTTATGTGTTTAAATTTTCTATATAAAACAAACCAATCCCACAAGAAACAGAAACATTTAAAGAATCAATTGAAGTTTTCATTGGTATGGATATGGGAATTACTGTTTTTAAATTCAAAATGTCTTCTGGTATGCCTCTTCCCTCTTCTCCTAAAATATATCCGTATAATTTTTCTTTTTGAGTTATTTTTGTTATGTCAATACCCTTTGTATGTAAAGCATACACAGGCAAAGAATTTGATAGAATTAAATCCACTACATTCAAAACCCGAAAAAAATTACAATAAATAACATACCCTGCAGAACTACGAATTGATTTTAGTAAAAAAGGATTACAACTTTCTTTAGTAAGGATAATATTTTTGATTCCAAACGCATATGCGGAACGAATACATGAACCTAAATTTACAGGATCTTGCAAAGGTAAGATTATACATTTTTCTTTTATGGTTTGAACTTCCTGAATTTTAGGAATCCTAATCATTATGTATGGCGATGAATAATCTTTGATTTCTAAATTTTGAATCAACTCTGAATGTAAGTAAATATATTGAATTTTATGATTTTTCAGTTTTTGATAATATTCAGATAATTTTTCTTCGTCCAAATCTTTAGAAAATATAAAATAAGAAATCAAATCTGGAACATTTTCGATATATTCATTTACAATTTTTTTTCCTGCAACAATTGCTAATTGGTTTTTTCTAATATCATTCGAATTAGACAATTTTTTTAGTAATTTATAAAATTCATTTTCTTTTGATTGAATTTCTTTAATACGAATTTCTTTGGACATAGTAAAGTAATAACGACTGGTTTGTTGTAATAATACTTTTGCATCCACTTTTTTTTTAAAAATGATGATTTTTCTTTTATCATTAGATTTTGTATTTGGATTTATGTTAGGTAAAATGTAATCTTCTTCTAAAATTTTTTCGAAAAATAAAGGATTGATTTCTAAAATTTCTTTCTGACAGTTAGGTCCTTTATAAAAAATCAAATAACCATTTTCTTTTAACGAAGAAGCGGTTCGAATTGCTGTTTCTTTTATAGTTTCTAAAGCTCGTGTAAGAACTGTTTCGACTTTTATTTCGTCTTTAAAATTCAAAGTTTTATGAATCACTTCTATATTTCTTAAATTTAATGTATGTTTTACAAATTCTAAATATTCAACCCTTTTTTTTCTACTTTCTACTAAAAGGAATTTGAATTCAGGTTTTAGTATTGCTAAAGGAAGCCCTGGGAATCCAGCTCCCGTACCTAAATCCATAATGGGATCTTTTAATTCTAAATGATATTTTTCTAAAATTTTAAGCAAAATAATAGAATCGATATAATGCTTTCGTATAATCTCTTCCAAGTTATGAATTCGAGATAAATTCAATATTTGATTTTTTTCGATAAAAATTTTATAAAAACTATAAAACAACTCTTTTTGATTTTTTGATAAATAAATAGAGATTAAAGAAGTATATTGTTCCAGATAAGAAAAAAAATCCATATTACAAAAAAAACTTTACAGATAGGTTTTCAATTACATTTACAAACCTATGGCATTCGAATGGGTACACTTTCAATTTCCACCCAAAATTCACATAGAAAAAGACTCAACGCATAAAATGGGAAGATACATCTCCGAATTTGGGAATAAGGTATTTCTTTTTACGATTAAAAATGAATTAAAAAACGAAGATGAGTTTTATATCTTAAAAACAAGTTTAGAAAGAAATAACATTGCTTGTATTGTACACGATGAACTATATACAAGACCAACAAATGAACAAATTGAATCCTTAGCATTTTTTTTAAGAAAAAGTGCTGTGGATATGATTATCGCTTATGGAGGAAAATTTACTTTTCATATTGCAAAAACGTTAAGTTTTCTTACCACCAATGATTATCTAGTTCAAATCCCTGAGGAAGGAACATTTAAAAATTTTTATAAATATACAAAAGATTTAGTAAGCTCGAAGATAGAAATTAAAAAAGATCCTTTACCTTTAATTTGTATTCCCTGTACGTTTAGCATGGGGGAAGAATTATCTCCAGATATATTTAACTATGATGAAACCACAAGAACATTTTTTTATCATAAACATTATAAATTTTTTCCACAAGCAGTGATGCTAGATCCTAACATTATAACAAATCTTTCGAAGATAGAATTAGCTCGTTCAGCAATGTCTATTATTTCTGCCTCAGTTGAGGCAATCCTTTCCAGAAATTCTAATGAAATCATCACTGCCTTAGCATTAAAAGCGATTGATCAGGCTGCAAGAAGTATACGGATATTGGTAAAAAATCCCGAAAACGAAGTAGCAAGAACCAACTTAGCGATAGCCAATATTGTATGTGGAATTGCCCATGCGAATACAAGTCTGGGACTTTGTTATAGCATTGCTTTAGCTATACATTTACTTTCCGGTATTGATTTTTATCATGCCTTTGCTATATTATTGCCCCATATTATGGAATACAACTTAACAACCTCTGCAAAAACATACGTTCAAATTGCACAAGCACTTAACGAAGATATTTCTCATATTACCATTATAGAAGCTGCGATTAAAGCTATTGAAGGAGTAAGAAAATTACATATTGAATTAGAATTATCGTATCGATTATCAGATTTTGGAATTTCGAAAGATCTATTACCAGAAATCTCTTTATTTTCCTCTAAATTTCCTCTAGTCAATAACACTCCAAGAGAATTAGATAAAAACGAAATAGAAACAATTTTATTAGCAGCGTATTAAAAGATTTAATAAAAATTACTTTTTATTTGACATCCTTATACAAATTTTTATATAAAATATCATGTTACAGAATAAACAATCAATCTATACTTTTTTTTATCCACAAAATCTAATCAATGATGAAATAGAAAAAATTTTTTTTTATTACGATGTATATGCTTCGAATTTCTCTCGAATTTATACGTTTTCTTTTGTTTTAATGGTTGGACTAATAGGTATTTCTATCTATAATTTTATTAGATTTGTTAATTCTGAATTAAATGAAGTAAGTTTCGAGTTAGCAATTACCCATTTAATTTTTTTAATGATTTGTGTATTTTTTCTTTTTAGCTCTAAGTTTATGCAAAAAAAAGTAAAAAGTTTATGGCTTTTTCGAATTTATTTATGGGTTGTAATAATTATGATTTTTTCAATAGTGATCTGGATAAGCTTAATAGATCAAAAAGTCAATGGTCAGATTACTGTATTCATTATGGGACTATTCGGAATTTCTGTTTTATTTTATATATTACCTTTCGATGGTCTGATATTGTATTCCTTTTCAATAATAATTTTTTTTATTTTATTACCCATTTATCAAAAAAACTTACAAATTATTCAAGCACATTATGTGAATGTAACGATACTCGGATTGATTTCTTATTTTATTAATAATTTTTTTTTTAAGACAAAAGTTTTCGATTTTATTAAAAATCAAAAGATCCAAAAATTTAATGCTGAATATGATGATCTTATAAAAAAAGTTCTTCCCGATACAGTTTCTTTTAAACTTAGAAAAGAAGGAAGATATATTTCTAAAGTTGATCTGGCTACGATTGTCTTTATTGATTTCGTATCCTTTAGTAAAATTATGAACGAAACAAATGCTGAAATTGTCCTAAAAGAGTTAGATAAATTATTCGAAAGTTTTGATCAAATTATTCTAAAATACGGATTAGAAAAAATTAAAACAATTGGAGATGCTTATATGTATGCTGGCGGTTTATTTTTAAATTCCTCCCAATTAAAAGAATGCGTAGATTCTGCTTTAGAAATCTTAAATTTTATAGAAACTAAAAAAGACGAGATTTTTTCTCGTACTGGTCATATTTGGAAAGTTCGTATAGGAATTGATTGTGGAGAAGTGATGACTGGAGTTATTGGTAATTGGCGTTTTACTTTCGATGTATGGGGTAACACAGTCAATATTGCTTCGAGGCTAACAACAGAATGTGAACCAAATCACATCAATGTTTCGAAGAATGTTTTTGATAAAATTTGGATGTTTAATGAATATCAATTTTCCCCAAGAGGGAATCAAATCATAAAAAATTTAGGAATGATCGAAATGTACTATTTATCTTACAAAAAAAAATATTGATAGTTAAAAATGTAAAATAATATTGTATTAACTAATATTTTTATAAAGGATAGTTTATGAAAATAAAAATAAAATTCAAATACTTAGGGTCGATAATTTTATTGTTAAGTTCAGCAATTTCCTTATACTCACAAGATTTTAACAAGTTTGAATTAGAAAGCCTTAACCATTGGAACTTAAAAATTTCTTCTATTAGATGGGAATCTGCAACAGTTCGAAATGCCTTAGAAATTCCCTATATTACTTTTTTAAGCGATTTATTAAAAAATAAATATAATTTAGTAGTAAATGATATACCTAATCAAATTCATGGTGTTGGTTATCAACTCTCTACTCCAAAATGCTCAAAAGAAAAATGTTCCGATTTATATGTTCAACTTATTGTCTCTAAATCTAATCATTTTATAGCAACTAGAGAATTTTCTGAAAAAGCGGAAGCTAGTTTTAATTTAGGTTCAGATATCCAAACTATAAGTAACATTAATAATTCACAAACCATCTTTTCTTCTAAAAAGCAAGATCTAAAAAACATAAATCTTGGTTATTTGAACGATTATTATTTGCTTCAGAGCAATCCTTATACGAAAAACATAGGAATACGTTTCGGATTTATTTTAGATGCTTATCAGTATATTGCAAACATTATTGGAACAGAGTTTTTTGATGCTATACTGATAAGTAAATTCACAAACAATACATCTTTGAATAGTATCAACTCAATTTTTTCTACTATTTATAACCAACAAGAATTAAGTTATCTTGAATTTGCATTAAAAATCAAACTAGGTATAAACTACGCTTATGAATTTTTAGAAAAGAATCTTGTTTTCTTAGGTTTAGATTATCATTATGGATATGGAGCTGTTCATTATGAGTTAAAGGAAAATATCATCAACTTAGACCTTTTTAATTTATTGCAAAATTCTTCCTTAAATCCTTTAGCTTTACTGAATGCCTATCCGAAATCTAAGCTTACGGATGGTCCTGCTTTTTTAGAAATACCGGGTTACGAAGCGTTTATCTCGTATGGTTATAAAATACAATCTAATCAAATTCTGCGTATTGTATACAAAAAAAAAGAAGAATATCATAACCTAAAATTACCCAGGATTGAACCAGATGAAAAAGTAAACTTAACAGCCATACAAACAGGAGATTTAACTCCATTGATTTTGTCAGAGATAAAACCCATTGGACTTCTACCGAATAGCAAAGATGTAATAAGAGAAATTGGAATAGAATATATGATTAAATTTTAGCTTTATGCAAAACTATAGAATTTTAATTCTTTGTACAGGAAATTCTTGTAGAAGTCAAATGGCAGAAGGAGTTTTAAAATCTTTTGGAAATCATTTAGAAGTATATTCTGCTGGAACGAATATTGCAAAAGAAGTACATCCTTTCGCTATAGAAGTAATGAAAGAAATAGGAATCGATATATCTTTAAACTATCCTAAACCAGTTAGCAAGTTCCTAGATAAAGACTTTGACTTTGTTATTACCGTGTGTGATGATGCTAAAGAAAATTGCCCTGTTTTTTTAGGAAAAGTAAAAAATCAATTACATATCGGTTTTCCAGATCCCGCAAAAGCTACTGGCAGTAAAGAAGAAGTGCTTAAAATATTTCGAGAAGTACGAGATGAAATTTATAAAAAATTCAAAGAATTATACGAGAATTTTATCAAATAATTTAATAAAAAATATTTATAAGATTATTATAGTATTTGCTCTTTCTTGTTTTCCTGCAAAAACATCTAAAGAAGTATTTTATCATTTAATTATTGATGCAGGATCTTCCGGTACTAGATTTTGTCCTTATCAAATTTATCTAAATCAAAATCACTGTACTTTAAAAGACTTTTCCGATCCTTGTATTTCTATAAATTCTAAAAACGGACTTGCAGATTTATCTAAAGAAGAAATTCATCAAACTCTGGACAAAGGATTTGATTTTATTTTTTTGAATTATAAATCTATCGATTTTATATCTCTTTTAGGAACAGGTGGCTTTCGAAAATTAAACAACGAAGAAAGAAAAGAAAAACTAAAATATATTAGCGAATATTTTTTAAAAATACCTATAACAACAAATATTAAACTTATTAGCGGAGAAGAGGAAGCTTATTTTGCGTGGAAAAGTATAGAAATATTATATAATTCAAAAAATCACAATATAATAGAAACAGGTGGTGCTACGATACAATTCGCTTATATTGATGAAAATAAAAATTTTCACTCGATAAGTCTTCCTATAGGAATGAATCGTACTTATGAAAATCTAATTAAATTCAAAGAATTTCAAGAAAACTGTAAGTATGGTTTAAATCTTAATTCTTTTATGTTTGAATTTTGCAAAAATTTTATAAAGGAAAAAATATATGAGGATCCTAATTTAAAAAATTTTATCAAAGAACATAAACGAAATTTTTTTCGTAATACAACGTATACTTCTGGAACCCCATGGTATACAATTTTTACACTGACAAAATCAAAAGAAATAACAATTGATCAACTAAAAAAATATGGAGAAAATTTCTGTTCAAAAACCCAAAATGAATTTCAAAAAGAAAATAGTAAGGATATATATACTGATAAAAATTGTTATTTATTTTATTATCATTTAGCTCAATTAGAAAGTCTACAAATTTCCCAAGTAAGTAAAGGTATTCAAAGTTGGACATTAGGTGCTTCTGTTTCTCAAAAATCAATCCCGTATTGTTTGGAATAAAAACTTATTAAAAAAAATTATAAAAAATAGAAATTATTCTTGACGATTAAAATCAAAAAAAGCAAATTTCTATTCAAAAACTTCTAAAGATGAGGAAAGTACAAACCTCTAAAACACAACAAAAATCAATTTCGGAATTGCCTATTAGTGCTTTATCCGGAATAGGAGATACAAAGAAAAAAGTATTAAACAAAAACGAAATTATTACCATAGAAGATTTATTATATTTTTTTCCTAGAAAATACGTAGATAGAAACCTACACGATATGTTTTTTCTTCGCGAAGGCTATATCACTTTAATTGTAAAAATTCAATCATTTTATCTGGCACATGGAAAAAAATCAAGATTTATTGTGCAATGTAAAACTTTGCAAGGAAACCCTATCACACTCCTTTTTTTTAATGGAATTCAATACTATAGATATGCAATCAAAAAAGATCAAACTTATATTGTTTCTGGAAATTTAGATAATTTTCATGGATCTTTTCAGATGATACATCCTGAATTAGAACAAATCGATCAAGAAGATTTAGAAAATGCAATACATTTTGGTAGAATTATTCCTATTTACTCTACAAATGAATCTTTAAAAAAAGTAGCCTTAGATAGTAGAGGAATTAGAAAACTTATTCACCAAACTCTAAAAAAAATAGAAACAGAATGGAACGTACCCGAACTTATCCCCGAACCTATTTTAAAAAAAAATAATTTGTTACAACGAAAAGAAGCTCTTAAGCAAATCCATTATCCCGAAAATCAAAAAAAATTAGAAGAAGCTAAATTAACTTTAAAATACGAAGAATTATTTCTTTTTTCTTTTTTAATGCAAAAAAAGAAAGAAATTAGAAAATCTATTCCAAGAGAAGTTTTTCCAAAACCTTTTGGTTCGTGTCAACTTTACGAAATGTTAATAAAAAATTTACCTTTTACGTTAACACAAGGACAAATAGAAGCTATAAAAAGGATTTTAGATTTAATTCAGGGAAATTCTATGTCTGCTTTTTTATTACAAGGTGATGTTGGTTCGGGAAAAACTTTAGTAGCTTTTGCATGTGCTTTACATTATATAGAAAATGGAATTCAAGTAGCTTTAATGGCACCTACAGAAATTTTAGCTCGACAGCATTACAATACATTAACTTCTTTACCCGGCTTATTGCCCGGTGTACATTTAGACATCTTAACTTCTTCAGAAACAAAAAAAAATAAAGAAATTACTTTAGATAGAATTCGTAGAGGAGATAGCAATTTTATTATTGGAACTCATAGTCTGATTGAGGAAAACATAATCTTTAAAAATTTAGGATTAGTAATTATAGATGAACAACACCGCTTTGGAGTTCAACAAAGGGAAGCTTTAAGAAAAAAGGGAAGAAATCCAGATTTGATCATAATGACAGCAACTCCCATCCCCCGCACTTTATGCCTTACGATTTTTGGAGACTTAGAATTGGTATATCTAAAAGAAAAACCAGCTGGAAGAAAACCCATCAAAACTTTGTGGTTAAAAGAACATCAAAGAAGTGGTTTATACAAATCCATAAGAAAATATTTAAATTTAGGAAGGCAATGTTATATCGTTTATCCTCTTATAGAAGAATCAGAAAAATTAGATTTAAAAGCTGCTACAGAAGGTTATGAAGAATTAAAAAAAATTTTTCCAGAATTTCGTGTAGAATTGATTCATAGCAAATTGAAGCCCGAAGAAAAAGAGCAAATCATGCAAAATTTTAGAAATGGAAAAGTACAGATCTTAGTTTCTACTACGGTGATTGAAGTAGGCGTGGATATACCTAATGCAACGATTATGGTAATCGAACATGCTGAACGTTTTGGAATTTCTCAACTTCACCAACTTAGAGGAAGAGTTGGTAGAGGTTCAGAAGAATCTTTCTGTATTTTGATATCAGATAGCGACACAGAAAACGCAAAAGAGCGATTAGAAGCTTTATTAAAAACACAAGATGGTTTCGAACTAGCTGAAGTTGATTTAAAAATACGAGGTCCAGGAGAACTTCTTGGATTAAAACAACATGGTTTACCAAACTTTAAAATAGCAGATTTAATTAAAGATAGACATTTAGTAGAAAAAGCTTACGAAGATGTAAAAGAATATTCCGAATTAAGTGACGAAGCGATCAAATTTATCAAAAAAACATACGATGAAGGTATTGTTGATTTTCTTATTTAAATTTCTATTAGCAAATTTTTAAATGCAAACGGTGTTTCTTTTCTTTCTTTTGATAAAAAGGGAGTTGTTTTTTTATATAACCATTCGGGAAGTACTTTTTTTAATGTTTCGTAAATTTCTTTTTTTGAATAACGAGGAGAAAAATGTATTAAAAACAGTTTTTCAATATCCTTAAAATATTCAGAATATTGTGCAATTTCGTATAAGTGAATGTGTCCCCATTTTCTTGCACGTTCAATAGGTCTTTCATCACATATATATGTGCATTCTAAAAATAAAATTTTTGCTTTTTGCACAATTTCATTTTTTAATACAAATTCGATCTGAGTATCTCCAGAGAAAACTAAAACTGCCTCATGTACCGTTTCTATAATATCTGGATTTTGGTTTTTGATTTTTGCGATTTCATAGCCTGGTAAATGTTTGTATTCAGCTTTTAATTTTTTTTTGATCTGCACAATGACATAACCATTGCTTGCTACTCTATGAAAGGACTGCAAAGCTTTAAAATAAAATTGATTTTCCAAATCATAATGAGCGTTGAAATCAATAGGAATTAACTTATACTGAGACTCATAATTTTCTATTTTGTGCCATAGTTTTAAAATTTCATCCAATGGTTGGTAGATCTCTCTGGGAACATATACTTCTGGAGGTGGAAGTTTTCGTAAACTTCTCTGAGAAATCAAATATGCTAAACCAGAAGCATGATCTAAGTGTCCATGAGTTAAAAGTATTTTGTTATATTCAATCAAAGAAGGTGAACCTATACCGGTATCAAACAAAAGTTTAAATCGTGGTATGCCTACACAGGTATAAATTCCCCCTTCTGATATTCCAATAAACTTAAAATCTTTATAATGATACTCGGTTAAATTCATTAAAATTTATCTAATTTCGCTTCGGGATCAACTACCTTTATAGGCAATCCAAAGTCTCTAAAGGTTTCTTCCATTGTTTTAGGACCTACAACCACAATCCAAAGATCATTCGAATTTATATATTTTTTAAAAGTATCAAGGAGATTTGTTTTGTCTACATTTTGAATTTTTTTAGGAAAAACTTCCATAAAGTTTTCAGGCAAATCGTTGATTCTATTAAGAATTTCCATATATAAAACACGAGACGGATTATTATATTCGAAAATAAAAGAATTGATAATCGCATCTTTTGCTATTTGAATTTCTTGTTCTGTCAATAGTTTAGAAAAGTTTCGAATAATATCTAATTTTATCTTTAACGTTTCTTTTGCTTGATCAGAATTTGTTCCCGAAACTCCCAAAAAATATCCCCAATGGGTATAAAATCTTGTAGAGGAATAAGAATAATAAGCAAGACCACGATTTACTCTTACTTCTCTCATAAATTTAGATACAAAAGAACCACCTCCTAAAATATAATTACCTAACATTAAAGGATATATCTCGTTTGATTTATAAGGGGGTAGTAATGTTCCCAATACAATTACAGACTGGGGAATTTTTTTTTCTACTAAAACAATGTGATTTTTTAACTTTGATAAGCCTTTTTGTTTTAATTTTTGTTCTTTTACAATATAAGGTTTTTTGATTTCTCCTAATTGTTTTGTTAGTTCAGATAATCGCTCAAAATAAGGTAAATTCTGTATGTCTCCATCAATAGAAATATGCAAACGTCTACTAGATAAAACTTCACGATAAGTTTTTAGGATCAATTCCCGATTGATTTTTTGAATTTGTTCTTTAGAGACACTTTCTAAAGGTAGATCTGGATACTCCAATAATTCTAAAATTTTTCTACTTGCTATTTTCTCGGGTCTATCATTTCTTCTTTCGATGGAGTCTATAAATTTTAGTTTGATAGTATTGAGCTTTTCTTCAGAAAATTCGGGATATAGCAAAATTTCTTTTAAAACTTCAAAACTTGGAAGAAAGTTTTGTTTTAAACATAACAAGCTAATCAAAATATGATTTGGATTTAAACTAAAGGAAACCTCAGCTCCATAATTTGCTAATTCTTCTGATATTTTTTCTCCCGATTTAAGATTGGCCCCTCCTGTCTGCCATAGCTCTAAAAAAATTGAATAAAGTCCACGTAAATCATTCGGTTCCTGAAGTGCCCCACCCTCTATAAAAATCAAAAGATTCACAATAGGAAGTGAAGAATCTTCGTATACATAAAGAGTTTCGTATTTCGATAAAGAATGAATTTTTATTTTTGGTGTTTGATATTCTAAATCAGGTATTTTGATTCCAGACAATATACTGTTTTTTCTAAAAATAACATCTAAATTATTTGCTATTACAGATTCCATAGCCATACCTACAAAAAGCAAAAAAACTATAAAAAAATGTTTCATAAACTTTATTTAGTATATAATTCTGCTTTATAAACCAAATCAGGTTTTAAATATGTAAGGATAACATTTTTAATGTCATCAGAACTAATTGATTCAATCATTGTATAATAATCAAAAAGAATAGAATAATCACCATAGACCAATTCGTAATAAGTCAATAAATCTGCCAAATAAGAGTTTGATCGAATTTTTTTGATGAATTTAGTTAAAGACATTTGTTTTACTCGATTTAATTCTTCTTCTTTTACACCATTTTTTTGTATAAGTTCAAACTCTTCGTAGATTGAATTTTGAATTTTAAAGAAAAGCTCTTGTAATTCTTTTTTGTCTTTTGGATCTTTCATAATCGATAGATTAGGAAAAATAACTAACAAAAATAAATTTTCGTAACGCTCCCCTGGTTCTGTAGTATAAATAACAATATTAGATGCATATTTTTGCTCTTCGACCAATTTCTTTTGTAAACGTGTATCTATTCTACCTACTAGAATATCTGCTAGGATTTCTAACACTAAATTTTCTTTTGCAGGAAAGTTTGGCTTTTTCCAAGCTAAAAATTGAATGGGGGATGCTTCTTTTTCGATTTTCAAATCTACTTTTTTATACTGTAATTTTGAAACATTTTTTCTAACAAGAGGTGATTGTGGTTTTTCCCATCCTGAAAAATATTTTTTTATAATATTTAAAGTTTGTTGTTCGTCAAACTTTCCAACTACCGCAATTACAGTATTATCAGGTCTATAGTAGGTTTTGTAAAAATCAATGGCTTGTTCTTTTTTAAAATTTAAAATATTTTCCATTGGTCCTATAGTTGGATAACCATATGGATGACCTTTATAAATTTCTTCTATAAATTTTTCATACATATAACCAAAAGGATTATTTTCTATCCTCATTCTTCTTTCTTCAGCGACTACATTTCTTTCTGTATAAAATTCCCGAAATATTGAATTTTGAATTCGATCCGATTCCAATCTTGCCCAAACTTCAATTCGATTTGCAGGCAACTCAATTTGATAGTTCGTTACATCTTCGCTTGTATAGGCATTATACCCTTTCTGTCCGTGGATAGAATAGATAATAGAATCTTCTTCTGAAATTTGATACTTCTTAACCTCCTGCTCTAAAATAGCAATACGATTTTCTAAAATTTTAAGTTTTCTGTTCCAATTTTCCTTTTCTTTATCTTCAGAAGCCTTTTGAAGTTTATGTCTATATCTGTCTAATCGTTGATACCATATATCCAAAACCTCTAAATAATGTTTTTCTTTTTCGTAATCAATCGTACCTACTGTTTTAGTTCCTTTAAATAACATATGTTCAAGCATATGTGCTATGCCAGCATTTTCTGAACTTTCATCAGAAGAACCAGCGAGAATTTTCCAGTATAGAGCCACTGTAGGATTGTTACCATTTTGCATAAAGATAATTCGTAAGCCATTATCTAATACAATTTTTTTTACTTTTGATTTTAATGGATCTAATATATTTGATTTCTCTATAGCTTGCAATGAAGTTTCCATATAAATAACCAGAGATAAAAATATAAAAAAAAACTTAAAATTCATTTTACTAAAAAAATACAAGCCAATCTTAAGACAACGATTTTATTGAATTTATAATGAAATTCGAATTAGCAACATTAGGCGGCGGATGTTTTTGGTGCTTAGAAGCAATCTATCAACTTGTTAAAGGTATAATTCAAGTAGAATCGGGATATTCGGGTGGCATCACGAAAAATCCCACTTATGAAGAAGTTTGTAGTGGTAAAACAGGTCATGCAGAAGTTGTGCAAATACAGTTCAATCCAGAAAAAATTTCGTACGAAACGATATTAGAAATTTTTTGGAAAATTCACGATCCAACAACTCTTAATAGACAGGGTGCGGACGTAGGAACCCAATACCGATCGATTATTTTATATCACAACGAAAAACAAAAAGAAATAGCAGAACAATCCAAAAAAGAAGCTCAAAACCTTTTTTCGAAACCTATTGTTACGGAAATTGTAGAATACAAAGCATTTTATAAAGCAGAAGAGTATCACCAAAATTTTTACAAAAGAAATCCGAATCATCCTTATTGTTTTTATACAATCACACCAAAAGTAGAGAAATTTAAAAGAATATTTAAACTTTAATCTTTAGCTCGCGCATTTGGTAATTTAACTTACCTCTCGAAATCCCTAAAAGTCTTGCCGTTCGTGTTTTGTTATAATTACATTTACTTAACGCCTCTAAGATAATTTTTTTAGAAACATTTTTAATCATTGCTTCGAATTGAATTTGCATTCCAGAAGCAAGTCCAAGAAATTCTTCTGTTGTTTGTTCAATATTTTTTATAATGTCATTAAACTGAAAGCTTGGATGTTTTTGAATATCGTCGAATACTAATTTATCATTTTTTGTGTTTACAAAAAGCTGAATCACAAAATTTTCTAATTCTCTAACATTTCCTCTCCAAAAATTATGCTCTAAATCTAAAACAAAATTATAAACTTTTTGATCCAGACTTAAATTTCTATTAAAAATTTTATTATATTTATTGACAAAGTAATCTAATAAAACTATAATATCTTCTAATCTTTCTCTTAATGGAGGTAGATGAATATGAATCGTGGAAATTCTAAAATATAAATCTTCACGAAACTGTTTTTTTTGTATTTTTTCTATTAAATTCTGATTCGTTGCAAAAATAAAATTACATTGAACCTCTACTTCTTTCGTGCTACCAATAGGTCGGAATTTTTTTTCTTGAATTAGTCTTAGCAATTTAGATTGGACTTCTAAAGAGGTTTCTGCAATTTCGTCAAAAAATAATATACCTTTTTTTGCTTCTTCTAATAACCCCATTTTATCTGATTTTGCATCAGTAAAAGAACCTTTTTTATAACCAAAAAGTTCGCTTTCCCATAGACTTTCTGGTATGGCACTACAATTAATGGCAATAAAAGGTTCTTGAGGTTTACTAATAAAATGATAATATTTTGCAATAAACTCTTTACCTGTTCCTGTTTCTCCTGTTATTAACATAGGAAATTGAATATTTTTTAACTTATGCAGATTTTCTAAAATGGATTTCATTTGAGGTGAAGCTACTCTAAATTCATCTTTATTTAAATGGATAACTTGGACAGTAAAATTTCTATGATAAACTTTCTGAAATTCAGTCTCTGATTCTTCGTAAAGCATTCTACTTCTTAGTCTTTTATTTTCGTTTCTAATCACAGAATTGCGAATTGCCAATGCGAAGCATACAGAGAGAATATCTAATAAAAAAATATCCTCCTCCTGTAAATATAAATTTGATTTTCCAAAATAAAACCCATAAATTTCGCATTGGAATACAATAGGATAAAATATATTATAATCTTTTTTTAATTTTTGTAAAACCTTAATCATTTTAGAATAAACCTCGGTTTTGTAAGAAGGAAATATATTCTTAGAAATTTGATTATATTCTAATGTGATTTCTTTTAAGATTTCTATTTCTCTTTCTGACTCTTTAGTTTTTGTTTTAAATATTTTTTGATAGGGAGTAATGAACCAACTAGGAGACTCTCCGTATGTAATAGAATTTTCCGTAAGCTCAGTGAGTATGATAAAAGATTTTGTGGTATTGTATAAACTTTTTAATAAATCTAAGATTTTATCTAAAAATAGATATATATCCTCATATGCATGACCAATTGTATCAATACTTTTATGAACGATTTCTATTTTTTTATAGATGTCGTATTTCCTATTAAATAACATATACCTATTATGGGTGATCCAAATTAATCAATGATCAAAATTAAACAATTAAATTTAAATGATTAGCACAAAAAAAATCTGAACCTTTATTTTAAAAAAAATATATTAGGTATAATTTTTGCAAAAATAGTATGTGCAAGAAATTATCTTAGGCGTGCTTGTGTTTCTAGGTTTTTTTGTACAAGCAATTACAGGTTTTGGCAGTAATGTAATCATTTTATCTTTAGGAGTATTATTTTATGATTTTTATGAAATCTTACCTATTGCTCTTTTTTTTAATATCTTAATGGGAGTTTACTTTTTAGTTTTAAAATTCCGAGAGTTGGAGTTTGGATTTATCTTAAAAAAAATTCTTGTAATTATGGGACTAGGTTTTCTTTTGGGAATTTTTATATCTGAGTTTATAAAACATACAAATGCAAATATAAATAAATTATTAGCAATTCTTATATTAACACTTTCAACATACGAAGTAAGCATAATTTTATCAAAAAAAGAAAATTTAAAACAAAATTTAGTTGTTGCCAACTTTTTGATTTTTCTTTCTGGAACAATTCAGGCAATTTTCGCAACTGGCGGACCCTTTCTTGTATATGGTTTACAAAAAATCAATCTTAACAAAAGGAAATTTAGAAACTCACTGATTTTCATTTGGCTTATTTTTAATTCAATCCTTCTTATGCAAAATCCAATTAATGAGAAACAACTAAAAATTTCTTTAATAATTTTTATAGCCTTACCCTTAGGCATATACTTAGGAGAAAAAATTCATAATAGAATCTCTATAGAAAGATTCAATTTGGCAACGAGAGTTATTTTAATAATTACTTCGATCATCATTATCACAAAACAATAAGGAGAATTCTATGAAGAAAAAAAGAACTGGTGGTGATTATATAGCAGAAATGCTTTCTTTAGAAAATGTAGATAAAGTTTTTGGAATTATAGATGGTACATATTTCGGATTATATGCATCTTTAAAAAAATATAATATAGATTTGATTAGTCCCCGTCACGAAACCTCCGCTGCTCATATAGCAGGATCATATTCTCGATTGACTGGAAAACTAGGTGTTTGCATTGCAAGTAATGGTCCGGGAGTTGCCAACATTATCCCAGGATTGATTGTAGAACAAGCTGAAGGCAACCGAGTTTTATGCATAACTTCATTTAGAAGAGAAGGAATTGTTAGTCCTGTTAGACCTGGAACTTATCAGTATTTTCCACAATCTGAGACAATTAAACAATTCGCTAAAGCAAGCTTTTTGATCACAAATCCAGAAAGAATTCCAGAAATTACAAGAATGGCTTTCAGAAAATGTTTCGAAGGAAGACCAGGTGTAGTTCACATCGATGTACCGGAAGATATTCTCAATAGTATTCAAGAAATTTCATTTATTCCCTTAAAACCAAGTCATTATCGTAGCATTGAATATCCTACTTTAGATTCAGAACTTATGGATACGATTATAAAACTTTTCAAAAACTCTAAATATCCTTCGATCCATATTGGAAGTGGTGTGATTTACTCTAAATCACAAGAGGAAATAAAAGAAATCAATCAAATTCTAAAAATTCCTATTACATATAGCTGGGGAGCAAGAGGCGTACTTTTAGAAAAAGAAAATGTAATTCCTATGACCAACATACAGTTAAATCATTTTATTCATAAAACTTCGGATCTTGTTTTAGTTTTAGGATCAAGATTGGGGGAAACAGATTGGTGGGGAAAAGAACCCTATTGGAATCAAAAAGATCAAAAAATTATACAAATTGATATTGACCCCTTTATTATAGGTTCGAGTCGAAATATTGAATTGGGAATTGTTAGTGACATCAAATCATTTTTAAAAAAATTCATAAAATTAATAAAAAATGATCATTTATTTGCAAAAAAAGAATTTGAATGGAATACCAAAGAAAAAATCAAAATATTAGAAGAAAACTATAAAAGAAAATTATCAAAAATTTTAAATAAAAAGAGTAAAGGCTTAAATTCCGCAAGAGTAATTCATATCTGTAATCAATATATACCAAGCAATTGTACTTTTGTTATCGATGGAGGAAACACTGCAGTTTGGGCACATTTTTACATCAAACTTAAAGAAGAAGATACTATCATTTCTACTTACAAATTCGGAATGCTAGGTGCTGGAATTAGTCAGGCAATTGGAGCATCTTTTGCAACAAACAACATTGTTGTTTGTTTTATTGGAGATGGTGCTATGGGTTTTCATCCTCAGGAAATAGAAACAGCAGTACGATATAGAAGAAAAATCATCTATCTTGTTTTTTGTGATAAACAATGGGGAATGGTTAAATTGAATCAATCATTTGCTTTAAAACCATTAAAAACTCTTTTATTAAAACATCTAAAACCTGAAGAAAATATCAATACAGATTTCGAAGAAATAGATTTTGCAAAATTAGCTTGTAGTATGGGTGCTTTAGGTAAAAGGGCAAAGAATGAACAAGAATTGATCACAGCTTTAAAGGAATGTTTAGATTTTCCACATTGTTCTGTTATTCATATTGATGTGGATCCAGTCTTACATATGTGGGCACCAGGGTTAATGGACTTTAAAAAAATGCATTTAGAACCTAAACCATAAACAAAGAGGAAAACCATGATAAGCGAAGTAGATACTATACGTTTGAATTTTAACCCATCATCTTTGTTAACTTTAAATTTAGTATTAGGTTTTATTATGTTCGGAATTGCTCTTTCTCTAAAAGCACAAGACTTTCGATATGTTTTACAAATTAAAAAAGCTTTTTTTATAGGAATTTTTAGTCAATTTTTTCTATTACCTCTTACTACATTTTTATTAACTTTGATTTTAAAGCCTATTCCAAGCATGGCATTAGGTATGATCTTAGTTGCAAGTTGCCCAGGAGGAAATCTTTCTAATTTTTTTACTTTTTTAGCTAAAGGGAATGTAGGTTTAAGTGTAAGTATGACTGGATTTTCTACAATTCTTGCAATCGCTTTAACTCCTTTAAATTTTAGTTTGTGGAGCTCACTTAATCCATACACAGCAAATTTATTAAGAGAGTTGAAATTAAATCCTTTAAGTATGTTATTTGACATTTTTTTGATTATAGGAATACCTTTAGTGTTAGGTTTAAGTGTTTCGCATAAATTTCCAAAATTTGCTCAGCGTTTTACAAAATTTATTAAATATTTTTCTATTTTATTTTTTAGCTTTTTTGTTTTAGCAGCTTTGTATATTAATTTTGATTATTTTTTAAAATATATAAAACATATATTTTTTTTGGTTTTTACACAAAATTTTTTAGCGTTTCTTTCTGGTTTCTTATCTTCAAAAATTTTTAGAATTCCAGAACGAGAATTAAGAGCAATTACGATAGAAGTCGGAATCCAGAATTCAGGCTTGGGACTAATTTTAATTTTTAATTTTTTTGATGGATTGGGTGGAATGGCTTTGATTGCTGCATGGTGGGGTATCTGGCACATTATAACAGGTTTAACATTAGCTTTTTATTGGAGTAAAAGCAAATCTTTATGAATATTTTAGTTACCGGCGCTTCGGGATATATAGGTTCCTTATTGATTCAACAACTGGAAAAAAATCAACAGATTAGTACTATTGTGGCGGTAGATATTAAAAAAGGACAAGAATTTACAAAAAAAACAAAATTTTATTTAATGGATATACGTGATAAACAAATATGGAATGTCATTAAGGATCATAAAATTGATGCTGTAGTTCACCTTGCATCGATTGTAAATCCACCCGAAAATTTAACAAGAGAAGAACAATACGAAATTGATGTAAAGGCAACAATTCAAATTTTTAAATTTTCTGCAATTTCAATGGTAAAAAGATTCATCATTACTTCAAGTGGTGCTGCATATGGATACTATCCTGATAATCCAATACCTTTAAAAGAAAATCATCCTTTACGAGGAAATATAGAATTTGCATATTCTTATCATAAAAGAATCATAGAAAAAAATTTAGCCTTATTAAGTAAACAATATCCCCATACGAAGCAATTTATTTTTCGAGTGAGTACTATCTTAGGAGAAAAAACCTCTAATCAAATTACCAGTTTATTTAAAAAAAAGTTTTTAATTGGAATTAAAGGATCCTCTTCTCCTTTTTGTTTTGTTTGGGATAAAGATGTAGTCAATTGTTTAGAAAAATCTCTTTTTTGCGAAATCAAAAAAGCAGATATTTATAACTTAAGTGGAGATGGATTCTTAACGATTCAAGAGATCGCAGAAATTTTAAATAAAAAAATTATATTTTTTTCTCCAGAGCTACTTAGATTTTCCCTAAAAATCTTAAATAAATTAAAATTAAGCCAATATTCTTCTGAACAAGTTTTATTTTTGCAATATAGACCTGTCCTAGATAATACAAAATTAAAAAGAAAATTTGGTTATATTCCCAAAAAAACTTCTAAAGAAGTATTTTTAGATTTCGCGAAATATAACCAAATACAAAGTCTACGATAAAATCTATACTCTAAACAAAAGATCTACATAGTCAGGCAATGGCCAAATTTCTTTCTCTACTCTAGTTTCTAAAAAATCTGTAATAGTTCTTAAATCCCTCATAGCTTTGTTTAAGATTTCGTCTCTTAAAAAAGTAGCATGCATATAAGTATCAGCAAATTCACGAGTTGACTCTTCTTTTACTTTATCTTTTAAATATTGAAGCTTTTCGTAAAAGATTAGAAAACTTTGATTAATATCTTTTAAAATCGCTTCTTGGACAGAAAAATCACCATTTACTTCTTTTAAATTTTTGATGGATACGGCTATATTATTAATGTAACGATTAATTGCCGGGAGAATCATTTGTTGTGCAATATAGATCATAGTATTCGCTTCTATTTTGATTGTTTTTATATAGTTTTCCAAAACAATTTCGTAGCGAGCTTCTAATTCTTTTTTGGAAAAAACTTTTACCCTTTCGTACATTTCTATATTTTTTTGTGCAATAATAGCTTTCGCTGCATCTACAGTATTTGTGATATTAGGTAATCCTCTACGTTGAGCTTCTTCTTTCCACTCTTCTGAGTAATTATTTCCATTGAAGATAATTCTTTTATGTTTTTTATAAATATCTTTAATGATTTCTACAGCTTTTGATTCTTTGTTTTCTGCTTGTTCTAACTGATCTGCAATAATTCGTAATGTATCTGCTATAATTGAGTTTAATGTAAAATTAGCTGCAGAAATTGAAGCTGTTGATGGAACCATTCGGAATTCAAACTTATTTCCAGTAAAAGCAAAAGGAGAAGTTCGATTTCTATCTGAAGTATCTCTTGGTAAATTAGCTAATGTGGATATTCCTAAATTTAAACTTGTATTCGAAATTGTAAAATTTTTATTTTTTAGATCGTTCGAATCAATATTTGAAATTTGCTCTAAAATAGAGGTTAACATTTCTCCCAAATATATAGAAATAATCGCTGGCGGCGCTTCGTTCGCTCCCAAGCGGTGATCATTACCCGGAGTAGCAGCAGAGATTCTTAATAAATCTGCATAATCATCAACTGCTTTTAAAATGGTAACCAAAAAAATTAAAAACTGTAAATTTTGATGTGGGGTTGTGCCGGGATCAAGTAAATTAATTCCATCATCTGTTTGAATAGACCAGTTATTATGCTTACCGGATCCATTGACATAAGCAAAAGGTTTTTCGTGTAATAAACATACT
The DNA here is from genome assembly GCA_937928085.1 of uncultured bacterium. GTDB lineage: Bacteria > Spirochaetota > Leptospiria > Leptospirales > Leptonemataceae > SKYB61. The sequence goes on along the minus strand of CALFVU010000009.1, from coordinate 84,930 downwards.
AAACCATGGCGTATAGCAACTTTCTTTAAAGTTTCCATCACTATTTGATTATGATCAACTGCTATATTTGCATTTTCGAAATTCGGAGCAATTTCATGTTGGGCAGGAGCAACCTCATTATGCCGAGTTTTAGCAGAAACTCCCATTTTCCACAGTTCATAATCCAATTCTGCCATAAAAGATGTAATTCTTTCTTTTATACTTCCAAAATAATGATCTTCTAATTCTTGTCCTTTAGGAGGTTTTGCACCAAATAAAGTTCTTCCAGTTATAATCAAATCGGGTCTTTTTTCGTAATACTTCCTATCAATTAAAAAATATTCTTGTTCGGGACCTACAGTAGAAAAGGCTCGTTTAGAAGTTGTATTCCCCAATAGTCTTAAAATACGAATTACTTGTTGAGATAAAGCATCCATACTGCGCAATAAGGGTGTTTTCTTATCTAAAGCTTCTCCATTATAAGAACAAAAAGCAGTTGGAATACACAAAACTCTTGTGCTTTGTTCTTCTTTTATAAAGGCTGGAGAGCTAATATCCCAAATCGTATATCCTCTTGCCTCGAAAGTACTCCTCAAACCCCCCGAAGGAAACGAAGATGCATCGGGTTCTCCTTTTATCAATTGTTTACCTGATAATTTAGTTATTGCAATACCTGTAGCAATTGGTTGAAGGAAAGAATCATGTTTTTCTGCTGTAAAGCCAGTCATCGGTTGGAACCAATGGGTAAAATGCGTTGCTCCTTTCTTTTGCGCCCAATTTTTCATTGCTTCAGCAATCTCATTTGCATGCTCTAGTGACAAAGGTATTCCCTCTGCTAAGGAAGTTAAGTAAGCTTTAAAAGTATTTCTACTTAAATACTTCTTCATTTTTTTTATATGAAAAACATTTGAACCGAAAATTTTTTCTAGTTTAATTTTTTTTATTTTGGAATTCGTTAATATCATAAACCCATAATTTTTATATGATTGTTAATGAAAAGTTTTTTTTAGTAAAGAAAAAATGATTGCTACAAATTGTATTAAAAGAAATCAAGTAAATACTAATATGAAAGAGTTTATCTATTACGTTGCAGAAGAAGAAAAAATTCCTTTTACTTTAAATAAAGTTATAAAAAATAAATCTGAACAATTCGTAATTTTCTCAAAAGAAAAAAAAACTTTATTAAATTTATTCAATTATTTTAAAACATATAAGATCTCTTATACACATCTTTTTTCTCCATCGAATTTTTCTAAGGCGTTTAAAGAATATAACGAAAAAAAAAGAAAAGTATTTTTTATTAGTGATGATATTATCGAAAAGAAAAATTTTTTTATAAATTCAGCAAATTACATCATACATTATGACATTCCAGACCATCCAGTAAGTTATGAAAAAAGAAATAGTTTAATTAAAAATCAAAATCAAATCAAAATTATTCATATACTTTGTAACGAAAAAGAAATCAAGGAAGCAAAGGCTATTGAAGTTTATTACGAGAAAAGTATTCAAAAAGGGCACATTCAAAACAGTGAAATACAGCTACCAAAAATTTTAAAGAAAAAAACAATCACAAAACCTCATAAGAAAAAATCATATAAAGAAATCAACATACAAAGACCAAAACAAGAAATAATGATAAAAAAACAAAACTTAATACAAAAAATTAAACAATGGTTCAGAAAACTATTCAGAAAGGCTCAATAAAAAATCAACAGGTGCGATCGTTTTAAAATAATATCGTGGTTTGTATTTATCACTTTTAATTGTATAAAGATGGATTTTGAGTACGGATCTTTCGTTAATTTCTATAAAAGCAATTGTATATAACTCTTTTTCGCTATTCGAAATTTGTATTGGGATTTTTTTCTGGTTTTGTTCTATATAAATTAAATAATTAGCTTTTTTTTTAGGTAGAAAATGTAGTAAAGGAAGAGTTTCTAAAAAATTAATATCTTTTAAGTCATTACCTTTAATCTCTGTGACTTTCGTATTGCAAGAAAAATTTTTAATTATAAGGTAGTTCATAGGATTGTCCACTTCGCACAAACGAACTATCGTATTGGAAAATAATTTTATGGTAATGACTTCGGGAAATTCAGAATTAAAGTCAATTCTCCAAAACATTTTATTTTCTGGATCAAATTGATTGATTTTTTCTTTTTTTTCTAGCCGTTCTTTTTCTAACTGCTTTATGTAATTTATTTTATATTCCTCGTACTCTTTTTCCAATTTCTCTTGATTTTTTTTAAAATTTTGAATAAAACTTTTATCTTGATTATATTTTTTTTTGTCTAAAATATATTGTTCCTCCATTTCTTTTACCGCCGTTTTATAAAATACAATTTTTTGATAATCCTGCTCATTGAACACATTCTCTTCTTTTTGGAAATTTTCACTTTCTTGCTTTTTAGATATTTCTTCTTTTAGATTTGTCTCTTGTTTCTCAATAGACACATATAGTGTTGTCTTTCTTTTTTGTTGAGATTCATCAAAATCATTCATTCGATTTTCAGAAGTTTTACAAAATAAAATAAAAATTAAAAAATAAATATAAAATTTATTCATAATCTTTATACAAGGATACTAACTTTCTTGCTTTTTCTGTTAAAAAATTCTGAGTTTGAATTTCTTTTAAGAGAGTTCGCAATTCTTTAATGTTTTTTTTATTTGGATTTTTTTCAGATTTTAAAAGAAGAATAAATAACTTTTGCATAATATCTTTTGGTTCGTAGAAAATATAATCCACAAGTTCATACGCAATATTTTCGTAACCCGATCGGTAAAAAGAAAACAAAGCTAATGACAAATTTTTTTCGTAATCGCTATCTAATTGAGAATAGTTTGTTGCATACAAAAAATATAAAGCTGAATCTAACATATTTTTTTCTCTATGGATTTTTCCTAAAAGATATAAAATCATTGCTTTTTGTTCATCGGTTAAGTTTTCTTTTTGTTTTTCACTTATATTTTCTAAAATTCTTTTAGCTTTTTCATAATTCTGATCCTCTAAATAATAATCAACTAAAAAAAATTGAGTATCTAGTGATTTACTTTCAGAACTGATATCTAGAAATTCCGAAATCAATTTATCATTTTTATTATTAGAATAATAATCTAAGATTTGTTTTTTTAAAATTACGTTCGATTTTTCAAAAAAACTTTTCACTCGAGTATGATCATTATTTTTTAGAAAAGAGTATAGAGTAAGAAAATCCTCTCTCTTGATTTTTACATAATCTTCTAATTCCTCGAAAAATTTATTTTGAACGGATTCTTTTGGATTTAACGTAGAGAGTATATCCCAAGCTTGAATATACTTATTATTGTTTTTCAAAATAAAATACATCCTCCATAAAGCTACTTTTTGCAGATCCTCTGGCAAACCTAACTCTAATGCCTTTTTGTAATATTTGATTGCTTCTTCTGAATTTTCTTTTTCAATAGAATAACCTTTTTCTAAATAAATTCTTGACTCTTCTTTTGAGTATAAATCAACTTGTAAAAATAATAAAAATAATAAGAAAACAAAACTAAAGATCCATTGAAATTTTATTTTCACAAGAGAATTATATTCAAAAAAGGATTTACAGGTCAATAGATTTTTTTCTTGTAGCATAAAATTATACACAAGAAATAATGATAATTTTTATAAAATCTCTAGAATTGATTATTATTTTAAAAAACTAAAACAATACATTTTTTGTAAACTATATAATGCTTGATTCCTTAAAAAAAAGAAAAAGTTGACATGACAATAAAAATAAAGTAATTTCTTTTATGCAAATTCATTTTAAATATTTTGACCTTGTAATGTCCGCATTTGTTACTGTTTTACTCACTTCTAACATTATTGGTGCAGCAAAAGTTGCTATTCTGTTTAACATTGAATTTGGTGCTGGAGTATTCTTTTTTCCATTTAGTTATATTTTTGGCGATATTCTAACAGAAGTATATGGTTATGCAAAGGCAAGAAGAGCAGTATGGTCAGGTTTTATTGCATTATTTTTTGCTTCTCTTATGAGTTATGTAATTGTAAAGTTGCCACCTTCTCCAAACTGGAATCATCAATCTGCTTACGAAATTGCTTTTGGGATTACACCAAGAATCGCTCTAGCTTCTTTGATTGCTTATTGGGCCGGCGAATTCTCAAATTCATATATCATGGCAAAAATGAAAATCTGGACAAAAGGAAAGATTTTATGGTCAAGAACTATTGGGTCTACGATCGTAGGTCAGGCAGTAGATTCTATCATTTTTTATCCTTTGGCTTTTCTAGGATTCTGGGAAACCAAAACAGTGATCGAAGTAATGATCAGCAATTATTTCTTAAAAGTATTATGGGAAGCAATCATGACTCCTTTTACATACTTTTTTGTAAACTTACTAAAAAAACTTGAGAATGTAGATATTTTTGATCACAATACGAATTTTACACCATTTAGTTTAAAAGATTAAAAAATTTAAAAATAAAAAATAATAATTTTTTTATATATTAATTTAATAAAATTTTCAAATTTTTAGTATTGTTTTTAAAATCATTTAATACTGATCTCATTTAGCATTTAGAAAAGTTATATAGAAGCATTGAGATCAAAAAAAATTTTAGAATTTCTTTTGATCTGACATTACGATTTTTTATATTTGATGAAATACACAAAAAACTGATTTATTATCTTAAAAAATTATTTGATTTTTAATCAATTTTATTTTGTTTGAATTTTGTGTATAGTAATGATTTAAGACCCAATTCGTTAGATGATTTTATAGGTCAGAAAGAAATCATAGAAAGATTAAAAATTATGCTACAATCCGCAAAAATTCGTTCAGAACCTGTAGATCATATTTTGTTTACAGGACCACCCGGTTTAGGAAAAACTACCCTTGCAGGTTTAATCTCCAAAGAGATGGGAAGCAATTTTTACCCCACAAGTGCACCTACATTAACTAAAACTGGAGATTTAGCAAAAATCCTTACTTTACTTAACAAAAATGATGTTTTTTTTATAGATGAAATTCATCGCTTACCCCGATCTTGCGAAGAACTTTTATACTCTGCTATGGAAGATCATTATATTGATATTATCTTAGGAGAAGGCATTACTGCTAAATCCATAAGAATTCCGTTACAACCATTTACGTTAATAGGTGCAACAACCAGATCAGGATATTTATCTTCTCCGTTAAAAAGCCGTTTTGGTATAGAATTCAAATTATCTTTTTATAGCATTGAAGATTTATCTTTTATAATAAAAAAAAATGCGGAAGTTATGAATTTAAAATTAAAAGATGGAGTGGAAATTATAATTGCAGAAAATAGCAGGATGACTCCAAGAGAAGCTATACGAATTTTAAAAAGAATTAGAGATTTTGCGATTACTAAAAATATTCAAGAAATTACTAAAGAATTTGCAAAAGAATGTTTAAAAAAACTCGGGATTTTTTTATATGGAATTAATGAACTGGATAAAAAAATTCTTACGATTATGTATGAAAGATTTAGTGGAGGCCCGGTAGGTATTAAAACTTTATCTTCTTTATTGGACGAAGAAGAAAAGACTTTATCAGAAAATTATGAACCTTTTTTATTAAAAATGGGTCTCATAGAAAAAACCTCAAAAGGAAGAATTTTAACTCAAAAAGCAATTGAATTTTTAAAGTATTATGAAGTCCTTACATCTTAAATATTTTTTATTTTCAAATATGTTAAATAACGAAACCACATTAGAACCCATCGAATGGGAAAGATTAAAAAATGCTATTTTTATTGTTATTGTACCCACATTTATTTTCGTACAATATTTGTTTTTACCTAAAATTCCTTTTACTATAAAGAAATGGATTTTAGAACAAAGTCCTCTCATACAAAATTTAATAAACGTATATCCTGTAATAGTAGAACATAACACTTTTTCGAAACCTAAATCCAACCAAATCCCTGTTTATTCTTCCATAACTTCAGGAGGAAGTGGAGGACTTACAAAAGAATTTGGTTTCCATACCCTTACTGATTCTGATACATTCTTGATTTCGAACAGTCAAAATCAAGAAAGCAATCAACAAAATCAACAAACTGTATTGTATAAAAAAAATGCTGAACTACAAATACACAAAAATGACAATTCTAGCATAAAAGAAGTTGATCATGATATTCAAAATAAAATTGAATCTTCTAAAAAGAATCCAAATGAATCAAACCTACCATTAAAAATTCCTGCAAATTATCGATTTAGAAATGATTTTGCTTTGCGATGGGATCAGTCTGCTACTATTTCGATTGCATCTGTAGAATTGCAAGGATATACCTATTTTCGAAATATGTTGAAGCAAATACGAGAAAATTTTTCTCCCCCCGGTTTAAATTTAGTTTGGAGAGATTCTGCAGGACTGGTAATTAGTCAAACCATAAAGCCCCAAATTGTAAAAGTACTTTTTTTGTTAGACGAAGAAGGCACTGTACGAGATGTAAAAATTGTTTCTAGTATGGGGCAAAAACCAGTAGATGATGCTTGCATCCGTGTTCTTCTAAATCAGAACTTCGGAAAACCTCCAAAAGAGATTTTTGAATATGGGAATATTTTTGGTATAAATTTTATTTTTCCGCCCATTTATTAAAAAAAGCAAGAAAACTCTAGCCTTTCTAACAATGATTACAGACATCTCACCACATTATGTAAATATATAGATCAATAAGTAGCTCGAATAATTTGTTTAGATTGTGGTTGGTCAAAAAATTCTAATTTAGAAGAATAACTTGCTATATTTACACTATTAGTTCCACTATTTGATCTACAAAGTTCATTTGTTTTATATCTAGTGAAGCTTTAACAGAGTTAAAAAAAATAATGCATCTAAAAGGATTAATGAAACTCTTTACAAAGAATCAACAAATGACTTATGTTGCTTTAGTTGGTCATTAGGATACGCATCGTTACTATCGGTATTATATTCTATTTCGCTTTTTAAGAAAAATTTATTCATTCAAAATCACTTTTTTTTCGGATTTTTGTTTCTCCAAGTTTATGAATATCACATTCTTCCTCAGGTATGCCATTCTGAGTAAAAATTTCTACTTTTTTAACGGGGCAATAAGGGTTTGGTAGCTTTCCACTTTTTGGACAAATTTCAACACGTACTGCACGAGGAGAGAAACTATAATCTCCTTGATCATATGTTTCTTTAACACGTTTAATAATTTTACCATATAAAGGACCTGCAACAGTAGATCCCGTACCTTTATTCATGCTAACTTTTGGATCATCAAATCCAACCCAAATAGAGATTGTTAAGGTAGGTAGAATTCCTATAAACCAGGCATCTCTATATTTATTTGTGGTACCTGTTTTCCCCGCTAATCTTTCTAGATCTAATCCTGTTCCACCAAACCTTGCAGAACTTTTTAAAAGATCGATCATAACTTCTGCTGTATCTCCAGAAATAATCTTATTTTCTACAATGTTTAAATTAAACTCATCTTTGCTTATACCTTCGTAGAGTACATTACCATTGGAATCTTCTATTCTTTCAATCAAATAAGGTACTTTGATAACACCATTGTTCGCAAAAACACTATAAGCAACAGCCATCTCTAAAGGACTCATTTCTAAAATTCCAATTCCTATTGCTATCTCTTCTTTAAATCTTCTTTTAAATTCAGATTCAGTATGGAAAAAAAAATTTTTATAATGTTCTCTTAATCGTTCAAAACCAATTTTTTCAGTAGCTATAAGGGCTGGAATATTTCTAGATTTATCTAAAGCTTCTCGTAAAGAGATTGGTCCTTCGTAAGACTTATCAATATTATCCGGTACCCAATATTCCTTTTTGGCTTCCACAAGAGGAAAATAAAGGGGGCTATCTTCTAAAATAGAAGCGGGATTTAAGATTCCAGCCTCGATTCCAGCTGAGTAAATTATTGGTTTTATAGATGAGCCTGTCTGTCTATACATTTGGATAGCTCGATTAAATTGATTGTTTGCCTGAAATAGACTCCCACCCTGCATCATTAAAACTTCTCCCGTTTGCGGATTTAATCCAATTGAGGCAGTTTCTAATTGCTGTTTAGAAATATTTAATAAGGGCATTCCAAAAAAAATACTACCAATTCCAGATTCTAAATAATGTTTCTCGAACATTGTTGTTAGATCTTTTTCATCTATCTTATACGGGTGTAATTTTCGTAAACTTTCCAAATGTAAATACGATTCTTCAGATGCAGAAATTTGTAGATCTCGATCGATAGTAGTATAGATTTTTAGTCCCATAGAAGTAGTGTATTCTTTTCCAAGAATAGATTCAATTTTTCTTCGAACAAATTCAGTTACATAAGGAGCATAATCGATTCTTGTACCAAAAACACTTTCGTGAGGACTACGATTTAATAAAGCTTTTAATTTTTCCTTCTGTGCTAAATAATTTTTTTTATCTGGATACAGAAATTTTGGTTTTTCTCTTAACATTCTTTCGTAGATTGAATCTATTTTTTTTTCTAAATGTTGAAAATTCCTAAACGGTGAATAATATTCGGGACGAGATGCTAAAGATACAAGAACAAGTGTTTCTATAAAATTTAATTCTTTTAGAGGTTTACGAAAATAAAATTCAGAAGCATTTGAAAATCCATATGCTCCATGTCCTAAATATACAAGATTAACATAAAAGGTTAATATTTCTTCTTTGGAAAACCTATTTTCTAATTCAAAAGCTAAAAATGCTTCTTTAATTTTTCTACTTATTTTTTTTTCTCTTTCTCCCAATAAAATCCTTGCTAATTGCTGAGTGATAGTAGAGGCACCTTGAACATAACCAAAAGAAATTATATTTGTAATTACAGCTCTCGCCAGACTTTTATAATCAATTCCTCCATGAGAAAAAAAATTCTGATCTTCAACAAAAAGCAATAAATCTTTAACTTGATCAGGTATTTCTTTGTAACTTAAAGAGCTGATTTTTTTTTGAAAAAGCTCTGCAAGAATCTTTCCATTTCTATCATAAATTTCATTACTATAATTTCTATTGATTTCTTTAAAATATAATACTTTATTCGATTGAACAGATAAATACAAAAATATAATAAAAAAACCAAAAACAACAAAACTAATACTTACTATTGATAAAATTAGCATTTTCGTTTGATAGAAATTCGATTCTAATAATTGAATCCATTCTTTAATTTTTTTGAATATCATATATTGTCCCTAATTTTAAAAAATTCTGATTTTTAAAATCATTTCTCTTTCTTATTTGTTGAATATTGCCAAAATTGAAATAGAAATGATTTGCATATCCACAATATTTATTAATTAAACGAAAAATTGAATATAAATCAAATTCTGTTTTAATCAGGTTATTTTTACCAAAACTACGATATCTTAATATAATTTTCTTTCTCATTTTTTTTAAAGATCAAAAAAAATAGTTGTTTATTTTATGCAAGTTATAAAATTGTTAATAATCATCAAGGGGTTGGGGCTTCAATTGGGAAAATAACATTATAAAGCCACCCCTTTTTTTTTCATTAAAAATTAAAAAATGCACATCCCATTTTTATAGTGATTTTTTCTAAATAAAAATACATTCTTAGTTCTGCTGGTACATCAAAAATAATGATTGTTTTTTTTGAGTGTTTACAATAGAGTTTAAGTAAATATAAACTTTCTAATCGTATATTTTTTAAATTTTCGAAATAAATGCCTATAGGAATCTCTGAATATTTTGCTAATTGATTGGTAATCAAATCTAAACAAGTTTTGTAATTTAAAATAGATACTTCAGAAATTATTAATGGATTCATAAAAATACTTCTCTTTTTTTAAAAAAAATAAAAATTGGATTTTATGAATCAACCGTCAAGAATAAAAATTCTTTTGTCGTGGTTATTAGAAGGATTCTTTCTATTATTACAAGTCATCACCATAATCCTCTTTATTCCTCTACCAAGCTCAAAAAAAAAAGAAAATAAAAACACTATTGTTATAATAACAGACATTTTAACATCTCCGATTTTATACATTATTCTTTATTTATACTTAATTAGAAACCAATATAATGTTTATTTTTACTATACATTTAACCCTTTTAGGAATTTAATTTCGCATTCGCTAAAATTATCAAATTATTTAAATAAACTTCCAGAATTTAATATTACATTATTAGGACATGGTGCAGGTGGTTTAATTCCTTTATCCATTTCTGATGAAGCAAGAAAAAAAGTAAAAAAACTAATTACATTAGGAACTCCTTTTTGGGGAACGCAAATTTATAAATATTTAGACTTTATACCTATATTCAAAGATTTACTTCCAAGAAGTGATTATTTGATCTCTTACAGAATGAACTCCCTACTTTACGAAGAATTTTATCCCTTTACTCCGTGGATGGATGAATGGATTCTACCAGATACGTTATTAAAATTTGGACAGGGAAGAGACAATCTTTTAGATATTCCGGGCAGATTGAATTTAATTTTACATCTCGAAAATATCGAAACTTTAGTTCACTTTATTAATCAAATCCAACCTCAAGAAAAAAAAGAAAATAAACCAAGAAAAAAAATATTAAAAGCTAATCAAAAACAAAAAAAAGTCTAAAAAATTCAAGAAATTGATTATAATAATAATGTGAATCTAAAATATTTACAAAAACCCATCAAATTATTAGAAATACCTACCGAAGAAAGACCGAGAGAAAAATTTAAATTAAAAGGAATTAATGCCCTATCCGATCTAGAATTGATAGCTTTAATCTTAGGATCGGGCATCAAAGGATTTAATGCTTTACATGTTTCTATGAAAGTTTTAGAAGTAATCGATAAAACTACAGAAATTCCCGATATCGAAAGTCTTTTAGAAATTCCCGGAATTGGGTATGCAAAAGCCTTATCAATTTTAGCAGCTTTAGAATTTTCAAGAAGAAAATGGAAACCTCTAAATAGGAAAATCCGAAATGCAAACGATGCATACGAAGCAATTCGACATTATGCAAATCGAAAGCAAGAATATTTTCTATCAATAAACTTAAATGGTGCAAATGAAATCCTTAACATTCATCTAATTACAAAAGGAATCTTAAATAAAACAATTATTCATCCAAGAGAAGTTTTTTCCTTAGCCATAGAAGATCGAGCTAATGCAATTATCATAGCACATAACCATCCGTCTGGGAACTTACATCCAAGCGAAGATGATATCCATATTACACAAATTTTGATTGATTCAGGAAAAATTCTAAATATTCCAATTTATGATCATATTATCTTTTCGGAATCAGACTATTACAGTTTTTCAGAAAACAAACTTATTTTAGAATCTTGAATTTTTTAATATTTAATCAGATTTAAAGATATTATAACTATGAAATCACTTCTATTGTTAAATGATGATTCGTATAAACACAAATATCTGCTGCTATTTTTAGAGATTCTTCCACAATAGTTTTTGCATCTAAATTTGTATGCTTTAATAAACTTCGTGCGGATGCTAAAGCATAATTTCCACCAGAACCAATAGCTAAAATACCATCATCTGAAGAAACTACATCACCTGTACCAGAAATAATATAAGAATCATTTAAATCGGCAACTATCATCAAAGCTTCCAATCTTCTAAGTAATTTATCTGTTCTCCATTCCTGAGCCAATTCGACAGAAGCCCTACTAAGGTTTCCTCCAAACTGTTCTATTTTTTTTTCAAATAATTGAAATAACGTCATCGCATCAGCTGTAGAACCTGCAAATCCTGCTAAAATATTATACTTAGAAATTTTTCTTATTTTTTTTGCTGTATGCTTAAGAATTGTACTACCCATACTTACTTGTCCATCCCCACCTATTGCAGTTACCCCATTTTTCCGAACGCATAAAATTGTAGTACCATAAAAAGTATAATTCATATGAACACAGAAAATCATCTAGAGATTGATTTGCCAATCATGTTTTTTATTTCTTCTATCATAATACGCAGCAATCAACATATCCATCGAATATAGTGCAGTTCGTAAGTTAATAAACACATTTCTTAATGCTTTTAACTGTATTTCTGGAGAAGAAACTTCTAAAGTTTCTTCTAGTTTAAAATTTTGCCTTAAAGTTTCTAATTGTATGGTTTGGATACTTGGATAATAAATTCTCATAATTTTTCTTGTCCACCAATCGTAATGTTCCACTCCTCGTATCATATAATCCAATACAATGCAACTAATTCCACCATCATCTCCATAATGTATAGCAAGCACTTTTTTAGAATTTACAAAAATTCCATCTCTCCACGAACCAGGATTATCCTCTAAAACAATTTCTTGATATCTTTCCAATTCGGGATATAATTTAATTAATTCTTTATGCTTACTGACCAGATCCTTGATGGCTAAATCCACATTATTCAATTCTATTTGCAACAACCTGATAATTTCTGAACGATATTCCGCTTCCTGAGGATTGTTTCCCCATGCAATATCTGGTAAAATCAAATTTTCTTTAGTGGATTTTTTATATCTATCTGCATCTCTGCATTCCCTTAAAGAATCTGCTGGTTTTTTTAATTCCACTTTACTGGTATGATTATTCTGAGGGTAAATAAAGACTGAATAAAATACATAAAAGCATATAACAAAAAAGTACTTCATACAATCTCCTCCTTTAAAGCATCGGTTTTTAGAAAACAAAAATTCAACAAAATACAATAAAATGTTTTAAAAATAAATTTCAATATTTTTTTAAAAACTATAAAACTTTTTTATGGATAAGATTTAATATTGCAATTATTAAGAAAGTTTTTATAATATTTAATCGATGTTGAGGTATCGGTTGATGATGGGCAATCTATAGTAAAAAATAAAAGTAAACAAGAATCCACATTTTTTTGTAAATAAAAGCTTTTCGTAAAGAAATTTGCATAACCTTTATTGATCATATAATTTAGGGGTTCCTGTTGACATCTTCCTAATAACTGTATAGAAGCTATTTGGAATAACTCGATTGTTTTAGATCGAGAATATACTTGCTTACCCGTTAAAGACTTGACTTGTTCTGATGTCATTTCATTACAATAACTAAATGAAAAAATTGCGAGCAAAATAAAAAAAAGATAAGGTTTCATTTGAACAATAGTTAAGTATTTTTTAGATTTTTCTTTGTAAATCATTTTTAATAAGAAATTTTTGCTATAAAACTTGATTACAAAGATAAACATTGTTTTCAAGAAATTATTGAGTTTTATTACTAATTTTAGTATATTTTAACAAAACATAAGAAATCAAAAGTATGTATCTTTTTATTTGACATTTAACAAAAAAATAAAATAATGGTAATATGCTGCCTTAGCTCAGTTGGTAGAGCGGCTGACTTGTAATCAGCAGGTCGTGGGTTCGAAGCCTACAGGCAGCAATGGGTAGGTGGCCGAGTGGTTAATGGCACCAGACTGTAAATCTGGCACCCGGAAGGGTTACGGAGGTTCGAATCCTCCCCTGCCCAAGATTCGTATTGTTATGTCTTAAGGATACAATCTTTTAAGCTTCCAATCGCTTGAATGTATAGAATCTCTCACAAATAAAAGTCTATCATGAAATCTTGCTGGTCTTCCTTGCCAAAATTCTATTCTTAAAGGTATTAGCCTATATCCTCCCCAGCTTTCAGGTTTTGGAACTTCTTTGTTTTTAAATTCTTGAAGTAATTCTAAAAATTTCTTTTCGACTTCGCTTCTGTTTTCAATCTCTTCGCTTTGTTTTGACAAATATGCAGATACTTTACTTTCGTAAGGGCGAGTTTTAAAATATTCTAAAGCTTCGTTTTGTGATAACTGTTCTATGATTCCAAATATTCTTACCTGCCTCATTAATGTCTGCCAAAAAAATAAAATTGTAGCTTTTGGATTATGCTCAAGATCTTTTCCTTTCTTGCTTAAATAGTTCGTATAAAAAACAAAACCATTTTCACTAAATTCTTTCAATAACATTGTACGAGCATCGGGATCGTTATCCTTACCAACAGTTGCTAAAATCATAGCATTTGGTTCAATTTCTTTAGCCAAAGCATCCTGAAACCATTTAGAAAAAAAAGAAATAGGTTCTCTACCTACATCTTCTTCTAAAAGTCGAATTCCCTCATACTCGCGCCTCATTTGCTTTAAATCAAAATGCTGTTTCTCCATACAATTATAAATTTCGTACTTTTAAAATTTTTTATTTTATGAATCAAGAAAAAAATCCTTAATTTCTTGAATTTTTCTTATTCCCTCTTCTCGACCTCTTGTGATAATTTGATCATACCTATGAAAATCAAAAAGTCCAAATTCAGAAACATCGGGATGAAGTATATAATGGAAAAACTGCATTTGATGTTTTAATAATTCTCTTCCCTGAATTGAAATTGCACGGTTGATGATATTCAATATTGGTGGTAAAGAATAATATTGATAGATTCCTTTTAGTCCTTCTCTTTTTCTCTTTTCTAATTGAGACGAAATCGGATCCATAATTGGCGTAACATTTACACCTAAAATTTTGTTGTAACCTTGCTTCTTTAAATACTCCCCGGGTAAATTGTTAATTACACTCCCATCGACTAATACAAATTCTCCATATTGAATGGGAGGGAATATACCCGGAAGACTAACAGAACATCTTAAAGCAAAATCTAAAAAACCATTTTCAAAAACAATCATTTTACCTGTTACTAAATCTGTAGAGGTACAAAAAAAGGGAATTTCCAATTCTTCGATTCGTATGTCTTTAAATACATTATCTAATAAAACATTTACTTTTTTTCCTTTAAAAAAGCTTACCGTAGGTATTGTCTTATCCAAAATAAGTTCTTTTTTATAAAGATGTCTTTTTATTTCTTTTCTAATCTGAATCGGTTCATACCCCATACAATATAAAGCTCCGACAATAGCTCCCATAGAAGAACCTATTACTGCATCAAACTCTATATGCTCGGATTCAAAAATTTCTAATACCCCAACATGTGCGAAAGCTCTTGCTCCTCCTCCACCCAAAACTAAACCACGAGAATTTCCTGTAATCATCCTTACAAAGCGTCTTAAGCTTTTATTTTCCTGTGGTTCTATATCTTCTTGGATAAAAGTCTGCAAATAATAAACTTTATTCTCGATTTTTGTATGATGTATACTTTTTTCTTTTGGAGATTTTTCGAAAACAAAGATTACTTTATTTTTATTGATTAGATCCTCATTTGACATTTGTTCAATGTATAGCTCTTTAATTGCAAAACTTGTAGTATCAAATCTCTGAAAAAATAAAATCAAATCAGTATTTTTTAAAAAAACTTTACTAATGGAATAATCAAAACTTGGAATTTCTATAAAAATAAACGAAAAAATTCGTTTTAATGAAGACAAAAAATCTATGATTTTTGTCTCGTGAATTTCTTTTTTGATAATCCTCGAAGAATTCAGTAATAAAGGTTTGTCTTTTTTTGAGAATTCATCAAGTAATTCATAAAAATCAGAATGATCAAAATTATCGAATAAAATATCAAAATTCTTTTGGTTATCTTCGTCATTTTCTAAACCAGATTGAAAATATAACACCACAACAGATTCATTTAGTTCTTTTTTTGCAATATACGAGATGCTTTTTATCATAAATAAAATTCTTTTTGGAATTTCTGGATATAAACAAGAAATGACTTTACCTAAATGGTGGGATTGTTCCTTTCCAATATTTTCTCTAAAGCGACTCGAAAGTAATCGTATGATTTCTATTGCAAAAGGGGGATTCTTTTTTAACAAATCTAAAAATACATTTCCCGGAAGGAATCCTATCTTTGATTTCGTCAATGTAATAGCTGTAGAAGAATGTGTTTCCCCCGATAAAAAACTTACTTCTCCGAAAATACTTCCCTTCCGATGGATCGAAATCAATTCGGAATTTTCTATCAATTTTTCAATATTATTCGTATCCGCAAAATCTTTTAAAGAAAAAATACCTACTTCCCCAGAAAGAACTAAATACACATAATTTGCAAATTGATTTTTTTTATAAATAATCGTATGTTTAGGAAATTCATAGATTTCTATGTTATATAGGAGTTGCAGAATCTTTTTATCTGCAAGATTGATCCTTTCAAAAATAGGATTTTTTTTAAAAAAATAAATTACTTCTCGGTTCATCATATTTGATAATACTTGATCATTCTAAAATTTTAATTTTTTTGGAGATATTCAATAATGAAAGCAAAATTCACCAATTTTGTAAAATCTTATTTTTTTTCTAAAAAATTTTTTAACAAGACACAATATTACCCAAAAGAAGAATGTGGTATCTATGGAATCTATGGTATAGAGGAGGCAGCGAAATATACTTATTTAGGATTATATGCTCTTCAACATCGAGGACAAGAAAGTTCTGGAATTGTATCTTCTGATGGAGAAAGGTTATATCGTTATGCAGGTATGGGACAAGTTGCAAATATATTTGATCAAGATAAAATCAAAATCTTAAAAGGAAATATTGCAATAGGACATAATCGTTATTCTACTACAGGAGCTTCTTTTCTTCGCAATGCCCAACCTATCCGTGTAGAATGTCATCTAGGTAGTTTTGCCCTAGCCCATAATGGAAATATTATCAATGCTTGGGAGCTTCGAAAATATTACGAAGAAAGAGGTTCGATTTTCCAAACAACTGTCGATACCGAAATTATTGCACATTTGATGTCAAAATGTGGTAAAAAAAATTTTTTAGACGCACTGATCATTGCTTTAAAAAAGATTTCAGGTGCTTATAGTTTACTTGTCATTAACCCAAAAGAAATTTATGCTGCACGAGATCCATTGGGTTTTCGCCCTTTAGTAATGGGTAAACATAAATCGGGTGCAATTGTATTTGCTTCAGAGACTTGTGCCTTTGATATAACAGAAGTTCAATATATTCGAGATGTGGAACCCGGAGAAATAATTAAAGTATCCCAAAAAGGTATAGAATCGTTTTTTCCATTTTCTGACTCTTCTATAAAAGAATCTTTATGTATTTTCGAAAATATTTATTTTTCAAGGCCCGATTCTTATATTTTTAATCGTTCCGTTTACGAGGTTCGAAAAAATTTAGGAAAATATCTAGCTATAGAACATCCAGCAAATGCTGATATCGTAGTCGGTGTTCCAGATTCTTCCATAGTAGCTGCTTTGGGTTATTCTGAACAATCTAAAATTCCTTATACTATTGGTCTTACTCGCTCCCATTACATTGGAAGAACATTCATAGAACCCGAACAAAAAATTCGTGATTTTGGGGCAAAAGTCAAATATAATGTAATCAAAAATGCTGTATTTAACAAAAGGGTAGTTCTCGTAGATGATTCGATTATGCGCGGGACTACTTCTAAAAAATTAATAAAAATGTTAAGAAAAGCGGGTGCAAAGGAAATTCACTTAAGGATTAGTGCTCCTCCTACACGCTTTCCCTGTTTTTATGGAATCGATATACCAACTCGCAATGAACTTATCGCATCTTCCCATACCGTAGAAGAGATTAAAAAACATTTAAGAGTTGATTCTTTAGGTTATCTATCTATAGAAAATGCACTAAAAGCAATGGAAGTAGAAAATGCACCTAAGTCCCATTGGTGCTATGCATGTTTTTCGGGAGAATATCCTCTACCTTTCCCTAATGCAGATTATGACAATCAAAAAAATTTATTTTCTGAATATTTAATAGAAGAAATAAAGTAATTGATTCTAAAATATTTGACAGCAAAATTTTTTTCTTCATTATTGTATCATGTATAAAGAAGAGCAACAAATACTTCTAAGAATTTTTTTAAAGGATAAATACAAAATCAAAGGTAAGCCTGTTTATACATTATTATTAGAAGAATTTATGAAAAATAACATTTCTGGAGCTACCGTATTTCATGGAATTGCGGGATATGGAGATTCGAAAATCATTCATTCTGCAGGTATTTTAGATTCTTCTGATTCTTTACCCATCTTAATAGAAATATGCGATAGTGAAGATAATATCAACAAAGTTTTAGAAATTACAAAAGAAGTTTTCGAAAAAGCAAAAGTAGGAGGATTCTTAACATACGAAAAAGTCCATACAATATTGTTCAACAAATAGGAGTAAATAATATGAGTTACTTTTTAGTATTCCTTGGAGGTGGAATAGGAAGCTTACTGCGTTTTATAATAGGTCGAATTTCTATAAAATTTTATCCTTTTTTTCCCCTCGGTACTTTAATTTGTAATTTGACTGGTATGTTTTTAATCGGAATTTTAGCAATATGGTTGATCGATAAAAATATGCTGGTATCTCCTTTCCGAGAAATGATCTTGGTCGGTTTTTTAGGTGGCCTTACTACTTTTAGCAGTTTTGGTTACGAAAGTTATATACTTTTTTCCCAGAATCGATGGCAAGAGTTTTTTCTATACTTTTTTGGAAATTTAGTGTTAGGTTTTATTTTATTTTTTATTGGAAGATTATTAGGTAATCTATAAAATCCAGCGATATTTAAATCCAAAAGATATAAACTGATTTTTCTCGATAAATTTTTTATCAGATGATTGTAGATTATTTGTAAAAAAAATGTTTAAGAAAATGTTTAAGATCGATATATCCCTTAGGTTAGATTGAAAATTCGTACCAAAACCTTCAGTTGTAATCTTAGTAATCATAGATTGCATTTCCAAAATAGTAAGATTTACCAAAAATATCCAATTTTCATTCATATCCATTTCTATTTGATTTGTAAATACAAAACCACTTTGAATACCCTTATAAAAGGAATCTATTTGTTTAAGTAATGAAGGAATAGGTATAGAAAAAAGAAATTGTTCCACTATAAATCTATTATTTGTATATTGAATTTCGCCATAATGGTAGACGATTTGTGCTTCCCATTTGATTCGATTTTTAAAATGATTTTCTAATGCAATTCCAGTAAATACTGTTGTAGTATCATTTAAAGTAATACGATTAAAAACAAAAGAATTATATATTAACTGTAAATCCTTTTCTGAGTAAACATAGCTAATATCAAAATTAAAATTTGAAAAACCAAAAGGGACTGCTAAATAAGAACTCATTATACTAAAGGGTTTGAATTTATAAAAAAAATATTTTGTATATAAATCTAATACATCATATTTACCTATTTCAGAAGAAAATAATGAATTAGAAAAAAAAGTAGAAAATAAAGGTGTACCAAAATTTAATGAATATTGTCCAAGATAATTTATATTTGTTTTTAATTGTATATTTAAATTTATGCTTTCTAGTCCAAAAATCCAATTATTATATCTATATTCTACTTTCAATTGTGCACCGGCACTACTTCCATCCGAAATATTCGAAACCAACGTATTATTTGTATAACCGAAAACTAGGGAAGAAGTCAAACTTCTTATTCTTAAAGAAAGATTTTCTATTTTCTCTATAGGTAAACGGATTTCTGAAACTCCTATTCCAAAAAAAGCTAATATTTCTTTTCTCTGGAATATACTTTCTCTAATTTTCTTTTCTTCTTGTTTTTTTAATTCTTCTAATCTAAGTTGTTCTTCTTTCTTTTTAATTTCTTCTAATTTTCGACGTCTCTCTTCTTGTTTTTTCAACTCCTCTAATTTACGCTGTTCCTCTTCTCGTTTTTTTAATTCCTCTAACCTGCGCTGTTCTTCGTCTTGTTTTTGTATTTCTTCAGCACTATACTGAATTTTCTGAATTTCTTTTTTATCTAAAATTAAGACTCTACCATCTTTTAATTGAAGTTGAACACGTTCTTTTGTTTGATTGATTATTTTTCCTTCGTATTTTTGACCATTCTTTAAGATTATGATCTCCCCCCTTAAACTTATCGAAAATAATATTAAAATAAAAACAAATTGCTTCTTCATCAAGAATCCTTATTTAAATATTTTAGAGTTTGTCAATCAGAAAAACATGTTTGTAATTGATACAATCATTCTTTATGCACGCATTATTTCATTATAGATCTAATTGATAACGAATCCCTATCATAACATATTTATCAATTGCTATAATTGTTTTCTCTTTGCCAGATAAAAGGTTTTTATTTAAAATTTCTGAAATATAAGAATAATCCTTAAATCTTTTATTTAGTATATCAATCTCATATCCAGTAGGTCTAAAATTAGTAATTTTAGAAAGTGCTTCGTAATAGGTGATTTTTATAAACAAAATAGTGTTTTTGTAAATTTCCTTCTCAAATCGATTCGTAAAATCTAGTCCCCTTTGCCTACCTCTAACTCTATAATCAAAATTAATAATTGTTTGATTAAAAAAATTATTCATTGAATGATTGCCTAAATAAGAACAATCTCCATAATATACAAATAAATCAATTTCCCAACTCAATTCTTTTTTTATATAATTTTTCAAAGAAAAACCTGAAAATATCGTATCTGCTTCTCCAGTAGTTGCAATTAAATTTATATAAAATAAAGAATTTTTTCTATCTAAAATAGAATATTCGCTTTCATAATTTACAAAATTTATATCCAATATATGATTCCTAAAACCTATTGGAACACTAAAAAAAGAAACAATACCTCCAAAATTATATTTATCATATAAATATTTCGCATATATTTGATTAACTGTATATCTGGTTTTTGTATTATTTCTAATCGGAGAAGAAGTAAAAGAAAAATTTAAATAAGGGCGGGGAATACCTATACTTGGTTCAAAAGATTCACCTTTATTTAAAGTATAGTATCTTACATCTCGAAACAATGGCTTTATAGAAAAATCAATACTTTCTATCTGGAACATCCATTGATTATAATGATATCCAAATGCAACTGAAATATCAGCCTTAGAAGTAAAAGATTTTAAACCTCTCATCTCTACGTAATGTGATCCTTCTCCAAACAACAAAGAACCAAAAAAAATAAGTTTATTAAAATCAGTTTGTATTTTTTCGAATGACAATTTATTATTAGACATTACAGGACCAAAATCTATTACCAATTTATTATTTTTTAATAATGGTTCTTTTGTTTGCTTTAACTTGGTTAATTCTTCAAGTTTCCTTTTTTCTAGCCTTTTTTGCTCCTCTAATCTACGCTGTTCCTCTTCTTGTTTTTTTATTTCTTCTAATCTGCGACGTTCTTCTTTTTTCATTTCCTCTAAACGCCGTAGCTCCTCTTCTCGTTTGCGCATCTCTTCAGAAGTCGGACTATATATTACTCTTTGTATTTCGTTTTTATCAATGTTCAAATTCTTTCCTTCTTCTAATTGTATTTGTATCTTCTCTCTTGTTTGATTTATGATTTTCCCTTCATATTGCTTACCATTTTTTAAAATGATGATATCAGCAAGCAAAGGAAATACAAAAACAAAAAAAATAAAAGCAAATTTAAACATACTTTTTATTTTTTTTTTATTTTTGATTATGTCAAATTTTTATATGATTATTTAGATATTTTATTTATTTTTTTTATGTTTAATTTTTTATGTAAATTTTATTAACGTTTTAGAAATTTAAAAATCAGGATAGAATTCTTAAGTCAAAAATACTAAAATCATTTATTTAATTTTTTTTAAAAACGTTTTCAGTGGTAATTTCGCTCCTGCTGCGTGTTTATGTCCTCCACCACCTAAATATTCTGCAACTTCTTTTGCTGTTATTTTTGTACCTTCTATACTTCGAAAACTAAGTTTAATCATGCTTTCCGAAATCGAAAAAATACAAGCTATACCATCATACTTTTTGGCTATTTCTTCTCCTAATTCAGAAATAAATAAATTAGAATTTAAGCAAGGAACTTTATATTTTTTGAAAATACTTCCAAATTCCACCCACAAAGGTTTTGATTCCTGTAAAATTTTATGTATATAAAACTGAATATTTTCCTGATATACAATACCTTTCTTATAAATCTCTTCAATAGGAAGTTCTATATATTTTAAGAACTCATCCGGTTTATCCAAAACTTTTGTAAATAGATAATGGCATATGACATCCGTTTCGGGATATTTTTTTTTCCATAAGTCTCTATCTTCTACAAACTGAACTAGATCTGGAACTACATTATGCATATAACTCCAAGTTAAATACGAAGCGGAATGGTTTATATCAAAAATTGAATGAAAATTACTATAAACTTTAAAAAATTCTATTTCTTTGGCATTGGAAATATGATGATCAATCACAAAAACAGAATTATTATTATCTAATAAAATTTGTAGATCGTTTTTTTGCAAAATAATATCTAAAAGATAAATCATCTGATTTCGTAATAAAAATAATTGTTTGATTTCTTCTATAGAATAAGTATTTGCTAAAGAAAAAATTGTTGCTTTGGGGTATTTCTTAAGAACAGATGCTGCACTTGCTGTTCCATCTAAACATTGCTTATGAAATACTACCCACATAGTTTTTCAAATATCGTCATCAATTTTAAAAAAATCAAGAAATTTATATAGACAAAGAAAAATCATTTTTTTTTTCGCTCATAACAATACAGATCTATCAAAAATAAATAAATGGAAAAAAATCGAATCTAGACGATAAAAATGAAAGAGCTATGAAAATACTACCAATTACATCTTTTTTGTTAATCTATTTATGTTTTACTACAATAATTTTTGGAGATTTAAATAATAAGAATCAATTTTTTCTATATGTAGAAAAATTTCCTTTTGTAGAAATTAAAATTTTAGAATTAGATGAAGAATTACCTATTGATATAAAAACCGAAGATTTAGTTATTATCGAAACAGTCAATAATAAAAAACAATTACTTAAACCCGACAATCTTTCCATCATAGACACCATAAAAAAAGAAGGATATAAAAAATCTGGAACTCTTTATTCTGTGATTTTAGATTCAACAAAATCTCTTAGCAACTCTGATTTCGAAAAATTAAAAACATTTGTTAAAGATTTTATCAAAAATACTCAAGAAAATGATTATTTGGCACTATACTCTTTAAACGGAAAATCTAAAAAAATTCTGAATTTTACAAATCAAAAAGAAAAACTTTTACAAAAATTAGAAACGATTCCTCTAAAAGGAAAAGATACCAAATTATACGATGCAATTTATAGTGTTCTTTTAGAACTAAAAAAGTTTAGTAATAAGCGAAAAGAAGAAATTGGTGGTTTACTAGTATTCACTGATGGAAAAGAAGAAAGCAGTCTTTTGAAGTCAAAAGATGTAGAAGATTTGATTATCTTTGGCACCAAATTCGAAATACCCATTTATTTTATTTTACCTCAAAAAAAAATTAAACTTTCTACTTTCGAAAAAATTGCTTTAAAAACCGGCGGTAAGATACTTTACGACACTAATGATCTTATAACCCAATTTAAAGAACCAACAAATGAATTTATTTTAATAAAATCTTTTTCTATCCAATATCGATCTAGATTTTCAATTTTAGATACAATCCAGAATCCCAACATTACCACCGAAATAAATTACAAAGATAAAAAGCTACTTAAAGCTTCGTATTCTGTAAATCATTACAATTTTTATTGGATAATTGGAAGTTTTGTTTTTGTTTTATTTATTATAATTTTACTCATCTGGTTTATTTGGAGTAAAAAAAGAAGTTTTACAATTAGACCTACACCGCCTGTTTCTGAAAAAAGAATTGAATTTCCAGAACCACAAATTGGAGAAATATTTGCAGATTTAAGGCAGTATTCCGACAAACCTGAAAAAAAATACATAGAATACGAAGAAAAACCTGACATTCCTTTAATTGCACAAAACTGGTTGGAACCAATGGAGTATTATGATTTTGAGGACCCTCACATAAAGAAAAAAATGTTTAGAGATGTGATGAACTTGAGCTTAAAAGAAAAATCTTACATGGTATTACAGATGGCATTAAAAGATGCTCCTAAATATAATCACGGGGTTTTAGTAAAAAAAGATAGAGAAGGTCTGGGTTACGACAAAAAATATGATTTATTCTTAGACGAAGTATATATTGGAAGTAGTAGTGCAGCACATATACCAGTTAGAGATCCTTCTGTGTCCGGTATACACTCAAAAATAAAAAAAATTGATAATAAATTTATATTATTTGATTTAATGAGTATGACTGGAACATATCTAAATGGTAAAAAAGTACTTCGTCCTATGCCTTTAAGACATAATGACGAAATTCGAATGGGACACACAGTTTTTCGATTTATTGGAGAAGATTAAATTTTTTTATAAAAATTTTTTATATTTTTGATCTTTGTTTCAAGAATCACAGATCATTGATTTTTTTTATTTTTTTATTTATTTAGCTTTCAACACATCAGTAAATGAATTCGGTTTATAATACTTCGCTTAACATTACAAAACCATTTGTTGTTAAAACAAAAATTTTTTTCTGAAATTTTTAAAAAAATAATTACAAAAAAATATTTAGTGTTTTCTTAATTAAAAAATTTGTTTTATTTATAAAAAAACAAATTTCTATTTCTCTCTCTCCTTATAACTGGCTTTTATGCCAGTTTTTTTTTATACAAGACTTTTATAAAGGTCATTAAAAATACGACAAAAAATTTCAATTTCGCTTGATTCGGTAAAAATTCCAGTTGAAAATCGAATAGCTTGCATTGATAGTTCTTTAGAAAATCCCATACGTAAAAGAGTGTTGGAGGGTTGTCTTGTTCTTGATTTGCAGGAACTTCCAGTAGAGCACACAATTTGATTTTGATCTAAAGAAATTAAAGCAAAATCAAAATCTTTTAAATCTGGAAAAATAGCATAAGTTGTATTCGAGATTCTTTTTGAATTTTTCCCAACAACAATAGCATTACATTCTACTTCTAAAAATTCTTCTATTTGTTTTTGGAAATATTGATTTTTTTTATAGTTTTCTTTTTGTTTCATTTGCCATTCGAAAGCATCTTGAAAATTTAATATAGCATATAAATTTTCTGTTCCTGCACGAAATTCATTTTCTTGCAATCCCCCCTTAAAGATCGATTTGATATTTAGAGAATTTTTCGAAACAAATACAGAGCATCCAGCACCTGCTCCGATTTTATGACCATTCATTGTAAAACCATCTAAAACACTAAAATCATAAGAAAATTTTCCAGCAACCTGAATCGTATCACTTATAAGAGGTATTTGATATCTTTTTGCAATTTTTGATATCTCCAAAATGGGTTGCAATACACCGGTTTCATTCGATGCATAAATACACCCTATAAAAGATATATCTTTTGGTTCTATTTTATGATGTTGAATTAGAAATTCAATTTCTTCTGGATTTACTATACCATCTGGATTTGCAGAAAGCATAATCATACGTATTCCTAAAGATTCACAAGCAGAATAAAAACAATCATGCTCATACGGAGATACAATCACAAAAGGTCTGGATGGTTCAAAAAAAGAATTAACCATTTGGTATACCGCTTCAGTTCCTGTAGAATTAAAAACTAAAAAACTATCTTCAAAATCAAAATTATAAAATGTTTTTAACAGTTCCTTAATTTTTTTTCTTGATTGTTCAATTCGTCCAAAACTTTTCTGTGAATAAAAAGAAATTCCACTTGGATTTGCATAGTTCTTTAAATATAAATCTAAATTGCTTTTTAATATAAAATCTAAAGGAGGATGAGTTGAATTATAATCAAAATAAATCATACTTTTAAAATTCTTCTCGTATTTTTTTACATTCGTTAGAATCTATAACATTGTTTCCAAAGCAATCTGCTTCTTTAAAATATCCCAGTTGTGTTAATGTTTTATAAACTAAATCAAAATAAATTTTTTCTTGTATCAATTTTTTAGGCTTGATAGTTTTAAATTTCTCAATTTCTAATAAAGCTTTTTCTGGTTGATTTAGTTTTAAAAATAAAAATATCATTTCTAAATAAGCATCCACATAAGAATTTAGATAATCTTTTGCTCCCGTATAACGATCTAAAGCTAAACTAAAATATTCTTGATTTTTTGTTTGTATTCCTAAATAAAAATAAATCCTAGCATGATTTAAAAAAATTACTCCCAGGTTTTCAAACGGATAAACAAAAGCAAGTTTGTTGTAAAAAAAATTTGCTTCTTCTAACTGAGAGCATATAAATTTATCATTTGGACAAAAATGCAAATATTCAAACGGTACCGAACTTCCTATATATTTATGAATCGAAAAAATATATTTCTCATTATTTTGTAGAACGTTAAGCAAATCAATATCAAATTCAGATGGATATGGATGCAAATATAACTCTTTTTCTTTTACTGAAAAATTTTTTTCTAAATACACTGATTGTTCAATGTATTTTATATATTGAGCCCAGTTTTTATATGATTCATATGATAAACAAATCGCATCCATTGCCTGCTCTAATAAAATAGGAATAAGAATTGTTTTTTTTTCGTTTGTCAATTCTGCTGGAATCTCCATTGCATATTCTTGACCTTTTTTTAACAAATGGATCACCTCCAATACATTATCTTTTTTATCTTTCCAATATTCATATGATTTACTAAAAATGTATTTTGATTCAAAATAAAAAATATTATATTTTTTTAGAAAATGCCATTCGTATTCGTTATTAAATAAAATTTCTCTTTTTATTTGTTTAGGACAAAATTCTTTTAGTAACAAAAGATTAATCTGATTTTTTTCTAAAATTTGTATAGAAGGTTGTACAAAATCTGTATAGGCTTTTTTTGGGTTTTCTTTCCCAAACTCTGGAAATCCAGAACTTACTCTATACAAAAAAGACAAAAATTGGTATCGATTTTGATAAACAAAAATTCCAGAGAAAATCCAAAAAAGAACGAAAGGAATAAAATAATATTTATATTTTAATAAATTTTTTAGAATAATTTTAAACATTGATAAAATTTTTTTTTAAGAATTGAATATTCAAGCTTTTTTTTAAAAAATTTTACAAAATAAAATCTATTTACTATAAAACTTCAAAATTTTTCAAAAAAACTTAAAAAATGATTGCTTAAAATATGTATAGTATTTAAATGTATAGTATGTTAGTAGAACTAAAAATTGAAAATTTTGGGATTATAGAAAACTTAAAGTTTAAAGCGGGTAAAGGGTTGAATATCATAACTGGAGAAACAGGCTCCGGAAAGTCTTTGATAATCCAAGCTTTAGGTATTGTATTAGGCGACAGGGCTGGCACTGGTTATATACGAAATGGAGCCAATAAAACCACAATAGAAGCTATTTTTGAAATATCAAAAAATGATTCTATAAAAAAAGAACTAAGGGAAATTTTTAAATTTTATAACATTGCTTGGGATGAAGAAATAATCACAATAAAAAGAGAAATTTATTTCGATGGAAAACCTCGTGCTATGATCAATAATACACCAGTATCTCTTGCAATTCTAAAAGAAATTGGTTCAAAATTAGTAGAAATTCACGGACAACACGAAAACCAACGATTATTAGATCCAGCGTTTCATTTAGATTTTGTAGACAGATTCGGTGGATTAGAAAAATTAAAAGAAAAAGTCTCAAAATTGTATCATGAATGGATTGAAAATAAAAAAAAAATTAAATCCGTTTCTCTAAAAGAAAATGAAAAAAAACTACGCAAAGAATTTTTAGAATTTTCTATAAAAGAAATTGAAGAGTTCAATCCTAAAGAAGGAGAATACGAAAAACTATTAAATGAAAAATCCATAATTCTAAACTCCGGTAAACTCTTTGAAGACTTAACATATTGCTACTCTGTTTTACAAGAGGAAGATCATTCTGTTTTATCAATTTTACAAAATATAGAAAAAATTTTAGAAAAGCATTCTTCCTTAATGAATGAATTAAACAATTCTTTAGATCTCATCAGAGAAAGTATTTATAACATTGAATCTGTTGTGGATATTATAAGAGAAAAGCGAACCACAATTAACTACTCAGAAGAACGATTAGAAGATATTGAAGAAAGACTAGAAGGCTATAAAAAATTATTTAAAAAATATGGTTCTTCCACACAAAAAATTTTACAAAAAAAAGAAGAGTTTAAAAAAGAACTGTATTCTATAGAAATGAGCGATGAAGAAAAAGAGCTTCTAAAATCAAAACTCAACATCATTGAACAAGAATTAAAAGAAGCAGCTGAGGAATTATCGAATCAAAGAAAAAAAATCATACCTGTTTTAGAAGAAAAAATTTCTAAAGAACTAGAAGAACTCGGAATGAAGAATGCAAAAATCAAAATATCATTAAGTAGAGAATTACTAACAAAAGAAGACATTGAATCAGAAGATGAACATAGTTTTAAAAATCATGATTCTTTTAAACTTTCTGAAAAAGGTTTTGATCAAATTGAATTTTTATTTTTAGCAAATGAAGGAGAAATGTTGTTGCCACTGAGAAAAATCGCCTCTGGTGGTGAACTATCGCGCATAGCTTTGATTTTAAAATCAATTTTAATGGACAAGTCAGAACCTTTATGCGTAGTGTTTGATGAAATCGATACTGGAATCGGAGGAGAAACTGCTTTTATACTTGGAAAAAAATTAAAACAAATTGCATTAGAACAACAAGTAATTACTATTACTCATTTGCATCAAGTAGCCAGTATGGCAAATCGACACTTTAAGATATATAAAATAATTAGAAATTCACGAACATATACTGAAATCGAAAGATTGATGGGAGAAAATAGATTAAAGGAATTAGCTAGAATGCTAGGTGGAACAGAACCCATTGTAATTGAACATGCAAAAGAAATTTTAAACAAAGCACAAGAAATTTCCTCTGGGGCATAGCCCCGTTTTTTTAATTAAAACTTATATATAATCTTACCAATGATTTCTTCTTTTCGGATTGTACCTATTTCAAAAGAATCTATACTATTTTCACTAATTACATAATATTCATTTTCTTTTATTATAAAACTTTCTTTTTTCTCGAAGATTAAAGGTAAAGGATTTCTTAAAAATAGTATTTTTGAATTAATTTCAATTTTATCATTTTGTACTTTTATTATATCATTGGGCATACCTAAAATTTTAGCAGGAAGTTTGACTTTTTCCTCATAAGGATGATTTATTAAGATTTCCTCATATAGTTTAAAATTTTTATTAAATAAATTTACTATATAGTAATGATGTGTAGATTCCTCTGGTAAAACTTTAAGTTTATAAATTCTAAAAAAATAGAGATTGATAATCATAGATAACAAAAAAGAAAACAAAAAAGAAACAATAAACAAATTAAAAAATTTTCTTCGTTTATCTTTGGATTTAGTTTGATAATATCCTTTAAGATTTCGTGTTACTTTTTGCATATAAGAAATTAAGTAGAATTGAGATCTGGTATTTTATATTTTTTTTCTAACTCCTCTGTGCACACGAAACCCAAACATTCTCTTTGAACGATAAATTTCCATTTTTGAATTTCAGCTTCTTTTCTGATTCGTAAAAATTCCTTTTTGATAGTCTCTTTATGTTCAAGATTTTTGGTGTGTTGATAATCTAAAAGAATTCTATAGCATTCTTCGATCAGTGCTTTTAATTTTTCTTCTGAATTTCGCAAAGAATACGTAATTTCTAACAAGATTTCTTGATGTAGATTTTCTATAGTTATTCTATTAGTAGAATTTTTTTGTAATATATCAAGAAAAATCTTGTTTTTCTTTTCTAATTGTTTTTCTTTTTGTATTTGTTGAAGTTTTTTTAAAAAATTCATAGTTTGATTACTCTCCCTGACCTAGGCTAAATCCCCTTTGATTACCAAAATAATAAAGATTCTCTGTTTTTATAACGTCATATCCATTTTCATAAAGAATAGAAATCAATTTGATCACCTCGGATTTTTCTACACTCGGAAAAATAGGCACTCCTTCAATTTCTGATGATTCTCTTGCAACAAACCTACATCTCCAATGATCAGAACAAAAAGTATCGGGTAATCCATTAGGATATACTTTTACACCTCTATTCGTAATCAATCTAAGCTTTAATTTTGTTTTTTGTTTTATAATCGTTTGTAATTGCGTACCTAAATCATCAGGATTTCCTTTCCAATCTAAATAAATATCCACACCCACCAACTCTTTTGGTAATTCTCTTCTTTTAAATGGTGGAATTTCAATAGGAGTTGAAGATTGATAAGAAATCGGTTTTAAAATTTTAGGCTGTTCTCCATTACGTAAACGATCGATAATAGCTTTCGTAAATTCTTCGGTACTTACTTTATGTTTACTTATATTGTCTCTATAAATATCTTGAGTATGGATTCCATCTTCAATTGTTTTTAACCATGCATTTTGTATTTTTTCAGCATATTTGCTTAACCCCAGATGAACAAGCATCATTACACTGGCATTCAATAGTCCGGAAGGATTTGCAATATTTTTTCCTGCTAAACCAGGTTCTGATCCATGAATCGCTTCGAACATTCTTACAGTATCTCCAATATTTGCTGAACCTATCAAACGAACTGAACCTGCAATTTGTGCGACAATATCAGATATTATATCGCCATACAGATTTAAAGTAACTATTACATCAAAATCCTCAGGTTTATCCACTAAATACCCAGAACCTATATCTATAACCTGTGTATTACTTATAATATCTGTATATTCTTTTGAAACTTCTAAAAATACTTTATGAAATAACCCATCGGCGTACCTCATTACGTTATCTTTTACCATACAAGTAACTTTTTTTCTATTATAAGCTCTGGCGTATTCAAAGGCATATCGAATGATTTTCTCTGAGCCAGGAAAAGAAACCAGTTTTATGGATTCCACTACCTCGGAAGTTTGTTGATATTCTATTCCAGTATATAAATCTTCTTCATTTTCTCGTATGATTACAATATCTATCTCTGGATGTTTCGTAAAAACAAAAGGATGATAAGAAATACAAGGACGAACATTAGCAAATAAACCTAAAGTTTTCCTAATTGTTACATTTAAATTTTTATATCCAGAACCTGGGGGAATGGTAATCGGTGCTTTTAAAAAAAATTTATTTTTTCTTAAAATATCCCAGTCTTTAGGTTTTATTCCCGAAGTATAACCTTCTAAATAAACTTTTTCTCCAACTTCTATAAATTCATAATCTAAAGGAACTTCAGCAGCATCTAGAATTTTCAATACAGAATTCATTATCTCAGGTCCAATTCCATCTCCGTTAGCTACAGTGATAATTTGACTCATAAATACATACCTTACGAAACACTCAAAAAAACAATTTTCGAAGAAAAATGCAAAAATCAAGTAGAAATTTAAAATTAAATTGTTGTATAATCATAAAGTTTTTTTTTGTTATAATTTCACCTATGATTGAAAGATATAGTAATCCAGAAATTAGCAAAGTATGGTCATTAGAAAATAAGTTTAAATTATGGCTTAAAATAGAAATCGAAGTTTGCGAAGCTTGGTATAGAAGAGGACTTATACCTGAGCAAGACATGATTCAGATTCGACAAAGAGCAAATTTTGATATTCAAAGAATTTTACAAATCGAAGAAGAAGTTCAACATGATGTAATAGCATTTCTCACTAGTATAAAAGAACACGTTGGAGATGCAGGACGCTGGATTCATTACGGCTTAACCAGTTCCGATATCGTAGATACCGCTCTCTCTTTACAATTAAAAGAATCCAGTGAAATTTTATTAAAAAAAATTGATAAATTTATTTATCTTTTAAAAGAAAAATCGTTACAATATAAAGATTTAATCATGATCGGTAGAACTCATGGAATCCACGCTGAACCAATAACTCTTGGCTTAAAATTCGCTCACTTTTATGCAGAAATGATTCGAAATAAAGAAAGACTAATTGAAGCAAAAGAACAAATCTCTTTTGGAAAGCTAAGTGGTGCAGTTGGAACGTATTCGAATATTGACCCCGAAATAGAAATTGAAGTATGCAAAAATCTCGGATTAAATCCTGAATCAATAGCTACTCAAGTTATAAATAGAGATCGACATGCCTTTTTTTTATCAATTTTAGGAATTATTTCGGGTACCTTAGAGAGATTTGCCCAAGAAATTCGATTATTACAAAAATCAGAAGGACGAGAAATTGAAGAACCGTTTTTAGAAGGTCAAAAAGGATCCAGCGCTATGCCTCATAAAAGAAATCCCGTGATTTCTGAAAGAATATGTGGTTTAGCAAGAATCATTCAATCAAATGTGATTATTGGTTTTAGGAATATGCCTTTGTGGCATGAAAGAGATATTTCTCACTCTTCAGCTGAAAGAATTGTCCTTCCCGATTCTACAATTGCACTAGATTATATCTTAGATAAAGCTTGTTATATACTAGAAAATTTAAAAGTTTATCCAGAAAATATTCAAAAAGTTTTAGGATTAACTAGAGGTTTGATTTTTTCTCAGAAATTATTATTGGCTTTAGTACAAAAAGGAATTCCAAGAGAGGAAGCTTACAAAAAAGTCCAAAAGATTTCTATGGAAATTTGGAACGAACAAAATCTAAATTTAAAAGATGAAGTTTCAAAACGAGAGGAGTTTACGAAAATTTTAACAAAAGATGAAATCAATTCAATCTTTCAATATCAAGATTTCTTAACAAACATTGATGTTATCTATAAAAGACTTGGTTTACTATAGCGAATGAGGAACGAAAAACAATAGAGAACAAATATAGTACCGCTCCCATAAAGAGCGATACTAAATTAAAATCTCAAATAAATTTTAGAATTATAATCTTTAGCTTTAAAAAAATGTTTAGAAAATTCAATCACTTCTTTTGGATCGTAATAAGCACAACTAAAAATATCCAAATATACTCGATTTGTAAGATTCGCAAAATGCCCAGAAACTAAAGAAGTTTCTATCAATTGAACCAATGAATATCCAGCCACTCTTTCATCTTCTCCAAAATGAACAATGATAGGTTCACCAAACCGCTTTACTTTGATTTTTTCACATAATCGAATTGTAAATTCATAAATTTTGTCGCGATCTCGAATTATATTTGGATCACAATCATGTAAATCCAGAGCTGTTACAAGACCCCAAGCTCCCGTTTGTTGAAATTGTAAATGATTAGCTAAAGATTCGGGTTTTAGTTCTATTTTTTTTTGAATCCAATTGGCAATATAATTTTGGTATTTTTTTTGTAACTCTGGCAACAAAATATCCGTACCATGAATGGACTTTCGACAATGAGATGAATTACAATTACAAACAAAATGACTTTGATCAAAAAATAAAGTAGAATAATCAATCGTGATTTCTTCTTCTGGAAAAATATCTTTTAAAGCTACAATTTTTATATCTCCATCAATGGCAGAATTAGGCTCGCAAGAATGGTTTAAATAAAAAATTGAATGAATTTTATATTTGCTTTGTGGACCAATAAACAAATCTTCAGAAATAGGGAAGAGATAATTTTTTATTTCTTCATACTCTGATATGTCCTTGCTTTTATAAATTTTTCCAGAAAGAATAGCAATTAAGCTACCTTTAGGAATCAATTCTCCCGCAAATAAACCTTTACCATGGATTTTGGATTCCTTAACATATAATTGTTTCAGCTGTACTTCTTCATTTTCTTTAGTAATAATCATTTTACCCCTCCAATTATAAGAGATTGCTCTGGCAAATAAAAATCTTTCACGCGTATTTGTTTTCTTTTTTTGTTATTCAAAATTCCTCTCTCCAAGAATTTAATAATCGTTTCTTCAGGTAGAAACACACTTTTTATATGTTCAATAGCCTTTGTGATATCCATCTTTAAATTACAGGTATATAGATCTAAAGCTGCATAGCCTAACTCTGGCCATGTATGAATACTTAAATGAGACTCTGAAATCACAACTACACCTGAAACACCTTGAGGGGAGAATTTATGGAACTTACTCCCTATGATGGTTGCTCCAGCAATATCGGCGGAATTTTTTAAGGTAAGGGCAATAGTTTCTAAATCGTCTAACTTTTTTGGTTCACATCCATACAACTCAATAATGTAGTGGATACCAAGAGGATCTTCCATTCATTGTACCTCCTAAAAAAATTTATGCACAAATTTCAAAATAAATAAAAAAAGCAAGAAAAAAAAGAAAAAAAGTACAATGATTTTATAATTTTTTTTATTAAGAAAATTTAGAAAAGGAATAAACTATTATTCCTTTTCTACCGATATTACTTTATCTCCCAAATTTCTCCAGAGTATAGAACTTTTTGTAGATCTCCTTCTCCTTTTTGTTTTTTTACTTTCTCTATTAAATCATAAACTACATCCTCGAAAGCAGGTCTTATGACTCTATACAAAATTCCGAAAGGAGAAGGAAAGGAAGGTTCATTCATTTTTTTAATTATTTCTTGAATAAAACTAGAATTACTTTCATCAAAAACAGCCACTTTTTCTGGTTCATCTACAGCATTAATAATTTTTATTTCGTTATCTTCGAAAGATAATCCTTTTTCTAAATCTTTTCCAAAAAGCATTTTTTTTCCATTTTCTAGTAAAATAGATCGCTCGACTCTATTTTGTTTTTCTAAAATTTCATCATAAACACCATCGTTAAAGATAACACAATTTTGTAATACTTCTATAAAAGCACTTCCTCGATGATGATGAGCTGCTTCGAAAACTTTTTCCATATGGGTGATATCATTTGCAAAAGTTCGAGCAACAAAAGACGCACCTGAACCAAAAGCAATTTTAATGGGTTCAAATGGATCGTCAATAGAACCTTCTGGTGTAGATTTAGATATTGTACCTTTTTTAGAGGTGGGAGAATATTGTCCTTTTGTTAGTCCATAAATTTGATTATTGAATAAAACAATTTTTAAATTTACATTTCTTCTCAACGTGTGAATGAAATGATTTCCACCTATAGACAGAGCATCTCCATCTCCTGTAATTACCCAAACTGTTAGGTCTGGTCGTGTTAATTTCAATCCTGTAGCAATAGCTAAAGCTCTACCGTGAATTGTATGAAATCCATAAGTATTCATATAATAAGGAAATCTAGAAGAACAACCGATTCCTGATACAAAAACAGTGTTTTCTCTAGATACTTGTAAATTCGCTAATGTTTTTTGTATTGCATTTATAATCGCATAATCTCCACAACCAGGACACCATCGAATTTCATTCTCGGATGCATAATCTTTTTTTGATAATGCAATATTGATTGACATAATTTTCTCCTTTTTTACATCATTATGATTTTAATTTTGCTTCGAAAAAATGAACTAATTCATCCACATGAAAGGGTCTACCGCGAACTTGATTAAAAGATTCAGCAGGCACCAAGTATTTACCTCTAAGAATAAAAGCTAATTGACCCAAATTAATCTCAGCAACTACGATTTTTTTAAAAGATTTTAAGATATGCTCTAAATTTTTTGGAAATGGATTAAGATACTTCAGATGGATATGACCAATGGAATATCCTTTATTATATAAAGTCTCGCAAGCTTCTCTTGTATGTCCAAAAGTAGATCCCCAACTTACAACCAGAAGTTCTCCTTCTTGTGCTCCAAAAAGATCTTGATCAGGTATATCATTAACAATTCGTTGAATCTTTTCGTATCTTAACCTTACCATTTTATCATGGTTGTTTGAATCATAACTAACATTTCCTTTTTCGTCTTTTTCTAGACCTCCGATGCGATGTATATGATATGCATTACCCGGAACAACCCACTCACGTGCTAAAGTAATTGAATTTCTTTTATAAACTTTATAATCCTCAATTTTTTGATCAAAATTTGGATATTTTATGTCAAACTCTAAGTTCTCTATATTTGGAAGTTGCCAAGGCTCAGATCCATTTGCTAAATATCCATCAGAAAGTAAAAAGACGGGAGTCATATATTTCGTTGCAATTTCAATAGCTTTTAAAACTAAATAAAAGTTATCAGAAGGTACTGCAGGTGCTAATATAGGAACATGACTTTCACCATTTCTACCAAAGAATGCTTGTAAAAGATCCGCTTGCTCGGTTTTCGTTGGTAAACCTGTAGAAGGTCCTCCTCTTTGGACGTTAATAATTACTAGTGGTAGTTCTGTCATTACAGCTAAATTGATAGCTTCAGTCTTTAAACAAATTCCAGGACCTGAAGACCCAGTGATACCAATATGTCCACCATAAGAAGCACCTATTGCTGCGCAAACAGCTGCAATTTCATCCTCTGCCTGGTAAGTTATAACATTACAATTCTTATATTTGACTAGTTCATGTAAAATATCAGAAGCTGGTGTAATAGGATAGCTCGCATATAGAACTTTTAATTTCGATAAAAGAGCTGCTGTTACTATTCCTATCGCTAATGCTGTGTTTCCATTAATATTTCTATAAAATCCCGGAGTAAATTTCGCTTTTTTTATTTCGTAGCGATTTTGAAAAGCTTCAATCGTCTCTGCGTAAGCATGTCCAGCCATTAATACTTTAATATTAGCCTCTGCATAAACAGGCTGTTTAGAAAATTTTTGCTGTAACCATTCAATTGTAGGTTTAGGATCTTTGTTAAATAACCAATAAGTAATTCCTAATGCAAAAAAATTTTTACACCGTTCTATTTCTTTTGGTGAAAGTGGAGAATCTTTTAAAGCAGATCTTGTTAACGTAGTTATAGGAACTTTGACTATTTGGTATTTTTGTTGCAATGAGACATCATCTAATGGATTCGAAGCATAATCAACTTTTGCAAGATTTCTATCGATAAATTCATCAATATTCGCTATGATAATTCCATTTTGTTTTAGATCTTGTAAATTAACTTTTAATGCAGCGGGATTCATTGCAACCAATACATCAATTTGATCACCGGGTGTTAATATCTTATTACTTCCAAAGTGAATTTGAAAACCAGAAACACCAAATAATGTATTCTGAGGTGCTCGAATTTCAGCCGGAAAGTCTGGAAAAGTCATTAAATCATTACCAGAAAAACCAGAAGCTAAAGTGAACTGGCTACCTGCAAGTTGCATTCCATCGCCAGAGTCACCCGAAAATCGAATTGTTACTTCTTCTAACTCTACTGTCGGTACCGGGGAAGGGGATTTTGAATCATTGGTTTGCATATTAGGATCCTTTTAATTATAAAGTTATTTCTATTTCCATTTAAGCTTAAGATTTCGAATTTTCAAGCAAATTTTAGTAATTGAATGTTTATAAAATTAATAAAAAAATATTTTTTTTATTGAATAATCTTTAATGAAATTCTTATTTTTTTGAAAAACTTCTTTATTTTAGAATCACCCCTTAAAAACCTAACATTTATGACTAAACTTTTTTTTTTCCTTTTGATAGTAAATCTTTATGCAAAACCTTTAGTTTTAAAAAACATAAACATCAAAAATTATCCCATACAGTATTACCATGGTGGGCTGAAGAATCCCGTTTTTTTATTAGTTCATGGTTTAGGGGTAGATAAAGAATCATTTTATGATTTAGCAAAAATACTTGTAAAAGAATATCAATATCGAATACTTTTACCAGATATTCCTGGACAAGGAGACACCCCCAAGTTATACGAAAAAAACTACTCCATAGAAAGTATTGCTGATTTTTTATACGATTTTTTAAAAATACTAAAAATAAAACAAATTGTGATCATAGGAAATTCTATGGGAGGTCATATTGCTTGTGTATTTTCTTTAAAGTATCCTCACTTAGTATCGCATTTAATTTTGATCAATCCAGCTGGAATAGAAAACAATAAAGAAAAACCATATCTTCCGATTTCTTTAGAAAGCATAACAGACCCAAAAATAAAAAAAACATTAGAATGGAATAATAAAATTCGAGAAGATATAAGAAACGGGACATACTATCCTATGAATCCTTTTTTAAAGCAAATTAAACAAAAAACTATTTTATTTTGGGGGAAAGATGACGAAGTTATATCTTATTTGAATTCTGCTATATGGGCTACAGAAATCCAAAACCTAAAATTCTATGTTCTAAAGGGAGGACATCTTTTACAAAAGGATAAACCAAAAGAAATTGCACATATAATTTTAAAAGAAATAAAAAGTAATCAGTAAAATTCCAAATAAAAAATTTTTATTATAATTAAAAATAATGATTTTTTTTATTGATTACAGAATTTTTTATTTATGATTTAATCAATGTTTGCTCTTATTAGATTATAATTTTAAATTCTTGAGCAAAATTGAAATTGATAAAATCTAATTTTTTAAAAAAGAGTAGTTTATTATACTATTTTTTATAATTTAATGTTATAAAATCGTAACTGCAAAAATGTAAATTTAAAATACAAGGATGCTAATATGATCAAAACCTGTCAAGATTTAAGAATTGCTTGGATAAACTATTTTAAATCAAAAGACCATTTACATTTACCTTCTTATAGTTTATTTCCGTATCAAGATCCCACGTTACTTTTTACCTCAGCTGGAATGGTTCCGTTTAAAGATTACTTTAACGGTATAAAAACACCACCTCATCCGAGAATTGTCACTATACAAAAATGTTTAAGAACAACAGATCTAGAAAGTGTGGGTAAAACTTCGCGTCATTGTACTTTCTTCGAGATGTTAGGAAATTTTAGTTTTGGAGATTATTTTAAGGAAGAAGCAATTGAATGGGCATATGATTTTTCAATAAATGTTTTAAAATTCGACTCAGATAAAATTTATGTTACTGTATATCTGGAAGACGAAGAAGCATATCAAATTTGGAAAGATAAAATTAAAATCCCCGAAAACAAAATAATAAAATTAGGAAAAGAACATAATTGGTGGGGTCCTGCAGGTGATTCCGGTCCATGTGGCCCTTGTACAGAATTATATTTAGACAGAGGAGAAGAAATATGCTTAACAGAAAGTGGTTGTAAAAATCCTTCTAATTGTAAACCAGGAAATCAATGCGATCGTTTTTTAGAATATTGGAATTTAGTATTTAATCAATATTTTCAGGATACAAAAGGAAATTTATATCCATTACCAAAAAAAGGTATTGATACCGGAGCAGGATTAGAACGAATCGTAGCTTTATTAAATCGTACCGATAGCGTTTACGAAACCGACGAATTACTAAAGATTAAAAGTAAAATCGAAGAAATCATTACAAAAAAAATGAATCTAAACTTACAAAAAAATCATTTTACAGAATCATCTCTTAGAGTTATCACTGATCATATTCGTTCGGTAACGTTTGCAATTTCTGACGGTATCTTTCCTGAAAATACAGGTAGGGGATATGTAATTCGAAGAATTATTAGAAGAGCATTATTATACGCAAACCATTTAGGAATACAACAACCATTTTTACATCTTATACATCCTGTTGTTGTTGAAATTTATAAAAATTATTATCCCGAATTAGAACAAAATAAAGAAAAAGTAAGAGAAACAATAATCGAAGAAGAAAAAAAATTTTTAGAAACGCTTTCAAAAGGAATCAAAAAATGGGAAGAATTTTTAGAAGAACATAAACATACTAACCAAAATATCTTTGATGGAGAAAAAGCTTTTATTTTATACGATACTTATGGCTTCCCTTTAGAATTAACTATTGAATTAGCAGAAAAAGAAAACATCAAAGTAGACTTAGAAAAATTCACAAAAAAAATGGAAGAGCAGAGGATCAAATCAAAATACAATCAACAATGGAAAGATTTTGTTTTACCAGCAAATTTAACTTTACCCGTCGAAAAAACCGAATTTATCGGCTACAAAAATTTACAAGAAAAATCACATATCATAGGGATTATAAAAGAAGGTTCCTCTGTTACAGAAATAAGTAAAGATTATGATGACAATATTATCATAATTACAGAAAAAACTTGCTTTTATCCTGAAGGTGGAGGGCAAATCGGAGACACAGGTTTTATACAAAATCAAAATGGAAAGTTTCGAGTCTTGGATACAAGAAAAAAAGGTGAAATCATTTTACATATTGGACAAATGATTGAAGGAAAATTCGAACTTCATCAACCTGTAGAATTGATTGTAGATAAAAAAAGAAGATTTTTGATCACTTACCATCACAGTGCAACCCATTTATTAAATAAAGCTTTGCGAGATTTGCTTGGAAATTCAATTTATCAAACAGGATCTTTTGTATCAGATGAATATTTAAGATTTGATTTTTCATACAACAAAAAACTCAACGAGGAAATCATCCAAAATATAGAAAAAAAAGTAATCGAAGCAATACAAAAAAACGGAGAAGTAAAAGAAAAAATTATGCCATTAGAAGAGGCTAAAAAAACGAACGCAATAGCTACTTTTGGAGAAAAATATGGAGATATAGTTAGAATTATAGAAATGGGAAAAAATGGAGAGCTCTCTATGGAATTTTGTGGTGGATGTCATGTAAATCACACAAAAGAAATTCAATATTTTCACATTATAAAGGAAGGAAGTCCTGGTGCAGGTAATCGAAGGATCGAAGCGGTTGCTAACGAAAAAGTGATTGATTATTTTGATGTAAAGATCAAAGAACTTAATACCCAAATCGAAGAAATAAAAAATAAATACAAACAAACAACTAAAAAAGAAATAGATGTTTCTTTACAACTTCCTTCAAACAAAGAAGAAATCCTCAAGAATTTCAAAAAAAATCCATTTTATTCGATAGAACTAAATCATAAAATTCAAGAAATCGAAAGAAAAATCGTAGAATTAGAAAAAGAAATCAAAAAAATTTCAAGAAAAAATTACAATTTTGATCTAAAAAAAGAAGAAAATGAAAAAATTTTA
This sequence comes from uncultured bacterium, assembly GCA_937928085.1. Taxonomy (GTDB): domain Bacteria; phylum Spirochaetota; class Leptospiria; order Leptospirales; family Leptonemataceae; genus SKYB61. The sequence continues at coordinate 44,372 of CALFVU010000009.1, read as the reverse complement.
AAACAAGCTATAGAAAATGCAATTATTGTAAAAGACTTTAAGATTTATACTATTGTTGTAAAAGATCTGGAAATCCCAAATTTAAGAAATCTTTCTGATAAAATAAAAGAACAAAATCCAAAATCAATCATAATTTGTGGAAGTAAAAATCAAACAAATACTTTATTATTACTAACTTGTACAAAATCAGCTGTAGAAAAAGGTATAGATTGTAATGAACTAATTAAAGATTCATTAACAATCATAAACGGAAAAGGAGGTGGAAGTAAAGATATGGCACAAGGAGCCGGTCGGGAACAAGATAAATTAGAAATCTCAATACAAGCTATTATTGAAAAAATTAAAAAAAATTTATAAAAAATTTAAAAAAGGAGGTAGAAATGTCGAAAGAACATTATTTTGATATTGCTTATAAAATCGATGAACAGGAGCTTGCAAATGCTATCAATCAAACTTTAAAAGAGGCTACTACACGATTTGATTTCAAAGGATCCATAGTAGAAATTTACAAAGAAAAAGATAAGATATTTCTCACTACTTCTGATGAAATGAAAATGAAATCTTTAATCGATTTATTTCAGAGTAAACTTGTTAAGAGAAACATCAACCTTAAAGCAATCAAATTTAAACCGATAGAAAAAAATATATCCGGGAAAGTAAAATGTGAGGCAGAAATTCAAAACGGACTAACTCAAGAACAATGTAAAATCATAAATAAACTCATAAAAGAATCAAATATAAAGGTACAGTCACGAATCCAAGGAGATAGCGTAAGAGTCTTAAGTAAAAGTATTGATGATTTACAAAGTGTGATCAAATATTTAAAAAATAAAGAATTAGATTTTGCGATCTCATTTGTAAATTATAATTAACTCAAATGATTCTTTTAAATTCATTTTTTCAGCTTGTTGAGAGAGGAGAATTATCAGAAGCTTCTTTTATTTTAGGTGAACTTTTAGAGAAAGAACCTGATAACGAAGACTTTATTTCGGGATATTATGCGATTAAATATTGGCTGAATCGGGAATCTTTACTAAATCAAAAAACAAAAATAGATTCTCTAATCAATGAATGGAAAACCTTCGAAGAAAAATTAAAAGAAAGAGGATACAAATATAATTTTATTATTTATTCAATCAAAGTTTTTATAACAAAAAAAATTGCTAATTTAATAAAAAACAAACTAACGAAAGAAGAATTAAATAAAAACGATAATTTAATAATTAATCAAATAGCTATTCAACTTGTCTCTATAGGAGAACTTGAACAAGCAAAAGAAATGTTATATCATTCAAAAAGAATGAATCCGGATCATCTTGAAACTTTCTTTCTTTTAGGAGATCTATACTGTTTAGAAGCAGAAACAAATCAAGATGATCAAAAACTTTCTAAAGGATTATCTTTAATTCGAGATGCTTATTTAATAGACAACAAACCCTTTCCTATTTTTGATATACATTCAACAATCATCAAAAAAATCATTGCAGAACTCAATTTTTTATACGAAGAAGACAATGAAAGAATTCAATACTGGTTACCAGATTTTATTATGATTCAATCTTTTCGATACTATTTAAGAAAACTTACAGTAGAAGAAATTTTAAGATTAGAAGAAGAAACACAACGACTAGAAAGAGAGTTAGCTAGTATACCAAAAAAATTTTACGAAAAAGCACTCGCAAGACTTATTTTTTTTTATCTTGTTATTATACATTCACTCTTATATCATTATTCTGACGATGATAGATTAAAGTCATTATTAAATGCTCTAAAAGAATTATCCCCAAAAATTTATGATGACATAACAAAAATTTTGTTTGAAGAAACATAAAAAAATTATACAAGCAAAATAGAAAAGAAAACGAATTGATCATTTATAATTCTTAAAAAATTTTACAATCATTAGAATGGACTTACTAAACGAAAAAATAAAAAAAATAAGCTATACAATCATTGCCTTTTATTTCGTTATTGGAACATTAGATTTAATTCAATTTAAAAATCAAAATGGTGCTACAATCTCAGTTCTAGATTACATATTTTTGAACATTTTCGAAATCAAAAAAGAAAGAACATATACAAAACCATTTGGAAAATTTCTTAAGCCCGATCCACATTTTGAAACTCCCGTGGGATTCCATCTTTTAGGTACGGACATCAATGGAAATGATGTTTTATTTCTTACTCTTAAAAGCTCAAAAACAGCATTGCTACTATCAATTGGTGTCTGTATCGTTTCTTTTCCAATTGGTATGATTCTCGGCTTAATTTCGGGATATTTTGGTGGCTTTGTTGATGAAATTATACAATGGCTTTACACTACAATTGCATCTATCCCTTGGCTTTTATTTGTGATCACTTTTTTGATGATTTTTGGAAAAGGCATATTTTGGATTATTTTGGCTATTGGTTTAACTTCTTGGGTAGAATTAGCAAGACTGATTCGTGGAGAAACCCTAAAACTAAGAGAAATTGCTTTTGTAAAATCTGCAAAAATCTCGGGCAAGAGTTCATTACGAATTTTAATTGAAGAAATATTACCCAATACATATCCTATTGTTCGAATCACTTTTGCTTTATCTTCATCTCATATTATATTAGCAGAAACGATTTTGACTTTTATCGGAATTGGGATTGAACCTGGCTCCATTTCTTGGGGAATTATGATATCTGAATCCCAAAGAGAATTGATGAGAGATCCTCCTATATGGTGGAATTTTTTTAGCGCTTCTTTTATTGGAATTCTACCTTTGATCTTATCCTTAAACCTAATTGCAGAAGAAAAATAAATATTTTTAAAATTACCGCAATATAAATGCAATTCAAATTTTTATAATGACATAATAAGATTCTTAAAAAAATTGACCGTAAGTGAACACTCTCTCTCCTTTCACTTTATCATTAAGCCACCAGCAAATTCTCTGGTGGTATTTTTTTATTCAATATATTTGATAGATTCAAATAAGTTCTTAAACTTTGAGTCCTTTTTAAAAAACAAAGGTATTCTACCAATTGGAGCATCTACTACCAAAGATTGTTTCCCTTGAAATTCTTTTCCTGTCCAAAGTTCAATCCAAGAGCCTTCTGGTAAATACACTTTTTTAGAAGAAGTATTTGGATCTAAAACAGGTGCTACCAATAGATCTTCTCCTAATAAAAATTCTTCATAATGAATTGAATATGTATTTTCATCCGTGGGATAATGAAACATCAAATGTCTAACCAAAGGATAACCTTTCTCTGTTGCTTCTTTAATTAATTCTTTTCTATAAGGGAAAAGACTAGCATAAATTTTAGCAAATTTTGAGAAAAATTGTAAAGTTTCCTCGTCTGAATAAAATTGATGATTCTTTTCTGGCTGATTTCCTTCATGTGTTCGAAAAATTGGGGTAAAAGCTGCCAATTCAGTCCATCGCAGAAAAAGCTCTTTGCTACGATGATAATTTTTAAGCCAATGAGTGATTGTCGTATATCCTCCGATATCACTGTGATTATAAACATATCCACATAAACCACTAGAGAGTAGCCCCGTGATAACTGTTTTAATTCCATCATATTCACTCCAACTCACTAACTGATCGCCTAACCAGAATAAAGTAGCGTATTTAGGACTTTGAGTATAACCTGCTCTTAAAAAATATACAATTTCTTTTTCCTTATTTGCCTCCTGTATTGCTTCCCAATTGATTTTAGCCCATTCTACAGGATATTGATTATGAAACTTTTTTGGATCTCCATTCATTAGAATTGCATCATAAGGTAAGGCTTCTCCAAAATCTGCCATCCATCCCATTGCTCCTTTTTCGATAAGATTTTTTTTAATAATAGACTTTAACCAGTTCCTAGCCTCAGGATTTGTTAAATCAATTAGACCTGCATAAAAATCTGTATTGCGAATTAAGTAGGGATCTCCTTTCTGATTTTTAATGAAATAATTTTTATTTTTCGCTTCTAAAAATAAATTTTGTTTTAAATTTGGTTTCAAATCTTGTATATCTGCTAAAAATGGATTAATGTATATCATTACATTGATATTTTCTTTTTTTAAATCTTGGATTAACTGGTTCCAGCGAGGATATCTATCTTCATCTAATTCCCAATTCCACCATAGTTGTTTTCCAAAACTTGTTATTCTTTGACCTACCCAATCTTGTAACCAAAAAGCAGAGATAGGAGTATTTAATTGTTTTAGCATCTGCCATTTCTCATATACTTCATTTGTTCCCCCTTGCATCCCTACTATAGCTCCTTTATGAATCCAATCTGGAAGCTCTCTCATTCTTCCTATATAAGATGTGTAAATTTCTACGATTTTTTTCGGACTTTCTGCAACTATAAACATTCCCTCTAAGGAATTAGAAAAAATTTCAATTTGAATTTTTTGATTGGAAATCAAATCAAATACACTATATTCAGAATTTTTTAGAAAAAAACTACGATTTTGACTTGTAATAAAATACGGAACAGGTGCATAACTTGTATACCAACTACCACCAGCTTTCGCAGTTAAATTTGCACCTGTAGTAATGGGTTCTTCTCCCCTTCCAATTCCTTGTTCCATTACAAAAATAGGTATTCTTTTCCCTTTTAAATTAAAGTAAGTAAACTGTTCTCCAAAGCCAAAAAAAGCTTCTTTTGGATTTGTTGATGCATTCAAATAAATTCGATTAATTCTTTGATCAAAAACATTTACTTTGACTTGAATCGTTTCTGGACTAAGTTGCAAGAAAAACAAATTATAAGAAACCTGAGTATTATCATCACATACATTATAACCTTGAATATAAATAAAATGTTTTTCTCTTTCTATCTTATTGATAATTTGCTTTGTACAAAGAAAATTTCTTTTCTCTTTGATAAAAAAAGATCCTCTCGATTCTTCTACAAATTCTTCTCCATTTCCAAACAAAAGAAAAGATTCATTTGGTAAACTTTCCCAAACAATTGTATTGTAATTTTTACTATAAAGTAAAAAATTAATTTGTTCATTTCTTATTTCTTTTTTAAATATAAAATTCTCTAAATCCCATTGATTTTTCTCCTCTGAAAGCTCAAAAGAGATTTTTTGCGAATTAACAAATTCATTTTTTGAGCAAAAAAAACTTATCACTAAAAACAACCACAGTATTTGTTTTTTCATTGATACCCCCAATTTTTTTATTTTAATACAAAAATAATTTGATTGAAATTCAATTCATCCTTATATTTTGTCAATCTAATATATGATTCATAAAATGAAAAAATTCACAAAACGAAAGAATTTTGATAAAGTATTTTTATAATTTTTTTAAATGTATAGAAAATCTTTATAATTTCTTTAGAATTTAAGGAAAATCAAAATCAATTAAAATCACTTCATTATGATGTTTATCCCAAAACTGATAAAAAATATAGTTATTAATTGCAATAAAATTTTTTGGATAAGAAAAATTTTGTGATATTTCTTTTAAAATTGGAAGAATCGGAATTATATCAGTACCTTTTGATTCCATTTCCCATTCTATAAAAATTCTAATGATAAAACTTATAGAATAACCTGTCATTGATTTTAATTTTTTGAGTCTTTTCCATATAGCTGGATCTAAATTCTGTAAAATGACTCTTTTATAGTTTTTTGTTCTAGGTTGGTATTGTTCCGTAGATTTTTTTAAAGAATTCAAATTTTTATGAGCAATAAGGTTGGATTTAAATTTTTCAATTAAATACTCTATAAAAACATTAAAATTTTCTTTACTTTGATTTTTTAAAAAAAGATATAAATGAGGTTGTATATAAACACAATATTTATGTTTTTTTGATAATTGAAAAGAATATGCTTGTATCATATTATTCTTATACTCAAAAAAATCAATTTATAAAAAAAATAAAATTATTGACAAAAGAACTGAATGACAGAATCTATCAAGGAAACGAAGATTAATTTTCTTAAAAAAAAATTAACTAAGTTTCCTTATATAAACTTGTTGACTTGATTTGCAATGATTGTAAGAAAAAATAATAATTGGTTCAAATTAAGAATTTTTTTTATAAAAGTTAAAAAGTATGAAAATAATAAAAATTATCATATTTACGATGTTTATTTTTCTATTTGTTTCTCTTAGTTATTTTTTTTATGATTTTGTTTCTACTCCAAAATTTTCTATTTATAAGATTCAAAAATCAATGATCAATAAAGATTATCAAGAATTTTCAAAATATGTAGATTTGGAACAAGTAATCGATCGCTTTCTTGAACAACAGATCGAAAATCTTAAAAATCAAAAAGAAGATCAGAGTTTTCTTCAAAAATTGGTACATACAATTCAACTCAATCTTTTAGAATCCCAAAAGAAAAACATAAAATCAACTCTTATTTCTTTGATTGAGCAATATTTTCAAACAAACTCGGATAAACACAACCAAACTTTTAAGAAAGATTATTTTTTTCAAATTCATATTGATATTTATTTAAAAGAAGAATTGATCTCACTATTCGTTTTTTATTATATTGATTCGATTGATTGTAAAAAAAATCATCACTGTTTTGTAAATATAAAAACAAGGAAAAATCTTGCTAAACAAAAACTTTTACAACTAGAATTTTATAAACAAAACAATATATGGCGACTGATTTCTATCAATAATCTATATGAATTTTTGTAAAACTAAAACTATAACTTATCCAATTGAAAGCCTATTCGAACTGAACCCCAATGCTTACCAAACACATACACTGGAGATGATATATCGTGAATGATCTCTCCTGTATCTCTACGATAAGATTGTAGCAAAAAAGGTTTTGTTGTATTTGTTGCGGCTTTAAGTCCAGTAGTATCATCAAAAATTCTTTTGGTTCGATTTCCAACTAAATCAATTTCGTAATTACCTGTTAAAGGTTTTGAGTACTTTAAATTATGTGTTGGAATATACCCTCGATTATCATTCAAAACTGCAAATACAAATGCGGGATTTTTGTTTAAATATTCTTCCTCTACATCTTGGATATATTTATCACAAAAAGAGTCAAATTTCGTATGAAATTTTTGTGGATTTGTATTTGGTATTGGAATATAATTTCTATCGAATAATTCCTCTTCTGTGATAATTCCTTTTCTTACTCCATCCTCTAATATTTTACTACAATCTCGAGCAAAATCTTGTATTATTTGTTGTAAGTGTTCGATCTTGACTTTAGTTTCTTCAGTAAATTCATATTCGCTTGCAGTTTTCCTTAAACTCTCTGAATCTTTCTTTAAATAATCTAATGCTTTTAAAATTTCTTCTACACTTTTTGTATTTCCTTCTATATTTTTTGTAATTTGAATTAAATTACTTGCAAAGTTTTCTAAGTTTTGAGTTTGTTCTTCCGATATAGCAGAGATTTTTTGTAATCGATCAGTAACATTTTTAAAATGATCTATAATTTTTTGTAATTCTTTCTCTGCACTCTCAGATATAAGAACCCCTTCGGAAGCTAAATGATGACCTGAAGAAATAATCTTTAAAGCTTCATCACTTTGTAAACGTAATTCGGAAATAGTATTAGAAATTTCTTTTACGGCCTGTCTTGTTTTTTCAGATAATTTCGAAACTTCATCTGCAACTACAGCAAAACCTTTTCCGGCTTCCCCAGAACGTGCCGCTTCAATAGCTGCATTCAATGATAATAAATTTGTCTTATCTGCAATTTCTTCAATCGTACGTAAAATTTTGTTGATTTTATTAGTAGATTGAATTAATCGCTCTGTTGAACGAGAAGTTTTTTCTACCATTAAAGATAATGAAACTAAAGCCTTTATTGTCTTTTGAATTTCTGTTCTACCTTTCTCTGCTATTAAAGTTGATTGCTCGGAAAGACTTACTATCTTTGTAATTTCTTCTGTAGTATTTTGTATGCCCTCTGTAAGTTCTCGTATAGCTTTATTTAAATTTTGTATACTTTGATTTTGGCTTATAATTCGTTCTTTAATAGCATTCGTATTTTTATAAATTTTTTCTGCATTTTTAGAAACATCGTCAGAAACATTTTGATAAAACAACATATTTTGTTCAGAATTCGAAGATAAAATTTTGTATTCCAATAAATACTTGTTATATTCTTCTTTTAACAATTCTAAAGTTTTTTCATTTTTTTGTATGTTTTTTTTATATCCTTCAAAAATTAATTTTAAATAAATGACCATTATATATAATAAAATAAAAAAAATATTTGAAGTTATTAAAAAAGAAAAATCTAACTTTCTCGTGTAATATACAAAAAAATATATAAGCTCAAATAAAATAAAAGAAATTATAGAAAATTTCAATTTATCTAATAATAAAAAATTCAAAAGAGAAAAAAAAGAATAAAATATAAATAAAATAGGCTGATTCACCAAAAAGAAAATAAAAGATATAACTGGAAATAAAATATATTTTAAATAATGAAATCGTATTGAATTCTCCCAAAGTGCAATAGAAAACAAAATGATAATTAAAGAGAAAACAAAAACTAAAAAAACTCTATACTCTGAAGGTAATAAATGAATATTAAGAAATAAAAAAATTAACAACAAAAACAAATGTAGAATAGCTATAGTTCTCCAATAGAATTTTAGATTTAATAAATTAGTTTCTTGTGAATCTATTTCGCTAGTAGTTAAATCACTCATATGGGAATTACTTTATTTTATCCTATTTTTTTATAAGTAAAATACTATAATATACCTAACTATAATAATTAAAACGATAATGATAAATGTTCTACAACATGGCAAAAACTGAAAAAGTTTATATATAGGTTCTGTTATTGTAAAAAACATTTTTAATAAAACATTTTCGGGATTTTGCGTAAAAAAAGAAATTAAGGCTCGTGCTATGACGAGCCACATAAAAAAAGATAAAGTGTAATTTAAGAATAACTTTACCCAATCCATTTATTCAGTAACATCTTTAAATGCAATTTCTCCTTTCGGATGACGTATATGATAGATTAAATCTTGAATTTCTTGAGATGGTGGAGGTGTCAATCGGGACACTATAATTGAAACGATAAAGTTAGCTGTTAATCCAAAAATTCCAGAATTCACTGTTTTAATGCCGAACCAATCTAAACCGTAAAATCTACTTCCAATCATATAGAATAAACATACAAACAAACCTGTTAACATTCCCCAAATTGCACCTTGACGATTGCTTCGCCTATCCCAAACACCTAATAGTATTTGTGGGAAAAACGTTGAAGCTGCTAAAGAGAACGCCCATGCAACTAATTCTACAATAATCGCTAAACGAAAACTTGCTACATATGCACCTATTACAGCAACAATCAATAATAAACTTTTTCCAATTTTTACTCTTGTATCTGGAGAAACATTAGGATTGATAATTTTATAGTATAAATCATGAGCAATGGCATTTGAAATCGTAATTAGTAATCCATCAGCAGTAGATAAAGCAGCAGCTAAACCTCCGGCAGCGACCAAACCAGCAATTACATACGGTAGTCCGGCTATTTCGGGAGTTGCCAGAACAATAGCATCGGGTCGTACAATAATTTCTGCAAATTGAACGATACCATCTCCGTTAATATCAGATATACTCACCAAACCAACTTTAGACCAATTTTGAACCCAATCTGGTAAAGAATTGATTGCTTTTCCTACTATGTTAAGCACTAGCTCACTACCGTAAAATGCTGCGTACGCGGGAGCTGTAAAATACAATAAGAAAATAAAAAATAAAGCCCATCCAGCAGAAGATCTAGCCTCTCGGACTGTAGGAGTTGTGTAAAATCGCATCAAAATATGAGGTAATCCTGCTGTTCCTACCATCAATACAAAAGTTAAAATGATAAAATTTGCATAATCAACAAATTTAGTTGGTGGAGATATGTATGATTTTGGAGGAACTGAAAGAGCTTTTGCATCTTTTAGAGCAGCATCCCATTTAGTCTGTGCTTCCTCTACACTTTTTGGATATTTGTTGAGTTGATCCTGAATCTTAGCTTTTTCTTGTTCATCAGTTGCTTTAGCTAATTTTTCTTCTAATTCTTTTTTACCTTGCTCCCAACTTGCAGGTAAACCTTTCAATTTTGCTGAAAGATCATCAGCTACTTGTTTTCTTATTTCTCGAACTTGTTTTTCTGTTTCATCTTCTCGATATTTTGCCCTCGCTTGTTCAATATTCTGCAATGCTTGTCCATACATTAATTGAGGAATAGGAACTCCTGTTTGTTTATAAGACATAAAAAGCACAGGTAACCAGTAAGCTATTATCAAAATAATATATTGTGCCACTTGTGTCCAAGTAACAGCACGCATACCACCCAAAAAAGAACAAACCAAAATACCAACCAAACCAACAAACACTCCTATTTCAAAAGGAAGTCCTAAAAATCTCGATGTGATAATACCAACTCCAGTTACCTGAGCTGTAAGATATGTAAAAGAGGTAATGATAGCAGCTAAAATTCCCACAAGTCTTGGAATTTTTCCTCCATATCGTCCTTCTAAAAAGTCTGGAATTGTATAAGCACCAAATTTTCGCAGATAAGGAGCAAACATTACAGCTAATAATACATATCCACCCGTCCAACCCATAATGTATGCTAAACCGTCATATCCCATCGCATATACGGTACCAGCCATACCAATAAAAGAAGCAGCGGACATCCAGTCTGCAGCAGTTGCCATACCATTAAAAATACCAGGCACTCTTCTACCCGCTACATAATATTCAGTTACCTTTTTTGTTCTAGAGATAATACCAATAGTAGCATAGAGCACTATGGTTCCAAATAAATATACGTAGCCAATGATTTTACTTGGCAAACCGAAATACTCAGCAATTCCAAGAACAATAACAAATCCTAAAAATCCTAAAGTAAAAATTCCATAAACTTTTTTTAATTGTTGAAAAAAAGGATCTTTTACAGCCATCTTAATCCTCCGTCAAACCATATTTTTGCTCAATGTTGTTCATTTTGTTAGCGTAATACCAGTTTAAAAGAACAAAAACAATTAAAGAACCTTGAGCTCCCATGTAATAACCTAAAGGGAATCCAAATATAGTAATTTTATTCAAACTTGGAGCAATAAGTGCAGCACCATAAGAAACCAAAAACCAAATGATCATAACTAACCACATTTGATTCCTGTTTTCAATCCAATATTGATCTATGGTTTCCTTTTTTATAGTCATAAGGAACCTCCTTTTCCTAAAATAACTTTTAAGTTTTTATTATTCATTTCTCTCTCTCCTTAAGTTTTTTAGTTTTACAAGCTTAACAGTGATTCAAAAAATTAAGAAAGGGAAATTACCCTTTCTTAATTTAAACTAAAAATATTAAAAGTTTTGTTGCACAGAAACCTGGATTCTTCTATCTACAACTTTGTAGGTATCACCAATTTTACCTTTAGAATCTCTAATAGCTGGATCAGGTAATGTAAAACCTCCTAGTACGATTTTATCATATGTTGTAGTAGGACCTGCTAAACCAGCTTGTTGTTTAATATCTGTATAGATTGCTTTAAAAGATTTATCATCTTCCACATATTCTGCTTCGAAATGTCCTAACATAATTCCAATCCAGGTTTTGCCAGATTTAAATTTAATTTGAGGAATTACAGAAGTAACTGTTTTTATATTTGAACCACGAGCATAAAAACTTTTTACATCGTCTTTCGCACCATTATTGATAGACTTACCCAAGATAATACTATATTCAATATCCTTACCCCAAATTGGTTGAATCCAATAAGAAGTAATATTTATAGGAGTATATTCCTTTCTTGTAAAAGCTCTTATAAAACTCGCATCCGCTGCCGATACACCTAATGCAGTCAAGTTATCCAATAGAAAGCTTCCTTTTTCAGCATATCCACCTAAAATTATCAAGTTTGCATTGTTTTGAGATTTCGTATAATTTAAACGAACCTGCCCATTGTTATCTTTATCAAAAATAACTTTAGCAAAGATTTGCCAGGTTAAACCATTTACTTTGTTTTTGTTATTCCCCAACTGAGTAGCTGTGGTTGTGCCGTCATAAGAAACTATGTTATCATAAGGTCTCAATTCATTCATTTCTAAAGTAACTCCACCAGAGAAAAAATCAGATTTATATTCTAATTGAAGATCTATATCTGGTTTGTCTGCCCATCGTTTAAATCTATTATTATAAGATGGTGTTCCATCACTTGTTGTGACACTATTTTGTGATGGACCAAAATCTCCATGATAAGCTCTATATATACCTGCTATGTGAAGATTTAATCCAGAACCCAAATCTAAGCTATACTTAATTTGAGGAACTCTCGCGAAAGGATGGATAGGAGATATTGGAGAAAATTGAATAGTATCGGGATGATATCCTAATACAAATAAGGGATGCCAATATAGCCCTAAAAGAACTTTCGAAGATCCCCAATCTAAAGTAGCATAAGCATGTCTTAATCTGGTCATCCATGTTAGGTTATTTGCAGTTCCAAAGAAATCAATTTCAATCATTCCTCCTGTTTTTGCACCAAAAGCAGTTGGTCCAGTAATAGTTCCAGTTATTCGAGATTGTACAGCAGTAATTGATGTTTGCTTAACAGCATTCAAATCTTCTTTGTTTCCATAAATGTATACAAGACAAGCTTCTGGATTAGAAGAAAGAATCCCACAAGGTTGATTTATAGTTCCTCCAGGTGCCTGAGTTACCTGTTTCCTTTCAGCTGGATAAAACATGTACATATCATCACGAACTGCAACAACCGCGCGGGAATCGTTAAACATATCTACTTTAACGTACCCACCCCATTTAATTCCCACTTCTCCTTCTTGAGAAGAAAGAGAAGAAAAAGTAAGTACGGCAAACACCGCACTTAAAATTAAATTAGTTTTTTTGTTCATAAATGAACCTCTCTCTCCTTTAAACTAGTTATTAAAAAGTATTACACTCTTCATTTCCCCTAGTGAATTTAGCTCAAAGGGTTAATAGTTTTTATCTCACTATATTTGTTGAGAAATTTTTGCAAGCACTTTTTCTTTGCAATTAAAAAAAATTTATAAAAATATCTAAATTAAATAAACAACATTCATTTATAAAATTGTAAAAAATATAAATTTTTTTTATATAAATAAAATTACATAAAAAAATTAAAATCTAATTTTATAGTAAAATTATGTTTCTCGAGATTTTGTAATATAAAAAATGGAAATATGGAAATCGAAAATTTAAAACAAATAATCGAAGAAGCTTACTTTGATCCCGATTTTAAAACAAATCCTAAATATGTGGATTCCATTTATCTGGCAATCGATTTACTAAACTCTGGTAAAATTCGTATTGCAGAAGCTATTACACAAGGAAATTGGAAAGTTAATGAATGGATTAAAAAAGCTATTTTACTGTATTTTAAAATTTCTGAATTAAAAGAAATTGTTTCAGGTGAATTGATTTACTTTGATAAAATACCCATTCGTAAAGATTATCGAGAAAACGGCAATCGTGTTGTACCCGGAGGTATTATACGATATGGTGCCTTTTTAGAAAAAGGTGTTATTGCGATGCCAAGTTTTGTAAATATTGGAGCTTATGTGGGTTCTGGAACTTTGATTGATACTTGGGCAACAGTGGGTTCATGTGCTCAAATCGGTAAAAATGTACATTTAAGTGGGGGTGTAGGCATAGGTGGAGTATTAGAACCTCCTCAAGCAAGTCCAGTAATAATTGAGGATAATTGTTTTATTGGTTCCAGAGCCATTATAGTAGAGGGAGTAATTGTAGAAGAGAGAGCTGTCATTGGTGCTGGAGTAATTTTAACTTCTTCTACACCTATTATTGATGTAACTACAGAAAAAGAAATTATCTATAAAGGACGTGTACCAGCTAATTCAGTAGTAATTTCGGGAACAAGGATCAAAAAATTTCCAGCAGGAGAATACGGAACACCTTGCGCATTGATCATCGGACAAAGAAAAGCCTCTACGGACGAAAAAACATCATTAAACGAAACATTACGTGAATTCAATGTCTCTGTATAATGATCTGGCTTTTACCATCAATTTACCTTATATTTTTATTCGTTCTTACAATAAAAGGAATTGATAAACAAAAAACAGATTCTTCTTATTTTTTTGATTCTTATAAAACACATTGGATATACTCGCTCATATCTTTATTTGCAACAGAAGTTTCTGTTGCAACAATTTTAATTTTTCCCTCACTAGGTTACGAAAAAAATCTAAACATTATATTTCTTTGTTTAGGATATATTTTGGGAAGATTTATCGTCGCCAAATTTTATTTAAAAAAATATCATAAAATTTCTAAACTTTCTCTGTATGAACATATATCAGAAGAAAATTCAAAACATTATTTATCATTTATTTATTTATTTGCAAAATATATTTCTGGAAGTGTACGATTTTATTTAGCAGCATATGGTATGTACCAACTTACCAATATTCCGATTGTTATCTGGTTATTTATAATTGCTTTTGTAGTTGCCTTTTATAGCGCCAGCGGAGGACTAAAGTCTGTAATCTTAACAGATCAATTTCAAGGCTGGATTGTTTTCTTATCAGGTTTTATTTTATTAACGTTTCTTATTTTGAAAGAAACCCCGCAGTTTTCGATTCAAAATGATATTGTTCAAAATTTAAAAGCTAAAGATTCTTTTGCTTTATTTTTTGGAAGTCTGCTTCTTACAATATCCACTCATGGAGCAGATCAAGATTTACTACAAAGAATTTTTAGTGTCGGTGAATATCAAAAAGCCAAACTAGCATTAATCCTTTCTGGTTTTATTTCTTCTTTTGTTATCTTAATCTTCTTTTTTATAGGTTTTTTATTAAAATCAAATATGGATCTAAATCCTAAATCTCCATTGTTGGATTTTATTATGAACTTATCCGATAACCAAAGTTCCTTAGTTCTTTTAAAAAGCTTATTTATTGTATTGATGATGGCCACATCAATGTCTACTTTAGATTCTTCGATTCATTCTACAGGTGCTATCTGGAAGTCAATTTTAATAAAAAAAATCAAAATAAAAAATTATCATTATAGTTTATTATCACTATTACTTATGTTGCTTTTTTCGATGATTTTTATTCGTTTAGAGAAAATCAAAGACTTTTTCTCTTTAGCTTTTGGATTTATGAATTTTATCAATGGTTCACTTTTTAGTTTTATTACTATTTATGTTTTATATCAAAAAAAACTAACAAAATATTTAATCGTTGTGATTTCAATAACAAACATCGTGATTGTTTCTTTTTGCGAAGCTATGAATCTATTCTGGCCAATAACCACAATCATTAGTTTTTTAAGTTCCTTAATAATTGGACTTCTTATGATTTCTAAATTAGATAACAAAATGACATAAAAAAACTTTTTCAATGAACAATTCCTTAAAAAAATCTTATCTTATAAAAAACACTTTACAAATTGAATGTATTCTTACTTTGTAAAAGTATGAAAAATTATTTTAAAATTTTCTTATTTGCGATACTTGTCGAGTTTCCCATTGATTCTCAAGAAATCCCTAACTTAATAAGACCAGTAATGGATATGGTAGGTATTCTTAAAGAATCGGAAATCAGATCTATTGAAAAAAAAATCTTTGAACTAGAAAAAGAAAAAGGCTCACAAATTGGTGTTTTGATTGTTTCTTCCACTAAACCAGAAACGATCGAAGAGTATTCTATTAAGGTCGCAGAAAAATGGAAATTAGGAAGAAAAGGAATCGATGATGGAGTATTATTTGTGATTGCTTTGAATGATAGAAAAATGAGAATCGAAGTAGGTTATGGTTTAGAAGGTGCTATACCCGATGCAAAAGCGAAACAGATATTAGAAGATTATGTAAAACCTCACTTTAAAGAAAAAAAATATTATGATGGAATTTCTATCTGTGTAGATATGTTAATCAAACTTATTCGAGGAGAAGCATTACCACCTCCGAAAAAAGATTCAAATTCAGAGGTTTTAAATAGTATTATTGCATTTTTCATTATTTTTGTATTTCATTTTTTTGCTTGGATCATTCTTGGGAATATAGAAAAACTAAAAACTTTAATTATGATTGGAATTGATATTTTTCTTATATTTCTTTTTATGTATTTTTTTCAAGCTGATTTCATAACCTCTTTTATTTTAGTCGGTATTTTGTTATGGATTGCCGCTATTTTGATTAGTAATATCACCGGTACTACAAGTTCATATTCCGGAAGCTCATACACTAGTAGCTCCCGATCTTGGAGATCAAGTTCTTGGAAGTCAAGTTCTGGTGGCTTTTCGGGTAGAGGAGGATCTTTTGGAGGAGGAGGAGCATCTAGTAGCTGGTAAAGTATATTTACAAAATTATTTTAACATCTATAAGAGCTGATTGATTTTTAAAAAAAATCCTTTTACAAAACTCATTCTAAAAAAAATAGTTCTCTATTATTACTTGATTAAAATAATTATAAGAATCCTTACAATAAAAGACATACAAGACATGAATCATAATCCATATACGAATGAATGTTTTTTAAATTTTCATATCTCTGTTTTTGGATTGATTAAAGCAATTGATCTAATTTAAAAAAATTCTACTTAATAGGACTAAAAAAATTATTATCTTTCTTCTTGATTTTTATCTTACGCTTTGGAGTTTGATATTTAGTTTTTTAAAAATACTTTTAAGTTTATAAGTAGTAATATTGATTATTTTATAAGATTGAATCAATTTTCTATAATAGTTTTTTTTTTAAAATCTAAGAAATTTTAGATTTAAAATTAAAAAAAATTTATAAAAAATTTTTAATTTTTACAACTTTTGAAATTTTCGTTTTGCTAGTTTGATAACAGATTGATTATAAGTTAATAAAAATCTAAGTTGAATAAAAAATTAACCTCTTGGATGAAATTTTTTATGTGCTTCTTTTAAATATTTTTTATCTAAATGTGTATAGATCTGCGTAGTAGAAATATCCATGTGCCCAAGCAATTCTTGTACAACTCTTAAATCAGCATTGTTTTGAATCATATGCGTAGCAAAGCTATGTCGAAAAGTATGAGGCGATATATTTCGAATGATTCCAGCTCTTACACAATATTTTTGTAAAATTTTCCAGATTGATTTTCTATCTAACTTTCCCCCTTTTTTACTAATAAACAAATAATCCATATTCTTAGAATTTGGTTTTTTATTTATAAAATTTCTACTTTTGTTTAAATACTTTTTTAATAACTCTAAAGTTGGTTCTCCAAAGGGTACGATTCTTTGTCTTCCACCTTTTCCATAAATTTTAACTTCCATTTCCATAAAATCAATATCGCTTAATTTTAAATTACATACTTCCGAAATCCTAAGACCACTTGCATACATAACTTCAAAAATACATCGATCCCGTAATTCGTAAATATGATTTAGATCAAAAACAGAAAAGAATTTTTGAATTTCCTCAATAGTAAGATAATCTGGAAGTTTTTTTTGAACTTTCGGTGTTTCTATATTTTCAGTAGGGTTATATTGAATATAATTTTTAATAAGTAAAAAATAATAAAATTGCTTTAACGTTGTGATCAAACGAACCAGAGAACGATTCGAAATTTCTTGTTTTTCTAAATCTTTTAAAAAAACAACTAAGTTATCTTTTTTTATTGTTAATAAATCTAAATTATTTTTTTTTAAAAAATCCATATACTTTTTTAAATCTTGAGTATATGCAATCAGCGTATTTTTACTTAAATTTTTTTCAACTACTAGATACTCCTGAAATTCCCTAATATAATCTTTACTATGTTCAGAAATTGGTTGTAACGTACTCACAATAACAAAATCGGAACATATTAGAAATTTAAATAAATTTTTTAGAGCATAATAATGAAATTGATTGGTTTTTTCTCTGGAAGAATAAAACAATATCCCGAAGATTTTATTGTAAACGAAATTACTCGTTTAGATATTAGTTCAGATACTTTGAATCCTTATTATGTATATAAATTAATAAAACAAGAATGGAATACTCATGATATTTTAATTAAACTTGCAAAAGCAAATCAAATACCTTTTAGAGAAATACAATTTGGTGGAAGAAAAGATCGTTACGGAATTACTACCCAATATATAACATCTAAAAAGAAAATTTCACTAATGGATGATTATAAAAATAAAGTACGACTCGAATATTTAGGAACTTCTAAAGAACCTATGGATTCGCAAAAAATTATTGGAAATGAATTTCTAATCACCATAAGAGAGGTTAACGAAAATGATATTTCTAAAATATTAGAAAATGCACAAGAAATTCAAAATTTTGGTTTTATAAATTATTTTGATAGTCAAAGATTTAGTACTTTTTCCACGTATAACGGTCTTCCTTTTTTTTATCTGATTGAAAATCGATATCTGGATTTTCTTAAATTTTATCTAACTAATTCCCTTCCTATAGAATCGAAAGAAGCAAAAGATCGAAAATTTTTCTTATTAAAGAAATGGAATGATTGGCAAAGTTGTTTAGAAATTTCCAAAACTAAAATAGAAAAAAAAATTTTTGAAAGTTTATTAAAAAATCAAGATATAAAAAAAATTCTACGTCTACTACCTACAGAAGAAGTAAAATTTATGTTTTCGATTTTCCAAGCCTATGTTTGGAATTTATGTATTGTTGAATATCTAAAAAGCCAAACAAAATTATTTTATTTTAAAACTCGAATCGGATACTTGGGTTTTACAAAACAATATAAAGAAAAAAAAATTAAATTTTTTCCTTTAGTTCATAAAGAAAGTTATTTCAATAGCACATATCAGAATTTTTTTAAAACTATTTTTAATAAAATTTTTAATGAATATCTTTTTTCTAACTTTAACGATGATTATATAAAAACATTCTTAAATTTAAACATAAAAGATCAAACTTTTGCAAAAAGCTTTAGAAAAATTCAAGTTCAACCCCAAAATTTTAAAATATTAGAAATCAAGGATGACGATAATAAAAAAAATAAAAAAATTATAAGATTACAATTTACTTTAGAATCAGGATGTTATGCAACAATGTTGATAAAAAGAATATTGGCAAGAATATAAACAATGGATGTAAAAAAATTAAAACAAGAATTAAGAAAATACGTACCCAATCTAATTTTACAAAGATTAGAAAAAGAGCCTAATTTTATCGAAAAACCGTTTTCAGAAACCTACCTAACTGCTTCTTTGTTTATTGACATTGTAGAATTCAGTAAACTTACAGAAATAGTTGTAGAAAAATATCAAAATGGCTTAGAATTGATTGCCAACATTTTATCTTTGTATTTAGAACAACTAATTCGTATTATTACAAATTCTGGGGGTGATATTCTTAAATTTGCCGGTGATGCTTTGTTTGTGGTTTGGACAGCTGAAAACGAAAACCTATTACCAGAAAAAATTTTAAAAGCAGCATTATGTGGTTTGCATATCCAAGAAAAATTATTTCAATTTCCCGTAGGAGAAGGTATCCGTCTTTCTGTTAGAGTGGGAATTTCTTGTGGTAAAATCTATACTATGCATGTGGGTGGAGCGTTTAATCGATGGGAGTTTGTAACTCTTGGGCAAGCTTTAAATTTATCTGCAAAAGCTCAGAAATTAGCAAATCCCGGAGAAATTCGAATTTCTAAAAATGCTTGGACACTTTTAGAAAAAAATTCACTAGGTAGACGAAAAGAAAATAAATTTTATTTAAAACCCATGCCGATTGAACAAAAAATAAAATTTTTAAATGATTTTCAATTCAAAGAATATCATATTCCAGATAGTGCAATTCCTATTTTAAAAAATTATGTACCTCGAGCCATCCTTTCTCGTATGGAAGAGGGACACGATTCTTGGCATATTGAATTTTTACAAGTAAGCATATTATTTATTAGAATAGGAAGTAGTAATCAAATGGAAAAATTATATGAAATCAAAAAAGTTCAAGAAGTTATGAAAATCATTCAAAACTGCGTTTATACATACGAAGGTAGTATCAATCGTTTCGGAGTAGATGATAAGGGAGCTGTAATTTTAACAGCTTTTGGTCTTCCACCCTTAATTCATGATGATGATCCTATTCGAGCAATTCGTTCAGCTTTATATGCAAAAGAAGAGTTAAGAAAAATTGCTTGTGAATCAAAAATGGGTATAGCAACAGGAAAAGTTTTTTGTGGAACAGTAGGAAATGAAATTCGAAGCGAATACACAATGCATGGTACCAATGTGAATTTTGCTGCACGATTGATGCAAATTTCTGACGGTATTATGTGTGACGAGACTACGTACCAGCTTACAAAAGATTTTTTTCATTTTCTGGAAATGCCACCAAAAATATTTAAAGGAAAACTAAAGCCTGTAGTGTATTACAAATTAATCACTGATTTATGAATACAAAACATAAATATATTTTATTTTTATTACTTTTTTCTTTTGTATCTATCCATCAAAAAATCGAAATTTTTAATTTTTATGAATTTCCTTTTTGTTTTAAAACTAAGTTTGATTATTTTTTATGGGAAAACTTTTATAAAGATTCTTTTAAAAAACTTACACAAAAAATAACAGAAGAAATTGTAAATCAATTAGATATAAATGTAAAAATCGCTCAGTTAATTCATATTGGAATTTCTCCAAATACTACCCTAAATCAAATCCATAATCTTTTGATTACCTCTCCTGTAGGGGGAATCATTTTATTTAAAGCAAATATTGAATCTAAAAATCAACTTATAAGTTTGATAAAAAACTTACAAGAAACTTCTTTAAGTATTTCTAAACTTCCTTTATTTTTTAGTATTGACCAAGAAGGTGGAAGAGTAGAACGAATCAATTTTATATCTGATTTTCCCGGCGCTATGGCACTGGGACAAACAAATAATATTCAGTACGCGTGGTTAGTAGGATTCATAACAGGATACGAAACATCAGAGTTAGGAATTCCTCTTGTTTTTGCTCCTGTTGCTGATATAAATAATAACCCTAATAACCCTGTAATCAATACTCGATCTTTTGGAGCTTCGAAAGAACTTGTAGCAAAAATGATCGCAAATTATATTAAAGGTATTTCTCTAACTAATTCAATTGGCTTTTTAAAACATTTCCCCGGCCATGGGGACACAAATATCGATAGTCATTTAAATTTACCTACAATCAATAAAACAGAAGAAGAATTAATGAATTTTGAATTATATCCTTTTATTGTAGGGATCAATCATCAAGCTATGGGAGTAATGATTGGTCATATTTTATTTCCAAAGATTGATTCATTGCCCTCTTCTTTAAGTAAAAAAATCATAACCCATCTTTTAAAAGAAACATTAAACTTTAAGGGAATTATTATCACAGATGCAATGGAAATGAAAGCTATCACCAATACATACTCCATCGAAGAAGCTTCTCTTTTAAGTTTTTTAGCAGGTGCTGACATCATTCTCTTAACAGAGCAAAACAAAAATTTATTAAAGATCTATGATAAATTAAAAATGGCTTTAGAAAGATCTATAATTACAGAAGAAAGGATTAACATATCCGTAAAAAAACAAATCCAATATAAATTGTATAGTGGTTTATTCCAAGAAGAAACATTAAGAAACTTTAAAATTCAAGAATCAAACATCAAAAAGTATAAAAAACTATTCAATTTCAAAAAGAATTTATCAGATTCTATTTATCAAGAAATAAAATCGAAATATCCCGATTTAGAAGACAAAATCGCGTATGATTCTATTCGCTCTTTACACAAAAACTTTCCAAAACTAAATCATACGAATCTACATTTTTTTGTTGATGATCCTATTTTTAAAAAAACTCTAGAAAAAGCGATTCCAAATACAAAAAGCATATTTCTTTACAGAAAAGATCAGTTCATAAATTCTGTTCCATCAAATGAAGTTATTATTTACGAAGTAGCTTCGATAGAAGAATGGAATTTAATTGCTAATTTAAAACTAACTTACCAACTCCTGATTGGTATTTATACAAAAAATCCATTTCAAAGTATAGTTCTTAAAGAGAATCAATATATGATTGTATCGTTTTCACCTACTCAAAAATCAAAAGAAAATTTAATAAAAAAATTAATTGAAGATCCCATTCCTAAAGCAGAAATTCCTTTACCTGAATTAATACAATAGCTTTAAAAAAACAAATAAAACGCAAATAAAGACAAACTATAAAAAAGCGAAAATAGAAATTCAAGTGTAATGATCATAATTTGATTTTTCAAAGCACTAACTCCAATATGAATTGAGAAAAACAACATTCCAAAACCAAGTATGAATATAGAAGTTTTTAAAGAAGCATCAAATGGTGAATGAAATACTAATAGAATTACTCCCAAAATTCCCCCAAACGAAAGATATGCACCATGTGAAATCCAGCTCATAACATATAAGCGTAAATCTTTTTCTTCGGAATCTAATAATCTCGTAACCACACCTCCCACAATAATTTGATGAAATAATCCTAATAAGGTTATTATAATTCCTAATACTATGACTATATATTTTATAAAAATCATAAAAGAATTAGACTAATTCTGATGATTTATTGTGTCAAATATTATTTGTGCTGATATATTATAAATTTTTAATCGACCAAGTATAATAAAAAAAATATTGGTTTTTGATGATTCAACTCGTAAAAGAAACCATTTCCAATAATTCAAAAAATAATTTTTTAAAAAAATATTATTATTTGACAATTGTAGTTTTCTTTTTAGCTCTCACTACAATTTTTTTAGGACCCTATGTACGAGCTGAGGATGCAGGTCTTGCCTGCCCTGATTGGCCATTGTGTCATGGTTATGTAATCCCACCCTTTGATTATCAAATTTTTTTAGAATTTATACATAGACTAACAGCTGGTATTTTAGGATTTTTTTTTCTTATATGGTTTTTTATAGGAATTTTTTCAAAAACAACAAAACGATTTTTACCTTATTTTATCTTAAGTTTGATTATTTTGATTGTTCAAATCTTTTTAGGTAGAGAAACAATCACAAAACAATTAAATGCATATATTGTAAAATTTCATTTGTTAAATGCTATTTTGTTTGTTTCTGTACTTTACTACATAATTTTCCAATTAAACTCTTCCCTATCCCCTCGAATACAAACAAAGAATTATAAAAACCATCAAGAACCTTTTTTTTTAGTTTTACTTCTTTTGATTTTTGTTTTTATACAAATTTTTTTAGGTGGGAGAGTTAGTGCTAATTATGTGGGTTTAGTATGTAATCTCTTTCCGGCTTGTTATCAAGAAATTGTTTTAAAAAATAATCAAGAAATTCTTAATCTTGTTTATTTCCCACCTTTTATTCAGAATTTCGAAATACATATAACTCATCGATTAATGGCTTATTTTATTTTAGGTTATGCCTTGTTTTTATTAAAATATTTTTATCAAAAGCAAATTTATTGGAATTTTTATTTGCTCTCTTTTTCTTTGCTAATGTTCCAGATATTTCTTGGAATTTTAAATATTATTTTTGAATTACCCACTCTTATTCGAATTTTACATTCTTTTAATTCTACTATTTTATTTTTATCGATTTTACATCTTCTTTTTAAATTAAAAAATGCTTAAAAATGAATACGGATAAAATCAAATCTCTTTATCAATTTTTTAAACCTGGATTAGCTCTAAACATAGTGATTACAGAAATACCCGTTTTTATACATCATCGCATAGAATCTTTTGAACTTATATTTTATACTACTTTAGGCACCTGTTTATGTGCAATGTCTTCGTTTGCTTATAATCAAATTTTAGAACAAAATAAAGATTCATTAATGGAAAGAACAAAACATCGATATTTAGTTCAATATAAAAACCAATCTAAAAAAATCTTTATTTTATCTTCCTCGCTAATCGGTCTAGGAATTTTAATTCTTGGCTCTATCAATTTATATGCTATGCTTTTTGCTTTATTTGCTTTTTTTAATTATATTTTTGTATATACAATATGGATAAAACCCAGATATACGTTTAATACCATCATCGGAGGATTGTCCGGTTCAATAGGTCCTTTAATTGCGGAATCTGCAATTTTAGAAAAAATTACAGAATATGGTATTTTTTTATTTATTCTATTATTTTTATGGCAACCACCGCATTTTTGGTCACTTTCTATTTTTCGGTTAGAAGACTATAAAAAAGCAAAATTTGCAATGCTACCTGTAGTTAAAGGAATTGATTATACAATCAAACAAATTTACTTTTATTTTGCTTTATTTGTAGTATCAATTTTGATTGGCAATATCTTAAATTTCGTAAGTTTTATATTTAGCATTCCTACCCTTCTATTCACTTTTTATATTCTTTACAAAGTTTGGTTATTTCAAAAAACAAAAGACTTAATTCTTATGAGGGACATTTTTTTTCTTTCGATTTTTTTGAATATCATATGGCACTTTTTTTTGATTTTAGAAGAACTAATAAAGTAAAAAACTTTTATAAATCATTTTTGCAATACTTTTCAATGATTTTGTTATTAAGTATTAGTGTTCTTTATGCTCAAGAAAAAAAAGAAATCCTTCTTTTACAGAAAGCTATTGATTCATTTTTAGCTCAAAAATACGATAAAACAAGGAATTATTTAATACAAGTTTTACAAACCAATACAGAAGCTCGAAATAACAAAGAATACTTAAAATTACAATTTTATATAAATTTTATAAATAATAATTACTTTAATGCGAATCAATATTTTTTAATTTTAGAAGAATCAGATTTTCTAGATGATTTTTTAGTTTATTTTAGAATTTTATTTCTTCTGAATTTAAAACAATACGAAGAAACAGTTCAATATTTAGAAAAAATCAAATTTAGTAGTGTTTATTCAAAAGAAGAATTTTCTTTACTTCCTTTTCTATGTAATCCAGAAGACAAAAATAATCTTGACATCAATTTACGAAAACCAGACCCTCAAGCTTTATGGAGAGAATCAATCACACAAAAAGAAAAAGAATTTATAAATTTTCTTAAACAAATTTTGATTTACAGAAATACAACACAAATTTCTATAATCGAAGATTGCATTCAAACAAGTAAGAACATAAAAACAATGTATCATCTTTACAGGTTATTATTATGGATTCAACCTTCAAAACAAAATTATTTTATGTTTTATCATTTTTTATACGAAAATCAAAACTTTTTAGAAGCGCTTCATGTTCTAAGGACTATTTATTCTTTTGAGCCTTTTTCTTATAAGGATCCAGATTTTCTTTTAATCATTTTTAATTTTAAAAAATTATATGAAAAATTAAACTATCAAAAAAATGTAGATACATTAACAATTTTGATAAAAGCCTTAATGAATAAATATGATTTAACTGAACTTAAAAAAATTGCAACTCAGAATTATCAATGTAGAGAGCTACTAGTGTTTTTGCTTTATACTACTGAAGAATCTAAGAAATCATTATTTACACAAAAAATCAACGAATATGATATTAACTATGATATGAATGAAAAAATCAGTTTCTTTAAAAAAATTTATAAATATGATTGAATATTAAGTTTTTTAAATATAATTCAATTTTTACTTCACTAAAAAATAGAGTTATCATAAAAATAACTTTTATTTACAAAAGAAAATCAATGCAAAATATAAAAAAAGAAAATCAATCTCTTTTTTTTTACAAAATAAAAGATATCAATTTTAGAAAAATTCAAAAGAAATTTTATTTAATAAAAATCAAAACCTTCAAAAAGATTTTAGTTTTTTGAAAGCCACTGAGCAATTTCTTTTGCATGATAAGTCAAGATTATATCCGCACCGGCTCTTTTAAATGATAACATAACTTCCATAACAGTTTTTTCATAATCAAGCCATCCTTGCATAGAAGCAGCTTTAAGCATTGAATACTCACCCGAAACATTATATACTGCAACAGGAACTCTACTCTTTAAAGAAAATTCTCTAAGCACATCAAGATACGGCAATCCTGGCTTTACCATTACTATGTCTGCTCCTTCTTCAATGTCTAATTCTAACTCTAAAAGTGCTTCTCTAAGATTGGCTGGATCCATCTGATAAGTTTTTTTATCTCCAAATCGCGGAGAACTATCTAATGCATCACGAAATGGCCCGTAAAAAGAAGATGCATATTTTGCTGTATAAGATAAAATACCCACATTTGTAAATCCTTCCTGATCTAAAATTTTTCTCAAATATTTTACTCTTCCATCCATCATATCACTAGGTGCAATGATGTCTGCGCCAGCTTTTGCTTGCACTAATGCCATTTTACCTAAAATTTCTAAAGTTTCGTCATTAAGGATTTCTCCATTTTTTACTAAACCATCATGTCCATCAGAGCTATATGGATCCATAGCCACATCGGTTATAATCGTAAGCTCAGGTAATTCTTGTTTGATCATTTTGATTGTAGAAGGATATAATCCTTCTGTATTAAAAGATTCTTTAGCAAATGGATCTTTTTTTGTTTCGGGTATTACTGGGAAAAGAACAATTGCTGGTATCCTTAATTGATAGAGTTCCTTACATTCTTTTAAAATTTCGTCTTTACTTAAACGATATATTCCCGGCATCGAAGAAATTGGCTCCCGTATTCTCTCTCCCTCACATACAAATAAAGGCATTACAAGATCATCCACAGAAATTTTTGTCTCTCTCAACATTCTTCTAATGTTTTCAGTTCTTCGATTTCTTCTTGGTCTTCTTGACAGATCTAGCATATTGAATAACTTCTTTTTTTAAATTTTCGTAGTCAAATCATTTTATAACTATAATCAAAAATGGATCTTCATTCCATCGTAAAGTGGAGTTCCAAAATTAAAATTTTCTTTAGTAAGATCTTCTACTTCTTTCGAAAGTTCGTCATACAAATGATTAAAAAATAACTTCTTTGGTTGGATTTTATTTCGATATTGTCTTAGCTCCTCCAAAGAAAGATGAGATGAATTTTCTATTTTTTCTTTAAAGCTTAATTCTATAATAGCTACATCCACATCTTTAAATAAAGAAATAATATTATCGTTCCATTTTGTATCTCCTGTAAAAGCAAAAGAATTTTGAGAATCATTAATTCTATAGCCTAAACTTTCTTCTTTGTGTAACATTGGAATTGCTTTTATATGATACTCCTCAAAATCATAATCTTCTTGAATTTCGATAAACTCCAAAGAAAAATCAATTTGTAAATTTGGATAAATCAAATCCATTAAAGAATCATATTGTTTTTTTATATTTTCTGGTCCCAAAATATATAGCTTTTCTTTACGTTTTAAGATATATTGAAAATACAAAATAAGAAAAGGTACACCAGCAAAATGATCTCCATGAAAGTGTGTGATCAATATGATTTTGATTTTTGAAAAATCTATTTTGAATTCTTCCCGTTTTATTAAAACAGTAGGTCCACAATCAATCAAAAAAATTTCATCTAACAAAAAACAACAATGCCCTCTAGCATCAGAATTAAAAGCATTTCCTGAACCAAGTACTATACATTCTTTCATATCGTTTTATGGAAATAATTTCTGCTTTACTTCGTAATCATATTTTCTTAAGCAATCAATACCAATTTCACTAAAATTTGCATAGCGTTTTGCATGCTTTGGAGTAAAATCTGGATCCATACCGAAAAGATCATAAATTACAAGAACCTGACCATCGGTACCATTTCCCGAACCGATACCAATAGTGGGTATTTGTATTTCCTTTGTAATTTTAGAAGCCAACTCTGAATGCACTAATTCTAATACAATAGAAAAGCAACCTACATTTTGCAGTTTATGAGCTTGTTCTAACAAAACTTTTTTTTGTTCTTCTTTTTTTCCTTGAATTTTGTATCCACCGAAATTCATAAAACTTTGAGGAGTAAGGCCAATATGTCCCATCACAGGAATACCACTTCGTACTAATTGATCGATTACATCTAATGTAAATTCATCTGAACCTTCGAATTTTAAGGCTTGACAGTTAGTTTCTTTAATAACTCTAAAAGAATTCATCAAAGCTTTTTCTTTACTTGCCTGATAAGATCCAAACGGCATATCCGCTATAATAAAAAAATCTGGCGCTCCCCTTCTTACGATTTTTGTGTGATATATAATATCATCTACAGTAACTGGTAAAGTTGAAGAATTTCCTTGAAACACCATACCTAAAGAATCACCTACTAAAATTGCATCGATCTCTGTTCTAGAAATCCATTTTGCCATCATAAAATCATAACAAGTAACTACACTAATGGGAATTTTTTGCTTTTTTCTTTCGATCCATTCTTGTGGATATTGAAATCTTTTTAATGTCATAAATAACAACGATTATACTCTTCAAACTAACAACATTTTTTTAACTGTGTACAACTTTCTTCTGATAATTTTCTTTCGAATTGAATCGTAGTATGATGTATTTGAAATTTCTCTTCTAAATCTTTAGAAATTTTTGACAAAATTTCATCATCGTTTTTGGAATACGGTTTTACAAGATGTACAGTTAAAGCAGTTTCTGTTGTACTTAAAGCCCATATATGTAAATCATGAACATTTTGTACACCCGGTATACTTTCTAAATACATTCGAATTTCTTTAATGTTGATTTTACTGGGAACCGCATCAATCATTAAATTAAATGATTCATAAAATAAATCCCAAGCATTCCAAAAAATAAACCCAGAAATCACAATACTAAATAATGGATCAATCCAGTACCAATGAGTATATTCCATAACAAAAGCAGAGAGAATCACACCGAATGTAATTAAACCATCACCAATCATATGAATAAAAGCACTTTTAATATTTAGATCTTCATTGTGTTGTTTTCGAAGGAGAAATGCTGTTCCAAAATTTATAAAAATTCCTATTAAAGCTACTTTCCATACCAAATGAACATCAATTGTCTGTTGAATCTGAAAAAATTTATGAATAGATTCAAAAACTATTCCTC
The DNA here is from genome assembly GCA_937928085.1 of uncultured bacterium. Taxonomy (GTDB): domain Bacteria; phylum Spirochaetota; class Leptospiria; order Leptospirales; family Leptonemataceae; genus SKYB61. The sequence continues at coordinate 15,503 of CALFVU010000009.1, read as the reverse complement.
CAATAGCTATAAATAAAATCACTGAATTCAAAAAAGCTGTAAAAATGCTTGTTTTTTTATAACCATAGGTTCGCATTAAAGAAGATTTCTTTAGCGATAAGTGATAACCAAACCAACTGATACATAAACTAAATACATCGCTTAGATTATGAACTCCATCAGAAATTAAAGCTAATGATTGAGTATAAAATCCAAAACCAATTTCTATCAATAAATAAGCGAAATTTAGTAAAATTGCAATCAAAAAGATTTTGTTATAATAATTCAGCATAATTCTTATTCTTTATGATGAAGCCTATAATTCACCTCTTCTTTTAAAAGTCTTAGAATTTCTTCGAAATAAACTTCTCCTTCCATTTCTATTTGTCTTTTTACAGAATAAAAATCACCCAAAGACAAGTTGTCGATACCTTTTAGTTTTTCTTTTTGTTCTAAAGTCAATGGATAAAAAGTTAATTGATCTTTAAAAAAATCTAAAAATACTTCTTCTAAGTCTGATTTTCTAATAGGGAAAAATTCGACTTTTAAATGAAACCTTCTTAGTGCTGATCGCCCCATTTTGTCTACATAATTTGTTGTACCAATAAAAATTCCTTTAAAATTCTCTAAATTTTGGATAAATTCCATTTTTATAGAATGAATCAATGTATTGGAATGATTACTTAAAAAAAGATCAACTTCATTTACTAAAAGTAATGAATTTGAAACAGAAGCTGTATAAAAATATTCTCGAATCAATTTTTCTGATACACCAAACAAAGGGTGATGGATATCAGAAGGCTGAATTTCAATTAGACGTAATTGAAAAATTTCTACTAAATATCTTGCAAATTCCGTTTTTCCTGTACCTGTTGGACCATAAAAAAGAATATTTAGATTTCCTTTTTTATTTTTATTTGAATTTAAAAACGTCCGAATTTTTTCTTTTATTTTTTCTGTTCCTAAAGTACAGTTTATATATTTTTCTTTATAAATTGTTGGAACTTGACGTTTCTTGGCTTTATACTTAGCATTGTTCATCAATCGAAAGCTACTTTCAATAAGTTCTTTTGTATACTTTAAGAGTTTATTTTTTCTAAGTTTTTTATTTTTATTTATACTGCCGATTTGCCTTAATGAATTTTCTAATATACCAATTGGTATTATAGAATCTAACCAATATTCTTGTAAATCCTTAACCTGAAGAATCTGATTTAAATGATATTTTTTTAATAAATTATCTATAATTTTTTCTCGGATCTCACCATTAAAACTTGTAAATTGCATGGAATATTGAAACCTTCTTTTTACAGATTCATCCATTAATTCGGTATAATTCGATATCCAGATTATTTTCCCCCCATGTTGTTCTAAAAAGTGATTTAACCAATTTTTCTTTACATTAGAATTTTTATTATTTAAAAAATAATACATTTGTAAGGAAAAGTGCGAATTTAAAAATTCATCTGCTTCATCCATTATCACTATACCATTATTTTGTTTGGCATATTGATTTGCCAATATTAAACTCATAATACGATGGGAAGGATCTGTATCGAAATACAATCCCTCTTTAAAAAATTCATTTGATACATAAATAATTTTTTTACCTAAAGAATTAATTAAGCTTTTTGCTAAAGAAGTTTTGCCAGTACCTGTTTTTCCATAAAATAAAATGTTAACTGTTCCATCGCAAGAAAGTAATTCTTTTATGATTTCTACCTTTTCTTTCTGATAACTAAATAATTTTAAATCTAGTATCTCTTCTTTCGAAAGATCAATAACAGTAAAATACCTTTCTAAAAAATTATATCCAGATAAATCATTTAAATAATCATAAATATCTTCATTGATTTGAATATTCGAATTCTCAAAATAAATAATCTGAAAAAATTGCAATTTTGAATCTCGACTTAAAATCTCCTTTACTATGTTCTCTTTTATTCTTGTAAAAAGAGAAATAACTTTTATTAAATCATAAAATTCTAATAGTTTTTCATACATATCATAAAAAATCTGAAAGGTATTTATATAATAAACAAAAGTTAAAATTTCTACTTCTTCTTTTGTAAAACGAAAATATTCATTTAAAGATTCCATTTTATTTCTTAATTGAATTTCTAATTGATTTTCATTTGCTTTTTCTTCTTTTAGAAATTCTCTTAATAAAAGTAAAATTTCTTTAATAAATTCTTTTTGATAACTCTCTGGAATAGAATAAAGAAAATTGATTAACATATCATAATCGTGGGAAAAATCAGTATAATTAATCTCAATAATTCGCTCTTTCTGGGGTGAAGAAGCAGTTTCTTGATAAGAAATCTTATAAGGAAAATCTACAAAATCATATAATAAATTTGATCTTTTATGTTTTTTAAATTTTATAGGAAAATTTAAAGTATCTAATAAATTTTGCTTGTTAAGTAAAAAATTTTTTATTTTTAAATTTAAAATTTCTCTTTGATAAGAGTTCAAAATTCCATAAAGATTAAGTAAAACATTCGTTTGAAAAATTTCTGTTTTTAAATCTAGCAGAAGAAAAATCATATTTTCCAATAATTTCTTTTTAATTTTTTTACTCGAAATGATCTTAAACTTATTAGATAAAGATTTTCTTATCATTAACATATCATATAACTATAATAATTTGGCACTAAATAAATAAATACAAAAAATATAAATCGTATAAAAATTCCACTATTTTTTGAATTCAATATTGATTTTAAAAAAAATAGACTTTTCTTATTGATGAAACTTGCAGATAAAAAAATTTATAGTAAAAAATTAATTTTTATGAATTTTTAATTCTTCCTTTTCCATACATACAATGGTTCACCAAATACCTGATACTTTGGATGTCGAAAAATTATTTGATAATTTTTTAATAAAAAATCTTTTAAAGGACTTTCTTTTGACAAATCCATTCCACTAATAAAAAATTCTGGATTTTCTTTTTTTAATACATATACAGTATAATCTTCTTTTTGATTATTATAATAATTCTCGTAATAATATTTGATGACTTTCTTCGAACATAAACCAAATAAATCTAACAAAGAATCTTCATAAAAAAACCCCATGACACCTATTTCTGGAGAAGCAATTGTTCCCTTTAGCTGATTCTTTTTTAAAAAATCGATAGTGTCTTTATAAACAAAATATCTTTCCCATTCTACTTTATCTCGCATTCCTGGTGGATAAAGTATTCCTCTAAATTCATCAAAAGGCCGTGTTTTTTGATTTATTACATAAAAATTTTTGCTAATCCAAGATAAAATAAAAATAAACATGAATATATGAGATATGAATTTTCTATAAGGAATTTTATAATATTTTTCTATTAAATTGAGTATGATTTCTAATAAAAAATAAGTTCCTATACATAAAAATAATAAATAACTAACAATTAAAGGAGGAAAATACCATGACTCTACACGAATAGTATAAAATACAAAAATCAAAAAAAATGGTATATAAAAGAAATAATAAAGTTCTAAAAATCGTTTCTTAATAAAAAAAAAATAAATCACAACAATAGCTAACAAAATAGAATAATTCAATAAACTTGTATTACGATTGAAAAGAAAATTAACGGGAGTGTAGGAATATTTTTCTAACAAAAAAGTAGCTTCTTCAGTTCCATATCGCAAAATAGGAAAAAAGGCAGAATATAAAAATTCTTTTACAATAAATTGCCTTTGAGATAAATTTTCTAACATATTTTCCGAAAGAGAGAATAATGGAAAGAGTCTCTGAAAATCTCTTTTTGCATAAATCGATTGTGGTAGAATTTGATCATAGTAAAAAAAACTAAAAATTACATAAATCACAAAAAGAAAAGGTAGAAAAATATGTATAGGTAAAATCCATTTTTTTTTCAACCATTGATATAGTTTTATTAGCACCAAAGGATAAATAAATACTCCTTCTATACGAGTTAAAATCAAAATGTTTGGTAAAATTAAAGCAATATGTTTTTCGAATTGTGTTTTACTGTTAAAAAACAAATATAAGTTAAAAAAAATCAAAAACGTAAATAAAGCAAATTCAAAACCATAACTATGAATGCGAATGATATATGAGTTTATTGAAACTAATAAAACAATCCAAAAAGAAAGAAAATCTGATTCTGTTATAGTTTTTACAATTAGATAAATAACCCAACCGGTTAAACCAATTAGTATTCCATTGATCATCAAAGATATAAAAGGAATATGATGTATTCCAAACAAATAACCTAAAATCCCTAGAAAAAAAGAAAAAAAAGGGGTACTTGATCCTAGAACTTTTTCGTCATCATTATTCCAGACTAATTGACCGTATAAAGCAAAATTTTTAGAATGTCGAAATGTGATGTATGCATCGTCATTAGGTTGATGTCCAACAATCAATAATAAAATACCTCCAATAAAGCCTACTGTAAAAGGGATTCGTTTTATTAACTTGCTCGTTAAAAAATTCATCTATTCTAAAAAATTTTGTAAGGCTTCTTCTGCTGTACTATAAATTTTTAAACCTTCAGGCAATGTCATCATAGAAAGTACTTTTTTGATAAAATCATGAATTCCACCAATTACTAATTTTCCCTTAAAATCTTTGCATTTAAAAAACATAGAGAAAATAATAGCAATTCCTGTGGAATTAATATAATTTAATTCTGACAAATCTACAATTATAAAAAAATTTTGATCTGAAAAAAAATCAGTAAACTTTTTATTTAATTCGAAGCCATTATTGTTCGAGATTTTACCAATAAATTTTATAATTTTGATTTCTTTATGATCTACTTTTTTTAAATCTATTTCGATAGTTAATTCTTTAAACTCGATGATTTTTTCTCTCATCACATTTATACTTAATCTTTATCTATTAGTAACAATTTATCTTGATTATGACCAACGATTCCACTTAAGTAAGATACCATAAATTCCTGAATTTTTCCTTTATTATTAGAAAGTGCACCTTCTTTTTGTAAATATTCTTTTCTGTGATCGGGCTTTCTTTTTAAAATTACTGATATTACATCACAATTATGATGACTATTATAAATCTCGGCAATGGAAGAGAAAATTCGAATTTCCTTCTTTAAACTTTGTAATAGATTTATATCACTGACAGCTAAATACGCATAATGATAGTTTCTTTTTAAAATTTCTAAATAATACAAATCGATTTCGTATGTTATCAATTGTTCATAATTCGGAAATTCAATAAATAAATCTCCATGTTTTTTGTATGGATCTTTTTCATCTGAAAAATGCACTACAATTCTCATTTTAGGTTTTATAAGTAACATAATACCCTCCGTACTATTATCATTTATTCAATTTTTTTGAATTCACAATAATTTTTCATTTGTATAAACAAAGATGCTTTAATAAAAAAATTATTTTAAAATATCAAACTAGACAATTTTTTTCTATATTCATTCGAAAGAGGATGTGCCTGCCCTATAATCTGAAAAGAAAGTATTAGCATTTGTTTATACTTTTCGTCTTTTGTGGTCTGAAAACTTTTCAGAATTTCCTCTAAAATGTTTGCTTGGATTCCCTCTTCATTTATTAAAAATAATTTTTCTAAATCGTACCAAAAACTTTCTTCATGTTTATATTTTTTTATATAATCTATCAAACCACTTAATTCCGATTTATAAGGTAAAAGGAAATTTAGAATTTTTTGAATTGTATTTAAATCTTTTTCTTTTATAAAAAGAATAAGATTTTTTAATATGTGTTTTACTATTTCGTGATCTACACTAGGAAGGTTTAAAGCATTTAGAATTCCTTCTTTAATTTGCTCTTTATCGCCGGATTGTAATTTTTTTTTGACTTGCTCTTTTTCTTCAGAAGGGATATTTTTATCTAAAAAATTTCTAATCATTTTTTCTGGTAAAGCTCCAGTAAAAGAATCGATTACTTTACCTTGATAAAATAAAATGCAATGGGGTATTCCTGATACTCGATATTGCATTGCTAATTGAGGTTCTTGATCTGTATTGATTTTTACCAACTTCCAGCTTCCATTATACAATTTTTCTAATTTTTCCAACACAGGGCTTAAAATTTTACAAGGACCGCACCATTCAGCCCAAAAATCTACCAGTACAGGTTTTTCGAAAGAAAATTGAATAACTTCCTTATCGAAATTTGTAGAATTTACTACCATAATGTAAAAAAATTGAGTAGAAATTTTCCAATCAAGCTTTTTTAAAAATTTTTTAAAGTAAAAAAACATACAAACTAGTATAAAAAAGCTTTGGTTATCAATAGGATATGATTCCCCATCTTCCATCATAAAATATTTTTTTTTCAATATCAAAACTTATAGGTGGTAGAGAAGGATTACCAAAAATTTTTTTTAGTTCTTGCCAATATACATCTTTAGGTTCGATAAAAATGTAATGATGAAGTGTTTTCGAAATTGCAAAATTATATTCATTTATAAAAAAATCTTCTTTATAAAAATCTTTTGATGATTTTTTTAATTCGTTGTAGATCAACAATCGTAATAATGTTCCAAAATAAGAAAAATTTGAATCAAGCACAACTTCTTTATTTTCTATATCAGAATAAACCTCGTAATGAGGTATGGGTGTATCAAAAAATAGAAAAATTATTTTTTTATACGGAAAAGAAAATTCATTAAAAGATAAATTCATCAAAAACGAAATCAATTCTTTTTTTTGTATTTTATTTTTAAATTGTAAAAGATGTGTATGTAGCCACACAAAATTTTTTTGTGCTTTATAGTTTTGTATGTAATATCTGGAATCTTCTACCATAGACTCGATATTATTTTTTAATTGATTTTTTGCCTGTTCTTCTAAATTTACTAAAATCTCACATCCCTTATCGATTTTATATTCTGAATTCGCAACAAAATAAGAAGAAGTATGTAAATAACCAATACAAATTGTTCTAAAATAATTTTCTGTTAAGTAACTAAAAATACTCTTGATTTTTTTATTTTTATCGCCATTAAAATATTTAAACGTCTCGTTAGAGGAAGTATTAAAAATTAAAGAAAATAAAGTTTTTTTGATATCTTCAGAAGTTGAATAGTAAAAAAAATTTTCAGGTTCGTTTTTGTAGTTTTCTATATAAACTGTAATCCATAAATAATTAAAAGGAATATAATACAATAATTCAGGTAGTTGTATTTCTTTTCTTTCGTTTTCTATCCCTTCTTTTCTAATTTTTACATTATGGTTTTCTATATCGTTAGCAAAAAAATGATTTTCACCATCCTTATCTGTATCATAAAGAAAATGTATCGTTGTAAAAAAATAATAAACCCAAATTTTATCTGTTTTCTCAAGCTTTTTAAAATCCGGAAAACTCCATTGACGAAAGAAAATATAAAAAAGAAAAATATTCAATAAAAAAATAAAAAAAATCACATACGATTTCACATTAAAAATTCTAGAATTTAATTTTGCTTCTAAATTTAAAATCAAACTCATCATACATATAATGAGGACTAAATAAAGACAAATTGAAAGAAGAATAAACGCAAAAAAATCTTGAGTCTTGTAAATTCTAAAAAGTAATATAAAAAATAAAACCATAAAAAAAATAATTAAAAACCATAAGGGATAATGAAAATTTTCGTAGAATACACTTAACGCATACCTTCTTCTTAATTGTAGAACTAAAAAAAATAGTAAAGTTAAACTATAATATAAAAATATAAATTTCCAGAAAGAAAACTCAATCACTAAGAAATCTGCAAATAATCGAATTAAGCTGTACGAAAGAATACTGGATAAAATTATAAAACCCCCATTTAAACCATAAAAAATAGGAAAAATCAAAATTAAAATAATAAAAAGTACTAGAGATAAACCAAAAATTACAATAAAAACATTTCCTTTTACTCCTTCGAAATTATAAAAAATATCTTTAAAATTTGTTAACTCAAACAAAGGGATAAATATTAATAAAAAAACTAAAATAGAAGGTATTGTATACTTCCATAAAGTTCCCAATCTAAGTAAAATTGTAGAAAGAAATTTTAAAAAAAAGTAAAAGAGTTCTATCACAATACTAAAAATAAAAGAGGTCAAAAAATAAAAAATAAGAATCAAAAAGATTTCTTTTGAGCTAAATATAAAAAAATTTTGCGGAAGAAATGACTCTAAAGAAAAAGTTATCCATAAAGCAAATGTGTGAAATAAAAAAACTTCTGAACGAAATTTAAAAAATTCACTTGAAATATACATCTTCGAATATTATCGAAACTTCACAAATTTTTTTTAAAGAAATTATTCTATAAAGAATTGAGTCTTATTTTCAAAAAAATAACATTACTTAATCTTTCAGATAATCTTTCAGAGCCAGATTTGCAAACCGATCTGCAATTGTATTTTGTTCTCTAGGAATATAATGGATCTCCCATTTAGAGAAATAGCTAAGTATTCGTTTTATTTCTTCGTGTATTTTTTTTAGATTTTGATTCTTTACTTTGTATAAACCATTGATTTGTTTTACTATCAACTCGGAATCCATGAATATAAATAAATGTAAACTTTTTAAATCATCGGAGAAAATATTTAATAATTTTTTTAAACTTTCAAGCAATGCTTGGTACTCGGCATAATTATTAGTTTGTATACCTAAATACTTAGATATTGAAAATAGAGCATTCTCCTCATGAAAGTTTTGATAAGTCTTTAATTTCGAAACATCGAAATCTTGATCTACTTTGTACGCTATGCCTCCTATACTAGAGTGTCCTGGATTCCCTTTTGATGCACCATCACAAAATACAGCTACTTTATTTAAACTCATATAAATTTAGCATCCTGAACTAGTACTATATCCACATAAACAGTGGATTTGAATTTCCGAATTTTTTTCTGTAATTTCTACAGGAATTTCTGATAATACCTTTTCGGGATATCCATCGAAAACTTCGTCATATCTACATTGTAAAAGATAGCTTCCTGGCATTATATCTTTTAAAATGTTATCATTTCCATTTCGAACAGGTGTTGCACTCAAAGGTAGCAAATCAAGATCTTTATTGCAGCTACCATCACTACATTCCGAACGATAATATAAAGCATAATAATGCCTACCCGTATAGGTGCCACCACTAATTCGTATAGAACTAGACCAAGAAGGATAAATCATCCTCATTCGGGAAAGTAAATTTCCACCGCTATAGGTTTGTCCATTATGAGCTTTTCTCCAATCACTAATTCCTACATAAGTTAAGAAGTTTCCACTATTGGGTTCTTTGAACGAATGTAACATTAAATTTTCTTTTAAATTAAATCGTATCTCTATAATAGTAGGTATATATTCTTGATAAATTTCCAGATTTTGTATCCCCGGATATACTTTAAAATGTAAAGGAAACATTTGCGGAGGAAGCACTGTAATTGCAGCACTATCTACATCAGGATCATAATTTAAAAAACGTATTACATCAATTCCTTTTACATCTTGATTATCAAATTTTCCAATATAATCAGAGCTCCCTAACTTTGCATAACCAAAGAAAAGACTTCGAAAAAAAATTCCACTATGTAAATAAATTCCTGATCCTACATCTCTAGATGGATACTCTACTCCTATGCCATTGAAAAGCATTTCTAAGCCAACAAAACCGTTATTTTTTAAGCAACTATTTAGTTCCGAATTGTATGTATAAAGCTGATTACAAAATACTTGTCTTTGCGAGGAAAGTACATCCCAAAATTTTTGAGAATCTTTCTCTGAAGTAATCAAAGAAAGATCAGCTAAAGGAGCTTTTGTAGAAAGACGAATCTCTCCTATATCGATATAAATTGGCAAGGAGTCGTACGAAGGCACTCCCGAAATTTCAATCACCTCAGTAGGAGTAATACTATCTATAAAAAGTTGATTATTATTGATCTCTTCGAAACTTAAAGGTCTATCCGTCGCGAAAGTTCCTTTTAGAATCAAAGTAATTTTATTATTAAATAGTAAACCAACTAACGGTGTTTTTGTATCTTTCTTGCAAGTTACAACAATAAAAAACAATAAAAATATTATAAAAAATTTAAACTTCATAATTTCAATATAAAAAAGAAAAAAGCAATCCAAAATTATAAAAAGCTATATTTTTATTTTTATAATTCAAACTTTCTTGTATACGATAATCAAAGGTTCTAGGTAGATAAATTAAGTACTTTAACACACTTGGTTCGTCACGAAAAGCATCAAAAATATAATAACCATCCAAACGTAAACCCACTTTAAAACGCTTACTCGCAAATATTGCAAAATCAAATCCTAAATAGAATGTAGGATCCCATCCATTCACATTATTGGGTCTAATTTCTAAATATGATGCTCCCAAGCCAAGTTTTCCCAATAACTGAAATTTTGTAAAGATAGGAAATGAATAGTTTAAAGATACATATAAAGGAATTATTGTCAATTGCTGCATATTAATTGATTTGTAATTTGCAAAAGAAGTCCCTAATTCTAAATGAAACGGTCTTGGCCAATGATATCTAAAAAAAAGACCAAAACTCATACTAGAATTGAAAATTTTTTCTTCCGGTGATTTAGGTGCAGGAAAACCTCCCCCTAGCCAAAAACCAAATTCTTTCTGAATATATTCATCAAAATCTTGCGAAACAAAAGAATTACCTGAGCTTAATAATAAAAAAACAATAAAAAAAAATTTACAATAGTTTTTTAACAATTTCATTTTTTGTTACAGTATATTTTATATTCTTTCATTTTGCAACTGATTTTTATAAAAAGAAGAACCAAAAATTGGATATGACTCTAATAAATTTAAATCTGAGTTCAACAAATCAGTTATCTTTGGATAATATGCTTTTCGAAAATATAAACCTTCTGCAGGTGCAGTTTTTCCAGCTTTAGTTCTATCTTTGCTTTCTAAAATTTCTTTTAAAGAGATATTGATTCTATTTTGGATTCTATCGATGATCGTACCAATTAAAATTCGTATCATATTATGCAAAAAAGCATTCCCACGTATTTGAATTGAATAAAAAGGTAGTTGCATAAAATTATCAATCTTTTTTTCTATCTTAACATATTCTAAATACCGTATTGTATTTTCGCTTGGGCGTTTACAAAAAGCTCGAAAATCTCTTTCTCCTAAAATTTCATTTACCTCTTCTTGTATCGAAAATAAATCTAAATCTTCTTCATCAATATGCCAGACTTTATTTTGCAAAAAAATAGGATTTTTTTTTCCGTAAAAAATCAAGTATTCGTATTCGCGAGCTATACAATCAAACCTTGCATGGAAAGGTAAAGGAAGATGGTGAAATTTCATTACTGTAATATGGGGACCTGCTAAAGCATTGATGGAATTCATAAATTTTTGGGGATCTAAAATAGGAATAGGTGTTTTAAAACTAATTACTTGCCCTGTGGCATGAACACCTGAATCTGTTCTTCCCGCAGCGAAAATTTTGATTTTTTTTTTAAATAAAATTTCTAGTGCTTCTTCTATTTTTTGTTGTACAGTAATTTGATCTTTCTGATATTGCATACCATAAAATTTAGTTCCATCATAAGCTATAGTTAAGCCATACGTATATCTCATTCTTTTACTTTTTCCCCTGTTATCTCTTCAAGTTTTTTATTGATAGATTCGTACAAATCTCGAGCTAAATTTACTAAAACAGAAGGTTTCGATTTAGAAATTTTTCCTAATCCATAAAGTTTTCCCACCATTCGCTTCGTCTCTTCTAAAAGTTTTACTTTTGCTTGATCTGTAGAAGCAAATTCATCCAAAAATTTATAATTAAAAAAACTATTTAAATAAATCACTCCATCAAAACCCCAATTTTTATCTGTATCAGGACCTAAAAGTTGAACAAACTGGTCATGTGGTTCACTTCCAGAAGTCATAATTTCTAAAACTTTTTTGTAATAAGATACCGCTTTAAGATATAAAAATTTTTGGATCTTATCATATCCAACATCTGAAAACTTCTCGTGAATATCTCCTAACAACCATGCTGCTCTTAAAGAACAAATTGCTTTCTTGGGTGTTGGAGCAACATTCACACCTCGCTTTTGATAACAATCCAAAGCTAATATATAAGAAGCGGTACCATTGATTAAATGACGATTTTCATCGAAATTTAGCTTTCCAAAAATTTTATGTATATCTTCTTTTCGATTAGAAGTTTCAGATTTAATCTTTTGAATTTCGTTTTCTTGAATTTTGTTAAAATCATCTCCAAAGGATGCATAATAACAATTCGGGCATACCGAAATTGGATATATTAAGGGAATGACCACTCCAAATTTTCTCGATGGTACGTATAATCTCCTGAGTTCTGGAGTTAAGTTCCCAGCAATCAATCTTCCTCCACCTGTTAGTAAAAATTCTCTATAGAAAGAAGTGCCACAAATCGGACAATTGGTAGCTTCTTTAGCTCTATAAGAAATATTTTTTTGTGAATTCATTTTTTTCCTCTACATAAACTTGAATAATTCTTTGATTTTAAATCACAATCAAAAAATTAAATCAATAGTCATTTCCAAACATCACAAAAAGAAATTTCTGATATTGATTTTAAATTTCGAAAAGCCATAAACAATCTTTCTAATCCTATGGCTACTCCAGAACATTCGGGTAAAGGAAAGCTTTCTAAAAAAGTTTTTGAAATGGGATAAATAGGTTTATTGAATTCTAACCTTCTTTGAAATTGTGATTGAAATTCTCTATATTGCTCTTCTAGATTAGTAATTTCATTATAACCATTCGCAATTTCTATACCTTTCCAATACAATTCAAATCTTGTAGATTCTGTTTGATTTTTTAATTTGCTATATCCCCGAAGCTCTTTTGGATAATTTGTAATAAATAAAGGCTCTGAGGTATAAAGTTTTGGTTCAATCAAATTTAAGAACACAATGTAAAATAAATTATCATACGTTTCGTTATGCAGATCTTTAAAATTTTTTCTTTCTACCAATTGATTTGCTTGTATGATTTCGATTAGATTTTCTCGTGTATAATCGGTTTGCAAATATTCATAAAAAATTTCTTTGCAACTCTTTACAGAAAAAACTAAATTTTGATCAAAAACACTGAAAGTTTGGGAAATATATTTAAGAAGTTCTATAATTTCTAAAATCAAATCTCGCTCGTCAAAACCTAGATGATACCATTCAAGCATTAAGAATTCATTTTTATGAATAGGGCTTTTATCACCTTTCCGAAATACATGACAAATCTGAAAAACATTTCTTTTATACAAACTTAAGAAAATTTTTAAATTGAATTCAGGGCTAGTAATTAAATAAAATTCTTTTTCTACAGAAAAAGAATCAATATAAGGTTCGGGTGTTGTGTATGGATTTAATAAAGGGGTTTCTACTTCTAAAAAATTTTTTTCTCTAAAAAAAGTTCGAATCTGATATAAAAACTCCGAAAAAAGCTCAACCTCTTCTATATCTGGCATTATTTTGAATAAAGTTCTTTTAGTTCTTTTAAGATTCTTTGTCTTTCCAAAAATCTTTCTTTTTTATTTAAAGATAACCATTTTTTCTTTAATTCTTTTGCCTTATATCCTTTAGCTTCAGCATATCGGTTGATCAATTTTGCTGTTTTTTCATTCATAACAAACCAATCTTTTAAAAAGAAACTTTCAGTCAACATTAAATAAAACAAAGAAATTACATTCTAAAATACTAAAAATTTGTTGACTAATAAAAGTATAGTATAAAATTTATAATATGAATTTTCAGGATCAACCTCCTTTTATAAGAAATCCAATCGTAAAGTTTGATGAAGAATTGTATAATAAATTGATTCCCATTGTTTACACTGGATTTCCTAGTCCGGCAGATGATTATTTAGAAAAAAGAATTGATTTAAATCGGATTTTAGTTTCTAATCCCAGCTCTACATTTTTTATGAGGGTTCAAGGATATTCTATCGATGGTCTTATCCAAGATGATGACATTCTGATTATTGATTGCTCTCTTGCTCCAAATAATGATAACATTATTGTCATTACTTGTGAAGGTGAATTTCAATTAAAAAAATTTATAAAAAAAAATAACAAAATGTTTTTACTAAATTTAAAAAATCATAATTTAGAATTATTAACCAACTCAATTGAAGTATGGGGAGTAGTTACATATGTCATCCATTCAACAAAAAAATAAAATTTTTGGAATTATCGATGCAAATAACTTTTATGTAAGTTGTGAACAAGCATTTAATCCAAAAATTAAAAATAAACCTGTTATTGTTTTATCGAATAATGATGGTTGTGTAATTTCTCGTTCTAAAGAAGCAAAAGCATTAGGTATTAAAATGGGACAACCGTTTTTCGAAATTAAAGATTTAGTAGAAAAGCATAATGTGATTGCTTTTTCTAGTAATTTTTCACTCTATGCGGATCTTAGTTATCGATTTCATGAAATTCTTTCGTTGTATTTTCCGAAGGTAGAAATTTACTCTGTTGATGAAAGCTTTATAGATCTATCTGAATTCAACAATTATGATTTACACTCTTATCTAAAAATGATTAAAGAGAACATTTATCAATGGATTAAAATTCCTACATGTATCGGAGTAGGAAGAACAAAAACGTTAGCCAAGCTAGCTAACGAATACGCAAAAAAAAATCAAGAATATAATGGTATTTTTATAGCATTAACAAAAGAAAAAGAATTAGAAATTTTGACTAAAAATAAAATCGAAGATGTATGGGGTATTGGTAAAAAAACCGTGAATTTTTTAAAAAAAAATAACATTTATACACCTTATGATTTGATTCAACAAAATCAATATTGGATAAGAAAAAACTTAACCATCAATGGTTTAAAAATTTTATATGAATTAAAAGGATTAAGTTGTAAAGAAATAGAATCAAACGTTATTCAAAGAAAAAAATCAGCTACAATTTCGCGTTCTTTTCGAAAAGTAATTACAGAAAAAGAAGAGTTAGAAAGTAAACTTCTTGAATTTTGCGTAAAATTATCAGAAAAATTAATCCTTCATAATTTAGTTCCAGAATATTTAGGATTATATCTTAGAAGTAATCCTTTTGACAAAAATGAAGTATATTATTCCAATCATAGTATGATCAAACTACCTTATCCTTCGAATTCTATAGAAACTCTCAAAAAAAACAGTTTTGAGCTTTTAAAAAAAATATATAAAAAAAATATAAAGTTTAAAAAAATGGGTTTATATGCTTTAGGGCTAAGAGAAAATTATTTAGGAATACAAAAAAATCTATTTGAGCAATATTCGAAACGAAGTAATGAACTTTCTAAACTAATCATTTCTTTATTCAACTACTACAATCGTTTGGGGAAAAGAAAAATATTATTTGGAAAAAACTTAATGTATGGATATCTTTTTTCGGACAATCCAAGTACAATAATACGTAGTGGTAAATACACTTTAGCGATAGAGGAAGTTATGGAGGTTTATATAAAATAAAAAGCCCTGCACGAGGCAGGGTTTTTAGAGCAGAGTTAAGTGGAATTAACTCTGGATAATATGGTCAAGACTCACGGCATATTAGTATCTCTCGG
>CALFVU010000008.1 GCA_937928085.1 uncultured bacterium | reverse complement strand
GTTCTGAATTGGCAAATTTAGCATTTTGGGCATCCGGAAATATGGACAATGCGCTAAAAACAGGTAATGCAAGAGGTTCTTATAATCACAATAACATGAAAGGAATTCCTTTCCGAATGTTAGCTGGATATAAAGGTTGGTGGTATACTGCATGGTATTTACCCGGAGAGGATGACGGAGCTGTAGCATTTCATTCTACATGTGGTATCAACACAACAGGAAGTTATTCTAACTGCGCTTCGGGAACCCGATACAGTTATCACTATATATGGACAGGAAGAAGCTCCAGTAGCAATTGGAACAGCAGTAAAAATGGATACTATAGACAACATTCTGGAGATGGGTCTGATTCTATAAACGATGCAATGAGATTAGAATATAATGCTTGTAAAAATTTAGGTCTAGGTTGCAATTAGAAATAATTTTGTTTCCTACAAAATTATCCTCCCTTTTTTGGCCAGAAACATAATTTCTGGCTTTTTTTATGAACTAATGAATTTTACAGTTTAAAACAAATTTAAAATTTAAAAGGATTAGAAATATGAAAAACAAAACAGCTTTTTTACTACTATTCATCATTATCGTTTTAGTCATAGGTTTAGTTTGGATTTATAATAAAAAACCTAAAAAGAAAGAAACCACTTTAAAGGAAAAAGTTCCTTTTGAATTTTTTGAAGATAAACCTCGATTCTTGACACCTGAACAAATTGAGCAAATCTTAAATGAATATGGATTTACAGATGAAGTATTAAAAGAAATATATAAGGATTACTCTAAATATCCACCGGATTCAAGGCCTTTGGATAAGAATATGATTGATTTAATAGAACCATGGAAGATTTCGTATGTACCATTACCAGTCATACTGAATCCAAATTTAAAAACTGAAAACAGCTTAAAAGAATTTGTAAAAAAACTTCAAGACGAAGGAAAAACAGAAGAACAAATCAAAGCGATTATTGAAAAGGAATTTAAAGAATATCCTTCTTTTGTCTTTCAAACAAACAAGCATACATTAACTTTAGGAGATACACTAATTGCTACTCTAAAAATTTCTGATTCTAAAGGAAATTTTTTAAATTATGACGTACTAGATGCTGGTATTTACTCTGATCGAGTTTTTGGAGAACAAAGAGTAGCAACACCAGAATTGAATGATGCTGGAATTGAACCAGATGAAAAAAAAGATGGTATCTATACATTTTCTTGGAAAATCCCTTCTTCTGATAATAAATATTGGGGAAATTTATCTTTAAAAGTAAGAGTACGGATTGAAAAACTTTCTAAAGAAGTAGAATTAGAACAAGGTTTTTATTCAAGTCCTTTTCTTATAGCTGAATTTCTAGATCAATTTGAAGAGGAGTTTAAAGATGGACATCTTTATATTAGTACATTTTTAGATGTAAAAAAAGAATGCGAATATCATTTACAAGCGAATTTATATTCAGAAGAATTTGATGAACCTACACATTGGGTATATCATAAGAGTATTTTAAGACCCGGAATTCAAAAAGTTACATTTCGATTTTGGGGGAAAATTTTTAAAGAAAAAGGAGTAGAGGGAACTTTTCGACTTAAAGATCTTAGAGGATTTTGCGAAAATTTACCATTTCCACCTAGCTGGATTGGAGATCCAACAAAAATTGATGCTGTAGTAAATGCAAAACCTAAAGAAGAACCTCTTTATTATTATTTACCTTATACAGATTTATCTTACAAAACTAAAAGGTATTATAAATTAAGTGAGTTTTCCGAAAAAGAATGGAATCAAGAGTAAAAATAATTTATTTTTTTATACTATTTATACATTGCAATATGCTATTTTATAAAAAAAATCAACCCTTTCCTTATCTTTCTTTTATTCAAGATCATTTTTTTTCGGAAATTTTTATCTTTTGGGAAGAAAAACTTGAACATCCTTTATCTGGTACTACAAAGAAAAAAAATTACCAAACAAAAATAGACATTGTAAGTTTCGAAATGCAAAACGAAAAAGTAAAAAATAAAACTATTTTACATACTTTAGTACTTTCGAAGTGGTTGCTTCCAGAATTTTTTTATGTCATTAGTGTGGATCCTCTAAAAATAATATTTCTTTATGGAGAAGGAGACGAATTTGGAGTTAATCCCAAATTCGGTTATTATTTTAAAAATGAAATTAGAACTTCAATAAAAAATATAAAAAATGTAGTTCCTTCTCCAGACAAAACATACGTTGCTGTTATAGAAAATACAAAAAACAAATCTTTGGAAATCTATAATATACAAGAGGAAAATATTCATTTAATTCAAAAAGTTTTACTACCTTTTGATTTTACAGATGAAAGATGGATTACATGGGACTCACAAAACAGAAATCGAATTTATTTTTATGAAAATCATCTAGTCTATGAATTTGATTTAGATACAAAAAATTTTCAAAAATCTAAAGTATTTCCGGAATGTATTTTACCTTCCACATCTTTTGGACTGAATATCGATCAATCAGGACGTCAATGGATCTACGATACTGAACTAAACGATTATAGAATTCAAAAAATAAAAAGTTTTAAATCTTTTTATCATAAAAAGTATATTTCAAATCCTAGCCAAATCCAATACCAATGCTTTTAAAAAAAATATTATTTTAATTTTTATGTAATATATTTGTTATCATTTTTTTTATAAATTATAATTGTGAACACAGCTGAAAAAATTACAGATTATAGTGAACTTATACTAGCAAACATAGAAGACGAAAGTTTAGTTTTTTCTGCCAATGAATTAGGGAAAGTAACAATAACGATAAAACAACTAAAAGCTTTAACTAATTTTGACTTCTCAAATCTACCCAATGAAAATGAGTTACCTTCGAAAATTTATGATATGTATGCACAATATCCAGAATTAGATTTTCTTCCTATCAGAAATTCAGATAATTGGATTGTTGGCTATTTTACAAGAAAATCATTTTTATCACTTATCAGTGAAAACAGTTACAACCGAGAACTTCTTTTTCGAAAAGATGTAAAAATCAAAAATTTTATTAATAAAAACATTATATGTTTAAATGCATATACAACTTTATCAAATGCATCAGAAATCATTTTGAAACGAAGTAGTGAAATACTTTTTGATCCTATTGTAGTAACTTTAAATAGAAATTTTTATGGTATATGCACGGTAGATAGAATTATAAAAGGAATCAATACTTTCTTTAAGAGGGAGTTGGATGCAGTAAAAGAGTCTCAATTTAATTTGATAAATGCTAAAAACGTTCTAAATCATAAAGTAGAAAATGAATTAGAGTATACTTCTCATTTAGAGTATATTTACGGTCCCGGTGGTGATTTTACGCAAAAATATGAAGTCAATGAGCAATATTCTTTATTTACTCTTATTGATGTTTGTGGTAAAGGTGTAAAAGCTTCTTCGATGGTATTTATTTTTGGAACATTATTCAATAAAATTGTACAAAAACTTAGAAGAATAAATTTTACAATTCATTCTTTTCATAAAGAAATATTGAATTTAAACCATGAAATTTTTTATTCAAAAGCAACTGAACTTTATGCAACAGGTGTAATTGGATTAATAGATAAAATCAATAAAATTTTAGTTTTGTATGATTTCGGGCATAACTTATTTTGGATTATTCGCAACAAAAAATTTAATGAAAAAAAAGTATATAAAATTGAAGCAAAGCAAAGTAACTTAACTTTTCTATCTGCTTTTCCAGAGATACAAATTAAACCAATGTTCATAAAATTACACAAAGACGATTTAATTTTTACTTGTAGTGATGGTATTACAGAACAAACTAATTATGAAAAGCAAATGTTTATCGAGATAATTTCGAAATCTCTTGAGCAATTTGATCATAACTTAGAAAAAAATAAAAATTTATTACTTTCAAATTGGAACTCATTTCGAAATAATAGAATTATAAGAGATGATGTTTCTTTTTTAATTGTTAAAATAAGTTAGCAAAGATTTGATAAGATAAATAAACTCCAACATCTGGGCTCGTTGCATATAAATAAAAATTTTCGGTAAAAGAAACAGTCAAAATAGAATTTGAAAAATATTTTTTGATTCCAAATGTCAGGTAATGACTATCTTCTGAAAGTCTTCCTAAGTTTAATATGGTTTTACTAATGTATACATACTCAGAAAAATAAATCAGTTTTTTATAATAATTAATCTGGAAACGAAAACTCCATTGATGATTTGGCATACGGATCCAATTTAATTTTTTCAGTTCAAATAATGTATAAGAAATACCGGATAAAAATTCTAAATTTTTCTTATAAAGGAAACTATTCGAGAAAAACATCGCTACATCCCATCCCGAGAAATAAAAATAATCACTTTGATTTACGAAAGGTATTTTTGTTCTAATTCCTAATGAAATTTTATAATTGTTATTTTTAAATAATAAATTTTGTATGTATAATTTTGGATTATCAAAATTTGCATAGTCAAAAGCTTTTCTTGCAATGATTTCTAATGGAAAAATCATTTCATTAAATTTAAAATAAGAACCATCATAAAGAGAAATGGTTTCTAAAGGCAACAAGGGAGGAGGTTGTAATGGATTTCTTGGATATTCTCTTGGATATCTTCTTCTTATCTCTTTTGTAAAAAAAGTATCATCATATAATTGATATAAATAACCATAAGGTTCATAACTAATCTGAATTTTATTTTTTGGGAACTTCTCTCGATGTTGTTGTGTTGTATTAGTACTTCTATGAAAAGCTTCTATTATAGAATCAAAAATTCCGCCGCTTTGTAATTTATAAGAAATTTGTAAACCTAAAATCAATTTTTTGTTAATTCTTTTATTTATCACTCCAGTTGCTTCCCATTCTTCTCCATCAATTATAAATCTCTCGTATTGTAATGACCATATATTTTTCATTGATATAGAAATACGAAAAAAATTGTCTTCAGCTTCCATTAAAGGTAGTAATGCACTGCGAATTGTAATCAAATTGGATGTATAAGAATAATCTATAAAAGAAAAGAGCGAAGAAATTGTTAAAAAAAAATCACTAAACTTTTACAAAACATACTTTAAAAATTTTTATGTATCTTGTGAAATCAAGTAAATTAAAATTTAAATTTTGGTTTTTAATTATTAAGATTTTATTGTATCCTTAGTTTGTCAAAAAAAAATGTAAAATATGATTTCAATTGATTTTAGACCGAAATTGTTTTCTTTAATTAGAAATAAAGAAATTACGAAAGAGATACTTTTTAACGATATAATCGCTGGTATAGTAGTAGGTATTGTTGCTTTGCCACTATCAATTGCTTTTGCTATCGCATCGGGGGTTTCCCCAGAAAAAGGTTTAATTACAGCGATTTTTGCTGGTTTTTTAATTTCGTTTTTGGGTGGTTCGAGAGTACAAATTGGAGGTCCAACAGGTGCATTTATTGTAATTGTCTATGGAATTGTACAAAATTATGGCATCGAAGGGCTTACGATTTCGACTTTTATTGCTGGGTTTTTGCTTATAGGATTAGGTTTGTTAAGACTTGGTAGCATATTAAAATTTATTTCTCATTCTTTGGTTGTTGGATTTACTACTGGAATTGCTATTATTATTTTTACATCCCAATTAAAAGATTTTTTTGGTTTAAAAATTCAAGATCTACCTCCTGAATTTTTTCATAAAATTCTTGTAATTTTAGAAAATTTTCATGCAATTAACTATTATTCTTTTGGTATAGGAGTTTTAACAATTGCAATTCTTTTGCTGACTCCCCGTATCAGCAAAAAAATTCCTGGTTCTTTTTTATTGCCATAATTTTCACTACAATCATTGTACAACTTTTTGATCTCCCTATAGAGACCATTGAGTCAAAATTTGGGGAAATTCCTCGAACTATTCCTACCCCACATTTTTATTTAGTTGATTTTAAAACTTTTATGGAATTAATTCGGCCCGCTATCGTAATAGCATTATTGGGTGGAATTGAATCTTTGCTATCAGCTGTAGTCGCTGACGGTATGATTGGAGGAAATCATCGTTCAAATACAGAACTGATCGCTCAAGGAATTGCTAATGTTGTTTCGGCTATGTTTGGTGGTATTCCAGCAACTGGAGCTGTAGCTCGAACAGCAACCAATATTAAAAACGGAGGAAGAACTCCGATTGCTGGAATAGTTCATTCCATAGTGCTTTTAGTTATAATGCTTATAGCGTCTCCTTTAGCTAAAAAAATTCCTTTAGCTTGTCTTGCAGGTATATTAATCATTGTCTCTTATAATATGAGTGAATTGCATCAATTTTTTGCGATTTTAAAAACAAATCGATACGAAATCACATTACTTTTAACAACATTTTTATTAACAGTTTTTGTAGATTTAGTCATTGCAATTGAAGTAGGTGTTATTTTATCTAGCTTTATTTTTATGATTCGAATGTCTAATAGTTTAAAAGTAGAAAGGTTAATCGATGCAAATGGAGGAAATGAACAAACAGATTTCGAAAAAGAATTGGGTAAAATTCCAGAAAATATCTTATTATACGAAATCAATGGTCCTTTCTTTTTTGGTGCAGCTCAATCGTTTGCTGAGTTAATAAAAGAAAGTTTTTCGAATATAAGCTTACCAATAGAAAATAAGCATATGGTATTGATTTTACGTATGAGATACGTTCCTTTTATTGATATTACAGGTATCCAAAGATTAAAAAATATTGTAAAAGTATTATCAAAAAAGAAAATTCTGATTGTATTTTCGGGAGTAAACGAAACGGTAAAAAAAGAATTACTCCAACATAATGTAATAGAAGAAAGATTTATTCATCCTCATATAAAAAGTGCATTGGATTTTGCAAAAAGTTTATAAAATTAATTTATTTTTTTATATTTAGGAATTCTATGATTTTTTTTGAAATTTCTAATGGAAACATAGCAAACAATATATGATTTCCTTTATAAACGGTCCAATCAGGTTTTCTCCTTTTTGTTATTTTTTTATACGAAATTAAAGGATCTTTCGTACCATGTATAAAAAAAAACTGGAATTGGTTAAATTCTGATTTTGGAATGCCATTCCATTTCTGGATCCATAGGGGAGCCTCAAAAAAAACATGAGTCGGGAATTCTTTAAACATTTTACAAAAATCTTTTACATCATCTAGATAAAATCTAAAAAAACGATATGAAAACGAAATCCCATTTTGTACAATTCTTCTAAAAGAAACAGGTATGAGCTTTGCCAAGAAAATAGAAAATTTTGATAGAATTGTTAAATCATTTTTAGAAAAACAACTAGAAATTATTATAAACTTTTTACTTTTGATTCGTTTTTTTGAATACAAAATTTGAACAATCATTCCTCCAAGAGAAGTTCCAATGACTAAATCAAAATGAATTTTTAGAATCATTTTGTTTTTTTTGTAAAGATATTCAGAATATTCTTCTAAAGAAGATATTGTATTTGGTGTTACATCAAAATACTGAATGTGATAATGCTGGAAATTCAATTTCGTAGCTTTTAACTTTTCAATGATCTTAGAGTACATGATTTCATTTGCTCCAAGTCCAGGCAACCAAAGAATTTTAATATTTTTTTTAGTTTTTGTTTTTTCAAGCATGGATTTCTTGCAATGAATATACATCAAACTGCATTTCTTGAAATTTTTTTAAACCATGAATAAAAGCTTTACTTCCATTTAAAGTTGTTATACATAAAATTTTTGATCGTATTGCTTTTCTTCGAATTTCAAAAGAATCATCTTTTGTTTGTCTGGAATTCGGTATATTGATAATCAATTTAATTTTGTTTTGCTCTATTAAATCAATAGCTGTAGGTGATTTTTTATCTCTTACTTTATATAAAAATTCTACGGGAATATGGAATTTTTCTATAAAAGATTTTGTTCCCTCAGTAGCATATAGTTTAAAACCCAAACTATATAATATTTTAATTTCTTCTATTAAAAGAGGTTTTGTTTCGTCACTTATGCTTATAAATACACCACTACCAGGAGCTGGAATTTTTTCTCCCGACGCAATGATTGCCTTTAAATAGGCTTCTTCTGATGTTTTTGCAATACCCATCACTTCTCCAGTAGATTTCATCTCTGGTCCTAAAATGATATCAGTATTTGAAAATCGATTAAACGGTAACACTACTTCTTTTGCAGAATAAAATTTTGTTTGAATTTTATACTGCTTTAGTAAATCTTTTAGTTTTTCTCCTAACATAATTCTGGTAGCTAATTTTACAAGAGGAATTCCAATTGCTTTAGAAACAAAAGGTACCGTTCTACTTGCACGGGGATTTACTTCCAGTATATACAATTGATGATCCTGTATTGCAAATTGGACATTCACAAGACCTATTACATTTAATTCTTTTGCTAAAATTGTTGTTACTAATTCAATTTCATCTATCATTTTTTTAGATAAACTAACTGGTGGAAGAATACAAGCGGAATCTCCAGAATGAACTCCCGCCTCTTCTATATGTTCCATTATACCAGCTATAAATACTTCCTCTCCATCGCAAAGAGCATCTACATCTAATTCTAGTGCATATTCTAAAAATTTGTCTATTAAAATGGGATATTCTGGATTTAATAAAATAGCTTCATCTACATAAGATTTAAGTTGCTTTTCGTCATAAATAATAGACATTGCCCTTCCTCCCAAAACGTAACTTGGGCGAACTAAACAAGGAAAGCCAATAGAACGTGCAATTTTTAGTGCTTCGTCATAATCATAAGCAATACCATTTGGGGGTTGTTTAAGTTTTAATTTTTCGACAATTTTACTAAATTCTTCTCTATCTTCTGCTATGTGGATCGATTCAGGTTGAGTTCCTAAAATTTTATATCCATGATTTTTTAAGGACATAGCTAGTTTTAAAGGAGTTTGCCCTCCTAACTGTACAATCACTCCGTCCGGCTTCAACTTTTCACATATTCGTATAACATCTTCTTCTGTTAAAGGTTCAAAAAATAAAATGTCTGATGTATCATAATCTGTAGATACGGTTTCTGGGTTAGAATTGATCATGATAGATTTGATTTTCATTTCTTTTAAAACAAAAGAAGCTTGACAACAACAATAATCAAATTCTACTCCCTGCCCGATTCGATTCGGGCCTCCTCCAAGAATGACAATTTTTTTTTCTATCATTTCTTCTATTTCGTCCATTTCTTCATAACTAGAATAATAATACGGCGTTTTAGCTTCGAATTCTCCTGCACAAGTGTCGATCCTTCTATAAACAGGAAAAAGAGAATATTGATTTAATAAACTATTAATTCTTTTTTCTTCTAATAAAAGAATTTTTAAAATTTTTCGGCTTTTTTGAGTTTTATTCAAAGTTATATCTTGTAAAATTAAATCAATTTCTTTTTTTAGCTTTATAAATGCAAGCTGGCGATTTGAATATCCTTTTTGTTTAAATTGTTTTAAAGTTTTCAAATCAAAATCATTTTTTTGTAAATACTTCTCTAATTCTATTTCTTCTTCTACCATTTCTTCGAATTGATATAAAAACCAGTAATCTATTTTTGATAATTCGTAGATTTTTTCAATTGGAAAATATATCTGATTTTTTTTATGAAGCTCAATTGCAATTTTTATATCAAAAATTCTATCAGGATTTGGTTTAGAAAAAGATTCTACAAAATAATCTTCTATTTTTTGAATGCTTAAAAGATGGTGTATTTTAAAAAGTTCTTCTAAGTTTCCATCACTACCATAACCATATCTATCAATTTCTAATGAGCGACATGCTTTCTGAAAAGATTCGAGAAAAGTTCTACCAATAGCCATAGCTTCTCCAACAGATTTCATCATACTTCCAAGAGTTTTTGATGTACCTGAAAATTTTTCAAAAGCAAAGCGAGGCATTTTAGTCACAATGTAATCAATTGTAGGTTCAAAACTGGCAGGGGTTACTTTTGTAATATCATTCGGAATCTCATCCAGTGTATAACCAACAGCTAAAAGAGCTGCAATTTTTGCAATAGGAAAACCAGTGGCTTTACTTGCTAAGGCTGAAGAACGAGAAACTCTTGGATTCATTTCAATAACTACCATTTCTCCACTTTTTGGATTTACTGCAAATTGAATATTCGAACCTCCTGTCTCTACACCAATTTCTCTTATAATAGCTATTGCAGCATCCCTCATTTTTTGATATTGTTCATCAGACAAAGTTTGTTGAGGAGCTATGGTAATTGAATCCCCTGTATGAACTCCCATAGGATCTAAATTTTCTATACTACAAATAATAACTACATTGTCGTTAATATCTCTCATTACTTCTAATTCATATTCTTTCCAACCCAAAATACTTTGCTCTACTAAAATTTGATGAGTGGGAGATTCATTTAAACCAGTTCTACAAATTTCTATAAATTCATCCTCCATAGTTGCAATACCACCACCTGTTCCACCTAAAGTAAAAGATGGGCGAATAATTAAAGGTAATCCTAATTGATTTTTAAATTCTATAGCTTCTTCTAAAGATTCACAAAGTTTTGATTCAGGTACTTTTAAACCTATTTTATTGATTGCTTCTTTAAACTTGGATCTACTTTCTGCTTTTTCGATTGCTTCTGCATTTGCGCCAATAAGTTTTATATTTCTTTTTTGAATTTCTTTGTTTTTCCATAAAGACATTACTAAATTCAATGCTGTTTGTCCTCCAACGGTTGGCAAAATCGCATCAGGTTTTTCTTTATCTAAAATTTTAAGTACAATTTCTTCTGTCATTGGTTCGATATATGTTGCATCAGCCACTTCGGGATCTGTCATAATAGTAGCTGGATTTGAGTTTAATAATATTACTTTATAGCCTTCTTTTTTTAGTACTTTGCATGCTTGATTTCCACTATAATCGAATTCCACTGCTTGTCCAATTACGATCGGTCCGCTACCTATAATAAGTATACTCTGAATATCCGAGCGCTTTGGCATGAAGTCAAATTTTTTTAAAACAGAAAAACGTCTATTGATTTAAAATAAAAGAAAAATCAAAATCATTAAAATAATAAAATTTTGTTTATAAAAAAATTAAATTCATAAATAGCTTTCGTCAATAAATGTAAACCGAGCTATGATTTCAAAATTACATATAATTGTAATCCTTAATTGATTCGCATGTTAGTTCTTTAGAATTTAAAAATTATAATCTTCTTCTGATTCTGTAGAGATATCATCAAAAGGTAATTCTTTTAAATCTTTTAATGGTGGTAGGTCAGCTAAAGTATTTAGATTAAATTTAATTAAAAAATCTTTTGTAGTAACGTATAAAGTGGGTCTACCTGGAACGGGTTTATATCCTTGAGGTTTGATTAAATTTTTTTGAATTAAAGTTGCAACTTGATTTCTACTATTTGCTCCTCGAATTTCTTCTATTTCTGGAAGAGTTATGGGTTGTTTATAACAAATAATTGCTAATGTTTCCATTACAGAACGAGAAAGTTTTTCTGAATTTTTTGGTTTAAAGATTTTTTTTAGTTCTTCTGAATATTTCTCTGATGTCTGAAATCGATATCCACCTGCAATTTCTTTAATAAGAATTCCAGAATTTCTTTCTAAATATTCATCTACTAAAGAGTCTAAAAGTATTCTTGTATTGGTTTTATCTAAATGAATTTTTCTAGCTAAAAAAGAAACAGTTAATGGTTCATTGGATAAAAAAAGTATAGCTTCCAAAAAACCTCTATAATAGTTCATTTCTTCAGGAGTTAAGGATTTATATTCAACTTCTTCTATATCTTCAGAATCTAAGATTTCTAAATCAGATACAGGTGTTTCTTGCCTTTCATTACTACTCATAGGATTCGTTTATTTAGGATGTTGTAAAAATCAATTTATTTATCGGACAGTTACTGATCTTTTAAAAATAATAATTGAACCAAATAAAAGTTTTTGTTCTATGATGATTTCTTTTTTTTTAGCTAATTCTAAAATTGCTAAAAATGTAACAATAATTTCTATTAAGGAATATATTTTATCTTTTATTAATTGATAAAAATCGATATATTTCTTTTCCTCTAAGATTATTTTAATATTCTCCATTTTACTTTCTACAGAAAGTGTTTCTATTTCGATTTCGAAAGTATTTTTGTTGTTCTGATTTTGTAATATTTTTTTTCGAATCAATCGAATATAAGACTGTATTAAATCATTAATATTATGTGTTTCCTCGTAATCACTAAAGAAAAGTTCTATATTTTCTCTTACAAAAACACCTTCAGTTATTTCTTCAATTTGTTGTAATGTTTCTGCGGCTTTTTGAAATTTTCTATATTCAAGAAGTTGTTGTACAATCTCTTTTGGCAAAGCATCTTGCTCTTCTTCTTCGAAATACGAAGGATCGGGTAACAATGCTTTACTTTTATAATAAAGCAATTTAGAAGCGATTTGTAAAAAACTTGAGGCAATCTCTAATTGTAAAACATTAGAGTTATATATGAAATTTAAATAATCTTGTGTAATTTTAGTTAAAGAAACTTGGAATATATCAACCTGATATGATTCGATTAATTTCCAGAGAACGTATAAAGGCCCTTCCCTTTCCCCTTCGGGTCCCATCCATTTCACTAAAAATGAATCTTCAATAGAACTATAAGGTTGTAGAAAATTCACAAAATTGATATTAAGACAAGGCTTTCTCTGTAGCTTGTATTAATCTTTCGGGTGGAAAAGGTTTAACAACGAAATCTTTCACACCCATTTTAATAGCCCTTGCAAGTAAATCTTCTTGTCCCAAAGCAGTTACCATTATAATTCTTGCATTAGGATCTTTCTTTAAAATTTCAGAAGCTGCTTCTAATCCATCTTTTTCTCTCATTGTTATATCCATCGTTACTAAATCGGGTTTTAGCTTTTCATACATTTCCACGGCTTGATTTCCGTTTTCTGCTTCTCCTACAATTACATGACCTTTCGAGGAAAGGGCATCCTTTACTAAAGTTCTCATAAACTTTGCATCATCAACTACTAGTATCCTTGCCATAATTACTCCAAGCGAATTAAATCAACTAAATTAATGATAAAAAAACTGTTACAATTTAGCAATCAAAATATTACATTTCTAATAAATAATCGACTATTTTTTCGTAAGATAAAATTTCATCAACAATATTTTCTTCGATAGCTCTTTTGTTCATTCCAAATATTAAACTTGTATTTTCATCCTGTGCAATCACTAGTCCCCCTTTATTGTGTAAAAGTTTTAGCGCATCTACCCCATCTCTTCCCATTCCAGTTAAAATAATTCCTATAATATTTTCTGAAAAAATTTCAATCAAACTAAATAAAGTTTTATCGATTGAGGGTCTTACTCCATTTATCTTTGGTTCATCGGTTAAGTGGCAAAAAACTCTTTGATTTTTTTCTTTAAAAATTAAATGTTTTCCGCCTTTAGCCAGAATGATTCTTCCTTTTTGAAGCTCTAAATTTTCTTTTGCTTCTAATACCTCTAAAAAAGATTCTTTCGCCAATCGATTTGCAAAAACTTCTGTAAAATACTCTGGCATATGTTGAATTATCACAATAGGTAAAGGAAAATCTTTAGGTATCTTTTTTATAATATTTGATAAAACATTTGGGCCTCCCGTAGAGCTACCTATTACAACCACTTTATAGTCAGTGAGATTTTTTTTTGATTTAGTTTTTTGTGGTATTTTCTTAAAAGTAGCTTTATTGGTTTTATTGATAATTCCTTCGTAAAAATACCATACTTTCTTTTGAATATCATCTTTGATGTCATCAAGTGTGTATTTATTTTCAATAGGTTTTGGAATAAAGTCTACAGCACCTAATTCTAAAGCTTTAAAAGTAATTTCGGCTCCCTTCTGAGTATAAGAAGAAAGCATAATGACTGGAATCGTATTATTCATTTTCTTTTTTTGTTCTAAAAACTCAATTCCATTTAAAGCTGGCATTTCTACATCTAAAAAAATTAAATCAAAATGATCTTTACTTATCATTTCTAATGCGATTTTACCGTTTGATGCTGTTTCTATACTTTCAATAAAACTTAATTCTTGTAGATAATCTTTTGTAATAGCTCTTACAATAGGAGAGTCATCAATAATTAAGATTTTCATTTTTAAATTTTAATTCTTTTTAATAATTCGATAAGGTTTGGTTTAGAGGGAAGTAAAAACATTTTCCCTAATAGTTCAGATTCGTCTCTTAGAAAATCTGTACAAATGTAAATAATTTTTTCTGTTAAAGAAGGACGCTTTTTATTCTGGATTAAATGAATTAACTCTTCTTTTGATAAAAGATGAAATTCCGGAACTGAGGGTTTTATAACTAAAGAAGTTCTATTTGCAATTTCATTTAACAAACTTGAACCAACGATATTGGTTAATTCATTCAATACAGATTGAATATCTTCAGTACTCATCAACTCTTTTTTTCTCTGTTCTATAGGAATTCCCATCAACTCTCCAGCTGTATTGATTCCTGTTATTTCATCAAACACTAAAGCTAAAAGAGAAGAAAATTCTCCTAATGTTTCTAAAAAAATAGCATAATAATTTGAATGATCCAGTAATTCTCCTAAATTCTCAAAAAAAATAGTTTTAAATTCTGGAACAGATACATCTATAGTAACACCTAAAAGCTGTGAGAGCACTAAACCAGCATTTACCATACCTGAATTAATTACTGAATACAATTTTTTATATTCTTCTTCAGATAGAATTTGATCTATATGATCATCTTCCTTAAGGAAAAGAGGTTGATCTAAGTTATTATTGATTTTTTGTTCTTCAAATATTTGTAATCCAATTTCTTTTCTTCTTTCTTTGTCTTTTTTAAAGTTTTCTAAAAGAATTTGTAAGTTTAAATCATCTGGTTGTGTGATTGTTGTTTCATGATTTTTTATAATAAGTTTTTCTTGTGGTAGGTTTTGTTCCTCAATTGTTATGATTGCATCTTCTCTTTTTTCGATTTTATCTAATTTTATAGGAGATTTCTTTTTTTTATGTTTTGATTGAAATGTGAATTCTGAAACTTTTTGATTATATTTTTTTATGGTATTAATGATTTTTATATTTTTTTGTTGTAATTCTTCGTTTTTAAAATTAAATTTTATTGCTAAATCTAAAAGAGTAGCAACGTCTAAAATCATCACTATGCTTCCATCTCCGAGTAAACATGCTCCCATTAATCCGGGTATTTGTTTATAATTTTGTTGCAAAGATTTCACAACAATTTCTTTTTTACCGATCATATCATCTACAATATACCCCACTTTTTTAGCACCAACAGCTGTAATGATAATAGAAAGTTCTTTTTCTTTTTCTTCTTGTTCTAAATCATCTTGTTTTTCTGTAAGAATATTTTTGTGATTTAGTTGAGATGGTAATCCCATTAAAACTGATAATTCATATATAGGGACAATTTCTTTTCTTAAATTAATCACATTTTTACCCTGTAAAGTTGTAAGTTGGGATAGAGGCACTTTAATGGTTTCTACAACATCAGAA
This sequence comes from uncultured bacterium, assembly GCA_937928085.1. Taxonomy (GTDB): domain Bacteria; phylum Spirochaetota; class Leptospiria; order Leptospirales; family Leptonemataceae; genus SKYB61. Next base: position 502,704 of record CALFVU010000008.1, on the reverse strand, counting down.
AGAGGAAAAGCATATTCTTCGCCCTGAACTTTAACGTGAATTGTGGAAATAATTGCAAGAGTTAAAGGAAACATTAATTGGAAACTTGTACCTTTATCTGGAAAAGTTTGAATTTGAACTCCACCTTTAAATTCTTCAATTATTTTTCTAACAACATCCATTCCCACTCCCCTTCCACTTACGTTAGTTACAAGTTCAGAAGTAGAAAAACCACTTTGAAATATAAATTGATAAATTTCTTGATCACTTAGACTTTGATTTTCAGAAACTAATCCTAAAGAAATTGCTTTTTTTAAGATTTTTTCTTTATCTAATCCTTTACCATCATCCTGAACTTCGATAAAAATATGATTTCCACTTTGATAAGATTTTAAATAAATTTTTCCTGTTTCTGGTTTTCCTTTTTGAATTCTCTCTTCTGGTAATTCAATTCCGTGATCAATAGCATTTCGAATTAAATGCATTAAAGGATCATTTAAAGAATCAATAATGTTTTTATCTAATTCTGTTTCTTCTCCTTCAACTATTAATTCTACTTTTTTATTAAGACTTAAAGACAAATCTCGAACAGGGCGATAAAATCTCTGAAAAACAATTCCCACTGGCATCATTCTCATTTTCATTATGCCAGATTGTAATTCTCTCGCAATTCTTACAGCTTGTTCAATTTTATTTTTAAGTTCATTAAGTAAGGGACTTTCTCCAAAATTTTCTTGTAAATCGTCATAAATTTTTTGTAAGCCAGAATTAGTGATCACTAACTCCCCCACATTATTTAAAATGTAATCAATTTTTTCTGAGGAAACTTTAATATTTCTTGTTTTTAATATGGTATCTGAAACTTCTTTATCTAAGTTTTTTTTGGTTTGAATATGCGAACTTAACTCAGAAGCCTTTTGTATTTCTTTATCTTTTTCAATTTCAATTTGTTTGATTTGAACATTTTCCACTAAATCAATCTGGCAAAATCTTATTAAGTCATTATAATCAATTTTTCCATAGATAATAAATTCAAAAATTCTAATTTCGCTATTTTTTTCTAAAATTTCTATATCAGGTTCTACTTTAAAAAATTTCACAAATTTTGCTAATTTATTATAAATCAATAAAAGCCTTAAATTCTTCATCGGAGCTTCTTCGTCAATAGATACAAATCCGATAAAAACTTTATCTTCGTGTGTGATTATTTGTTTTAAATGATTTTTTTCTTCAGGAGTAAGTTCAAGAGTTGATGCTTCTAATTCTTCTTTTTGTTCCGTATACGGAACCTTTGTTACTTCTGTTATTGTTTCTAAATTATCAGTTTTTTCTTCGAACGATTCTAAGTTTTTTTTAGGAAGAGAAAGATAATATTCAATTTTTTTGATTAAATTTTGAATTTCTACAGAATCTTCATCTTTTTTTTCTTGAATGTTGGATGCTACTTTCTTAATTGAATCCAAACATAAAAAAAGTAGATTAATCAAATTCACATCTACATTAAGCTTTTTATCTTTTATCAACTGAAAAAGATCTTCCATTTTATGGGCTAATTGAGAAAGATTAGATAAACCAACAAACGCAGCGGATGATTTAAGTGTGTGAGCTACTCTAAAAATTTCGTTTATAATTTCTCTATTTTTATAATTTTGTTCTAACTCCAATAAACTTTTATTTAAGTTTTCAATATGCTCATTGATTTCATCAATAAAAAGTTCTAAGTATTTATCCTCTATCATAGGTTATATTTCTAGTTCTTCAATTTTTTCTAAAATTTTAGTTTCTTGATTCTCAATTTCATTTTGTCTTAACAATAATGGTAAATTAAAAATAAGAAAAAATTTATTTTTTGATTTACCAATTCCTTCTACATAATCATTGGAAAAACTTTTAACTTCTTCTCCTTCAATCTCATTTGCTTTAAGAATAACAACTTCCAATACTTTGTCTACTAAAAGTCCAAATAATTTTTGATTAACATTACAAACGATAATTCTTGTTGTGTTAGTTATCTCTGTATATTCATCTTTTAAAATTTTTTTGATATCAAATACTGGCACGATGTTTCCTCTTAAATTCATCACGCCTAAAACGAAATCTTCTGCATTAGGAAGACGCGTCACTTCTACTGGCTTTAAAATTTCGTTAATCTTTAAGATATTGATTCCATAAATATTATTCGAACTTTCAAATAAAAGATATTGCACTTCGAACGAGTCTTGAATTGTCTCACTTGTATTGTTCATATTGTTTTCTTTTATATATATTTTTCTCTGTAATGATATAATCAAGTACTAAATCATGAGGTTCTTCTAAAAAATCTAAGTTTGTAAGTTGTTCGGGAAGTAAGGTTATTATGATATTATTATGATTTGAATTTTTATAAAAATATCGATCGTAGTAACCTTTTCCTCGACCCAATCTTACAAAATTTTTATTTGCTCCTAATGAAGGTAGAAGAATTAAAGAACTTTGAGGATATCCTATTTCTTTTTTTTCTGGCTCCCAAATACCATATTTGTTCTTAAATAATTTTACAAAATCATTTTCATTTTTATAAAGATAAAAATTCATTAAATATAACGAATAGTCTTCGATAACGGGTAAAAAAATAATTCTAAATTGTTTTTCTAAAATATCTAGAATTGGCAATTCATTTTCAGTAGGATAATAAGAAAAAATTTGATTCTCTTCTGGAAATTTTATTTTAAAGAAATTCATTAAGTTTTGGATGATTGAATCTATGTTAGATTTATCAATAAAAAAAAGATTCCACATCTCTTTGCAATATCTACGAATATTTTTTTTTGAAAGCAACATGAAAAATTTTAAAGTATTGGATCTCCAAAGATTCCTTCGTCTAATAATTGAATTAATTGCTTGGTTTTCATTAATATTAACTCATTATCTGGATTTTTGCTTTGTTGTTGGAAAAGCTCATCTGCTAGATTCATAGCAGTAAGAATTGCAAGTTGTTGATAAGAAAGTTTACCACCGCTTTCTTGAGAGATTGCCTTCATTTTTAAATCTACATAATTTGCAAGCATTTTAATGTATTCTTGATCTGCTTCTTTACTTTTAAAAGTGAATTCGATTCCAAAAATTTCTGTTGTGATTTTATTAGTTTTCTCTTTCGTTTTCATTTTCCTCGATAATTAAAAAATCTTCATCATCTTCTAACTCAAAAACTCCAATATCATCATCTAAAATTAATTCTTCTTCTAGAATTTCGTTTTTTTGTGTCTTTACTAGTGGTTCAGATTGCTCTGTATTCTTTGCTTCTTCTAATTCTTCTTTAAAGCCTTCGTTTGAGTTATCTAAAGCAACTTCTTCTAGTTCATCAGCTAAAATAATTTCGTCTTCATCCTCGTCCAATATAATAATTTCTTCTTCGCTCGCTAATGATTTTTTGTTTTGTTCTTGATGGCTTTCAGAAGTTTCAATTTGTACTAAATCTTTATCTTTAGATTCAACTTTTTTGACTGGTTCATCTACTTCGATTTCAACAAAATTTTCATCCTCGGTTTTGGAAGTATCTTCTTCTACAATAGTCAATTCTTCGTTAGAAACAATGTTAGATACAATTGGTTTCGTTTCTTGGGCTTTTGTAGCAAAGGATTCACTTTCTTCTTTATTAGAATTAGAAAGAAATTCTTGTTTTTTATAATTCTGCTTTTCTGATAAAGAAAGTTTATTTAAAATTTCATTTATTCTTTTTTCTAAAATGGATTCTTTTTGTTTTAATTCGTTTAATTCTTCATTTGCTTTATCTAATTGTTGTTTAAGTTCTCTGACGTCCCTTTCTTTTTGATCCAAAGTTGTTTTTAACGTTTCGTATTCATTTCTTAATTTTTGATTTTCTATTTCTAATCTGGAATTTTCAGTTCTTAAATCTCCTATAAGTTCTAAAGCTTTTACAATCCTACTTTCTAATTCATCTAATTGTTCAAGAGTTATCATTCCTTCTCCTTTTAAAAAAAGTTTACTATAATTAATTACGTCATAAAACCTTAATTTTGTAAAGAAAAAAATGAATCTTTTTTAAAAAAATTCAATTTTTTGTAAAATCTGAAAAATATTTTTGAACTAAAACTTATTTTCGATAAAATCTAACAATCCTTTCTTGAGGATCGTAACGAAAATAGCCGGGTCTCATTAAAGAATTTTTTAATTGTTTATATTTCTTATTTTTTGCGCCAAAAATGATTTCTACATTAGGATATAAAATTTCTTTAATTTCTAATACCGCATCTAAACTTCCTTTTTCTGAATAAAGCAACATTTCTTTTTGTTTGATAAAGTTATCTGTTTTTTGTTTTAATTTTTCGTAAGCCAATTTGAGTTTCTGATAAAATTCTTTATCTTTTTCTAGTTTTTCTGGGTGTGACTCTAAATAATTTTTATTTTTTTCTATTTCTACTAAAAGTTTTTTATTTTTTTCTATTTCCCAATTTAAATGGTTAAGTTGTTTGAGTAAATCGGGTGATATTCCTAAATAGATTAAAGTATAAGGCTCAGCAATGGTTCCTATTTTTTTTGCGATTATCTTTTTCCCACACACTGTCTTTCCCCCAATAAGCTCACCACGTCCTTGTTGAATATGTATTTCTTCTCCAGCCATTACTTCTGAATGAATAATCAATTCTTCTATATAAATACTTTTTTTTGCTGTAACCTGAGAATTTTGAATAAATTTAGCATAGATATTACCTTCCGCATATACCATTCCGCCTTCGTAACTTACAATTCCGCCATAAAGAATGATATTTGAGTTTGAATATAGTTTCACATTACTAACTGTTTTTTCGATAATAATATCTCCATCAGCTTTAATTTCAAAACCATCACTAACTTTATTTTTTACTCGAACTGTGCCAGTAAAATCAATATTACCAGTTGAATAATCAACATTTTCTAATTCTAAAATTTTCACTACAGATATTTTTGCATAACTATAATCTTCATTTGTTTGAATTTTTATTTGCCCAGCTATTAAAGAGAAAAGTTGATTTCCTCTAAGTTCTGTATTCTCTCCAGCTTCTAAAATCGCTTCTTTAGGAGGTGTATAAGGAATAGGATTTCCAAAAATATCAATTCCTTCTTTACCTAATTTTGGTGGTATGATTTCTGCTAAGACTTGATTTTCTTTACAAGATTGAATTATATTCAGATTTTTAAAATCCACTTTTCCATCTTCTATCTCTTTAGGCTTTCCTGTAGGATTCGGATCAAAATAAAATTGAATACTGCCATTTTCAGAATTCACAGGTGGAATAGCTTTTGCAATTAAAAACTTTTTTTTCCAATCGCCATTTTCCTGCAATTCAGGTAATTTTCTATAAGCTAATTTTTTTAAAAATAAATCATCAATGCCAATATTTATTTTTTTTTGTTTAATTTTTTGTTTTAATTCTTCATAAGTGAACCATTTACCTTTATAGACAGGTGGTGTTATTTCTATATAAGCCTCTGTAAAATTATCATTGACAAGAATTTCGAATTTAGCATCAATTGATTCCGGTTCCTCCCAATATCCAATTTCATACCATTCTCCATCAGCTTTCTGAAGAATTTTTTTTACAAAATCTTCTTTAAAATGGATTTTTAATAATAACAATCTATCGCGTAACTCTTCCCATTGAACTTTTTTTTTCGGATTTGTACCAGCAACTACACAAAGATATGCTTTTCCAGAGCGATTTTCTAGTAAAAAATATCCTTCTTCTGATTTTTGGATATCCTGAACGAATTCTTTAAAATCCATTTGAACTTATAATCGACAAATTTTTTCAAAATGTAAGAAATAATCTGGATAGGTTTTTTTAACACAATCTGGATCTACAATTTCTAATTCTGTTAAGAAAGAACCTAAAGAAAAAGCCATAGCCATTCTATGATCTTGATACGTTTCGATCCTAGGTTTTTTTATGTTTTTTACGGGATACACTTTTAAACCATCCTTTTTTTCTTCTACCTCTGCTCCAAATTTTTTTAATTCATTACATAACCCTTTAATCCTTTCTGATTCTTTTACTCGTAAATTTTCTATATGATAAATTTCAACAGGTGTATCAGTAAATAAACCTGTAACCGCTAAAGTCATAGCTGCATCCGGCATTTCATTCATATCTACAGAAATTCCAGTAAGATTTTTATAGTTTTGTACTGTAATAGAATTTTCAAAATAAGAGACTTTTCCACCAATTTTTTCTATAATTTTTAAATACTGTATATCTCCTTGAATAGAATTTTTATGAATTCCATACACATTTACCGGACCCGATATCAAACCAGCAGTAAAAAAATAAGTAGCAGCTGTAGCATCTCCCTCTATTGTGTATTCTTTCGGTGATCGATATTTTTGAACAGGTATTTGAAAGTATTGGTAATTTTGTTGCTTTACTTCTACATAAAAACTTTTCATCATTTGTAATGTTAGATCAACATAAGGTTTACTAACTAATTCGTCTACAACAAAGATTTCTATTTCTTGAAAAGTTAAAGGAGCAGCTAAAAGTAATGCACTGATAAATTGACTTGATGTTTTTCCAGAGATAAAAATCTGTTTTTTTTTCCATCCTCCTTTTTTCAATTTTATAGGAGGAGTTCCTTGTGGACTACATTCAATATCTACTCCAACTTTTTGTAATGCATCCACAAGATCTAAAATAGGTCTTTTGCGCATTTGTTCATTACCATCAATGATAATTTCTTTTTGTAAATTTTGAGTAGATAAAATAGCAACTAGAGGTCTTAAAGCTGTACCAGCATTTCCTAAATAAAAATAATTTTCTCTTAAAAAAAACGAAGATTGACCATAAACTTTAAAAGTGTTTTGAGTTGATTCTTCTACTTTAATTCCTAACTTTGGTAATGTATTTTTTAAGATCATAACATCATCTGAATTTGGTAAATTGTTTATGATAGTAACTGATTCTTCTGCCATCATAGCTAATAGTAATGCTCTATTTGCAATGGATTTTGAACCGATTAGATAGACATCTCCTGTAAATGATGTAATTTTAGGAATCCATAAAATGTCGTTTTTTCCATCTTTGTATTTTTTAAATATAGACATAGAAACAAAAAATTTTTTTTTTTACTATATGCAAGGGAATAATTTTGATTCTATAGAAGAAACCAAAATAGTACGATTAGATTTTAAAAAATTACAAAGCATTTCAGAAATTTTAGAATTGCTACCCGTTATCGTACAAAATTATATTACGAAAGAAGTTTTATTCCTTGCTTATGTTACCCCGGAAACTTTAAAAAAAAGTATTGAACTCAAAGAAGCTGTGTTTTTTAGTACTACCCGAAAAGAAGAATGGCATAAAGGAAAAACATCTCAGAACTTTTTAGAATTAAAAGAAATTCGAGTAAACTGCGAGCAAAATTGTTTATTATTTTTAGTAATTCCTAAAAATCAGGGAGTATGCCATACAAAAAATTCTAAAAACGAATATAGAACTACATGCTTTTATAGAATATTAGAGAATCAAGAGTTAAAATATATAAAAGAATATTTATAAATTTTTTTTAAAATTTTTATCTAAATTGATTAAAGGTTTAAACGATATACTTCTTTCTTTTTCTTTAGTTTTTTCTTTTTCTTCGAATTCTTTTATAATTTCTTCTCTAAAAAATCTTTGAGAAGAAAATCGCATTTCTCCTTTTTTGGGTTGTAGTCGAATATATTTACCATCCGACTGAAGTACCCTTGCATTATGGTTATCCTTAAAAATAACATCAAGAATATGAATTATTTTCTTTTTTAATTCTTCGCTTTCAATAGGAAAGAAAATCTCTACGCGACGGTTTAAATTTCTTGGCATTAAATCTGCAGAAGATAAAAATATTTTTGGATTTCCATCATTTTCAAAATAATAAATTCTACTGTGTTCTAAAAATCTTCCCACAATAGAGATCACTCGTATATTTTCGCTCAAGTTAGGAATGTTGGGTTTTAAACAACAAATTCCTCTTACATTTAAATCAATTTTTACACCAACTATAGATGCTTTATATAATAATAATATTATATCTGGATCTACTAAAGAGTTGATTTTAATTTTTATACCTGCTTTTTTCCCTTGCTGAGCATTTTTAATCTCATTTTCAATCAACTTTGTAATGGTTTGCTTTAAATTTATAGGTGCCACAGAAATTTTTAAAAATTTCGGTATAGAAGCATAACCAGTCAAAGCATGAAACAAATTCGAAATATCTTCATTGATTTCGGGATCAGAAGTAATTAAAGATAAGTCTGTATAAATTTTAGAAGTGATCGGGTTATAGTTTCCAGTAGAAAGATGTACATAAGATTTTACCCCATCTTTTTCTCTTCGAATGATTTGTAAAGCTTTTGCATGAATTTTTAAACCAACTAGTCCATAAACGACATGAATTCCGTGTTTTTCCATTTCTCTTGCCCAAACAATATTTCTTTCTTCATCAAATCTTGCTTTTAATTCAACAAGAACAGTAATTTGTTTTCCTCTTTCTGCTGCTTCTATCAAAAGTTTTACGATAGGACTATCTCCACTGGTTCTATAAAGAGTTTGTTTAACTGCTAAAACATTTTTATCTATAACCGCTGCCTCTAATAAATCTAAAACGGTTTGAAAAGAATCATAAGGATGATGTAATAGTATATCTTTATTTTTAATAATTTCAAAAATTTGGGTTTTATCTTCCAAAATAATTAAGTTTCTAGGAATAAAAGGGGGATCTTTTAAATCAAATCGATCTTGATTTTTCTCATAAATTTCCATTAAATTAAAAAGGTTCAACATTCCAGGTTTCTCATAAGTTTCAATTTCCTCTAAATCTAATTGATTACGTAAAAAAGCAATTAAATCAGCTGGCATACCTTTTCTATAATTTAATCGCACAGCTTCTCCCCATTTCCTATTTCTTAATTCTTCTTCTATCGTAGAAAGAAGATTTTCTGAACTTACTTCTTCTATAGACAATTCAAAATTTCTATTTATTGTAAAACCATGAATACTTAAAATTTCGTTGTTTCCAAATAATTCTTTTATATGAATTTTGATAATCTCTTCAATAGGAATATACCTTCGTATTATAGAACTAGAAGTACTTTTGGAAGGCAGTTCTATAAACCTGGGAAGTACATCCGAAGGAACTTCTACAATAGCATAACTAATTTTATTAGGATTTTTTGCTAACTTGAGTTTTATTGCTAAATTCAATTTATTATTTAAAATTCTTGGAAAAGGATGAAAAGGATCAATCGCTAAAGGTGTTAGGATTTTAAATAGTTCTCTTCGAAAGAATTCCTTTATAAATTTTTTATCTTTATCAGTTAATTCTTTTTCTAATTTTTTTCTATCTTGATAAATCATAATACCACGCTGATTTAAAGCTTCTAAAATTTCGAATAAAGTCTTATACTTTAAATGAGTAATTCGATGAACTTTTGAATGAATTTCTAATAAAGTTTCTTTAGCGGTTTTTCCATCTAATTGAATTTCATTAATGGATGAAGCCACAATTTGTTTTAATCCGGCAACTCGAACCATAAAAAATTCATTTAAATTAGATTCATAAATAGAAATAAACTTTAACCTTTCTAACAAAGGATTATCTTTTCGCATTGCTTCTTCTAAAACTCTATAATTAAACTCTAACCAGGAGATTTCTCTATTAAAAAATAAATCATAATTTTGAATCGTTAAAGGAAAAGAAGATACATTCTTTTCGTTTTTTTTGCTTTCTTTGCTATCCTTACTTATAGTTATGATAGAATGATTATTACTATCTAATTTTTTGATATAAGTCATAATTACATTAAAAATAATTTTAAAGTCGTTTTAGTCAATAAAGAATTAAAAATTAAGAATAAACAAATTTTATTTAAAATTTAAAAAATTAGTTTTCAAAAGTTTAGATTTAAAAAACTTGAATTAGTAATGTTTCGTCCAACGCCTTTTATGATCCCCTTTCTTTTATTTTTGTTTTCTTTTTTAGTAGATAAATTGTTTCTCTTAGGTAATTTTCCTCTATATTATCTTACAACTGCTTCTTTTATAAATTTTGAACATAAAGAAAATTTAATTTTTCAACTAAAAAAATATTTATCTTTTCCAGAAAGAAAGAAAGTTTTAGTTATTTTGGGGAATTCAAGGAGTATGTCTTTTCATAATGATTATATAAATTCAAAATACCCTCAATGGATATTATTTAATTTTTCAGTTCCTGGGGGAACTCAAGAATATTTTTTATACATAATCGAGAAATTTAAAACGCAGAACATACAACCAGAAGCAGTTTTCTTTGCAGTCACCCCCCAAGGAATGAATTCTAAACCTTTAGTAAAGACAGACGAAGTTATGGTTTTTGGATTACCTCCAGATTTTATATTCAAGTATATTTCTTATTTTTCTGTTGATCAACTAACAAATTATATCGGAAAAAAGTTGTTTATTACTTATAAATACAGACCAAAACTAAGAGTGATCAATGCAAGAAGAAATGATCTCGAAATGCTTCGATTTGTTAATTTTTTAATAAAAAATCAAATGATTTTAGAACAAGAAAGAGGTTCTATTCCTGAGCTAAATGCAAGTGCACCCTATTTTCGAGAAGAATTCATCGAAAAAAATGCGGAATCTATCTGGAAAGATTTTTTTACCCCTTTTATTTTAGAAAAAAATGCTATAAGGTTTTTAAATGATTGCATTCAAATTTCTAAAGAATTAAAAATACCTCAAATTGCACTATTTTGGCCTCCAGTTAGCCCTGCACTAAAAAAAAGAAAACAAGAAAAAATAGTTGCCATTTTAAAAGAAGATAAAAATAATACATATACGGTAAAAGAAATTTGGGAAAAAGAAATGAAATCTCTTGCACAAAAAAATCATATTGATTGGTATGATTTTAATTTCTCTGAACCCATGAATTGTAATTATTTTATTGATGCAAGCCATTTATCTTCTTTTTGTATACAAGAATACACTGATAAAATTTTTCAAAAATTAAGATGAAAAAGCTAATCATAGTTTTACTATTTTTTTTATTTTCTTGTAAATCATGTCATCAAACAAAAGAAACAATGAAAATCCCTGATGAGTCTGAAAAATGTGGTGAATGCCTTTATTTAAACACTGGTAATGTTTGTACTGTAGAAGGTACTTATTTTAATAGTTGTTTAGCTATATGTAAACAAGTTAAGATCTTATGCGAAGGAAAATGCCCTTGTAAAACTGAAAAATAGTTTAAACAAAGAACTATTCTTTAATAATAGAATAGATCACCAAATCTTGGCTGATTTCTGAATCCGATAGATTTTTTTTATCAACAATTACAAAATCCCCTATAATTTTTTTAATTTTTAGTGGGCTGTTTTTTTTATATGTAAATAGTATATCTTTCTCGTTAAAATATACATCAGCATTATAGCCGTAAAAAACCAAACCTTCTTCTGTCTGTTCTAAAAACGTTCCGAACCAAACCGGACTTTTAAAAAGAAAATAGTCATATTGTTTAGGATTACTTATAAATAACCATTGAGAATATTGTGTTCTGTTAATTTTTTGTTTTGCTAAAATTTCTTCGTCTTTTATAGGAATTAAAAAAGGAGGTTCGTTTTTAAAGATCCAAACTAAATGATCACAACTCCAGCCTTCGATGGGATACAGTCTATCATCCACTCTTCTTTTAGCGTAAGTATAACAGTTTTCTGAATGCAAATCCAAAAATTTCGTATTGGCATCATAAAAAGCAATACCTTTATAAGTTCGAATTCGTATATGACGATTTCTATCATAACTTAGATTTCTAAGAATAAAATAAAGTTTAGAAACTATAATTTGATTTTCTTTATAAGTTTTTTCTAATAAAATCAGTTCACCCAGTGCATTTTCTTTGAAGATATGATTGTATTGAGAAAAAGTATATACGATAAATTTTTGTTTAGAATGTATATAAGGTGCAATTTCTTTTAAATTTCCCAGATTTTTATAAAATAAAAAAACCGGGCCTTCCGGACTTTTACAATTCAAAAGAAAACTAAGGATTATAAGTAGCAGTAATCGTGCAATATTCTCCATCATTAATATATTTAATTGATTCAATCTTGAACTTTTCTCTTATAGATTGATATTCTTCCTTTTGTAGTTCATACTTTAATAAGATTTCCGCTGCTTCTTTTGACGTAGTTTCTTTCATTACTCGTATGTTTTTTTCTAAAGCATTATTAGAGGCTTTTGCTGTGGAAATTAAAATAATATGCCCATTTGATTCTATTTTTTTAATACCAGTGATTACTTTTTTATTTATAGTGATACAAAAACCAAATAAGAATAGGATTAAAAGAATTTTATGCATTCTTTAAACCACTAAATAAAAAATAAAATTTTTCTTGATATTGTTTTTCAAATTTTTGTATAATATCAAGATGTCGCAAAGTTAATCCAATATCATCCCAACCATTTAGTAAACATTCTTTATGAAATGAATCAATTTCAAAAGTATAAACTTTTTGATCTTTTGAGTTTACTGTAGTAATGGTTTGATGATTTAAATCAATTTCTAAAGTGGCTCCAATATGATTTTCAACATATTCAAAAATTTCATCTACATACGTTTTGGGTAAAACAATAGGTAACATTCCGTTTTTAAAGCAATTATTATAAAAAATATCTGCAAAACTTGGTGCAATGATTACTCTAATTCCATAATCTAAAAGTGCCCAAGGAGCATGTTCTCTACTACTTCCGCAGCCAAAGTTTTCTTCTGTAACTAAAATAGATGCATTTTTATATCTTTCAAAATTCAAAATAAATTCGGGATTTGGAATCTTACCTTCTTTATCTAAATATCTCCAATCATGAAATAAATGTACACCGAATCCGGTTCTTTCTACTTTTTTTAAAAATTGCTTTGGTATAATTTGATCAGTATCCACATTAGCTCGCCTTAAAGGAACAACAATCCCTTTATGTGTTGTAAAAGGTTTCATTATTTCCAAAGTAATCTTTTTAATTTATTGGGCAATTAGTTTTTTTAAAGTTTGATCTTTTAAAAGATAATTTCTAAGACGCTTTTCTTTTTTTTCCATAAGAACTTTATCTTCTTTTGAACGTTCATGATCATATCCAAGTAAATGATACAAACCATGGATTATTAATCGTAAGATTTCTTGATATAATAAACTTTGATTTTCTTTAGCTTGTTCGATTGCAACAGGTAGGCAAATTACAATATCTCCTAAAACAGTAGGTTGAAATTTTTCTTTTGGAATCATCTCTCCTTCTAATTGCGAAAAACTTAGCACATCAGTAGGTTTGTTCTGATTTCTATATTTTTTGTTTAAAATTTGCATCTTGTTTTTGTTCACAATCAGAATCGAAACTTCTAAAGGAGGTATAAGAGATTCAGTTTTTAAAAGAAAGTTTAAAGCTTTTTCTGTTATTTTATAAATAAAAAACTCTAAATTTGAAAATTTCTTTGAATCCTTTTTAGGGAGTTTTATAAAAATATTATTTTTGATTTTCGTATTCTTCAAAAGCATGAATAATTTTTTCTACAACCGGATTTCGAATAATGTCTTGTTTTGTAAAATAAATAATTTTTATCTCTTCTATATCCTTTAAAATCGTCAAAATGGTTTGTAGTCCAGATTGTCCGGGTTTTAAGTCTGTTTGAGTTAGATCACCTGATATACACATTTTTGAATTTCTACCAATTCTTGTTAAAAACATTTTTAATTGAGAAAGAGTACAGTTTTGAGCTTCATCTAAAATGATGATAGAATCATTTAAAGTTCTACCTCTCATGTAAGCAAGAGGTGCTACTTCGATTTTATTCATTTGTATAAATTGATAGGTTTTTTCTGAACCAAGTGCATAAAACAAAGCATCATAAATAGGTCTTAAATAAGGATCTACTTTTTGAATCAAATCTCCAGGTAAAAATCCTAAGTTTTCTCCTGCTTCCACAGCTGGTCTTGTAATTATGAGCCTATCGATATCCCCATTGAGTAGCATTTTTATGGATGTAATTACCGCAAGAAATGTTTTTCCTGTTCCAGCAGGTCCTATACCTATGGTAACTGCATTTTGATTTATTGATTGTACATATTGATATTGATTAATAGTCCTGGCATAAATTTCTTTTCCTTTATAATTGACAAAAATTTTTTCAACTACAAAATTCATTTCGTGGATTTTATTCACTTTGTGATCTATATCTGAATGAAAGAAAGAAAAAAAATAATGCAAGTCAAATTTTTCTAAAATCCGATCCCGGTAATGAAGATTGATTTCATTAAAAAAAGTTAATGCATTTTCTAAATCTTTTATAGAACTAGACCTAAGAATTAAACTATTGCCTCGCGGAATAATCTCTACATTTAGAAGTTTCTCCAACTCCAAGATGTTTTGATCAGAAATGCCACAAATTAAATGGAACAATTCTTGATTTTCAAAAACATATTGTTTTTGATATTTAGTTGTATTCATCCTCAAAGAATTATAAAATCAATAACATTAAAATTCAGTATGTTGTAGATATCAACTTTTTTTTAAAAATAATATAAAATTTCTCATAAGATTTCTTTTACATTTATATTTTATTGATACAAAATTTCAAAAAACTTGACTTAAATAAGTTTGCCAAATTACTGATCTTATGTTAGAGATATTTTCTTTTATAAAAAAGACACTGAATGTAGAAAAAAAATTTTTAGAAGTGTTCCCTATTTGGTGGATATTATCTGTAATGATCCTTGTAAGTATTGATCTTTTAACAAAAAAATGGGCAACAGATTCTCTGAATTTTTATCTTTCTTATTCACAACTAGAAAATATAAAAAACTCCCGCTTTAATGCTTTAATAGATGGAATTCCATATATACCCATTTTGGGAGAAGAAGGTAAATGGATAAAATTACGATTAGTTTTTAACGACAGATTTATTTTTGGAATTGGTCCTTCTTTACCAACTTTAGGAATTTTATTAACATTTTTTGCAATTATTTTTTTATTATTATATAGATGGAAACATTTTGATTTTGGGAATTCTTTTACATGGTTATTGATATTTTCTGGTGCAATTGGTAATTTTATTGATAAACTATTTGTTAAATCTGTAGAAAATCGAGAATGGGTTTTTTCTTTGACCCCAAAACAAGGGTACATTTCTGGAGTTGTTGATTTTGTTGAATGTATCTGGTTTGGATGGAATTCTTTTTCCAATATTCCGATTTTGTCGTTTTTATCTTGGGAAACTTGGCCAACATTTAATCTAGCAGATAGTTTGATTGTGACTGGAATTTTCCTTTTAATTATTTCTGTTTCTATAGAAGAGATACAAAAGAAAAAACATCAATTATAAGTAAAATTTCTTGATTATTATTTTTTATAAAAAAATTTTATATATTTTTTAAGTAAATTTTTTTACATACTGCTAGTTTTTTTTGTAAAATATAAATTTAAATTTACGAACAAAATATACTATAATGTTTTTTTAGTCTTGCGTAAAATTTCAAATAAAATTTCGATTGCAATCATTTAGAATTTAAAAAATTCTGGAAGTATGGCAGGACATTCCAAATGGGCTAATATCAAACACAGAAAAGAAAGTTCTGATAAGAAAAAAGGAAGATTGTTTGCAAAATTATCTCGCGAAATTATGGTTTCAGCAAGATTAGGAGGACCTGATCCAAATGCGAATCCAAGATTAAGAATAGCTATTTCAAAAGCAAGATCATCAAATATGCCTCAAGAAAATATAGAAAAAGCAATAAAAAAAGGAATTGGAGAATTACAAAACTCAAACTACGAAGAAATCGTTTACGAAGCTTTTGCTCCCGGTGGAGTGGGATTATTAATCGAAGTAATGACAGATAAGAAAACTCGTACCACACCAGAAATCAAAAATATTCTTAGTAAAGCAAACGCTAGTATGTCGACTCCGAATTCTGTTCTAAAATTTTTTGAGCGAAAAGGAATCATCATAATACCAAAAGATCAAATCGAAGAAGAAAAATTATACGAAATAGCGATTGAAAATGGAGCAGAAGACCTAAAAATAGAAGAAGATGCTTTTATCATAATTACAGATCCTAAAGATTTCAGTAATGTAAATGAGATTTTAAATCATTTACAAATCAAAATAGAAGAAGCTAACATAAAATTTATTCCGTTAGAAGGAACAGAAGTACGAGTAGATTTAGAAAAAGCTCAAAAAATCTTAAAATTAATAGAAACTTTAGAAAATCATGACGAAGTTCAAGCGGTATATCATAATTTATTTTTAAGCGAAGAAATCGAAAAAGTTCTATCTTAGAATGAATCGCATTGGAATTGATCCGGGTTTAGAAAAAAGTGGTTTTGCAATTCTTAACAAAAATAATCAAATCTTACGAATCGGTATTGTAGAAACTAAAAAAGAAGACGAAATACAAAAGAGGCTAAAACTAATATATCAAACATTTTATGCTCTTATTGATGAATATCAAATCGAATTAATTTTAATAGAAAAAATTATTTCTACAAAATCAATTCTTACTAATATAGAAAAAATTTTACAAGCTCGAGGCTGTATTCTAACTTTAGCAGGTATAAAAAATCTTAATGTAATAGAAATTCATCCTAAAACAGTAAAAAAAATCATTACTGGATATGGAAATGCTAATAAAAAATCTATCCAAAGAGCACTAGAAAAAGTTTATGGTTATTCTTTTAAGGGCGAAATTTTAACCGATGATGGTTATGACGCATTAGCCATTGCTTTATCGTATCCATAGATTTTATGATTTCTAAAATTTCTGGTAAACTTACAAGAATTTCAATTCAGTTTGTATATATCGACACAGGTGGAGTAGAATACGAAATTTTAGTTCCACTCAATGTAGTTGAAACATTACAAAATCAAATTTCAAAAAAAATACAATTATATATTTATCATCATTTTCAGGGAGAAGAACAAAAACTTTATGGATTTTTAGATATTTCTCAACGAGAGTTATTTAAAACAATTATTCAACTAAAAGGAATTGGACCCACTTTAGGTTTAAGTATTTTGTCCCATTTAAATACACAGCAATTATTAGAGATATGCGAAAAAAAAGAATCTCAAAAACTTATGAAAATCCCAAGAATTGGTAAAAGTATAGCAGAAGAAATTATCTTTGAAGTAAATCAAAAAAAGAAAAAGTTTTTAAAGTTATTAACGGATGCAAAATTGGATGTAAAAAAAGAAAAAACTTCAAAACAAATGAGCGAAGAATTAAAAGAAGATATTATTCAAGCTTTAAAGACTCTAGGTTATAAAGAACCCGCAACCAAAAAAGCTTTAGAAAAAATAGAAAATGATAACATTCAACCTAATTCCCTATCCGAATGGGTAAAAGAAGTATTAAAAGTAATATAAGATTTTATAAACTTTCTTAAATCTTTTATAACATTTTTATAAAAAATTTCTATCGATTTTTCTTTAGTTATTTTTTCTGAATTTCTCTTAATGTAGGTAAGAATTTTATGAGAAAATACTTCTAAATCACGAAATTCTTCCTGTAATTCCAAAAACTTGTAGAAAAAGTCTTCTTTAGATGAAAAATCATTTTTCATATCAAATGTATCAATTAGATTGATTATTTTTTTTAACAAGCTACGAGTAATTGTAAATTGATTCAAATTCAAAGTATAATCCTGAAAATACTGAGAAAATAAATTTAGTATTTCTTTTTTATTGATATCTGGAAGAAAATCCACATTAGAGATAGATCCTATATTTTGTATATAAGCACCATCATATGTTAGATTATAGATTTGGATTTGATCTTTTAATTCTAAAGCTGATTGTTCGAACCAATCTCGATATAAATTCAAGACTGCATCCCCATAGGTATAAGTATTTCGTATACCTTTTATTTTACTTATAATCCTTTTTTGAAGTAACATTTCATTAATCATCTCTAAACTAAGGATTCGATGGATTTGAGCATACCACTTTTCGTAATGATGAGTATGAACACAGTGCATTTGTCTTTTAGTCCAAGCCAGATCCATACCAATTAAAAAAATTGTTTTTGCACCTAAAAAACGAGCAATTTCAAAAGCAGATGTAGAAACAGAACCACCTGATTGTAAACCAGCTATTGAACCAAAAAGATTTTCTAATAAATTCATTCCAAAAAGTTTCTCTTCTTTTATGTTTCCGTCATGTGTGATTTTGTATTTTACAGTAGAAGAAAAAATCCATCCTAAAGGTTTTAAATATAAAAGTAATTTGGGATGCACAACCACATCAGCAAATAAAAGTATATGTTTTAAGTTTATATTTCGAAAATGAAAATAGCTAAAGATTTGAGCATCCAGTATGTGAACTCCGTCGGGTATAATTCCCATTCGAAGTAGAGGTTTTAGACTTGTATCTGTTGCAAGAAGAAAAGCTTTGTTTTTTAATGTAAATAAAATTTTCTTACTATATCGTAAAGAAGGTCCTGCACCAATAATCACAAAAGGTAAGTTTTTCAAAGAATTTTTATAAAAATTTAAAAATAAAAAAGGATGATCTTTTCTAAAAAAATGAAGATTACAAAAAATATTTGTAAACCATAGTTTTTCAAATTCAAACTGAGTAAGTAAACTAGAAAAATTAGATTTCAATAATGAATAAATTTTTTCTTCTATTTCTAAATAAAAACTATTTATTTTTGTTAAAAAAGAACTTGATTTTATCAGTATGTAAGATCTAACATTTTCTAAATTTAGACTGTTTAAATAATGAAAAAGTAAATCCATATTTTTCTTTGTAAAAATATGACAATTTGGAGTTAATAAAAATTTATGAAAATCTTCTATATACTGCCAATAAAACTGAATAAGATTTTCGTTTTCTTCGATAACAATAAAAATTTGATTTTGAACTTGATAAAAAATCAGACGAAATACATAAGGATTCGTTAATCCTAAAAGAAAGATAATTTTTGATTTTTCGATTTTTTGTTTGTAGTTCAAAAAAATTCGTTCTCCTTCGCTTATAGGATCGATTCGAGATGTAAATGTTTCATTTTCAAGGATAAAGTAATATCCTTGCTTTTTCGCAGGCTGAACTGTAATAGTAGATGAATTGTTTTTATCAATAATATTTGATAAATAAGGCTTTTTTTTTACAATTTCACTTTTAAGTCTCTCTAAGTAATCTAGAGAAAATTTTTTTTTTATTAAATCCATAAAGAATTCGAAAAAAAATAAAAATTGATTTTGTAAATTTTTAGTCAATTAAAACTTAAATATTTGCTTGCTCTAAACTAAATTAATCTAGTTTTATGAATTTTTCTTGATTTTCATAAAAAAAAAAAAAAAATATAACTGTGAGTTCAGAAAGTCTAAAGCAAAGAATAACTGATTTTATTATAAAATTTCCACCTTTTAGTTTTATTAGTACAGAGGATCTCTTAAAACTCGCTTCTACTTGTAAAATCAAAATTTTTAATAAAGATGAATTTATTTTTCGTGAAGGACAAAACCCCTCTAATCAATTTTATATAATTCATCAGGGTAGTGTAGAACTTTTAGAAGAAAACACAAACGAAATCGTAGAAATTTTAGAAGAAGGAGATGTGTTTGGTGTTGCTGCACTTTTAGCAAAAAGATTATATATTTTCTCAGCAAAAGCTATCGAAGAAACAATCGTATATGTGTTTCCTTTTTCTTCTTTTGAACCTTTGATTCATAAGTATCCTAAAGTATTACGGTATTTTTCATCTGGATTTTCTTCTGGAATGCATCATTTTAAGAAAAAGAATTTAGATATATCTGAAGATTATAAAATTAAGAAATTTATTTCTTATGACGAAGTTCTAGAACTAAAAGTCACTAAAAATGTAATTTGTGCTAAACCATATAACACCGTGCAGGAAATTGCAGAAATAATGTCTCAAAAAAATATAGGATCTATCATCATTACAGATGATAATACATATCCACTAGGAATTATTACTGATACAGACTTAAGAAAAAAGATAGCAACAGGTAAATTTCCAGTTACAACAAAAGCAGAAGAAATTATGACAAAGCCTGTATTTACTTTTAAACCCGATATCAATGCTGCCGAAGCTATTGTAGAAATGATGAATAAAAACATAAAGCATTTATGTTTAACAGAAGATGGAACCAACAAGTCTAAAGTTGTGGGAATCGTTTCTGAACATGATGTTTTGGTATTACATGGAAATAATCCTGCAGTGTTAGTTAAAGAGATCCATAATTCAAATGATATCGAAGCATTAATAAGAATTCGGAAAAGAGCGGATAAGATTTTAAAAGATTATTTAGATCAAGACTTATCAATCACATTTATTTCTAATACAATTACTGAAATTAATGATGCTTTAATTGAAAAAGCTATTGAAATTTCTATTGAGAAACTAGAAAATCAAGGATATAAAAAACCTGATGTTCGTTTTGTTTGGGTATCTTTAGGAAGCGAAGGAAGAAAAGAACAGATGTTAAAAACAGATCAAGATAATGCTATTATTTTTGAAGATACAGACAATATAGAAAAAACGCAAGAATATTTCTTATTATTAGGACAAAGTGTCAATGCAATTTTGATGGAGTGTGGATTTTCTGAGTGTCCGGGTAACATCATGGCAAGAAATCCAGAGTGGTGTCAACCGATTTCAATCTGGAAATCTTACTTTAAAAAATGGTTAGAAGTCCCAGATGAAAAAAATTTATTAAATGTTACGATTTTTTTTGATTTTAGAAACACTTATGGAGAAGAATCAATTTTAGACGAATTAAGAAAATTTATTACAAAAAATAAAAATAAATTTTTTATAGGATTTTTAGCAAAAAATGCTGTTTCTTCTCCACCTCCTTTAAATTTTTTTCGAAATTTTATTGTAGAAAAAACCGGAGAAAATAGAAATGAATTTGATATAAAAACTCGGTGTTTATTGCCCCTTATTGATTCTGCGAGAGTTTTAAGTATTGATAAAGAAATTTTAGAAGTTTCTTCTACTTTAGAAAGATATAAAGCACTTCAGAAAATCGATACAGTTAATCAAGAGTTATATAAAGAAGCCGCTGAGGTTTTTTCCTATTATTTAAAACTACGAACAATCTTCGGTTTAAAAAACAATAATTCTGGCAGATATATTAAACCAGAAGAATTATCAAAATTAGATAAGCAAATTTTACGTAATTCTTTTCAAGTGATTGAAAAGATTCAAAATCTTTTGAATACACAATATCAATTAGATTTTATAAGATAAAATGAAATTAAAAAATAAAATTAAACACTTGATCTGGAAAAAAAAATTTTGTAAAACTCAATTCTATTCTGAAATATGTTATTATTTAACTCAATTTGATGGAAAAAAATATGATAAGAATTTTTCAAAAAATACTTATTTAGTTATTGATACAGAAACTACAGGGTTAAATACGAATGATAACATAATTTCTTTTGGTGGTATAAGAATACATAATCTGGAAATTGATATTAGCGATTCCTTGGAAGCTTTTATAAAAAATGATACAGCAGGAAATGAAGAAAGCATTGCAATTCATGGTATAAGAAAGACTGAATTAGAAAAGGGTATTGATAAATATACTTTTTTTAAAAAACTTTTATTTTTTATACAAGGAGATATCCTTGTGGGGCATCATATAAGCTTTGATAAGGAAATTTTAAATAGAGAATTTAAAAATTTTTTTTCTATTGAACTTTTAAATCCTATTTTGGATACTTTTGACCTAGCATTATATTATGATGGTTACACATCAGAAGATGCTTTACATTTTGATGAGAATAAAAAAAGACTTTATACCTTAGACAGTTTAATAGAAAGATTTAAAATTTCTAGTAGTGGAAGACATACTTCTATTGGAGATGCTTTAATTACTGCAGAATTATTTTTAAAATTACTTTCTCAATTAAAAAATAAACCTAATTTTGATATTCGTATTTTATTTAAATAAATTATTGAATGAATTTTTCTTTATGGATAAATGAATAACTTAATTTTCATTTATAAAAAGTATTGACTTGATTTTATTTTTTTATAATTTGATATTATGAAATATATTAAAGGAAATTCTAAATCTCCGACCGGAATATTAGTAGCATTTAGTGAAGTTAAAGGAGAAAACCCCATTGAACCTAATGCAAAAATTTTAGCTGTCCAAGTTGTAGTAAGTCCTTTATCTGCCCATCAGTATAACTATCCTGTAGTAGTATTTCCAGTCTCTGCCTTTTCTGATAAAAATCATTTTTTTAAAATTATTGATTTTATAGGTAATTGTGATGTCATTCAATTACCAGATTTTCAGATTCCTAAGAATCAAAGTGACGAAGAATATCTTAAAGAAAGAATGAAGATGCTAAATGAAATCATACAAGACTACGTGGATCATTATCAAAGAAAGTATGCCAATACTATAAATGAACAAGATTTAGCTATTTTTGATTACTTATTAGAAATAGGCGAAGTGAATGTATCGAAAACCACATCAAATTCTTCTAAAATAAAAAGAAAAAAAATTATCGAAAAGCAAGTAGATGCAAAAAGTACATTAAAAGAAATCGAAGATTTATTGATATCTTATAATGATGAAAATTTAAGAAAAAAAGATTCCAGAACATTAAAAGAATCCAAGAAAAGAGGTAGAAGAAAAAAACTAAAATTAGAAGATTTTTCCCCATATATAACTTTTATAAAAAAATACCATCCAGAATTTGATATTGTCAATTTTGAAAAAGCAGTACAAAAAAATGACTATAACTTAGCTAATCTTTATGTAAAAAAATATTTTGCTATTTTAGAAGAACGATACGAGACAGCTCAATACTTTCAAAATCGAATTAATCAGTTAGAAAAAAAATAAAATGTATTCGGGATATGCTACTAAAAAAGATACAAAAGAATATTTTCGATCTATTTTAGAAAATTTTCCAAACATTAAAAAAGAAACTTTGTATTCAGAAATCAAAGACTTAGAGTTTCTACCTTCTCGTTTAGGATTTGGAACTTATCGAACCCACTTTTTAGTTAAAGAACATAAAGACGCATTGAGGGAAGCTCTTTTATCTGGAATCAATGTTGTGGATACAGCTTCGAATTATGGAGATGGAGCTTCTGAAATCTTAATTGGTAATACTTTAAAAGAATTGATAGATGCAAAAAGAATTACTCGAAGTCAGGTGATTCTAATTACAAAAGGTGGATACTTGCAAGGAAAAAATTTAAAGATTCATTTAGATAATCATCATTCTTTAAAAGATGTTATACCAATTTCTAATTATCTGTATTATTCTATACATCCAAACTTTTTAGATACAGAAATAAAGATTTCCAAAAAACGATTAGGAGTAGAGACAATTGATGTTTATTTATTACAAAATCCAGAGCATTTGTTAAAAACTATGGAAAAAAAAGAATATCTAAAAAAATTAGAATCTTCTTTACTATTTTTAGAAAAAAAAAGAGAAGAGAAAAAAATTCGATATTATGGAATTTCTTCTAATACACTTGTTTTACCCCCACAACATAAAGAAAATGTGGATATCTTAAGTATTTTAAAAATAGCACCACCTGGATTTAAAGTCATTCAATTACCAGCAAATTTATTAGAAATTGGTTATAAAGAGTTGTACTACAATAACGAATCATTGATTGATATAGCAAGAAAATATCATCTATGGATTATAACTAACAGACCTTTTAATTCTTTTTATAACAATCAATTATATCGCTTTTGTATCCCTCCCTCTGAATTTAAAGAAGGAGAAGAAAATCCAGAATCAGTTATGATTCAGTTAGAAAATCAATTAAAAGTTCTGGAAAATATTTTTTTAAAAATTTTATCCGAAAAACATTTTCAATTCGATGAAACATATCCCTCACCTTATGAAACTATTAATTATTATAAAAATTTATTAAGCGATGTGGAGGCAACTTATGCATTGATTCAAAATTTAATAATTCCTTTCCAAAAAACAGTGTCTTATATTAAATTTCTTTTAGAAGATCTAAAAGAAAAACAAGAGTTACTACAAATTATGGAAATTTATTATGAATATATCAAAATACTTAATTATACTCTTTCGTTTCTACCAAAATATATATCATATAAAAATTCTCTAAAAATGAAAGAAATCGAAAACAAATTACAATCCTTTGATGAAAATCTTAAAAACCTACCCTTAAATTTACAAATTGTTTATATACTACTTAATGACAAAATACACACTGTTTTAACTGGAATGAGGCGAGTCCTTTATGTAAGGCAACTACAAAAAATATATAGCATAGAAATTCCAGAAAAAAAAATTGTTGCTAATAACTTGATTTCTATTTTCTAGATTGCAATTATGGATAAAAAAAAACTTCAATTATTAGAACAGTATAATAAAGCACTTATGCTCTATAAACAAAGAAAATGGAAGGAATCTTTAGAAGAATTTCAAAAAGCTTTGGAAATAGAACCAGAAGACGGCCCAAGTTTATTATACATAGAAAGATGTAAAGAATATCTAAAAAATCCTCCTCCTGAGGATTGGGATGGAGTGTTTGTAATGAAGACAAAATAAAATTGTCAGAAAATCGTTTTGAAAAATTTCGATGTTATGATTAAAAAAATTGCATCTGAACAAGAAGAGAGTACTGTATTCGAAGATGGAACCCACTTTTATGGTTTATTAGAATTTGAACGATCCTTACAAATTAATGGTTATTTCGAAGGAGAAATACGATCGAAAGGAACTTTAATTATAGGAGAAAAAGGAAAAGTAAAAGCGAATATTAAAGTAGGAACTCTCATTGCAGGGGGAGAAGTTATTGGAAATGTAGAAGCTTTTCAAAAAATCGAAATGCTAAATAGTGGAAAAATCATTGGAAATATTCGTACAGCAAAGCTTTTAATTGCAGAGGGTGTTATCTTCGATGGAAATTGCGAGATGCTAACTCAGGAAGAAATTAACGAATTAAAACAATCTTTATAATATTTTGCTGATTTTTTCCAACTAAATTGAGAGTGATTGAATTGAATAGGTTTTAAACGTTTTTTTCTATGTAATTCTACATATTGTTTTATCATTTTACTCCAATTTTGAATATCATTGGGTGGTAAAAACGTTGCGTAAGTTTCAGCAATTTCTCTAAAAACTGGAATATCAGAAAGAATTAAATGCTTAGAAAAAGACAATGCCTCAATTACTGGAATACCAAATCCTTCGTACAAAGAAGGTAGACAGAAAAATGCACAATTTTGATAAAAATTATATAAAGCTTGATCCGAAATATTTTCCAAAATAAATACGGTTTTAGTTCGATTTTGGATTTCTTCTAATCTTTTATAAAATGATTCAGATTCCCATCCTTTTTTTCCAATAATAACTAAATAATATGGTTCTTTTTTTTCTGATAAAAAATAATTAAAATAAGCTTCTAAAAGTGTAATATAGTTTTTACGGGGTTCTATAGTAGAAACAGCCAATATAAAGTTTTTTTTCAATAAAGGATGTTCAATTTTTTTAATTATTTTTGGTTTATCAAATCCATGATAAATTACATTAACATTGTTTATAAACGGAAATAATTTATTTAGATCTTTTGCAGTACTTTTAGAATTGCAAACGATTTGATTCGCTGTTTTTAAACTATTTTTGAAAAAAAACTTTTGCTGATATAATGCTAATGTTTTCATTGATTCGGGATAAAAAAAAGCTACAAAATCATGTAGTGTAATCAAAGTTTTGATTGTTTTCTTTAAGAAATAAGGTATAGTTTGTTGTGTACCCCAATATATATCAGGTTTTAAAAAATAATTTAAATAATAAGGTAAATCTATTAAAAACCAGCTCCCTCCCTTTTTTGAAAAAAAAGTAATTCGTAACACTTTCCAATGTACATTTTTTTTCTCTAATAAATAAACAAAGTCTTTATGTATAGGTAGATGGGAAAGTAAATAAAACTCAAAGGGAAAATCTATATTTTCTATGATTTTTGATATAGTTCTGGAAATTCCAGTAACTGAAGAGCTTAATGGTCTTGCATCTACAGCAATTTTATACATCATGTTTCTTTTTTTGTATTTTATAAGTTTTTTTTGATTTATTGCTTTTATCGTTTAACTTTTTCTCTTTTTTTTTTGGTTTTTTAAGAGGTATAATCGTAGAAATAGCATGTTTATAAACTAAGATAAACTCTTCTTCGGACTTAAGAAGAATTGTAAAAAGATCAAATCGTATTATTTTTCCTTTTAAAATGACTCCGTTTTTTAGAAAAACTTGAACTAAAAGTCTTCTTTTTCTTGCTTTGTCTATTATTTGATTTTGTTCTATAGCCCCATACTTGTTAGACATTGTCACACCTTCCTCTAATAAAGCAAATTATTTATTCATTGATTAGTGTAAATTAAAAAAACAAAATCATAATTTGTATAAAAAATTTAGAAAATAAAGAACTAATTTGTTTTTTTTATAGTCTAATAACAAGGAGAGAAATATGAAAAAAAAAGAAATTGCATTGTTTTTGTTTATTTTAATAAGCACCTTGATCCCAAATTTGGTTTTGGGTAATTCTAAAGCTTTAGTAGTTTTTAAAAAAGGAAATTCTTACATTATAAAAGAAAGTAAGAGCATCCCTATTACAGTAAATACTATTCTTACCGAAAATGATATTATTAAAACAGAAAAAGATGCTTACTTGAACTTACAATTATCAAATGGGGTAATTGTAAAAATTGGTGCAAATTCTCAGATAAAATTAAATAAAATCATAAAAACGAATCAAGAAGAAGAATATAAAATCAGTTTACAAAATGGAGAAATATTATCAAAAGTAAATAAAGAAAAAGATAAAAAAATTAAACTAGATATCCAAAGTCCTACAGCTATTGCTTCTGTCAGAGGAACTGAATTATATATAGAAGCTAATCATTCTGAATCTTTGATTGCCGTAAATGAAGGAAGAGTAGAAGTTTCTAATATAGACGGAAGCCAAAAACAAATTATCGAAGCGGGAGAGAAAATCATTGTTACGTTTCGGGAACAAAAAAAAGATATTCTTGGAGTTTATGAAAAAAGTAAGTTTAATATGATTCAAGAATTAGAGAAAACAAAAAAGCAAAATTTAGAAAATGTAATTTTGCAAATCGAAAAAAATCAAAAATTACTTGAAGAGCAAAAAAATAAAATACAACTTCCACCCAATCCTTTAAATCAATAAATTCTTGCTTTTTTCTGTATAAGAAAAAAAAATTTCTTATGGTGGAAGTACAATTATTAGAAAAAGCTCAAAACTACAAAAACTATGCTAGAGAAATTTCTATTTCTGCAAAAAAAGCTTTTTATGAAATCAGGCAGACCACGATCCAACAAAGAAATCAAGTTTTAAAAAATCTGATCAAACTTTTATCGGACTTAGAAAACCAAAAGATTTTATTACAAAAAAATCAAGTAGATTTAGAAAATGCAAAAAAAAATCAACTTGCACCTTCTTTAATCGAGAGGCTTACCATAAATGAAAAGCGAACAAAAGAAATGATTCAAACAATAGAAGATATCATTTCTTTACCTGATCCTATTGGAGAAATTGTGAAAGGGTATACTTTATCTAACGGAATCGAACTAATCCAAAAAAGAGTTCCCATCGGTACTATCTTCATCGTATATGAGTCCCGTCCAAATGTAACAATCGATGTAGGTGCTTTATGCGTAAAAAGTGGAAATTCTGTAATCTTAAGAGGTGGCAAAGAAGCTCTCAATACGAACTTAATCTTACATCATTTTTTTATAAAAGCATTAGAAATGGAAAAAATAAATCCTAATTGTGTAAAATTTATAGAAGAAACCGATAGAGCTTGTATGTTAGCTTTTTTACAAGAAGATCAATCGATTGATTTAGTCGTACCTAGAGGTGGTGAAGCTTTAATTCAATTTGTTACAAGTAATACAAAAATTCCTGTTGTTAAACATGATAAAGGAGTTTGCAATTTATATATTGATCAATATGCTAATTTAGAAAAAAGTATTCAAATCGCTATTAATGCAAAACTACAAAGACCTTCTGTATGTAATGCTATAGAAAATTTAATTATTCATAAAGATTTTCCATATATAAAAGAATTATTTTATGCTCTAAAAAAAGCTGGTGTCAGTTTATTAGGATGCGAAAGAACTTTAGCAATAGATCCCGAAATAAAAAAAATTGAAGATCCCGATAAAGAATATTCCACTGAGTATCTGGATGAACGTTTATCTGTAAAAATTGTCGATAATATAGAAGAAGCAATTGAGTTTATCCATAAATACGGTAGTGCCCATTCAGAAGCAATTGTTTCTGAGAACCAATCCAGTATCGAAGCCTTTCAGAAAAAAGTAGACAGTGCCGCTATTTTTATTAATTGCTCAACACGATTTCATGATGGTGGACAGATGGGCATGGGTTCAGAAATCGGAATTTCTACAGGAAGATTCCATGTGCGTGGTCCTATGGGACTTAAAGATTTAACAACAACGGTTTATGTTTTAAGAGGCAATGGTCAAATTAGAACATGATACCCCGATTGATTTATGGAGGTTCTTTTAATCCTATACATAAAGGTCATTTAGAAACCATTGAATATGTTTTAAGAAATTCTATATGTTTAGAAATATTCCTCATTCCAAACTATCAGTCTCCTTTTAAAAAAAAAGAAGACTATGCACCTGCCGAAATACGATTAGAAATGATACAATATTCTTTGCAATCCTATTTTCATAAAGAACTTTTAAAAAAAATCAAAATTCTTGATATTGAACTAAAACAAAAAAAAATTTCATATACTGTAGAAACTTTACGAGTTATACAAGATTCAATAAAAACAGGTATTTTAATAGGAAGTGATATTCTTGAAAGTTTACACCTATGGAAAGAAATTGAATGGATTTTTACTTATTACCCTTTTTTTATCATTAGAAGAAATCAAATGACCAAAGAACATATTGAAAAGAAAATCGAAAAAATAAAAAGTATTTATCCTGTAGCTAACTTTTATATAATCGATTTTTCTCCGAAATCATGTAAAGCGAAAGAAATTAGAGAAAAAATTCGAATTGGTTATGATTATTCTAAATTAAAAGACTGTATAACTTACGAAGCTTTTTGTATTATAAAAAAAAATTATCTTTATATGTAAAATTTATAATATGTAAAATTTATAGCGGCATAAAAATAAGCCGCTATATGATTTATGCATATTTTTTAAAGTATTCTTTAGATTTTTCTACATCAGCTTTCATAGTTTCTTTTCCTTCATCCCAATTAGCAGGACATACCTCTCCAGGATGTTCTTCTACAAACTTATCAGCTTTTACTAATCTTAGAATTTCATTCACATTTCTTCCTATGTTATTGTTATTTACAATAGAAACTTTTAAAATTCCTTTTTGATCAATAATAAATACACCTCGTAAAGAAACGCCCGCATCTTCGATTAAAACATTATACTTACGAGAAATCTCTTTAGTAATGTCAGAAATTAACGGAAATTGAAGACTTCCTAATCCACCTTCTTTTCTAGGGGTATTGATCCAAGCTAAATGACTGTATTTACTGTCTACACTAACACCTAATATTTCAGCCCCCAGTTTTTTAAATTCAGAATACATTTCATCAAAAGCAATAATTTCTGTAGGGCAAACAAAAGTAAAATCTAATGGGTAGAAAAATAGTACTACATACTTGCCCTTATAATCTGATAAAGAAATTTTTTGAAACTGTTTTCCCACGACCGCTTCAGCTGTAAAATCTGGTGCTTTTTGTCCAACTTGTAAACAATTTTCTTGCATATTTTTTCTCCTTTTAGAATTATTTTAAATTTAATATAATTATAAAATAATTATGATTCTAAAATAGGCAAGAATTTTTAAGATTCTTTTAAAAAAATTCATTTATAATGAATTTAAAACCTCAGCCGTGATAACTATTTCTTCTTCTGTTGTCATATAATGGGGGGCAATTCGTAAATAATTTCCTCTAACTGTGGTAATAATTTTTTTTTCTTTTAAATATGATGCAACTTTTTCTGGATTTTCTACTACTATAGAAAGAATGGGTGATTCATTATTATGATTAAAATTAAGAAACTTAATTTTCTTTGTTGTTATGTTTTTTTTAAAAACCAAATGCAAAAAAAAGATTTTATTACGAATATTTTCTACTTGATGTTCTAGTATGTTCGTTACACATTCATTTAATGCAAGGATATCCCCATAAGGCATAGTGCTATATTCAAATTTTCTTCCATCAGTAAATGGTTGCCATTGATGATTTAAATAATCATTTCCTTGAATCATTAGGTCCGCACCAGCCATTGTGATTTCGATTTTATTTCTAAATTCTGGAGAGGTATATAAAATACCACTACCTAAAGGACCGAGCAACCATTTCCAACCAGAAGAAGCAATAGCAGAAATATGATACTCTTCGGGATATAAAGGAATTGCTCCCAAACTTTGTGCAGCATCTACAACCAAATCAATTTTATGATCTTTACAAAATTGACCAATTTTTCTTAAATCTGCTGCAAAACCAGACGTAAATTGTACACTACTAATTGCTATGATTTTTGTTTTTTTCGTTGTTAATGTTTCTATATCTTCTATAGTAAAACCTATAGGATTACGATTGGGTATCTCGTTAGAATTTTGAACGAGGTTTCGATTATCTGGAATTAACTTAAGTTTAGCTCTTTTTTTTAATTCTTGCAATTTCCAGGGATAATGATTCGAAGGATACTCGTTTACATAGCTTAATATTTCGTCGTTTGGTTCAAAAGGATAGCCATTTGCAATTAAAGACAATCCTTCTGCTGTATTTCTCACAAAAGATATATTTTCAGAAGAAGTACGAAGTAATTTTCCGAAACCTTGTTTGAAATCTTTAAGAATATTCGGATATTCCTTAAAGACTAAAACTCCTAATTTGGAAAGTTTTTTTTCGAATTCAAACTTTTTTTTAAAAGCTTTAAAAAGTAATGGAGAAATACCACAATAATTCATATATATATAGTTTTTTTTAATGTCAAAAGGATTTTTCATAAATGAAATTTTGAAATTTTTTTTCTGCCTGCTTCCAAACTTTTAAGTAATAATAATATCGAACTTTATATTTATCCAAGTTTTCTCCAAAAGTACGATCATCCGTGATGTAAACTCTTGCAACAGCTATCTCTTGAATGGATAGATGAAAATAAAAACAATATGCCCAAAATTCTAAAGGAAAACCATAGCCTTTCTCGAAAAGTAAATCAGGATTTATTTTTTTTAATTTATACCGTTTAAATCCACAAAAAGCATCTGTAATATGAAAATTATATTTTTGATTAATTTTTTTTGTAATTTTTTGATTAATCAAAACTCGATCTTTCGGTGGTTCGATTCCAAAAATAGGTGATTCTTTTTTATAACGAGAACCAGAAACTAAATCGATTTGAGGATCATATTCAATAAATTTATATAAATCTTCAATTTTATGTTGTTTGTCACAATCCATTGTTATTAAAAACGAAAATTGGTTATTTTTTGCATAGTTTAATAAAAAGATCATAGATGCACCATATCCCTGATTTGGATATCTGTGTATGATTTTTACATTCTTATATTGACTTCCTATTTCGTTTAAAATTTCTTTTGAAGAATCTGTTGAACCATCATTAATCACAATAACTTTTTGTATGATTGTAGGTAAATTCGACAATAATTGATTAAAAAAATCATATAATGTGTTTTCTTCGTTAAACACCGGAATACCAAGAATAAAAGAATTCACTGAGTTAACCTTTTTTTAAAGAAGATAATTTTTTTTCGATTAAGTTATGTACTTCTTCAGGAGGAGCTTGTCCTCTTGTTTCTTTCATAATCTGACCAACTAAAAATCCTTTAACTTTATCTTTTCCTGTTAGAATTTGTTGAACTTGTTCAGGAAAAGATTGAAACACTTTTTCTATTACCGCTTCTAACTGATTATAATCTACAGGTTTATAATCATATTTTTCAATAATTTGTTCTGGATCCAAATCTTCTTCGTATATATGTTCAAAAACTTGTTTTGCAATTCTTTGTGTTATTTTTCCCTGATTTAGGAGTTTGATCAAATTACCTAATCGTTTAGGCGTACACGGAAAATTGTTAATAGAAATATCTTTTTTATTTAAAACACCTAAAATTTCATCCTTTACCCAATTAGATGTTTTTTTAGGATCATTACTATATTGTATAGCTTCTTCGAAGTAATTCGCAATATCGGTATCTCTGGTTAAGACAATAGCATCGTATTCGGGAAGGTTATAATCTCGAATATATCGCTCTCTTTTTTGATTAGGTAATTCTGGCATTGTTTTTCGTATCGATTCTACGAAAGCTGGAGAAATTTCAAATACTGGAAGATCGGGATCTGGAAAGTATCGATAATCCTCTGCATCTTCTTTTGTTCGCATCAATCGAGTTTGTTTTTTATCAGCATCCCAAAGCACCGTTGATTGTATAACACTTCCACCTGATTCTAAAATTGAAATTTGCCTTTCGATCTCGTAATCTATAGCATTTCGTACAGCCTTAAAAGAATTCAAATTTTTAATTTCTACACGAGTTCCTAAGGGTTCATTTGGTTTATGCACAGAAACATTTGCATCACATCGCAAGCTTCCTTCTTCCATATTTGCATCACTAATACCTAAAGATCGTATAATACTTCTTAATGTTTGTAAAAATAACCAAGCATCTTCGCTAGTTCTTAAATCAGGTTCAGTAACAATTTCTAATAAAGGTGCTCCTGCTCTATTTAGATCTACAAAAGACACTGTCTCGTTGGAATGATAACTATGTAAAAGCTTCCCAGCATCCTCTTCCATATGAATCCTTTTGATTCTTACTTTCACCGCTTCTTGATTTAATTTTTTTATCTCAATATATCCATCGATTGCATATGGTTGATCATATTGAGAAATTTGATACCCTTTAGGAAGATCCGGATAAAAATAATGTTTTCTATCAAATTTAGTAATTTTTGCAATCTTACAATTCAGTGCAAGACCCGCCATAATTGCCATTTCTAAAACTTTTTCATTTAAAACAGGCAAACATCCAGGCAACCCTAAAGTAACTGGTCCAGCTAAAGTATTGGCAGGTGCACCAAATTCATAAGGATCACTACAAAAAATTTTTGTTTTTGTTTTGAGTTGACAATGTACCTCTAAACCAATAACAGGTTCATAATCCATAGGTATATTTTTTTTAAAAGAATCTTTAAGCAAGAATATTTATGGAACCCATTACAATTTCATTCGCAAACCAAAAAGGAGGAGTAGGAAAAACTACAACTTCTGTACAGATTTCTAGTTTATTAGCTAAAAATCAAAATAAAACTCTTTTAATTGATATAGATCCTCAAATGAATGCATCTTCTGTGTTTTTAGAGACAAAAGATATAAGGATACAAAATTCAATTTATGAAGTTCTAAAAAATCCTTTTTCTATTACTTCTGCTTTGCATAAAACTAAATTTGAATTTTTAGATATAATTCCGTCAATATTAAGTCTTTCTGAACTCGATCTACTTCTTGCTGGAAATTTAGAGGGTTTTTTTAAACTTCAAGATGCACTTCAAATCATTTCTCAATCTTATGATTTTATTCTAATTGATTGTCCTCCTAATTTAGGTATGCTTACTCTAAATGCTTTAATATGTTCCCAATATGTAATCATACCTTTACAAACTGCAAAATTTTCTTTGGATGGAATCAAAATTATGCTAGATTCTATCGAAACCTTAAACAAAAAATTCCGCTTAAAAATTCAAGTCCTAGGTTCCTTGCTTACTATGTATGATGAAAGAACTACTTTATCAAAAAGTATAACAGAAGAAATGAGTTCTTATGTTCCATTATTTAAAACTTACATCTCCAGAAGTATAATTGTAGAAGAATCACATTTAATGAAACAACCTATATGGGAATATGCACCTAAATCAAAAGTAGCACTACAATACGAAAATTTGCTAAAGGAAATTCTAGATGCCATCAAAAAAAGATAAACTTTCAAAAAAGATTAAAGAAGAAATTCAAAAAAATTTACAGAATACACAACCCGAAACCTATAAAGAAGTAATCGAAGAAATTCAAGAAAAACAATCACAAAAAAAAGAAGAAATTCAAAAAAAAATTCAAGACAATAAAAATATTGATAAAAATACGGAAACTATGTCAAAAAGAGATTCTATATATAATGTTTCTGCAGATTTACGATTAGAAGACTACACAGAAGATATACAAAAAAAAGAATACGGTCCTTTTTTAAAAAATTTACTTATCATACTTTTGGTTATTCTTTTACTAGCTGGTTTATGGAAATTAGCTACTTGGCTATTTGCTCCCAAATATTATTTATCAATTTCTACTACTGAAATTAACGAAAGTAATTATAAAGATTTTTTAGAGCAAAAACAATTTTCTTTAGCTACTCAACAAATGATCCATATAAGATTTACATGGGTAGAAAAAATATCAAATTATTATACTATACAAATCTTAAAAAACAACGGGCAAAACTGGGTAGAAGAAGCAATTTTAGGAAGAAGAATACCTAGTACAGCTAATTATATTTATTTTGCTGGTCCTTTGGATCAGGGAAACTATAAAATAAAAGTTTTTGATGAAAATAAAAAACTCTTAACAGAAAGGGATATAGAAGTACTTTCTACTTTATCAGAATAAACTTAATGAAAAAAATATTTTTACTATTTTTTTTTCTTTATTGCTATCGTTTAGAAATCCCCGAAAAACCACAAAATGTATACAAAGAAGCTAGTTATAATAAAAAACTAAAAATTTGGGAATATAGAACCACAACCGAAGAAATCTTATGGAATACAGAGGGAAAAATGATTCATAAAGCTTATCGTAAGAATGATTTGTATGAAGGAGAGTATATAAGCTTTTTTGAAAATGGAGTAATTTCAGAAAAAGGTATTTATAAAGAAGGTTATCGAATTGGGAAATGGTTTTTTTATTTTCCTAATGGAAATCTTTATTTAGAAATAGAATATAATCAACAAATGGTAGATTCGAATCTTTTTACATTAAACTCTTCTATTGGAAATGAAATGGGAACATACATTCGTTATTATCCAGATGGAAGAATTGAAGAGGAAGGATTTTATTTTGCTGGAAAACTTCATCTTAAAAGAATTCGATATTACTCTGATGGAAGTATAAATTTTATCGGCTATTATAATTTAGGCAAAAAAGAAAATCGATGGAAATTTTATTACAAAAAAAAACTAATAAGGGAAGAAATTTATAAAAACGATCAACTAATCGAAATGATCCGATATTAAAAAATAGACTTTACAAAAAATTTTTTTTATTAAAACTTATAATCATTATTACTAAATAGATAAAATGAAAAATTTAATTATATTTAATTTAGATGGAACTTTGCTAGATAGTAGAATGGATATGGCACTTTCTGTAAATAGAATTAGAAAATTATATCAACTCCCTGAAATTCCCATAGAAGTTCTAAAATCTTTTGTAGATAAAGATACGAATACATTCTATAAAAATTGTTTTCCAGAAATAATAAAAGAAACCATCCCCGAAGACTTAAAAACAAAATTTCAGATTCATTATGCAGAACATATAATAGATAATACAAAATTATACTCTAACATTCAACAAATCTTAGAAACTCTTTCTATCAAAAATCATATGGTTTTGTATTCCAATAAACCCGAAAAATTAATTGAATTACTACTCAAAAAATTACAAGTATACAGTTTATTTTCAGCCATTTTGGGAAGCGAAAGTTTTGAAAATAAAAAACCGGATCCAGAAAAAATTATAAAAGTAATAAAAAGTTTAAATTTAGAATTTTCTAATCTTTTTTTTGCAGGAAATTCTGAATTCGATATAGTATTAGCAAAAAACTTAAATGCAAAATTTATATGGTGTAAATGGGGATATTATAATAATCGTTTAGAGCAAGCTCCTGATTTTATTGCAAAATCACCAGAAGAGTTATTAAAAATTTTTGAGGAAGATACTTGACTTTTTATTGAATTATATAAACAGAATAATCTTTTGAATATAATTCATAATTCGGTTGAACATAAATGTAAGTAGCATAAGCGTCCGCAATTGTACAGGAAGGACCAAAAACAATAACAGTTTTATTTTTTTCTTCTAAATTTGATTGATATGGATTAAAAATATGATCTTGTAAATAATTTCCTGATGCTGCCAAACAAATATTTTTTAAAGTATGTGTAGAATTGATTGTTTTTTTATAAATATCTGTAGAGGGATCCTCAAAAGCTACTTTCCAACCACTTTGATTACTTGGTGGTTGTCCCACACAAATTTCTCCACCTACTTCTATTAAGTACCGATGTAAATTATTTGATATTAAAAAATCTTTTATTAAATCTACCAGATATCCTTTTGCTATTCCATTTAAATCAAATTCTAACCACAAGTATCTTTTTTTCATTTCGTAAGAATTATGATCTTTTTTTATAAATGAAAAGCTATTACACAAAGTTTTTAACGGAATTTGATTTGCTTTTGCAAAAGCTATAGTTTCTTTTTTAAATGGAAAAAAGTAAGCATTAGTTTTATTGCAAATTTCTTGAGCTAATAGATATAAATAAACTTCTTTTTCTGAAAGATAAACTAGTTGATTTTGATTAATTTTATGAATATTACTGTGTTTTAAATATAAAGAAAATGATTGTTCAATAAAATGAAAAATCAAATCGATTTCTTTTTTTAGAAGTTTTATATCGATATTTTTTTGCGGAAGTTCTACCACAATAGAATACGACATTCCCATCGTAAAACCATATTCTTCCCAATAGGTATGATTACAAAAACTAAAAAGTAATAATAAAACTAAGATTCTCATAAATATTTAGATATGGTATTGTCTAAAATATAATAATAAGGACTCAATAGATGTTAAAAGATTTTTGTTAAAAAAATTTGCGATATGATGAACATTCAAATCCCGTAATAGATTCATATGTTTTTGTATTCTAAATAGGTGATGAAGTTCTATTTTTAGCAATGGATAATATACAATTTTTAATTTTTTTTCTTTTGAAATGTTAAGATCCTCTTTAATATGATCAAAAATCTCTGTAAATGTCATTATATGATCAATAAATTGATGTTTATGAAACATAACCGAAGAAAAGACTTTTCCTTCTGCAAATTTAAATACTTCATTAAAAGATATTCCCCTTCCCTTAGACACCCTATCAATGAAGACATGATAAGTTTGTATTGTTGTTTTGTTAAGTAATTTTCGAGATTCTTTGTTAAGATTTGAAGCTTCTGAAAAAATATCGACTGTTTTGTCTGCAAACAATATTTCTTTTTTTATTTTGTATTTATCATAAAACTTTTTTAAATTAGGTCTGATTCTTAAAACTCCAATTGAACCAGTAATAGTAAAAGAATTTGCTATGATTTTATTAGCTGCACAAGATATATAATATCCACCTGATGCAGCAACAGCACCTTGAAAAACATATACGGGCTTAATTCTCGAAAGTTTTCTTATCTCCTGATATAAAATTTCACTAGCATCACTCATACCACCAGGACTATTTAGATATATTAAAACCGCTTTTTCTTTTGAATCTTTCAATTCCTGAAAAATCTTGCTATAAGGTTTTGCAGAAATACTACCCGATTTTGGAGAATCATTTTCCTCTCCTACGTGGATAATACCATCCATAACTACCAATGCTATAGAAATTGGTTTATTAAAAAACGGAAACAATATAAATTCTCTTTTTTTTACTAATTTGATTAAATCATTCGCATCTATAATCCCATCTTCTTCTTTTGGTTTTTCATTACTGATTGTATCTGCTTTTCCTTGAACTTTATGATATATGAAAGTTTCAATTTTTGGAGATGTTTTAGTAATCACAAATTTTTTTAATTGAACAAAATCTACCAATTCATTAAAAAAACCTATATTGAATAATTCTTTCGAAGAAATTATCGATTGATCTAAAAATAACTTCCATAAACTTTGGATCATCGTTTCGGATAAATGCTTTTGTTTTATAAATAATTCATATATCTGACTTCTTCTATTTTCTATGATTTCTTTTAAGTTTTCCTTGGCATATTTAGAAATCGAATTTCTTGAATACATTTCTCCGGCACTTTTAAATTTTCCAGCTGTAAATACATCGATTTTTATACCCAATTGATTTAAAAAATTTTTTAAATAAAATTCTTCGAAAAAAGGAAGCAAAACTACAAACTGCGACCAATCTCCGGAATATCGAAAATCACCAATAGATGCTAACAATAAAGATTTTATACCTCCTTCTTCTACATACGTAAATATTACTTTCCCATTTTGTTTAATATTTTGAAACACAAACATCATATCTTCGATTTGATTCAAACTTAAATTTTCTAATGATGGAATAAATAGAATTATTTTTTCTATTTTTGGTTCTTCTGAGATTTTCTTTAAGAAATTAAGATAATCAAAATAATTTTCTTCTTGCTCTTTAAAAATTCGAATTAAACCTATTTTGTGAAATAAATCAAATCGTTTAGGAATCTTAATAAATAGTATTTTCTTTTTAGTAAAAAAATAAGTTATTTTATAATATAAAAACAAAAAAAATCGCAACGGAAATAGTAAAATTTGAGCTATAAAAGAAAGCATACTTCCAGAAAAAAATTTATTGTATGACTAAAAAGCATTATTTTTGCTATATTTTATTTTTATTTTTTCTAAAAATTCATATTCTCTTTTTCGAAAATCTGTTAAAAATGGTTTCATATCTTTAATTTCTTTTGCAATTCGGTATCCTTCTTCCATAGTTTCAATTAGTATTTCTGCCCCAACTAAATTAGCTGCAATTTTTATCGGTGCCATGATTAATTTCACTATAGGTAGTTTTGATAATGTAAAAAAAAATGATAAGGTTTCGCAAATTAAATCAATTTGAAGTTTTCTTCTCTGGTATTGATTCTTTTCATGAATAATCCTTTCAATAACTTCAAAATTCATGTGATTATCATAGAAGGCATAATTTTTATTTATGAGTTCTAGCGCGATTTCTTCGTCTAATTCATCAGAAATTTTAATTAAATCGATTAGTTTTTGAATATTCTCTACCAAATCTTCACCTACTAAATTTTTTAACTTTACATACAGATCTTTTAACACTCTATCCCTTTCTTCTTTATTAGCAGGTGCATATAAATAGTTTTTAAAGAAGTTTGGAATTTTATCAAAACCTTCAACATTTTGTATATAATCCTGATAAGTATTTTCAAGATTTTGGACAATTTGATTTACAACATATTCTTTAGCTTTTTTTAAAGTTTCATTCACAATGAATAAAATTCATTTTCTTTCATAAAAAATCAAGTTTTTTTATAAAGAATTAGAACTATTGAAAAAAATTTTATTTATTTTTATATATAATCACATCTTTAATGTTTAGTTTTTGTAATTCTTTTTTTGTTATGTTTAGTTCTTGTGTGGAATTAGCTTTTGCATAAATTACGTAATATTTATTTTTTTTTTGCAAATAAGATTCAATACCATTTTTTTTTAGTTTAGAAAAAACTAGATTTGCTTCTTCTTTATTCTTATAGGCTCCAATTTGGATGGTATAGTTTTGTTCTTTATTTACAGTTTTGTTTTCCAAAGCTTTAGTTTCTTCTAATTTTTTCTCACTAGATAATAAAGTTTCATTTTCAGATTTTTTTAATTCATCTAATGGTATGGTTCGTTGATTAATTTGATCCCTTTCTTTAGTAAGATTTTTTTCTTCTATTAGTTTCATTTCTTTTTCTTTAGATTCTGTAATTACTGGAGATGGCAAAGTAATCTCTGTATTTATGTTAGTCATTCTACCAATTTTTAATCCAATAAAAAAACTAGTGGAAATAAATAAAAAAAATATAAAAATTAAAATTAGGATTCTCTCTGTATCTAAATGAATTACATAAAAAATTCTGTTTTTCATATTACAACTCCGAATGAATTTGTTTTAACATAGTATCGATTTGGCTCTCCAGCTCTTCTATAGTGCTTCTGTTCTCTATCACAAAATGAGCTTTTTGTTTTTTTAATTGAGGATCCATTTGTCTACTTTCTCTTTCCATAAACTCCTCTTCTGTCCAATGTCTACTTTCTAGAACTCGTTTTTTTCGAATCGATAAAGGTGCATCCACAACAATAATAAAATGAAAGAGATCTTCCTTATCTAAGTTTGCCTCAAAAAGTAACGGCACTTCAAAAACTAAAATTTTATTTTTATTTTTAAATCTATCTTTATATTTTTTAATACGATCTCTTACTTGTGGATGTATTAACGCCTCCAACCAAAATAAATTTTCTTTATTTTTAAAAACAACATCTGCTAAAAACTTTGAATTTAATCTACCTTTTTCATCAAAACAATAAATACCAAATTGATCAATCAATTTTTTCTTATTTTTCGATAAACTATATAAGTTTTTTGCGATTTTATCCGTATCAATAATCAAACAATTTTTTTGATTTAAAATTTTAGAAACTGTTGATTTTCCTGATCCTAGAGTTCCTGTTAATCCAATAGAAATACTAAAATTTTGAAAATTCATTCCTAAAAAAGATTGATAAAATTTTGCTCAACTGAAATGATATTACCTTCTCGAAACACAATCGATATTTTACAAAAATAATTAGAATCTGTATGACAGATATAGATACTGGCATTTTTAAAAATTTTATAGAACTCATTATTCCCTTCTAAAAATAAAATAAACGTTTTTTTATCTTGTCTTTTTAATTGTTCAATAACCTCATCTTTTAAACAATTTCGATTAATGTAAAGAGTCCATAGATTTGTGTCTTCTTCAATATAAAAGAATTTTTTTAGGGATTCATCATAAATTTTACAATTTTTAAAAAACATATTCATCATCTTGATCTTTTGAAAGTAATGGGATATGTTTCTTTTATATAAGTAACTAAAACTTTCTAAACAATCAAAGCAAACAATTTTATCTCTAAAAGGTTTGATTTGATCGATTATAGAAAGAATGTCCTGATTTATTAATCCGGAATTCAAAGACAAAAAGGATATTCCATCAAATTGGTAATTCTTTAACACATATAAATAGAATTCGATATATTCTTTAAGTTGATTTTGATTTTGTAAAAACGAAATTTCGGTGGGAAAATGAATATAAAAAAAAGCTGTTTCTTCCTTAGAATAAAATTTATGAATTTCATAAAAATGAAGAAAAGAATCCCGATATTTTTTTCTAATCATGGGTTGATGAATCATCTGATTTGTCAAAAAGGGAAGACGATAATAGTAAAGATGGACCTTTACATCTGCAAATATAGGAAAAATAAAAAAAAACAAAGCAATTATTCTATATAATAGCATATTTGTTTCCAATCATAAATTTTCTCTGAGTACCATTCATATAAAGTCAAAAATGTAAACAAATTTTTTCTTAATTGGTTTTTTTGAACACAACCTATATATAAAAAATCATTCTGTCTAAAAAAAATGATCAATTCTTCTAAAGAACCGCTAAAAAAAACTTCATTTATAGTATAAGCTTTAAACTGATAATAAAATTTATCTTCATTAAAAATTTTTTGAACTACTTTTCCTTTAAGTATTTGTTTACCGTTCCAGATTAAAAACTCGCCTGATAAAAAATCAAGGGTAGAAACAAATACTTTAGCACTAGGATTGAAAAAAAGAATCTTAAAAAAATCACAATGAAAATTTTCGCAAAAATCACAAAAAATCGAAGTACAATTATTAAGATATTCAGATAACATAGAATTATTAAAAAATAAAGTTTTTGGGTTCATAAAATTCTTTGTGCTAATCCCATTATGATAAAAAAATCCATCTGAAGGGTTAGATACAATTCCAGTTGAATAGGCATTTCTAAGAGTTGGACAATCAGAATTGTTGATATATTCCATAAAAAAAAATGCATTTTTATTCGAAAAATAAAAACCATCTCCTTGTGTCTGCATACAAAAATTTAAATTAGCAATATATGTATCATTAGGTATAGGAATATTTTTATTTTTTATGATCAAAGAAGAATGATTAAAAATCTTTTGGTATTGTTTTTTTAGATTATGGATTTGATAAGGATCATATATTTCAAAAAAAATTTCTGAATTTGAATCTCTTGCATTTAAGCTAAAATTAAATGATCCAGTGTAAAGTTTATCATCTATGATAAGAGTTTTATGATGTAATTTTCCACCTCGTGAATTAAAGTTTTGATCTAAATAAGTCGTTTGGTAATTTTCTTGATAAATCCACAAATTTGAATCAGTTTGTAAAAGCTTATTTAGAAAATCATTATCTTTTTTCAAATTAATTGAGTCTACGATTCCTGTGATGAGAATTTGATTAGATTTATAATTAAGAGAATTCATAAGAACTGGATCGTAAAAATGATAAATAAAAAAATGTACTGATTCTTTTGCATTCAAAATTGCATTCGTTAAGATAGATTGAATTGAGACTCCATTTTTTGGAGACTGAAGAATCTTGATCTTATAAAATTCATTATGAATTATGATAGGATGATCATAATTTAGTTCATAAAATTTTTTTATGATTAAATTACCAATATTCTCTGGAATCTGAAGTTGAAAAAACAAATTAGAACTATAAAAAATATCACTTTTTGTAAAATTACCAGTTCCAGAAAGTAGATGAGTTCTATCTGATAATATCATCTTAATATGTTGTAGATTTGATTGTTGCCTGATTTCATATGGAATTCCTAAATGAATCAATTGCTCATAATTTTGATCTGGTGAACCAATAATCTTAATTTGAATGCCTCTATTATAGGCATTTAAAATTGCATTTATGATTTTTTCATCGTCTAATCCATAACAAAATATATAAATTTCTTTTTTTGAATTTTGAATGATTTCTACAATTTGATTTTGTATTTTTACATTATTTTCGTAGTCATAAGGATCCGTAAACATATATTTGATTTGTTTCTCTTCTAAAATCGATTGTAATAATAAGAGTTTTTTATCTATAGCAGGTTTACAAAAAGTAAGGAGCAAAAATAAAAAACTTATTCGATGCATATCACCTCCCAAATATTTAAAAATGATATAAAAAAGACAAAAGAATACTATGACTTACAAAACGAAATTTTTTTGATTCATAATCATTTTTGAATAATCTCGAATAAGTAAAATTTGCTTTTATTTTATTTGAATTGATCATTATTGAAAGATTTGGTTCTATGATTTCAAGTTTCAAATCTTTTTTTTTCTCGATTAAATAATAAGATAAATTCTGAAACGATTCATATTTTTTTATTGGATCTTTTTGTTCCAAAAAAGTATTTTGATAATAACCAGCTGAAACTAAAAACTGAAAAACATCATAAAAAAACTTAAGTCCTATGTAACCGAAATTGGCAGGATGTATAAAGTGAAAATCACTAATCAAATATTCAATTGCTTCGCAATGATTTTTTACGTTATAGCATATTTCATAATTTGGACTTATTTTATAAGTTCCACTCATCTGAAGAGTTGATATATAATCACTATGGATAGAAGTAAAACCATAAAATTCCCATTTTTTTAAGAGCTTATTCCATTTCGATGGATCTGATTTTCCTACTTCCACATTAAACTGAAAATATTTATACAAAAAATCTATATAAACGTAAAATCGATTTCCTTTAATTTTATAAAAATATTTGTCTTTAGAAAAAGTTCCCAAACTTTGACTGATTTGAAATCGAATGATCAAAGGGTTTATTTTATATACCAGATGGTAATCATAAAAATTAAGATCTAAGAAATTTTTTTGATTTAAGTAAAGATTCTCCTGAAAAACATAATAATAATTTAAATACATATCAAACCAGCGACTGATAAAAGTGTAATGAATTTTATGGTTTAAATTATGTTGATTGATTTCTAAAGAAAAATTTTCTTTTTTAAAATAATGAATTAGCGCTAGATCTTTTTCTTCATTGTAAAAAACAAATTTTTGTTCTTTATTATAAAGAAATAAAGGAGAAAAAGTAAAAATATGATTTTCTAATTCCAATCGTAAATCTAGAGAAGGATACACCGATATTTTTTTAAAAATTAAACGTTCTTCGGAATGATTTTGTATAATCGATCTGTATGGATTTATGTATCCAAGCAATAAAAAAATGTTTTTGTAATAAACACTAATAAAAGAAGAATTAAGATGATATAAATAAATTTTGTGGGACTCTTGTTTATGAATTCTAA
Source organism: uncultured bacterium (assembly GCA_937928085.1). Classification (GTDB taxonomy): domain Bacteria; phylum Spirochaetota; class Leptospiria; order Leptospirales; family Leptonemataceae; genus SKYB61. The sequence continues at coordinate 458,403 of CALFVU010000008.1, read as the reverse complement.
GGATTTCTTTATCCTCTAAAAATTGAAAATTATATAAAATTAATTGATGTAATTGTACCAAGAAGTAATTTTCTTGATCATAAGAATTTTTATAAAAGTACTCAAAACCTGCAAACATAGCATTTTGTATGTTTTTTTCTTTTACTTGACCTTCCTGAAAATTGGTTTGAAATATACTCTGATAAATTGAATACTCAAAATTGTTGATAGTTAAATGTTTTTGTGTTTGGATTTCACAAGGCAAAGATAAAATAATAAATAATATAATAATTTTATAAAATATCTTCATATATTATCTTATATTTTCTAAATTAAAATTAAAATTTCCGAAAAATTTGTTAGAAATCTCGTACTGATTTCTAGCTATTTTATTGTTTGTTATTCGAAAAGGTACTTTACGAAATTCCACATTCCCATAACTACAGAGTTTTATTTTTTGATTATTTATATAGCTAAAGATCTGTACTGCTTCTTGATCTGTTATACCATTACCTAAAGAATTACTTTGAGAAGTTAATAAATACTTATCAATAAAGGGAAATTTGGGTTGATTGAAAGTAATGTCTAATAAATTAGCTTTGGGTTCTACGATCAAGAAGCAAGTTTGCGGTTCAATTCGATAAAAATGTTTTTCTAAATCTTGTAAGTTTTCTGGTAGATTAGCATAACTAAATTTTCTTCCATAAGGGATTAAAATGCTTTGTTTTTGAAAATCTTCTAAATATAAATTAAGATTATGTTCTTTTAAAAAACATACTCGTAACCATTCTATCTGATTTGGTTGCAAAGATTCAATAAAACACAAAGGTTCCACCGAAAAAACTTCTACGTATTGTTCTTCTTCGTTATCAAAGACTATTTTAATCACATCCTTTTGGTATGGAAATTTAAATCCCAAATTTGTAGAATTGAATGGTACGATTTGATTTTTTTCTACAAAGTCGTCGAAAAGTATTTGGTTTTGAGAATTATAAATTTTTACAAATTCACCTGTAGAGGAAACAAGTGTAAAATTTTTATCATCATATTCAAGAGAAAAGAAAAAAGGATTATGAATATTATTCCGGTTAGGTGTTGCATTTCCAATGCAGTCATTTAGATTTTGATTTTTTCTTGTTGGTAATACGATAGAAAAATCCTTTATAAAGTTTAATGATTTAGGAATTTGATGGTTTACATATTGATAAAGCTCATAATTGCTGATAAAAATAGATTGAGTATTGGTTTTATAAAAAAAACTTCTATTAGGGATGAAGAAGTTTGAATTGGTAATGTAATTTTCAGAAACTATACATCTTGGTTGTTTTTGAAATATTAAAAATCTATCAATCGATGGTTTAGGAGAAGGAAAATAATACTTTTTAGAATTTTTATTTTCTTCTTTAATCTCAATAAAATTTTTATGATTCGTAACACTCTCGATACATTCAAATTCAATAAATTCATCCTCGGAAATCCTCTTCCCTTCAAAAGTCTTTGGACCTCCAATAAATATTTCTGAAATAAAACAAATTTTATTGGAATTAGAGATTGGATTTTTAAAACCCGGTGACATTCCCATATAACAATTGATTAAACCTTTACACTCACCAGAATGAAACTCCCAATTCGTTTCATCCAATATAGAAAAAGAATGTACTGGAGAAAAAATTTGATTATTTTTATCACCATAAAGAAAAAAAATCTCAGAATTTTCTTGAATACCTTTAAAAAGTATTTTTTCTTTATACGGAAAAAATTGAACCACTAAAATAGAGTCTTTTGTATTTAAGCGAGTGATTTCTTCATAACTAAGAATTTTATCTGTTAAATAATAAGAGTCAGAACCTGTAAAAATATAGTATCCTTCTTGTATTCTTTCTGGAAAAGATAATAAAACATCCGAAAAATTTAAATAGATTTGATTATTACAATTTTGTAAACTTAGAATTTCGATAAATTTTCCATAAGGAGAAACTGAAGATTCTAGCCTTATGCCAAAAGGATTTAACTCTGTTAACTTTAATTTTTCTAAATCACAAGAAGAAGTTTCTATATCTAAAACAAAATCATTATAGCTTAAATCCCGAATAGAACAAGGTTTTTTCCATAAGCAAATTTCTAAAGGTATAAATTGTTCTTTATCCCAAACCATCCAATGATTTCTCAAAATACCTTTCTTAAAATAAAGATTAAAATTCAAAGGATTCTCGAAAAACACAGTAAGAAGAGGATTACGAAATTCAAGTTCAATTTCGTCTTTATTTAAAACAAGATGACTAAAAGGGAATATAAAAATATATTTGTTGGATGTAGGAAGATAAGTATATACATAATCTTGATTTGTAGAAATTCTTATAGCGTTTATTTTATCTTTAAATAAAACTTTGGAAATATAAATTTCTTTTTCTTGAAATTGAAAATTATTTAAAAAATCTTTAAGATTAAAAAGTAATCTAAAAAAGGACTCATAAAATTTTTTGTCTTTAATTCTAACATAAAAGTAATTCGAATCTTTTTTGTATAAAAAAAAGACAAAATGATCTTTAAAAAAAACCGCATATTCAACTTCATAAAATCTTTTAGGTATAAAGAACATTTTTTGTTTTTTTTCAAAAGAACGATTACTAAATAAATAAATATTACTTGATTCTTGTAAATCGAACTCTAAAAATGTATTATAAATCATTTCGAATTTTTGATTTTTAAAAAATGAATGATTAACTTTTTTAATTTCTATTGTGTCCAGATTAAGGTTTTCTAAAGAGATTGTTTCGTTTATATGATTGATAATATTTTTTAAAGATTTATAATTTTTTAAAATTTCTAAATTACAATAACGAACTGATAAGCCAAATTCATTATAAAAATAAAAAGGATCCAGATAATAGAAACAACCATCTTCTAAAAATTCTGGATTAGATGAATTTGGTATTCCAATTTTTTTATAGCTTTCCTGAAGATGAAAAAATGTAAACTCCAAGGGAATGTTATCCCAAAATTCATGATCTTTTTGTAGAAAGAGAATTTCAAAGCTAGTTATATTTTCTTCTTCTTTTTGATTTAATAATTTTGGATTCTTATCACTTTTTTTACATACAAAAATAAGAAGAATGAAAAAGAAAAAGAGTATTTTTTGAATCATACACAATATATATATGATTTTTAGATTAGTTTTGGAAAAATTTTTTTATTTTTTTACAAATTTCTGCTTAGTTTACCTAAAAAGTTTATTTTCTTTACAAAAAAATTATAATCTGATTTAAGGTATAAATATAAAACAATAATCAATTCTATATGAAAGAAAAAGTTCTCTTTATAACAGATTTTTTCGGTCCAAATCCTGGAGGTATCGAAAATTTCCATACAGGTATTGTACAAAAATGGTTAGATGAAGACCTCATTTTAATTTGCTTTGATAGCATATTATATGTAAACGAAGAAGAACTTAACAATTTTAATAATAGTTTACAAAATATAATTCTTTATAGATTTCCTATAAAAGAAAAAAATTATTTTTCCAGTAGAGAAAATATAAAAAGTTTTATTTCGCTATTTGAAACACTAAAAAAAAATTATAATATAAAACATATTCTTTTAGGAAATATTTCTTTGTATACATGGCTAACGATGCCTTATATTGTAGATTCTGGGATTCCTTATTCGATTATACTTCATCCTGTAGATTTAGAAACATTGTCTTTTTATAAACGAAACTTAATAAAATATTTACGAAAAGCTAAACAGATTTTTATTTATACGAATTATTTTTATGAAATAGCTCAAATTAAAGGAATTCCAAGAGAAATTTTAGTTCAAATCCCCTTTGGACTTTTTTTAAGATGGAATCAAAACAATTTAAAAGTAGATAAAAGTCTTAAAGAATTAGTAAAAAAAAATAAAAATAAAATCAATATTTTAACTATTGGACCTCTTACAAAAAATAAAAATATTCAAAGAATTATTTATATTCTGGAACATCTACAAAAAAAAATTGATCTTAAAAATATACACTGGAATATCGTAGGAACAGGTAGCGAATATCATTATTTACACGAAATGATACGTGTTTACAATTTCAACGAGATTGTTACTTTAACAGGTTTTCTTAACAATAAAGAGGTAGGTTATATGTATTATAATTCAGATATATACTATCATCCCGGAGGAAGGAAAAATGATATTTTTTCTGGATTTAGTACTACATTATTAGAAGCTAGTTTTTGTGCTTTGCCAGTTATATCCGGAACTGGTGCTGCTATAGAAGATATTATTCAAAACAATATAAACGGTTTTATTGTACAAAACGAAAACTATGAAGAGTTATCAAATAAAATACTGGAGGTAGCAGAAAATACGGAGTTAGGAAAAAAAATAGGAAGGATGGCTGAAGAAAAAATCTTAAGAGAATTTACAATTGAACGTAGTGTTTTAAATATATATGAAAGGATCTATATATAAAAAATATTAGATTGCTTTTGCTTTTATTTCCGTTACTAATTGATCAAACTCCTTTGGGTTTGAAAAAGCTAAATCTGCTAAGCTTTTTCTATTTAAGCGGATATCTGCTTTTTTAAGTAAATGTATAAATTCAGAATAGCTTAAACCATGTTCTCTTACAGCGGCATTAATTCTAACAATCCATAATGATCTATAATCTCTTTTTTTTTGTTTTCTTGAATTATACGAATGTTGCAACGCATGCATTACTGTGCTTTTTGCAACTCTATATAACAGCTTTCTTCCACCTCTAAAACCTTTTGCTAATTTAAGAATTTTTTTTCTTTTTTTATGATGAATTTTGGTTGTTTTTACTCTCATACATTAATCCTTCTTAGTGAAACATTGCTTCAATCATTTTTTGATTTGTTTTGTGTACAAATCCTCCTTTTACTAATCTTCTTCTTCTTTTTGAACTTTTATGTGTCAGATTATGATTTTTAAATGCTTTAGTCCTTTTGATCTTTCCAGTAGATGTAAATTTAAATCTTTTTTTTGCTGAGCTTTTTGTTTTTAGTTTCTTCATAAAAAATCTCTAATAGGTTTTTGGACAATATTTTTTAAGAAATCAAATAAGCAATTTATTTTTTTGATTTTGGCGTTAAAATTGCAACAATTTGTTTGCCTTCTAATTTTGGTTCTACTTCGACATTACTTTTTTCTTGTGTATCATTAATAAAACGATTTACTATATCCATACCTAATTCGGGATGAGATAATTGCCTTCCTTTAAATTTTAATGTAATACGTACTTTATTTCCTTCACTTAAGAATTCTAATGCTTTCTTTAATTTGATTTGATAATCATGTTCTCCAATTTGTGGTGTAAATTTTAATTCTTTAATTTCTATGATATGTTGATTTTTTTGTTGTAATTTTTTCTTTTTTTGTTGTTCGAATTTCCATTTGCCGAAATCCATAATTTTGCAAACGGGAGGATCTTGATTTGGAGAAACTTCTACAAGGTCTAATCCCATTTCTTCGGCTATTTGCAAAGCTTCTAACAAAGAGACGATACGTGTCCCCTGACCTTCTATCACTAACCGTATTTGATTAGATTTAATTTGTTTATTGATTTTTGGTAAGTTTACATCCTCTTTTTTTATATTTTTATCTTTTTTTAGCATTGTACTCCTCTCATAGTTTTTATACTCCTTTTTTTATAATATGAATTTTTAATATTTTATAATTGTTCTTAGTTGATTTGGCAAGCATTTTATGTTAGTCTAAATCTATCCATTGGAAAACTTCGACAAATTTCTTGAACTTCTTGCTTTAATTTTTCTTTTTTCTTGTCGTCATAAATATTTTCTATCAAATCGGAAATAATATTAGCAATTTTTTTAAATTCAGTTATTCCTAATCCTCTTGTTGTAAGCGCTGGACTACCTAGGCGAACGCCACTTCCAATAGTTGGGGGATTTGGATCAAAAGGAATCGTGTTTTTGTTTGCTGTAATTCCTATTTTGTGTAATTCATCTGCTACTAAAGCTCCTGTCAATTTTCTAGATCCTACATCAATCAGTACAATATGATTATCTGTTCCCCCACTCACAACTCTTATGCCTCTTTCTAAAAATGTTTCTGCCAATACTTTTGCATTTTCTATTACGCTTTTTATATAATCTTTATATGAAGGCTGTAAAGCTTCTCCAAAAGAGACTGCTTTTGCTGCAATCACATGCATCAATGGTCCACCTTGAGTACCGGGAAATACTGCAGAATTAATTTTTTTTGCTATTTCTTCGTTATTTGTCATAATCATTCCACCACGCGGACCTCTTAAAGTTTTATGAGTTGTTGTTGTGATCACATCCGCAATACCAACAGGAGAAGGATGATACGTAGCAGCAATTAAACCAGCAATATGTGCTATATCTGCCATTAAAATGGCTCCTACTTCTTCTGCAATCTCTTTAAATTTTGCAAAATCTAAGATTCTTGGATAAGCAGAAAATCCAGCTATGATCATCTTAGGTTTATATTCTCTGGCAAGTTTATATAATGTATCAAAATCAATTCGTTCAGTTTTTGGATCAACACCATAAAAGATAGGTTGATATAACTTTCCAGAAAAATTCACTTTTGAACCGTGAGTCAAATGCCCACCATGAGACAAATCCATTCCCAAAAATTTATCATTAGCATTCATAAAAGCTAAAAAAACTGCTGCATTTGCTTGAGCACCTGAATGAGGTTGTACATTTACAAAATTAACATTAAAAAGTTTTTTAGCTCTTTCTATTGCAAGTTCTTCGATTAAATCTGCATTTTCGCACCCATTGTAATATCGTTTTTTTGGATAACCTTCCGCATACTTATTCGTTAAAGTAGAAGAATATGTAGCAAGAACAGCCTGACTAACAAAATTTTCTGATGCAATCATTTCTAAGCTATTTTCCTGTCGTTCATTTTCTAATTTTAAAATTTTATAAATTTCTGGATCTTGATTCTCTAAGTATTGTCTAATCATTCGATATTCTCCACATTAAATTTGTTTTGAGTACGCGATTTTTGATTGATTTTGATAATTTCCACTATAAATCCATTCAGAAGTTTTATAAATTTTCTTTACTTTTTCTTTTAGTATTCTACTCATCTGTATAAATTCATTTTTATATATAAACCTGCTATTGTAATCTTGAAAATAATTTTTAAGTTCATTTAAAAGACAATCGTAAAATAACGATATATCGAAATTTTCTGGAACACTTGCCAAAAATTCCATATGATTTCTTTTCGATCGATAGTCTGGTTCTTTAGGGGGATGTTTTAAAAATTGTTGTATTTCGTTTAAAATTGAGTTATGTAATAATAAGGTTCCATGATGTACTAACATTCCATATTTTCTAAATTGGGAGTTGCCAGAAATTTTTTTTAATTGTGAATTTTGCATTATTGCTAAATCTGACAAACCTACAATATTTGTTTCGATATCTTGCTTCATTAAAGATCTTTGCACCATACCCAATAAAATTTGATACGAATCAGGAATTGACGTAAACTTCTTATATTTATTTAAAGATATGATAATCGTATAATTAAGATTTTGATAAGAATGGTAAACTGTTCCTCCTCCAGATAATCTTCTAACAATTTTTATATTCTTTTCTGCTATTCGAACAAAAGATTCCACAGGAATATTTTCGTATATTTTACACGTTCTACCTAAAACAATTGTGGGAGGATTAATCCAAAATCTTAGTAAACAAGTAAAATCCTCAAACTGACTATAAAATTCTGCAAGGACTTCTTCTATAGCAATAGAAATATAAGGATTTCTTAACTTTAAATCTGGTATTTCAATAATCATATTCTCTTTTTTATAACAAATAAATTTCCTAAATCTTCATTAGAATCAAAATAGTAATAATCACTTAATTTTGAAATTAAATAAAGCCCAAGACCTGATTCTCGAAATTCAGTAAGATCTTTAGCAATAAAATCTTTTTTTTTAATACTAAACCTAGAATAATCACGAAACCGTATTTCTACATACGTGGTATAAAATAGATATTCAATAAAAATCCAACCTTTAGGAGAATTCTTATAAGAATGCTTGATGATATTATTAACGACTTCTGTACATAGTAATTTTAAATCAAAAGAAAGATTAGGTTTAATTCCATATGCTATAGAAATTTCGTAAATAAAATTTCTAAAAGCTTTTAAAAATTTAGGATCAGATGTAATTTGGATTCTTATTTTTTGATCTGTATTTTTATTTGTAGTATAATCAAAGCCTTGGATTAAAACATGATTGCTCGAGTGTTCATTTTGATTTTGGATTTCCATTGAATTCATCTTAAAACCATTCGAGACATTTTTTTTCTTTCATTAGGATCAAGATACTTTTTTCTTAGACGTATATGCTTTGGAGTAATTTCTACATATTCATCATCTTCGATATATTCAATTGCTTGCTCTAATGTAATTTGAATATGTGGTGTAAGTCGTATTGCTTCATCCGAACCACTTGCCCTAATGTTTGTCAATTTTTTTTCTTTACAAGGATTTACTTCTAAATCCCCTTCTCTTGAATGTTCTCCAATAATCATTCCTTTGTAAACTTGAGTACCTGGTCCAATGAACAATTTTCCCCTTTCTTCTAATTGCCACAAAGCATAACTTACAGCAACACCATCTGTCATAGATACTAAAACTCCATTAATGCGATTTGAAATAGGACCTAAATAATTACCATAATGGGAAAATCGAGAAAAGAAAGATGCCATTCCTTTAGTCTCTGTAATCAAAAAATTCCGAAAACCAATCAAACTTCTTGTTGGAATGATATATTCTAATCTTACAGTACTCGCATTCAATGTGTCTAACTTCTGCAACATACCTTTTCTACGATTTAATTCTGAAATTACAGTTCCTGAAAAAGCTTCAGGAAGGTCTATAACAAGAATTTCATAAGGTTCTAAAATTTTTTTATTTTCGTCTTGTTTTAGAATTACTTCCGGGCGAGAAAGTTGTAATTCATAACCTTCTCTTCTTAGAGTTTCAGCCAAAATAGCCAATTGTAAATCTCCTCTTCCTTGCACTTCAAAGCGATCTTTTTTTTCTTGGTTTTCGATCACACGAATGGAAATATTTGTTAAAGTTTCTTTTAAAAGTCTTTCTCTTAAATGCCTTGTTGTTAAAAATTTACCATCTTTTCCAGAAAGAGGCGAATCATTTATCATAAAAAACATAGAAATTGTTGGTTCCTCGATTTCTATTCTAGGACCAAAAATAATTTGATTTACTTCGCAAATAATATCACCAATTTGTATGTCTTCAATTCCTGCAATACCTACCACATCTCCTGATATTGCTTCTGATAATTCCACTCTTTTTAAACCATCAAAACCTATAATTTTTGATATTCTTTTTCTTTCTGTAGTTTGAGTTTGGTTTTTAAAAACCTCCACAACATCATTTTTTTTAATTTTACCTTGAAAAATCCTTCCTATTCCGATTCTACCGATATAATCATCGTATTCTAAATTCATAATTTGTAGTTGAAATGATTGATTTTCTTTTTCAGGAGTCGATGCAGGTGGTATTTTTTCTATGATCAAATCTAGAATAGGAGCTAAAGAACATTGTATTTTGTTTGCAGCTATTTCTTTTTGTAATTCTAATCCAATATTGGTTATTTCTTTCGTTGCATAACAAAATTTAGCAGAGGCATAAATTACTGGAAAATCCAATTGTTCGGATGTAGCTCCTAATTCGTCAAATAAATCAAATACGTCATTAAGTACTTTATCGGGGTTAGCAAATTCTCTATCAATTTTATTTATGACTACAATTGGTCTATGACCTATTTTTAAACTTTTAGCCAAAACAAATCGAGTCTGAGGCATTGGACCTTCTACTGCATCCACAATTAGTAAACTTGAATCTGCCATACCTAAAACTCTTTCTACTTCTCCGCTAAAATCAGAATGCCCAGGAGTATCAATAATATTGATTTTATGACCTTTGTATATAATCGATGCGTTTTTTGCTTTGATAGTAATTCCTTTTTCCCTTTCCAATTCTAAATGATCAAGAACTCTTTCTTCTTCTGTTTTTAATAATTGACCTGAAGCTTTTAGCAATCCATCTACCAATGTGGTTTTACCATGATCAACATGAGCTATGATAACAATATTTCTAATGTCCAAAACTTTTACCATATTTTTTTAAATATAGACAATTTTTTTTACATAATGTTTAAATCAATAAAATATTAATACAAATTTGTTTAGTACTTAAATAATAAGAGATAAATAAAAATTTTAAAACAAAAAAATGATAGTTATCCAAAATGATTTAAATCAGATTCAATCTCTTTAAAAATTTCTTCTATTTCTTTGGAAAATTGATATTTTTTTCTTTGTTCCAATACAATTTGTTTTTTTAATCGGATTTGATGAATTAAATGATATCTTTCGAAGTCGGATAGCAAATCATAAAATTTATGATAAATCTTTAAGAGTGAATATAACCGATAAACATCAAGATTTCGAGTTTGACTGGTTTGTTTCCATCCTCCTGAACGTTTAATTGTTGGTATTTGATTGTCAATATTGGGAGTAAGAGCAATAGGATAATGAATTAAAAATCGGATCCAAAAATCATAATCTTCTGCTGCTTTGAGCTTTTCATCAAAACCCTGCAACGTTAGGATTATAGATTTTTTGATAATAACAGAGCTCATAGAAATCAAACATCTTCGGATTGCTTCGACAAAAAATTTACCTGTTCCTGATTCTAATTTTTTAGGCGTGGGTACAATTTTGTTATTTTTTAACCATAATTCTTTTGTATGTGTAGCAACCAAGAATGGTCTTTTTTGCAAGAATTTCCATTGAAATTCTAACTTTTTAGGATGCCAAAGATCATCAGAATCTAAAAATGCAATCCAATCATTTTTTGCTAGAGAAATGCCATAATTTCTTGCTCCTGCAGGCCCGGATTGATGTTGATTTTGAAAAATTTTTATATTTGCTCTATAAGAACTAAGTAAATCATTTAATTCATTTTTATAAACTTCAAAATCTTGTTTGTTTAGGTCTAAAACAATGATGATTTCTTCCGGCAACTGCGTAGAATTTAATACGCTTTCAACCGCTTCTTTTAAAAGAACAATACGACTTAGGGTATGATCAATGATAATCGTACTAACAGGAAGCATAGCCTGGCTTTTAACCAGACTATATAGCTCTAAAGAATTGTCTATAATCTAATTTTTTTGATAAGGTATATGAAGGTGTATGTAAATTTTTAAAAGACGGAGGAATAGTCAATCCTTTTTTTTCAATAAATTTTTTAGTTTCTTCTACACCCCCGAGTAAATCAATCCAAGCAGTAGGAGGAACCCAATTAAAACCAAAACCCATAGCACCATCAACTCCTTTTATATCTGTTACTTCGGGCACTAAGGATAAAGAATAAGAAATATAACGAGCAATAAAATATTGCACTAACTCCGCCTCTTCTCCTGTAGAAAATTTTATATGTTTACTAAAATTATGATAATCAGACTCGCGTATTAGTTCTATCGCTTTCTTTTTAAAACTTAAATCGAATTTTGGTAGATCTATATAATCTTTTTTTTCGATATCATATACTTTTTGAATAATTTTCCCCTCTTCGTTTTTTTCTTTTTTGTAGATTCCTTTGCCAGTTTTATTTCCTAAAGCATTTTTTTCAATAAGTTCTTTTATAAAATTAGCTACTAGAAATGTATGATGCGCTTCATCTTTTGTATTTTGATATATATTATCCACAATAGCTTTATGTACATCCAAACCAACTAAATCTATCGTAGCTAAAGGACTCATAGCTCTGCCAGTATATTCTGATAAAATTTGATCCATAAAATAAATTCCATTTTTATCTTTTATTTTCTCTGCATATTGAGCTACTTCATTCATAAATTGAAATCCAATTCTATTTCCTGCAAAACCTGGTTTATCATTACAAACTACAACGTGACGTATTAAAACTTTTTCTAAATATTGTATGAACTCATTAGTAAATTCTTGATTATTTTTAGGATGAGTTATTAACTCGCACAAAACCATTTTATAAGGAGGATTAAAAAAATGAGTTCCGTAATAATATTTCTGGCCATCTTCATCGAATATAGAGGCTAATTTTTCTATAGATAATCCAGAGCTTACTGTAGAAACGATTGTACCGGTTCGACGAGATTTCGCTATTCTTTGATTCACTTGAAATTTAGATTCATAATCTTCTGCTACTGCTTCGAATACCCAATCACTTTCTGATACACAATTTTCAAGATCATCATAAGTTTTTGGAATCATATTTTTTTTTATAACATCTGAACGAACTGAATCTACTGCTTTTTTAATCCCTTCTTCTGCTTTTTCAATAGTTCGAGCTATCATATAAACTTTAAGTCTACCAAACGCAGCTAGTATAGCAGCACTTCCCGCTCCCATTGTACCATTGGCACCTAACACTGTTGCTGTTTTAATTTCTTTCACAATGATCTCCTGTTCCAGTTTAAAGTTAAGACAAGTTTTTTTTTAAAAAAGTTATGTCAAAAAATTTTAATAACATAAGAATAGATTTGCATCATCAAAATTCAAAAAAAAAGTATCTATGTATGCAATCAGTGTTGTTAGATGGAAAAAAACTTTCTATAAAAATTAAACAAGAATTAAAGCAAAGAGTACAATACTTACAATCAAAATATAATAAAAAACCTACTTTAGCAACAATATTAGTTGGAAACAATCCAGCATCAGAAACATATGTAAATATGAAAGTTAAATCATGCCAGGAAATTGGATTAGGTTCTATAAAAATACATCTTCCCGAAACAACAACAACAAAAGAATTATTAAAAGAAATTCAAAATTTAAATCTAGACCAAAACATAGATGGAATTTTATTACAACATCCTGTTCCAAAGCATATAAATGAAAGAGAATGCTTTGATGCTATACAGATTGAAAAAGATGTGGATGGTGTAACTACTTTGGGATTTGGAAAAATTAGTTTTGGTTTAGAAGCTTACCCCTCTTGTACACCAGCTGGTATTATGAAACTTTTAGAAGAATATTCCCTAGATGTAAGCGGTAAACATTCTGTTGTAATCGGGAGATCTCCTATTTTAGGAAAACCTCTTTCTATGCTCTTATTACAAAAAAATTCTACTGTTACGATTTGCCATTCAAAAACTCAAAACTTACCAGAAATTGTAAAACAAGCTGATTTTGTATTTGCATGTTGCGGGATACCAAAATTTGTTAAAGGTGATTGGTTAAAAAAAGGTTGCGTTTTGATAGATGCGGGATATAATCCTGGAAATATAGGTGATGCAGATTTTGAAAGCTGTAAAGAGGTTTGTTCTTACATTACACCTGTTCCCGGAGGTGTAGGACCTATGACCATTGCAATGTTGTTATCTCATACCGTAATCGCTGCAGAAAAAAAACTTAATCAGATTTAGAAAAATTTCTTAATTTTCTAAAAAAATTTTTAATAATACTTCTTTGGATTTTTGAATATTCTTTTAAATAAACAATTTTGGGATGATGATTTAAAATCTTTTTTTTAGAACTTTGTTTTCTTTTATGAGAAAGATTCACGATATCTCTTGCTGAAAATCCTTTATTTCTTTTTAAAAAATAAAAAATTTTTTCTACTCTATATGATATACTTAAAGAAGTACAAAGAAGACACGGTTCTAAATTAGTAATAAGGATTTTATCAGAAAGATACAATTCTTTTGATTTTCTTTTTAGCTTTTGGAAAGCTAAAAATTCAGCATGATAAATAGGATTGTTATATTTTTTTACTAAATTCGTAGAAATAGACTCTACCTTCCAATAATGTTGATTTTTAAAAAATAAACCATTTGGTTTATTATAACTCAAGGAGCAAACCACAGCAACTACTGGGATTTCTTTTGTTTTTTGTGCAATGTTATAAGAAAGCTTAAGTATAAACTTACAAAGTTTTTTTGGTGGCAGATCTTCCAAAAATTCTGGCTTCAAAGACCTAACCCCTTGCTTGCAATAATCTCTTTCATAATTTCAGAAGTACCAGCATAAATAGTTTGTACACGTGCATCTAAAAAAGCTTTTGCGATCGGATATTCTAACATATAACCATAACCACCAAAAAATTGCAAACATTCATCCACATGCCTTTTCAAAAGTTCAGAACATAATAGTTTACATTGAGATGCTTCTACAATTACTTTTTTACCATTCATGTATTCTAAAATCACTTGATCTAAAAAAGCTCTCGCTGCACATTGCTCAGTATACATTTCTGCTAATTTAAATTGAGTATTCTGAAATTTTCCAATAGCTTTTCCAAAAGCTTTTCTAGTTTTTACGTATTCAATTGTTAAATCTAAAATTGCTTCCGCACTCCTCATATTCGATACAGCAAGTACTAGTCTTTCTGTGGCTAACTCGCTCATCAAATATCGAAAACCATAACCTTCTTTTCCTAGTAAATTTGTTTTTGGTACTTTTACATCATTAAAAAACAACTCTGCAGTATCTTGAGCACGTAACCCAATTTTATTTAATTTCTTGCCTCTTTCAAACCCTTCCATACCTCTTTCGATTACTAGTAGTGAAATTCCATTTATACCTTTTGAAGGATTTGTTTTAACCACACTAACTACTAAATCTGCTAAAAATCCATTCGAAATAAAAGTTTTTGAACCATTTACAAGATAATATTCACCTTTATCCACTGCTGTAGTTTTAATACTTGCTAAATCTGAACCTGCATCTGGTTCTGTCATTGCTATTGCTAAAATTTTTCTACCTGCTATAATATCTGGCAACCATCGTTTTTTTTGCTCATCTGTACCATAGTGGAGTATATAGGGTGCAATCACATCTCCATGAAGACTAAAAAAAGGACCAGATGCCCCCACTCTTGCTAGCTCTTCGATTACAATTATATTATATAAAAAATCTGTTCCCGAACCACCATACTCTATTGGAAAATTGGGACATAAAATTCCTATTTTTCCGGCTTTTTCCCACAATTCTCTTGAAACAATTCCTTCGTTTTCCCATTTTTCATGAAAAGGTACAATTTCTTTTTGAATAAAATCTCGAACTAATTCTCTAAATTCATTGTGCTCATTTGTAAAAGGTAAAATTCTTTTTAATCGTTCGATTTCTTTCATAAAATCAAAAAAATTATTATTGATAAAAATGTCAATAAGTTGAAATCTTCCTTGATAAATTAAGCAAACATATACTATCTAGGGTTTAACTGTAAAAGTAATTCAGGAAAAAATCTTTTATAAATATAAAATTTCCGTATAGAGATAATATTTTTATAGTTTTTTAAAAACCACTGATTTAATTGAATATAGTTTAAATTTGATAAGTATTGAGCATGATATTCAAGAATTTTTTTATAATCTTCAAGGTATTCATTTAGAACAAACTCTAACTGCTGAGAATAGATAATATAAGAATCTATTTCTTCTTTATCTAGTACGATGATTAGATCGTTAAACCAATCAATAAAAATTTTTTTTATAATACTAAAAGGATATTCACGAAAGATTAAATCATTATTTGTATAAAGAATCTCTCCAAGGTTTCTATCTCTTAATTCTTCTATAAGAATTGAATAAATTGTTTTAGCCCCAAGATTATAAAAAAAAATTGGTGGTTTAAGTATACCTTTAAAATCTTCATAAATAATTTGATTATAGATTTCTAAACAAATTTCTTGTAAAAAAGAAGTATAGTGATGAAGCAAATTTTCGATCTCTTTATTTGATAATGTTCCATTTTTTAAAGAATGAGCTTGTAAAGATGCTTGAAAGTCTTCTTTTGAAATAACTACTAAAAAAGATTGATAAAATTTTTCTAGATCTTTTTGATAATCTTCCCAATCTAATTCTAAAAAATAATCTTTTGAATGATTCCAATCTTTACTTCCCATTTCATAAACTGAAATTTTTTTATCTGATCTTCGGAAGTTTAATTGTAGGCTTCTTGTATCTTTTGTTTGAGTTTCACTAATAAAAAAATCTGGTTTTTTTTTTATTTGATCTTCTAAAAATAGATTCGTTCTTAATGGTTGCAAATAAGATTCATAAAAATCAACCAGTGTATATTGAATTGATTCTTCATAAGTTAAGTGTATTGTATAACTTTTTGTAGAAGGTTCAAAATGAATCTGATGAACTTTCATATATTTTTGCAATAATTGTAAGAAAGTATCAGTTTGACGAATTAAAGTCATTAAACTAGGTATAAATTTCTCTAAAATCGATTCTATATAAGTTTTTGTTTCTCGAATATAAAGAAAAGTCTCTAACAATTTTATTACATCTTTCCACAAATTAGAACTTATTTCATGAAAAGTTTTGAGTTTTTCAAAATATCTTTTTAATTTGATAAAGTTTTTATGATTTTCTGTATAATTGTCACCAAAAAATCTTTTTACTAGTTTATTTGCTTCTTGTTCTAGATAATGTTGATTTGCAGATTCAATATGAATCCTATACATCCTTCGTATCATTTCTAATTTTTCAATTAAATCAGAACCATATTGATCAATGATATTTTTACTCGAAGAATTTTTATTAATTAAGTAGATTTGATTCAAGATTTCTTGAGTAACATTTATATGAGGTCTTAATAAAACTTCCAAAGGATGTAAGAACATTTGTATAATTTTTTTTTCTTCTGAATAGAAAATATCTGAAATATCAGCATCTACAAAAGAAAAATTTTTTTCGAAAGACTCTTCTTTTAAATCTAAAGTATAAAAGAAAGGATTCTTTAAAATTTTTTCTAATAAAAGGTCATCTTCATTAGAGATCAGATCTGGCATTGTGAATTTATGTTGCTGGTAATTCTACAGGATAATCATTAGTAGTAACATTTTTTTCTATAGACGCTGAAGTAGAATTTTTAATTTTTTCTAAATTTTCTTCTCCTATTATTTCTTTTAATTCATCTCCCGTAATTGATTCTTTTTCTAGTAAGGTTTTTGCTATTTTCTCTAGTTTATCTTTATGTTTCAAAAGTAGTTCTTTTCCTCTTTTTAATTGCTCTTCTATTATGTTTTTTACTTCTTGATCAATCAAAGCTGCTGTTTGTTCACTATAATTTTTAGGATGACTTATATCTCTAGCTAAAAAAATATTTTGATTTTCGTTGATATAAGATACAGTTCCGAGTTTTTCGGACATCCCCCATTCACATACCATTCTTCTTGCAATATTTGTTGCTACTTGAATATCATTCGCAGCTCCAGTAGAAGTATCTTGAAAAATAATTTGTTCTGCCAAATAACCCCCCATCAAAACACAAATTCGATCCAGCCAATATCTTTTTGGATGTATATGTTTATCTCCATCAGGTAGTTGTTGTGTTATTCCTAATGCTCTTCCACGGGGTATAATCGTAACTTTATGAACCGGTTCTGAATAAGGTAACATAGAACCCAGCAATGCATGCCCTCCTTCGTGATAAGCGATCACTTCTTTTTCTTGTTCCGTAATTAAAAAACTTCTTCTTTCCGGTCCCATCAATACTTTATCTTTTGCTTCTTCTAATTCTTCTTGAGTAACACGCTTTTTATTTTTTCTTGCAGCAAGCAAAGCTGCTTCATTTATTAAATTTGCTAAATCAGCACCCGTAAAACCGGGAGTTCCTCTTGCTATTTTAGATAAAGAAATATCAGATGATAAAGGAACTTTTCGAGAATGAATTTTAAGTATTTCTTCTCTTCCTTTTACATCTGGAGGATTTACTACAACCTGTCTATCAAATCTCCCTGGTCTTAGTAATGCTGGGTCTAGTATATCAGGTCTATTGGTTGCTGCGATTACAATGATCCCTTCGTTTTCTTCGAATCCATCCATTTCCACAAGTAATTGATTAAGGGTTTGTTCTCTTTCATCATGTCCACCACCTAAGCCTGCACCTCTTAGTCTACCTACAGCATCAATCTCATCTATAAAAATAATACAAGGTGAATTTTTTTTAGCTTGATCAAACAAATCTCTTACTCTTGAAGCTCCTACTCCCACAAACATTTCTACAAAATCAGAACCCGAAATAGAAAAAAACGGAACACCTGCTTCTCCAGCAATTGCTTTCGCTAACAGTGTTTTTCCAGTGCCAGGAGGACCAACAAGTAAAACTCCTTTAGGTATTTTTGCTCCAATATTTTGAAACTTTTTAGGATCTTTTAAAAAATCTACAATTTCTCTTAATTCTTCTTTTGCTTCATCACATCCTGCAACATCATTAAAAGTTACTTTTGTTTTTCCTTCTGCATGAAGTTTTGCTTTACTTTTTCCAAAAGCTAATGCTTTATTTCCGGTACTTTGAATTTGTCTAAACATTAAAAACCATAATAAAAGTATAATGAATACATAAGGTAAAATACTAATGATTGTATTAAAAAATCCACCTTTTTGGGGGTTTTCGAATTTATAAACTATTTGATTTTTCTCTAAAAGTTGAATAAATTCAGAATTAATTATATCTGGCAAAATTTCTACTGAAAAAGGAATCGTTATTGATTTTAGTTTGTTAATATCATTTTCCTCATTTACATCAATATTTTTACCTACATATCGTCCTTCGATTTTATTTGGGGAGATTTTTAATATGAAAGGATTTTCTTCTATATAGGATCTTGTTTTAATGTTTCTTGTAAAAATTTTTCCTTTCGCGTCTGGATCTTGAAAAAGCATTTTTCGAAATTCAGAATAAGAAATATTTTCTGGTGTTTCTAAACTTTGAAGTTGATTTATACTTTGAAAGAAATATAAAACCACTATAAAACCCAATATTAAAATTCCTAGCCGAAATCCCTTGTTCATTTTCTTGTCCTTTTTAAGAAATCTTATTACTAAACATAATAAAATAGATTTTGTTTGTTAGTCAAGTTTATTCAGAATATTTTTCTAAAACTTCTTTTATATCTTTTGCATGTGCAATTTCACGAATTGCAGCCTCAGCATCATTAATGATGTTGATCAAGCGAAAACTTTCTTGAGGTTCAAACTCTAAATTTAGAAACTCCTCGCGATTCATTGTAGAAGCTTTTTTGTTTGCTACCCCTACACGTATTTTTATAAAATCCCACGATTTCAATGAATTTGCTAAATTTTCAATACCCGGATGTTGAAACGAATTTTTACTTACATCAACAACAATCTTCCCTAGATTTAGTAGTATATCATCCATGATAACGATAATATCTTTTGGTTTTACTCTTAAAAAAGAAGCAATATATAAAGCTGCTTCTCCTACTAAATTTGCATAGGTTTGAGGTTTTAATAATACGATTTCTTCTTCATCTATTGCTCCTCTTCCGATTAAAGATTTTTTTTTCTTTGTTCTTATATCAATGTTGTTGTTGTTTGCTATAATATCTAAAATTTTAAAACCTATATTCGATCTTCGATTTTGGTATTTTTCTCCTGGATTTCCTAACCCAATAATTAATTTCATTTCTAAAGTTTTAACAGAGAAATTTTATTATTTTCTTTTCTCTTCTTGACTTTGTTGAGTTTCTTCTACCTTTGCCGTTCGAGTTGCAGAAACTTTACAAATAATGGGATTTCCTCGAATCAAAATATCCCATTGTTTAGGTAAATTTAAATCATTTAATCTTATTGCATCTCCCACATTAAGATTTTCAATATTGACTTCTATTTTTTCTTTTAAGTTCTCGGGTGTCGTTCTAATTTTTAACATCTGTATATAATGCTCTAAAGCACCTCCAGATTTTACTCCTTTCGAAACCCCTACTAACTCAATCGGTACATGAAGATGAAATTTATGATTTTCAGTCATTCTATATAAATCTACATGTAAAATTGATCCAGTAACAGGATCTCTTTGGACCTCTTTGGGTAAAACTTCGAATACTTGTCCTTCTAATTCTACTTGAATCTTCATTGATGGAAGTAAATTTCTTTTTAGTAGTTTTTCAAATTGTTTTGCTTCTATACTCACCGCTGTTGCTTTTCCCCTTTGTAAAATATTAGCTGGAATTTTTCCTTTTTTTCTTAATCTATGACATGAATTTTTACCAAATTCGTTTCTCAACTCCGCTTTCAAAACAATATTTTCTTTCATTGCAAGCTCCAAAAAATTGTTACAGTTTTTTTTCTTAGTCTTATTAGACAATCATTTTTTTGTTGGTTTGTGATTGTAGCATTAAATCTCGAGTAAGATAAAAATCAAAATAAAGCGGATCGAAAGGATTGAATGTTTTAAAAAAATTTGTAATTTGAATAGCATTTTTTCGATTAGCTAAAGGTTTTGAAATGATCTTATTTTGATAAGCAAATTGTAAGATATGTGTATCTAAAGGATATATTAAATGTTTTTTATCGACAAAAGAATAAATACCAAAATCTGGAAAACTATTCCTTACCATCCAGCGAAAAAATAAACAATATCTTTTAGCTACACTTTTTTTCGAAAAAGTAAAATAATGCTTAATTCCATAAGTAAGAAATTTTTTTGGTATTCTTTCCAGAATTTTTGCTTGAAAAGTATCAATATATCTATATATATTCATATCTTGATGATTTAATTCAAATAAAGAAAAAAATAAATAGGAATTTTTATCATTCTCGATTATGATTTCTTTAAAAATTTCAAGAATTATATTTATATCGCTTTCGCTTTGAAATCGATAATAAAGATGTAAAGAACGAAAATTAAGTGTGCGAATTTTTTGTAATGGTTCGGGATATAAAAAATATAATAAATTTTCTAAAAAGCGAAAGAGAGATTTTACATTTCCATAGGAAAACAAAGCTACTAAAAGACCTATACATTCTTTTTCTTTAGGATCGGAAAATCGATAAACAAAACGAATCGGATCTGTTTCTATAAATTTTTTATCAGAGTAGATTTTGCTAATATTGAGTAAATATTCTTGAATCAAAATTTTTTAAGAAAAATTTCTTTTACTTCTTTTATTTGATTTTCTTTTAAAGTAACAGAAACATAATACCTTGAATGTTTCGTAATTCTTGGAACTTTTGCTGGATTCACATAATAAGTGTTTTCAATTTTTTGTATCGATATTCTTGTTTTTTTAGGCACATTTTTTATATTTTTAGACAATTGATGGTGCATATGACCACCAATTACCAGAGGTATTTGTAAATTTAAAGAGCGAGCATATTCTAAAATTTTTTGATAATCTTTATCTCCAAAATCTCCTAAATTTGGATTAAAATCACAACCCCAAAGATCATACGGATGTTTGCTAATACCATAAGGTCCATTATGACCTAAAAAAATCAAAGAAGTGATTTGATTTTTTTGAAGAAAATCATCTAAAAGTTGCTTCATCTTTAAATACGAAGACTCCAGATCGGTTACATTATATTTTTTGTATAAGTAATCTTTATAAGAAATCTCATTTCCTCCAATGGAATGGGGTCGAACCATAAAAATAGCTAAGTCGGAAGTAATTTGATGTATATGATATCCTCCTATAATAAAATTTTCACCAAGTTGCTCTTGAATTTGATCTAATCTTTTTTGTATAACATTAAAATCTTTTTCTCGAATTTTAAAAAGTTCTATTCGAAAGATTTCTCCTAAAACTTCCAAAAAACTAAAACCATCGTGATTTCCCCAAATCAAAAAAGATTTTTTTTGGATTTTACCTAGAATTTTATAAATCTTTCTTCTAAAATGAAAAAAATCGGGCAAGTCTCCAGTAAAAATTAAGAATTCGTAATCAGATTGATTAAAAAAATTTACATCCCAATTATCAAAATAATGATGAATATCTCCCAAAATAGCAAACTTCATATACTTTTTATAAATCTTTGTTTTGTGTATCTATATAACAATAAAGAAGACATCACCACAGATACAGAACTCATACCCATTGCAAAACCTGCATATGCAGGGCTTAAATACCCTAACATTGCTATAGGGATTCCAATTATATTATAAATAAATGCAAAAAAAAGATTTTGCTTGATTTTAGAAATCGTTTTCTTGGAAAGTTCAATAGCATAAGCTATATCTAGAATATCATCGTGAATCAAATTAATATTAGCTACTTCTCTAGATAAAGACACTCCGGTTCCCATTGCAATCGAAATATTAGCTTTTGCTAAAGAAGGTGTATCATTCATACCATCTCCTACCATTCCTACAATTAAATTTTTTTTCTGTAACTCATCGATCAAAAATAGTTTATCTTCTGGCTTCATTTCATAATATACTTTACTGATACCAAGTTCTTTGGAAATTCTTTCCGCTGTTTTTTGTTTATCACCTGTTGCTAAGATAATTTCAATATGATTTTTTTTTAGATATTCTATTAGTTGCCTTGAGTGTTTTCTTAATGTATCTTGCAAAAAGAAAACACCAAAATATAGATTAGAAATTACAAAATATATCGGAATTGAAATTTGATGTTCATCTTCAAAGTTTCTTTTTATAAAATTAATCCAGTGCTCTCCATAAGGATGTTGTGCTTTAATCCACTCTTCATTTCCTATAAAAACATCATAAAGTTGGCTAGAGGACTCTATAAGGGTTTGGATTCCATACCCAATAAAATTTTCTAAATTTTTGAGTTGGACATCTACCTTGATATTTTTTTGATCAATAAAATTATATAGGGATTGTCCTATTTTATGTTCCGATGCACTTTCCGAAATTTGTATGCATTTTAACACCCATTGTTCTTTTTCAGAATCAATCGGATTTAAAGATGTATCATAAATAAAATATTTATAGACAAGAAAATCTCCAGTAGTTAAAGTTCCAGTTTTATCAAAAACCAAAGTTTGTATATTTCCTGTTGCTTCTATAATTTCTGCATTTTTAAACAAGATTCCAGATTTTGCAGACATTCCAGAAGCAATTAAAATAGCAATTGGAGTAGCAAGTCCAAGAGCACAAGGACATGCAATCACTAAAACAGAAACGGATCGAAGAATTGAGGAGTTTAAATCTACAGAAAAAACAAAGTAAGATAGAAAAAAAGCAAGAAAACTAATTCCAATAACTATAAAAGCAAAATAACCAGAAATTGAATCTGCTAATTTTTGAATAGGAGCTTTTGAATTTTGTGTTTCTTCTACCATTTTTATGATTTTGGAAAGCGTTGAATGATCTGGTTCTTCTAAAACTTTTACTTTTAACATACCAGAAAGATTTGTTGTACCAGAATAGACTTGATCACCAACTTTTTTTAAAATAGGAAGACTTTCCCCTGTAATTAAAGATTCATCACATTCACTGGTGCCTTCGATAACAATACCATCAACAGGTATATTTTCTGAGGGTCGAATTAAAATTATATCTCCTTTTCGAATAAGAAAAATTTCTATGTCTTCTATATGATTTTCTACAAGTTTATGACAAATCAAAGGCTGTAAAGAAAAAAGATCTTCTATTGATTGTCGAGCTCTACGTTTCGAAATGTTTTCTAAAATTTTTCCTAACAAAACAAATGTAATTATCATTGCAGAGGATTCAAAATATACCGAATGGGAATTTTTGAAAAATAATAAAAATACACTGTAAAAATATGCTACATTAGTACCTAAAGAAACTAAAACATCCATATTTGCTCCCCCCGTTGTTAAAGTCTTCCAGGCTCCTTTGTGAAATCTAAATCCTATAATAAACTGAATAGGAGTTGCTAACAAGAACTGTAGGTAATGTGAAATATAAAAATCAAAGATCATATGAAGAAGTAAGGGCAGACTAAGAAGCAAACTGATACCAAACAAAACAAATTCTTGAAAATGTTTTTTTCTTTCGATTTTTATTTTTTCTATTTGATCTTTTGCAAAGGGATGTTCTTTAATCTTAGAATCATATCCTAGTTTTTTAATCTTTTCTTGAATTTCTTTAAACTCAATTCGATTTGGATCGTACTCCACAAAAGCAGTCGAAACAGCAAAATTTACTTTTATTTCTTGAACACCATCTACTTTTTTTAAAATATTTTCAATTCGAGCTGCACAACCACTACAATACATTCCAGATACTGACAAAATTTTTGTTTCTTTTTCTGAATCCAGAATTTGGAATTTCATAAGTTAAATAAAAATCCACTTTTAAAATAATTCCATTTGATTTTTAGATTCTAAAATTTTTTTTTCTTTTTTTGCAGTTTTTAGATTATGTTTTGATTCAAAATATTCTAATAACTCCAATGCTCTATCGATCACTTTTTTTGGAAGACCAGCCAATTTGGCAACATGAATTCCATAAGATTTATCAGCAATGCCTTTTTTAATTTTATGCAAAAAAATTACTTCTTTATCTTTCTCTAAAACCTCGACTGTTAAGTTATATACACCTTCTCGATCTTCTAGTTCTGTTAATTCATAATAATGAGTTGCAAATAACGTTTTTGGTTTTTTTGTTTGTGTTAAATATTCTACAATTGCCCATGCAATCGAAAGCCCGTCATAGGTGGAAGTACCTCTACCCACCTCATCCATTATGATTAATGAATCTTCCGTAAAATAATTTAAAATTTGTGCAGTTTCTAACATCTCCACAAAAAAGGTAGATTCTCCCATAGCTAGGTTATCACTTGCACCTACTCGTGTAAAAATTCGATCCACAATACTAAGGCTACTTTCTTCAGCGGGAATAAAACAACCTATCTGGGCTAAAATCTGTATGATCCCAACTTGTCTTATATAAGTGGATTTACCTGACATATTCGCTCCAGTAATAATAGCTAAACTTTGATCATTTGTGTTTAAATATACATCATTGGGAATAAAATCACTTTTTTGTTTTAAGAATTTTTCTACAACTGGATGACGGGAATTTTTTAAATATAGCTCTTTGTTATGATTCCAATTAGGTTTTGTCCAGTGATTTTCCAGAGCAACTTTTGCAAAGTCTATAATTACATCTAAATAAGAAATTTTATCGATTAAACTTTTTAATTCTTGTTTTTTGTTTAATACCATCTCTAAAAACTGTTGAAAATATTTCTTTTCTATTTCTTCAATAGTCTGTTCAGATAGTAAAATTTTTCTTTCGATTTCTTTTAAATATGGATTTGTAAACCTTTCGTAATTTGTTAAAGTTTGTTTTCGTTCGTATTCATCAGGTGCATATTTCGCTTGCATCTTAGAAATTTCTATGTAATAACCTGTAATTTTATTATAACCTACTTTCAAAGAAGAAAGACCTGTTCGTTGCTTTTCATTTTTTTCGAATTCTACTATCCAATTCCCTCCTTCTTTTTTTGCTTTAAAAGCTTCATCATATTCTTGATCTATGCCATTTTTTAAAAACTGCGAATTTCCTAAAACTGCTGGGGGATATTCTACAATTGAATGATCTAGAATCTGAATGAGTTCATTTACAGAAGGCGGAATATGAATTGTAAATCCTACTTCTTCTAAATCTAAAACTCGAGATATGATTTCTATAGCTTTAATCGAATGGATTAGAACTCGAAAATCTTTTGGATTTGCTTTACCATACTGCATCCGTGTTAACATTCTTTCTATATCTCCAATTTCTTTTAAATGTTCTATTAAATTTATAATCAAATCTTTTCGTTGATAAAATTTTTCTACTAAATTTAATCGTTTTTGAATTTCTTCTAGATTTTTTAAAGGATGTAACATCCATTCTTTAAGTACTCTTTTACCTTTAGATGTAATTGGAGAAAATAAATTTATCAAAGAACTTTCTTTTGGTTCAAAGAGATTTAGATTTTTAATAGTTTTTTCGTCAATAACCAAAAAATCTTCTTTTCCCCAATGGAATTTTGGAAAATCTAAAATAATTTTTTGTTCTGGAAAATTTGACTCAAGATAATACAATAATAAACTTATTGCCCCCAAAATAGGAGTTTGAATTTTTTCTTTGTTTAAAAAAGATTCAATCCGAACTTGATAAAATTTTTCTATTTTTCGCTTTGCTTCGTTTAGTTCTGCTTTCCAAGGTTCTAAATACGTAATATACGGTTTTGCTTTTAAATCATTTTCTATGATAGGTAAAGTATTATGCGTTAAAATAATTTCCTCGGGCAGATAAGCACTATAAAGATCAAAAAAGCTATATCCACTTGTTTGGGAAATTTCATAACATATTAAGTTGCCGGTTGATATATCAGCCAGAGCAATTCCAATAACATCTTGAACTGAATGAACACTCATAAGAAAACGGGCTTGGGCATCTTTTAATAAATTTTCTTCTACGATGGTACCTGGCGAAAGAATTCTTACTACTTTTCTATTAATGATTTTCGAAGATGAAGAATCTGAAATTTGTTCTGCAATAGCAATTTTCTTTCCTGCTTGTAGTAATCGATTAATATATATTTCTGCAGTATGATAAGGTACACCCGCCATTGGAATTTCATTTTGGCGACGTGTTAAGACTACATCCATAATAGGGGAGGCTATTTTTGCATCTTCAAAAAATAGTTCATAAAAATCTCCCATTCTAAAAAAAAGTATACAATCAGGATATTTTGCTTTTATTTCTAAATATTGAAGAATTACGGGGGTATAGGTTGATTTATGTTCCAATTTTTATAGATC
This sequence comes from uncultured bacterium, assembly GCA_937928085.1. Taxonomy (GTDB): domain Bacteria; phylum Spirochaetota; class Leptospiria; order Leptospirales; family Leptonemataceae; genus SKYB61. Next base: position 431,876 of record CALFVU010000008.1, on the reverse strand, counting down.
TAAATGAGTTACATATTTAGCATTTTCTTCTATGAATTTTCTTCTTGGTTCTGAATCATCTCCCATAAGAATTTCAAAAGTTTCTTCAAGTCGTTTGATTTCTAAACTTTCTTCATCAAAAGGTTTAACTTGTAATAAAACTCTTCTCGTAGGATCCATTGTTGTTTCCCAAAGTTGCTCGGGATTCATTTCTCCTAAACCTTTATATCTTTGGATTACAATTCCTTTCTCATCCTTGAATTTTTTTAAAATTTCATCTTTTTCTGTATCAGAATAAGCATAAAATGATTCCTTTCCTTTTTTGATTAAATACAAAGGAGGTTGAGCAATATATAAATGTCCATGCTCAATTAACGGCCTCATTTTGGAAAAGAAAAACGTAAGCAGGAGTGTTCGTATATGAGATCCATCTACATCCGCATCTGTCATAATAATGATTTTATGATATCGTAATCTATTTAAATCAATATTTTCATTTCCATACCCAGCACCAATTGCAGTTACCAAAGTTTTTACTTCTTCATTATCTAAAACTTTAAGATCTTTTGCTTTAAATACATTAATGATTTTTCCTTTAATTGGTAATATCGCCTGGAAATTTCTATTTCTCCCTTGTTTAGCCGACCCTCCCGCAGAGTCACCTTCTACGATAAAAAGTTCACAAAGAGCTGGATCTTTTTCTGAACAATCAGCTAATTTACCAGGCAATCCCCCCCCTTCTAAAATTCCTTTTCTTTTCGTTACCATTTCGCGGGCTTTTCTGGCAGCTTCTCTTGCCTTGTACGTAAGAATACATTTATCGAGTATAGGTTTTAGCTCATTGGGATGATGTTCAAAAAATAAAGTTAATTTATCGTTTACAATTTGTTGAACTAAACCTTTTACTTCAGCATTTACTAACTTTTCTTTCGTTTGAGAATTAAATTGTGGCTCTGGAATTTTGATATTGAGAATAGCTATTAAACCTTCTCTTACATCATCACCCGAAAGATTACCTTCAATTTTTCTTTTATATGCTTTGTATTCTTCTTTTTTTAAAAAATTATTTAAAGTAGATGTTAACGCTGATTTAAATCCCTCTAAATGAGTTCCCCCAAGTTTGTTATCAATACCATTAGTAAAACAATAAATTTTTTCTATATTTGATTCTGTATAAGCTAATGCAAACTCTCCATGTAATTCTTTTTTTTGATTTTTATCTTCGTATTCTAAAGAATCTTCAAAATATATGATTTTTTTGTGTACAATTTGATATTTTGAAGTAATTTTTTCCATAAACTCTAAAATACCACCTTTGTACAAAAATTCTTCTGATTTATTTTTTGCTTCGTCTCTTAAGAGAACTTTTAAACCTTTGTTTAAAAAAGCAATTTCTTCCAGTCGATTTTTTAAAATGGAATACTGAAACTCTAAAGTAGTAAAAATTTCTTTATCGGGTTTGAAACGAACAATAGTTCCTCTTTTGTTTGTTTTTCCAATAATTTTAACTGGTTCAAGTGGCACTCCCCTATTATATTTTTGATAATGAATCTCACCATCTCTATGGACCTCAACCTCTAACCATTCTGACAAAGCATTTACTACAGAAACTCCTACACCATGCAAACCTCCACTAATTTTATATGCACCACTACCAAATTTACCACCTGCATGTAAATGAGTCATTACTACTTCAATTGTAGAAATTTTTTCTTCGGGATGTATATCAGTAGGTATTCCTCTTCCATCATCTATTACTTCTACAGAACCATTTTCTTTAATGATTACCTCAACAAAAGTAGCAAAACCAGCCATAAATTCATCTACAGAATTATCCACCACTTCATATACCATTTTGTGTAGACCTGTTTCATCTTGAGTGCCAATATACATTCCAGGTCTTTTTCTGACTGCTTGCAAGCCTTTTAAAACTTTAATTTGATGTGCAGAATAAGTCATAACACAACTGCAATAAAACAAGAATTTATGTCAAACAAAAATTATCTTGTTTTTCCTCTTCGTCTTTCCCTATCCAATTGTTCTGCATACTCATATGAATAAGGTGTCCAAGGAATTGCTTGCAATCTTTCTTCTGATATTGGTTTACCTGTACCTTCACATATTCCGTATGTTCCTTCTTCAATTTTTTCTAAAGCCCTTTCTATAAGTCGAAGTTTTTCTGCATCTAAATCAGATAATTTATCTACGATTTCGTTATTTATTAATATATCAGCTAAATCCACTTCATCTTTTTCTTCTTTAAAAATATAATTTTTTTGTTCTTCTGAAAGTTGCTCTAATATTTTTGCTTTTTCTTCGAGTAACATTTTTTTATATTCTTCCAATTTTTTCTTTGACAAGTGGTATTCTTGCTTTTTCATATAACCTCTATACGAATGATTTTAAAAGGTAAAAATAATACAATTTTTAAGATGGTAAATTCTTTTTTGTTATAAGGAGGAATTTTTATGCAACTCGATGAATGGAAGCAATTTTTTATTCAGATGTGGTTAAATACAATCAACCCTGTTATAGAAAGATTGAATCAAAATATTATTGAATCTATAGAAAATTACAAAAAGCTTGGAGAAGAAGTACAAGTTCAAGAAGTTCAAAAAATTCGAGAAATTCTTACAAATACCGCTCAAACTATTGAACAACTCTTACGAGTGCTTGATGTTAAATTAGCTGAATTTTTAATCGAAGCTCAAAAAAATTTAGAAACTATTTTTGAACAAATTCAGTCTTTACTTAAGAGCGAAGATTTAAAAACTATACAGGAAACTTGGGACGGTTTTACAAAATACTTGTTAAATCAAACCCCAGAAAGTATCATCCGTCAAATTCTTGATAATTTTTCTAAATCAAATCCTACATACGATAGAAAAGATTCGAATGAAGAAATCAATATAATTTTTTCAGAATCAGACACAAACATACCAAAGAAAGATTGAAAAAAAAAGATTGAATTTTAAGTAACCTTTCGTTTTTTGTAATTTTCACTAAAATATATGGTTGTGAATGGAAAAGAAGTTTCGATTTCTGAACTCTCCAAACCCACTATACATGAATTATTAAACAAATACAATATTAAGAACACTATGATTGCAATTGAAATAAATGGAAATATCATTGAAAAATCAGAATGGGATAAAGAAATTTTAAAAGATAGTGATGTAATAGAAATTATACGATTTGTAGGTGGAGGATAGTCTGCGTTTTTGTTTATATCCAATTGTGGATGTGAAATTTTTAGAAACTCAAAACATAACAGAAGAATACTTAAAAAGGTTACTTCAAAATTTAGATTTTTTTCAACTTAGAATTAAGAACAAAACTAAAAATGAAGTATTAGATTTATTGAAAAATTTTTATAAAAAATTTAATAAAAAAATTATACTAAATGATTATTATGATTTACTTGACTTTGTAGATGGAATCCATTTAGGTATAGAGGATTTATATCAATTTGATTTGAAAGAAAAAGTATCTGAAATTAAAGAAAAATATAATTTTGCAAAAAATCTTACAGAATTTTTGTTATCAAAAGATAAGCTCATATTTGGAATTTCTACACATAATTTTTTGCAGTTTTCGAAAATATATGAAGAATTTCAATCAATTTTAGGTTATTTAGCAATTGGTCCTGTGAATTCCACAACTACAAAAATTGTGGAATATCCTGTGATAAATCAAGAAGAACTTAATAAAATTTTAACATTCATTATTACAAATCAACTTGAAATTTCGATTGTATTGATCGGTGGAATCGAAAAATCCGTAATTGAAGCTTTATATCATACCTTTTATAATTTTAAATATTTTAATAATAAAACAATTTACTTTGCAAGTATTTCTAATTTTCTCAACAATAAGATACCTATTTGTTATCCATAAGAGGTCTTATGAATTTAGAATCTTTTGTTTGGGAAGAAAAAGATATATTATTAGAGTATAAATCCATAGATATAACGAAAATAGATAAAAAAAACATTTTAGGAGTCCCTATTGATGATCTTACCCGAGAAGAATCTATGGCAAAAATTTTAGATTTTTTAGAAAATCGAAAGAAAGTTAGATTCGTTCTTTTTCTGGATCCTATAAAATTGATGAGAATTCGACCGGGTCAAAAATATCAAAAATTTTCAGAATCTGATCTTATTATAGCAGAAGGAAAAGGTTTACAATGGGCATCGAAAAAACTAAATCAAAATCTAAAGGAGAGAATTTCACTGATCTCTTTTCTTATGGATCTTTTTCGCTTAGCACATAAAAGCAAATACACAATTTATCTATTAGGCTCTAAACAAGAAAATATAGAAAAAGTCTATAAAAATTTAACAAGAAATTTGCCTGGTATACAAATCATTGGAAGGCAATCTGGTTACTTTTCTAATGAATGGGAAAAAAAAATCAAATTATCTTTAAAAAAATGTTCACCCGATATAGTGTTGGTTGGAATGGGATTTCCCAAGCAAGAAAAATGGATTCGAGATAATCTTGATATATTTTCTTATGAAACAAAAAATCCAAAAGAAAAAAAATATTCTATTGTGATTGGTGTAGACAATGCATTTGATATTTTAGCTGGAAAAAGAAATATCCCTGAGTTTTTTCAGATCAATGGTCTACAATGGTTATGGAGATTGTTGACGAAACCATATCGTATAGACTTTTGGTGGTATTTTGTAAAATTTTATTTTATGGTTTTATGGAATAGTTTTAAAAAAAATTGAATTCAATTTAAAATAAAACAACTTTTTATTTTAATTTTCTCTTTTAAATTTAAAAACTTTATCAATTTTTTTATGATTTTCTAGAAATTGATTTTTTTTTCGATTCCATAGCTTTTCGTAGCTAGTCATAATTTTTCTTCTTGGACTGGACTCAATTAATTCCCACAAAAGACGATATTGTTTTATGATTTCTCGAAATTCTTCTTTTGTAATTTTGATAGGTTTTTTTTCTGTCATATTGTTAAATTATCGATAAAATTTTATTATCAATCAATTTTTTTCCAAAGCATAAAATAAGGTTTTGTAGTTTTAGATGTAATTCTTTCGAATTTGCTTTGTGGAAAAAAAGAGATTCTCTTTCTTACATAATTCGGAAAAGGAATTAAAGGAATGAAAAATTTTGATTTTCTAAATAAACTTAAAATTTTTCTTGCATAAGGTCCATAATCTGTAGCTATATAAATTTTTCCAAAATTTCTTAATAAATTATAAAATACTTCTAAATTTTTTTTATTTATGATTCTATGTTTCCAATGTCTTTTCTTAGGCCAGGGATCAGGAAAATTAATAATGATAAAATCAAAAGCCTTATAAGGCAAGATTTCCTCTAAAAACCATTCAAAATTAATAGGCATGATTTTTAAATTTTTTTGATCATATCTGTCTATTTTTTTTAGTATTTTTAGAATTCTTTCTTTTTTTACTTCAATAGCTAGGTATTCATGATCGGGATGATCATCGAGCCACTGAAAAGCAAACTCTCCCCATCCACATCCGAGTTCCAAAACACGAAAGCTATCTTTTTTTAAAAATAGCTCTTCTTCTGTAATAGGAGTAATTTCCTTTGGTAAAATAATATTCGGATGAAGCTTATAACTACTTGGTTTTTTAACAATTTGAAATAATTTTTTTTGTAATTCATTTTCCATTCAAAAAGTTCAATATTTTTGTCGAAAATAATTAAGTATAATAAAAATTTGTATCTACAAAATATTAAAGGATCTTACTAATGATGGTTAAATTTTGGGGTGTAAGAGGTTCTATCCCAGCACCTTTAGATCCCATAGATTATAAAAATCGTATTCTTGACATCATTCAATTTAGTCAAAATAAATTTAGAGAGGAACCCAACTTAACTTCGGAGAAAATATATGAACTACTACCGATGCATCTTAAGGAATTGATTGGTGGAAATACAACATGTGTAGAACTAAGAGAAGGTAATGAACAAATAATTTTTGATATGGGAACAGGTGCACGAAAATTAGGATATGACATGATGGCTCGTGGAATCACCGGAGATATTCATATATTTTTAACACATACCCATTGGGATCACATTCAGGGATGGCCTTTTTTTATACCGGGTTATATTCCTACGAATTCGATCCATTTTTATTCTTGTTTTAAAGATTGCGAAGAAAGATTTGTATTACAGCAACAATTTAAATTCTTTCCTCTGGAATTTCATCAAATGATGTCCAAAAGGATATTTCATTATTTAAAACAAGGTGATACTTTTACTTTAGGGGGGTTTACCATAAAAACAGAGCCTCTTATACATCCGGGAAATTCCACTGCTTACCGAGTTGAAAGAAATAATAAATCTTTTATATTTGCAACAGATACTGAATTTTTTGGAAATGAATTAAAAAAAATTATACAAAAGAAAAAAAAATTTTTTTATAAAGCTGATGTGGTTGTAATTGATGCTCAGTATTCTTTAAAAGAGGCTGAACAAAAAATTGGTTGGGGACACACCTCAATGATCGTTGCAGTTGAATGTGCAATAGCCTGGAAAGTAAAACGATTATATTTAACTCATCACGAGCCAGCTCATGATGATTATCACACATATCAAATGTATGAAGAAGCTTTAAATTATTTAAGTAAAATTCCAAAAGCTAAATTAGAAATTCACCTTGCTAAAGAAGGAACTACAATAGAAATTTAGTTTTCTTTTTAACCTAAGATATAAAAATGAATCTATGAATCTTAGTTTTTCTGACGTAGATAAGGAACTAAAAAAAAAGTTAATCAAATACTCTAAATTGGTTTATAAAAAAGAATATGTAGCTGCATACGAGGGAAATCTATCTATAAGAACAAAACAAAATTTATTCTGGGTAACACCAAAAAAATCTTGTAAAGGTAAACTTACAACGAAAGATCTTGTATTGGTCGACGAAAAAGGTAATGTAATTTATTCTAAAAATGGAAATCAACCCACTTCTGAACTTATTATGCATTTAGGAATTTATAAACAAAGACCTGATATTAAAGCCATTATTCATAGTCATCCTCCTTATAGTATAGCTCTTACTTTATCTGGAATTTCATTAGAAAATCCTGACCTTCCCGAAATTCTTCTGGTATTAGGTTCTGTTCCAACTGCAAGATATGCATTAACAGGGACTCAAGAAATGTTAGAAGCCATTGAACCACACATAAAATTTAACAATATTCTTTTATCCCACCATGGCTTGATAACTATGGCTGAAACTTTAGAAGAAGCATATTATCAATTAGAAGAAATTGAACATTGTGCTAAAATACTTTGTATTGCTCATCAAATCGGAAAAATTCAAACCCTACCTGAAAATAGAAAAACAGAAATTATCGAAAGACGAAATCAAGCTAAAAATAAGTATTAGCTAGTTTTAACATACTTTGCAAAACAAGTAGTGATAATTCCTCCACGTACATTATAGGTGATTTTGATCTTCATCCACCTGGGACGACAACTTTCAACTAAATCCTGTAAAATTTTATTTGTAGCATTCTCGTGAAAAATTCCTATATTACGATAAAAAAGAAAATATTCTTTCAAACTTTTCAACTCCAAACAGTATTCATCAGGCTCATATAAAATATAAACAGTACCAAAATCGGGCAATCCAGTTTTTGGACAAATTGCGGTAAACTCTGGAAAGACTAATTTTATTGTATATGTTTTATCACTATAAATATTTCTAAAAACTTCAACTTTTGGAGTAGTAAGAGAACGAATATGATCCTGACGATCTTCATAAGTAGGAGAAATAAATATCTGATTATCCATAAGTTCAAGTTTTTTTATTTTATGTGCTTTGTATATTTTTATTTACATTCTTTACAAGCATCTTCTGATATCCATTTCCATTTTTGAGCTAAATAATAAATCTTACAAGCTATACAAAAATTAAAAAAAGCTTCTAAAAAGCTAAAAATTGCCAACATTCCTAGAAAGATTACATATAAATTAGAATTAAACAAATAAAAAACTATCGAAAAAAACAAAAGTATTGTACCACAAAATTTAGCAAATCGTTTTGGTCTATAGTAAACTCTATCTTCTTTTTTATTAAAGATCAATTCCCAGATTATTTCTGATAAAATTTTGAATAAAGAAAAACGAAAAAACCCTAAAAACGAAATCGCAAATTCGTATAAAAGAAATAAAGTTAAAACAAATGAAATCGTAGTATTATATGAAACAATTAACAATGCTAAACTACTAAAAAACCAAACCAACCCTGCCGTAATCCGTAAGGGAATTTTTTGTAATTGCTGTGGATAAACAATACTATTCATATAGATAAAGTAAAATTAAAAATATAAAAAAGCAAGTTTTTTTTAAAATTCTAAAAAAAATGTAACGGGTCCGTCGTGAATTAAATAAATCTTCATATTGGCTCGAAATTTCCCTTGTTGTATGTAATCATTTGGATTACAATTTTCTTGATATTTTTTTTTGTATAAACTTAAAAACTCTTGTTTAAATAACTTTATAAATTCATTATATTGAATTTCTGCTAAATCAATTTTTAGTGCATTTGTAAACGATGGACGATTTCCTTTGTAAGGATCACCACATAAAGTAAACTGAGAAACAATCAAAATTTGAAATTTTTTATCTAAAACACTAAAATTCATTTTTTGATTTTCATCTTCGAAAATTCTAAGTAATAAAATTTTATGTATAATTTTTTTGTATTGATCAATCGACTTGTTTATATCTTCGAAGCAAAACCCCACAAACAGCACAATTCCTTGCTCAATTTCCCCCACTGTATTATTCTCTACTACTACTTTTGCATTAAGGGTTCTTTGTAAAAGAATTTTCATCGTAAATAAATACCAGGCATAGCAATCGTTTCTAAATCTTCTACGTTTTTACCAATTTGTACTTTTATATTTATTTTTATAAGTCGGGGAATTCTCCTTGTAGATTTAGAACTCCAGTTATCCTGCCACTCTACACCATTTAAAGAATAACTTAATTGAAAAGATTTGACATTCTCTAACAATGGATAATGATTCCCTCCCACATAAGGTTGCTCATCTACAATCTGATCTTCTCGAACATATAGAATACCCAAATCCGAAATGGAATCTTTTTTTAAATAAAAAGAAATTTCTTTCACCACCCCTCCACCCGAGACTTGTGTTCCACTAGAAACAGCTGTTAAAGTTAACTGATCCATTCGATTGTTATCTACACCATTACTCTTACCAAAAAAAACTGTTTTTTCTATTTCTGGAAAATAATAAGTCATCCGTATTGTATTTTGAATATGATTTAATGCAAGTAATGCTTGGGAACGTTGCTGACTAATTGGTGCTTTTGTTTTTGATATATTCAAAACCGTTAGATTTAAACTAAACATGATTACAAATAAAATTGACAAAGATAAAATCACTAAAGCAATTTCTATTAAAGTAAAACCTTTTTTATAATTCATTTTTAAATTTTCTTTGCAGTTTTGAAAGTTTGTACTTCGTAATGACCAAAACGATCCCCTTTTAAGGGAAAAGAAATCATAATACGAATTTTATAAATTGGTATTAGTCCACCTGTTTCTGTTAGGTTTTGACCTTTTTTTTCTTTTGTTTTAAAGTTTTGAACTGATACAGGAAGTTGATCATCAAGTGGTACTTTCGAAATCTCTAAAGAAGCTGTTTGGGATAGTTTAGCAAGATCGATTTGTTCTTCTTTAATGATAATTTGGTATTTAAAATTTTTATATAAATCTGTATCAATAGTGCCTTCTTTATTCGTTGGTTCTAAAGTGGGCATACTTAAAATTTGTGTAATTTTTGCTTTTGCAAGATTCGATGCCAATTCTAACTTTTCGATTCTTGATTGACTTTCAAATGCAGAACTTACTAAACTGAGCACAGACATAGACATCGTAGCAGAAACAGCAATAGCTAAAGAAATTTCTAAAAGAGAAACTCCTTTTCGATTTTTAAAAATTTTCTCCTTTATCTTCCAAAAGAAGAAGATTTGGGTTTGCATCTTCATTGAATTCTCCGTTTTTAATGGTCGCATAATTGCCATATCTTGGAAAAATCACTGTTTTTTTTATTTCGTTTGGAGTTCCCATATAAATAAATGCTTCATCATTAAAACCAAAAGGATAAAAAGCTATAGTAACTACTCCACTATCAATTTTTTTAGAGAAAATTTTTACTGATGTAATCTTATTTGTATAAAATAAATTTTTTTCTATAAGAATTTTGTCTTCTATAAAATTTCCTTTCCTTTCTTTTCTATAGATTTTGTATCGGTTTTGGTCTAAATCAATTTCCATAAAAACCGCTTGTCCAGATTTAATAGCACTTCTCTTTGCGAAAGAATATAAATCTTTTAATGTTTCTGTTTCTCCTTGGGTAGTTTTAAAAATAGAAAAATTTCTTACTAAAGAAAAAATCATACCCAATAAGATGGACATAAGTAAAATCACAATGCCCATCTCGATAATGGTTAAGCCTTTACGAGCTTGATTCGCCATAGAATAAATTTATTTTAACCAACTAGGCCAACTGGCTTTGTCGTCTAAATAAAAATCTGAATTTTCCCCTTCTCCCCCCGGATTGCCATCTTTTCCATAAGAACAAATATGTTGCTGTCCCGATGGATCTGAACAAATGAAATAAAAGCGATTCCAAGGATCTTTTAGCAATTCTTCATCTACAGGATCCCAATTTGCATTTTCTTGCTTTTTTGTTAATAATTCAAGGGAATCACCTTCATTTAAAGAACCAACGATATCTTCGAATTGTTGCAATAAAATAGGAACTTGTTTAGACTGTATTTGTTTTACCTTTAAAACTTTAGCTTTATCTACAACTCCTATATCTAAGTTTGCATATACAATCCCTATAATGATTCCTAATACCAAAAGGACCAAAGCTAATTCGAATAATGTTAAACCATTTCGTTTTATTTTTTTTATCTTCATAATTTCATTTTTTATGATTAAAAAAAAATTTCAAGTTTTTTTTGATCCAGTTCATATCTGGATATACCGAGTTAAATTATAGATTGGTAGTAATATTGCAGACATAATGATTGCAATCATTCCCCCCATCAAGACAATCATAGCGGGTTCGATTAATGTGGAAAATCTTTGAATCGTAGAATCAACTTCATCATCTAGTATATCTGCAATTTTAAGAACCATTGTTGCTAAACTATCTGAAGATTCACCTGCAGATAACATTCCTTTTACCATATAAGTTAAAATCACTGAATCCATAAAAGCTTCAGAAATTTTACTCCCCTCTTTGATTTTATCAATTGCTTTGATAATTTCTTTTTCAAAAATTTTATGATCTACTATTTTAGAAACAATTTGTAATGCGGAAATTAAATTCACTTTATTTTCGAGCATAACTCCTAAATTTCTAGAAAATCTAGCTAATACTACTTTTTTTAATAAAGAACCTAATAAAGGGATTTTTAAAATAAAAGTTTCTAACTGAATTCTTCCTTTCTCGGTATTATACCACTTTGAAAAATAATAATAAAAAGCAATAAAAATAGGAATGATAATAATCAATTTCCAAGATACAAAAAGATTAGAAATTCCTATCACAATTTTTGTAATTAAAGGTAATTCTACATTTAATTGAATAAACATTTCTTGTATCTGAGGTATTACCACAGACAAAAGAAAAATCATAATTCCACCTAAGAAAAAAAGCATAATCATGGGATAAAATAATGCTGTTATTACTTTATTTTTAAGTTTTAGATTAGATTCTTCTAAATCAGCTAACCGAAGTAAAGATCTTTCGTACGTTCCTGTTTGTTCTCCTACTTCGATTAAATTCGGATAAATCTCTGGAAAAATCTGAGGATGTTTTCGAAGTGCTTTTGAAAGAGAATTTCCTTCTAAAATATCGCTTTTTATTTCGATCAAAGCTTTTTTTAAATATATATTTTCTGTTTGTTCAATGATATTTTGTAAAGAACGATCTAATGGAATTCCAGCATCGAGCAACGTGCCTAACTCTCTTGCAAATAAGGCAACTTCTTTTCTAGAGATACGATAAATTAATTTTGATAGAAAAGGAAATAATTCTCTTTCTCTTTTTTCTATATCTTCTTCTATAGTTTTAACAAAAAGGTTCTGCTGTCTTAATATTCTTCTTGCTTGTGTTATCGTTGTTGAATCAAGAATTCCTTTTACTTCCTTACCTTTTTTATCAATAGCTATATATTTATAAACTGGCATTTTAACAAACTCGTAATACCTCTTCGGGAGTTGTTATGCCATCTATGATTTTCCTTTTGCCATAGTCAAGCAATGTGATCATATTTTCTTTAAGTGCAATTTCTCTTAGAGATTCAGAATCTAAACCTTTTAAAACTCCCTTTTGAATAGCTGGAGTCATTTTCATAAATTCATAAATTCCAGTTCTACCTTTATAGCCTGTACCTACACAAGCTTCGCATCCTCTTCCTTTAAAAAGCTTTCTATTTTTTAAGTGACTTAGATCTAATTGTAAATCCTCTAAAACATCTAAAGAGGGAGTATAAGCTATTTTACAATCTTCACATATAACTCGAACTAATCTTTGTGCAATTACAGCCCTTACACTACTTGTGATCAAATACGGATCAATTCCCATATCAATCAATCGAGTTACAGCTGAAGGAGCATCATTCGTATGAAGTGTAGAAAGCACCAGATGCCCTGTTAAGGCAGCTTGTATTGCGATTCTAGCTGTTTCTTGATCTCGTATCTCTCCTACCATAATAATGTCTGGATCCTGTCTTAGCATAGTTCGTAAAATATTGGCAAAAGTTAATCCGATTTTTTCATGTACTTGAGTCTGAGATATACCTTCTAATTCGTATTCTACAGGATCCTCAGCAGTCATAATATTTACCGATTCTTTATTTAATTCTTTTAAAATTGAATACAATGTAGTTGATTTACCTGATCCAGTAGGTCCAGTTACTAGAATAATTCCATTGGTTTGAGAAATGATTTTTTGAATTTCTTTTAAAATATCCTCATAAAGTCCTAAATTATAAAGATTAAATTCAATATCAGATTTGTTGAGTAATCTCATAACTATTTTTTCTCCATATCGAGTAGGAAGGGTAGATACCCTAATATCTACTTCTTTTCCAGTTAGTTTAATTTTAATTCTTCCGTCTTGAGGTAATCGATTTTCTGCAATATTTAAATTTGCCATGATTTTAATACGAGAAACAACACCTGCATGAGCAATTTTCGGTGGATTTAGTCTTTTATGTAAAATCCCATCTATTCGAAATCGTACAACAAAATTTTTTTCATAAGGTTCTATATGGATATCAGAAGCCCGTTCTTGAATAGCCTGAGACAAAATAGCATTTACCATCCGAATAATAGGAGCTTCATTTGCTAAATCTAAAGTATCTTCTAAGTTCGAAAATTCAGAATATTCATCTTCGATTTTGTCTACTACATCTTCCGCATTTACTTTCTGAAAATAATTATGGAAAATTCTTAAAATTTCACTTTCCGTACTTAGTACAAACTGAATCTTATAATTTTTTAATAAATTTCTTATATCATCTTGTATATGAATTTCTTCTGGATTCGATATTGCAAATTTAATTAGCCTTGTATTGGGATCATATTCAAAAGGTACAACCTTAAATTTTTCGATAATTCCATTTGGAATTTTTTGAAAAATAGGATCTGGTTTAAATTCTATTTTTGGATAAAAATCATAGTGATATTGTTTTGCAAGTAATTTTAAAATATCGTTTTCGGTTACCAATCCTTTTTTTTGTAAAATTTGACCTACTTTTAAATTTGATTTTTCTTTAATTTTTAAAATTTCTTCTAAATCTTCCCTTCCAATAATCCCTTCTTCGAGTAAAAGATCACCCAGTTTTTTCTTCATAACTATTTAGTTTCGATAATAAAGGGAGTTTCTTTGTCAATTTTATTTTGTTTATCCAGATTTTCCTTAGATTCTTGATGGGTTTCTTGAAGTTTAATTTCTCCTTCTTCAGTAACAATAATAGGTTGATTTTTAGATCTTTCATAAAATTTTTCTTGATCTGTTTCTATAGAACTTTGAGGCCATAGATGTATTTTTTCTGTAGTTTCTTTATATTGAAGATTTTGTTGCTCTCTTTTAGTATTAGTAAGTTGATTTGCTATTTCTTTATTTTCAATCAGAATTGGTGTGATAAAAACCATTAAGTTTGTTTTTTTTGTCGTATACGTAGTTCTTCGAAATAAAAATCCTAATAAAGGAATATCTCCCAATAATGGAATTTTTTGTATAGCTTTAAGATTTTCCGTTGATACTAAACCTCCAATTACAATAGTTTGTTTATTATCTACATAAATCGAAGTTTTTACATTTCTTTTATTAAATACTGGATTGATTCCTATATTCACTCCTCCTTCTATGTTTGTAACTTCTGTAAATATTTCTAAACTGATTTTGCTTTCGGGATTAATATGAGGAGTAAATTTTAATTTTATTCCAGCAGGACGATATTCAAAAGAATTAATTGTTGCTTCCGCAGCCCCTCCTCCTGTAGTTCTTTCTTGAGTTTTTACAGGTACATCCTGACCTACATTGATTTCTGCTTCTTGATTATCCAAAGTTAAAATTTGTGGCGATGATAAAACATTGAAATTTCGATTAGAAACATTTGCATTAAATATGCCCAATAAATCTCCTCCTTTTTGTAAAAATCCAATGCTAAATCCAGCCAAAGTATTGTTTCCTGTAATATTTCCTTGTTTATCGATTAGGTTTCCTTCTATTGCAAGCCCGGTATTAAATTGTGAATAACCAGCATTTGGACCAATATATCGCCAATCAATACCAAAATCTTTGATATCTTGACCTGACACTTCTGCTATAAGCACTTCTAATAATATTTGTCTTCTAGGTTGATCTAACTGTTCTATAATTTTTCTGATTTGATTCCATTCTTCACGATTAGATATTACAATCAAAGTATTCGATTCTTTATGAGCTACAGCTTTAATTTTACCACCAGGTGTTGGAGTTTTATCATCTTTATGCTGAGAAGGTGTATCTAATTTGACTAAAGTGTTTGCTAAACTTTCTGCTTGCAAATTTTTTACATGATACATATAAACTCCTTCGGTATCTATTTCTGTCGTCTTTCCTTCATCTAAAGGTATCAAATTAGAAGCAATATCTAGTAACCTTTTTACAACAGGGGCATAACCTGTTAAAACAATTGAATAACCACTTAAAAACTCATTGACTGTAATTTCATTACCACCCAATTTTCTAAAAAGTTCAGAAATTTCTTTTATGCTTATATTTTTAGGAACTTTATAAATTTTCGTGATAATGTCCTTTTCTAATTTTGATATTTCTTTTTGCTTTAGTTCAGAAAGTATTTCTGCTTCTTTTTTTTTGTAAACTTTTAAAAAATGATCATCTTCTATTACCGTAAAACCCCTTAAATCTAAAACTGTTTTAAGAAAATCTAAAGCTTTGCTAACAGGCAACGGTTTATAAGCAACAATTGTGATTTTTCCTTTTACATTTTCATCAACCAAAATATTTTTTTTTGTAATTTGTGCCATTGTTTTTAAGAAATCTTGAAGTTCCACATCTCGAAAATTTGGCACAAACATACCTACTGGAAGATTTTTTTCTTGTGAAAATAAAGTAATCTTGCTAAATAAAAAAAAGAAAATGATTAGGTATTTTAATTTCATTAAAATTTTTATCGGAATCCATAGCTATACTTTTTAATTATAAATATAAAAGATATATTGTTTTTTATTAAACAACTCTATAAAAAAAATTTTCTAAAAGATAAAAGTTTAAATAATTTATAAAAAAACTTAATTATGATTTTTAATCTTGAATTAAAATTTCAAACGGAATTATTCTACCACTTCTTTCTATTTCTACAGAAACTTTATTTAAAGTTTGTATACTTTGCCACAACTCCATCATTTTATTAATGTTGTCTAAAGGCTGACCATTAATCCTGCGAATAATGTCTCCGCTTCTTGCACCTAATTCGTATAAAAAATTATTATTCGGAATAAATATCATTTTAATTCCTAGAATTTTACCTTCTTTGGTTATAGGAGTAAACTTATTTTCATATAACTGAGCTTGATTTTGAGTAAGCTGAATTACCTTAGATCTTTTAATGGTTACTTTTTGTACATTATGAGAAGAAGATATTTGTTCTTCTATTTTTGTTTGCTCTTTTGATTGACTGCTATCTTCTCCTACAAAAATCTCTAATTCTTTATTTCCTCTTAAAACTAAAATCGAATTAAAAAAAATATTTAATATTTTATTCCCTCCTACAATTTCTCCTATTGCATATTCATTCGGAGTTTTTTCATCTTTTATACGGATTAAAGCTCTAGCAATTAAAGGAGAACCGGAAATTACACCTAAAAGTTCTATGTCTTTAGATTCAACAGAAATATTTTCTTCGACTCCACTGCCTATCGGTATCTGAAGTAAATTACCAGAAAGTAACTTTTCGTAGTTTTCGTATGGCTTTTTTTCTGGAAGAATAAAAGGTTGTGTTTTTTTTGCTGTAAAAGTTTCTCGAAAAGTTTCTTTATAAGGAGATGACAGAAAAAAATCAACGAAAATAGAAGTTAAGTAAGCAAGAGAAAATGATAAAACAACTGTGCAAATTAAAAGAACAGTAAAAATATGCTTTGTTAATTTTAATAGGATATATGTCATTTTAATGCAATTCGTTTATTTGATATTTCAACTCGTTCTTCCCATTGCAAAGCTACTAAAGGATTTAAAACCCGATCTAATTTCCGCACCTCAAAATGTAAATGAGGACCTGTTGCATATCCCGTTCTTCCTACTTCTCCAATTTTTTGACCTTTTTCCACTATATCTCCAACTTTTACATAATTTACTTTATTGTGTCCATAAACAGTAATATAACCTTGTGGATGCCGAATGAAAATACAATTTCCATAGCCTACCATCCTTCCAGAAAAAATCACAATTCCTTCTTTTGCTGCAACAATTGGTGTTCCTATAGGAGCAGCAAAATCCACTCCATTATGAAAATTTGATAATGTATCAATAAAAGGATTTTTTCTATAACCAAATGTAGAAGTAATATATCCATCAACAGGTTTTATAAAAAATTTTCTCACTTTAAACTCTTTAACAATTTTGTAACGGCTTATAATAATTTTTGTATTTATTTTTAAAATACTATTCCTTTTTAATTTATTTATTTTTAACAATTCTTCTACGGTGGTATTAAACTTTTTTGCTATAGAACTTAATGTATCTCCTTTAGCAACTATATAAGATTTTTCCTCAAAAATTTCTTTGGTTTCTATTCTCCAATCAGAATTTTTATCTTCTTGTACATTATCTATTACTTTAATGACCTGCCCTATATATAAGGGTTTTGTTTTTAATTCTGGATTTAAATCAAAAATCTGGTTTACATTCATTTTAAATTGTTTACTAATGGAAAACAAAGTATCATTTGGCTTGACTACATAAGTTTTGGTATTTACATTAGAAAATTCAAATAAATTTTGATCTAATTCCTGTTTTACATCTGGAAATGAATTGCTTTTTTTATAATTTTCAATCTCGATTTCTAATTCTTTTAGTTTTTTTTCGTCTACATCATTTTCTTGAATTTTGTAAAGATATTTTTTTATTTCTAAATCTATTTCATCGATTTCTTTAGATTGAGAATTTAATAAGTTAGTAAAAAAAAACGTATAAAACAAAATTGCCCAAAAATTATTATACCTTTGCTTTGGTTGGAAAAAAAAAGATTTTAAATTCATTTTAGTCCCCATTTTATTATCTTATTATCGGCATATCGGTAGATTTTAATTGACTTTTTGAAAAAATTGATTGATAAATTCATCAATAGCTTTTTTTAAGTCTTCTAATGTAACTTTTTCTTCCGAAGATACCATATAAAAAACCACATTGCCAAAGTTTTGTTTTGGATTACCAGCCAGCTCAAACACCCGAATTCTAAGCCAATCATCCTGAGATTCTAATTGAATTTTTAATTTTGTATTTTTTTTTATGATAGGGACATTTGATATTTTTTTAAAATCTTTTTGTTTAAAATCATACTCATAAAGATACAATTCACTTATAGAAACATACACAGAATTTTCTAGAATATCATTGAATCTTTTTAATTCTTTTTTAGAAATGATGGAACTTTTACAAGAAGAAATTAAAAAAATTACATAGAAATAAAAAAAAATTAATAAAATAAGTCTCATTGAATATACAATATTTATATGAAAACTTCTCTTGTAAAGTCTTTGATAATGGAAACAACTTTTTCTTCAAAAAAAATCTCCATCCAAACAATTATTAGAAAAGGAATTCCAACCATCAAAATTTTAGGAATACCAACACAGAAAAGTACTGAAATTTCAATAAAACTTCAAACTATTCTCATATCAAATCAGCTAAATCTTCCTTACGAAAACATTCAAATCAACCTTACACCTTCGGGAATAAAACAATACAATCATTATTTAGATCTATCTCTTTTAGTTTCTTTGCTTTTAGCGATTGATCCTGCATTGGTTATGATTGAGAATTCTTTAGATGCTCTAGACACGATGCTTTTTTTAGGAGAAGTAAATCTTTTTGGAGAAATTGAATATTCTGAATCTTTAACTTCTATAATCATACACGCTTATAAAAAAGGATTTCGAAGAATTTTTTTACCTTATAATTGTATACAGCATACATTGTTTCTAG
Source organism: uncultured bacterium (assembly GCA_937928085.1). Taxonomy (GTDB): domain Bacteria; phylum Spirochaetota; class Leptospiria; order Leptospirales; family Leptonemataceae; genus SKYB61. The sequence continues at coordinate 413,130 of CALFVU010000008.1, read as the reverse complement.
ACGATTTAGAGTTTTATCCGATTTTTCATATCAAAGATTTAATTAATCAAAATTATAAAAAAATAAAAGGGAAAAAATTTTTATCTTTGCCTAGTACGAAAAAAAGAAGAGAAGTTCAAATACCACAACAAATCGTAAACACATTACCCATAATTTTAAGTGGTAAGCATCCAACCATATTGTTCGAAAATCAAAAATTAAATAAAAGTTCATTACTAGAACAAATTGAATACTTATTACCCGAACTCAATGAAGAAGAAAGTTTGGAAATCTTACTATATAACCCGAATTTATCAGAACCTCGTAGACCTCTTACCAAAATCAATTCAAGTATACAAAATAAGGAGTTTTTAGGCGATTCTTATGATTTTGGAATTCTTTTAAAAACTCTGAATGGTATTTTATTTTTAGAAGATATTAATCTTTTCGATAAAAAAATTATTCTATTTTTAAAAGAATTATTAGAAAAAAACGAAGCTTTTATTTATAAAAAAAATTTGGAAAGTCTAAACATAAAAAATAAATTCTGGATTTTTCTTTCCACACAAACTTGCCCTTGCGGTAATTTTTTAAATCCATTAAAAGTATGCACTTGCAGTCAAAAAGCTATTTTCGAATATATGAAAAAATTTATTACGTTTTTAAAATATCAAATAGAAATTTATCTACATATTTCAAATTTAAACTTTGTAACTATGAAAGAGAATGAGATTCTGAAAACAAAACAAAAAATTGATAAAGCAATAGAAATTCAAAAAAATCGATTTTCTAATGAAAATTTCTCTTTTAATGCCCAAATACCTCTAGAAAGAGTATATGACTATTGTATACTAGATTCTAAAGAATCAGAAGAATGGTTAGAAAATATAATAGACACTTCTAATTATGATTACGAAAAAAAACTAAACTTAAAAGTAGCCAGAACTATTGCAGATTTAGAAGAAAGTACCTTAATTAAAAAACATCACATAATTCAGGCAATTCAAATAAGAAAACTTATTACTTTATATGAAGAACCAATTTTAAAAAAAACTTTATTTGTAGAAAAAAAATAAGCCTGCTTACACAGGCTTATGCACTATCGATCTTTTAGAATAAAATGGGATAGCTCCATTGCTATTCTCTCAATAGCATGATCCAGATAATTCTCATCAATAATCTTTTTTTTGTAATACGAAATATCTTTTCGTTTTAAATATTCGATTCCCTGTTTTTTTAAAATCATTGGATCTTGTTCCCATTCTTTTAAATATTCATTCTTTTGATTGTGTTTTGATTCTTTAGGGTTTTTTTCCATAGTTACATCCTTGTAACAAAATTTCCATCCGTGGATACAAGTACCTTCGACGAATCTTTACTTTAGTATTAAAAAATTTTTATATATCTAATAAAACATTAGTAAAAAATTCCACAGTTCTTTCTTGAATCCAAATTAAATCAAAAGAAACAGAAATTTCCCAGATATTTTTTGTTTGCAAAAGACATAAAAAAGAATTATATTCTTCTCTATTTTTATAAATATTGATATTTCTAGAAACCTCATCGATGTATTGTTGATACGAAGCAATAATTTTTTCTTTTCGTTTAATTTGTTCTCGAATTACAGGATGGATAAAATTATGAAAAACTTTCCAATTTTTTACTTCTACAAAATGTAGAATTTCTTTTTGTTCTTCGTACGAAATTATATCAATCTCGATTTTGGAATGATCTACATAAAAAAATTTGTTATGTTCTAAAATAATATGACCCTGCTCTTCTAAATATTGACAAGCAACAATTTCTGAAGGATGCTTAAAAATACTCAAATGATATTTTGAATTTGAACTTTTTCTTGTATGGGATCCAGAACTTTTGTTATGGTAATATTTGGTTGTTTTGAAAGATCTAATGTTTGTAAGTCTTTAATAAAATTTTTTTTATCATCAAATACAAATTTTACAAGAGGACGCAAGGGTGCTTGTTGATTTCCTTCGATTACTAAAGCTTTATATCCATTTGATAATTCCACATATGATCCAATAGGATAAGCAGACATTCCCCCTACAAAAAACTTAAGAATTCTCGGATCGAAATGAATGGCTTCCTCAGAAAGTAAAATTTTTATAGCTTCGTAAGGAATTCTTGCTTTACGGTGATACCGATCTTCCAACATTGCGGTGTACCGATCTACCACAGAAGCAATTCTTGCCATTAAAAAAATTTCTTGTTCTTTAATTCTTTTTGGATAACCGGTTCCATCGAAATTTTCATGATGCTGTAAAGCAACTAAAGCTAAATTTTGCTTTACATAGGCATTTTTTGTAAGTATGCGATATCCGTATAAAGTATGTAAGTAAAAAGTTCTTTTCTCTTCTTCATTTAAAGGATGATTTTTTTTTCTTAATTCCAATGGTATAAAATACATTCCTATATCCATAATCATCATAGAAAAAATCAATTCTTGAATACGAATTTTATTTAGGCCTATCAGTTTTCCTAAATACCCTCCATAACAAGCTGAATGAATACTATGATGTATGATTATATCATCAGAAAATCTTACTCCAAAAAGAAGTAGAAGGAAGAATCTATACTCTAATATTTGATTTGCTAAGTATAATGACTCCATAAGTAATTCAGCATTATTAAATTGGCTTTTTTCTATTAAATTTTTAAAATTAGCTTTTAATTTCATTCCAATTTCATAACATCGTTTGTGAAATTCTTCTCTAAAAGATTTTAATTTAGAATATTCTTTATGTAGTTTTAAATCTTCTATTTCTTGTAAATTTTTTGATTCTTTTTCTTTTTTTAAATCCACATCCTCCGATGGCTGAATCACTATATCACCATCCGTATACACCCTGTCAATTCCCCATTTTAAAAGTTTTTCAATATCAGAATTTTTTAAAGATTCAAAAGCCCTCAAAAAAAGATTTTTATCGTCTATATAAACCGATGAAGAAAACATCATTCCTGGCTTTAATTGTTCTATTTTGATAGTTTTTTTCATTACTTTATATATCCATTTTCGTAAAGTATCTTATAAATTCTTGAGATTACCAAATATAATTCTTCAGGTATTTCTTTTTGTATTTCAATTTTACTTAACACTTCTGCAAGCATACTATTTTGTATTATAGGAATTTGCTTTTTTTTTATCTCCCTTATTATATTTTCAGGAAGAAATCCCGTAAATTTAAAATGAATTTTAGGAGCTTGATCTACATATGGATTATATTTTAGTCCTATATTTTTTTTCTTAAAATTCATGATACGATTTCTAACATTTGTTCAAAAAACAATCGTTAGAAACAGTTTCAATCTTTTTTTTTGTATTCTGATCTAATAGAGAGTCAGGATCTTCTAAAAAAGTTTTGTAATATAATTTACCCTCTTTAAAAAAATATTCAATTTTAATTTTAATTGATTGTTCCGCTATGAATACTATAAAATCAATACTATGAATAAAATTTTCTCTCTGTATTTTATGAATTTTTGAACGTTGATTATAACTATTCGTAGTTATATTACATTTCAATTTTTGTATTGTCATTTTATGTTTTTATACGGCAGTCAAAAAAAAAACTTTAATTCTCTTAAAAACTATTTATCAATAATAATTTTAAATATTTTTTGATTTTCGTAATCAGGTAAGCGATGAAAATTCTTCCAGTTATATAACACAGATTCTTTGGAATAATTTTTTCTTTTAGCTATTTCGTATTTTAAAATTTGATTTTTTCTTAGTAATTCTTTTTTTTGTAACTCCAATAAATAAATCTGGCGATCTAAAATGATACCCTGAACTTTTTTTTTAAAAATAAAAACAAAAGAAATGAAAATCATTATGTAAATTAAAAAAATTTTTGCTGTTTTGATTAAATCTTCCATAAAATTCTCATACGGGCGGAATTGGAAGATGGATTTATCTTGCATTCTTCTAGAGTGGGTAGTATAGGTTTTTTTAAAACAATATAAGTAGCATTTTTTTGTCTACTATAGTCTTTTATGATTTTATCTTCTAAGGAATGAAAAGAAATAAAAATAGCAATACCTTTAGGATTTAAAATCATATCCAAACTATCTAATAATGTTTTTAATTCTTCTAATTCTGAATTTACATAAATTCTAAAAGCTTGAAAAGCTCTCTGGACAACTTTTTCGGGCACGTATTTTTTATAAGTTTTAGCATACACTTTTAGAATTAAATTTTTTAATTGAATTGCTGAATTTATAGGTCGATTTATGATGATCTCCTTTGCTATTTTTTTTGCTAGTTTTTCTTCTCCATAAATATGTAAAATTTCATAAAGTTCTTTTTCTGAATATTGATTAATGATTTCTTTTGTATCTGGAGTTTGTTGATCTAATCCAAAATCTAAATTTTTATTTTTGTAGGAAAATCCCCAATCTTCTTTTAAATGATGCATAGAGATCCCTAAGTCACAAATCAAAAAATCTACTTTTTTTTGAATACTTAAAAGAAAATCTTTTGCAAAAGAAAATCTTTTATGAATTATATAAAATTTTATTTTCGAATTTAATAAATCAATGTTAAGATTCTCATCTAATGAGGAATTTAAGAGAATATAGGGAATTTTTGTAGATTTTAATCGATTTTCAGCTATCTGAATCATTCGAAAATCCCTTTCCATAGCAAAAAAAATCGCATCATCTTTTTGATTTTGATACAAAAAAAAAGAATGTCCTGCACTGCCTAAGGTACAATCTAAAAAAACCGGATCTTGTTTTTTGATCTGATTTTTAAAAAAAAGAACCTCTCGGATCATAACAGGAAAATGTAAAAATTCAGTTTTAAAATCCTCTATTTTTGTTTTATTTAAATATATATTTAATTCTTCTAATAATTCTTTAGATACTATGTTTTTTAATGACTTCATAATTATTTTTAAAAATTTCGTATTGAACTCTTTTCAAAGGGGAATTAGTAAGAGAATTCCATTTTTCTTTAGTAGGTAAAGTTTGTAATATTTCTTTTACATTTTCTCTTAAAAAGAAATCTTCTTCGTTTGTTGTTAAATTTTTGGTGATTTTATTAAAAGGACATACTTCTTGACAAATGTCACAACCAAAAACCCAACCTTTAAAATTTTTCGCTAAAATTGGGTCAACATTTTCTTTGCTTTCAATGTTCAAATAAGATATGCATTTTTTTACATCTAACTGATATGGTTTTAGAGCTTTTGTAGGACAACTTAAAATACATAGATTACAATGTTTACAATGATCGTATTCTTCTTTGATTTCAATATCTTCGGAAATTTCAAAATTAGTAAAAATGCAACTAATAAAAAAATACGAACCAAATTTTGGATGGATTAGATTTGTATTTTTTCCTTGCCAGCCAATGCCAGAATATTTTGCAAGTAATTTTTCTGGAACTGGAGCTGAATCTACAGTACTTCTGGTTTGGATTTCCGGATATAATTTTTTTAAAAAAATTTCTATTTTTTTTAACTTTTTTTTTAATATTTTATGATAATCTTTACCAATAGCATATCGAGATATTTTTACACGAGAAGAAGCTAATATGGATTCGTAATTTTTATCTTTATAATAAAAACCAAGAACTAATACAGATTTAGAATCTTTTAGTATTAAATGGGGATTTAGCCGTATTTCTTGATTTTTAGAAAACCAATGCATATTTGCATAATATTTATTTCTTATAAAAAATTCTAAATAATCAAAATCTTCTTTTTTTAATACTGGCTTAGTGATTCCCACTAAAGAAAAATTTAACGAATTTGCATAATTCAAAATGCTTATATAGTCTTGCTTTTTAATTTTATCACTCATTTGACATTGAATAGCTTGATCATTTACAATTTTAAAAATAGTTTACAAAAAAACAACAACTATAAATAATATTTAAAAAATAAAATAAAAAATAAAATACAGGAGAGAGTAAAATGGAATTCAATACAATAGATAAATCCAATAATTTTAAACGTGCACGAACAGAAGAAGCAAGAAATTTAAGAAAAAATATTTTATTAAAAGCTGCAAAAGAAATTTTTTTTGAAAACGGCTATAAAAATACAAGTATTAAAGACATAACAGATCGTGCAAATGTAAGTATTGGTACTTTTTATCTTTATTTTGAAAATAAAATAGAAATATACAAGAATGTACTCTATGAGGGCATCTTAATTTTAGAGACTCATCTTAGAAACTCTGTAAAAAATTTAGATTCTGATAAAGTGTCTGCAGAATTTTTATTAAAAAGCTTAACCAGAGCTTATGTGGATTTTTATTTAAAAAATCCAGAATATTTCGATATTATTGCAGTTTTAAATTTAACCGAAGATGAATTAAAAGAAAATCATAATAAACTGAGTATGGAAATCCATAAAAAAGCCAGAGATATCTTAAAATTCATTGAATCTATCATTCGGTTGGGAAAGCAAAAAAAGGAATTGAAAGTAGAAAACACCTCTGCAGCTGCAACAAGTATTTGGGGTTTATTAGAAGGAATCTTAATATTGTATAAAAGAAACAATTTAACTTTATTAAAACAAAATCTGGATCAACTTATAGAGTTTTCTTTTAATACTTTTATTAAAGGACTAAAATGATTTGGAACGAAATTGTTTTTCTTTTTGTAAAAAATATTTTAATCGATCAGTATTAACGTTTTTTAGTAATTTAGAAAAGAATCGAAAATACAAGAAGTACTCTAAAGATTCTTTTTTCCAATGGTTGTATAAAATAATACATACATTTTGAGCTCTTGTAATTCCCACATAACATACTCTGATTTCTTCATCTGTAAGGTAAGCCTCGCCACTCCAACCATCTTCTATATCCAAAAGAATCACAGGAAATTCTAAACCCTTGGATTTGTGTATAGTCATAACTTGTTCCTCGGGAATACCTTCTTTAATCCAAAAAGCTCTCCTAAAATTACTTCTTACAAGAATCATAACATTATATTCGAAAAGCAAAGTTATTAAGGAACCATAAAAATTTTTTTCTTGATTTGTAATTCCTAAAATTGAAATCCCAATTCCCTTTCCTCGAACCGCTCTTACACTTTTAGGAATTTTTTGTGAAGATTTTTTAATTATGTAATTACCACAATCCACAATTGCTTTTAAACTTCTGTAATTTTCTACAAGTTTAAAACGCTTAACATCTCGAAAATGATTTTTGAACTTTAGTAATGGGATAATCGTAGCACCACGAAATCCATAAATTGCCTGCCAATCATCTCCAACAACAAATAAACTTTTTGGATTCACTAAATATAAAAATTGAAATTGAAGGGGATCTGTGTCTTGAAATTCATCAACTATTATATGCTGATATGTATTCAAAAGAGGTTGTACCCATTTTCTTTTCTCTATTAAACCTTCTACAACCATACAAATCAAATCTTCATACTCTAAAAGCTGATGTTCTTTTTTGTATATTTGCAATTCATGATTAATAAATTGATATAGTTCTGGTATATGAAATTCTAATTGTTTTAAATTCTTTAACAAAACTAAATAGGGTATACCATATGTTTTTTTTGGATTTTTTTGTAAAAGTTCTTTTAAAAATTCAAGTTTTTGATTTTCTTCAAGAATAGAAAAATTTCGTATGCTATATTCGGGATGAAAATTTTTTATGTAATGATAACAAAACGCATGAAATGTTCGAATTTCAATCCATTCTAATGCTTTTTCTGGAAATCGAACTTTTAATTCTTCGCATGCTTTTCTACTAAAAGTTAATAGAAGAATTTTATCCTTATCGTTTTTATATTCTAAACGATATAAGGTATAGCCTACTACCGTTCTTGTTTTACCGCTTCCCGCAGATGCAATAATTTGTTTATTATGAACCTTAGATGTAATAATTTCCCATTGTTTTTTAGAAAAATTTTCTCTTCTGAATTCCATACATATTCTATGTCTCTTTTTTTTGAATTTTTTTAAAAAAAATTTCAAAAAAAATTCAAAATCAGTATATATATGAATGGGAGGAATTCAATGAAAAACCTAACGTTTAGTATTCTGGATGGAAATTTAGTTCAAGATCCCGAAATGAGAGCTGTTGGTGAAAATCAAAAAGTAACTCAGTTTGTAATTGCTGTAAATCACGGAAAAAAAGAAGATATGGTTAGCTATTTCCCAATTGAGGTTTGGGGAAGAAATGCTGAGAATTGTAAAAAGTATTTAAGAAAAGGTTCAAAAATTACTGTGGTAGGCAGCTTAAGGCAAGATCGCTGGACAGACGATAAGGGTCAGATTCATTCTCGAATTAAAATTATTGCAGACCAAATTCGGTTTGATTCACGAACAAAAAATAAACCTAAAAAAGAAAATGTAGCTCAAAATGCAGCTTAAAAAAAATAAGTCAGCTTATAAAAAGCTGACTTTTTTTATATTTTAATAATTCTTACAGACACATTCCAAGTTTCGATTGGCAAAGATAAATAATATAAGATAAAATCTTTGATTGAAATTGTATCTAAAATATTAGTTTGTATACTAAATTCAACTCCGTAATACTGGGTATCTTTATATAAATTTTCTAAAATTTCTTTAATATTCACTCGCGAATTGTAAAAATCTAAATTAAGGTTATCCGAAACAGAAATGTTATTAACATTTATTTTTTTTCTTATAGGTTTATGATCTTTTAAATATTCAATTTCTTTTGGAATTTGTAATAATTTTTCAAATATTTGATCTCTGTCAGTTTGATTAATCAATTCAAGTCTATATCGTTCTTGTTTTGGAACAAAGCTTTGTAGATCGCTTTTTAGTATTTCTTGTAAACTAATGATATAAAGTCCTTTTGGTAAATTTTTTTGTATTTTTTCTAAAGTTTCTTCTACATCAACATTTTTGTATAACTCTAAAAATATCATTTCTGATAAAGAAAAAAAGTATAATGGTAAAGAAGAAAATGTTTTAATTTTTTCGTGCTTATTAAAACCTAAAGAATAGCTTAAAGGAACTTCAGCTCTTCTTAAAGCTTTACGAAATACTTCAATTGTATCTAAATGTCCAATATATATAAAAGGATCTAATTTCGCATATTTGATCATAAGAATACATTTTGTTATAAATTTGTTTTTAGGAATTTGAACTTTCTTAAATAACTCTTCTGGATATTTAGAAGGATCTAAAACCTGTTTTTTTGCTGGATTCATATTATTTTCGTTTATAGATAAAAATTTTTCGTAATCTCTTAAAAGTTTTTCACGGGAAAATCCATCAATAATTTGTTCCCATGGCATAATCATATCAATAGGTTTTTTTGATAACCACAAATTTTTTAGAGATTCTGGTATTTCTTGAGTAATTTCTTTCCATATATCTTCTCGAAATCCATCATCCCAGGAATCAAATTTTGCTCCTTTTTTGTATGCTTTTAGAATATATTCTCCTATTCGGTGATCAGCTCTTGAAAACAAACCTTCAACATAAGACATCCAAGGTGCTGGATGCCTAATGGTTAATTGTTTAAGTTTTACATTTTTTTTAATTATTTTTATTGATTCTTCGAAATAATCTGGATTTTTTTGTTCTTCCCACTGAAATGTTGTAAATGGTTTGGGAACGAATAAAGAGATTGTAATATTAATTTTTTTTCTTTTTCCATAAAAAGATGCAATCTTTTCCAGAGCATTCAAAGATTTAATCAAATCGTTTACTTCGCGATTTTCGTAATCCGGTAAACCAAGCATAAAGTATACCTTTACAGTTTCCCAGCCTTTCTGAAATACTAAATGAATCAAATAGTGAAGATTTTCTTCTGAAGATTTTTTATGAATTTTTTCTCGTAATAATTCTGAACCAGCTTCTAATGCAAAAGTAATACTCGATTTACGTATCTCTGAAGTCATCTCTAAGATGGGAATGGTCTTGACTTGTACCCTTAAACTGGGAAGAGACAAAGAAACTCCTTGGGGTCCGAAACGTTTTGCTAATTCAATAACTAATTCTTCTAACCAGGGATAGTCTGCAATTGAAAGAGAATGTAAAGTTAAGACATTATTACCAGTTTTTTTTAATAACTTTCCTGCTATCTCTACTAAGCGTTTTACTTCTGAATTTCTTACAGGCCTTTTCCAAAAACCAGCATGACAAAATCTACAACCCTGCCCGCATCCGCGATTTACTTCTAAAACGGTTCTATCTTGTACAATAGAAATATTCGGAACTAAAATAGTTTCTAAATTTCCAAATTCATTTCCGCGATAAATTCTTTTAGTAACAATTTTTCCATTATATTCAGGATATTTGGAAATGCCTTTTTCTGTAATTTCATAAAATTCTGGTATTAGTAAACCAGAAACAGTTTGTAATTCTTCCAAAATTTCGAATCTTGTTTTTTGTTTTAACTTTGCATTTTCTATGATTTTAATGATTTCTATAATAGCTTCTTCGCCATCTCCTAAAAAAATTCCATCAGCAAAATCAAACATTGGTAAAGGATTACTAATGGCTGTTCCACCTAAAATAATTATAGGCTCTGAATTTTTTCTTTGTTTTCGTTTTATGGGAATTTGAGCTAAATCTAAAGCATAAAGTATATTGGTATAATGTAATTCTGTAGCAACATTAAACCCCCAAACATCAAAACTAGAAATTTCCAAAAAATGATCTAAAGAATATAATGGAATCTGATTCTTTAATAGTAAGTCTCCAAAATCTTTTGCAGGTAAAAATGTTCTATCCGCGAAATATCCATTTTTTAGAATTTGATCATAAAGTATTTTCAATCCTTCATTAGACATACCCAAATCGTATACATCAGGATAGCTAAGAACAACCCTTACTAAATGATGTTCAGGTTCTTTTTGTTTAATACCAAATTCCGCACCAATATATCTACCAGGCTTTTCTACTTTTTGTAATAAAGGTTTAATAGCTTCTTTATTTACGTACTTTAATTCTGGAGAAAATGTTTTTGTAAAGCGAGTTATCTTCTCTTCTTCTACACCTAAGAACATAGATTTAAAAAATCATAGTAGTTATATTAGGCAATCTTTTCTTGTTTTTCCAAAAATAGAAAATTAAAATAATTGATTTATTAAGCCTTGCAGTAAAAGTTGACAGGAGAAAATATAATTTTTTTTTTAAATTATGTATATTAATGTTTTTCTTCTTACTTTATCGTTTGTTATAGGAGCGGGGATTCTTTTATTATTTTTTATTTTGAAAAAGAAATATCAGTATTCTTTAACTTCAGTAGAGATTAAAGAAAAAGGATTCTTATATTTTATTAAATTGAATTTGGATTCTATTTTTAAACTTAAAAGTTCTAAAAATAAAGATTTAGTTTTTATTTGTTGGTTGTTTTTTATTTTACTTCATCTTTTTGTTCCTTTTTTTTTAGCCAGTTTTATTTTAAAAAATGATTGGAACGTTTTAATTGCTATTTTCTCAATAATCGTTAGTATGAATTTATTTCAAAAAATTTATCCATCTGATTTATATTTTGACAAAAAAGAGAATCAAAGAAATAAGAAGACTTAAATTGTTTTAGAATAAACCATTGTTTTACTATGATCTTTTTTTTCTAGGAATGCATCAAAACACATAGCTACATTACGAATTAAAGGTCTTCCTTTAGTTAAAATATTTAAAGAATGATTTCTGATTTCAACTAAGCCATCTTCTTCTAATTCTTGTAATTTTTCAAGTGATTTAGAAAAATATTTATAAAAGTCTATGTGATATTTTTTTTCTATTTCATTGAAATCTACAAATAAATTACACATAATTTTTTGGATGATATCTTTTCGAATCAAATCATCTTGATTCATTATATATCCATCAAATACTGGAATATGATTTTCTTGTATTTGATGTTTGTACTCTTTTATACTTTTTAAGTTTCTTACATAAGATTTTTGAAACTGACTAATTGCAGTAATTCCAAAAGCGATTACATCCATATTTTCTAAAACTGTATAACCCTGAAAATTCCTATGTAGCTTTCTTTCTAAAAATGCTTTGGATAATTCATCTTCCGGCTTAGCAAAATGATCTAAACCAATATAAATATAACCATGGTCAGTTAATTTTTCAACAATTTCTTTAAAAATTAGAATTTTTTCATTAGAATTTGGTAATCGTGTTTGACTTAGCAAGTTTTGATGTTTTTTAACCCACGGCACATGGGCATAACTAAAAAAAGCTAATCGATCAGGTTTCCATTCTAAAATTTTTTTTAAATTAAAAGAAAAGTTTTTTAAATTTTGCTCCGGTAAACCATAAATAAAATCCATGTTGATAGAGTAAAAACTTAACTCCCTTGCATAAAAATAAAGTTCTTCGATTATGTCTACGGGTTGGATTCGATTAACAGCTTTTTGAACCTGCTCATTGATGTCCTGCACACCAAAACTAATACGATTAAAACCTAAATTTTTTAAAAGAGAAAGCTGTTCTTTTTGAGTTGTTCTTGGATCTAATTCAATACTAATCTCTGCATTTGCTGAAATGAAAAATTCACTTTGAATAAAAGAAAAAAGATCATAGATTTGTTGATTACTTAAACTATTTGGTGTTCCACCTCCCCAATGCAACTGCTTTACAGTTATATTTTTAGGTAAATATTTTTGGATTAAGCGAACTTCTTTTTTTAAAGATTCAAGATAATTTTGCTTTATTTCCTCGTTAGAAGTAATAAAAACATTACAACCACAATAATAACATAATGATTTACAAAAGGGCAAATGAAAATACAAAGAAATATCGTTTGTTATAGAGTTAAGTTGTAAATAATTGATATAATCTATTTCTTTAAAATTAGAATTAAAATTTGGCACAGGAGGATAACTTGTATATCTTGGCCCTTGAACATCATATTTTTTTATAATATCGGGATTGATTTGAAGCTTCAAATGGTTTCTCCTTCTTTAGGAAAATGAACAGATAAATTGTCATCATTTGAGAAATAACGATTGATTGCATCAATATATGCATACGCAGAAGCTTCGATGATATCTGTAGAAATTCCTTTACCTGCAAAAACTCTTTGATTGATTTGAACCAATACATTTACCTGTCCTTGAGCATCTCTTCCTTCGCTAATTGGTTGTAATCTATAAGATTTTACTCGCGTTTGTAAGCCCACAATCCTATCTATGCAGTTAAAAATGGCTTCTACTGGACCGTCACCTGTTGCAGCTTCTGTAAGTACTTTTGGTTGTCCATTTTCGTCCAATAATTCTTGATCCTTTAATTTAATTGTAGCGGTAGACACTGTTCCTTTTCCAGTAAAAACATGTAATTTTACAAGTTCATATCGAGTTTTGATTTTTTTTCGAGCACTATCATCAATAATAGCTATAATATCTTCGTCATATACTTCTTTTTTCTTATCTGCTAATTCAGAGAATCTTTGGAAAATTTCTTCAAATTGTAGATCATCCAAAGTGTATCCTAACCTAATAATTCTATCTTTTAAAGCATGCCTTCCACTATGTCTACCCAATACAATCCTGTTAGAAGGTAAACCAATAGATTCCGGTGTCATAATTTCGTAAGTTAAGGGATTTTTTAGAACACCATGTTGATGTATTCCGGATTCATGAGCAAAAGCATTATCTCCCACAATAGCTTTATTGGGCTGAACTACCATGCCCGTTACTGTTCTTACCAATGTACTTGTTTTTAAAATTTCTTTAGTTTTTATATCCGTATACACATTAAAGTATTCTCCTCTTGTATAAATTGCCATTACAACTTCTTCTAACGCAGTATTACCAGCCCTTTCTCCTATTCCGTTTATGGTACATTCAATTTGTCTTGCACCTGCTCTTACAGCAGCAAGGCTATTTGCCGTTGCCATTCCTAAATCATTATGACAATGTGTACTAAAAATTACTTTATCTGAATTGGAAGTTTTTTCTATCAAATATCGAATTAGATTGTAATATTCTTCTGGTGTTGTATAGCCAACAGTATCAGGAATATTGATCACTGTAGCACCTGCTTCAATCACACGAGAAATCAATTCTACTAGAAATTCTTTTTCACTTCGGGTCGCATCTTCTGGAGAAAATTCTACGTCTTCAGTAAATTCTTTTGCAATTTTTACTGCCTCAACAGCTTTTTGTATTACTTGATTTGGTTCAAGTCCTAGTTTGTACTTCATATGGATAGGGCTAGATGCTATAAAAGTGTGGATTCTTTTTCTTCTTGCATCTTTTAAAGCTTCTGCTGCAACTTCAATGTCTTTTCGTAAAGCTCTTGCAAGGGCTGCAATAATAGGAGTTTCTATTTCTCTTGCAATTCTTTGAACTGCTTGAAATTGAATTTTACTTGATATCGGAAAACCAGCTTCAATTACATCTACACCTAAAACTTCTAATCGTTGTGCCACCTCTAATTTTTGATCTTCTGACATAGCAGCCCCAGGGCATTGTTCACCATCTCGTAATGTCGTATCGAATATGAAAACTTTTTCTTTTGTTCTGGCAGAAACATTTTTGGTCTGATTCTCTATTTCAATATTTCTCATAGTCTTTAGTAATAAAATTTATTTTGATAGCTCGAAAAGCATTTTTTTTGCTTGTTTTCTTTCATTAATATCTGGCAAATGTTGATAAGCAAATTGTAAATCTTCTATAATTTTCTTTTTTTCTTTTGGATCTAACTTTTTATTAAACTGTAATAAAGTATAAGCTCTGTAAAATCTCGCATAGGGTAAATCATAATCATCAGGTTTTATCCAATTTACTAGTGCATTCCAGTAACTATAAGCTTTTTGATAATTATGTAGTTTTGTATTTTGCACTGAAAGATTATATAATAAATTTTTTTTGTTATAATAATAATTTGAATTCGAAAAATCTAAAAAAAATAAAGCTTTTGAAAGATAATATTCAGATTGTACTAAATCTTGTGCTTTGTCGTAGTAAAGGGCTAATTGAAAATAATGATAATAATTTTTAGGTTCATTTTTTATTTTTTGTTCTAAGTTTTTTAAAAGATCCTTACCTTTGTAATATAAAGAAATTTTATCTAAAAAATCATTCTTTGGTAAATACCCATCAACTCTACCTATTTCTACTCCATTTAAATCTAATAAAACTATTGTAGGATATCCAAGGATCTGAAATCGATCAACAATCTCTGGAAAACTATCTCCATCAATTCTTAGTAAAATCAATTTATCTTTCCAATCCTGAAATTCTTTAGAATGAAATACTTCTTTCTCCAATACAAAACAATAATGACAACTTTTACTAAAAAAATCAATTAAAATAGGTTTTTGTTGTTCTTTTGCTAATTTTAATGCTTTAGAAAAATCATTTTTTATCCAACCAAAACTAGGAATTGATAAAAGATTTAAAAAAAGAATATAAATTATAATTTTTGTTTTATTCATACAACTTCAATAATGAAGAATAGGTTTCAATAATCAATTTTGTTTTTTCTAAACCAGCCGGATTAGTATCGGGATGATATTTTTTTATTAAATTATAATAAATTTTTTTTAATTCTTCTTTACTTTCGGGTAAACGATGAATTTCAAAAATTTCTAAAAAATGTTTTAAACGTGGATTTCTACAGTCAATAAATTTTTTTTTCTTTTTATCGGAAATAAAATTGTTCTTAATTGCCTCATTATACAAAAGATTGTAAAAATCTTTATAAAGAAACTCTGTAGTAAGGATTTTTTTTTCATAACATGTATTTATATATTTTTTTAGATAATAAATGTTTAATTCATTTTTTTTAATTTTTTTTTCCTTTAGAAAGAGTTCTACGGCTTTCTCTAAAATAGATTCTTCGTCAATATGATTATTACAATAAAAAGCAAAACCATCATTAGGATCTTTACATCCCATTAAGCTAATTTTTAAAGATTCTAAATTGATTTTATGGTTTACTAAAGAACTTAAAAATATAGAAACATAAAACTCCATCCAATCATAAAGTTCTTCTTGATTAAAAAAAATACCCCATTTGGAAAAAAATTTTATAAAATCTTTTCGACAAAAATATTCCAATAATCCTTTTAATTCCTCCAGATTATCTTTATCAAAATATTCTGGAATCTCAAAAGTTTGCTGGATTTTATAAAAATAAGATAAGTATTGTGCGTAAGAAATTTTTAAATCCATTAAAACAGTTTGATACGATATTTTATGAAAAATATTCTCGCACAATTCTTTCATCTCTGAATATAGTAAATTTTGTTTTATAGAATGTCCCATAGACAAAGTTATTCTGTATACAAAGGTAATGCTACTTGTCCTGTTCTGGCAATCTCTAATATCCCGAAATGATTCATAACATTCAGAAAACTATTGATTTGTCTCGGATTACCCTCTACTTCTATTAAAATTGTATCTTCATGAATTTCATAAATTTTACCATGGAATACTTCAATTATACCAAAAACTTCGGTTCTATTTTTCGGTTCTACTTTGATGCGAACTAAAACTAATTCACGAATAATGGATTGATGATAAGGAAGAAGCCTTACATCAATGACATCTGCTAATTTTAAAAGTTGTCCTTTAAATTGATTCGCTGTGTTTTCATCTCCTTTTAAGATAATTGTCATGACAGAAATTTGAGGATCTTGTGTTTCTCCAACAGCAATACTATCTATGTTATATCCTCTTCTAGTAAATAAACCAGAAACATGACTCATCACACCAGGCCGATTTCTTACTAAAATAGATAATATATGCTTCATACTTTCTCCTATTGAACAAGAAACAGTTTTTTTGATAGATTTTATATAGAAACAATTTTTTAAAATTTTTAAAAATTTTAGATTTTTATTATTATGTAAAATTTAACAATTTGTTAGATGTAATGAAAATTTTCGTGTTGTCAAAAAGATATGGTAGATGAATCTTATTTTTTTTAATCTGAAACGATATTTTAGGTTCGATCATAACTTTAAATTCTTTAAGTTTTTTTATAGGTAAATAAATTACATAATTTTTAATAAAACTTTCTTTTACATCTTTTTTTATAATTAAGATTTCGCAACTTTTATTTTTACAATAGCCTTTTATTGTTAGATAACCACCATAAAAAGGAAACGGTCCAAATTCAAACTCATTAGAAAGTTCATCATTTTTAAAACCTTTTAGTAGCGATATAGTATTTTTATATTCAGAAATCACAAACTCCCTAAAAAGTAAAATCAATTCTGCAGATGCCCAACCATGAAAACCATCCCCCATTACTCCCCCAAGGGTTTTAGGGTGGATTGCTTCTGGATATGCCCAAAGTTGATTTCTTATCTGCAAAACCTTTTTTAAAATTTTTCTTGCTACTTTAATATAATCTAATTTAAAAAAAGAATGAGCAACTTGTAAACTTAAGTAAATATTAAAACCAGAATGTATAATAGAATGAAAAAATAAATTATTTATAAAGTATTTTTTATAAATTGTTTTTAATGTATTGAACATTTCAAAAGGTTTTAATAAATTTAATTGGAGAGGATACAAATCTACAATACTTCCTATAATTCCTGGATCAATACCACGTTCGGGAGATGCTGTCAAAACACCGTATTTTTTTATGTCTTTCGATGCAATGGATAAAAAATCATAACTATATGACTCTGCTTCTTTTAAAAAAAAGTTCTGCTCCTTTTTATATTGAGGGAAATAACTACAAGCATAAGCTAATTCCCTTAATCCGGAAATGGACCATAAATTATCCCAATAATAATAATCCGCTGGACCTAAATGTTCTGCACTAAAACCAGAAGGAAGTAATTTTTTTTGGTAGCCTTTTTTTCTTTTTTTTATAATCCAGTAACCACCTTTAATTAAATTTGGCATAATTTGTTTTAATAGTTCCAGATCATATGATTTTTTAAAGTAATCCATTACAGTCCAGATTGCCTGACCCGTAGAATCCCACTCCCCTTCGTGAGATTTAAAAAAACCATCTTTTTCTTGTCTATCTGGAAAGCTTTCAATAACTGTTCTTGTTTCTTTTAAAAAATTCCAACTGGACAAAGCAGAAAGCATATAAGCAGCATCTCGAAACCAAAACTGTCTATATGTATATACACCTGGGGTAATTTTTTTTTCTGTCTGAAGTTCATAAACAATATTAGAATGGATATCTACAGTCTGATTCCAGAGTTCTTTATTTGTATAAAATTTGCTTTTTTTAGAAACTTTTTCTTGCCAAGTTTTCTTAGATTCCATTATTTCTTCATAAAAGATTTTAGGATTTGTATACTTCATAAGAAGAGGTTTCCAACCTTTTAGGATAAACTTCTCCTTTATTATTTTATGGGTTTCTATATCTTTTACTTTTGTTTTTGCTTTTTTTGCATTTAAGTTTTGAATCTTTTCAAATGGATCTAATTGAGAAATGGTAAGTTTTTCATAGGTTCGAAAATAGGATAAAATAGGAATAGATGAAGGTCCTGGTTTTAAAGAATACACAAAAACACCTGTGCACACACCATAGTCACATTGAATTTTATCTAAATTAGTTTCTGTAAAATATGCATCTCCCATTTCTAAATTGGAAAAATGCACTTTTTCGGGCTTTGTTAGTAGAATCATTTCTTCTTCTTCGTTAATTCTTAAAGTTGAAATACCATTTTGATCCTCCAGACTTAATGAATTGATCAATGCTCCTCCTTCTGAATTAAAAGGTCGAATAGAGATTAATAATTCCCAATCAGATGATTCTACTTTGTAATCAATCAAAGAAAAAACAATGGATTCATTTTTTGAATCTCCAATAAGTTTCCAATAAACCTCTAAATCTTTCTTATGGTATTTAATGTTAATGAACGGAAGATTGTTTTCAAATTCTATTTTAATCTTAACTTGATTTCGACTCGGTATAAAAACATTATGATTTTTTTTAAAGGCAAGCTCTACAGAATAATAACCAATTACTGGGGTAAATGAACCTGCCGGATCAATTAAACTAAATACAGCTGAATTGGGACCCCGAAAACCAAACCAATTTCTATGAGTGAGATTTAAACTTAACATAGAACCAGCTCTAGGGATAAAAGAATGATCTTTCGGATTGTATTGTTTTTCTACCCAATATGGTCCTACAAAATTTCTATAAAACTGAAAAAAACAATAATTCCACATACCAGATGCGATCACCCGAGAAGCAAGGGATAAATTTTCGGAAGGAAATTCAGCTTTTTTAGGGTTTGTTAGTTTAACACCTGCTCGAATAAATCGTATTACATCAGGATGGATATTAAAAAAACTTAATAAATTATATAAAATATTTTTTAAAATATCTTTCATTGATTATGCAAGTAGTGCATCTTTTTCATCTTCAAAAATATCAAACATATCCATAAGTTCCACCACTTCAAATACTCTTTTTACAGCCAAAGACAAATTCGATAGTTTTAAAGATCTACCTTTTTCTTTAAGAGACCTCATAATCGAAACAAAAACTCTTAACCCCGAAGAAGACATATATTCAACTTCAGCTAAATTCAAAATTAAATGTTCTTTTGGATTTTCTTCTATGATTTTCATTAAAAAATTTTCTATTTGAGTTGCTAAATGTACATCAATCCTTCCTTTTAAGTAAACAATAATATGATTTTTTTCATTTCTAGTTTCAAAAATCTCTGAAGTCATTTCAAAACTCCTTTGTCAATTGTTAAATGAAATCATATTTTTTAAATAATAAAAAAAATCAAGGATTAATTTTTTTAATAATTCAGTCATTTCTTTGTTTTTATTTCTATTTGATCATTCTATTTGATCATAAAATATTACAAAATAATAAAAAATATCTGTAATATTGCTTTATTATTTAATTTAGATATTTTATGATTAACAAATAGTTTTTATGATTTATATTTTTATAAATTGCTTTGTCCATAATTTTTTGTACTAAATAAATTCCAAAACCACCATTGACTTCTCCTAATAAGTTTTTCATAACATCTGGTTGCCTTATATTATAAAAATTATAAGGTATTCCTTCGTCTACGAATAAGATTTTTACATATCGATTGGGTTGCAAAGTAAGAATTACATAAAACTTAGGAAGTTTTATATTTTTATCTCTAAATGCATAAAAACATATATTTGTGGAGATCTCGTCGCAAGCAAGTAAAATATTGTTCATAATTTCTTCTTTTACATTATACTTTTGTAAAATATAAGAGATCTCGTCTATGAGCAATGGCACATTCTCTTTTTTTGCTGAAACCTTTAACTTAAAAATATGATTTTTAAATTTTAAATGGAATCTAGATAAAACTATTGTAAAATCATCATCGGGAATTTCTTTTTTAGTAAATTCTAAGACATCTTTATAGATTTGATCTACTATAATTTCTAAAGGACTTGATTTATGCTTTACAATTACATTGATCAATCTTTCTAAACCGTATTCCTTATTTTCCAAGTTCACAGATTCGGTTACACCATCTGTATATAAAACTAATAAATCA
Source organism: uncultured bacterium (assembly GCA_937928085.1). GTDB lineage: Bacteria > Spirochaetota > Leptospiria > Leptospirales > Leptonemataceae > SKYB61. The sequence continues at coordinate 392,727 of CALFVU010000008.1, read as the reverse complement.
TTTTTCTTCAAAGGAATTTCCTTCGTTTCGTATACAATTTCCTTTGATTTTAAAACACCAAGTGGAGTACCCTTTGCGGAAAGTAAATCGTAAGTATTATCCTCGTGAATCAACAACATATGATTATGACCAGCAGAAGCAAAGATTAATTTTTTGTTAATAGAGTCGTATTTGCCAAGAAAAACAGTTACAAACATACCTGATTCTGATTCTTCGTATAAAAGATCATTTGCAAGGGATAAGATTTTTGCTGGATCTTTTTCTTTTCTAATGATTGTTCTTAGTATGGAATTTGCAACAGCCATAAAAAGAGCTGCAGGTAAAGATTTTCCAGAAACATCAGCTATGATAAAAAAAATATCTCCATACGGAGACTCAACATAGTAATCGAAAAAATCACCCCCAGTTGTTCTTGCAGGAATCGCTTTTGTAAAAATTTCTACAGATTTATGCTTTGGTTGAGAAGTTGGTAAAATATTTTTTTGTATTCTCGCTGTAATTTCAATTTCTTTTTGAATCCCTGTTAACTCTAAACTTTCATAAGCCTTACTAATCTGAGAACTAATGGTTAGTAAAATTCGAAAATCTTCTATATCTAAATGTGTTCTATTTTCTGGATCTGTGGCACATAAAATGCCAAAAGGTTTACCATCTCTTTTTAATAAAGGAATTAAAATCGCAGACTTTGTTTTATACCTTTCTGGATTGATTAAACTGTTTAATTCAGGCTCTTCATCGAAATTTTGAATATAAAAGGGGATTCTTTTATCAAAAACATATTTGATAAGTTTTACTGAAATATTTTCAGAATCAATATAAAATCCTCTTGTTGCTAAAATTTTAAAATTTTTTATATTATAATCATAAACTACAAATGACAATCGATAAATTTTTAATTCTTTTTGTATTATATCCAAAATTTTTTCTATAATCACTTGAATGTCTTGATATTCGACTAAAATTTTAGCAATATTATGCAAAGTTGTAAGCTCCCGTACCTTTTGTTCTAATTGTAAATTCGCTTCTTCGATATAATCGATTAACTTTCTTCTCTGGATAGCAATGGCAACAGAATCGGAAAAACTCTGAAATAACTCCATATCTTCATTAGAGAAAAATTGCCTGTCAATTGTGTTAATGACCTCTATAACACCAATTACAGCATCATTTACGATTAAGGGGCATGCCATTAAATTTCTTGTAGTGATATGACTGATTTTATCAATGTCTCCATAAAAATCTGGACTGGATTGAACATCATTTACAATAATTGCTTGTTTTGTTTCTGCACACTTACCTACTATACCTTTCCCTTTTGGAATACGAATTCCTTTTAAATTTTTATTTCCGGATATGATATCAAATACTAGATCTCCAGTATTAAAATCAAGTAAAAACACACTTGCACTTTCAGCACGAAGGACTTTTGTAGCACTATTTAAAACATTTAAAATCATATCCTCTAACTTTTTAGAGGAGTTAATTATATTTGAAACTTCTAATAAAGAATAAAGTTTTTTTTCCAAATCTTGATTGATTTGGATCAAATTAGAATTCTCGAGTAACAATAACAAAGAATAATGTAACGGAATATATAAATTTTCTTTGTATAAGATGATTCGCTGTATAATTAAAGAAAAAGAAGTAAAAATATTTTTAATCTTAAGAAAATCTGTTTCGAAAAACAGTTTCTTTGGTTCATTTTTAACTAAAATAACTCCTAAATCTCCTTCGGAAACCGACAATATATAACTAATGTAAGATTGTTTTAATCCGAATTCTTTAGCAATATCACTATCAAGATTAAAATAACTATTGATTTGGTTTTCCAAACAATATTTGGAAAATCGCAAGTCGACTTCTTCTATTTGCATTGAACTTAAATAAGGTTTTAATTTCTTTTCAGAATCAAACAAAAAGAAAACTACATCTTGAACTTTTAGTAATTGAATGATTTCTTTGATAAATACATCCAATGTTTTTTTTAAAGAATCCTTTGTAAAGAAATCTAAAATAGTATTTAAAGTCGTTTGCAATTTCTCACCTTCTTAGCTTTCTAAAAGTTTTGTAAGTTTACCACTATCATATAGTTCAATAGGTCGACTATCACAATACTTTACAACTGAGGAATGAAAATCAGAAACAGTAAGATAAATTCCTCTTATAGCATTTTCTATCTTCATTTTATCATGAAATTCTCTAATTTGATTTTCGGATATAGGACTGGTCTCTCTAAACAATCTTACTAAAGTATTTTTTTGTAACACAGTTGGAATATTTTCTACATTAACGCAAACCGCAGTAATTGTTGAATCATTATCTAGATTGATAGATAAAGGTTTTAATTTTAGTTTATCAAGAATCTTTCTAAAATAAGTTTCGAATTGAATATTACTAGAAATCAATAAATCTTTAATTGCATCACTAGTTTTGAAATCTGAATATTGTTTTAATTTTTCTGCTACATCTTTAAAATCTTTTTGAATTTTAAATATATATTCCCAATGTTCAATTGCTTTGGTAATATTTTTTGTTTTTTCATACGTTGAAGCAGCTAAATAACGGGCGATAAGATCATCATTACCTCCTTTATTCGTATGTAGGATTGCTTTTTCGAATTCATTTATGGCCTGAGTATAAGACTCCATATCTAAAAAGATCATACCTTTTAACAAAAGAGCTTTTGCTTTAAACTTTTGATCTTTTTCCACTACATCTAAGTATTCAACTGCTTTTTTATACTCTCCTAAATATCTCAAAGTCTGAGATAAATAATATAAATTTTCAGAATCTTTTGGATTGATGGCTAGAGCATTTTCGAAACAAGTCTTTGCCTCCGTAAAAATTCTTTGAATAAAAAAACATTTACCTAAAGTAGTTAGAGCTAAAAAATGTCTTGAATGGATTTGGATCGCTTGCCTTAAAAATTTTATAGCTTTTGGGTAAATTTTAGCTTTAAAAAAAATTTTCCCCGCATTGTAATAATGTTCTGGGTTTGAGGGTTCTATTTGGGTAAGTATTAAATATTCATTTTTTGCCTCAGTATAATTTTCTATATTTTCGTATGCATTTGCTAAATGGGTTCTTACTAAAATTTCGTTTATATTTTGATTATATCTTCCAAACTTTAAGATTCTTTTATAATACATTATAGCAGTAGAGAAATCTCCTTTTTTTTCGTAATTTAACCCCAGATAATAATTTACATCTGGATCTCTTTCATCTTTTTCTGACATTTTTTCTAAAAGTCGAATACTTTCATCGAATTTTCCTTGTTGATGTAATTGTAAAGCTTCTTCTTTAGATTCAGAAGAAGAAAAAAATTTATATAAAATATTAACAAAAACAAAAAAAATGAACAAAAACAACACAAGAATAACATAAGTTAAGTTCACAAAGATGATTTCTAAATACATCACGAAAAATCAAGTTTAAAAAAGATTGAAGTTTTATCAAAAAAAAAAAAGTTGTCTATAAGGGGATGTAGCTCAGTTGGGAGAGCGTTTGAATGGCATTCAAAAGGTCGGGGGTTCAAGTCCCCTCATCTCCATAAACACTTCACAAAACATTATCTTTTTTTTGATACCTTTTTCAGTATTCTCTATAGAAAAAAAGATTTATCAATCTCTTTATCTTCTTTAATACTTTTGTTATTTTCTATTTTTTCTACAAAAAAACTAAGGCATAAAAAAGTTTTTATTTGCTACTAACTCTAAACTATACGAAAAATCAATGATCAATTAAAACTAAATGTTATTTATGACTTTAATAATTCCTGAGCGAGAAATTCTAAACTTGCTTTTCGTTCTTTTTCGTGATTGGGATCTAAAGCTTCATCTGTAAAAATTTGCATTGATTTCTCTCCTCTATACAAATTAAAAAAGCCAAAAGCTGCAATTGCTGGATGTATAGGATCTTGCAAACCCACACTCATAAGCATAGGTAAGTGAATTTCTTGAGCAAGATATATAGGATCATTGTAGAATTCATATAATTCAACACCTTTTTGTTTTTGTTTTTTTAATTGTAAAATTTTCTGATATTCTTTGGAAAGTTGAGATTGACTATACTTTAAAAAAGCTTCTATCCAAACTAAAGAAGGTCTCTCTAAAGCTAAAACTTTAATCGATTCTGATTTATAAAAAGCAGCAAATATTGCTAAATTACAACCTAAGCCTCTTCCTAAAATTCCCACTTTGTCGTGACGAATACTTTTATTTAGCCTAATAAAATCAATTGCTCTTAAAATATCAAGAATCAAAAAAACACCATAATCATAAGAAAAAGGTTGTTTATAAGTATCTAAAAAAAGGGTTGGATATAAAAATTCTTTTTTTTCTTTATCAGATTCTGCACTGGATCCACTATTTTGACTTAAAATACGTTTCTCTTGTAAAAAAATATGCATATGAGCTATGCCCTTAGAATATAAAAAATTTGTAATTTGATTTAATTGATGGAATTCTTCCCAATAATCATGTAGAGTAATCACTATTGGCACTTTATGGAATTTTCTTGGAACATTCATAAAACCATGAATTAAATGATCTAAATGTCCATTATACTGAATTTCAAAAAAACTTTCTTTTGCGAAAGATTTTTTAAATTTTATCTTTGTTACAGGTTCTAATGGTTTTTTCTTTATTTTTAAAATTTGTTCTTCCCAAAAAGAATCAAATTGCTTGGGTGTTGTAATTTTAGGTAAAGCAGAATAACAATCATCAAACGTGGGTAATTTTTTTGCCATTTAACACTAATTTTTTTTATCTTTTTTTTAGTAAAGTATTTCTTTTTTTATTAATATTTATTGAAATTTAATGTATAAATAAATCTTGAAAATCTAGGGTTCGAAAATTAATGTATAAAAATTATAAAATTTTTTGAAGGGAAACAATGAATTTAGAACTCTTAAAAAAAGAAGGAAAAGTTTTACATTATAAAAAAGGACAAAAAATTTACGAAGCTAAAGAGTATCTAACAGACATAAAAGTTTATTATTTAGTAAAAGGAGAAGTTATTATAAGAAAAAAATATACTCCTCTAATAAAAGATGAGTTTCTTATTAAAGAGAATGAATTTTTTGGAATCTTAGAGCTATACAATTGTAAAACAAGACTTACCGATGCTGAAGCTTTAACAGATGTGGAAGTTTTAGGTTTTGATAGAATTAGCTTTGAAAGAATCTTAATTTCTAACATTAATTTATCCTTACAAATCATAAAAAGTTTAAGTTCTATGTTAAGAAAAGCAAATGAAAGAATAAAACAATTACCATAGTATGAGGATCATGATATGAAAATTAGCAATCATGATTACGATTTGATGAAATTAGGATTCGAGGGAGAGCAAGCTATTACCAATGAATTGTTCTTTAAATATGGTAGAACTTATCAGCCAAAGCAAATCATTATAAAAGAAGGCGATTATGGAAAAGATGTATATCTAATCATTACTGGTAAAGTAGTAGTCGCAGAAAAACAATTATCATCTAACAAATATAAAGTTTTGGCTACATTAGGACCGGGAGAAATTTTTGGAGAAATGGCAGTGATTGACAATCAACCTCGATCCGCTACATTAGTTGCAGCTACACAATGTAGAATTCTTGTATTGAGTCCTATGGATTTTGAAAAAGTATTCAAGACACATCCAAGATGGGCATTAAAAATTTTATCTGCATTATCAAAAAGAATTCAAAATGCTTTCGAACAAATACAAAATTACTATAGCGGAGAAAATCAATCATGAATTTTCCAAAAAAATTAAAATCCATTCCTTTAAAATTTTTACTTTATGAATGGCTACGAACCAGAAATTTAGATATCATTGAAGAAAGTCAGCTTTCTTCCGAAGAAAAACTAAATCTTGAAAAACTAAATTTTTTAAAAAAAGAAGGGGGTTTTTTTTTTGGCGATTTAAAAGAAATTAAGTTATACTATATCATTACTCATAAAGAAAATTCTTTTTCCGAAAATCAAATTCAGGATTTTTTAATTGAACTAAAAAATTTTTTAACGAATTGTGGAAGAAAAGAAGAAGATGTAATTTTTATTAAGTACCCTTTTAGCAATTTAGAATTACAATTTATTAAAAATTCAAAAATCTTATTTTTAATTGTAGCAAAATCAGAAAAACCTTTTTTTGAATCTCTTTTAGGTGGGGAAATAAAAAAAAATATCAAAACTTTTTTAAATCAAAAAAACAGCATTAAAGAAGCAATCGATATATTCTACAGTAGAAACAAAAATCAAATAGAAAAAATACCGATATTATCTATAAAAAAAATATACAAAAAAAATAATATAGATAAAATTTATAATTTCTATATAAAAAAATTTTTAGATGATAAAAAATATGTAATTTTTATAGTAGGTTTCGAAAAAGAAAACTATGATATAAATTATTTTAAAAATCTAATCGATTTTTATGTATACAATGAACGCCCGGTGTTAAAATTAGAAGAATCATTAAAAAATCAAAATTTAAGTACAAAAGTATCTTTGATTCTTTTAGAACTAAGATTTGATTTTTATTGGAAGGGAATTTTTTATAATAGCACATCAATTTTTATAAAAAAAAATAAAATACATGTTCTACCAGAATATTCAACAAAAAGAAAATACATTAAATTAGCTAGTTGCCTCGAAACAGATTGCTGGATTCTGATTCCTGATAAAAGAAATATCTTTAAAAAAAAAGAACAACTAAATCATGATATCAATAACATTATTCAAAATTTTGATTTAAACTTGTATTATTTTCTTTCTTTCAGAAATTTTCAAAGTCAAGAGTTTATTTTAAAAAATTCAATTACAAATTTCAATGTCACATAAAATTATTACTTATTAGATTTAAATAGTAATTTTTTTGAATACTTTTTTTTATATCATAAAAAGTCTTTTCAATATATAGTTAAAAAAAACTTTGGAATTATGAAGTATAAAATTTTAATTTCTGATAAATTTGATGCAGAAGGGGTTTCTCGACTTAAAAATACTGAATTTTTTGATGTAATTTATAAAGGGGGTCATACTAAAGAGGAATTAATAAAAGATTTACCTGAAGCTGATTGTTTAATCGTACGTTCAGCAACAAAAGTAACAGGGGATGTGTTTTTATATGCAAAAAATCTAAAGTTAATTGTCCGAGCAGGAGTGGGAGTTGACAATATAGACATTACAGAGGCCTCCCGTCGGGGAATTATTGTAATGAATGCACCGGGAGGTAGTAGCATAACCACAGCGGAACATACTATAGCGATGATGTTGGCATTGGCGAGAAATATACCTCAAGCAAATGAATCAATGAAACAAGGAAAATGGGAAAAAAGTAAATTTCTGGGAATCGAAATTACAAATAAAACTTTAGGTGTAATTGGTTTAGGTAGAATTGGAAGAGAGGTAGTAAAAAGAGCTAAAGGATTAAAAATGCGAGTCATTGGTTATGATCCTTACATCCCGTTTGAAAGTTTGTCTCATTTAGAAATAGAAATTATGGATTTAGAAGCTTTATTAAAAGAAAGTGATTTTATTACAGTACATACGCCTTTAACAGAAAATACAAAAAATTTAATTAACAAGCAAAATTTGCATATCCTAAAAAAAGGAGTTCGATTAATAAATTGTGCTAGAGGTGGAATTTTCGAAGAAGAAGCATTAGTAGAAGGATTAAAAAATAGACAGATTGCAGGAGTTGCTTTAGATGTTTTTACAGAAGAACCAATTCCAAAAAATTTTCCACTGTTACAATTCGAGAATTGTATTATGACACCTCATCTAGGTGCATCAACTGCAGAAGCAGAATTTGCAGTTGCGATGGAAACTGTGGAAGAAGTCATAGAATTTTTTACAAAAGGAGTCGCAAAAAATGCTATCAATTATCCTAGTATTGATCCCGATAGTATGGAATATTTAAAACCATATTTTATTGGTGGAGAAAAAGGAGGAAAAATTTTAGCGTATTTAATGGATGAACCTATCAAAACTGTAGAGATTAATTACAATGGAGAATTAGCAAAAAAAAAGATGGATCCTATTAAAATGGCAATTTTAAAAGGTTTACTAAGTGCTTTTGTAGGAGATGAAAATATCAATTATGTAAACGCTCCAATTTTAAGCAAAGAAAGAGGCATTCGAATTGTGGAAAATTTTAACGAAACGATTACTGATTACATCAACAGTATAGATATTATTTTTGAAAGCGAAAATTCTAAAAAACAAAAATTAAAATTAACTTCAGTTTTGAATAGACCATTTATAGTAAAATTTAATGATTTTGATTTAGAATTTGAACCAACTGGAATTTTGTTGATTATAAAAAATAAAGATGTACCGGGTGTAATTGGATCAATTGGTACTTATCTTGGTAATCAAAAAATTAACATAGCAAGTTTGGAACTATCGAGAAATATCAAAGGAGATATTGCTTATTCTGTAATAAAAATTGATGAAGTGTTAACAAAAGAGCAATTAGAAGAATTTAGATCTTTACCGAATATCATATCAGTAAAACAAGTTCGAATTGACTAATATTTTCCCATTCATATTTTGTTAATCTTTGATTCTTTTATTTATCAAAAAAGATAAATAAAAGAATCATTTATTGTATCAAACAATTGTAAAAATCTATTTCTTTGAAATTTCGTTCAATATATAAAAAACTTATTTTTAGTTTCTTAGTATGAATCTTTTATTATACCTGTAACAATTTTTTGCAATACCATCTGCTGTTTATGTAGCATCGTTTTTACTCGCTATAATCAAATCCTAAACATTTACAACACGATAGATCTAATTTTCTAATGATATTGAGACAAAAAAATTCAATTCTTTAGTTCGAGCGATACAAAACATATACAAAAACAATTAAAAATGAAGCTACAAAAGAAGCTGGAATATTAAAACTGTATTCCCTCTCCTTGTGAACTCTCTTGCAATGATTGGAGGAAAGCTACCGATAGCTTTTAGGTTAGATGGAGGAGCCAAAAGTAGAATGACTATTGGAATAACATTCGCTAGAGGATTTATTGTTTCTATATTTATAACTATAATTTTAGTACTCGCTATTTTTTATATAGAATCTTTCAGAGAACTATCAATAAAATTATATATAAAGAACAAAATAAAACTATACAATACTATTATAATACAATAATTTCGTATGTAATTTCTGCAGTTTTTCTTAACATTTCGGAAACGCCACAGTATTGTTCCTGAGATAACTTAACAGCTTTTTCTAATTTCTCTCTATCTACTCCTTTTGCAATATATTTTAGATGAATTTTTTTGAAAACTTTAGGATGAGTTTCAGTTTGTTCCGCTTCAGCTTCTATTCGGAATGATTCAGGAAGTGACTTCATTTTTTTTAAAATAGCAATTACATCCATACCTGTGCATCCACATAGTCCACTTAATACGAGTTCTTTTGGAGCCTGTCCTTTATTTTCTCCTCCACTTTCTGGTTTTGCATCCATTGTTACTTTGATTCCCCTAACCTCTGCCTCCATTTCCATATTTTGAATCCAATCTAATTTTGCTTTAAATGATTCCATAAAACTAAAAAAAAAAATTAAAAAAATAAAATCAAATCAATTTATTGAATTTTTTTCAAAAATGCTTTGATTTCTTTTAAACAGCATTTTCCAGATGGATTTTTCCTAATACAATCACATTTGTTTGCTTTTATTTTAGTCGAAATTTCTTCGATTATAGTTGTATAACCTTGCTTTTGAATCTGTTCTATGATCTTTTCCTTTGTCCATCCAAAACAATAACACATTGGGATGGGTGACTCTTTTTCTTTTATCCCGATCCTTATAGAAACGTCCTCTTTATGAAAGTATATCGACTTTTGATTATTAAAATAAACAGTTAGACAATTTGGTGTTTTACAAAAATAAAAAGCTTGATTATAAATTTGATTTCTTTTTTCTTTTTTGATAAGACTTATTAGTGTTTCTATTTTTACTAACTCCCCTTTTTGACTGCATTCTATGCAAATATCATCCTGCATAAAAAAAAATCTTTGTTGTAAAAGAAATTGTCAATACATTTAGGATTCTCTTTGTAATTTAAGATTTGTTTTCTCTTAATTTTGATTTAAATATGCTTCGATAACTTTTCTAAAATTTTCTTTATCCCTATAATTTACTGATTTATAAAGAATTTGTTGATTTGGACTCATAATTACAAAAAAAGGTAAACCAATTTGTAATTCTTCAAAACCTTTTTCATTTGCTAAAAAATCAAAAATAGGATCTGTATCCAAAATTTTTAGAAAAATAGTTTTCGTAAGTAACTGATTCAAGTCATTATCATGTTCTATAAGTTTTGAAAATTCTACACAATTAGTACACCAATCCGCATAAAAATCTATAAAAATAGGTTTTTTTTGCTTATTTGCTTCTTCCACAGCTTCTTTAAAACTTCGATAAATTTTCAAATTTTTTTTATATTCATAAGATCCATAATGATATGCAAAAATTTCTTTTTCGTTTGTAGTATATGTGTTTTTATCTTTAAATATTTGAATAGAAAAGAATAATAACACAAAACTTATAGCAATAGTAAAATAAGTATAATATTTTCGAAAATATATAATATCTTTTATGAAATTTTTAAAAACAAAATAAGATAAAATAGATACAAACGTTATCAAAATAAAAATAATTGTAGAAACCGATTCTTCGATTTTTAATACATTTAATCCTTTTTGAATTTGATAATAAGCCACGATAAGAATTATTACAAAAAATCCTTTCTTTATCCAATCCATCCACATACCTGATTTTGGAAGCTTTCCTCCAATAATTCCAGAAATAAAAAATGGAACTCCTAAACCCGCACCATATGATATAGTTAAAGCAATTCCAAAAATCAAATTAGAAATCCCTAAATCAGAATAAGAAGTAGCTTGTACAACAAAAAGCAATACACTTACTAAAGCAGGAGAAACACAGGCAGATGCTGCTAAACCAGAAAGAATGCCCATAAGAAACGTAAAAATGAAACTATCTTTCGACTTTGCTTTTCCCTCTAACGTACGAAAAAATCTTGGTTCTAAAGAAACAAAATCCAAAACAGCAAAACCTAAATACAAATAAATTAGCCCCAATCCTAGTACAGCCCAACCATTTTGTAAAATTTTCGTTAATAAAACTCCTCCTAAACTTGCAAAAATACCGAGAAACATATAAGTAAACAATGTTCCCATCCAGTATAATAATGGATGAATCCAAAAATATTTAGCTTTTCTTTTTTGTAAAAAACCAACAGTGATAGGGATTAAAGGATAATAACAAGGAAATAATGAACTTAAAAGACCTCCTAGAAAAAAAAGAGACAAAGTAAAAAAGGGTTTTTCAGTTGTAATAATCAAAGAAGAAAAAAAATTATTGACCCATTCCATAAAATTATATTTAAAATTGAATTGTATAAACAACAGGTCGATAGCATATACCTGTAATTTCATTACATATTTGCACTTTTATATTTACTTTTTGATTTTTTAATTGATCCACAGCCTCCTCTGGAATTCGAAAAATAAAAACATCTGAACCTTTTAGTACTGTTGCTTGTACTTCGTTATCAAATTCACCTTTTGGCTTACTCAACAATTCAGGCTCTTTGGTTAAAATCTGATTTTGAATCAAACCACTCCAATCAAATTGAATAGGAATTAAGTTGTTTTCTTTGCCTGAATCTAAATAAGCATGGTGATGATCTGGTACTTCAATCCGAAATAAAATTTGATTTGTTTTGATTTGATGATGTATTTTTACACTTGGTAAAGTTTCTTCTTGTGATTTACTACAACTCAACCATAAAAATATTACCACTAAAAAAATTATAAGAAGATTTAATTTGTTCATAAAAAACTCCATCAAGAATTTTCGAATCATTCAAAAAAAAAGTTACGAATATCATAAAAAAATAGAACACAATAAAGAAAATCAAAAATTTAAAAAAATTATAAAAAGTTTAAATAAAAAACATTTGTTATTTTAACTTCTTTCTAAGAACTAGTAAAAATGTCTTTTTTACAAAGTCAAAAAAAGATTTTCAAAGACAAATGAATAAAAAAATTTATAGTTATTATGGAAGAGAATTCAGATTTATCGATAGAAAAACTAATTGAATTAAGAAATGAGAAAATCAAAAAAGAAAAAGAAAAAATAATTCATATATCTAAAATTAAAGATTATATAAAAAAAAATGATTGTGAAATTAGTCCCGAAACTTTTGATGCCCTTAATCAGAAAGTATTTGATATACTTAATTTAGCAATTCAAAGAACAAAATTAAATAAAAGAAAAACAATCAAACCTTTTGATTTATAAATCATTATTATTAAAAAAAAATTTAATAAAAACATTATCGATTCGTCCAATATAGTAAAGGGGTTTTTGCAAAAGAACTATGCATTTCTATCAAAATCTTCATATCTTACTATTTATTATCATAATGATAGCGAGTTGTAAAGAATCAAAATCTATTTTAAAACAAAATATCAATTTAGAAAAAAATAATTTAAAGATCATTCCGTTATATCAGGTAAAAGATTTTTCTGATTTTGATCATTCTACAAAAAAAGAGTTTTTAGGAATTTTTATGTATAACGATAAATACGAATTATCTGATATTTATAGTATTATAAAAATATCTATTAATGTAGAAATTTTAGATAAAAATGGAGTAGTTTCGAATGTGCCTATTCGAATTGTTGCAAGTGAAAAAGAAAAAAAATCTATCATATATCTTTCTTTAACAGACCAATACGGACAGGCAAAAAGCGACATAATTATACCAAAAAAATTCACCACTTTACAACTAGAAATAATTATGGGAAATTTTATAGCAGAACAAATGATCAATTTATATGAAAATCAAAAATATTTAGTAGAAATCAATCGAAAATATTATTTTAATCAAATATTAAAAAATGTAATTTTTAATCAAATAGATTCGGACTCAGATGGGGTTCCAGATTCCATAGACTCTTATCCTTTTGATTCAAAACGAGCGGCAAATATTCAAGCTTTTACGGAATTCCCTTTATTAATCGCAGTAGAAGAGGATTTTTCCGAAGGAGGAAATTTAGATTATAACGATCTGGTATTACAGGTTTCTTTCGAAGAGGACCGAGATTCTTTTAACAATTTAGTACGATTTCGAGGAACATTTATGTTGTTAGCAAAAGGCGGTCATCATTCACATATCCTTTATTTAAACTTTTTTGGAAAAGGAAATTATCATTCTAAATTATATAACTCAAAAATTCAAACCATCAATAAAATTTCTATCAATTTAAAACCTCTACAAAAAATACCTCTTTTTTTAAAAAGTTCAAAATATTTAGAAAATTTTTCTAATGAATATGTATATCTAACAAATCAAATTTGTAAAGATTATTGCAACGTATATGCTACGAAAAACATCAAAACAAATTTTAAGTTAGAAGTAGAAATGATTTTCGAAGAACCAATTCATAATACCTCTTCTCCTTTTCCCATAAATTTATCATTATATAATTTGAATAAAAACACAGAAATTTTAATATTATTCACTCAAAAAAAAGAACCTAATGTTTTGATTTTACCGTATGGATGGAACTGGCCATTAGAAGAAGCTGATATTTTTATTGCCTATCCGTATTTTAAATATTGGTTAGAATCGAATGGAGAATTTTATAAAGATTGGTACGAAAAAGAACACATTTCTTACGTTTTTCCTTATTTTTATAAAAATCCTCTTTCTGCATATTTACTACAAATGAATGTACAACAATCAATGATATGGGCTTTTTTACTAATTTTTATTACTGGAATTTTAGTTTTTCTTTTTATAAAAGGAAGAAATGAATCGTATGACTAAATTAGTCCAAACACCCATTCTAAAATTGCTTTTTGAACATGTAGCCTATTTTCTGCCTGTTTAAAGATAATCTCTGAATATGCATCAAATACCTCTTCTGAAATTTCTTCTCCTCTATGAGCAGGAAGACAATGCATTACAATTACATCTTTTGGAGCATATCTGAGTAATTCATTTGTAACAGAGTATGGCTTAAAAATTTTTTTTCTTTTTTCTTCTTCTTTTTCTTGTCCCATAGAAACCCAAACATCAGTATATATTACATTTGAATCCTTAACAGCTTCTTTTGGATCTCTATAAAAAGAGACAGATTTATGATTTTCTTTTAAAATACTTTCCATGTTTGAGTTTAGATAAAATCCATCTGGTGCAGCTATTTTTACTGTAGAATTTGTAAATAAAGAACCACTAACTAAAGAATTAAATACATTATTTGGTTCACCAATAAAAGTAATTTTTAGATCATCTAAATCATATCCTAATTCCAGTAATGTCATATAATCTGCTAAAGACTGGCAAGGATGGTAAAGATCTGATAAACCATTGATGATAGGGATTACATTTAAATTTGCCATTTTTTCTATTTTTGTATGACTATCGGTGCGAATCATCACTGCATGTAAATATTTCGATAGAACCATAGTAGTGTCTTCAATAGTCTCACCTCTTCCTAATTGTAATTCATTCGAATGTAATACCAAATAATGCCCACCTAATTCTTGTATAGCAATACTAAAAGAGATTCTTGTCCTTGTTGATGATTTTTCGAAAAGAAGTGCAATCGATTTATTTTTTAAAGCTGTAGAATTTAATAATCGATTTTTTTTATGTTGTAAACCTCGATTTAATAAAAGATAAAATTCTTCTTTAGTAAGATTTGTTAGATTTAGTAAATGTTTCATATTATAATCCTACGTATCTTCTTAAAATTTCTGCAGTAATTTTGGCTGGATTTTGATTTTGGGGAACTAATTTAATTTTTGATAAATTTTTTATAATTTTTTTTCTATAATCTTCGTTTTCTAAAATTTTTACAGCTTCGTAAAAAATATATTTTGGATCTACCTCATTTTGTAAAAGTTCAACAGCTACTTCTTCTTTTGATAATAAATTTGGTAAACCAATATATTTTGTTTTTACTAAAACACTAAAAACGATATAACTTAGTATATTAACTTTATAGCAAATGATCATAGGTTTTTTCAAATAAGTTGCTTCTAAAGTAGCTGTGCCTGATGCAAGAATTAAAAGATTGGATTGTTTCATAATCGTTAAAGAAGAATCTAAAAAAATTTTTAGATTTAAGTCTTTAAATTTTTCGCAAGTTTGATAGATATATTCTTTTAGTTTTAGATTTGAGGAAATTACAGGTAATAAAAATTCTGTTTTTGGATATTTCTTCTGAATGAGCCTTGCAGATTCAAGCATAGGAATGAGTAATTTCGAAACTTCAGAGAATCGACTTCCAGGTAAAATTCCAATTACTGGTTTGCCTTTTGTAGGAATAGGTTTTTGTTTTCTTAATTCTCTTGAAATTCGAAATTTTATCGGATGACCAATCCACTCGGATGCTACGTGTTCTTTATCATACATTTCTTTTTCGAAAGAAAACAATACAAACATAAAATCAATATTTTCCTTTATGATTTTAATTCTATTATAATTCCAAGCCCATATTTGGGGACTAACTAAATAAAAAATTTGAATTTCTTTATTAATTTTTTTTATCTTTTTTGCTAATCTTAAATTAAAACCGGGATAATCCACTAATAAAACTGATTGAATATTTCTTTCTTTTATGACTGTTAAGATTCGATTCATCAAATTTTTTAGAAAAGAATAAGATTTGATAATTTCGACAATTCCAACTACAGCCATATTCTCAATAGACTCGATGATAGTCATTCCTTCTTTCTTAAGAAGTTCTCCACCAGTTCCAATAAATTCAAAAATATCAAATGCTTTTAATTCTTTTACTACATCTACAGCTAGTAATTCTCCTGATGGTTCTCCTGTAATCACTAACAATTTTCTTTTTTGCTTCATCAAAAAATAAACCAGTTTTTATTTATTTTTTTTAAATATTGTATATCGAAAAAGTTGTTTTGTACACTAAAAATAGTAATATTGAATTCTTTTGCTTTTTTTAAAAATTCTTCTTTATTCACTAAGATGGTAGAGTTGGATTCTATAGCAAGTATTGTACAGTTAGATTCTTTCATAGAATATAGTGTTTGAATTCCAACTACAGGAATATCAAATCGAGGATCATAATTTTTTTTAGCCACTTTACATACTACACCTCTTTTTTTTTTCAACAATTGACCGCCTCTTTTAATACATTCGTCTGTGCCTTCCGGACCTTCAACTGCCCAAACGATCTTATCTCCCACCACTACACATTGCCCGATATCTAATTCATTAATTTTTTTAGCATAAAACATACCAAAAGAAATATCTTCTATTTCTTTTTGTGATAATTTTCTACCATATCGTCCTTCTTTTAAAAAGCAATCTTCCAAATATAATGTTTGAGGTAAAATTTGTATATTATATTTACTTAGTACTTTTTCGAGATATAAAAAAATTGTATAATCATTTTTATTGTGCATTTTATATAATAAAAAAAGTGTTCGCAAATCAAATCTTGAATTTTCGTAAAGAATTGTTTTTTGAATTTTCCCTATTGAAATGATACGATTTACTTTATATTTTTTTAAAGTTTTTATTACAGAACTATAAAATTTCGTTAAAATTACTTTATGGGTTCGATCTATAAACTCTTCTGGAGGATTTACATCTGCTAAAAGAAGAACAACAGGATCTTCTCCTTTTTGGATTGCATTTTTTGTTGCAATCCACGGAAGCTCACCCGTACCTGCTAAAATTCCTAATCGATTTTCCATAAATTACAAAAGAACATTTTCTAAATTTAAATCGTTTTAGCAAATGATTTTTCTTAATAAGTCTTAAATCTTAAAAAAATTTTGAAAAAAGACAAAACACAAAATTCCACTTTGTATGTAAAGAAATAATTTTATGGTTATAATTTTTTTTAAAAAATATTGACTTTGTAAATTTTTTTAATTTATTTTACAAAAACTGAATTTTAAACGATAAAAGAATAAACACAATGAATTACAACAACTTACATAAAATTAAAATTTTAGATTTGACATTAGAAGAAATACTTTATAACCTAAAAACAGAAGAATTTTACCAATTACTTTTAAAGCATAGGCAAAACGGTTTTTTAAAAATCATTTTTATCATCAAACACTATAATAAAGATATTGAAAGATTAAGCATTGAGTGTTTAAAAAATAATTTTAAAGTAATGTTGCTATATGGAAATAACATAAAAGAAGATAATACAAAATTTTGGAACATTTTAAAGAATAATGAAAATGTAATTCTTATCTTTTCCAATCAAGTGGAATCTCTAAAAAAAATTGCGGAATCTAAAATTTATTTCGATCCATTACGAGATGATATCTCTGATTTAGACATTCATGATATTTACGATCATTGTATATCTATTTCTGAAGTTTCACAGAATCCACCTGATAATCGAATTACAGAGTTTCGTTTAGAATCTCTACAAAAAAATTTGCAAATTGATGAACATTCTTTAGTCAAACAAAATATATCCACTAAAGAATCCACCAAAGAAATTATCACATCAGATACTAAAGAAGAGGATGTAGATGTTGAAAAAAATCAAATACAAAACAATCCCAATACTTCTATAACTTCTATTGAAAATTCGGAGATTCCTTCATTAAATTCTAAAGATATAAGCTACATCGATAAAACTAAACATAACATTCATAAAAATCATTTAATTCAAGATAAAGAAAAAACAAATAATAAACATGATCATCTTTTGCAAAAAGAAGATTCTTCTTACGCAACAATCAAAAAAGATGTAATAAAAATTGATAAAAATCAAAAAAAATTTTTAGAAACAAAAGAATTCAAGCTATCTAAATTTACCATACGAACTAAGTTATTGTCGATTATCATTACCTTAATGGTTGGATCTACGTCTTTAATGATTTATTTAGCTTCTTTCTTCTTTAAAAGAGACATAGAAACCAGAATTCAAGAAAATAATACAAGTTTAGTTAATCTGGTTTCCCAAAGAATCGAAGATTCTATACAACAAATCTATTCTAATGCAGAGATTGTTATAAAAACTAATCAAAATCTTAAGGACAGTCCTAACATTTTATCGATAGGTATTGTAAAACCAGAAAAAGAAAACTTTTTAGTTGAAAAATGGATCGTAAACGAATCTTTGTTAGAAGAAATAAAAGCATCTTCTGTTGTTAGTTTTGATGAACTAATTACTATATATAAAGATAGTATTTTTTTATCTTTAAGTGGAATTTTTAATTTAGTGAATGTTTCTCCAAAATATAAAACCCCTGTTTTAATGCTAACTGCACCTTCAAAAAATTATTTAAATCGATTACTTGTTATTTTGATTTCTTCAAAAAACATCAATAATAACCTTCCGAATCTAACAGGGGGTCAAATTTTTATAGTTAATAGAAATGGTGATATCTTAGCTTCTACAAATTTAGAATTAGCAATTTCAGGTGCTAATTTAAAAGAAATACCTATTGTAAAAATGATGTTAGAAAGTAAACTTGATAATGGGCTTACAAGTTTTTCTTATCTGGAAAAAGAATACTTAGGAGCTTTTAAAAAAATTAGTTTTTCTGGTTTAGGGTTTATTTCTATTACAGACAAAAATATTGCTTTAGAACCTGTTTATGCTACTTTAAAGCGAAATATATATATTTTAATCATTATTTTGATTATCGCAACAATATTGATTTATTTCTTTTCTAAAACAATTTCTGATCCTATTAATGAACTTGCAATAGCAACAGATTATGTAGAAAGAGAAGATTATTCAATAAGAGTAATTCCGAAAACGAAAGATGAAGTAGGACTTTTAACTTATTCTTTTAATAAAATGGTAAAGGGACTAGAAGAACGTGAAAAAATGAAAGATGCTTTTGGAAGATTTGTTAATAAAGAAATTGCTGAAAAAGCTATGAGGGGAGAGATTAAACTAGGTGGAGAAAAAAAAATGTGTGCTGTGTTTTTTTCTGATTTAAGGGGTTTTACCGCAATGTCAGAAAACATGAAACCTGAAGAAGTTGTTGAATATTTAAACCGTTATTTTACATTGATGGTTGATTGTGTAGAAAAAACTCATGGTATTGTAGACAAATTTATTGGTGATGCTGTGATGGCAACTTGGGGCTCAATTGCTTCGTTTGGTAATGATGCAGAAAATTCGATTAACGGTGCTCTTATGATGAGAAAAGCACTAATTGAATTTAACCAATATAATAAAGCACATAATCTACCTATAGCAAAATTTGGATGCGGAATCAATTATGGAGAAGTGGTTTCGGGGCAAATCGGATCCGAAAAAAAATTAGAATTTACAGTGATTGGAGATACGGTAAACTTGGCAAGTCGTATTGAAAGTTTAAATAAACCTTTTGCAACTGATATTTTGATTTCTCAAGATACTTATAATCAAGTAAAAGATATATTTGATGTGGTAAAAATGCCCGCTATAAAAGTAAAAGGCAAAAAAGAACCACAAACCATATATTGCGTTTTGGGAAGAAAAGATGATCCAACAAGACCTAAAAATCTTGAAGAACTTAGAAAATTAGTAGGAATTGATTGGGAACCTCAAATTAAAGAAGGTCAAGAAACATTGGAAGATGAAAAAGAAGAAAAATTCCAAATTTTAAATGAAAAACAAAGACAATGATCTTTACAAAAGAACAAAATATAAAAATTATCAAAATTAACACAAAAAAAGAAGATAGCATTTTTTTAGTTACGTCTATTTTAATTCTATCTTTTGTTTCGTTTTTATTATATAGTGACATTTATAAAACCTACAGAGGTACTGGAGAACCTATAGGAAAAATAGTTTTTAAAAAAAAAGTAGCTTTAAGAAAATATCAAAATCAGTCGATATGGGAATATTTACAAAATGAATATCCCATTTATAACGGAGACTCTATTAAAACTGAAGAACTTTCAGAAGCTGTACTAGAGCTTAAAGATGGAACCAAAATTTCGATTAACGAAAGTAGCTATATTGTAATCAATTTACTTGGAGAAGAAACAAAAATTGATTTCAATTATGGTAGCTTAGAAACAAACACTGAAAGTAGTAATGTTAAGATTCAAACAAAAGATTCTGAAATTCTTTTAACTTCTGCAAATGCAAAATTAGTAAATCAGAATGAATCTTTACAAATTCAATTAAATAAAGGAGAAGCAAATTTAAAAAGTAAAGGAAAAGAAGAAAAAATTAAAGAAAACGAAGTAGTTTTACTTAATAAAGAATCAAATGAACTACAAAAAGAAAAAATTCCACTAAAATTGATTTCTCCAGAAGATAATTCTATCTTCTTTATCGATACATCTACGATTTATATCAATTTTGTTATAGAAGGAGATTCATCTCAAAATTATTTACTTCTTATTTCTAACTCACCTAATTTTAATAAAATTGTTGTTAGGTCAGAAATAAAAAATCAAACTCAAATAAATTTAACATCTGGTACCTATTTTTGGAAAGTAATTTCGAAAGAATCAAATACACAGATCAATTTTTATAGAAAATTTACGATCCTTCAGAAAGAGAAAATACAATTACAATTACCAAAAGATAAGAATATATTTCAATTTAAAGAAAATCAAAATATAAATTTTAGTTGGTCACAATCTGAAAATGCTAATTCTTACGAAATATGGATAGATACAAATCCAAATTTCACCAACCCTCAAAAAATTTCCACATTAGTGAATTTTCTTTCAATACCTTTTGAACTAAAAGATCCAATAAAAGAATATTTTTGGAAAGTTGTTCCAATTACTGCCCAAAAAGATAGTGTTTTAGAATCTGAAACCTTTAGTTTTACAATTCAAAAACTTGAAAAAGATCCCCCAGCAAAATTAATTACTCCCATAAAACAAACTTTTTTTCTTTATGATCTGCAAAAAGGAATTTTATTTAACTGGAAAATACAAAATCCAAAAAATCAGACCTTACAAATTTCTAAAGATAAGAATTTTCAACAAATTGTCATACAAGAAAAACTTTCGAATACTTATTTCTTACTAAAAAGTTCATTAGAACCCGGAGTATACTATTGGAGAGTTTTGAATCAAGATAATGTAGAATCTGACATCGAAAGTTTTACTATCAATGACAAAATGGATATCCAGATATTACAACCAAAAAAAAATCAAATTTTTATTTTACCCAAACAACAAAATATATTTTTTAGTTGGCAATTTTTTGAAGAATCATTTACATATCGTTTCGTTCTTTCTTTAGATCCAAATTTTAAAAATATTTTACATACCGCAGTTTTGAATAATTCAAATTATTCATTAAATTTAGACAAAGTAGCAAAAAATAACGAAGGAATTTTATATTGGAAAATTTTTGTTTTAAGCAAAGATCAAACAAGAATATTTGCAGAAAGTTCCTCTAGTTTTCAGGTATATTATCAACCTGAACAACCAAAATGGATTCAACCAAATCAAAATCAAATTTATGATGTATCCAAAATTAATACTATTTTGTTTCAGTGGACGAAAACAAAGTTCACTGATTATTACGAATTTGAAATTTATAAAAATAATTTTTTAGTAGATAAACTAGTTTTAAAAAATCATTTTATAGACTATAACCCATTTAAAAAACTAAGTTTAGGAAAATTTCAATGTAAAGTCCGCAGTATAAGAGAAATTGAAAGTGAAATTCTAAAAAGCGAAGAAATAGAAATTGATTTTATTTTAGAACAAAAACTTATTAAAAAACCTGAATTTCTTACCCCAAAAAAAATTTTTATCGATTAAAATGAAAGATTTTCAAAAAATATTATTATGTTTACTTTTATTTTTTAATAATTTATATCATCAAAATTATGCTATAGACGAAGAAACAAAATCAAACGTTGTTCAATATGTGGAAAAGTGGCAACCTATCGAAGGTATTTTAAAATATCGCTTGGAAATTTTGGATATGAATCGTCAACTTGTTTTTGCAGGAGAAACCGAAAATACAGAAATATTGGTCGAACTAATTCCTGGAATTTATAAAAAACGTTTAGGACTTATAAATAAATTTAATCAAATTTTTTTATGGACAGATTGGTTCGAATTTGAAATTAAAGAAATTCCTATTCCAAAAATTCAATATATAGAAGAAAAAATGATTATATCTACAAAAGAAAAAGATACTTTACAAGTTTCAATTGATGGAATGATTGAAAAAACGAAAATTTATTTAGAAAATCCTAAAGATGGTCAAAAAATAGAAGTTCCCTTTAAGCAAATAGACACGAATCGTATTGAATTACTCATTAGTCCAAAAAATCTTACGGAAGGAAAATATAATCTATTAGTATTGAATTCAGAAAAAAAATTTGGCAGGATTACTGATGCAGTAAAGATCACATCTCTCTTACCTAAAGAAGAATCAAAAGTGTTTCAGTATCAAATTTTGATTCCGGGACTACTCCAAAGAGAAAATAAAGAATATCAAAAAGCAAATTTTATCCAAGGAGGATTTATAGCTTCTATTCTTATAGGAGCTTATGCATATGAAAATACTAAACGATGGGAACAAAATTTTAATATTTTATTTCAACAATATCAAATTGCAAATTCTAGGATAATTCAATTTCCACTTAATAGAAATTCTTACGGAATTGTGATGAATTTAATTTTATTAGAAAAATTGAATCGTTATATAAAACAAATTGAACAACATAGAAATCTTTTCCTGCTAAGTTCTTTTGTTGGAATAGGTATGTATACATATCATTTAATCGATGTAAGAAGATTTGATTTGTTTGTTTCTCCAAAAGATCAAAAAATTGAATTTCTTTTAAAATTTACTTTCGATTCAACTGATAGATAAGTTTTTTTACAAAAAAAATTAAATATAGAACGATCCCGAAAATTGCGGTAAAACTTGCATATTTTAAATGATTCTCGTAACTATTGATTAAAAAAGCTGTAACACGAGTCCAGAGAGCAACATAAAATAAAGTAAAAATAATTGCTAAAACTTTTGATTTTACTTCTAAGTTTAAGTCTAATTTTTCGTGAGAAATGATCACTCTCCCAACAACTATTAAAACTAATCCCAAATATCCACCAACAAAAACTATGTGATATAAATGTGTTCTATACTCGGGGAAAAAAGGAAAAATAAAATGCCCTACCACAATGCTATATAGGAATAACTTTATAAAAAAAGTATATACTCCTTTCCTTTGGGCTGGAAAATATAAATACCAAGCTTCATATGACAAAAACAAAACTAAAAATGCCCGAATCCATAAAGCTAAAGAAACATACTGAAAAGCTTCTAAAAGAAAACTGAACAAGAAAGCAAAACTAAAGCTATACCAAAATCCTAAAGATGAATAAAGCTTCTTACTTAAAATCTGATATTTGCGATCTTCTGATAAAGTAACTGTTAAGGTTAACATTGGAAAAAATTTTGTTCCTACTCCAAAAAGTAAAATCCATACAAATGCATGATAATATAAAGAATAAGACAGTTGATATAAAATCCCTTCTTTATGATACATATAAATAATTTGAAATAGACTACCCAATAAGCCCGAAAATAAAGACGTAAAAATAAAAGGAGTAAATAATGGATTTCCAGATTTTCTTTTAAAATATCTTATAATTACAAAAGAAAAAATCAACAGTATATAAAAAAATTTTAAAAATGAATAAATAAAAAAATTTCTTATACCTGCAAAAATAAATAAACTCAATAATACTAAAAGTGTAATCAAAATTTCTTCGGTTTTAGCAAAAAAAGAGTTAAAAAATCTTGGAACTGCTGTATACAAAAAACCATTGATAATCGGTAAAAGAAATAAAGTTATCAAAATTTCTCTATGCCAAAAAATGTTTTCAGTATCTAAATCAAATAAAAAAAGTCCTAATCCCCAAATTACACCTACAAAAGAAAAAGGGAAAAAAAACCGATATGGATTTTCTAATGTATTTTGCCATTGAGTTTTATATTTTGAAATCATGATTTTATCCTCTAAAATATAAAAAAATATAAGTTGAATTATAGAGCAATGATTTTTTAGTACTAAAATTTAAAAAAAACACTATAAAGAATATTTGACACATAGGTTTGTATTCTTTTTGTGATTTTAAATGATTACACATGAAATTTCTTTTCGAATACCCAAATTTTTACAAAATGCTTTTTTACAAACCACATTATCTTCTCTTAAAATCGGAAAAAGTATTCCTTTTTTAAGAAGGATTTCCCGACTACAATTAATTACAACACCAAAAGGAGTAAAGCTGTTAGGAAGTTATACAAAATCTCTTAATTATCAAAAATCAAAAGGTCTGGTAATTCTACTTCATGGTTGGGAAGGAAGTATAGACTCTTCTTACATTTTAAGAATGTCGATGTTTTTAGTAAATAATGGTTTTGATGTATTTCGTTTAAACTTTCGAGATCATGGAAATACCCACCATTTAAACGAAGGTTTATTTTTAGGAACTCTAATAGAAGAAATTGAAGACGCAGTAAATTTGATTATACACTCGTATCAACAGCCTGTGTATATTGTAGGGTTTTCTCTAGGTGGGAATTTTGCAATTCGTCTGGCTTTACGATTTCATAAAAAATCAAATCCTAATTTTTTAAAATTTGTTTTTTCAATTTCTCCTGTTTTAGATCCAAAAAAATCAACAATTGTAATTGACCAGGATAAAATTTATAAAAAATATTTTTTAAAAAAATGGAAAGAATCTTTAAAACTCAAACAATATTATTTTCCGTATTTGTATGATTTTTCTAATTTATTAAAGATCAACTCCATAATGGAATTAACAGAAAAGGGAATTCTTAAATATACTATGTATAGTTCTGTAGAAGAATATTTTTCTCAATATACGATTCCAAAAATGAATTTTAAAAATTTAAAAATTCCTATATACATTTTAAGTTCGTATGATGATCCTATTATTCCCATCGAAGACTTTCAATTCTTTAAAAACATAGACAAAGTTGAATTGTTTATCACTGAAAAGGGAGGACATAATGGTTTTATTATGGATTTTCAATTCCATTGTTATTATATGGATTTATTTTTAGATATTTATCGATCTCAAATACATAAAATGTTTTCTTAATTGAACATTTTAATATTATGAAGAAGCGATTTTATAATTTAATTTCAAAACATTATGGAAAAAAGAACTTGTTTAATGTAAAAAATATCAAACAATATATTGACAAAGAAATTTATTTTAAAAAAATACATCAGGTAGATGTTGTTTATGTGTACAAACCTACTTTGATGACATTTGTTCAGATTGCTACTCGTGTTGGTTCTCAAATCGAAACAAAAGATGAATGGGGAATTTCGCATATTTTAGAACATTTAGTTTTTAAAGGATCAAAAAAAAGACCTTCGGGAAAAGAAATCGTAAAAGCATATTCTCGTATAGGAGCAGATGTAAATGCATACACGGATTATGATCATACAAATTACCATATGAGTATGTTAAATAGTGTCTTCGAAGAGGGTATAGATATTTTAGTAGATATGTTTTTGAATCCACTACTAAAAGAAGAAGACTTAAAAAAAGAAATAAACCCCATTTTAAGCGAATATAGGGAAAAAAAAGATGATCCCGAAGATTTTTTAATCGAAGAGACTTTTACTCAATTTTTAGAACCATATCATCCTATTTTAGGAACTGAAGAAAATATTCAAAATGTTTCTATAGAAAAAATTAAATCTTTTAAAGAAAAATATTATAAAAATTCGAATATGATTATAACGGGATATGGTGGGATAAAACCAGAATTATTTTTTGATAAAATCAAGTATTATTTTTCTGATAGAAAAGAAAGAGAATATACAGACATTAAATATCCGAAATGCCAATACAAACAAAAAGAGATTGTAATTAAGAAAAAAAATATACAACAAAATTATTTTATGTTGGTATATCCCGCATTTCCTTATGATTCAAAAGACAAATATAAACAAAATCTTTTAAATTTTATATTGGGAGGAATGGACTCTTCTTTACTTTTTACAAGAATTAGAGATGAATTAGGACTCTCGTGCTATGATATTTACTCAGAAATTATCCGAAATCCTTCTTTTTCTGTATTACAAATTTTTGCCGGGATACATTCTAATCAAATCCGCCTTTTAGAAAAAGAAATCTTTACAATCATAGATAGAATATGTAATGAATATATCGAAGAAGAAAATTTAGTTAGAGCAAAAAATATTATCAAAACAAACATTATCGAAAATATAGAAACTTCCAGAGGATTTAGTAATTTATTATTGAATTCTTTATTACATAAAGACCATAAAAATCCATTAGAGGAAATTCTAAATCAAATTGAATCTATAACAAAAGAAGACTTATTAGAAACAGCTCAAAAAACATTTAACAATATTTATTGCAAAGGAATTTTAATATCAAAATAATGTGGATTACACCAAAAGAAGCTATACAAGAATTACTAAAGGGAAATGTAGTAGCACTCCCTACAGAAACCGTATATGGATTGGGGGGGTTAGCTACATTAGAAACAGCAGTAAAAAAAATTTATGAACTAAAAAAAAGACCAAAAGAAAATCCTCTAATTTGTCATATCGGAAAGCTATCAACCATTTATGAATATTCTTATATTTCCAAAGAAGAAGAAATATTTCTTGAATTCTTTCCTGGTCCTCTTACAATTTTATTAAAAAAAAGAAATATTCCCGATATTGTTACCGCTGGCTCTGAGCTCTGTGCTTTTCGAATGCCATCTCATTCAATTTTTTTAGAAATAGCAAAAGAAATCAACATTCCGATATCAGCTCCTTCCGCAAACCCTTTTGGAAAAATTAGTCCTACAACAGAAGAGATGGTTTATGAATATTTTAATGAATCCATTCCTATTGTAAAAGGTGGAAAATCTGAAATTGGAATAGAATCCACAATCATTCGCGTCGTAAAAAAAAATACAATACAAATACTAAGACCCGGATTTTTTACTAAAGAATTTTTTATTCATAAAGGATTTATTGTGATTGAAAATTCTAAAACTTTAAATACAAACCAAAATCAATTACTTTCTCCCGGATTATTACCAAAACATTACTCTCCTTCTATACCTTTAATCTTATTAAAAGAAAAGTATTTAGAATACTTACGAAAAGAAAATTTTAAAGAAAACCTAATCAAACTTTTAGAAAATGCATATCAAGCTTTCGTTAATCTAGAATTAAGACAAAAAAAAATAGGATTTCTAGTTTACGGAAAAGGTTTTGTAAATGATCAAAATATCTATAATTTATCTTACTTATCCAATTTACAAGAAATCGCTAAAAATCTTTTTTCTTTTTTAAAAGAAATGGAAAAACTCTTTGATTATATTATAGCATTCGAAGTACCCAATAAAGAAATTGGATTCGCAATTAATGATAGGCTACGACGTGCTTCAGAATTTGTTCTATAATCAAATATTGTTCTGCTTAAAATTTATAATCTCTAAAAAAAAGTTACAAGTAATAAAAAATTTTTTTAGCACAAACAATTACTAGATTAGAATTTATTTTGTAAGATTTAGAAAATTCAATGATTTAAGTTATAAAAAATTTTTTTAGATATTATCGATATAAAAAAGTGCTTTTTATAGCACTGTTTTTTAAAAGTTTGATAATTATAAAAAATATTCAAATTTTGAAATTTATATTTTTAAAATTTTATAAAAAATTTTATAAAAAAAATTAAATTTTATTTTTAATATTTTATTTAATCCACATCATTTTTTGATTTCTTTGCAAAAAAAGTTTGGGACTAATTCGATCTATAAAAAACTCGATTTTTCTTAAGTAATATATAAAAATTCAAGTTATTTTTAATTCAAAAAGTTGTAGTGCTCGCTATATCAAGTAGAAACAGGTGTTTAATCTCCTTAACCTCATTTAAAAAAGATTTCAAATGTATACAAAGGATAACTAAAACTAAAAGGAAAAGCAAAGCCTAAAGTAGAAAAAGGTAAATTTGATGAAATCACAAATTTTTTAAACCAAATCTTTAACCGAAAAAGATTTTAAAACACTAAAAAATTTTATTTTAAGCCATTAAAAATTTAAGATTTAAGGTATTTTTAAACCCTTAAGTCTGATAATCATAAATAATTTTTAGTCCTTTTAAAGTTAGATCTTTATCGACTACATCAAAAATATAAGGAACTTCTTTATGGATCATTTCACATAACCCCCCTGTACCAATTACTAAAAAATTTGTATCAGAAAATTTTTGTTTTAATTCTTTGATAATTTCTTTTAAAAGTCCAACCCAACCATAAAAAAATCCAGCTTGAATAGAGTGTATTGTACTGTCTGTTAATATACCCAACTTTGGCTTTGCAAATTCCACTAAAGGTAGTAATGCTGTACGTTTATGTAGCACCTCCATAGACATTTTTAACCCCGGAGCAATCACTCCACCTTCATAATAGTTAGCTTTAACTAAGCAAAAAGTTGTAGCTGTTCCTAAATCTATAATAATTAAATTTTCACCGTATAAAGTAATACCTGCCACTGCATTTACAATTCGATCAGCACCTAACTCAAATGGCTTTGGATAATGATAGCGAAGAGGTAAATTCATATCGTAAACTACTTTTATAGGAGAACAATTAAAATATTCTTGAACCATTCTATCTAAAATAGGATTAAAAGAAGGAACTACAGAAGAATAAATCACACCTTTAATATGCTTTGAATTAAAATTACTCGAATTGATAAAACTATTTAAATAAACACCTAATTCATCAGAAGTTCTATTTCTTTTTGTAACAATTCGCCACGATTTTAATAATTGATTTTGATCAAAAATTCCAAAAACTGTATTTGTATTGCCTACATCAATTGTTAATAAGTATTGCATAGTGATCTTCCCATTCAGTTAAGACTTTTATATGATTAGTATTGAGATGGATGATTTTTAAAAATCCTTCTTCGTTGATTTTATCTACGATATAAGTCTCGTTCAATATTTGAATTTTTTTTCCATATAAAAAATGATATTGATGAATAAAATCTAAATACACATTAAAAGGTTTTGGATGTTCCACACAAAATTCATTCATCTGTTCTATTAAATAATCTATAAATACATCTGGTTCATAAGAAATTTTATTGTCAAAAAGTGCTATGGGCGGAAATTTGAATTCATCACTTTTCAAAACAGGAATTTCTCTCCAATTTAAGCCTATACCAATTACCACATTCCAGCAATCATTTTTGAATTGGGTTTCGATAAGAATACCTGCCAATTTCCCTAAGACTTGATTTCTTTTTAATAAAATGTCATTTGGCCATTTAATATAAAATTCACAAACTTCTTTTGATAACTCTTTTTGAATTTTTTTTGCAGCTTCTACTACACATAAACCTATCAAAAGAGGATAAAATGTATATGTAAACGAATTGAATTTTAATACTATAGAAAAAAGAAAAGAATGATTTGGAACATCATACCAGGATCGTTGATTCCTTCCTTTTCCTTTTGTTTGAGTAGATGCAGTTACAATCGTACTGTGTGGAAAATCATTTTTTAACAAATAATCATTCGTAGAATCAATAGAATCAAAATGAAACCTTATTTGTTTGTGTATCATTGAATTTTATTGAGAGAAATCTTCCCCTATAATTGCTTTTAATTTTAATTGTTTTCCTCTTCTATAAATATAGACTTCTACTTCCGCACCCACACCTTCCTTTTGAACCGCTTTTACTAAATCTTCTGGTGTTTCAATTTTTTGATTATTTAACTGATATATAAAATCATTTTCTTGAATTCCAGCTTTCTCGGCAGAAGAATTCGGAACCACAAAACGAACAATCACACCTTTAATTTCTTTTGGAACTCCAAGATATTCTTTTAATTCTTGATTCGATTCAGAAACACTTACTCCTAAAGCTGCTTTTCCAATAATTCTTTTTTGTTCTTTTAAAATACGAATTGTTTCTTTAATCTCGTTAATAGGTATAGCAAAACCAATCCCTACACTTCCCCCTCGCCCATCTGGAGAAATAATTGATTGATTAATTCCAATCACTTCTCCATAAATATTTAATAAAGGACCTCCTGAATTTCCCGGATTGATCGATGCATCGGTTTGTATTCTTGAATATTTTGTATTATCAATATATCTTGTTACAGCAGAAACAATACCAAATGTAAAAGTGCTAGACAAACCATAAGGAGAACCCAATGCAAATACAATTTGTCCTGTTTCAACTTTATCAGAATCTCCCAAAAGAGCTGGCTGTAATTTATCCGAAGATGGAACTTTTATTAATGCAATATCAGAGTTATCATCTCTTCCAATGAGTTTTGCTAAAGCACGAGTATTATCGCTAAAAAAAACTTCTATAGTGCTGGCACCTTTTACTACGTGACTATTCGTAACAATATATCCCTCTTTGTCGATAATCACACCCGAGCCAGCTCCTTCTACTCGTTGATAATAATCAAACCAAGCATGAGGCCTTACCAAAATGTTTGTTTTTATATACACTACCGAATGTTGAGCTTTT
Source organism: uncultured bacterium (assembly GCA_937928085.1). Taxonomy (GTDB): domain Bacteria; phylum Spirochaetota; class Leptospiria; order Leptospirales; family Leptonemataceae; genus SKYB61. Next base: position 362,174 of record CALFVU010000008.1, on the reverse strand, counting down.
TTATAAACATTCATAAAAGTTTTTTGTATCTCTATTGCAGAAATCTGTTCTGACTCTGGAATAGGATTTGCATCTGTTTGTAAAGACTTTAAAATTATATGTTTTTTGATTCCAGAGTAAAATAAAGGACTAAAAAAAGTTCCTAACAAAAAAGCACTAAAAAGCAAATTTACTAATGTAAATTTTGTAATGTGGATCTTTTTCATTGTTTTACCTTTGTCTTTTTTATTATGTTATGTAAATTTTTTTAAAAAAGGATATAAAATCAATTGTTTTGTATAATTTAAAAAGCAATTTTTTTTTGATATCCCGAGACTAAAATTTTAATTACATTCAAATAATAAATCTCCATAAAAAAATTAAAGCAAAGCTTAACAAAAATTGAAAATTTCATTTCATAATGTAAAATCCAATTTTTCTACTAAAGTAGTTATAATGAGATAAAAACTCTCTTTAATGTTTGATAATTTTAAAATACTTAATTGACATTAAAATCAATAACAAAAAAATTGTTGTATGGAAACGCTTCAGTTATCAAAAGATTTAATTGGAAAAAAATTAAAGTCATTTTCTTTTACAGTAGAAAAAGGAAAAATAAGAGAATTCTGCCTTGCAATTGGAGAAACCAATCCTATTTTTTTTGATGAGTTAGAAGCAAAAAAAGCAGGGTTTGAAGGGATACCTATACCTCCTACATTTCAAACTTGTTTTCAATTTTGGGGTTATCCGGAAATTTTCGAAGATATGAGAAAAATAGGAATTGACACAAATAGACTTCTACACATGAAAGAAGAATATACGTATATAAAACCAATCTATGCTGGAATGATAATTAATTCGGAGAGCGAAATTATAGATGTAAAAACGGGGAAGATGGAAGTAGTCACGTTTCGCACTACTTATAAAAACGAGAAACAAGAACCTTGCATCATAGCAGAAATGGGCATAATCTTAAGACCAAAAGAGTAATTTTAGGAGGAAAAAATATGATAAAAGTAAAATTTGATGATTTTCAAGTTGAACAGGAGCTTACCCCAATGAAAGTCGGTCCTATCAAACAAGTTGATTTAGTAAAGTATGCGGGTGCTTCGGGTGATTTTAATCCAATTCATATTGATGTAGAATTTGCAAAAAAAGTTGGATTAGACGGTACCATAGCCCACGGAATGTACATTATGGCACAAGTTGGGAGATTACTTACCAATCATTTTCATTTACATCAAATTAAAACATTCAATGTAAAATTTAGAAGTATGACAAAAATTGGAGAAACGATTATTTGTTCTGGTAAAGTAAAAAAGAAAATCGATTCTGAAAAAAAACTTATCATAAACTTACAAGCAACCTCTGAATCAGGAGATATAAAACTTTCAGGTGAAGCTGAGATTCAATGCGAATAAGATTCATATAAAATAAAAATAATATTTTTTTATAAATAAAATTTACAAAATTTATTTTTATCAAGCAAGAGAATGATCTTTTGCTTTTTCAAACTCTTCCTCGAAGCCAAAAAGTCTTGTATCTTTTAATCGATCCACATAAAGTATCCCGTCTAAATGGTCACATTCATGTTGAACAACGATGGCTTCGAAACCTTCTACAATTTCTTCACGTAATTCCTCTTCTGTATCGTAATAGGTAAGTTTGATTTTATTAGGTCTTTCCACATAACCTCTCATTCCGGGAACTGATAAACATCCTTCCCAAAAACCCATAGTTTCTTTAGTTAGAAATTCAATTTTTGGATTAATCAAAACCTTATATTGTATATTAGAATGTTGAAATTGTACTTCAGGATATCGTTCTGAGGGCTCATAACCAATAATGACAATTCGTTTTAAGACTCCAATTTGTGGTGCTGCTAATCCAATTCCATTATAAGCTTTCATTGAATCAAACATATCTTTGATTAGATTTTTGATTTCTTTAGAACGAATCTCTGTAAGTGGGATTTCTTTAGACTTTTCTCTTAAAAGAGGATTACCAATTTTTAATATATGCTTGATCGCCATAAGACATTCCTTTTAAATGTAATAAATTTTGATTTTGTTTTTAGACAAGAAATTTTTAAAACATAAAAACAACATTATTTATTTTTTAAATCCTCATAAAAAGATTAATCTTAAATAATTTTAAGTTTTCTTGACATCAAAAAAAGTATAAAAAAGTTGATTTTATGATCCAGCTACCTTATAATAAAATTGTCGAAAAATCCAAACTACCACTCGAAAAAGAAAAAGCAACTCAAAAAGAATATGGAAGATACCTAGATGAATTTATTGAAGGAGAAGTTTATGTACATCCTCGAGGAGTTACAATTACAAAAGATTTTGCATTAGAATATGCAACGACGTTTCACGAAGCTAATCCAATCTTTTTAAGTGAAGAATATGCAAAAATGAACGGTTTTAAAGATCTAGTAGTTCATCCTTTATTAGTATTTAATATTGTATTATCCCTTGGTGTTCAAAATGATTCCGAAAAGGCAATAGCAAATTTAGGTTATTATAATGTATGTTTTGTAAAACCTGTATATCCTGGAGATACTATACGATCTAGAACAAAAGTAATCTCTAAAAGTTTTAAAGGAGAAGGTAAACCCGGCATCGTACTGGTTAGAACAATTGGAATTAATCAAAATGAGGAATTAGTATTGCAATACGAAAGAAAAATCATGGTATCTCCATCAAAACATCCTGTTTCTACTTCAAAACAAGAAAGAACTGTTTTTTTCCCAGAATCTGAAAACTTAACCATGATATTACCCGATTTTACAAAAATAGATAAAACAAATCCAAAATATCTTGAATATACATTAGATAATACGTATTTTGAGGATTTCGAAGAAGGTCAAATTTTAATCCATAAAAACATGAGAACAATCACAGAAGAGCATATACCTTGGACATATCGTGTAGGAAACACACATCCTTTACATTACGACAGATTATATTCAAAAAGTTTAAGTGGTCCTATGAGTGGTGAACCTATCGTTTATGGGGGATTAGTATTTGGGTGGCTAGTTGGACTTTCTTCTCGTGATTTAACAGAAAATGCTTTATGGGAATTAGGTTATACAGAAGGATATCATACTCAACCTGTTTTTGCGGGAGATACTATTGGATCTATCTCAAGAATTTTATCAAAAGAAAAAAGCCCAATTTCTGGAACTGGTATTTTACACATACAACTAATTGGTGTAAAAAATATAAAAACTATAGAAGCTTTTGATAAATACGGAGAAGATCTTTTTTTAAAAGAAAATGATAAAAAAGATATCGGAAAAGAGAAAATTCCTAATAAAATTTTTGAAATCGAAAGAAAAATTTTAATTAAAAAAAGAACTACATAGGTTTTATATGTTTACATTAAAAATACAAACAGAATTGAAACCACAAGAAAAGTTTGACATTTTAATTATAGGTGGGGGGATTACCGGAATTGCCATAGCAAGAGAAGCAGCAGAAAGAGGACATTTTGTAGGTCTTATAGAAAAAAATGATTTTCATTGTGCAACCTCAGCAGCAACATCTAAATTAATTCATGGCGGTTTACGTTATTTAGAAAATTTTGAATTTCCTTTAGTTCGAGAATCATTAAAAGAAAGAAGAATTTTGATGCTATCCGCATCCCATCTGGTTCGCCCCATGCCGTTTATTATTCCAATTTTGCCTTGGACTAAACCAAATCCATTTTTAATCGAAGCTGGACTAAAAATTTATGATCTTTTATCTTTTGATAGAAATGAATTTCTTCCAGAAGAATCATATATTCCTAATACTAGAAAAATATCACAACAGGAACTACTTAATGTTTTACCAGAATTAAAGCATATTACAAAAAATGGTGGCTTTATGTATTATGACTGCCAGAGCATTTATCCCGAAAGATTAGCTTTCTCGTTTTTAAAATCTGCAGCAGAAAAAGGAGCTAAATTTTTTAATCACATAGAAATAGAAGATTTTATAACAGAAAAAAAAGATCACACCATTACTATTACAGGCATCCAAGTAAAAGACAAAATAACGGGTAAATCAACCACTTTCAAAGCGAAAGTCATCATTAATGCAACAGGACCATGGATTGATTATGTAATTTCGAAAGTTCTAAATCAAAAAGTCCAAAAAATTCAAAGATCTAAAGGAATTCATTTGTTAACAAAACCGATTTTAAATCAAAAAATTGCAGTTTTATTTAGAACAAAAACTCACAGACATTTTTTTGTAATACCGTGGAAAAATTTTTCTTTAATTGGACCAACAGATACACCTTTTCAGGATCATCCCGATAATCTAAAACCAACAAAAGAGGATGTAGAACAATTGATCAATGACTTTAATGAAACCATACCAGGCAATCTTCTAAATAAAAAAATGATATTAGACGTACCGATTGGAATACGACCTCTGATAAGTCTCAAAGAAAATACGTACAAGGCTTCTCGAAAATACGAAATTTTTGATCATAGAAAAGAAAATAATATATCTAATTTTCTAAGTGTGGCTGGAGGAAAATGGACAACCTCCCGAAAATTGGGAGAAGATGTAATTCAATATGTTTACATGTTATTTCCAGAATTGAAAAATCAATCAAAAAAAACAGATACTTCTCAATTACCGTTATATGGTTCACCAGGATATTCAAATCCGTATTCTGTATACGAAAATTTTGCTCTAAAAGAGTTTCGAATTCAAGAAATTAGCCACGAACAACATAAATATTTAATTTCTTTTTATGGAACTGAACATATAGAAATACTGAAATTGATTAAAGAAAATCCAAAACTTGCAGAACCGATAAGTAATTCTTTTCCTAAATGGGATCTTTATGCACAGGTGCTTTTTGCTATTGAATACGAAGGAGCAAGAACTTTAGAAGATATCGTCAAACGAAGAATTGGCTATGGCACTTACGGAAAACCAGATAAAGAAACTTTACAAAAAATAGCTAAATTTGCCTCTAAATATCTGAATTGGAATCAAACTCGAATTAAGGAAGAAGTAAATTCTACTTTAAACTCTTATACAGATCTTTTCTAAGAAAATTTCTTGTAAATATTTTCTATAAATTGAGCTAATTCTAGATCTAAATTTGAGACATTTTGTATACTGTGAGTTTGTAATTTTATATAAACTGTATTATAAACATTTGACCAATCTGGATGATGATCGATTTGTTCACATTTAAGAGCAATAAAAGTCATAAAACTAAATGCAGATTTGAAATCATTAAAAACGAATTTTTTTTCTATATAATTTTCTTTCAGTTCCCATCCTTTTAAATTGTTTTGTAAAATTATATTGAGTTCTTCTTTTGCTAGTTTCTCAGGCATATTTTTAAATAATACTAATCAATTTTTTTTAGCAATCATTTTTCTAATTTTACTTAAAGAATTGACTTTAATCGTTTAATAAACAATTTGCTCTTATGACAGAGGAATTTAAAGAATTATGCTTTTTAGCTCGATTAGATCCCAATGACGAAAGTCTTATTCATTTAGAAAAAGATTTTAAGAAAATTCTTGAATACGTTAAACAAATTGAAAATATTGATACATCGGAAATCAAAGAAGATTACACGTTAGAAGATACTCTCAATATCTTTAGAGAAGACAAAATAGAAAATCCTTTGCCAATTACTAAAATAAAACAAAATGCACCAGAATGGGAATCCAATCATTTTGTGGTTCCAGGAGTAATTGAATCAACAAATTGATAAAAAACAGGATGTAAACAAATGGAGGAAATTTTAAATCATACAATCCATGAGCATCTAAAAAACTTAAGAGAAAAAAAATATTCCGTTAAAGAATATATTACAGCTTGTTTACAACAAGCGGAAAGATATAAAGATTATTTTATTTTTATAAATCTAAATGCAGAAAAAATTTTAAAAAATGCAGAAGAATCTGATCAAAGATATCAAAAAAAGGAAAATCGATCATTAGAAGGAATTCCTGTAGCTATTAAAGATAATATTTGCGAAGAAGACGAATATGTAACTTGTGCTTCGAAAATCTTACAAAATTTCATTTCTCCTTACTCCGCTACAGTGATCAAAAAACTAAAAGAACAAGGGGCAGTATTATTCGGAAGAACCAACATGGATGAATTCGCAATGGGTTCTTCTACAGAAAATTCAGCTTTTCAAATAACTAAAAACCCTTTAGATCCCGAAAGAGTACCGGGCGGTTCTTCGGGAGGATCCGCCGCCGCTGTTGCTGCAAAAATCACCCCTACTTCTTTAGGATCGGACACAGGTGGTTCTATACGACAACCTGCCGCTTTTTGTGGAATTTATGGTTTAAAACCTACTTATGGAAGAGTCTCTCGCTATGGTTTAGTTGCTTTTGCTTCTAGTCTAGATCAAATCGGACCTTTTGCAAGAACTATTGATGATATTGCTTTGATTTTTTCAATAATTCAAGGATATGATCCAAAAGATTCAACTTCTCATCCTAAATCAAAAGAGCTGGAAGTTGATCCAAATCCTCTTCCATTTAACAAAAATGAAATAAAAAAATTAAAGATTGGTATTTACTTTCCAAAAGAAGGAGAAGAGGGGTTTGATGATATTATTATCAAAACTTGTAATCAATTTCAATATAATTTAGAAAAACAAGGATTTCGCCTTGAACCTATAGAAAGCTCATTGTGGAAATATTCAATAGCTATATACTATATTTTAGCTACAGCAGAAGCATCTAGTAATTTAGCAAGATATGATGGAATTCGTTATGGTTATCGATCACAAAACGCAAAAAATTTATTAGATGTATATATTCGATCAAGAACAGAAGGTTTTGGAAACGAAGTAAAACGAAGGATTTTATTAGGAACTTATGTATTATCTTCTGGGTATTACGAAGCTTTTTATCATAAAGCTCAAAAAGCAAGAAAAAAAATTCGAGAAGAGTACAAAGAATTTTTTAAAACTTATGATTTTATCTTGATGCCTACAACACCTACGATACCGTTTAAAATTGGAGAGAAAGTAAATGATCCGATTTCGATGTATAAAAGTGATATACTAACAATTTCTACAAATCTAGGTGGCATCCCTAGTTTGAACATTCCTTTAATTAGCGAATATAGTCAATTTCCCGTCGGAATTCAAATTAAAAGTAATCATTTTGAAGAAAATAAAATATTTCGTTTAGCCAAAACTTTCGAAACCTTTGGATGGATAAAAACTTAAATATAATACTAAATGATGAAGTTTAAAAATTAAAGAAATCAATCATAATAAAAAAAACTTGATGAATCATAATCAAATAAAAATTTTATATTTTAATGGATCTAAATTCTACTAAAAAAATGTTAAAATGGGTTCCGAATCTTTTTACAATAGGAAATTTACTTTTAGGATTTTATTCGATCATTCTTTCATTACGTTCTGATGCAAATCAAGCTATGTTAAAAATTTCTGCAATACTTATTTTTCTTTCTGTTATATTTGACGGTTTAGATGGATTTATGGCAAGAATTTTAGACGCAAAATCAGAATTAGGAGGTCAGTTAGATAGTTTAGCAGATCTTGTAACCTTTGGCATTGCTCCTTCTACTTTATTTTTTATGATGTTTTTAAACGATCTGAATGTAAAACTTTTTAGTTTTCAAATTCCTTTAGGCATGATACTGGCAAGTTTTTTTCCCGCAAGTGTTGCGTATCGCTTAGCCAGATTCAATGTATCCCATAGTGAAGATAGCTTTGATGGTCTACCCTCTCCTATAGGTGGTTTAGTGATAGCATTATTACCAATGATTATTTACGAAATCCCTTTAGTAATTCCAAATATAATTTATATTATTTTATATATTTTTATTTCATATTTGATGGTAAGTACAATCAAATATTCAAAAATTCAAGTTTCTTTGTTTCGAAGATTTAGTCTATTAAGGGGTTTGATTTTGATTTTTTCTTTTCTTGCCTTAATTATTTTTTTGTACATTCGATTTGGTTTAGAAATATCAGCATTTGCTATTTTGGTTGTTATTTTTTTATATATTATTTCTGGCATTATTACTTTACTTATTCATTTAATTCAAATATTTAAATTATAATCCATTTATATTTTGAATTAAAAAATCAATGACGATCTTTAAATCTCAACAACAAAACTAACTTCCAAAGAATTCATTTCTTTTTGATTTTCTTTAGAAAGAAACTTTTTTGTGTAATAAGATTTAAAAGAAAAAGATACTCCATCAAAATAAAACGTTGCATTGATGACTCCACTTATGTAGCTTCTATCAAAAAAAAATTCTTTCTGAAGTAAAAAGTGAGAATTCGAATTCTCTAAAAATTCAAAGTGTATGATTTCTAGTGATTCTGAAATTCTTTTCACATCGTAATCTTGATATAAAATTCCAAAAACAAATTGATTTTTATACTTTTTATAAGAAATTTTATATATTAAATTATAAAAATTTCTAAAAATCCTATATTCAAAAGAGTATATAAAATTTTCATAATAAAAATAGATTTTCATATTTTGATTATAATTTTCTCTTTTATAAGTATTTGATTCTAAAAACCTTTGGTAAAAATCAATCCCTATAAGAAAACGAAAATTATTTACATCAAAAATTCTATAAGCTGATTCTGTTTTTAAATAACGAACATTTCCCTTTTTATGGTGTCCAAAATAAAATTGTACTTGATTTAATTGAAATGAAAAACTTCCTAAAAATGATTGATAAATATAAGAATGGTTGTTTTGATCATAATTATCCTCGAAGTATTGGTAATAATCCCAAAAAGAATTTCTCATTCCAAAAACTTGTATAGAATATTCTTTTTCTAAAAAAGAATAAAAAGTATAACCTTGATTTTCTTTTTTTTCTCCTTCCCAATTTATATAAAAAAAATGTTTTTGGATTTGGTTTTTAGAATATATAAGCCATTTTTTTTTATAAAAATCCCATAAAAATAAATTATTTTCAAAACCCCAAAAAACACCTTTACTTAAATCTTCTAAATAAAAAATTCCATAGAACAGCTTTTGACTTTCTATCATCGGATAAACGCCCTTGAACTTTCTAAATGAATATTGTGTGTATAAATCACTCGAAATACTTTCTTTTAAAAAAACTGTTTGATTCCAGATTTCTCTTAAAAAATAATTCCCAAAAAATATAGAAAAGTGTAAATCTGGTATGTAAGTATATCGCAAATCCGAAGAAAAGTTGGCTTTAGAATTCTGAATATCTAGCATATAAGCAATTTGATTTTTTTTAAAAGTTAATTCTTGATAAAAAAAATAGATTTGTTTTAGTTTTTGTGTATTTTGTTTTTCTAATTTAGAGAGAATTTTACTTTTAGAGTCTTCTCCAAAAATTTCTGTATTTAAACTACCCCATCCAAAAATTACTAAAAATAATACAATTGCAAATGGCTTCACATAGTATATATACAAAAAAACAAACACTTTCAAAAAAAATTTTATTCTTTACAAAAAGGTTTTATAAAAGAAGTTAGCTTGAAATTCATAAAAAAATGAAAGAAAATAAAGAAAATAAAGATAAGAATAAAGAATTTGAATCGTTATATAAATTATTTTCGAAAGACGTTTTGACATTTCTTTACAGATTAACGCAAGATATAGAAATAGCTAATGATTTTTTACAAGATACCTTTGTAAATTTTATAAAAACTTTCTCTAATAAAGAGTTACCAGAAAAATCAAAATGCAAAATTTATTTAATTCGAACTGCAAAAAATATTTTTATCAATTATTATAGAAAAGAAAAAAAAAGAAAATTATTTCTTTTTAAAAAAAAATCATCTTTAGAAGATGAAAATAAAATGTATCAAGATTTTAATCTAAACGAAAGCAATGAAGAGTTGATATATAGGGAATTATTCAATCATCTAGACTTTAAAGAAAGAACCCTAATCATATTAAGATATAATCTGGATATGAACTTGGATGAGATTTCAAAAATTATGAATCAAAGTACTTCTACAATTTTTAGAAAATTAGAAAAAATTAAAAAAAAATTATTACAAATCGCAAAAGAGAGAAAATTATTGTAATTTTTATGCAAAAATTGATCAATCCTTTGTCTTATATAAATAAGGTGATATAAAAAACAATTATGAAAAGCAATATTGAGGACATTAAAAAATTAGAAAACATATTAAGGACAAAACCAAATATACAAATCCCTGAATGGAAAGAAAGTTTATTATACGAAAAACCTAAATATTCTAAAGATTCAATTTTTTATTATCGAACGGTAGCTTTATTACTATTTATATTTACCTTAGGATTATATTTTTATCAATTACAACTTCTTTATAAAAAAATTGAAAAACTTCAAACCATAACAGATACGAACAAAAATGCTATTGGAATTGTGGTGTATGTAAAAGGAGATGGCTATGTTTTAGATCAAGAAAGAAATTTAAAAAAGATTTATGTAGGAACTTTAGTATACTCAAATTATAGTTTAGAAACAAAAAGTAATAGTATAATAGAATTACTTTTAGACAAAAGAATTTATATAAGAATCGATTCGAATACAAAAATTCAATTGCAAAATCAAAACTTGACGTGGAAATTCATACAAGAAAAAGGAATTTCGTATCATGATGTAAAATTATTGAATAAAGAAAATTATTATTTAGAAACTCCCACAACGATAGCTAGAATAAGAGGTACATTTCTAAAGATAGAAAATCAAACAAATTTTACAAAAATCGAAGTTCTAAAAGGAAACGTGGAAGTATATAGAAAACAGATAGATGAGGGGCAAATTCTGTCTCTTGTACAAGAAGAAATTTTAGAAAGAAATCATTCATTTTTACTCTCAAATAAAGAAAAAAAATTAATAAAAAATGAAAAAAATCAAAACTTGATTGTCATATATAATGAAATGGTAAAAAATAAACAATTATTTTTTGAAGAGTTATGGGAAGAAATAAAAAAAATTCCACAAACTCAGAATAAAGAAGAAATAGAACAAGTCTATAATAAAAGAATAGAAATTATCCATCTAAAAGATGGAAGAACATTAGAGGGTGTGATTGCTTCTCAAATAGAGCAGAATTTAATTTTACATACAACACAAGGAATTATAGTCGTTAAGATTGATGAGATAAAAGAAATCATTTATAAATGATGAATCATTTTAACAATATAGGAGGTTAACATTATGACGAAATATAAAATAGGAATGTCACTTTTATTAGTGGTATTTGGGTTGCTGAGTTTTTGCAAAAAAGAGGATCAACCAGTAAAAGAGAAAACCTATATGATTATCAGTTTTGTAACAGGAGATGTAAAAATCGTTCGAAAATCTGAATCTGGAAAAACAGAAGAAATACCTGCAAAAGTAGGAATGCTGGTTTATGCTGGAGATCTTATTAAAACTGAAAAGGGAAAAATTGATCTACAAACAAAAACTGGTTCTTCGATTCGAATCAAGGAAATGACAACTCTTAACGTTTCGAATCTGGCAACTCAAGAAGGAGGAGATACAAATCTTCAGTTAGATCATGGAAATCTCATTGCAAATGTTAAGAAAGCAACTTCTAAACAAGAATTTAAGGTTTCTACACCTACCGCAATTGCTGGTGTAAGAGGAACTATATTTTCTGTAGAAGTAGATCCATTCGAAAAAACTAGTTCTGTTAAAGTTCTAGAAGGAAAAGTATCTTTAAAACCAAGAGTCATTGCAATAGAAAATGTTAGTAAGGAAGATTTAGAAAAACAACCTGAACTAAAGTCTCTTAAAAAAATAGAAGAAAAAGAAATAATTCTGGAACAAAATCAAGAAGGTAGATTAGATCCCGAAATTGAAAAGAAAATTGCTCAAATTAACGAAAAACCAGAAGATACAAAAGCTTTGCAAGAAGTTTCTAAAGAATTAGAAAAATCTACAGCTAATTTAGTGAAGGTAGAAAGTTTTCAACCTAGTGCTGAGTTGATTTTAGAGAAAGAAACAATGATTATTTTAAAAGAAGAAGAAATTAAGCAAATTGAACAAGGAAAAAATGTTGATATGATTTTATCTCAAAAACAAGAAGAAAGAAAACAAATCGAAGAAAAAATCTTAAAGAAAATAGAAGAAGATGCATCAAAAAAGAAACTTGAATCAGAAAAAGAAATACAAAATTTCTATAATAAACTAGAAATTGTTACTCTGAAAAATGGCAAGAGAATCATTGGAGCTGTGATTGCGCAAACTGGAGATATATTAGTAATACACACACCAAAAGGTATTATTCGAGTAAACAAAAACGAAGTAGAATCTCAAGAATTCCGTTAAAAAAAACATGTGCCGATAAAAGGCACTTGTTTTTTTTTAAATTTAATGCAAGAAGAACAATGGATTTCTTACATAAGGCAAAAAAAAGTCTGTCTTTGTTCTGGACTTTCTCAAGAAGATTTAGAGAAAGCCATCCAAAAATACAACATCCGTTCCTTTAATGAATTACAATATTACACAAAATGCTGTACACATTGCGGAACATGTAAAGAGAAAGTATTAGAAATTTTGAAAAAAAATTTAAATTATAAAAAAAATTAAAAAAATCTTTTAAAAAAACTAAATTAAATTTACAAGTAATCCTAGTAGAATTAAAAAATATTAAAAAATTTTGACAAATAAATTCATTTTAATTATTCATACAAAACTTGAACCAAAAACAATTTAAGGAAAATTTATGAAAAACAATAACAATATAAAAAAAAAACATTTTATAAATTATTAGTTTTCTTAATACCTATGATAAAAGAACTAATGCCAGTTGTAATAGAAAAAATTGCAGAAATTCAAGGTAAAACCACGATAAGCAGTTTAAAAAAAGAAAATGAAGATATACGAGAAAATCTATTTCTTTTAGAAAAAAAAGTTTATTGGATTGCTTTTTTTTTAGTTTTACAAAGTATTTTACTGATTGTTATTCTTTTAATTTTTTTACATATGTTGTTTTTGAAATGAACGAATCTATTCTTAGTAAAGAAAATCCTTTACGAATTGGAATTAATACCTTAGATGAATTAGAAGAAAAAATCAAAGCTTTTAGAGTGATGAATTTAACTTCTCTTAAAAAAAGATTTATATTATCAAGAGAAGATGTTTTTATACCCAATACACAAGAAATTTTATTAGTAAAAGGAAAAGAAATTGATATAAACAAAGTAAAACTATTAAGAAGATATTTTGAAGGGAATCATATTTTTAAAACTTTTCAGCCAGATGAAGGTATCGTCCTAATTACCGATATGAATACAAAGGAAAGTATCCCTTTTAGTATGAGTCTTTTAACTCATATTATGAGCATAGGAAAAGGTGCTTATGAAGGTTTTATAGATAGAATTGACAATTTTGAAGAATGCTTAAAACTTATCAAAAAAGCTTTATTTCCTAAGTTGATGATTATCGGTTATATTTCGATTGATAATATAGAAAATGAAAAACTTAATCTAATAAGAATTCGAAGAATGGATCAATACATTAGAATGATTGAAGTAGTTCACAAAAAATTTAAACCAATACCTTATTTTCCAAAACTAAAAACAATTTATTTTAATTCAGAAGATCAAGAAAAAATTAATCAATTTATTTTAGAGGTTATACAAGAATATAACAAAGGATATCTTGTAGAAGAATCCTAAATCAAACTTCGTTCTTAGTTTCGTAAGAAGAATCAATTTAGAGTATAATTTTAAACAAAATCAAAAACAAAAGTTCCTTTGTTTATTTTTTTAACTTTAGTAAAACATCAATTAGAATAAAATTAACCTTTTATAATTTTTAAAAAAAATTTATCAAATGTCTTTAAGATTGGGATATATCATCTCCTCTGGTTTTATGTACTGATCATATTGCTCAGCTGTTAATAAGTTTAACTCAATAGCTGCTTCTTTTAAGCTTTTATTTGTTTTATAAGCATGCTTTGCAATTTTAGCAGCGTTATCATAACCAATATAAGGATTTAGTGCAGTAACTAACATCAAAGAATTAGCAACATATCGATTGATGTTTTCTATCCAGGGTTCAATTCCAACGGCACATTTATCATTAAAATTCTTGCATGCATCTCCCAAAAGTCTAATTGAATGTAAAACATTATGAATGATCATAGGTTTATATACGTTTAATTCAAAATTTCCACCTGCACCACCAAAATTAATAGCAACATCATTTCCAAAAACTTGACAGCAAACCATAGTCATTGCCTCGCTCTGAGTAGGATTTACTTTACCCGGCATAATAGAACTACCAGGCTCATTTTCAGGAATTTTTATTTCAGCTAATCCTGCTCGTGGTCCACTTGCCATCCATCGTATGTCATTTGCAATTTTCATTAAGTCTGCTGCTAATGATTTTAAAGTTCCATGAAAATTTAATAAAGCTCCATGAGAAGTTAAAGCCTCAAATTTGTTTGGTGCAGTAACGAAAGGTAAATTAGTAATTTCAGCAATTTTTTCTGCAACTCTTACCGGAAATTCTGGATGAGCATTAATTCCTGTACCAACCGCTGTTCCTCCTAAAGCTAATTTATACACATCTTTTAAAGCATTTTCTATTCTTTCAATGCCATAATCTAGCATGGCTACATAACCTGAAAATTCTTGACCCAAAGTTAGTGGTGTTGCATCCATTAAGTGGGTTCGCCCTATTTTGATAATATCTTTAAATTCTATGGATTTTCGATATAAAGTTTCTCTTAATAACTTAATATTTGGTATTAAATGATGAACAGTTCTTTCTGCTGTTGCTATATGCATTGCAGTGGGAAATGTATCATTAGAACTTTGGGATTTGTTTACATGATCATTAGGATGTATTGGTTTTTTAGTACCCATTTCACCACCAGAAATTTCTATTGCTCGATTAGAAATTACTTCATTTACATTCATATTAAATTGAGTTCCACTTCCAGTTTGCCAGATCACTAAAGGAAAATGTTCATCTAATTTACCTTCGATTACTTCATCTGCAACTTGAATGATCAAATCGGCTATTTTTTCATCTAATACCTTCAATTCTTTATTTGTGATAGCTGCAGCTTTTTTTAAAATTCCAAAAGCACGAATAAATTCCCTCGGGAAGTGATCATTGCCAATTTTAAAATTTTCTAATGATCGTTGGGTTTGAGCTCCCCAATATTTTTCATTAGGAACCATAATTTCGCCCATTGTATCTTTTTCCACTCTAAAAGTACTCATATAATTTCTCCTTTGTTATTAACCTTCAAACATTGTTTTTTTTACAGTCAATAATTTTTAAATACATCAAAAAGGTTTTTTGTATGGATTCTGTTTGTTTAAAAATTATATAAATTCTTTACACATTATCACAATTTAAAAGTTTAACTTTTTAAATTTTATAATTTATGGTTAAGCTGAATCAAAGGTTCTTTCTTTTTTTATTTTTAATTGTGATTCAATCATTACAACCACAAGAAAATTTACTAATACAAAATACAAATCCAAACATCAATCTCACCAAGGAAAAAAAAGCTAAAATCAAGATAGAAAATATAGATTCAGGAACTTTTTTTTTAGGAGAAGAACAATCAAAAGGAGTGATTCGGTTTTATGGAAGAATTAAAGTAGAGATAAGAAATGGAATTCTTTTTGCAGATGAAGTAATTATTGATACAAATCGAAAAGAAATATTTGCTTATGGTAATATCGAGTATTTTGAAAACAATGCTCATGTTCGAGTTGAAAAAGTAATTTATGATTACGAAAATGGTTATGGAATTTTTTATAATGGTTCTGGTTATAAAGATCCAGTCTATTTTACTGGTATTAACATCATTGGTTTAGGAGAAAATCGCTTTGAATTAAGTAATGCGTTTTTTACAAGTTGCACAAAAGAAAAGCCACATTATCATTTTTCTGCAAAAAAATTATATATCCTCGAAAACAATGAACTTCTAGGAATTGGGGTTTGGTATCACGTAGGAGGAGTTCCTTTAATTTATTTACCATTTTATTATACGAATCCTTGGGGAACAGGTATTATCACTCAATTTGGATATAGCAATACTTATGGTTATTACTTACAAAATACATATCAGTTTAGTGTACCTGAAGCTTTTTTAAATCCTATTGTTCCTATAGCTTATCGACTAAAGTTTGATTATTACGAAAAAAAAGGTTATTTCTTTGGTACAGAAATGTATCGATTTACTCCAAATTTTAAATACATTTTAGATCTAGGATTTGCAGAATTTAAAAGATACGAAATTTTACTTGATTATCGAGAAAAAGATTTACTTCGAACAACAAATCAAATTTTGCAAAAAGACGGAACATACAAAGAAGAAAAATATAAATGGACAAAATGGTTTTCGATCATCAACTACAACCATATAGATACAGAAAAAAACAGAGTGCAAAACACTACCCTCAAGGTGGTTAATTATTCTCACAGATTATTCGAATATGAATACGGAGGAAGAATCATTCCAACAACCACTTTGCCAGCCTTATATAGAAGTACTGATGCAGGAAGAGGTCTAATCCAAAACGAAAATGAATTTGTTTTATACTATAATGATAAAATCGATGATCTTACAATTAATTTTCAAGCGAACAGAAGAAAAATATGGAGAGAAAGTTCGAATTTTGTAGATTCAAAATTTATTCCTATTAGCGATGTAATCCCAAGTCTTGATATACAAAAAGACATATTTCTAGGTTATCTATATTCTCTACCCTATTATATCAAGTTTTCATACCATTATGATCAGTTTAAAATTTATAATAATCAAAAACCATATTATACTCAACATACTAATCGTTTCGAAACAGACTTAAAAACAATGATTTCTTTTTTTGACTTTTTTAGCTTTCGACCCTTGTTTGGATATGGTGCCCAAAAAATAATCCCTGTAGGTGAAAACATTTCCGAAGATGCCCTTAAAAGCTTAAAAATATATTCGAAAAAGCAATCCTATGAATATATTTTTCAGAAACATCAATTAATTTTTGGCATACCTGAATATCATTTAGAATTAAATTACACGAAAAAATTTTCTTTTAAAGAAGAACTTTTGGATACAAGCCTAATCAATATAAATGGATTCAATAATCGTCAAAAAATAAACGAAACTCAAGTGAAACTAAATATTTTTCCTTTTGATTTTTTTAATGTTTCTTTAGAAAGTATTTATGATCATCGAGAGTACGAATTTAAAAGACCTTATTTAGAAAGATGGACATATCCTTTAGCAAGAGCAGAAATTTATTTGAATTTTTTAAATTTATTTAAAGACTCCCGATATCATTTACTTAGTAAAAAGAGAATTCACATTTTAGAATTAAAAATTTATAACGATTATGTTTATGATCATTTAAATACAAGAGATCATTCGAACTTACTTGGGATTAGTTTTATAATGAGCAATTTTGATTTACTTCTTATTAAAAAACTTCGATATTTTGAATTGGGTTACTTTTGGTATCATGTGTATGAAAATCCTAAACTTGATCACATGAGGTATTTATCCAAGATCGATCTCCAACTGACAAAACAAATATTTCTAGAAATAGAAATTGAATCTCGTTTAACTCAACCCGAAAGATATACAAAAGAAAAGCCTTGTAAAATCATTGAGGGAAATATACGATGTTTACCGGAGAGTTTTATTCCGGAATCAGAAAAAAAAACAAATTTTTGGCAGGATATAATTGATTCTACAGGAATTAATGGAATTACAAAAAAACAGAATTCAGCTTTTTCTATTGGCTTTTTTAGAGGCATATTGATTTTTGATTTACACGATTGGGAATTCAAAATAGGCTATGAATTACAACAAAAATCCATGCTTGCAGGATTAAATACAATAAGTGTAGTGAATTTTTATGATAACATTATATGGATTAGTTTTAATTTTGTTAAGTTTGATATTGGCGGATTAAAAACTCAGCCTAGTCGATTTATTGTGAACCGTCAAAAAACACAACCGAATGAAATTGCAAAATCTCAATTTTATATTTATTGAGGAATTTTATGATGAAAGAAAAAAGACAAATTCTAAAAATAGCTTATTCGTTTATAGATTTTGCTATCGCTTATTTCTCATTGCTAATTGGTACGATTTTACATTTTTATGTTTTTGAACCAGAAAAAAAAAGATTTTTTATATTGCCTGCGGACAGTTTTATTTTGCAATTTGATTTTTTCAAAAACAGCGAGTTTTTTTCGATTCTTGTCACATATTCATTTCTTGGTATCATTTACGCCTTTGGACAAATTCTTGTTTTTATTGCAACTGATCTTTATCAACCTAGAAGAATTTTACAACCTGCTCGTGAATTTCTATATATCCTGCGAGGAGTTGTTATAAATTTAGTGATTGTTTTGGCATTCTTATTTTTTTATAGAGAACATAGTTATTCCCGTTTAATTATCTTGTATACGTTCATCTTAACAACTATTGGAATTTTCTTAGGACATCTTTTAGTAAAAAAATATATTATCTACTTAACAAAAAAAGGAAAGTTTACCAGAAATATCTTGATATTAGGCACACAAAAAGGAACAGAAAAGATATTAGAATACTTCGATAAATATAAATTCCTAGGATATTCATTAATAGGGATTTTAACAGAAAAACAAAAAAAAAATTTAAATCCAAAAATTAAGCAGTGGATTGTTGGTTCTGAAGAAGATTTACCAAAAATCCTTGAAGAAAAACATATAGATATCTTGATAGTATCTTTAAAGGGAAATTATAAAAAAATTTATAAAATCATCAAAATTTGTGACTTAGAAGGAATTGATTGTAGAATTATACCCGATATAATCGAAATAATGACACACAGAGCACGAATTGAAGAAATGGAAGGAATCCCTATTTTAGTATTAAGAGATATTCCTCTAAGAAATGGTTATCATCAATTTGTTAAGCGAACTTTTGATATTGTTTTTTCTTTAGTAGTGATTATTTTTAGTTTACCCATTATGATTTTGATTGCAATACTTGTAAAAATTTCATCTCCCGGTCCGATATTTTTTTTACAAGAAAGAGTAGGACTTGATCGTAAAATTTTTAAACTAATTAAATTTAGAACTATGTATGTTCAGGATAAAATACAATCAGAAACTACTTGGGGCAGAAAAAACGATCCAAGAGTGACTCCTATTGGTAAATTTTTGAGAAAGACTTCTTTAGACGAATTACCTCAATTTTTTAATGTATTAAAAGGAGATATGTCTGTAGTTGGACCAAGACCTGAAAGGCCCCATTTCGTAAAACAATTTAAAACAATATACGAAAAATATATGCTAAGACATAGAGTTAAATCTGGTATTACGGGTTGGGCGCAAATTTTAGGTTATAGAGGAGATACTCCTATTGAAAAACGAATTGAAGCTGATATCTATTATATAGAAAATTGGTCTTTATTATTTGATATATTCATTATTCTTAAAACTATACCTGCTTTAATCAAAAATCCAGGCGAGTAGTAAAAGTTAAAGTTAAAGACTGATGATGAAAATTTATAAAAATACTTTTATATTTTGGTGCTTTTTGTAGATATTCTTCCCAATTATCTAGATAACCATTGTATAGTCCAATACCTAATAATAATAAATGAGCTCCAATCGATATATTTCGATTTGATGCAGATCTGCCTGCCTCTATAGAAAATTCTTTTGTTGTTTTATTACCCCCTCGAACCGGATCTTTATATGAATATCCTAAACCATAATAAAACTCTGCAATTTTAGCAGCTTTTTCCAAACTTCTATACGAAAGATATTGTTTATGATATATCCAAGCGGTATATAATGAAAGTGCTCTACCAATCAAAAAAAAACTTCCCCATCCCCATTGTGCTTTTCTATAAAAATTATATCCCGGAAAAATTACATCCCACAAAAAAGAATAAGAAAATTGATTTTTTAAAAATTCTGAATCTATTTTTTCTTCCGGAGAGATTTTAAAAAATGAAATAAGAATAATTAAAATAAAAAACAATAATCTTTTCATGGGGGTATCCTAAATTCAATAATTTCAGAAGGTTGAGATTCTGAACCTAAATCGTAAGAGGTAATCATAAAATATAGCACTCCACGAAAATCTCCTAAAAATAAAATATATTCTGTATTGGATGTAATGTCTATCAAATATTTTTTATCATATAGTAATTCTCTCGTAGGATATTCAAAATAAAGATAAATAAAATAATAAGGAACATAAGAATTCGTATCCGGATCTCGTGAAGGTCTCCACTTTAATTCTAAAGATAAAATCTCCCACTTATACTGAATTTGAATCTCTTCTACTCTTTCGGGCTGATTGAAACCTTTTCTTAAGTAAGGAAATAAAATATAATAATAGGGATCATAGGTTTTTACATTACAAGAAAAAAACAAAATTAAAAAAAGTATTTTAATGGCTATATTCTTCATTTAAAGAAAACCAATAAAACATATTGTTTATGTTTTCTTTTATATAATAATCCTGACAATGTTTTAAAAGCCAGAATAAATAATTTTCGAATTCACGAATTTTATTTTGATTTATATGTTCTTGATTTTTTTTAATCAACAATAAAAATTCATTCACTAGGATATCGTTTTTATCTTTACAATGAATTGATGGATCTTTTATGATTTTTACATCCCGGTTTTTTTGAGATTGATTTTTGTAATTAAAAAAGTATAGAATGATTTCTTCCTCGATATACAAAAGAGATTGATTATCTTTATCCCAATATATATTTGAATCCACTTTAGAAAGATTGTGGAAAAAAGATATTTTAATGGGATAAATACTCACACAAGAATTCAAAAAAATTAACCAAAGGGTCAAAAATGATTTGCCATAAACAATTAATAAACTTTTCTTAAACATTGTATGAATTTTAAAAATATAGTTTTTTTTACAGGGATTTTATTTCTTGCAACATTTTTTTTATATTGTAAAAAAGACCCGGATACAAGACAAGAAAAAATTATATTATATCAACTTTTATGTCCACGAGGTTCAGAAGCTTGTTATAATGATTGTGCAAATCAAACCGGTATTTCTGATGGAAATATAACAGGCAGTGAATATAAAAGTTTTCAGAGTTGTACATCTTTATGTGATTCGTATTGTAATCTATCTTTTTTACTTATCTCTAAAGAGTAATATTAAATTTTAAAAAACATTATTTCTTAAAAAACACCTATTGTGCTTATTGAAAGCATTGACAAAAATAGCGAATTAAAAAAGTTGGAATTGTGCAATGCACAATAACAATAAAGGAGTAAGAGTATGGAAAATTTACAAAAAACCCTAAATGATATATTAAACGTAGGAATTGGCTTTTATAAAGCAAGTGAAGAAAGTATAAAAAAGACAGTTTCAGAAATCGAAAGAATTTACGAAGATCTTAAGCAAAAAGGTGCATCGGAAAATAGTGAATTAGTAACAAATTTAAGAAAAAATCTTGATGATATTGTAAATCAGCTAAATGAATTCAATTTAAAAGCTAACCAAACTTTTGGAGATATTTCTAGACAAATTAACGAAAGTTATCAAAAAATTTTTCAAGAAATAGAAAAAATAGTACCAAAAGAACAATTAGAACAATTTAAAGTAAAATTAGAAGAATTAAACACAACGATTCAAAATAAAATTTCTGAATTTTCTAAACAATTTAAAAAAGAAGAAAATTAAATCTCTTAATCTCCAGATATAACATGATCTGGAGATTTCTTTATTTTATCACATACGTAGAATTAGATTTATTTATTGATTGAAAAAAATAAAAAATTTTTTTGATTGTGATTTTAGCTTTTGCAATAAAGCTTTAAAAAATGCTTTATTTTTTAACGCGAATTCTTTATAACTTTATAGTAAAAAGTTTTGTTTAAGCTTCATTATTTTTAGTTGTATTCTAGTTCCATTACATTTATTTCGGTGGATTTATAAAAACCGATCACGTTTTTATATATTGATCGATAAATAAAACATTTATAAAAAAAATAGACTCAATTATTGAATTTAGTTTAATTTAGTTATATGAAAAATCGTATTAAATTATATTTTCTTATAATTTTAGCTTCAATTTACTTTATATTTGTTGTTCTATCCTTCTTTTTTCCTGATTATTTTTTAACATCAAAACAAATTACAAAAAAAGATATTATTTTGTATCATAGATATCTATCGGATGATAATTTAAACGGCAGATATCCCTCTACAACGGATTCTAAGAAAGTACAAAATTGGATTATTAGTTTTTTTAAAAAATGGAATTATAAACCTCTTTTTGACAATCAATATTTTTTAGAATTTTCATTTTCTGGAAATTACAAGAAAAGTGGTATCAATGAATTACAAGTAATTCATTGTAAAAGTAATTGTATAGCATCAATTGAACCATTAGGATTTTCTTCTTCTGGAGAAATCGTAGGAAAAGTGATTGATGGAAATTATTGTATAGAGGAGAATAAAGATTTATCAAATTTACTTAAAAAAATTAGTAATCCTAAAGAATATATTGTAATATGTAAACGATTAGGTCCTGAGAAAGACAAAAATAAAAAACAAATAATTTCTTTAGAGAATAAGTACAAAAATATAAATCGTTTAAATTTTAAAGGAGTTTTATTCTTAAAAGATAAAGAAAATCCAATAAAAATTGAACAGTTTCAGGTTTCCAGTAAGGGAAATACAATCGCTGCTTTTTTTGATAATGAAGAATATATAGAAATTTATAAAAAAATACTAAAACCAGATCAGGAAGTTAGAATTGTAGTAAACTATGAACGAGAAAAACTAACTGGTAGAAACTTAGGATTTTCTTTAAAGCCTGTTAGAGAAAATCAAAAAATTATTTATATTGGTGCTCATTATGATCATTTAGGAAAAGGTATAGCGGGTTTTTCTTTAGGTCCTTTTGGAGAAATTTATAATGGTGCTGATGATAATGCTTCTGGAGTTGCCGGAGTTATGGAAATTGCTGAATTTTTTTCGAATGAAAAAATTCCAGAAGATTGGAATTTAATATTTTTATTTTTTGATGCCGAAGAATGGGGGCTTTTAGGATCAAAAGAATTTGTACATTCAAAATATATTAGTAAAAATGCAGTAGCGATGCTAAATTTCGATATGATTGGAAGGTATAAACAATCTTTACAATTACAAGGAAAAGATACCGGAGACATAACTTGGAATGAGATTTTAGAAAAAGCTGTACAAAAGATACAATCAAAATATTTATTACAAGTACAATATGTAAAAGGGGGTTCGGGTCCAAGTGATCATACAATGTTTTATAACAAAGGTATTCCTGTTTTATTTTTTTTCACAGGTATTCATGAAGATTATCATAAACCTACCGATGATTATTATAAAATCAATTATATAAAAATGGTCGAAATCCTTGAACTTGCAAAAGAAATCATAATTCAAATAATGAACTCTAAAAACATACCTAAATATGTAAAAGCTCAAGAAGAAAACAAACACTATACATATAATATTCGATTAGGTATTATACCATCAAATTATTTTAGTGATCAAGGCATAGAAGTGGGTGGATTTGTAGAAGATGCACCTATAGGTAAATCTGGAATTCAAATAGGAGATATTATTATAAAAATCGAAAACAAAGAAATACAGAATATCCATAATCTTATGGAATTTTTACAAAATGCTAAATTAGGAATTAAGTACAAAATTACTTATAGAAGAAATAATCAAATTTTAGAAACTTATACAGAGTTGATCGGTAGATAAAATAAACATAAAGAAACCTGAATGTTTATTTTTCTTTTAGGAACTTTCTCAATACAGTTTGTAGAATACCACCATTTTTATAGTAATCTATTTCTACTTCGTTATCCAATCGACAAATAACTTTAAATTCTTTATCATCTGCTTTAACCGTTAGAATTTGTCTAGGTTTTATAGAATCATTGATTCCTAAAATAGAATAAGTTTCTTTTCCTGTTAATCCTAAATTCTCTGCAGATTCTCCATCCATAAACTGTAATGGCAAAACTCCCATACCTACTAAATTGGAGCGATGTATTCTTTCAAAACTTTGAGCAATTACTGCTTTTATACCCAATAAATAAGTTCCTTTTGCAGCCCAATCTCTAGATGATCCGGTTCCATATTCTTTTCCAGCTAAAACGATTAAAGGTATATGATTTTCTTTATATTTGACACTTGCATCATAAATAGACATAACCTCGCCAGTAGGAAAATATACAGTATAGCCACCTTCCTTATCTACTAATTGGTTTCTTAATCGAATATTCGCAAACGTTCCCCGCGTCATTACTCTATCATTTCCTCTACGAGAACCATATGAATTAAAATCTTCTTTTTTTATACCTTTCGAAATCAAGTATTGTCCTGCAGGTGAATTAACAGAAATAGATCCAGCAGGGCTTATATGATCCGTAGTAATCGAATCTCCCACCTTGACTAAACATCTTGCGTTTTGAATATCCTTTAAAGGTTGAATTGTTAAATCAAAATTTATAAAAAATGGAGGTTCCTGAATATATGTAGAGTTTTCATCCCATTGATACAATATTCCGGATGTAGTTTTAATTTGATTCCACATTTCATTAGCAAGATCCACGTTAGAATATTTATTGACAAACATTTCCGATGAAATTACATTAGCTATTGTATTTTGAATTTCTTCATTTGTTGGCCATATATCCTTAAGAAAAACAGAATTACCTTTTTCGTCTATTCCTATGGGCTCAGAATAAGGATCCCAATTGACCGAACCTGCTATAGCATAAGCTACTACAAGGGGAGGACTTGCTAAAAAATTTGCTTTTACATGTGGTGAAATTCTACCTTCAAAATTTCTATTTCCCGATAAAACCGCACTTACCACTAAATTTTCCTCGGTTATAGCTTGAGCGATGTTTTCATTTAAAGGTCCAGAATTTCCAATACAAGTAGTACATCCATAACCAGATATATAAAAACCAAGTTTTTCTAAATAAGGCAAAAGACCTGATTTTTCTAAATACTCAGTTACCACTCGTGACCCCGGTGCTAAACTGGTTTTTACATAAGGTTTTTGCTTTAAACCTCTTTCTACAGCTTTTTTTGCCAATATTCCCGCACCTATTAAAACAAAAGGATTCGAGGTATTCGTACACGAAGTAATAGCAGCAATGACCACATCTCCAGTTTGTAATTCTGATTGGTAGCCATTTTGAATTTTTACTTTTTTTAAGATGTTTTCTTCATCCAAATTATATCCACCTTCTTTTATTGGTAATCTTAATAAATTATTCCATTTAGATTTTAAATTTTTTAGAGGTATTTTATCTTGTGGTCTTTTTGGACCTGCTAAACAAGGTTCTACAGTACTTAAATCAAGTTCTAATACATCTGTATAAATAGGTTCTATTGAATTTGACTCTCTAAATATTCCTTGTTCTTTAAAATATCTCTCTACTAAATCGATATGCTCTTTTTTTCTACCTGTCTGTTTTAAGTAATTCAGTGTTTCTTGATCAACAGGAAAAAATCCAGTAGTTGCTCCGTATTCTGGAGCCATATTTGCAATAGTTGCTCTATCTGCTAAAGTTAAAAAATCTAAACCGGGACCAAAAAATTCTACAAATTTTTCTACAACACCTTTTTTTCTTAACATCTCTGTTATAGTTAGAACTAAATCTGTAGCGGTAACACCTTCTTTTAGCTGCCCTTTTAGTTTTACTCCTATCACTTCGGGTACTAACATATATAAAGGTTGACCTAACATTACCGCTTCCGCTTCGATCCCACCTACCCCCCATCCTAAAATTCCTAAACCATTAATCATGGTTGTATGAGAATCAGTACCCACTAAACTATCTGGATATATAGTTAAATTTTTTTCTAATACAACTTTTGCTAAATATTCTAAATTCACTTGATGTACTATACCAACACCAGGTGGTACAATTTTTAAATTTTGAAAAGCATTTTGACCCCATTTAAGAAATTCATAGCGTTCTTTATTTCGCTCAAACTCTAATTCCATATTTTTTCTTAAGGCATCAGGTGTACCATAATAATCAATTTGTATACTATGATCAATTACAAGATCAACTGGAACTAGAGGATTGATTTTTGAAGGATCACCTTTCATTCTATGCATTGTACTGCGTAAAGCTGCAAGATCTACAATGCATGGAACACCTGTAAAATCTTGTAGTATCACACGCCCGGGCATAAACGGAAATTCTTCTTTAGGGGGATCTTTTGGATCATAATTTAGGATTTTATAAATATCATCTTCTTTTACTTTGTAATCATCTAAATTTCTTAAAGCAGATTCTAACAATATTCTTAAAGTATATGGAATCGTTGATAAACTTTTACCCGTAATTTTTTCTAATTCTAGTAAACTATAGTATGTATAATTTTGATTATTGAGTGTAATTGTTTTTTTTGATTTTTCTTTAAGGAACATAGTGTATCCTCTTACTTTGTGATCAATTCTACGTTTTTTAATAAAGATTTTAAGTCAAGCACTTAAAATTTATAATTTAAAATTTCAGAATTTTTAAATGAGTAATGATATGACTAAAAAGTCATATCATTTAGAAATTATTGATTCGGTTTTGAATCTTTTTCTATATTTAGATTTAAAGAAGAAATGTAATATACAATTTGCCATATTTGTTCTGAATTTAAGTCTGTTCTTCCACCTTTTGCGGGCATTGGAGGTTTACCATTTGGTATTCCATTCCAGATAAGTTTAAACAAATGACTTTCTTTCGCTGGTGGATTTCTCCATTCATTATCAATTAGATTAGGTCCTACCCCTCCTTTTAAATCCACACCATGACATGCGGAACAAACTTGCGAATATAATTTTTGTCCTGCTTCGATTGCTTGCACAGTTCTTTGTGGAATAATCATATCTTGTTTG
This sequence comes from uncultured bacterium, assembly GCA_937928085.1. Lineage (GTDB taxonomy): Bacteria > Spirochaetota > Leptospiria > Leptospirales > Leptonemataceae > SKYB61. The sequence goes on along the minus strand of CALFVU010000008.1, from coordinate 335,302 downwards.
GCAGAAATTAAATATAGGTTCGCTTCTTGTTTATATTTTAATGGAGTAGAAACATTAAGAAAAACAGACTGATAAATTCCGTAAATGATACCAAAAATCATTATAAGCGAAGCGGTGAATGTAATCCATCCCGGTAGTCGATTGTCATGTTTTTGTTGCATATACTTCTCCCTATTGATAAAATTTTGCATTAAATTGTTGTTTTCTACTTCCAAGATACAATAAAAAATCAATTAAGACATCACCTTTTGTTTTTTCTTCTAAGGCAGTAAAAACAGCTCTTTGATAAGGATCATTTAATGGAAGGCCAGAGTTCATTAACCATCGAATTTTCCACGAAAGAAATAAAGGTTGTAAGTCATCATCTACAAACAAATATGCATAATTATGATAATTTTTTTTATATAGATCCTGATTTTTTCCCAGAAGTAATGTTTCTAAAGCTTCCCGATCATATTTAGATGAAACAGTTGACAAATCAGGGCCAATGCGCAATAAGCCAATACTAAAAGGTGTAAAAAAGAGAAAATCTTCAGATTCAACAGATGGATCATAACCATATTTTTCTAAATCAATGTATCGTAATATATCCGATTTAAGAGTTCTAATATTTAAAGTATGACAATATTGACATCCTTCTTGTAGATATATTTCATAACCTTTTAAAACAGCTGGATTTTCGGGGGGATGTGTAAAAGCTAATTTACCATGTAAATCCACTTTATAAGTAAATACAAAAACAATTAAAAATCCTGTAACTAAAAAAACTAAAGTTATAAAAAATAATTGAAACGGATTTTTAAAATTCATACTGTTTCTCCTTGAGAAATTTTATTATTGAATGGATATCGAATTAAATATATACTACTTAGTAAGATTAAAAATTCAAGAGCTATTCGAATATAAATAAATATCTTTTCTTTATCAAGAATTGTAGCCCAATCTTTAATTAAAAGCTCTCCATTATCATTTAAACTAAATAAAGCCCTCGACATTACTATCCCATGAACCAAATATACAAGAAAAGCTGATAATGAAACAATCATCAAAAAGATCATTAGCAAGGAGTTTTGTGATTTATCATCATAAAAATACATATTATAAACAATAAAAATAGGTAATAAAATAAAAATTAGTTTTTGTCCAAAGTCAGAAATATCCAAAACAGTAAACTGTATATATTTTTGAACAATAGGTATTTGAGAAATAAACATCAAAATTGTAAATATAAAAAGTAACAATCCCGATATGCTTAAAGTAATAAATTTTTGTTGTTGTTTATTTTGATTATACATTGTATTTAATATATAATTTATGCCTAAAATCAATAACAATATCCCTGCCAAAATATAACTTCCAATGTATGTCCAGAAATTTTGATATGGTGAATTTTGCAAATTAGAACCAGAAGTGAAAGGTATTAAGATAACGATAAATAATAAAATAGAATTGAACTGAAATGTTTCAGAAATTTTGTAAAATTTTTTTATAAAAGAAAATAGTATAAAATTTAATGGTAATAAAACAAAAAATACTAAAACTGAATTTTTATAAAACTCAGAAATCATTGCATCCTGAAAACCAGATGTTGGTGGCACTGTTGTAATGTATGAATTTGGAAAACCAAAATTTCCTAGAAAAAAAGTAACAATCATACCCGTTAAATTAATAACCACAAATTGAAAAACTGTAGAGAATTCATTACTACCTTTTAGATGTATCAAAACTTTGATTAATATAGCCAAAAACACCAGCATCAATAAATTATCAGCTATAAAATTGAATTCACCATATATTCTACCTTCATTCTTGCTATAAATTAATGTAATCAATCCAAAAATTAAAGAAAATTGATAAATCGTAAACAACAGTTGCCCTATAAAAGAAGGTTTTATATGATTTACTTTAAGCCGATCTAGTTCGTAATATATTGCAGAGAAAAAATAAGAAATAACTGAGCCAAAGACAAGAATATTGTTATAGAAAGGTTTTAATTTCCCATACCAAAAAGTATCGCTTGTATTAAACAAAAAATTTGTCAATTCAAGATCTGAAATGATACTGGCAAATATACCAAGAAATAACCATAATGTGCCTGCATTTTTAAAAAATTGTGCTGTTGTAATATAACTTGATTTCATAGTTTACTTCTCCAAAATAATCTTTAAATATTGAATTAAATCATTCCATTGAGATTCTGTAAAATAATAATCAGGGTGAACTTTTTGGATAGCCTCTAATTTTATTGAATCTATAGATAATGATGATATACTAACAAAAGCTGATTTTCTTCTTGATATATTTTTAATAGGTTCATACCTGGATTCATCCAATACATTAATATTTGCTGCTCCCTGTACTCCTTCCCCACCAATTCCATGACAAGATTGACAATTATTGACATAAATCAAAGATCCTTCAATATACTGATTCTGAATTTCTAAAATTTTTTGTATTTTTTGCTCATTTAGTATTTTATAAGGATATTCTTGTGCTAATTTAAAATTTGTATTTTGTAACATTTCTTGTAGTGGTCTTGATTTTTCTCTTTGTTGAGATGGTGTGTTTTCTCCTAAATACCATTTTCTATTATTTTTGTAAATAGATTCTATTTCTTGAATTGCTGATTGTAATGCTTGTTTTCGTTTTTGTATTTCCTCTTTTGTTTTTGGTTCTTGTCCTAAAGAATACAAAAAATTAGCTAATGCCCACTTTGCAGAATCTGTAAGATTATAGTAAGCATGGTAATTATAATCACCGTCTAAAGTTCGATTCGTCCCTACCGAAATTACTTTAAAATAATCCAAAGGAGTCTTTTCTGGTGGAATAGGCCCAGTAAAATCCGTAACAGGTATACCTTTTTCTTTTAATTCCTTTGCTTCCGATGTATTACCCTTATAATCAATACCATGGCAATTTTTACAGTTAAACTCACTTGAAGCATAGATTTTAGAACCAAGATGAAGATTTTCCGGAGTTGCTTCGTATATCTTCACTTCGTTTTTACAACCAGATACCGTAATAATAATTAAAAATAAAAAAGTTTGAAACTTTTTCATATATACCTCTAAATTTTAATGATGAATATGAAGACATTCTTCTAATCTAGGATCCTTTATAGGTATTAATTTTGATTTTGTTAAACCATATGAAACCACAAAAATATAAATTCCAGTATATAATAATAAACTTCCTAATTCCTGCCAGGAAAACAGAACAAAATGATTATGATCCAGAGTCGGATATAAAACCCAATACATATCTATGACTTGACCCAATAATATAATAAAAGAGGCAATTGCCATCCACTGAAAATTTCTTTTTGATTCTCTTTTTATTAAAAGAAAAAAAGGTATCACAAATCGAATTAATACTAAAAGTAAGGATATAATAGCCCAAGGACTATGAGTGAAATCCTCTTTATATAATCTTTTAGCGAAAAAAATTGTTTCTTCGGGTATATGTGCATACCAAATTAAAAGAAATTGAGAAGCTATACCAACATATGCCCAAAAAATTGAAGATCCCCATAAATACTTGCCAAGATCATGTAAATGTTCTTCAGTTAAAGTATTTTCATAATATCCAGCTTTCTTTAAAAAATAACTCCAAATTGCTAAAGCTGAAAAAGAACTTAATAAAACACCAGAAAAAATATAAACTGCCCAAATCGTAGAAAACCAATGAGGCTCTAAACTCATACTAAAATCCCAAGAAGTTGTAGATATCGTTATACCAAATAGTACAGCAAATACTGCTGCAATTTTTGCCAATCTAGGAGTATGTTCAAATTTACCATCTAAATCTTGTTGTGTTGAATATTTCCAAAATAACCATCCAAATAAAGTCCATAATAATAAAATTATTATATTACGTATTATAAAAAAAGATTTATTTAACCATCCAGATTTATGTTGGATTAATTCGTCTGAGTGATCTGCATGTACCCAGTGATGAAAAATTGTATCCATACCAGAAAAAATTAAAATTAAAAAAGCCAAAAAAACTACTGGCATAAACCAAAAATGATTTTCTGCCAATCTACGATACGTTACACTCCAAGAAGCACCCGATAAATGATGTATGGTAACGAAAAATAATGCACCTAAAGTTATAGGAAGAAATACAAGAAAACCAAGATATAAAGAAAAAAACAATCGTGGATTTCCATGAGTTTCTGAATGACCATGCCAAGGAAAAATTATTTGCAAAATTAATGTGATAATACCAATGATGATGAATAAAATTGATGTTGTTCGTAATTTTGAATCTATTTTAAAATTTAATTTATCTTCAGATAGTAAATGCATAATTTTCTCCTTATTATTTTGTATTTTGAAGTAAACGAATGTAATGAATGATTGCCCATCTCTCTTCTGGAGTTAGTTGTGCTGCGTAAGCTTTCATCCTTGCTCGACCTACTGTAATGATATGGTAAAATCTACCATCCTCCCAATCTAAAACATTTGACTTTTCTCCTACTAAAGCAGGTATTGCGGATATTCTAGGAGATAAAGGACCATCACCTTTACCTTGATATCCATGACAAATAGAACAAAAGATATTATATTGTTTTTGTCCAAGTTCAAGAATTTGTTTTGTTGGTTTTAAAGGATTTTTTAATTCTTTAGCTGGTGTGTCAAAATCTGAAGGATCATAGAGATAGGGTGTATAATTGATTGGTATAGAACCTTCCGGAGGTACTCTCATTGTAGAACCAGGCCCGGTTTGTGATTCTAAAACATCAGAACCTTTTACAGGTTGGTTGTTATGATTAAAAAATATCGTGGTTAAATCTTCTTCTTGAGATTCAACAGCTAAATTATCGTGCATATCTAAAAACCAGTGTAGCCCAGATTTGTTACCTGCATAGTTACAATATTGTAAACTAATTAAAATTAAAAGTAATGGTATTATTGATCTCATATTAACCTACCGTCTTTATGATTTCTGGATTATATTTAGATAATAAAGATTTAATTTCTTCTTCATTATATTTTGCAGATGTAGAGGGAATCCATATGGCAAATTTATCATTAGTTAAATTATCATCCAAATTCACGCGAGATACTTTTGGCATTCTTGATAAAACAAAAAGACCTACAACAGTAGTTAAACCTGCGAATAATACTGTAAGTTCAAAACAGATAGGAATCATAGCAGGCCAACTAAATGTGGGTTTACCACCATAATTAAGTGGATAAGAATTTAAATTTGGATAAGCATCAATAGCGTGTGTAATCGTAGTCGTAATTAAATTTTCATGCGTGTTATATTGCAGAAAAAAAGCAAAAAGAAAACCCGTAAGTCCTGCAAAAAAAGCAAGATATGGAAGGCGTGATCGTTGGTAACCTAAAGAATGCTCTAAACCATGTATTGGAAAAGGACTAAAAGCATCTAAATTAGTATATCCTTTTTGATGTAATTCCTTAGCAACTTTTAATAATTCTTCTGGAGTACGGAAAATTGCATAAACACCTTTTACAGGCTCTTCATACCGATATTGAAAAAATTTTGTAAACAATTGATTAAAGAACTCACTTTGCTTACCAAAAAACTTATCAAAAAACGTTTCTAAAATTTCAAAAAATCTTTCTAAAACTTGCATTTTATACTCCTTAAATTAATGTCCATAACCTTTAGCCTCTGGGGATTTAATTAAAGTTTTAATTTCAGCAACTGCTATTGTTGGAAAGAATCTAGCAAAAAGTAAAAATAATGTAAAGAATAAACCAAATGAACCCAATAAGATAGCAAACTCATGTTTTGTCATTATATATAAATCCCAACTAGAAGGTAAAAAATCTCTTTGTAAAGAAGTAACAACGATAACATAACGTTCAAACCACATTCCTATGTTTACGAATATAGAAATAATCCATAAAGCTATCGGATTGGTTCGTATTTTTTTAAACCAGAAAAGTTGAGGTGTAATCACATTGCAAGAAAACATAATCCAATAAGACCACCAGTAAGGTCCAAAAGCTCTATTTATAAAAGTAAATATTTCGAATCTACTTCCAGAATACCACGCTACAAAAAACTCTGTTATGTAAGCTATACCCACTAAAGATCCCGTAAGCATCGTAACTTTTGCCATGTTTTCCAAATGTTTTTCTGTTATGTATTCTTTAAAATTAAAAACTTCTCTCATGATTACTAATAATGTAAGAACCATTCCAAAACCAGAAAACACGGCTCCTGCAACAAAATAAGGGGGAAATATAGTAGTATGCCAACCTGGAATCACAGAAGTTGAAAAATCAAAAGAAACGATGGTATGAACAGAAAACACAAGTGGCATCGATAAACCTGCTAAAATCATCGCAGCAGCTTCGTAATGAGACCAAGCTTTAGCACTTCCTACCCATCCCATAGAAAGCACAGCATAAATTTTCTTTCTAATTTTGTTGATCCAAGTATCTGCTTTTATTCTGTCTCTTACTGTAGCAAAATCGGGAATCAGTCCAATATACCAAAATACTAGTGAGATTGTAAGATATGTAGAAATTGCAAATACATCCCATAAAAGTGGAGATCGAAAATTTGGCCAAAGTGTACCTCTTTCATTAGGATAAGGAAAAATAAAAAAAACTAACCATGGTCTACCCAAATGTATGATTGGATATATACCTGCACAAATTACAGCAAAAATAGTCATCGCTTCTGCTGAACGATTGATGGCCATCCTCCATTGTTGTCTAAAAACATACAAAATAGCAGAGATAAGAGTACCTGCATGACCAATTCCTATCCAAAACACAAAAGTAATAATAAAGCTACCCCAACTAACAGGTACATTTATACCGATAATACCAATACCTACAGAAAACAAATGTATGATTTCAGCAAATAAAAGCAACATGAAACTAAACGCTACTATAAAAGCTCCCCACCATAGTTTTGTGGGAAATGTATGAATAGGTTTTAAAATTTCTTCTGTTACAGTTGAATAATCTTTTTTACCTTCAACCATTGTTGGTTGAATGTACTCTCTTTGTTCTTTTGTTAAAACATCTGGTGACATACACGTATCCTTTTTACGTAGTTATTTTTGGATTTCGTACTTTTGCTAAATAAGTAATGGAAGGCTTTACACCCAAAAAATCAAGGACTTTATATCCTCGATTACCTTTAATTAGTTGAGATACTTTAGAATTTGGATCATTTACATTTCCAAAATAAATAGCGTTTGCAGGGCATACTTCTTGACATGCTGTTTTTATAGTTCCTTCCGGTATTCTAGAATATCCTTTGATTTTAGAATCCTGCCTTGCACGATTGATTCTTTGTAAACAAAAAGTACATTTCTCAATAACTCCTCTTCTTCGCACTGTTACATCTGGGTTTAACGCTAATTGTTGTGGTTCCCTTAGATGTTGCACTAACCCTTCCATATAGATCCAATTTTCAAACCAATTGAATCTTCTTACTTTATAAGGACAGTTATTAGCGCAATATCTTGTTCCAATGCAACGATTATAAGCCATTACATTGATACCATCATCAGAATGAGAAGTTGCTCCTACTGGACATACGTTTTCGCAAGGTGCGTTTTCACATTGTTGACATAACATCGGTTGGTAAACTACTTCAGGATTTGATTCATCACCAGAATAATATCTGTCTATCCTTATCCAATGCATCTCTCTACCACGAGATACTTCCTTTGGACCTACCATCGGAATATTATTTTCTAAATTACAACTCGTAATACAAGCACCACAACCAGTACAAGAATTAAGATCAATTACCATGTGCCATCGTTCATTTTCGTATTCCCATTCTTTCATTATTTTTGCATTTTTGGGATATTCAATGGGTTGTTCCGGAGCTTTCCAACCATTTTGATATTCCGTATAAGTCGTTTCTAAAACAATTTGACGATCATATTGAGAAGATGCATCATAAGGAGCATTAGGAAGAGTGCCGGGTGCAAAAAATGCTCTATCTTCTGTATTTCGACCTTGTTTATAAACTGATTGAGTTGTGGGCAAAAGACCTTTTTTTCCTAAAGGTATGAATGGATTTTCTGGATTTTCGGGAGAAAGATTACTTAATTGCAGGTATTGTTTATTGGATATAGTAGATATTTTTAAGGAATTCACACCAACATTGTTTCCTGTTTTCCCTGCATGGGTTCTACCATAACCTAAAGGAATCAGAATAGCTTCTGGATGAAGGCCAGGTTGTAAATGGATAGGTAATTCAATTTCTCCATGTTGTGTTTTTAGTTTAACTAGAGATCCTTGTTTTAATTTTAATTTTTTAGCTGTTTCAGGCAATATAGCGATATAATTCGTCCAAACAATTTTTGTTACTGGATCAGGTAGTTCTTGTCTATATGCATTATTTGCTCCCGTACCATCAAAAACAGAAAGATTATAAAAAAGTCCCACTCTAAATCCATTATTTGGAACAATATCTTTAGGAATAGAATCTAATGCAGTTAAATTGAATACTCTTGGTTTATTGTTTGATGAAATTTTTTTATATTCATAAAATCCAGATTTTAAGACTTTAATCCAAAAATTAGTAAAATTTCCTTTAGAGAATTTAGACCACTCATTTCTTAAATAGTGATAGAAATTTTCAACACCTCCTATGGTTCCACCTGCTATCTCAAACAAATAGTCTTCGAAAGATAATGTATCATATAAAGTTCTTATGACAGGTTGAATAACTGAAAGAATTCCTTCTCGGACTTCTACATCGCTCCAAGATTCTAAATAATTTGATAAGGGCAAAACCGCATCGCTTACAATTCCAGTTTCATCAATTCTATCACTAAAACTTACAACAAGGTCAGCCTTTTGTAAAATCTCTTTCACATTGAGATTTTCAGGAAGATGATAGACTAAATTCGCATTGACTAATAGTACTGTTTTGATCTTTCCGTTATTGATTAATTCGAGAGTATTAACTAAATCCAAAATACTATTTCCAGCCGAAAATTTCAATGGTGATACGTAATTGACTGTGATTCCATCATTTTGCAGAATTGTATTTAGTAAATTAACAGCTATTTGAGTATTGAGTGTACCATCTAAGGTTAGTGGAGAACCAGTAATTACAAGAGATTTAGAAATATGTTTAGATAAAAGTTTTGAAACTTGCTCGATTACTTCTTTTTTTACACCGGTAACTTTTTCTATTTTTTCTGGACTAAATTTTTCTAATAAGTTAATAACTTGTTGATTGTTCGAAAACGGACCTATTTTCATTTTATTATTTAATTCATATGCTATCGCTAAAGCAATAAGATAAGCATCTCCAGGTTTAATAGGATACCTTACATCTGCATTAGAACCAGTTAAAGTAAACATAGATTCAAAAACAATTAAACTATTATAATGTTTGTTTGGTGTATTTAAATTTCTTTTTTCAGAAAATTCTTGAGTATAAGCAATAGAACCAGGTAGTGTTCCTAAGAAATCAGATTCTATAGCTACAATTACTTCTGCTTCTTTTATAGAATAGAAAGGTATTATTTCTTGGTTAAAACATATTTTTTGCCCTTCTACGATTTGTCTTAAAGTTTGATCAGGTCTAAATTCAATATGTTTTCCTTTTGGATATAACTTAAGAAAATCATTTATGAGCTTTTTCGATGTTGGGCTGTTTATGGGGCCTGTAATCAAAACATATGAATCCCTTTGTATGTTATTTTGTATTTTAGATAAAATTTCGTCTCTTTTTGCTTTTACTTTTTTGTTATCCCTAATCCATACAGGATATCTTAATCGATCAGGGTCATAGAGATCCATTATACTTGCAATTTCACTTGCAGAGACTCCACCTTTTGTTATAGGATGGTTTGGATTTCCAGCTATTTTAATGGGTCTTCCTTCTCTAGTATGTATGATAATTCCTGTACCTTCTAGTGTAGAAGATGCATAATATTGTTTTTCTCCGGGGATGTATTCGGGCGATTGGATAACAGCTGGTATGATTTGCTCTGTAGGTCTTCTACAAGCTGCCTGAAACATCAAAGTAGATGCACCCATCAACTTTATAAAATCTTTTCTATTCAATTTCTTTTTTTTAGCTTCTTCTAACATTTCTTTTAATGTAGAAGAAAACTCGGGTTTTTTCCATTCCTCTAATGTAGGTTGAACTCTCTCTTCTAGAGTTCTCCAATACTTTTTTTGATTCATAACTTAATCCTCTTGTTGGTATTTTAATAAAATTTTAATAATGACATGTACCACAAGTAGTTATGCTTATTGCATTGTTATTTCCTGCAGGTTTTAATTCTTCTGTATACATTCTATGACAATTTACACACCAACCCATATTAAACTCAGTTGCGACTGAAACTTTATCCATTTGTTCTACATTTCCGTGGCAAGTCTGACATTCTAACCCCCTTGCAATATGCGCTTTATGACTAAAATGAGCATGATCTGGAAGATCATAAACTTTATTCCAACGGAGGGGAATTCCAGCCTCGTAAGATTTTCTAATATACTGAATATAAGGGCTATCCACTGCTACTTCGGAATGACACTTCATACATGTATACGTATCTGGTACACTAGCATGCTCAGATTTTTCTACTGTATAATGACAGAATCTACAATCAATACCAACTTCCCCACTATGAATTTTATGACTAAATGGAATTGGTTGATCCGGAGAATAACCCTTATATTTTGGGTCTACCCCGTATAGGTAATAAAAAAATCCAATAGTTAAGATAATTAATGTAAGCTTCCCACCATGTTTTTGAAAAATTCTTTTTAATGCATTCATAAAAAACCTAATCGAGTTGAAATTCTTATACCAAATTTTTTGAGATTTTTTAAAATGTCAATTTCATTTAAGATTTTTATATACAAAATAGAAAAAAAGAAAACTCATTAAAAAGCAATTTTAATACAAAAATTCAAAGAAAATTATAAATTTCTTTTATAAAAGAAAATTTAAAAAACTTCAATTGGTTTATTATTTGCTAAAATTTCTATAAAATTTAGATTATTTTGATATTCAATTTCAATTGAAATTGAATTCCTAAAAAAAGAAGTTGATTGATTAAAAAATCAAAAGGAGATTGGTTATATGAAATTAGACAAAATTACTACAATGGCGCAACAAGCAATACAATCTGCACAAATACTTGCTAAAGAAAAGCAAAATCCTGAAGTAACACCTGAGCATTTATTATACGAAATTTTTAATCAAAAAAATGGTATAGGAGAAATGATTTTATCAAAACTTAATATTGATAAACACACTATACTTACGATATTGGAAAATTCGTTAAACAGTTTACCTAAAGTTCAATCTGACTACGAAGTGCGTCCTTCTTCTAATTTTATCAGTTTACTACAAAAATCAGAAAACGTAATGAACAGAAGAGGGGATCTTTATCTTTCTACGGATCATATTATACTTTCGTATATTGAAAATCGATTTAAACATTGGAAAGACTTAGAAAACTTAGGATTAAATCCAAATTCCATCGAACAAGTGATTCGTGATTTACGAGGAGATAGACCGATAAGTAGTGATAATCCAGAATCTAGTATGGATGCTTTGTCTAAATATGCAAAAAATCTAAACGAACTTGCAAAAAAAGGAAAATTAGATCCTGTAATTGGAAGAGAAGAAGAAATTCGTAGAATTATGCAAGTTCTTACAAGGCGAACTAAAAATAATCCTGTACTTATTGGAGAACCAGGCGTTGGAAAAACTGCAATTGTAGAAGGATTAGCTGGAAAAATTGTTGCTCAAGAAGTTCCTGAAACCTTAAAAGATAAAGAAATTTGGGCATTAGACTTAGGAAGTATGATTGCAGGTGCGAAATATAGAGGCGAATTCGAAGATCGATTGAAAGCTCTTTTAGACGAAGTAATTCGTTCAGAAGGAAAAATTATTCTTTTTATAGACGAAATCCATACAATTATTGGTGCAGGTGCAGCGGAAGGTTCTTTAGATGCTGCTAATATGATCAAACCTTCTTTAGCAAGAGGTGAGCTTCGATGTATTGGAGCAACTACTTTAAAAGAATATCAAAAATATATCGAAAAAGATATGGCTTTAGAAAGAAGGTTTCAGCCAGTATACGTGCAAGAACCCACCGTAGAAGAAACCATAACGATTCTAAGAGGCCTAAAAAGCAGATATGAGTTGCATCATGGAATACGACTTACAGATAGTGCCATTATTACAGCAGCAAAGCTTTCTGATCGTTATATCCGTGATAGACACCTTCCAGATAAAGCAGTGGATTTAATCGACGAAGCAATGAGTAAAATGCGTATAGAATTGGATTCTTTGCCCGAAGAATTAGATCGAATTGCTAAAAAAATTCAATCTTTAAAAATTGAAAGAGAAGCTCTAAAAAGAGAAAAAGATAAAGCATCCATCCAAAGATTACAAGAACTCGAAACAGAATTAGCAAATTTAGAAGAAGAGTTTCAATCGAAAAAGCGAATTTGGGAACAAGAAAAAGAAATTGTAGAACAAGCTAAAAAAATTAGAGAAAAAATTGATGATTTAAGAATTAAAGAAAAAGAATTTGAACGAGTAGGAAATTACAATAAAGTTGCAGAAATTCGATATGGTCAAATTGCAGCATTGGAAAAAGAATTAGCAGATTTAGAAAAAAAAATTCAAGAATCAGAAAAAAAATACTTAAAAGAAGAAGTGTCAGACGAAGATATAGCTTTAATTGTTAGTCGTTGGACTGGAATTCCAGTCTCTAAAATGTTGCAAACGGAAAAAGAAAAATTGTTAAATATTTTTCAAGAATTAAAAAAACAAGTAGTAGGACAAGATCATGCTTTACAATCAGTCTCTGAAGCTATATTGAGAAATCGTTCGGGACTTTCTGAACCAAATCGACCTATGGGAGTATTTTTATTTTTAGGACCTACAGGAGTTGGTAAAACAGAAACCGCTAAAGCCCTAGCAAGATTTTTATTTGATGATGAACATGCTTTACTAAGATTCGATATGTCTGAATACATGGAAAAGCATGCGGTAGCCCGATTAATCGGTGCTCCACCTGGTTATGTGGGATACGAAGAAGGAGGTCAATTAACAGAAGCCGTTCGAAGAAGACCTTATCAAGTAATCTTGTTTGATGAAGTAGAAAAAGCTCATCCCGAAGTATTTCATATTTTCTTACAAATTTTTGATGACGGAAGACTTACTGACTCCAAAGGTAGAACTGTGGATTTTAAAAATACTTTAATTATTATGACTTCTAACATTGGTAGTCATTACTTAATGAATACAAACTTAACTTCCGAAGAAAAAGAAAGATTTATCAACGAAGAATTATTAAGATTTTTTAGACCCGAATTCATCAACAGGATCGATGAAATTATTATGTTTAATCCAATTACCGAAGAAGTTTTAAAAGAAATTGTGAAAATTCAATTAAAAATTTATAAAGAAAGAGTGAAAGAAAAAGGATTAAAGTTACATTTTTCTAAGGAGCTTCTTGAAATGCTATCTAAAAGAGGTTATGATCCTCAGTTTGGAGCAAGACCCTTAAAGAGATTAATTCAAAAAGAGATTGGAAATTTCTTAGCAAAAGAGATTCTTAATGGAAAATATGATCCAGAAAAAGAGTATCTATTGACAATTTCGAATGATCGTTTGGTAATGCATGAATTCGTAAAAGCAAGTAAAGGAAATTAATAATCATTTAATTACTACTACTAATTTTTTTGACTATAAAAGAAAATCATTCTGTAGATAATAAACATTATGAAATTCTAATTCTTTAAGGACTTTTGCTCCTTGTTTGGCTCTTATACCTGACTGGCACATTACCACTATTGTTTCTTTTTTTGATATTTCTTGAATTTTATAAGGAAGCTCTTTTAAATCTATTTTTTTTATTTTTGCTCTTAAATTTTCTGGAATTAAGGAACGTATATCAATCTTAGATGTATCATTTAATTGGATTAGTGTGAAAGTTTCCAAAGAAGTAAGATCTTTTATCGTAATTTTTGGTATGTGTATTTCTTTTTTTGTGTTTTGTTTCGTATTCAAAAATTTATAATGATTGCACTTACAATTTGGATTTTTAGTAATTTGTAATTTTAAACTTTTATGTGATAAAAGATCCACATAAAGAATTTCGTTTTTAAGATAATGCAAAGATACTAAAAATTTCATAGCTTCTAAAGCCTGATAAATTCCAGCAATTCCTGCAATTGGACCTAAAATTCCCCTTTCAACACAATTCATTAATTGAGAATCTTCTAAATTAGGATACAAACAATCAAAGCAAGGACCATTAGAAACATTTAAAAGTGCTATCTGAAAACTAAACTGATCTAGAGAACAATAAAGAAAAGGAATTTGATATTCCAGACTCACTTGATTAATCAATTTTCTTGTTGCTATATTATCCGTACAGTCTAAAATTAAATCATATTCTTTTACAATTTCTTTTTGATCGTAAGAAAAAAAGTGCTTATAAATTTCAATATGTAAGTTGGAGTTATACTCAAGTAAATTTTTTTTTGCAATTTCTACTTTAAAATTTCCTACATCATTTTCTCTATATAAGGGTTGTCTTTGTAAATTCGTAAGATCTACTTTATCAAAATCCACTAAACCTAATTTACCAATACCCCCTATAGCCAAATACATAGAAGCAACAGAACCTAATCCACCAAGTCCTATGATTAAAACTTTGGATTGAGAAAGTATATATTGCCCTTCTAATCCAAAATCTTGAATAATAATCTGCCTACTAAAACGCTTTAAATCCATAAAAAACAATCAAGTTCATCTCCTGGTTTTACTTGTTGTCCAGATTTTAGAATTGTATATCCATCACTATAAGCTATTGAAGAAAACATATGAGATCCCTGTTTTTTATAGAAAGAAAATTTTTCTTTTTCTTTTATAATTGTATAAAAACCATCTCTTTCTCCAGAATTTTCAAAGCTTTCTTTTGATTGTAAAACAATTTTGTTTTCCACCCATATCCTTGAATCATAATACAAAATCAATGGCAAAACATAATGCTGAAAAGATAAAAAGGTAGAAACGGGATTTCCGGGCAATCCGAATAATAATTTGTTTTGTTTTCTAGCAAAAAAAAAAGGTTTTCCTGGTTTTTGCTTTATTTTCCAAAAAATAGTAGAAAAATCTAATCTCTCAACATCACTTTTTACAAAATCATAAGGACCAATCGAAACTCCTCCAGTAATAATTATAATATCAACTTCATCTAAAGAAGTAGCTATAGTTTTATATATTTCATCTTTTTGATCTTTGATTTGAAATTTCGGAATTACTTCAATCTTATGTTTTTTTAAAGATGATTCTAAATTGAATGAGTTGATATCTACAATCTTTCCTTTATTGATATCTTCTTCTAAAATACCTTCTTTATAAGAAACAAGCTCATTTCCAGTAGTAAGTAAAAGAACTTTTGGTTTTTTATAAACAAAAACTTCATAAACTCCACAATGTAAAAGAAAAGAAATTATATTTGGTTTTAAATAGGTATTCTTAGCAAAAAGAACTTGCCCTTTATTTACTTCTTCTCCTTTTTTTCGTATATTCTGAAACATCTTTTTTATGTTTTTTACTTTTATTTTCTTTTTTTCTGAATCAATATATTCAACTTCTTCGATAGGAACAACACAACCTGTATTTTGTGGTATTTTTGCACCTGTATTGATTTGAACACAATAACCCTTTGGTATATAAGATTCAAAAGGAACTCCAGCAAGACTGGATCCAATAACTTCGAAATAGGTTTCTTTTGGAGATTTAAGAAAATTTTCTGTATCCTCTAAACAAAGAGCATATCCATCCATTGCACTATTATCAAAATTTGGACTATCAAAATGACTATAAACATCATAAGCTAAATAATACCCTATGGAATCATAAGTTTTTCGTAATTCTATTTTAGGTTCTGGAACATGACTTTGCAAAATATCAATAGCTTCTTGGATGGTTATCATTTAGTGTCTTTCTCCTTTGATCATTCTTTCCGCATGAAAAACAGCAGGTAAAATTGCATCGAGACTTTCTTCTACACCTTTTGAACTACCAGGTAAACTTACCACAAGACATCCGTTCTTCAGAATCGAAATAGCGCGTGACATCATGGCTAAAGGTGTTCTTTCGTAACCATAATTTCGTATTGCTTCGGAAATACCTGGCACTTCTTTGCCATCTATATCTTTTAATACTTCTACAGTAACATCCCGAGGTCCCAAACCGGTACCACCAGTGATAAAAATAAATGGTATTTTCCTTTCAATTTGATTAAGCACCCATTTTTTGATATCCTGAAATTCATCCGGAAGAATTGTATATTCTTTACATTCCAATCCATATTTTGATACTTTTTCAATAATGATTTTACCAGATTTCTCCTCGGGAATTGGTTCATTTCTTATATATTTTTGGTATATAGTATCGGAGCATACCAAAACAGAAAAAGTTAAACCTTCTTTAACTCGTTTCCAACGATCGGATTTTCCCCCTTCTTTATGGATTAGTTTTATATCTGTAATTTCTATATCTTTTGTGACTGGTTTTAGTAAATCATAAAGAGTTAATGCAGCTATTGAAACTGCTGTTAAGACTTCCATTTCTATTCCGGTTCTTGCTATTGTTTTTGCTTCTGCAGTAATCAAAATTTTATCGTTTTGTAGATCCAACTGAATATCAAAAAATTCAATAGGAATTGGATGACAATGTGGGATTAATTCTGGAGTTTTTTTGATTCCCAACATTGCAGAAACTTTTGCAACAGCAAAGGGATCTTTTTTAGGCAAATCATTATTTTTTATTTTTTCGTATAAGAATTCTGGAATTTTGAGTACTCCTTGTGCTTTTGCATATCGTAAAGTTTTGAATTTACTTGTAATATCAATCATTTTAACCACCTAATTCATACATAAAATTATTACTTCCCACAAAGAAGTTTTGTTTATATTGCAATAATTTGTTTAATATTTCTTCTGAATTTTTTTCAGAAAACGGAATGCCTTGTTTTTGAGTAATACATCCATAAAGATTTCCATTAGAATCAATACGTAATCGATCACAATCATAACAAAAAGGATCCGAATGATTCGCTATAATTCCAAACTGATACCCTTCGTTAGTAATCCAGTATTTGGAAGTCGAATGGGGTTCTCGTGGTAATTCAAAAATTGTATATTTTGTTTGAATTAATTCTAAAATTTCTTTTTGTCCAAAAAATCTTTCTTGATGTAGCTTTTCAGACACTCCCATTTTCATATATTCTAAAAATCTTACTACAATTTTTCTTTTTCCAAAATATTCAAGCAAATCAAGAATTTGATGGTGATTGTAACCCCTCAAAACAGTTGTATTAATTTTTAAATTTATATTATGATTTCGAATGATTTGAATGATATCCTCATAAAATGAAAAGCGTTTTTTTGTGCCCATTCGTTTTAAAACATAATCTTCAACCGCATCTAAAGAGAGATTAATGCTATCTAATCCTGCAAAATATAGCTGATTGAATTTAGATTTAAGGAGTGTACCATTTGTGGTAATAGAAACCTCTGGAATTTTTAATTCCTTTAATTTTTGAACGATTTCTGCTAGATAAGGGTAAAGTGTAGGTTCTCCACCGGTTAAGTGAATTTTTTGTATTTGAATATATTGTTTTAAATTTTGAATAATATTAATAAAAAAAACAGGTTTTCTTATTAAATATTTTTTATTGAAAGAATTTTCCGTTTTACAATATACACAAGAAAAATTACAAGCTGGAATTAAACTTAATCGGATTGTTCTAAAAACTCTTTTTTGCTTTGTTTGTAAATTTTTTGATGGAAAATCCTTAACATTGAACATTCAACCTCCTTTGCAAATCCGGCAGGTAAAAACATTTCTATTTTTACCCTATCGCCCAAACACCATAGCTTTAAGCCTTAGGTGCGTTGGATCGGAGGATTATTATATTTATAACGAATTAAAAGAAAAAATAAAACTAACTTTTTAAGTAATTTTGTTGATTTTCTATTAAAGATTACAAAATCATCATTAAGTCCACATAGAAACCCTCTACAATATTCATTACATAATTGAAGAATTCTAACACCAATAGAAATCATACTACCTTCAGAAAATGGTATACCAATTTTTGAGTATAAAATAATCAAAACCTTTAGATTCTAAATCTTAATCCTTATAAAAAAGTAGTTTTCAATTTTTATTTCCTTATTACACCCATAAACTACATTATGGTTTTTTCAATCATAGATTGTTGGGAATACACAACAATTTTATCATTCAAAGGTAAATAACGGTTTAATTCTTCGAAAATCGAATCATAATAACTCACATAAGATACATATCCTTTTCTCGAACATAAAAAGATTACTAAATCTTCTTTTTGTAAATTGTTAAAAATTATTTCTAAATCATTCCAATCATTCCATTGATAAGAAATAAAATGTACATCGAGTTTTTTTACATTCATCAATTGAATGACTTTATTTTGAATTGTTTGATTACATAATACGTAAAGGGGGATTCTTAAAGCTTTTGCTAAAGAAAGTA
Source organism: uncultured bacterium (assembly GCA_937928085.1). Taxonomy (GTDB): domain Bacteria; phylum Spirochaetota; class Leptospiria; order Leptospirales; family Leptonemataceae; genus SKYB61. The sequence goes on along the minus strand of CALFVU010000008.1, from coordinate 316,768 downwards.
TTTTTTTTATAGAAAATTCAAATCCTAATTCTTTCTCACTATGATTCCCTAAAAAAAGCATAATTCTTTTGTTTGTAGTAATAGAATAATGAAAATTACAAATAAAAATATTTTTATAAATACTATTTACTAAATTGATTAGTTTTTCTCCACTAAAAAGTTTCTCTAATTTCGAAGTTTTACTTGGCCAACCCAAGATAATCATATCTGCCATAATTTCTTTTGCTTTTATTGTAATTCCACTGACGGGATTCTGATCGATTGCAGCTATTATGTTAAATTTATTTCCATCTTCTGAAGAATTTTGTAAAAGAAAATTTTCAATTTTTGCTTTTGCTTTTAAAATATTAGATTCCGCTAGTTCATCATTCGGTACTACTGTTAATATGTTTAAAGATTGAGAATAGGTGTCTGAATTGATCAACAAAGTAAATTCAATCAGAGCGTTCATGTTTTCAAAATTCACAACTGGGATTAAAATTGTTTCTTGTGTATCGAATTCTTTTTCTTTTTCAATTATAGTTTCTTCTTCCAAAATGATTTTTCTACTTGTGTATTCTGTTAGAAAAGAAGAAAATAAAGAAGTAAGCATTATTAAAATGATTGTTCCATTTAGTATATATTCATCAATAATTTTGAGTTCATAACCAACTAAAATTACCGCTAAGGTTGCAGCTGCATGTGCACTACTTAAACCAAAAATTAAATTCACTTGATTCCAACTATAAGGAAAGATCAATTTTAAAAGATACGAAGCAATACCTTTACTTAGTATGGCTCCTAAAGAAAGTATGATTGCAATCTTAAAAGTTTCCCAATCCTTAAACAATAAATTTAAATCAATAATCATACCTACAAAAATCATAAAGATGGGAATAAAAATAGTATTTCCTATCAATTCAATTCTATGCATTAAAATAGATGAATTCGGGATTAATCGATTCAAAGCTAAACCAGATGCAAAAGCTCCAATAATGGGCTCTAGATAACAAATTTCTGAAAGGAATGCAGAGAAAAAGATCACTGTAAATACATATGCTAATTGGCTATATTTTTCTGCTTGTAATTTCTGAAAAAACCAATTTGAAATTTTAGGTATTAAATAAAACATAATAATTAAAAATATTGCAAATAAAAAAAGAAATTGAGAAACAAAATCTAGATTCAGTTTTCCTTTAAAATGATTTACAATAAAAATAAAAAGCAATAAAACCAAGGTATCCGTAATAATAGTTCCTCCAACTGTAATAGCAACCTCTTCTCTTTTTACAAGTCCAAATTTACTAACAATAGGATATGCAAGTAGTGTATGTGTAGAAAACATACTTGCAGTCAATAGACTTGCTAAAAAATTATATTCTAAAAAATAGTAACACAAAATAAATGCTAAAATTAAAGGAACAAAAAACGTTAAATTACCGAAAACTATACTTTTGTTTTTGTTTTTTTGAAATTCCCTAAGATCTAATTCAAGACCCGCTAAAAACATAATATATAAAATCCCTACTTTTGCAAAAAAATCTAAAGATACACTTTTATTGATCCAAGCTAAACCATGGGGACCTAAAAAAATCCCAAACAAAATAAATCCAAACACATATGGTAGATTAAATCGTTTAAATACAATAGGAATAAAAAAAATTAAAAAGAAAATTATAGTAAAATCAAAAAAAATGTTTTTCGAAAGTTCAATATGAAAGTTTATAAAACTTAACATTCAGTGGTTTTAATAATCTTTAACTTCAATCGGTCAATAGAAATTTTTTTATTCTAAATCTTTAAGCCCAGAAAAAATATCGGGATATTGAAAATGGATTAAAGATTCTGCATATAAACTTTTTATAACCCTGTTTTTCTTTGCTGGTAATAGAGTTATTGGAATTTGGATCTTAAACTGATTTTCGATATAATTCAAAATTTCTTGTTGGGGAATTCCTTTAGGTTCTACTGCTAAAATTAAATTTTTTCTTTTATGTCCTTTAAATAAAGACACTTGTATGCCTGCATCAAAAAGTTTTTCGCCGGCACGAAAAAGGATTTGGCATAGATCATACACATGGATTCTTGCAACTATTCTATTTGAATCAGGTAGCATTCTATAATCTCCTTTCTTTAAAGAAACAACTAAATTTCTTTCTTTTCCATAAATGCCTCCTGCTCTAACTATCAAAGCATAAGGAAATACTTCTAAAATTTTTTCTTCCAGATCCCAACGAAGCTTTCCTCTTTCATTCCAATATGGAATTGAAGACAACTCTGTAAACTCTCCTTCTTCCGGATAAATTGATGTAGAACTTATATGTATATAAACAAACTTTTTTTTATTCCATAAATTTAGTAAAATTTCTTTATAAATTGGATTTATCATTTCTTGTTTTTGATTCCATACTGGCGGTATAGAATCAATTACGATATCAGGAAAAAATTTAGAATCTTCTGTGTATAAATATTCTTTTGGAATTTCGTCGATTTTTCTTGTTAAAATCTTATAATTTTTAGCAAAATATTTTACAAAATACTGAGTTGTATAGCCAAATCCACAAATTAAGAAATTCATAATTTTTATTTTTGATTTGATTAAACTAAACAATTCAAAAAAAAAGTTTTAATGATAGTCAATAAAAAAACGAATTTTCTTTATAGCAAAAAATATTATTTAGAATTACGACCAAAGCAAACTTTTTTTCCAGATGTGATTTTAGAAAACGATTTAATACTCGGTGGAGAAAAATCAAATTTTTGTATAATCATCGAAAAAGAAGATCTAAGTAAAAAAGAATTTTGGGATTTTATAAATATGTTTTATTATATAAATATTATTAAACTTGCTAAATGGTGGAATCAATTTTTTAAAGAAATTGATCCAAGTGGTTTTTTTTTATCCAAAAATTGGAGTGATAACTATAAAACAAGAAATGACTGGGAAGAATGGAGAAGCTTTAGTACGCAATCTGAAATTTTATACGAACTCTATGAATTTCCAATTCAGATCATAAGAGTTTGGAATAGATTCAATAATGAAGTACAAAATATCTGGTTAAAAATCTTAACTATTTTAAATATAAAAAAAAACTTATTAAAAGAAATTTTTATGGATTTATATGATCTTTCTTTAGAAAAACAATTAGAAATTTCTAAAACTCTCTACGAATATGTGGAAAAGCAAAAAAAAGAAAACTCACTAACCATACAAACTCAAGAAACGATACGTGATCATATAAAACAATTGCGTTATCCATTGTACTTTCAAAGAAAAAAAGAATCTTATTATTTTAAAAAAAAATTAGAATCTTTCATCAATTTAAAAAACTTAGAAATTTCTATTCCCGAAGATTTAGAATCAAAACCTATTGAATTGAAATTTTTGATTTACAATCAAAACGATTTACAGAATCTCATTGAGAAAATCTCAAAAGAAGAAATAAAACAAAAATTTAAAGAACTGATTATCAAAGTATTTGAATTATGAAATTTTTAATCCAATATTTCGTTTTATTTTTTTCGACCATAAATCTTTTACTGGCAAAAGACCTAAATGAAAATATTTACATAAAAGATATGTTGACTATAGCAGATACATTATATTATAAAAAACAATACGAACGATCAATTCTTTTTTATGAAACTTACAGAAAACATTTTCCATTTGATTCAGAAGTCCATGCAAAATTGATTTTAAATTATTTAAGATTAAAAGAAAACCATTATAAAATAAAAGAAGAAAGTCTAAAGGAATTTCTAGATTTGAATTTGAATGAATATGTTTATCATTATATTTCTTTATATGGTAGTCTTCGTTTAGGATATTCTCCTTTAAGTTTTTCTAAAATCTATAAAATTGAAAATTCAAATTTCCCTAAAACACAAAAAGAATACTCGAAATTAATCTTTGGAAGTATTTATTTTGAAGAAGATCTTTTACATGCCCAAAAATATTACGAAAAGCTATACCAAGAAACTTCTACAGAAGAAGTAAAAAAAATTACGAAAGAAATTTTAAAAGAAATAGAAAATTTTCATCAAACTTTTATTCCAAAAAGACCTTTTATTGCTGGAATTTTATCTACGCTTTTACCCGGCGCAGGGTATGTCTATACTCATCATTACGTGGATGGTATTTTTTCTTTTTTTTGGAATAGTGTATTTTTAGGTAGTGGAATGTATATGTATAACTTAGAAAAACAATCAAAAAAACCTCACACTGTCTCGAGTATATTTCTTATTATGGGTATCAGTTTTTATCTTACGAATATTATTGGATCTTATAGTAGTGCTATACGATACAATAACTATCATACCAGAATTTTCTATCAAAATTTAAGAGCTACTTTTTTTAACACTGATTTTATTGAACATACTTCAGGGATTGAATTTCGGATAAGGTTTTAACTATTTATACTAATTATTGTATTAATTCAAGTAAAATATACTTGATGTTTAAAATTGTATAAAATATCTTGTCAAATTACATTATGCTTTATAGTCAAAACCCGACGACAGAAGAAATTTTTTTCGAAATTGAAACTGACAGTTTAGAAAACGTTAACAAAAAAATAAATAAATTAAAAAAAAATTTTACTGAATGGAGAAGAAAAAAAGTATCTGAAAGAATAAAAGTTTTACCTGAAGTAGCTAAACACTTAAGAGCACACAAAGAAAAATATGCTAAAATCATCACCTTAGAAATGGGAAAGCCTATTCTCGAAGCAAAAGCAGAGATCGAAAAATGTGCTTCATTATGTGATTTCTATTTTCATAAATCAGAAGAATTTTTACAACCCGAAGATAGAACTCATTGGACAAATTCTCATAAAAAAGCTTATATTGAATATAATCCCCTAGGAATAGTTCTTGCAATTATGCCTTGGAATTTTCCTTTTTGGCAAGTATTTCGTTGTGCAATCCCTGCAATGATTTCTGGAAATTGTATTTTATTAAAGCATGCACCAAATGTTCCCCAATGTGCTTTACATATTCAAAAAATTTTTTTTGAATCGGGACTAGAAAGTGTTTTTGATATCATTTTGATTGAAAAAGAACGAACAGAAGAAATTACAGAATGGTTGCTATCGATACCAGAAGTTGCAGGAGTATCTGTAACTGGAAGTGTTGCAACAGGAAAACGTATTGCTCAAGTTGCTGGTAAATACTTAAAAAAATCTGTAATGGAATTAGGTGGTTCAGATGCATTTATAGTTTTGGATTCTGCAAATATAGAAAACGCTGCAAAAACAGCAGCTCTTGCAAGATGCCAAAATTCGGGACAAAGTTGTATAGCTGCCAAACGATTTATTCTTTTAGAAAAGATCTATACTCATTTTATGGAAATATATTTAGAAGAAATGAAACTTTATGCAAATTTTTTAGGAAATCCATTAGAGGAACATACAAGAATCGGTCCTCTTGCAAGAAAAGATCTTCTAGAAAATTTAGATGGCATTGTACAAGATGCAATCCAAAACAATGCTAAGGTGCTCTTAGGAGGAAACAAAGCTTATTTCGAAAAAGGATATTTTTATAATGTTACTGTTTTAGAAAATATTAATTCAAATATGCGAATCTACAAAGAAGAAACATTTGGACCTGTTGCGAGTGTATACAAAGTCTCTAATATTCAAGAAGCGATCAATCTTGCAAATGATACTTCTTTTGGTTTAGGTGCATCGTTATGGACAGAAGATTTAGAACTAGCAAAACAAATCATACCAGAAATCGAAGCTGGAAATGTTTTCGTAAACTCTCTCGTCAAGTCAGATTCAGCATTGCCTTTTGGAGGAATTAAAGAATCAGGTTATGGTAGAGAATTATCTAAAGAAGGTTTATTAGAATTTACTAACATAAAAACAGTTAGAATTTTTTAATAACATGGAAAAAGAATCTTCTTATATAGAAGAATTATTTTCCGAAGGTCCGATTGTGATTTTTCATTGGTTGCCATCTTCAGAATGGAACGTATCTTTTGTGACGAATAACGTAGAAGAATTAACAGGATATACAAAACAGGAGTGGATAGAAAACAAAATCAATTATAAAGACTTAATTGATCCACAAGATTTACCAAAAGTAATACAAGAAGTACAAAAATATTCAATAGTGTTAAAAAAAAGAAGATGGAAGCATGCACCGTATAGAATAATAACCAAAAATGGTGAAAAACTTTGGGTTCAGGATTACACAATATGTAAATATAAAAACGACACCCCAGAATTATATATTGGTTATGTGTTTGACATAACAAAAGAAATTCAACATCAAGAACAAGTGAAAGCTGACTTAGAATTTTATTTAAATATCTTTGAACAACATTCTGCTGTTATGCTTTTAATTAATTCCATCGATGGTTCGATTATTAATGTAAACCAATCAGCATGTAAATTTTATGGCTATTCAAAAGAAGATTTTTTAAAAATGAAGATATATGATATCAATACTCTTTCTAAAGAAGAGATCAAGATAAAAATCCGACAAGCAATGTTTGGAGAGCAAAATTATTTTCTTTTGAAACATAAATTAGCAAATGGGATGATAAAAGATGTAGAAGTACATTCTACCCCTATAAAGCTAAAAGATAAAACGTTTCTTTTTTTTATTATTCACGATATTAGCGAAAAAGTTCAATTTCAAGAAAACCTAAGACAATTAACAACTAATTTAAATAACATTTTAGAGATGCAAATTCAAGAAAGAGTTAAGTTATTTAAACAATATCAGCTTATTTTCGAAAACATAACTATAGGAATAGGTATTATTCAAGGTCTGGATTTAATTGAGTATAATCAAAAAATGATTCAACTTTTAAAACCATTAGGAATTGAAGAAATAAAACATAATTTTTTTAGCCATTTTGAACTTCTAAAAGGAACTGACATACAAAGTCTTTTAAAAATAGGATTTCACAAAATCTCTTACGAAGTTCGCCTAAAAAAATTTCCTAATCAAATTTATCATATAAATATTACTTCTTTTAGAAATTGGGAAAATCAAGAAGAGATTTTTTATTTGGTTTTTTTAGACAACATAACAGAAATTAAAAAAATTGAAATTGAAAAAAAGGAAAAAGAAGAATTATTATTGCATCAATCCAAACTAGCTGCTATTGGAGAGAGTCTTACTGCTATCACTCATCAATGGAAACAGCCTTTGCAATCAATTCAAATGATGGCTTATTATTTAAAAGAATTAACAAAATTAGAGGAAATACAAAAAAATACTTTTTCAAATGTTGTTGATGATATCATAGATCAAATTCATTTTATGAATCTAACCTTGGAAGAATTTCGAGATTTTTACAAAGAAACTCAAGATATATCATTCTTCTCAGTAAGAGAACAAATACAAAAAAGCCTTAAAATCATTAATTTCATTCTTAAAAAAAATCAAATCTCTTTATTTTTAGATGATAAAGACTTTATTGTTTATGGAAATCCTAATCAATTTAATCAATGCATTCTAAATCTGATTAATAATTCAATAGATGCAATTATTGAAAGAAAAAATAATCATCCTGATTTCACAGGCAAAATCGAAATTAAGATTAATCCAAAAAATAAGATTATTAAAATATTCGATAATGGTAAGGGCATACCCTCCGAAATTCAAAATAAACTTTTTTTTCCTTATGTAACTACAAAAAAAATAGAAGGAACCGGATTGGGATTATATATTACGAAGAAGATTTTAAATAAAATGAATGCAGATATATTCTATTGTGCAAATTCAGAATCGGATCAAGGAACCAGTTTTATAATAAAATTTCGATAAATTTCTATGCAAGTTGATTACCAAATTTTAGAGATTTTAGATGAAATAAAAATTCTTATTGTAGAGGATAGTAAAATTTCTAGAGAATATTTAAAAAAAATTTTAAATCTCCATTATAAAAATGTTATTACCGCTGAAGATGGTTTAGATGGTATAAAAAAATTTAAAGAATTTCTTCCTTCTATTATAATTACAGATATTCGAATGCCAAATATGGATGGTCTAACAATGATAGAAGAATTAAAAAAAATACATAATCATTTTTATACCATCATTCTTTCCGCTCATGATGAAAAAGAATTTTTGAAAGATGCTATTTCTAAAGGCGTATACCAATTTATTTCTAAACCTATCCAAATCGAAGAACTGTTAAATACAATCGGAGAAATAAAAAAAATTTATATTTATCAAGAAAAAATTAAAAGACAATTTCAGTTAATCGAATCAATTTTAAATTCTTTAGAGATTATTGTTGTAATTACGAATGGTACAGAACTTTTTGCTCTTAATCAATACGGTTTACAATTTATTGGTTTTTCTGATTTATTAGAACTAAAAAAAGAACATAAATGTATCTGTGAATTTTTTGTAAATAAAGAAGGTTATATTCAAAATTCTATTGATTGGTTAACAAAAGTAAAAGAAGCTCCCCCCGAACAAAGAAAAGTTATCATACAAAATTATACAACAAAAGAAAATCATATTTTTAGTATTTCTTTATATGATTTCTCTTTAAATGCCGATTATACTATAGTTTTATTTTACGATATAACTTTACTGGAAAAACAAAAAGAAAAATTAAAAGAATTAGCAACTTATGATTTTTTAACAGGTATCTATAATCGGCACCATTTCCATACGATTTTGGAATTTCACATAGAAAAACATAAACGATATAAAGAACTACAAGCTTTTGGTTTACTTCTTATGGATTTAGATCATTTTAAACAAATTAATGATACTTATGGGCATCTTATTGGAGATGAAATTTTGAAAGAATTTACTGAATTAGTTAAAAATCATATTCGAAAATCTGATTTTTTTGCTCGTTGGGGTGGAGAAGAATTTATGATTTTAACCACAGAAACCACTAAAGAAAAACTGCTATTATTTGCAGAAAAAATTAGACGTATTGTAGAAGAATACTTCTCAGCTCATCAAAAATCAATTAATTTAACTGTTAGTATTGGAATTACGATATTTAAACAAGAAGATTATTTAACCACTTTGATCGATAGAGCGGATAAAGCTTTATATTTAGCTAAAGAAAAAGGAAGAAATAGAGTAGAATTTTTATGAACCTCTCCAAACATAGGAGAGGATTTAGATTCATTCAAAAGAAACTGAATATCCTATTGAAATCCACCAATAATATTTTGGAAGTTCCTGTCTAGGTGTATAGGTATAAGGTAATCCTATTGCATTAGCAATTTCATTAGTAATTATAGAATTGACATATTCATTGACAGGTCCTAAAGTTCTGGAAGGATCTGCTATTTTGCCATCATAAATCGAACTTAGACCATTGATTTCTATTGGAAGTTTTGTATTAAAATTTTCTCCATTAATAGGATCACCTGCTCCCCAATAATATTCTTGTATTTGTGTATTAGGTGTCAACGCTACATTGATTCCAAAAGATAAACCAAGGCTATGATGAACTGTATAATTAAGAGTTATATCACTGATACCTTTGACTTTGTCTAAAACATAATACCCCACTGATAAAGAATAAGACGAGGAAAAATCTTTGGTAAGATCATACTTTCCAGAATAATCTACAGAATAATAAAGGGTATCAATCCTAATGTCCTCATAAATACTTATCGAAAGATTACTAATTACTGGAAAACTATATTTAAGAAAAACTTCTGTTCCATAAGGTTGAGAAATAGTAATTGAATTAGCATATTTATAGTGAATTATTCCAAAAGCTATAGTTCCCACCTTGGTTTCTTTTTCGTAACCTATGGTAATATCTAATTCATCATTTCTTTTTAATCCTACCAACTCTTTATAAAAATTTGGAGTATTAGCATAATTTAAAATAAGTCCAGAAGTAGGGAGATTTGTTACTATATCATTGACTACATCTAAGTTTGGGTCTAACAGAGAAATTCTATCATTGATAAAAGGACCAGATGGTTGAGTTTGAATTCTTTTATCAACATCTACATCTTCTCTGCCCTGCAATGCAATTGAAGAGAATAAATTTACATAAAGTCCTTCTAGTGGTGTATTCCAGGTAATACTGGGTTGAAATGCCCAAGCTCCAGAATGAGGACCGAAAGATTTTTGTTTTTGGATTGCATAATTTCTAAAAAAATCATGCCCTCGCCAAACATAATTCGAAACAAAATTTAGATTAACATCAATGCTTGCTTTTTCGTCTGAAAACAACATAGTTATACATAGAAAAAAAGTGACGATAAAAAATCGAAATCGAAAAAGATTTGAAACTTTCATTATTTTCCTCCTTTAGTAATTTTGATAATTAAGTAGCAAAAAACATACCTTACAAAATTTCAAGTCTTTTGCTAACAAATTAAGCAAAATGTGTACTTTTTCTTATAAGAAAATCATTTAAATTTATAATCTGATGTAAAAGTTTTTGATTTTAAGAAATCGAAAATTTTTTTTCTATTTTGTTATGGGTACAATCTTAAAAGAAATATTTGACTAAATATAATAAACGAAAAATTAGAAAATGATGTCAGAAAATTTTGTTACCTATGAAAAAAAATGGAAAGATTCTGAATATTGGAATCATAAATTTTATAAAGATTCTATAGTAGTTTTTTTAGCTTCTCAGTCTTTACGCCGAAAATGGATTTTAGAAAATTGGGGTTTAAAGTTTCATATTCTAAAACCCGATTTTAATGAAGATTTATTTTTAAAAAACTTAACTTCTATAGAAAAAAAAGATATGTATTGGGAGGCAAAAGTTCCAAATCATAAAGATTTAATTCATGAAATATGCTCTAATTTGGCAATACAAAAAGCACTAATAGCTTGGAAAGAATTAAAACAAAAAAATGAAAAATTTCTTGTCCTTTCAGCAGATACGTTTGTTTATTATAATCAATTTTTTTTTACAAAACCTCAGACGAAAGAGGAAGCTTTTCAAATGTTATCTTTTTTATCCGGGAAAACTCATACAGTAGTTACTTCTCATTGCATTTTAAATCATAATAAAAGGATCATTACAAAAGATGTAATGAGTTTAGTTACTTTTCGAGAATTAAGTTATAAAGAAATAGAAAATTACATTAGTAAGAATGAATCACTGGATAAAGCGGGCGGTTATGCCATCCAGGCGGAAGGTGCTATTTTAATTGATTCTATCGTAGGTGACTTTTTAAATATTGTTGGTTTATCATTAAATGCTATTCGATTTCTTTTAAGCGAAATTGATTTTTAAAATTATATGGAAAATATCTTTTTATATGGTACTTTGCTTTCTTTTTTTCAACATCCATTAAATAAAAAAATTCAACAAGAAGGAGTTTTTCTTGGAAAAGGATTTGTAAGAGGAAAACTTTTTGATTTAGGCTCTTATCCTGCTGCAATTCCTAACAAAAATTCTTATGTATTTGGAGAAGTTTATAAAATACCAGAAGTTTTATTTTTTGATTTAGATGATTACGAAGATTTTAATCCTCATTATATTGAGCAATCTTTGTTTAAAAGAAAACAAACCAAAGTATATCTCACCAATAATATACCTTCGAAAAATGAGATTAAAGAATTTTTAGCTAAAAGAAATATGTTTCAGAGTATTGTTTGTTGGATTTATTGGTATAATAAGAAAATCAATGGACATAAAGAAATTCTTTCGGGAAATTATTTAGAATACTACTTAGAAAGTTTTAGCAATTTTAATGGATCAAAAAAAATTTACTGAAATTCAAGAATTACATAACAAAAAGAACTTACTAGAAAAACTTTACTACTTAATATATCTTTTACGAAGTTATTGTCCTTGGGACAAAGAACAAACTTTAAAAAGTTTACAATCATCATTATTAGAAGAAGTTTATGAAGTAATACAAGGAATTGAAGAAAAAGAAAATGAAAAAAAAATTCAAATCCTTAAAGAAGAACTAGGGGATTTATTATTTTTAACTCATTTTTTGATTTATCTTTGTCAAGAAAAAAAATATTTTAGTTTGGAAGAAATCTATAATTCTACTATAGAAAAATTGATTCAGCGTCATCCTCATGTTTTTGAAAACTTAACACAAATCAATACAAAAGATGTATTAAAAAATTGGGAAAACTTTAAAAAAAAAGAATTTGGAGAAGATACAGAATTTTTACCAGCTTTATTAAGAGCTCATAAAATCCAGTTAAAAGCAAGTATAGAAGGGTTTGATTGGCAAAAAGACCAAAACAATACATTTCTTTTAGAAATTATCAACAGTATTGAGCAAGAACTACACGAATTAAAAATCGAAATTCAAAACAAAAACAAAAATCAAATAGAACTTGAATTAGGAGATTTATTGTTCAGTATAGTAAATTTAGCAAGACACTTAGAAATTTCTTCAGAAATAGCTTTGCATAAAAGCATACAAAAATTTATTTCTAGATTTCGAAAAGTAATGGAAATTTATAAAAAAAACTTTAAAAACCAAAATAACAAAACACAAATTTTAGAAGAAATTTATCAACAAGTAAAATCAAAAGAAAATGAAAATCCTCAGTAATGTATCTTTAAAAGAACGATCTCCTCTACAACTAACTGGAACAACAAAATACTGGGTGGATATTACCTCAGAAAAAGATTTATATTCTATTTGGGAATGGATTCAAAAAAATCAAATCAAATATTTTATTTTAGGAGAAGGTAGTAATACAGTAGTGGTAAACAACTGGGATGGGATTATCTTGCACCCAAAAGGATGTAGATTAGAAATAAAAGTGAATGATAAAATATTTTATTATACACTACCTTCACAAAATCTTTTTCAAGAATTTTATTCTTTTAAGCAAGATAAAAATTTGATAGAATTCATTCAAAAAAATCCTTCGAAACAAATTGAATGTAAAGTGGAAAGTGGAGTTCACTGGGATTCTTTTATTTATTTTTGTTTGCTACATGGGATTAGGGGACTTGAGCCATTATCGGGCATTCCAGGAAAAGTAGGTGCGGTTCCTATACAAAATGTAGGAGCTTATGGAGAAGAAGTAAAAAATTTTATCTTTCTTGTAGAAGCTTATGATTTACGAACTTTAGAAAAAAAAATCTTTACAAGAGAAGAGTGTGAATTTCAGTATAGAGATAGTTTTTTTAAAAAACATATCAATCAATACTTAATTAGCAGTGTACATTTTCTTTTTTCGAATTTAAAAAAAGAAATTCAATACGAAGAATTAAAAAAATACTATTACGAAAAGCTATCAAATCCTCAAGAATTAGAAGCAATAAAAAAAATGATTCCTCAAGGCCATAAAGTTTTAGAAGAATCTATATTATCGTCTTTTCTTCTAAGGTACTCTGTATATCAAATTCGTAGAGAAAAAGGAATGATTTTAGAAGCAAATCATGAACTTTCTAAAAATTTAGGTTCATTTTTTTTAAATCCCCTATTATCAGAAAAAGAATTCTTAAATTTACAAAAAAAAATCATTTCGAAAAATCGTAATTTAAAAATTCCTTTTTTTAAAGAAGATCATGTTTATAAAATTCCTGCTGCTTGGCTGATTGAATTTGCAGGATTCTACAAAGGTTATGAAGAAAAAGGATTTATGATTTCGCCCAAACATAACCTTTGTATTATCAATAAAAATGGGGATTTAGAAAGTTTAAAAGAATTTGTAAAAAAAATACAAGATACTGTTTATAAAAAAACTCAAATTTTATTAAAACCTGAACCTATATTTATGGAAGAGTTTCAATAAAAAACTTTTATTCATCCACTTTCGGAATAGATTCTAAAATTGTTTTGTATTCTACGATCATATCTAGTATAATTTCTTTAGCAGGTTTGATCTCTTTTATTTGTGTAATTCCCTGTCCAGCTGACCATATATCTTTCCAACGCTTATATTCTTTTTCTATTTGAGCTTCTTCTATTACATTTGCAATGGTAGCAGGTTTTTGTATTTGTGCTTTCTCTAAACTTTTTTTTAGCCAATTTGCTGGAATACCACTTACTTCTGCTGTATAAACTAAATCTTCAGCACTAGATTCTAAAATCATAGTTTTATATTCTTCACTGGCTTTTGATTCAGGTGTTGCTATAAATCTTGTCCCAATATAAACCGCATCCGCTCCTAATGCAAAAGAAGCTAGCATTTGTTTACCTGTACTGATAGCTCCTGCAGCAATTACTGGAAGTCCTATTTCTTCTTTTAGTTGTGGGATAAGTACGTAAGGTGATATAGTACCTGCATGTCCTCCAGCACCATGGCATACAGCAATTAATGCATCCGCACCTGCTTTCGCCACAATTTGAGCATGTCGTAAGGTTGTAACATCACAAAATACCTTGGCACCGTTAGATTTTGCTTCTTGAATTATACTTCTTGGAGATCCCAAACTTGTAATGATCAATTCTACCTTAAATTCTAAACAAACTTCAAATTGTTTTCTCCAATTCGGATTATGATCTTTGTGAAGGATTAAATTGACTCCAATAGGTTTTTTTGTTCTAGATCTTATCTCCGCTATACCTTCTCGTAGATGATCTATCGTTCTATAGTTTAAGGCTGGGAAACATCCTATCCCGCCCGCTTCGCTTACCGCTACAACTAAATCTGGATACGAAACTAAAAACATAGGAGCTCCAAGGATAGGATAATCAATGCTTAACATCTCCGTAATTTTTGTACGAATTTTCATGTTATTTCTAACTCCATAAAAAAAATTGGACAAAAACAATGTTTAAAAATTGATTTTTGTGTCAATATGAATTTTACTTTTTTTAATAATAAGAAGTGGAAACTCTATTTTTGGTTTTATGGATTATATTTTATTTGTTATTTAGGATTGGGAGCTTATTTTGTTTCGCTAAGTCCTTATATATTACAAAAATTTAAAGAAAGCTCTTATTTGATTTTCTTAAGTGGTCAGATATCATATCCTTTAGGTTATTTTTTTGCAGGTTGGATTTCTGATAAAACAAAAAAATTAAAAGTTTATGGAATTTTATTTAGTATATTTTTATTCCCAACCCAGTACCTCCTTTTTGATCATCATCAAACTTTCTGGGTAGTGCTTATTTGTTCTGGTTTAGTTCGCTTTTTATTCGCTGCTTTAATTCAAATACTCCAAATAGCTACTTTAGAAAAAATTGAATACCATGGATTTTCCATTAGCCGTTCCGCTGGAACTTTAGGTTTTTTAGCAATTCAGTCTTTAATGTATATTTTAGAATCGTTTTTTTTGTCTAAAAACGTATCATTAGAGATCGTTTTAAGTAGAGGAGCTCAGTATAGTTCTTTATTCCACATATTCACTTTGATGCTCATTATTCGAATACTTCCCGTAAATCGAAAATCACAATCTCATTATTATTTTAAAGAAGTAATGGATATAATTGTAAAGCAAAAAATTTATATTTTTTTATTATTGTCTTTTTTTTATCATCTTGCATATCAAATCGTGGATTTTTATTTAGGAAGATATTTTTTTCTTTTAGGTGGAATGAAATTTGTTTATCTAAGCTGGATCATTGCAGTACTTTTAGAAATACCTTTTTTTTATAAAAGTCAAATATTATTGTATCAGTTTGGAATGAAAACAATTTTTCTCAGCTCTTTGCTTGCGGGTTTTTTAAGATTTTTCTTAATGTTTCTAAATATACAATTTTTTGAATCCAATCAATGGATTATTCTTACACAACTATTACATGGAATTCATTTTACAGGTTATATGGCTGGTAGTATTTATTTTTTTCATAAAAAATTTCCGGAACAATATTTTGGGACAGCTTTTGGAATTTTTATGATTGTTTCTTTATCATTGGGTTCTATCACAGGAAATCTAATCTATGGAAATATTTTACATATCTTAAATTCAAACTTAGGATATTCAGTTCTTTTTTTTATTTCTTTTAGTATATTTTTTATTTTGTTTTTAATAATATTACTTAACAAAAAAATTGACTTGTTATTTTAAAAAAAATTTATAGGTTTCGTGTTTTATAAGCTGTTTGAAATTATAAAAAAGAAAAAATTTACGATTCTTTTGATTTTTTTTCTTGTTTTAACTTATCAGTTCTTTTTTTCCCCGACATTATTAAATATTCTAATTCCTAAACTGATTACTACAAAAGATTTGGAAATAAAGTTTTCGATAACAAAATCGAGTATATTTACTGGATTTGAAATACAAAACTTAATGATTTTTGACAACATCACTCACGAACCTATTATTTTAGCTAAAAAAATAAAATTATTGTATTTTTTGCCAGGTTTTTTCTTAGGACATATCGGAATCCGAGAATTCACTGTGGAAGAACCTAAAATTTATATCATCCAAAAAAATCAACGCTGGAATTACGAAAGCTTACTTCCAAAAGTCTACGAAGAAACAGAAAAACCACAAGAACCTATACCTGAGAAGATCAAAACCTATCTACCATTAAAATTTTATGCTTATTTGAATATAAAAAACTTAGAATTTACTTACAAAATCGAAACGATTGAACAAAAAAAAAGTACAATCTTAGAGTTATTAGAAATTAAAGAGCTTTCTTTTGTTCTGGGTGTTATTACAAAAAGTTTTAAAGAAATACCTTTCAACACAAACCTTTTAAACCTGTTAGATGATTTTTTAATTTATATAAATCCTAAACAAAAGTTTTTTTTGACTTATCAAAAAAATGAAACCATCACCGGTTCTCCAATAGTTAGTATAAACCTTATCAAAGCATCTGAAGAAAACTTAAAATTTATAAGTGATATCATACTCAATACAAATGGTTTGAATTTTTCTAAAAACAAAAAAATTATTTCTCTCTCTACAGAATTAAATTGTAAAATAGATTACTTACAAGAAACAAATGAATTTCTAATACAAGAAATTTCTTTAAAAAATGAAAGCGGCTATCTTTTTTTTTTAAAAGGTATATTTAAAAAAATTGAAGATGACTGGTTTCTAGAACTAGAACAACAAAAAGATCAAGTAAAAATGTTTTCTCTTGATATCTATGGAAATATTCTTAACTTGATTACAAATAATACTATTTTTTTAAAAGGCAATTTATTTTTAAAAGAGCTTTTCTTTAAAGGTAAATTATCTGAGCTTAAAACAAAAATATATTTAAACTCAGATTTGTTTCGATTTAATGAACATCAAATCAATCAACTACAATTAGAGATAGAAAGTACTTTAAATTTAAAAAAACCTCTATCTTTCTTATACGAAGAATCACCAAAAGAAACACAAGAAGAAAAAATAGCTTTTGGTATTATCAGAGAATTACAACTTAAAAACTTATCTTTATTGTATAATCAAGCTTTGATCAATTTAAAAGGAAATATCGAAAAACAAATCAATATTTATTTAAGTGTCTCTCAATTTAACTTAGGAATGTTTTTAGAACCTCATCTAAGGGGTTATTTAAATGGAAGTGTATTGATCAATTCGAATTTAGAACTCAATCAAATCCAGTTTCATTTGGATGCTGGATTACAAAACACTCAATTTTTTTTAGATAATTATGCATCCAAGCCTTTTCTAACTAATTTAAAAGGAAATGGTCTTGTAGAGTTTTTCAATTCTACAAATTTGCAAATTGAAATTCAAGAATTATCTTTGCAAAAGCTTAATAAAGAAAATCCTATTTTAGAAATTTCGGGAAATACAAAACTTTTTTTTGGAAAACATCTAAGCAAATATTCCATACAACTGAATAACTTACAAATCCACTATACTACATTATATGAACATCTACCAAACAACTTAAAAGAAACCATAAATTCTTATAAAAACTTTTTAGAACAAGGAGTAAATTTAATCGGAAATTTTGAATTAGAATTTGGAAATCAAAATTCTTATTTGTTAAATTTAGCTTTAAAACTTCCTTCACTACACAAAGATGTAATCTTTATAAAAACGAATATAAGCCAGGATCCAAAAAGAATGATTATTCATTTGCTTTCTCTTGAGGGATGGTATAATTCAATAATTTTAAAAATAAAAGGCAGAGTAGAAAAAAAGAATCATTGGAATCCAGACTTAAAATTGTTTTTGCAATATCAATATCCACAATATTTAGAAATTTACAAAAACCTTTTTCTTAAAGGAAGAATTTTACTTGAAGTACATTTATTTGGAAATACAACTCAGGGCAATCTTATCTTAGAAAACTTATCTACAAAATTTGTACAAGAATGTGACAAACAAAATAAAAATCTTTGTAAATATTTCGAGATTCTAAATGCTAGTTTAAAATTACCATTTTCTTTAGAACTAAATCAACAAACTTTTATTTCGTATCATTCTAAAGATATACTTAAAATTCCAAATAAAAATTTTTTAATTGAAGGAATTCGATCAAATTATAGTTTAGATAATTTGTATTTTGCAGAAGGTTTTTATTTTTTAGGAAGCAAAGAAAAAAATGCTCTTGAAGGTTTTATAGAAATAAAAAACAATATAATATGGATTCCTTATTTAGAATTATTTTCGTACTTTGGACAAAATCAAAATGGGACAATTATGTTAAAAAATTTTTATTTTAATTTAAGTGATTTTGACCCAAAACATTTAGAATTAGAAGGAAATCTTAATATTATCAATTTTGATCTAAATTCTTTATTTCCCAAAGCAGAAAGTATTTTTAAAGGTGTGATAAGTTCTTTTGTTTACTTTAGAATTCAAAATTTTTCTGATATAATTCGAAACACTTTTATTAATGTTTCTATATATCAAATTAGTAAAGATTTTGCTGGATTTTTAGTAAGGATAATCGCTCCCTCAATTATTGCTATCACTGTAAATAATACTTTAATCATTAAAAGTATTGATTTAGAATTAATCAATGGTTTGGTTTATTCGAATATTAGAGTACAAAACCGAGGATTGTTTTCTCTTTCAAAAATTATACAACCAGAAAGCGAAGAAATCAAACAAGAGAGAATACCTCTAGCAGAGTTTCTAAAAAAAAGCGAAGAAGAAATTCAAACAATGAGGTAAGAGTATGAAAATCAAAGTATTGTTTATTTTTTTGTTCGCAATTTTTCATTTTTATTGTGCTACCGTAAAACAAACACTTAATCCATTAGAGAATCCTTTACTGAGCTGGATCTTTGATAAAAGTTGTATTTCCGTAGATATTCCTCCTATTACACTTACTACTGAGAAAACAATCTTAGAAAAACAAATCATAGGAGAAAGAACTGAGTTAATACCTGAGGGCTGGATTATTTTACTACCCAATTATGTACCACCCTACTCTTTTGAGCAAATAAGAGAAGATAGAAACATCAAAACAGAAATTGAAACAATAGTTTTATACAAAACTACAATAGATTTTTTAATGTTCAAAAATTATATAGGTATGAATCAATATGGTGATTTTTTAGTTCTTCCCGATCATTTTCGAAACATAACAGAAAAAAAATACTTAGAAATTGCTATACAATTAACAAAAGTCATGAATTCTTCGAAAGATAAAGTTTATGAGTATTTAAAAACAAAAGAAGTTATTTTAGCACAACAGTTTTTAGATGATTATAAAAATACATTTCAATTTAATGGATGGAGGTACGATGAAAAAAAGGGATGGTATAAATAAATTATTTCAATTTATAATTTTTTTTTATATATTTTATTTATTAAATTGCTATACTCCCCCTATTAAAAAAATTCCCACATATAATTACGAAAAAATTTTCGAAAAGTATGGTAAAACAAAATCTTTAGCTCATTTCCCTATTGTAATTCAGCCAAGTGAGGAAGATAGTTTTTCTGTAACAGAAGATGGTTATTTAGTTTATTCTTCTGATATTGATGGCAACTTAGATATTTTTTTAAGGGATCTAAATACTATATTAAAATTAAAAATTATTGAACATCCCACAATTCAGAAAAATCCTATTTTAAGAAAGATTGATTCAAAAAACTATTTATTAGCTTATGAATCATATGATCAAGATTTAAATGGAGATATATATTTAGTTTCTTTAAACCCTGAAGAAATTTTTAAATTATATATCAACAAGCAACAACAATTTAATTATTGGAATGTATCTATCAACATATCAGAATTTATCGAATCTTATTTCGAAAAGAATAATGAAATTAATTGTAAAGGAAAATTTGCAGAAATATTTCCGATGTTAAGCTCTGATGGTAAACAACTTTTTTATCTTTCCAATCGTTGTACGAATCGATTTCTATTATGGAGATTACCTTTAAAAAATAAAATGCCATCAGGCAAGCCTGAAGTTGTATTCGAACAAGAAATTTACTATCCCTCTCTTAAAGATAATTATATTACTTTTAATTTGATGGAAGATTACAAAATTCAATCAAAAATAGGAGTGCTTTATCTAAAAAATAATCAAATCCAAATTTTAACTCCTAAAGTATTGAATCAATCTTTACCTGGATTATTCTTAAAACCAAAAATAAGTCCCGACTATTCAAAATTATTTGCAATTTATATTTCTAAAGATACTAATGGTAATTTACTATTAGATGAATTTGATCATGGTATTTTAGTTTCTTTAGATTTAGAAGGAAATTTGATTTCCCAAATCCTTATAACAAAAAATGTAATTTATCAATACGAATCCTCAACATTCTTAAAAAATAATATCATTTATATTTCTGATACATATAAAGAAAAAGATATTTTTCTTACTACTTACGAGGGTAATATCCCCAAAAAAGGGGATCCGTATGAACAATACGAGTATTCCAAAAGTTTAGAGAATTCAGATTTATATTTTTTTTCTTTACAAAAAGTCTTCGAATACTTTGCAAATCATGAAGATTTTGTGAATATAGAAGGAGAAATTTTATACGATATTCATTCTTATTTAAGAAATCAAAAAAAAGATGATTATCAATCATATTACTTTCAATTATTTGAAAGTAGAAAAAAAGAAAATCCTTTTTTAGAAATTTCTTATGAATTAAGAAAAATGGAAAAACAAAAAAATATTAACATAAAAAAAATCCAATTTTACGAAGAAATACTAAATGTAAAAAATTTAAAGCAAAAAGATCATTTTTACTTTAAAGTAGGTACTATTCTATGGAATGTTAATCGAGATTTATCTATCACCTTTTTTAATAAAATTTCCAAAGATTTTATCCTAAACCATCAAGTAGCTCTATATCAATTTCTTTATCAGTTTTATAAAGAGAAGGAAGACAAAAACAAATGGAATGAAAGTTTTTTAGTTACAGCGATTCACAACAATACAAAAAATTTACTTACAATTACTTCTCTTATAGAGTTAGAATTTTCAAAAAAAAGTATTCTAGAATTGGAGAAATTATATAATATAGTACAGCTTGATTTATTGAAAAATTTCGTTTTATACTTTAAAGCAGAAAAGTTTTATAGTGCAGGAAATCTAAATCAATCCCTGGAAATTTTAAACAGCATAGAAAACTCAATTCGCAATCAGTTTAAGGAATACTTACGATTTTTAAAATTAAAAACATTAAAACTTAAGATAGAAATTTTAAAAAAGTTCAATTTAGAAAAAGAATTATTAAATGCAAGAAATGAATTTATAAACTCGTATAAAAAAGATTTAGGGATTGAGTTAGACAAAGAAGAAATACTAGGAATTATTGAATCTTCTAATCAATATGTGAAAAAATACAAAGCTGCAGCCCAAAATTTATATGAAAACATTAAACAAAATTTTTTGCTAAAAGAAAATTTACTATTAAAAGAAAATATAATAGAAATAAGCTTAATTGACATTGATAATTTAAAAGAATTTTGTGCTCCAGACTCTGTAGCTGGGAAGTTAATTGATGATTATAACTATTTAGAATATGAAATTCGATACGCAAATCTTTGTAAAAATCTTGAACCTTACCTATCCAAAAGCAGTAGAAAGATTCCAGTAGACTTACTCTTCGAAAGTACACAGCTAATGTATCTTTCCAGCTATGCTTATGCAAATTTAATCAATATTTTATTTGTTAATGTTCATCTTTCTGAAATTTTTCTAGATTTTCATCAAAAATGGTCAAATTATTACCATAGATTAAAAGTTGATTTAGCTGTAGAAAGATTTAAAAATCTATTAGAATGGCAAGAAAAAACTGCTTTTTTAATTACAAAAAAAGAACTAACCAATCTTTTAGTAGAAAAAGATCCTTTCGAAGGAACGATTTTTAATGATTTGCTTTATGGTTATAGAGAAGTTGCTTCCCAGTTAGCTCAAGAGAATTTGGAATTTTCTTTATTGTATGGGCATGCTTACACGTTAATTCAAAAATCTATAGAAAGAGAAAAATTTTATGATTCTTTATTTTTAAAAGGTTTTTCTATTTCGAATGATGAACTAATAAAAAGAAAAAGAAACATACTGTTGGATCTTAAAGAAGCAGAAAATCAATTGTTATATATACTATCTTTAGACCCCACCAACGAAGATGCCAGCTTATTATTAGCTTACTTGTATAGTTATATCGATACTAGAAAGGAAAAAAATATCTTGAATCCACCGGGTTTTATTGATAGAACTTTTCGGTATTTAACAAAACGAAGTCCAAAAAAATTAACTGATGGAATTTTTTATAGGACACTATATTCAAATATTTTTCCAAAAAGACTATACGAAAGAAATATTGTATTGTTAGAGAATACTCTATTTCTGCGAAAGCTCTTAAATCTACCTATTTCTAATGAAATTTATTTAAGTCTTGCTTTAAATCATTATAAGATAATGAATTATAAAAAAGCAATTGAATTTTTCCGTAATGTCGAAACGAAATTAATTTTTGATTCTAACAGTTTAGAAAAAGGATTATTTTACTACTATTATGCTAAATCAAATTACTACGAGTCAAAGTTCACTGAGGCTATAAAATTGATTGATATAGCATACCAAATATTTTATGAATTTTATAAAGAAGAAGAAAAAAAATTCAATTCTATAAACTCTCAGATACATCAAGAGAAATCAGAATATATAAAAAGTTCTGAAGATCTCTTAAATTTACAATCTCAGATCGCATCAATTTTAATTTTACGTTCTTTATGTAAATATTATAACCAAGAATTTTCTAGTGCAATTTTAGATTTAAAAGAAGCAATACAATTTATACAAAATACGAAAGAAATTAAAAGTTATAACGTTTACAATACTTTAGCTCTTAATTTTCTGAATATTAAAGACTATAAAAATGCACTTCATTATGCAACTTTAGCACTTAAAGAAGCGGAAAATTTAGGATTAAATCGAAATGATGATAAATTTTTACCACAAACAGTAGGAGGTAGATTTTTAGGATTATTTATTAATTTTAATGAAGATTTCGCGATATTTGGAAATAGTAGGATTCCGGATGAGATTTCTAGCTTACGAAGTTATAATATTTCTTTAGGTATTTTGCAAAATCTATATAAAAAACAAAATGATTATATAAATACACTGGAAATCATAAAAGAAAAAAAGAAAGTTATAGAAAAAAAAGATTTAGATGTTTTTTTAGGAAAAGAATCATATGTTAGTTTATTAAATCAAGAAGGAACTATTTATTTTTATTTAGACAATTTCGAAGAATCTATAAAACATTTTGATTTAGCTTATCAATTTGCACTTAAGAATAACTTTACAAAAGATTATTATAGTAATTTTAAAAATATTTTTGTAGTTCTTTTTTATGAAATTGAAAAAAAATTAAATTCTGATCATAAAGAAATTGATATAAATTTATTAAAGAAACTTTCAAAATTTTATAAAGAATTATATGAATTTAAGCTGAACTATTTCAAACTTAGAAAAGATGAATATATAAAAATAAAAACTACAGAGAACCCCAATTACAAATTCCAAAAAACTGATTTAGAGATTTTAAATAAAATAGTAGAAAGTGAATTAAAAGAATTTTATGCAATTGATGCAATCATGAGTCTTTACATAACCCTTTTTAATTTCGAAAATAAAAGTTCAGTAGAAACAATACAAGAAAAATTTAAAAAGCTAATCAATATATACAAAGAAGAAAAAATAGTCGATGTATCTTATTTTAGAGTTTATCTAAACTATTTAAAAACTATCTTCTTATTTTCCAATCATCCCTTGTATAATACTTTTATAAAAGAATGGGAAACATTATATCAAGAAATTATAGATTATGAGCTCTTTAAAGAATATATTGAATTATATAAAATTAGAGGAGATTATCATTTTTTTAGACAAGAATTTAAAGAGGCTTCTTTTTATTATAAGAAGGCTTTTGATAAGTTAGAGTTCTCATTAATTTTTATAGAAGATATTTTTTCTTATAAAGATTTTGTTCATCGATATATTATTTCTCTTATAGAAGAAAAACAATATAAAATGGCAATTGATATTAAAGAAAAATATAGATTTTTTATACTTCATAAGATTTTCTTTTTAATTCCTATCTTTCCAAAAAATGAATTAGTTAATAAAACGATTTCTGAATTAGAATCAAACATAGAACTGATAAAACAACTAAAACAAAAAGAAATCCAAAAACGTTTCGAAAAAAAAAGTACGAAATTAGAAAAAGAGCAAATTCAAAAATTAACATTTAAGATTGATCAACTTAAACAAGAATTAGCAAAGTATTTTTTGAATTTCAAAGATTATTTATATTTTGATATTCACTACTTTAATAAAGTAAATCCAGAAATTGAATTTTTATATTTATTTTCACATCAAAATAAAATTTATTGTATTTCTGTATATAATAAAGAAATCCGTAGTTGTAATTTTGATAAGAATTTAATTAGTTACACGTTTAAAAGCAAAGAATTAGTAATTATTCCAGATGAAAATATTTATAAATTTAACCTAAAAGAAGTAATCACTTACTTTAAAACTCAGTATGTAGTTTTGCGAAATAGTATTACTAATTCCATACCTGTTTTTATAGATACAAAAAGAAAATTAATTAAGGTTCAAGATAAACATTATTGGAATTTCGATATAGATCCTATTGTAGAAAAATGGTTGATAAAAAATCAAAAAATACTTTCACTACCCTTAATTCTTTCGAATCGAGAAAATGGTATTGGACAATACTTTTTTGAACCTCCAATTTACTCTAAAGTAAAACTAATAAAAGAAAAAGATAGTCCCGATTCATATGATACAATCTGGATCTTGTATGATGTATACAGTCATTTTGGTATTCTTACTTTTGAAGATCATAATGATTATATCTGGGGAGTATTACCTATCTCGAAAAATGAATTAACAAAAGATTTAAAAGAATACTCTCAAGAGTTTTTCGAAAAAGGACTAAAAATTTATCATAAAAATCCAAAATTAGGGCTTAAATATTTCTTAAGATCTTATACAATATCTCAAGAAAACACCACTTTAATTTACATTTTAAGTTGTTTGATTCTAAGTGCAAATCCAGAAATAGAATTGATATTAGATCAATTTTACAAACAAATTAAACAAAAAGCAACTAAAAAAGATTTAATCCTTTATTATAAAGAAATAATCTACTCAATTTTAAAAACAAACAATAATTTGAATTTAACTAAAATAATTGAACTTTACAAAAAAGACTTACCCACAATTTCTACTACATATTTAGAGAATACAATTTTTGTTTTAAATGAACTAAAAAAACAACAACCTGATTTTAAAAAAATAGAAACCATCATTTACAACAATCAATACGAAACTTACTTAACTGAAATTATTGCAGAATCTCTGTATCATCATAGTGCTTATTATCTATCTAATGAACTTCTAACAAAAGCAAAATTATATACTCAAACTTTTTCGAAAAATCAAATTAGTTTATATTTTTTGAATAAAATTCAAAAACTAAATTTACAAAACATACAAGACGAAGATTTTCTTTTTGTTATCTCTAAAAACTTTGACTTAATAATTAACAAAATCAAAAATCAAAATGAAATTTTAAACTCCAGACCTAAAATTACTTTATATCAAGTTCTTAAAGAAAAATATGAAAATTCTTCTTTTATGTTAGAGAATATAGATTGTGATAGAATTGATTGTTCTAAACTTAATGATTTTGAAAAAAAAATTCTTTTTAGATTTTTACTAGATTCCATTCCTTATGATTCTTATTTAATTGCTAAAAAGAATTTACTTTATCTTCTTAAAGACTTTTATAACACTTCTTGCATAAAAGGTAATATTTATCTTTCAATGGTTATCAAAACCTATGTAATAGATCAGGACTACAGTACTGCTTTTGAATTCTACAAAAATTTTTCAAATTATTACAAATGTATTTTAAAATTAAAAGAATCAGAATTTTATATTCAGGATATATTTTTTTCTTTAAGTATCTTAAGAGCTTTAAATTACAAAATTAGTGATTCATTAATTTTGGAGCTTGCTGCTTATAAAAAAAACTTTTCGGATTTTGTTTCTTATCTTTTACAAATTTTAAATGTTCCTAGAGATGATGTAATTCAAATTTTTAGAAATATAAATTGGAGGATCATACCAGATGAATACCAAGTTCAAGTATACGATATCATTCTAAATAGATTGATTAATGAAAAAGATTACGAAAACTTTCAAAATTTTGCTTTTTATAGAGAAAATCGTTACAAAAATATTCAAAATAAGAGAAAAGAATTGCAAAATTTTCTTAAACCCGATGAACTCTGGATTAATATCATTGACTTAAATTCAAAATTTTATATTTGCGATATTCGGTCCTTATGCACTGAGTCTTCTTTATCTTCTCAAAAACTAAAAAAAACTTTAAACCGATTTTTCTACGAATCACATTATTTTAATACAATATCAGTTGATCTAGAAGAATTATCAGATTTTTATTCAAAGCTATATATAACAGAAGACAATACAAAAGATAAAATTCGCTATTACTGGTTAAGCGGAATTCACAAATACCATCCCATATTATATAAAACCCATTCGTTTTTCGTTTTAGATCCCACTACGTTTGAAATGAAAAAAAACGAGTTTTACATATCACAAAACTATAGATTACAGTTACAGGATTTTGAGGAAATCCATTTTGATAATCAATTCAAATCCCATTTACGTATCTTAATAGATTTAAAAAATATTTCATCAAATCAGAATAAAGTAATTTATATTACACAAAAAGAACTACCAAATAGTATCGTACTTCTAACGATTCATAAAAAGCAGTTTGAAAAACCATTTTTGGATCAAGAAAACTGGAATATAAATCCAAAAATTAAGTCTGGAATTGTTTACTTTAAACTTAATTCTCCATTTCTTTTCTTAAATTTTGTAAACATTTTCTTTGATAATCAAAATTTACCTATTAAAGAAAAATTAAATAGAATTTATAAAGAAATGTCACTAAAATATCCTGCAAATAAAGAATATTTATTATTAAAACCTTTTATTCAATCTTTTGTAGAATAAAAAAAACCCCCAGGGGGGATGCTGGGGGAAAGGAAGAGTGTTCATGCGAAAAATATTAGCACCTTTTTGAACTGTGGCGCACTAAGTGATACTATCAAAAAATTTATGTTGCTAATACTGGCAACTATTTTTTAATATTTTCTTCATAGATGTAAATTTTTTTATAATTTACAAATTTTGTGTAAGTATTGTTGATTAGTTTTATAAGTTTGAACCAATATTTTGCATTAAAGTTTAGAAAGATTCCACAAAAAATTCATAATTCCTTTTACAGAAATCCCTGTTGCTTTTTCGTCTTTATTCATATCTCCTCCTGCAATATCGAGATGAAGAACAGGTTTTTTTAAATCTTTTAATCCACTAAAAATAAATGCTGCTGCAGTTTGAGCACCTCTATATTTTTCTGAACCTGTATTAGTTATATCTGCTCCATCTAATTTGCTTTTAATATCTTGGTAGTCTTCTTCATCTACTTCTAATGACTGAACTAATTCAGAAACTTCTTCGCAGTCTTTTTCGAATCTATCTCGAATCGATTTCTGAGTAGACATTAAAGCGATTCTCGGACCCACAGCTCTTGCTGCTGAACCGGTTAAGGTCGCTACAACGATAAAAATATCATTTTCGTCTTTCTCTGCCATAGCAAGCGCATCGATTAAAGTTAGTCTACCTTCCGCATCTGTATGACGAATTTCGATTTTCTTGCCAGAGGTAGATTCTACTATGGAATCGGGTAGCATAGCTTCGGAATCAATTTTATTTGGTGTAACAGCACAATAAGCGGAAATTTTCAAATAAGGCAGATTCATTTTTTTCACTTGCTCGATAATTGATAGAACAGTTGCACCTCCCGTCATATCGGCTTTCATAGTATTCATATACGAATCTGGTTTAACCTGATATCCTCCTGTATCAAAAATAATACTTTTTCCTATAAGAGCTATTTTATGTTTGATTTCTGTTTTTGGAACATATTGAACTTTAATCCATTTTGGTGGATCTGAAAGTAAAGAACCTTTAGCAACTATATAAAAACAAGGCATATATTTTCGAATCCATTCTACATCATCAACAACAGAAACTTGTAAACCTATGTTTTGTAAATTTTTTGCTTTCTCTACCAAGGTAAGGGTAGTTTTTAGATTAGCCGGAATGTTGACTAAATCCATCGTAGAACTTCGAGCATCTAAAATAAATTTACCAAAATTTAAAATTTCGTTGGGTAAGTCTTGTTGAGTTAAAATCCATAAGTTTTCTATTTCTTTTTGTATTTCTTTTGCTTCTAAACTATGATACGTAAAATCCTGAAAAGAAATTAAAAGATTTATTAGTAAAGATTTTAGATTAGGTTTTTGATAAATTTCTACATAAGAATCTATTTCTATACCAATATTTTTGATATGTTTTTTTTTGATTAGTTTTAAAGCATTTAAAAGGGATTTAGAAAAAGACAATTCTATGTTTGATTTTGTATCGAATTCTTCTACACCAAAAAAAATTATATTAGAGACATCTAGACGATAATATATAAAATTCGATTCCTTTTCTCCAAAAAAATCTTCTTTTTTAAATAAATCCAGAATAGAAAATTGATGATGTAGTTCTTTTAAAATTTTAGTTTCATAAATTTCTTTTTTATCTTGATTTTTTTTCGAAGTAACAGGTACAAGTAAATAATCAAAATGTTTTAAAGCATAATGAAAATTTTCTTTAAAATTATTTGTTTTAAGTTCAATATTTTTTATTTTATAAGGCATGATCTCTCAATTTTTTAGTGGGGTAATTCTACAACTCTTTTTAATAAACTACATTAAAAAAATGAAATTTTAACTTGATTTTAAAACATAAAAACAAATCATTATTTCGTGAAGCTCAAACAAACTAGAATAAAAAAAGGATCAGCAATTATTTTACTCGTATTCGCCATGGGTTCAGCTTCTTTAATAGTTGCTTTAAAATTGTGGAATGATATACAAGAAGAATATGCTATTTCTCGAACCACAACAGAAGGATACAGAGCTTATTTATTGGCATTATCTGGATTTCAGGCTGGACTTTCAGCAATCCAAACAATACCTGAAGAGTTTTTATTCCAAACAGGTCTTGCATTAAATCCCCCTGATATCGAAGTTGGCGAGGACTGTAAACCTAAATGCTATATACGATATAGTATTCAACCAGAAGATGGAAAGCTAAATCTAAATTACCTTGTAAGAAAAATTGATGATAAACCCGATGAAACTTATCGAAATATTTTTTTACGACTTTTTACAATTTTTAAAATCCCCCTTGATAATGTAGATACATTAATTGACTGGATTGATCAAAATGAAAACCAAGAAGGAAATGGAGCAGAAAAAAACTATTATGAATCTTTAATCCCTCCACTAAAAATTAAAAATTATTATTTGTTTTCCTTACCTGAGGTTTTATTTATAAAAGGATTTACACCAGATATGATTTATTATAGTCGAGCCCCCGAAGGATGGGAGGAAAGGCAAAAAGAATTAGCTTTTTTAACAGAGGAGGAAAAAAATTTAATAACTAAAGATGATTGGATTTTAGCAAATCATATAACTGCTTATGTTCCCTCTGATGCAGATTCTATGAAAATTAATATCAACGCAGCTAGATATCATGTATTGATGAGTCTTTCAGATTCAATGACACAACGAGCGGTATTAGAAATTTTTAAACTAAGAAATCAAGAAGGGGGATATATAAAAGATTTAAGAATGCTAGAAAATTTACCTTCTTTACAAGTACAAACTCCATCTGGAGTAACCTTATACGAAGAATTAGTTGGTAAAGGAGGAAGTTTTACGGGTATGTTAAAAACAGAAGGAGAGATTTATAGAATTACTGGAATTGGAACAATTATTCCTTCAAATGGAAATATGAATCAAGCAGTGATTCGTAAAGTTTGGGCATTATACGACAAAAGATTGAGAAAAATTCTTTTTTATCAAGAAGATTAAAATCTCCAATTATGAATATGCTTGTGTTTATGGAAAACATTCCTATGCTTATGATAATGACTATGATAAAGCTCAGACTTTTCTATTAATTCTTGATTAGAAAAAAAATCATCCAGATTACCATAAAATAAAATTTGTTCTTTTGGATGTAAAATCAAAACTTCTTTTGTGACTTCCATAGTAAGCTCAAAATTATGAGAAGTAAAAAGAATCGTATTAGGAAAAGAATTCAAAATATCTATTAAATGTCCAATATAAATGGGATCTAAGTGATTGAAAGGCTCATCTAAAAGTATTAACTCGGGTTCCAGAATAAACATCATAGCTAAAGCTATTTTTTTTCTTTCTCCGCCACTTAATGAAATGGGATTTGCCTGTAAATGATTTCTAATGCCAAATAAATTAGAATAATAATCAATTTTATCTTTAATTTCATTTTCTAGATATCCTTGAATTCTTAAAGAAAAAGCTAAATCATCATAAACTAATGAATGAAAAAACATAAAATCTGAATTCTGAAATAACATAACACAATTTTTTCTAAACCACAAGTGGAACTCTTTATTTTTTAAATGATTTTTAGTAATTGTTTTATTTAAAAAAGTGTAACTACCTTTTTCAGGAAATAGTAAACCATTTAGAATTTTTAGAAATGTAGTCTTTCCAGAACCATTAATTCCCATAATTGCTATTTTTTTATTTTTAAGAATAGAAAGATTCAAATGATTAAAAATCTGATTTTGTCTATTATAACTAAAAAAGATATTTTTAAAATTTACGATATTATTCTTCATGAAAATAAAAACCTCTTGATTCCATAATATGACTAATTTCTCTCCAATCTTCTTCTAATTTTAAAAAAAATAAAAAGATCAGATAACTTAAAAATTTAATTTTTTGTTTTAAATCTATAATTAAAAAACCTTTACTTTTTAAAACATCAAAATATTCCATGTAGAATCGCTGGTACGATATAATGATATTAAACACTAAAGTAAGAAAAACAATAACATTTTGTGAAAATTCAAAGACTTTAAAAATAGAGATAGAACTAAAAATCAAATTTGTAAATAAGTATATACAAATTACCCTAAGATTAAATAAAAAAAAATACTCAATTTCTAAGTTTTTAGTAAGAAAAAATTTGAATATTATATATACAGAACTTAAAAAAATTGAAAAAAAAATAACATTTTGAGCACTTCTAGTTAATAGTTTTTGTCTGTAAATAATTTTATATATAAATATTACAAAAAAATTATACAAAAAAAATATAATATCATTTATGTAGGTAAAAAAAAATATAATAATTAAGTATAATAAAAAAATAGTTTGACTTTCATTGATTTTTATAATGTTTTTCATAGTAATCAAAAAAAATTATAGAAACTATACTTTCAATGATTATAACCGGGATATGACCGATTAACATAGCAGGAAAAACAACATTCCAAGAAAAAGGGAAAAACAGAGGTTTACCATCTAAATTCCAAAGAAGCGGTTGAAGACCTAAAACAAAACTTATAAACAAAATCGAGATTAAAATACCACCTAAATTCAAAATCATTATTTTGATTTTTCTATGAATGGATAAATATTGATCTAAAACACTAATAAATAATGGAGCCAACCATCCCATGCCTAATGATAAAAGGGGAAACCCGGTAATACCTCCCAATCCTAAAATTATCGATTGTATTAAAAAAATGATAGAATAAATGAAATAAGTCTTCCACAATCCTAAAATTTTTGTCAAGATCACTAATCCCGTTAAATGTACAGAAGTACCTCCTGGTAAAGGGAATTGTATCGAAGTGATAAGATAAGCAAAGCCCGATAAAGTTGCCATAAATGGTAAGTCTTTTTTTTGTATTTTAAGATTTTTAAAAGAAAGCACCCATAAGGGTGCATTTATAGAATAGAGGGTAATATAAGTTTCCGGAGATAAGAATCCATCGGGTATATGCATAGTCTTTCAGAATAAAAAAGATAAACTTAAAAGGAATCTGTATCGTTCTTTTCCTTCTGAACCCTGATATAGATTTTCTTCTAAGACTTTATAATTCCATAAAACATTCGCATAATTTGGCTGTGTTGTTTCTAAAATAGATTTGATAGTTTCGAGAGCTAATGGTATATTTAAATCTATCTTATTGAAAACAGAATATATAGGAAGTTTTAAACCTATAGCAACACTCATATTTTTATAATAGATTCGAAAACCCGGAGTTAGATATAGGATATCACCCCCAGATGGCTCCGTTATGATTCCATAATTAGAAATTAAAATATCTAACAGATTAGAAGAAGGAACAGATCCATTTGTGATCAAATTTTCTATAGTGGCTTCATATTCCCAAGGTGGAATTGTTGATAACACTAAACTTTCGTTAAGAAGTTCATCATTTAATAAAAAATTACTTTGAGATGCTAAATATATAATTTTTTGATTATTCGTAATTCCTTTTTCTTTATCGGGTAGTATTCTTAAAAAATTGAATTCTGAAAAGATATCAAAACGAAATTGAGTTTGTGCATTATAATATAAACGATAAATTATAGCAAGATTGCTACGAATTTCATCACCAAATTTTGCATTTTTTCCATTTGAATAAGTATAATTTTGAAATTTTAAATATGATAAGTCTAAATTCCACGTTAAGGATTCATAAAATTTAGAAATAGTACCTCCTAAAGTAAAAGCTGGCTTTCCAAACCCTAGAGACATTCCAGGATCGATTTCTCCTTGTTTGTCTTTTATATTGGGTAAACCTGTAGGAATTGTGCTGCCAAAATAAATAGAGAAATGATAATCTTGTAAATCATCTAAGCTTTCTTGTATTGGATTAAGATAAAATTTTTCGTCATATTTAAAACCTAATACAAAATATAAATTAAGATCTGCAAAACCACTTGTGTTATAGCTTTGATTTTCCATTGTTTTTTGGTTATAAGGAAGAAAAAAATACAAACTTAAATAAGAAGTAAGGCCATAACCAATCCCAAACATATAGAATTGATTTTCTGTGATCTCTTCGTCTCTTTCTGGTGTAAAGGTTTTAAACTGAACTGAATCTAGTTTCATCAAAAAAAGCCAGTTGTCTTTTGGCAACACTCCTTGTGTAGAAGTTTCTATTGCAGCTCCGGGACCTTTAATTCCTACACTGCCCAATGACGCAATCCCATGATGACCATAAACCTTAAGTGTAAAAAAGACAAGAAGTAATGTAATTAAAAAACTTTCTTTTTTCTTAAACTTAGCTAAGAAAAAAAACAAAAAAAGAATAATAAAAAAACCTAACATATATTTTAAGTAATAATTCCAATCTACAGTGCTTGGACGAATTGGAGATTGAATATCAGTAACATCAATTTCCTGATTTACTCCATGTCCATCAGCACGAAAACATTGTATTTTATACTTTCCCGAATTTTTTGGAATAAAAACAAATTCCCCATAAGAATTTGTATACACAATTTGAAAAGGTTTGAATTCACCATTTTCAAAAAATAAAATTTCACATTTTTCAAAAGCATAATAAGAACCATCTCCAAAATGGATTTGCACAAGCTTTGCTTCTACATTCGAAGTTTTTACGAGAACTTCATGATTAAAAAGAAACGAGGGAACTAATAAAAATAAAACTAACGTAAAAAGCTTCATATTCATCCTCCTTTTTCTATAATTTAAAAATTAAAGTACTTGTAAGAATTTGCTTTACCTTTGGATCATTCGTTTTTATGGTCAAAGTTGTCCTTATAATTTGATATCCCCCTTTATGTAACCGTATACTAAATTTTCCTTCTTGATTGGTTACTCCTCTAACATCTTCTCCATAAGCAACGGGGATTTCAGAAACAGGTGTATTGTTATAAAAAACTTGAATCTTTAATTTATCTCCTATTTTTTTTAAAAATGGATTTTCTAAAGGAACAATTTCTAAACCATTATTCTGAATTTGATGATAATTATCTTTCCAATTGTGAATTTGCTTAAGATATTCTATGGACTCCCAAGCATTTACTATAGAAGCTTTTACATTTTCTGGATGTTCATTTTTTAACCCTTCAATAGTTTGAACCCAAAAACCCGTACTAAATTCTATAAAAAAAATATCACACTCAGGCAATAAAACGGGAACTTTGTTAATCTGAACTTTCTCTATGAGATTATTTTTTATACATTGAATTTTCTTTAC
Source organism: uncultured bacterium (assembly GCA_937928085.1). Classification (GTDB taxonomy): domain Bacteria; phylum Spirochaetota; class Leptospiria; order Leptospirales; family Leptonemataceae; genus SKYB61. The sequence goes on along the minus strand of CALFVU010000008.1, from coordinate 282,288 downwards.
ATTATCTTTTTTATATTCTAAATATCTAGGACTAGAGTCAGAAAGAGAATGAGAATAAAGATGACCATACTTTAGTTCAAAGTGATCTTGATTTTTTTCTATCCATAAATCGTGACCCACAATAGGAGCAATACCAATAAATAGTAAAAAAACTTTATAGTAATACTTTTTCATAAAAAGTATTACTAAATTAAAAATAATAAAAATTATTTCAAGTTTTTTTTTATTTAAGTGAGAATTCTTAAAAATTAAAAAAAAATTTTTAAATCTTTTTAAATCTATCGGTTTCTAGTTTGGGCAATTTGTATTTCCATGGTAGTTGAAAAGGATTTCCAAGCTGTTGTAAAAAAAATTTTAAATCTTTTGATAAAAAATAGTTTCCAGATTTAGGTGGAATGATATATTCATATTGTTTTTGATTATATTCAAATCGTATACCATACGAATGCAAATAAGTTCGATCTTCTAACTTGGCTAAACTCACTTTGGAGTATAAAGGATCACCAATGATAGGCGAACCCAAACTTTTCATTACAACTCGTACTTGGTGAGTTTTACCAGTAATTGGTTTTAGTAAAAAAACCCTAAAATAGTTTGGTTCCTCAGTGATTAAAGGATAAGACTTAAACATAGTAATTGTCAAGTTTTGTGTAGAATAATTTAATTTCCATTTACCATTCCTGTATTTTTCGATTCCCCCAACAATTACCCCTTGCTTTTTCTTTGGTTTTTTATAAGATAAAGCTAAATAAATTTTGTCTACTTTATGAAATCTGAATAAATTTCCCAAAATACTACTGGCTTTTCTTCCTCTTGCAAAAATTAAAATTCCAGAAGTGATTTTATCTAATCGATGTACCGGAAATATTCTCTCCCCCTCTGGAATTAAATTTTGTTTTTCCATAAAGCGAATAATTTTTAATAAATCGAATTTGTTTCCGTCTTCATAAAAGGCTAATCCTTCGGGTTTGTAAATAACAAGAAAATCTTTTTGGCTATCAAGTATTTGAATTTTTTCAATCCATTCTTCAAGAGATATAGCCATTAAATACTACCTTCTTTAAGCCTCTCTTTATATATTTTAACTTGATATTTTTTAAAAAGTCGATCTTTTACTTCAACCACCTTTTTTTGTCTTTTTTCTAACAAAAGAGTTTGTTGAATTCTATTGTAAACTTCATTTAAAGGGAGAATTCTTTGATTTACTTTAAATTCATTGTTTTTTCTTAGTTCATAATATTTTGTAATTTCGTCTTCAGAAACATCAAGATTTGCCATCTGTAACCTTATATAAAAATTTGTATAAACTTGTTTTTGAATCAAATCTAAAAATACTTTAGCTTCTTCTTCTGCTTCTTTTGCATAAGGTGATGTTTTAAGAATTTCGTAGTTTATGAAAACTTGAAAAATTAAATTTAAAAGTTCTTCTTTAGAGAAATCATCAAGTTGCAAACCAGCTTGCTGGATTTGTTGATAAAAATCAGAAATTCGATACGTTTTTTGATTCAATTGAAATAAAACATCATCAGGATTCCATTGGTTTAAGGGGTTTTCATTTAGTTTTTTTAATGTTTCTTCTTCTATGCTAAAATTTTGTTTTTTTTGCAATTCTTGTAAATGAATATTAAAACTTGATTTCTTTAAAATCTTGATTTGATGATTTGCATGTTCTTTTGAAATTTCATTGATTTTTGAGTTTTCGATAAGTATTTGTTGTTTTAGATTTTTTAAGTCTGTTTCTGTAAAATCTTTTGTTAAATTTTGATTATTAAAAAACTTCCTTGCTATAAATTGAGTTTTTTTATAATAGTCTTCGTATAAACTTGATATTTTAGATTCTTTGATTTGTTTTTGATCCAATTTTTTCAAAATCCAATAACCATTAGGATCCGATACTAATATAAATTTGTTTTCTTTTTCGTTAAGTAATGGTTCTATTAAATTTTGAATCGGATTTTGACCGCAATTATAACAAAAAGGTTCAACATAACCTGCTAAAATTTTATATCGAATATTTTCATTTTTTTCAAAAAATATTTTTTCTAATTCTTCTTCTTTTGTTGTAGCATTCAATTCATTCAATATAGCATTTGCTTCTTCTTCTCGATTAAAATCTTGATTTTTTTTTAAAAATAAAAGTCGAAAAGTAATAAAATGATATGTATAATCAGAAAATTTTTTTTGAATAACAAAATTAATTGCATTTAAAAATGCTTTCTTATCAGAAAAAAATAAATTTTTTTTAATTTCTTTTTGATCATAAATATTTTCATTAGATTTTTGTTCTAATTCTCCTACAGTAAGAAAAGCCAATTCTTCTAAAATCTGAGATTGTACGGCAATAGATAATTGTTTAGTTTCTAATTGGTTTAAGTGGGCAACAAATTGTAAGTCTTTTCGCTTGATTGTTTCAATTCGTTCATTATTTTTGATCTCAACTAAAATTTCTTCTTTTTTTGAACAGCTTGCAAAGACTAGTAAAAAAAAAAGAAAAATGATTTTATAAGTTTTCATTAAATTCTCCTGTGTAAGTTTTATTGGAATCGAAATAAAAAAGGGGAATGTTTTGGTTTTTCTTGTTTTTCATAAATTTTTTTTATACTATCTTTTTTTTGGTAATTTTCTTTTCCAGATTTTTTTTCATCTTGAATTTCAATTCGTACTTCTTTTTTTTCTAAATTAGAAACATTTCTTTGTTCTAAAAATTCTACAGAAGAAGAAAACTTTTTAGTAATACTGATATCTCTATCTTCGTATGTTTCTTCCTTTAACTCAGGGAATAAACTCTGTAAATATTCTTTGTAATCATGAGGAATGTGGATTACTTGTTTTAGAATTTCATTTTTTAAATCTTTCAGTCTATGATACTCTTCTATTAAAGAATCTTTAAGTTTTTGACTATATTCTCTATCCATTTGTAATGTAGAAAGAAGATTTTGTATTTCTTCTATATCTCTTTCGATTCGTTCCAATTTACGAATCAAATGAATCACTTTTATATTCAAGAAAAACTCCTAATATCAAAATAACTATGTAAATTCTACAGTCAACTATTTCTGAAAAAACATTATTTTTACTGCTTAATACTTAAAAGCCGTTTTTTTGTATTACACCTTATAGACCTAGAATCTATACTAGAAGAATGATTAGATCCACCAGTTCCAACCTGACAAAAAAAGCAAATTTCTATTCCAACCCAAACACGTATTCAAATTAACATTCCAACTATAAGTTGAATCCCGTCCAATAACTTGTTGAAATACGAAGCCCATAAGAATAAAAATTACCAAAAATAAAGCGTTTGTTAGAATCGGTAAAAACATCATCTATATAGTATAAAAATAAAATTTGTTTGATTTCAGAACTCAATCGATTTCCGAAGAAAGTGGTTTACGATTAGAATTATCTACTAAAAGAGCCTTATAAGTTCCAGTTAAAATTGATGGTTTATGCTTCATACAGAAATCATATGCTTTTTTTATAGAATTAGAACCCGAAACAGTTGTATCGCCTCCAAAATTACCATCATGTGTTGCTAAAGTTACAAAAAAAATTGTCTTCAACAGTTCCATTGATACTTATCGTAGAAAATGGAGTTGTTTAAGAATGATAAATTATTATCTCGAAAGGATTATATCCATTACAATTTTTTTTTATAAAAAATTTAATTATCTTTTTGTTTTAATTGTTTAATTTCATCTCTTATTCGTGCAGCTTCTTCGTAGTTTTCTTCTTCTATTGCTTTTTGCAATCTTTCTTGCAAAATTTCCAAATTTGATTTTTGTTTTAAAGGATTTTCTTCTACTACAGGTTGTTCTTCCTCACCTGAAGAAATAATAACTGCACTCTCTCGAAATACTTTTTTATTCATAAATACTGGACAACCTACTCGAATTGCCAAAGCTACAGAATCTGAAGGTCTGGCATCAATCTCTAAAATTCGATCTTCGAATTGTATCACCAAAGTAGCATAAAAGATATTCCCTACAAGATCATTAATGATCACCCTTAAGATTCTTGCTCCTAATTGATTTAGAATGGAAATCATTAAATCATGGGTATTGGGTCTTGGATTTTTAATTTTTTGAAGTTCATTTGAAATGGAATAAGCTTCTAAAGGACCAATAAAAATGGGCACAACTTCTTTTGAACTAAAATGAGCGGGTTTTAAAATTAAAGCAAAACCCACAGTAGTTACAGAAATATCAGAAATTTTGACTTCGAATATGTCCTCTTCTGGCATCATAAGTTCACAATATAATTTTGTTTTCTAAAATTTCAATAAAGATTTTTTAATTTTATATTTCTTTTTAAAGTTTTTTGTAACTCATTTTTTCTATAAATTAAGATTAGAAACTCGTAGTTGAGAAAATTCGAATCTAATTTTTCCTCTTGTAAATGATTAATTTTATAAAATTCTAAAACCAAACTGCCTAAATAGTCAAAGCACCATAAAGAAGAGTCAATAATTCTTTTGCCCTCTAAAAGTAAATATGCATCTATATAATGTTTTTTCTGTAAGCTAAAATAGCAATTCCAATCTTCCCAATTTTCAAGGTAATTTGTAATTTTAACCCCATATGTAATTTTTTTATGAAAGTATAAATCATAACCAATTTCTTTTAAAGAATTTTTTAAGTTAAATTGTCGATTAAAATCGATTTGAGGACTATGAACTTTACATTCAAAAGTTTTATAGTCATAATCATCGCATAATTCTATATATGGCAGACAAGAAACAAAAAGAAGAATCCAAATACTAACTCGTAACATAAATCAGTCTTAAATCATTAAAAGTAGTGATGATATCCGGACTTCGAAAAAATTTAGGTGTATGAATCAAAGGTTTGTAGCTTCCTTTTTCGTAATAATAAAGTGTTTCAGCAAAAATTTTTTTATATAAATAAATTTTATGACTTTCTTCGATTAAAGAAGATCGAACCACTTGTTGTTCCGTAACATAACCCGGATCCAGCTCTACTAAAGGAGAACCATTCGCTTGAGTTTTGATTTCTATATGCAAAGTTTTTATTCTTACATCAACTAATTCTTCTCTGTGAATTAGCCTTTCAAAGCTTATTAAATGATATATCGTATATTCTTTTCCAGCAAAATACAAAGATGGAACGGGCAGTAATGAAGGAAAATGAATTTCAAAATCAATTTTATCAAAAAAGCCGATCAATTTTTTTTTTACTTTTTCTATAAAAGTTTGATTTTCTGAATTATATGCACAAATTACATATAATCGAGCATATTTTGATTTTTCAAATATCGGCTTCCACTTTTTTGGCACAAGAATACACAAATTTTCTTCTTAAATTTAAGTCAAATCATATATAAATGAACTTGATTGTAATTTAATTTCATAAAAAAGGTATCTTATAAAAATGCAAATCGATTATATTACAGCAAGAAACCAAATTGAACAAGAATTAGAAAAATTTTTTAAGGATACAATCGAAATTCCAAATATTACTCTCGAAAAAGGAGAATTTAAAATTCTTTTTTATCCAGAATTTTTATCAAAAGAAACTATCTATGATGCAATTGTATTATTAAAACAATTTTTAGAAAATATACGAATCCATACAATGGATTCAAACTATGTGATTGTTCAATCATTAGGTCCCAACCTTTACGATACAAAAAATTTTCTTTCTGGAATTAAATTTAAATTTATTAACCTTGGAACCCCCAGAGTAGAAATCACTAAAAATGAGAACTTACTTCAAGAAGAAGTTCAAATCATTATAGAATTAGTAAAATATTTTTTTAATAAAAAAAAGAATTTTAATTTTTTAGAAAGACTTAATCAACTTGGTGTTAGTATTTATGCGCATCCTTTACTAATTCAACATCCAGAAGACAAAAAACGAATCCATCCTATCGAAGAAACATGGGATAATCTTGGAGGATACGAAGAAATCAAAGTGGAAGTGCAAGAAACGATCATTTTACCTTTATTACATCCTGAAATTTTTTTAAAAGTAAGTGAATTAGCAAGAGGAGAAAAAACGACTAATTATCCTTCTGCGATCTTATTCGAAGGTCCTCCAGGGGTAGGGAAAACATCTATGGCTCGTATTATTGCATCTGAATCAAAAATTCCTATGCTTTATATTCCTATCGAAAATATCTTAAGTAAATATTATGGTGAGTCAGCAAAAAACTTATCAGAAATTTTTGATTTAGCAGATAACTTTGATAAAGTCATTTTATTTTTAGACGAAATTGATTCGTTAGCAGGATCTCGCGAAGAGGGAATGTTAGAAGCCACTCGAAGAATCCTTTCTGTACTCTTAAGAAAAATTGATGGTTTCGAAAATAGTAAAAAAACTTTGACTATAGGTGCAACCAATCGCATAGAGGATTTAGATCATGCTTTGATTTCTCGCTTTGATACAATTATTCGCTTTCCTATGCCAAATCAAGAGGAAAGAGTAAAAATTTTTGCAAAATATATCAAACACTTAACCATAGAACAAATCAAAAAATTAGCAGAAATTAGCGAAGGATTTTCAGGAAGAAACATAAAAGATACATGCGAAATGGCAGAAAGAAGATGGGCAAGACAACTTATTTTAGAAAAAAAACAATTACAACCTCCTCCTTTCGAGATCTACCAGGAAATTATTTTAAAAAAGCAGAATATTAAATTAAATTTATAAATTTTCATAAAATTTTTTAATGAAATCTTGTGAAAATATTTTTCCAAAAGGATTTCGAAAAATTGCAACTTCCAATGGAGAATCTAATTTTTTTTCTATTTCGTATAAAAGATGCGAAGTGTTTTTTAGAACAGCAAAATGAAAATTATATTCTTTTAAATCAGATGACTTTTTTTTAATTTCAAATAGGATTTCTTCTGGAATTTCTTCATCAAATTCCGAAAGAAAATGGAAAACTTGAATGTTTTTATTTTTTAAAAAATCTTTTAGTTGTTTATAAAAAAATATTTGTTTAGCTTCTTTTAAAAAAGAAAGATTTTCATTTTTCTGAAAATTTTTTATAGTTTTGCGAAAAGCTATCAGATCGGGATGTATTTGATTTTTAATTAATTCGCTTTGTTCGTTTTGCCACATTTCGTCTGTGTAAACTTGGTACTCTTTTTGTTGATACCATTCTTCCCATTCTTTTTTAGCTTGAACAATAATATCCTCCTCTACTTTAGAAATTTTCATAGAATAAGAAATCAATCGTCCGTAATAATTTAAAAGAGAATCTGTATAACCACAATTCACTAAAAAAATTTTATTTATTACGTTTATGTTTTTGATTTCTAAAATAGAACTTAAAACTACATTACAACCATCACCAAAAGCAAAAATCGAAATAGGGAAATTATTTCGATTCCATTCAAAAATCACATGATACATTCCAATCCATTGATCTGTAAGTTTTCTTATTGAAAAAAATATATTTGGCGGAATATTTGCATCAATTCGATCATAGAAAACAGGCACGTATTGTTTTTTTATTGAAAGTTTAGCTAATTGAATCCCCAGATTGGTTTCTAAAAACATTGTGTTCCCCAAGTGATCCATTCTACGATCTAAAACAAAAATTAAAATTCCTTTCGGATCATCAACGGGATAATAATGGAATTTATGATCTTCTTTTACAACTTCTTGTTTTTTAAGATAATGAGAATAAAACACATTTAGCAAGTAAGGATATAACCTAAAAAAAGTTATTATTAAAATAAAGCCAAAAATCAAAACTATTGTAATTACAATCAAATTTTTTACATTCATTATCTTCAAAAAACAAAATAAATAAATTGATTACCAGTTTTTGCTAATACGGGAAGTAAAATTCCTCCAATGAAACCCGCAAGCAAAAATAAAACAAAAGGATGACTTATATACTTATCTATCAAATTTGTATTGTATTGTAAAATATGAAACAACAAAGTCATTAAAACCAATATCAAAAACGTATCCTCAAAAGTAATTCGATTCAATTTAAAAAAATCTTCTCCCATCGTTTGATTGATAAAAACAATATCGCCATTGTTTTGTAAAAATTCATCCTTAAGTTTATCTTTTCCATTTACAAAACTACCTTTAAGCAACTGATACATCACTTCTACAGAACTATATTCTCTCTCGGGAAAAGAAATAGAACTGGCTCGAAACATTAAGGCTCCTAAAGAAAATAAATAAAAAATGAATAAAACTTTAAGAACGATTAAAATAAAATTTTTTTCCGGAACAGTTTTGATTTTCAAAGTATTTTCTATAAACCTTTCTATTGCAATCAAAAATCCCCAAAAACTTCCCCAAGCGATATATGTATAATCTGCTCCATGCCAAAAACCACCTACTGTAAAAGTGATGATTTGGTTTATATATGTACGAAATTGAGAAAACTTACTACCACCTAATGGAATATAGATATAATCTCTCAACCAAGTAGCTAAAGTAATATGCCATCTTTGCCACATCTCTCGAGCCGAACGAGAAAAAAAAGGTGCACTAAAATTTTCTGGTATTGTATAACCTAATAGCATAGCAGAACCACGTGCAAGATCTGTATATCCAGAAAAATCACAATATACTTGAATTGAAAAACCTACACCACCAAATATGATACTTATATTAGAAAATGTTTCGGGAGAATGAAATATGGGATAAATCAGTTCACCCATCGGATCTGCTACTAATACTTTTTTTAATAATCCTTGTAGAATATACCAACTACCAACATATACTTTCTTTTTTTCTAATACAGGTTCTTGATAAAAAAAATCTGAATGCCTCATAATAGGACCAGCTATCAGTTGAGGAAAAAACACAATGAATAAAAAATAATCAACAAAACTTCTTTTTTCTTTAATTACTCCACGATATAAATCTACAGAATATGCTAATATCTGGAAAGTATAAAAACTAATGGCTAAAGGTAAAAAGACCCCTGTTCTTTGAGAAAAATCATACGAAATACCCAAATCAAAAACGAGTTTTTTAAAAAAATTTGAATATTTAAAAAAAGCTAGATTTCCTATTAAAAGAAAAATCAAGACATATAAAATCATTTTTTTTTTCTTTGGAAATTTCCACATTAACACATTAAAATAATGACTTATTAAAATAATACTAAAAAAATGAAGACTCCATCGAATTCCTAAAATTCCTTCTTCGTTTAACCCCCAAAATGCATAAAAAACAATAGAGCTTATAATTAAAATAAATTTTCTAATCTCCCCATAGAAAAGCCAATAAAGAAAAAAAACAATAAAGAAAAAAATAAAATATAAAATAGAATTAAATAACATTAAGCTTTATTTTTTTTTACTTAATTCTTTGTCAATTTTTGTTAATAATAAAAAAACCAGTTATAAATTTTTTGAAGATAATATTAAAAAAAGTTTTTTAAAATATTTTTTAAATTAATTTTGTAAATTTTTCAAAACACTTACTAGAAAATCATTATTTAAAATTTACTTACTGCACCGAACGTTATGCCCCCTAAAAATATATCAAAAACCTTTTGTGTTTTATTGCTAAGATCTCCTTTGTAAAAAATTTTAGCTTCTTCTAAAGAATTGATTTGTATAGGATTGGTTAAAGCAATAATATAGCCTTTTGGTTTTTCTAGATCAATATCCAAGATCAAAGGCATAGTGAAATATACACCCCATTTAAAACCTACCTTACCTACTGTTACACTAAAACCTAATTCGTAATAAAACAGCATATTAAAATCTAAATTTTTTGTAACATAAATAATCTGAGGTACGTACTCAATTTTACGTGCAGTCTGATTGTAAAAAGAATAAGAAGGAGACAAATTAGATAAAGTTGCTTTTATACGAAACATAGTAAAATCTAAAACATTGTAAATACTAAAGATTTTCCAAAATTTTATATTGGACCCAAGGTAAAAACCAATCCCAGAAGTATTTACTTTATTATTTCCATATATATAGGATAAAGGTACAGAGCCAGGTCTTAAATAGTTGTAAAAAAAATAACTTAGTGTAGAGGGTCTAGCTAAAAATACTTCGCTTTGAGGTATTTGTCTTGTCTGTACTTCGTAGATTCCTTTTGATTCAATTCTAAAAAGATAAAAGCTTGCTTCGAAAGAATCTTTAAAAAAATCTAAAGGACCACCACCCAGCTTGATTTTTGATTCTCTATAATCAGTTACAAAAGAATCTAAAGTAAAATTTTCTTTTGTATCGTAATATCTTCTATATTCTAGTTGGTTGTCATAAAACTTATAAGTAAAGTTTACAAAAAAAATTGAGTTGGATGGAGAAATAGAATAAGAAATTGACTTTTTCGGTTTTTTCTCCGGAATTTCACTTTCTTGGAAAGCTAGAGTAACTTCTTGATTCTGGAATTGATTAGCGATACGGATACTATTAATGATAGCACTAAGATCTTCGGGGCTTTTTTTCTTTGTTTTCGAAAGTTGTGTAAGTCCTAGTTCTAAAAAGTTCTCCCATAAAGAGGATGAAGAAGTTTTTTCGTCATTTCTAGATTGTTTTAAGACATAAGGATTAGATTTAAGCCGTTCCTCTTTTCTGGAATTCTGTCTTTCTAACTCCAAATTTATGGAATTACCTGATATCCATTGTTGTGCTAATTGTTGCTTAATAAAATCTTCTGAGTATACCTGAATCAATGAAATAAATAAAATGAATCTAAAAATTATTTTTTTCATTAGCTTAATATTTTTTAAAACAAAAAAAGTCAATTTTTTTTTAAACTTTAAAAAATATTTTTGAATCATCCAAAAATTAAATTTAAAAAAAATTAGCTTCTATTTTTTATGTAAAATCTTAGCATCTTAAAAAAATTATCTTGTTTACAACAGAAATGATGATTTTATGAATTCTTACTAGATCTGTCAAGCTTTACATACTAGTTGATCGATATAATAATCATTTTTTTATTGACTGAAATGTTTGCAAAATCACTAGAAGAAGTAAAAAAATATATCGAAAATTACCCAAAAGAAGATTGTTTGATTTTAGTTGTTTACGGCAAAGATGTATCTTTAGTAGATTTTATTTTAGAATACATAGAAAAAAAAATCTTTAAAAATATCTCTTATGAATTGATTACTTTAACAGGAGAGGTAGAGGATTTCAATCAAATTGTAAATGAAATTTATAATTTTTCTTTATTTTCTCAAAACAGAATTTATGTAGTTAGACAGGGAAAATTGATTTTTAAAAATTTTAAGTTCAAAATTAGAAGCCTTCCCCCAAAAACCTGGCTTATCATAGAATACGAAGATACATTTCCTTTTCAACTGATACAAATCGAAGACAATAAAATCCTTTATCTGGAAACTAAAATTATATACGAAAATCAAATAGAGTTTTTTTTACAAAACCTAGCAAAACAATATCATTTGATATTATCCGAAGAAGCACTAAATGAAATCAAAATGTTGTTTCCACCAAAAGAATCAATTTTAAGAACTGCAATTTATAATTTACATCGAAACATAGAAAGAGATTTACAAAAAACCTTTTACGTTAGTTATGAGGAAGTTCGAAATGTATTTTACCCCATTGGAGGATGGGATGTATTTAAGATTATCGATGCTTGCTTTAAGAAGGATATTCAAACTTTTTTAGTAGAAATAGAGAAATTTAATCCTCCCGAAGATAACCATTTTAGTCTTTTAAAAAACTTATTAAATAAAACTGACGAATTACGTAAATATATTATCGGCAAAAAAATGAATATGAATTCAGAAGAATTATTACAAATTACTCAGATTCACAAAAAGCCTTTTATCATTCAAAAAAAAATTTTAAAAGATTTAGAATATTATTCCAATCTCTTTTCGCTAGAAAAAATAAATAAAATTTATAATTTAATTTTAGAGTTTTCTTTTGCTTTTAGACAAATTATAGAAGATCATAACAAAAAAACGATTTTTACAAAAAAAGCTATTGAGGTATTTTTTTCTTAAAATTATGTGGAATTTTATGAGTGCTAATTTATGGATTGTTTCCACAGGAACAGAATTAACTAGAGGATATTCACAAGATACAAACAGTTCCGAAATAGCCCAATTTCTTGTAGAGGAAGGTTTTACGATTCAGGGTATAACTATTCTACCTGATCATCAAGAAGTTTTAATCCATTTTTTAAATTTTTTGTTAAGAGATCCTTCTTTGCAAGGTATTATTTTTACAGGGGGACTAGGACCAACAGAAGATGATCATACTATCGACGTGTTTTATAAAATTACAGGCAACCCCATCGTAGAAGATGAATATTCTCTAGAAAAAATTAAAAAGCTTACTGAAGAAAGAAATTTGAATTTAGAAATTACAAGAAGACAGGCGCGAATCTTAAAAAATTCAAAAATTTTACAAAATAAGGTAGGTTTAGCACCCGGTATGATTTTAGAATACAATAATAAATTAATTGCAATTCTTCCCGGTGTTCCTACGGAAATGCGCTCTATGCTTCCCGAAATCTTGGAAGAATTTTTAAAAAAATTTCCAAGAAGAGACTTTTATTTTAAAGAAAAATTTTATGTTTACAATGAACCTGAGTCGGAATTTCAAAATAAATTAAACAATCTACAAAAAAAATATCAAATCCATCTTTCTTGGGGTATATCCGCTTCTCCGGGATATTTAAAAGTATTCTTAGAAACAGAAAAATCACAAGAAGTAGAAATTTTAAAAGCAATTATTAAAGAATTACAAACTATTTATCAAGATCAATTTCTAAAAGAACCAATTGAACAACTGATCCATAAAATTTTAATTGATAACAAAAAAACATTAGCAATTGCTGAATCCTGCACAGGCGGTTTTTTAAGTAAAATAATTACAGATTTTCCTGGATCTTCTCAATACTTTTTAGGATCAATCATTAGTTACTCTAATGAATTAAAAAAATCGTTTTTAGGAGTTTCTGAAGAAACCCTTACTATGTACGGTAGTGTTAGTAGAGAATGTGCTGAGGAAATGCTAAAAGGAATTATACAAAAAACAAAAGCGGATTTAGGAATTTCTATCACTGGCATAGCAGGACCTACTGGCGGAACAAAGGAAAAACCTGTAGGACTTGTATATATTGGAGTTTATGTGAATTCAGAAATTGAAATTCATAAAATTTTCTTTCCTTCAACAAGAGAAAGAATAAGGGAATATACCGTATATACAGCTTTATATTTTTTATATAAAAAACTAAAAAAAATTTTACATATAAAATAAAATAAAAAACTATACTTAACTTATGCAAAGATGGATTGAACTTTTTAAAGGCCTACAAGAAGGAATAATTCCTTTCGAAGAAGAAGGGTATATAATCGTTACAAAGTTTGACAATAAATCTACTTATACCCTGATAGAGTTGATTTCTTTTAAAAATGTAAAAAATATCCAGCCAACTACTACAGGAGTTACATTTCATTCGGATGGATTTAAAACTTATATTATTTTTGAACCTAATTCATATCAATTTAGATTCCAAGAACCCTATCTAAGAGAAGGTTTTATGCAAGCACCCATACGATTTAATGAATCTGTGATTATTGATTTACCAAAAAGAGATCGAATCATTCTTTCAAAAGAACCATATACAAGTTATGGAAATTTTACAGTGGAAAAACCAGAAGAAGGTAATTTTGTATTTTACATATATAGCAATGAAGGAAAAACAGGAGAAGAAAATATTCTTAGCTTTATAGGAGAAATTTTAAACAAAGATCTAGGTGTACCAAAAAGTATATTACCCAAAGTATTCGAAATTATAAAACAAAACTTATCGAAATTTAGACATTTTGGTAATGACTAACCTCATTGAATAACTTGAATAATTTGATAGCTTGTCTGGGATTACTACTTACTCTTTGGAATTCTAGAAACTTTCTAAGCTTTCTTTACTTGAGAAATAAATACCCAAGAAATAAAGTCTTTCATTTAAAATTTGTATGTTATTTAAATAAGCTCATTTATATTTTTTTGATTTTTTTGTAAGAATTTTATCAAATAAAGGAATCCGAATACCAAGTTTATTTAAAGCATACGTGAATATAATGATTGCAATTCCTTCGTCTAACCAACCAAAAAAAGGAAAAGCATCAGTTAGCTCTGGAATGAATACATAAATCCCACTTACGAAAGCAAGCAAAACAAGAAACCATTTTTTCCAACCTTGTAAGGGTCTAGATTGCTCCTGATATTCGAAACGAATCTTCTTTTGTAAATTTTGTGAAGGATTGAGATTCTTATCGTTCATAACAAAGAAAGTAAAAGAAATCTATTTTTTAGTCAATTGAAATTTTTTTAAAGTTATTTTTATGATTTTTTTTGGATAGCCTAAAGAATGTAAATATTGATAGGCTTTTTTCCTTCTTTGTATGGGATCTAAAAGTCTAAGTTTTTCTGTTTTTGATTTTAAATTTTTAAATGCATATGTAAACCATTCCTCCTTAGGAATGGATCTTAAAACATCTTTTATGGATTCTACTTTATATTGTTTGTTTTTTAATACATAAAAAATTTTTAATGGTCCATATTTTTTTATGTATACATATATATAATTTTTTATACTTTCTTTCTCATTCCAGAGATTATTGTTCTTTAAAAAAGCCAAAAAATCTTCAAAAGACAAAGAAGGATTTACATTAATGTTTCGAAAAATTTTATAAAGTTTTATTGGAGTATATTTAGAATCTATTTTGATCTTTCTTAATAACGTTTCGTAATCTAAACTTTGTTTATATCCTGCAAAATCAAACCGCAGAACATTATTTTCTTGTTTTATAAAACTTGATAATTTTCTTTTTGAGTTCATCCCAATAAAAAAATAATAAATACACTAAGTAGTAAACAAAAATTTAGATATAATATAATTTTTTTTTAACAATTCTACTTAAAAAAAATGTTGTTAAATTTAATATAAAAAGGAGTTTTGATTTTTACGCATATTCATTCAGGGCTATTCCATCCTGTAGATGAAAAGATAAGGAGGAGAAAATGATATACATAATCATATTTTTTAGTAGCCTGATATCCATATTCATTTCAGTGATGATATCAAAAAAAAACCAAAAACATAAAACCATGGAATCCATCGATTTTCTTCAGAATTTTGAAGCAATGAAACAAGAAATGGCTAATTTTATCACCAATGAAAAAATAGCTATAAAAGATGCAATTATAGATTTTGATTTAAGGCTAAGACAAGCAAAAAACTCAACGGAGGCTCTTCAACAACTCATTGAAAGCAATCAACAATATATTAAAAAATTAGAAAAGCAATCAGAAATTTCGAATCAAATTTCACAAAGAATTCATGAAATCTCTCAACAAGCTGAAACTTTAAATAAAGAGATTCAATTATTAGATAAAGGATTTGATAAAATTCAGTCCATTCACGACATTTTAAAAAAATTAGAAAGCAAAACAGTTCAATTAGAAGAACAAATAACACAAAAAGAAAATACTATTAATCAAAAACTTCACGAAGTACTAACGCATTTAATAGAAGAAGCAAGAAATAAAACACGTGAATATTCAGAAAAAGAAAATTTAGCACTAAAAGAATTATACAACAAAACAGAAGATATTTCCAAATCTTATGATGAACAAAAATACAATATAGAACTATTGTACGAAAAAATACAGAATATTAATCAAATGTTAGAAGATAAATTCACATTAGAGTCTGTAAAATTACAAGAAAAATTTAACGAACATTCGAGAGTTTTTCAAGAAAGGTTTAAAAATTTAGAAGGGGGGTTACAACAAATAAAAGAATCAGCAATTCAATCTTTAAAAGATGAAATTTCAAGAATTCGAAACGAAATTGACAATTTTAATTTGATCACACTTTCGAAAAGAGATGAAATTTTAAATGAGACAAGAAAGATGGCAAATGGAATCATTGAACAAATTCAAATTTTCCAAGAAAAATATTTATCTGCAGAAACGAAATTGCAAGAAACTATACAAAAAGGAAAACACGAAATCCAAACTAAAATTGAAGAAGGGATTCAAAACTGGGAATATATTTCTAAATCTAACTTAGAAGAACTCAACATCAATTTAAACACTGTAAGAGAAGAAATCGAAAAATTACGATTAGAAAAGATCGAAGATTTAGATCAACTTTTTAAGAAAACTTATGAAAAGTATGAAGAAAAATTTCAACTTTTTTCTAGAGAAGAAGAGAAAAAATTACTTTCTTTAAAAAAAGAATATGACCTCATCATCAATAAATTTATCGAGATGGGAGAACATCTAAAAACAAATCTTTTACATAGTTTAGAAAATTCAAAATTAGAATTATCGGATTTTGCCACAATCGAAAAAGAAGAAATAGTAAAATTACGTGAAGGCTTTTATAAAATAAGAGAAGAAATTGAAAACAAAGTAGAATTAGTGGAAGATCAAATAAGAGAAATTTCGAAAGTAAAGCAAAAAATTTTAGATATCTCAGAAAGAGCAATCAAAGATATTTTAGAAAAAGAAGAAGAGCTTATACAAAGTTTAGAAAAAAAATCATACAAATTTATGGAAGAACAAGATGAAAAATTAGGGAGACTGAACCAAACGATTGATGAAAAAATATCAAGACAACTTACTCTCCTCATAGATCGAGGACAATTGCAAATCGAAGAACTAGAAAAGAGAACTTCTTCGACGATTCGTAAATCTATGGAAAATATGCAAAAAGATCTGGTACAAATAAGAAATGAGATTAGCAATCATCGAGCAGAAATCATAAGCGAGGTAGAAAAAATTCGACTTTTAAAAGATGAAATTTTTAGAGAAATTCAAGAAGATTCAAATCGAATTCGTAGATTCGAAGAAAAACTTAATTTAGTGGATACAGCTGAAGAATTTATTATCAAATTTGATCAAGGCTTAGAAATTCTAACAAAAAAATTAAATGAAATTCAACTTAGTAAAAAAGAATTAGACGATTTTCTATTTAAACTCTCTTCTGTAAATTCTATAAGAGAAAAAATTGAACAGGAAGTAAAACTTTTAAACGAAAGAAAAGCATTATTAGATTCTGTGGAAAGTAGATTTTCTTCTTTGAGCGATAAAATACAGGAAGTAGAAGTAAAATTAGTGAATATAGAGAGTGCAGATAGAATCTCAGAAAAAATTGAACAAAGATTATTCAAATTCGAAGAATATAGAAAAGTATTCGAAGAATTTTTTAAAGATTTAACTGAAAGAAAAAAATATATTGAACATTCATTAAGAGTGATCGAAAAAGCAAGAAAAGATGCGGTAGAGTCTGGAGAAAATGCAAAACAATTGATTCAAAAATTAGAACTTTTCGAAATCAGAAAAGAAGCTTTACAAGAAGAAATTGAAAACTTAGAAAAAAGAGTTGCTGAATTAAAAGATATAGACATTAAGTTTAAAGAAATTGAGGCAAGATTTGAACAAGTTGATGTTTTAATGACAGATTTAGAAAAAAAACAAAATCAAATCAGCATTATGTCAAAAAAATTAACTGAAATTAGTGATAAAGGTGGATTTATTAAGCAAGAATTGGAATCCTTAGTTTCAGAAGCTACAGAAAGAATGGATAAATTGTATGCTTTCTATGAAACTGTAGATAAAATCCTACAAGAAGCAGAAAAAGTGACAAAAGAAAAAGATACTACTGAAAAAACAAAAAAAGCAACCGTATTAGATGAATGGAAAAGAGAAGGAATTCTTACATTGCATTTTAAACACAAATGGGAACCAGAACTGATTGCAGAAAGATTGAATTTAGATATTTCTCTTGTAAAAACAGTGATATCAACCGCAACGATCAATAAAAAATGAAGAAGAAATTGATTTTAATATTTTTTTATATGATTTTTTCGGACCTTAAAGCACAAGAAATTTTACCCGAAAAAATAGTAGAAAATTTTTTCTCGCTGATTCAAGAAAAAAGTCCTTCTACTGCTATCGATTATCTTTTTTCGAACAATCCTCAATTATATCAAAAATCTGAATCATTACAACAATTAAAAAATTTTTTTCTTAATATTGATCAATTTTTAGGAAAATTTTATGGATATGAAATCATTCATAAAAAAGAGTACCATCATTCTTTGTATATTATCATTGTTTTTACTAAATATGAAAAGCAACCATTAAAATTTTTATTTGTTTTTTATAAGCCAGTAAATAAATGGATTACTTACAGATTCGAAGTGGATACCCAATATCCTGATAATTTTATCGATTCTATTTTTAAAAAATAATTATACAATTCGTTCATATAGTTGTTCGCATGCTTCTTCAATTGTGAATTTCTTTAGATCTAAGATAAGGGTTTCCCTGAATCTTTTCCAATTTTGATGTAAAGGACACGGTTGTTCTTCGTTACAATCAGGCCATTCCATAATACATTTTTTTAATTCATCCTCATACCCTGTATGTTGAATTACATCATGTAAAGTTAGCTTTAAATTAGATTTAGGCAGATAAAATCCCCCTGTTGGACCGGTAGAAGATTCCAAAATTTTATGATGCACCAAACTCTGAATAATTCTTGCCATATAGCTCTTCGATACATCTAATCTTTCTGCAATTTCTTTCACCTTAAAGTATTTTTGCTCATCTTTATGTTTTGCAAGAAATAAAACAGCTTTTAACAAAAGAATAATATATCTATCAAAAAGCAAAGTTTCCATATATTAATACTTCGATATTTTAAATGACAAAATTCAGTCAATAATTTTTTTATTTTTAATATTTATCCTTTTAAAGTAAATTATAGATAAAAATTAAAATTGTAGACAATCAAAGATCATAAAAAAAATCAACCCGATGGAAAAAACATTAATGATTCTAAAGCCAGATACTATAATAAATAAACATATTGGACATATCATTACAAAAATAGAAGAAAATGGTTTTAAGATTGTAGGTTTAAAATTAATTCGTATGAGTAGAAAAGATGCAGAAAAATTTTACGAAGTACATAAAGAAAGACCGTTTTATAATGATCTATGTAATTATATGAGTTCTGGTCCTGTAATTGTTGGTGTTTTAGAAGCAGAAAATGCTGTACAAAAATGGAGAGATTTAATTGGAGCAACGGATCCAAAAGAAGCAAAAGAAGGAACCATTCGAAAGCTATACGCAACAAATAAAGAAGCAAATGCAGTTCATGGATCTGATTCTGTAGAAAATGCAAAAAAAGAAATTTCATATTTTTTTAGTGAACGAGAACTATCATCTGACTGAACTCGATAAAATACTTTTAGATTTTAAAGAAGAATTCGAAATATTTTTTTCCAGTAAGATCGTAAACATATTAAAAGAAACAATTCAGGAAGTTTACGAACCTTGCCTATATAGCTTACTTAATGGTGGAAAAAGAATAAGACCCATTCTTTTTCTTCTTGCATCAGAATATCACAAAGAGTTAGAACCCGAAAAGAAAGAAGAACTTTTATTTATTGCTAGTGCCATTGAAGTTCTTCATACCTATACGCTGATTCATGATGATTTGCCTGCAATGGATAACGATCCGATTAGAAGAGGAAAGCCAAGCTGTCATATAAAATATCCCGAATGGGCTGCTATTCTTGCTGGTGATACGTTGAATACTTTTGCTTTTTATTTATTAAGTTTCTCTAAAGTAAATCTAAAAAAGAAATTAGAAATTCTATCTTTATCTTTAGGACACAAAGGGGTAATTGCAGGTCAAGCTTTAGATCTTTCTAATGAAAAGAAAAATTTTTTAAATCCCACAAAAGATTTTCGATTTATTTTAACAATTTTTGAAAATCAAAAAATCTTAGATACATTCAAAGTGTACTTGTATGATCATAAATTTTTAAAGCTATTATCGATCCATTATCTAAAAACTGCTATTTTTTTTAAAGCTATAATGCAATTAGGATTTTATTCAAGATTCGAAAAAGAAATAGAAATAAAAGATCTAAAACTATTTTCTGAATATGGAGAAAGCATTGGTTTACTTTTTCAGATAAGCGATGATATGTTAGATGAAATTGGTGAAGAATCATTAGTAGGAAAAAAGCTGCATAAAGATCAATCTATGGGAAAATTAACTTTTCCCTCCCTTTTGGGTATAGAAAAAACTCAAGAAATTGCCTTAGAGCTTTGCAAGATTAGCATAGATGTTGCATATCAATTTTCAAATTTTTTATATAAAAGTTACCTCCTCAATTTGCCAAAATACATCATAGAAAGAAAAAAATAATTTATCTTTCCATAGATTCTAAAATTTTAGCAGGATTCTTTAAATCTTCAGAATAAGTTTTATTTGGTTCAGCCACTTTAGGAAGATTTGACAAGGGTGGAGGTTTCTTGTTATCATTGATTTCTATACCACATAATCCATTAGGAGCAACGCAAATTTTCCATTCTCCTACTCTTACATCATTTTCGTAATTTCCAGATTGATAAAAACTACCATCCGAAAAATAATAAATCCAAAAACCATTCGCCAGATCGCCTAAATAGTTTCCTTTAAAAAATAATTGCCCATTTTCATAGAATTCTTTCCATTCTCCATTTCTTAAACCACCTTTATAATTACCGATAGATTTAATTTTTCCACTAGAGTAATAAAATTTCCACTCGTTTTCTTTTTTGTTATCAACATAATTACCTTCACTTTGTATGTTTCCATTTTTATAATAATATCTCCAATACCCACTCATTTTATCATTTTTAAAAGTTCCTTCTGCTTTTAAACTTCCATCTTCATTCCAAAATTTCCAATATCCGTCTCTTAAACGATTTTTTATCCCCCCTTCTGCTTTTTTGATCTTATTTTTATACCAAACAATCTGATAGTCATCTTTATTTAAAACATAAACTTGATGTTTCGAATCAAAATATGCATGAGGATCGATTTGTGATATTTGGAATTGTTCTGCACTTAACGAAATTTGTAAAAAAGACAAAAAAAGTATAATTTTTTTCATTTATATTCTCCTAACACAACTACGTAAAAATTATTTTATATTTCGGTATTTTTAAAAAAATCATTAGTAAAACATTAATTTTGCTTGACTTAAATTTATTCATAGATTTATTATAAAATTATGCATCACATCAATATTGGAATTGAAGAAAACATAAGAAAAAAAATTGTAGAAGTTTTAAGGCAACTACTAGCAGATACTTTTTGTTTATATTTTAAAACTCACAGCTATCACTGGAATGTAACAGGTCCTATGTTTCAGACTTTGCATGATATGTTTATGCAACAATATACAGAATTATGGAATGTCATTGATTTAATTGCAGAAAGAATTCGTTCTTTAGGAGAATTTGCACCGCATTCGTATTCAAATCTAACAAACATTACCCAACTAAAAGAAGATACAAATGTTCCTAAAGCTAATGATATGATTCGAAATTTAATTCAGGATCACGAGGCAATTATTCAATACATAAGAAATAATTTTTCGATTATCGAACAAGGAAATGATCAAGCAACAATAGATCTCTTAACTGAACGATTAGATGTCCATGAAAAAACATCTTGGATGCTCCGTTCTTTATTAGAATAACTAAAAATGTCTAGGCTCTAAAAATTGATATGACTCTAAAAAATTTAGGTCTAAAAAAATTATACTAAAAATAACAAAGACCACAATTAAAAAAAATAAAAAAATTAAAACAAAATAAAGGAAATGGCTTATAATTCTATAATTTAGAAAAGCTAATGAAATGATCAAATTAGGATTTTCTTCTTTTGTTTTGGATATGTTGTAATAGGAATAAACATAATACAAAGAAAGTATCAAAAGAAAAGAAAAAAATAAATAACCAAAAGGTAATTTCCATTGTATTTGAAAATAAAAAATCGGAAATAAAAACACATTCACAATAAGAGTAGAAACCAAAGCTATAATGATCAAATCTTTAAAAAAAATTATAAAATTTTTTAATTTGTTCTTTATTTCATATCCCTTTTTATAATAAAGATCTAAAAATGGTCTTGTAGTTTTAGGTTTTTCCTCAAAAATTAAAAAAAACGTAGTAAGAAAAATCAACATACTCTCTATATAAACATACAAAAAAGACCAATAGCTTTGTGTTATTAAATAAATTTCTAAAAGTTTATTTCTTTTGATAAAAAATACATCAAATAATAAAAGAATCAAAAATAAAAAATAGATTTGTTTTTTAAAAATTGAATAAAACGAAATTCGATAATACATAACAAACATTAAAAGAATGATCAAAAAAAACAAGAATAAATAAAGAAAAATCACAATTAGATTTTTTTTTATGTCCATGTTTAAATTCTGAAACAATCTCTGAGGTTTATGTTCATTTTCTATTAATTCAGAATAAGTGTTTTGATAAATTTCTAATTCCAGAAAATATTTTTGTAGAATGCCTTTACCAAGAGTGATATGGATTTCTTGAGAACTATTTTGATTTTTTTTTTCGTTAATTTCTATAGAGAAAAATAACTGAAAGAGTAAATATAATTGAATTAAAACAAAATAAAAAAAATGGATGTATTTTTTTATGAAATTCATTAAAACCAAAAAAAATTTAAAGAAAAAAAAATCAAATGATTTATTCTTAAGCCACTTTTTATCTTTACAAACGAAACTCATAAAAATTTAAGTTGAATGGGTGTAAAATGTTATTTAGAAAACTGTTTTTCTTAGAATTTTTTATTGCTTCAAGATATTTAAGAGGTTATCATAAACTTACTTTATTAAACACTGGAACAAGATTATCTTTACTTTTTATGACACTAATGGTGTTTATTATGGTTGTAGTTTTGTCTGTTTTTAATGGTTTTCAAACAGAAGTAAAACGTTCCTTATGGAATTCCGGATACCATATTACGATTTCTCCAGCTAATCCGAATAAACTTTTTGATCATTACTTAGAAATTATTGAATATTTACAAAAAAACTTAGATTCAAAACTAATTCGTTCTGTTTTTCCAGCTATTTTTGTAAATGCTCTTTTAGAGTACCAGGGTAGGTTCGAAGGAAAAGGAGTTAGAGCAATTCCTGTGTATCAAGAAGATTTAGAAAAAGGGACTTTAAGAGATTTTCCTCAATTAGTGCATTGGGATCAAAATCTATTAAGAGCTATGAATCAACAAGAAATAGCTATCATTGGTAAAGAGATGGCTAGATACTATGGCTGGCAGGTTGGAGACAAAATTACGGTATTTTTACCAAAAGGGGGTATCTTTTCTCGAGGTATGCAAATCCAACGTGCAGATTTGGTAATTGGAGGATTTTTTAGAACCGGCTTTTACGAATTCGATCTAAATCTTATTTTTCTATCCCTCAATACCGCCCAGAGACTTATGCAAATACCAAATCAAACAACATCAATCATAGTTCAACTAAATGACTTAAGTAATATTGATGAATTTAAATATTTGATTAGAGAAAATCTTTTGGGTAATCCTTACGATTATTCCATCACTACAATAAAAGAAGAAAGGGGGAATTTTTTAGCTGCTTTACAATTAGAAAAAACTTTAATGATGATGATTTTAGGACTTTTGATTTTAGCTGGAATTGCTGGAATCTGGATTACATCTCATTTATTAGTACAATCAAAAAGAAAAAGTATAGGAATGCTTAGAGCTATGGGGTTACCAACAAAATCTATATTATTAATCTTTGTTTCGTATTCGATGTTGATTGGTTTTTTTTCTAGTTTTTTCGGTGGGACTTTAGGAATTTTTGTATCTAATAATTTAGAATCTTTTATAAAATTTTTAGAAGATATTATTAACCAGTTATGTTTGATTTTTTTTCAAAATTGTAGAACGATTCACTTAATACCTAAAAATATTTATTATTTTGATCATCTTCCAGTAAGAACAGATCTTTCTTTTGTAGTTTCTATTTCCTTGTTTACTATGATTTTGAGTGGTTTAGCAGGATACTTTCCTGCAAAAAATGCATCTCTTATTGAACCTGTAGAAACTATACGAAATGATTAGCTATGATACTCAAATTAGAAAACATTTATAAAACGTATATTTCTGAAGGAGAAAAAATTCACGTATTAAATGGTATTCACTTAGAAATTAAAGAAAATCAGATTGTATCGGTAGAAGGAGCAAGTGGTTCTGGTAAAAGTACTTTGTTACATATTATTGGTGTAATAGACAAACCCGATTCTGGAAATGTATTTCTTTTTGGAGAAAAAGTTGATTTCTCCGATACAAACAAATTAGATCTTCTTCGTTCTCAATATATTGGTTTTATTTTTCAACATTATTATCTATTACCCGATTTTACAGTATTAGAAAATGTTTTAATGCCTGCTTGGATTCTAGAAAAACAAAACAAAAAAATTATTCAACACGATTATCTAAAAAAAGCAAAAGAACTCTTAGAAAAAGTAGGAATGTCTCATAGACTAAATCATTTTCCTTCTCAGATTTCCGGTGGAGAATTAGCAAGAACTTCGATTGCTCGCGCTTTAATGGGAGAAAAAAAAATTCTTTTAGCTGATGAACCCACTGGAAATTTAGATAAAGAAAATTCAATAAAAATCATAGACTTGTTATGGCAATTGCATCAAGAATATCAATTTACTTTGATTATTGTAACTCATGATAGCGAATTAACTCAAAGAATTAAAAATCGTTATAAACTAATCCATGGAAAACTTGAAATCATTAACTAAAAGAAAAATAACTCATTGTTATAAAAATGAATGTTTTTGTGGAGTCTCTTTTGAACAAATTTATTTTTCTAAAAAAATCATATGCTTTGAATGTTATCGAACTTTTCACAAGAATTTTTTATTTTTATTTGAATCTAAAAATAATGATCTAGACGAAATTTACTTATTAGAAAAAGATTCATTTCTTAGATATTATTTAAATCATATACCTATATACTCTATTAAAAAAATCATCCAAACTGATTCCGAGTCAGAAAATGAAAGTTATTCTACTCTAAAAAATATTTCCACATTACCTTTACCTGAAATTATGGAACATAGTGTAAGAATTCGATATACCAGAAATTTTTCGGGCTTTCATGTTCATTTAACAAAAAAAGAGATCATAAAAATTAGCAAGTATTTATTTACAGAAGATTCATTTTTAAAAAAAATTATAGATAAGAATTTTTTTATATTCTCAGAGAATAATGAAATGAATTCTAAATTCAAACATTCATATATCAATATTTTACATAGAGAATTTTATAATTCCGATAATAAAAAAGGCATTTTAAGAGTTTATATTGGAGAAGAGGATCATTTTAGAATGGATGTTATTTTTTCTTTGAAAAATTTTGATGTAAACGAAATGAATACTGTTATTGAAGCATTATTAAAAACTTACAAATTTTTTTTATATTTAGACCATATGATTGAATGGGAATTTCATCAAAATTTCGGTTTTTTGACCTATCATTTAACGAATGTGGGAAGTGGTATTCGACTTTATACCAGAATCCACACGAAAGAAAAAACAATTGATTTTTTAAAATATTTTCAAAGAAACCCTATTTTTTTTCGTCTTAAAAATTATACCATTAGAGGTAAAAATGGAGAAAATTCCGCATTAGAATCTTATATAACAATTGGTTGGGATTTACCGTATTTAGATATAAAAAAATTTTATAATCAAATAAAAAAAAAGTTGATAATCTGGTTTTATCTGTTTAGTTATACGATAAAAAATAGATGTCAGTAACAAAAATAAGTTTTAATTAGACTTAGGAGCATAATATGTTTGATTTTACAAAAAGAGCAAAAAAAGTTTTGAATGAATATGCTCAACAAGAAGCAAAAAGGCTTGGTCATGATATCATCGGTCCCGAACATATCTTACTAGGTCTTTTAAGAGAAGAAGATTCAGTAGCTATCAAAATTTTAAAAAATTTACAAATTGATTTAAAAGAACTAAAAAAAGAAATTGAAAAAAGAGCAAAACAAGGGAGTGGTGCATTACTTTTAGATTTGTCTCCAAATCCTGATAAATATCAAAAAATCATTGACTATTCGAAAGAAGAAGCGAGAAGACTAAAACATAATTATGTAGGAACTGAACACATTTTACTTGCTTTACTAAGAGATAACAACAACATTGCAGGAGCTGCATTGGCACATTTTCATATTAATTACTCTATAATAAAAGGAGAAATTCTGCGAATTTTAGGTGTTGCAACCTCAAGTACGATCTCTAATCAAAGTACGACAACAAGACCTATACCTGAAAAAAATAAAACTCCAACTCTAGACGAATTTGCAAGAGACTTAACCCAAATGGCTTTTGAAAAAAAATTAGACCCTGTAATTGGTAGAGAAACAGAAATTACTCGTCTTACTCAGGTTTTATGTAGAAGAACAAAAAATAACCCTGTTCTTATTGGAGAAGCGGGGGTAGGAAAGACAGCAATTGTAGAAGGTCTTTCGATTCGTATTGCAAACGGAGAAGTTCCAGATCTTTTATTAGACAAAAGGGTGGTCGCTTTAGACTTAGCATCTTTGGTAGCTGGAACAAAATACAGGGGAGAATTCGAAGATCGTTTAAAAAAAATCATCAGAGAAGTGCAAAGTGCTAAAAATGTAATCATTTTTGTAGATGAATTACATACCTTAATTGGTGCAGGTGCGGCGGAAGGAGCTATTGATGCAGCTAATATGTTAAAGCCTGCCTTAGCCCGAGGAGAAATTCAATGTATCGGAGCTACGACTTTAACTGAATATAGAAAATATATAGAAAAAGATTCAGCTTTAGAAAGAAGATTTCAACCTATACAAGTTAAAGAACCAACTATAGAAGACACAATATTAATCTTACAAGGATTAAAATCAGTATTTGAAAAACATCATAAAGTGATTTATACTGATAGAGCTTTAGAAATGGCTGTAAAACTATCAGCACGCTACATAACCGATAGATTTTTGCCTGATAAAGCAATTGATATTATAGACGAAGCTGGAGCAAGGACAAGATTACAAAATTCAAAAAGGCCAGAGGAAATTATAGAACTAGAAGAAGAAATAAAAATCCTTTCTAAAAAGAAAGATGACTTAGTAAAAGCTCAAGAATACGAAGCCGCAGCTCAAGTTCGAGACGAAATCGCCCAGAAAAAACAAGAATTAGAAGCTTTTATTTTAGATTGGCAAAAAAAATTAGAGAGTTATGCAATAGAAATCGACGAAGAAGATATATATACCATAGTTAGCATGTGGACTGGAATACCTTTAGAAAAAATCGAAGAAGCGGAAGCTAGCAAACTACTACGTATAGAGGAAGAACTATCTAAACGAGTAGTAGGGCAAGAGGAAGCTATTAAAACAATTAGTAGAGCTGTAAAACGATCAAGAACAGGTTTTAAAGATCCAAAAAAACCATCTGGATCTTTTATTTTTTTAGGACCTACCGGTGTGGGTAAAACAGAATTAGCAAGGGCTTTAGCAGAATTTCTTTTTGGCAAAGAAGAGAAATTATATCGTTTAGATATGTCTGAATTTATGGAACCTCACTCTGTATCGAAATTGATTGGTTCTCCACCAGGTTATGTAGGATACGATGATGCTGGTCAACTAACAGAATACGTAAGAAGAAATCCTTATTCTGTAATTCTTTTTGACGAAATTGAAAAAGCTCATCCAGATGTTTTTAATATTTTGCTACAAATTTTAGAAGAAGGAAATTTGACCGATACTCATGGTAGAAGAGTGGATTTTAGAGATACAATCATTATTATGACATCCAATATCGGAGCAAGAGATCTTCAAAAAAGTGGCCGAATGGGGTTTGCAGAAGATCACGTAAAAAAAGAAGAGAATAAAAAAGAAAAAGCATTAGAAGCCTTAAAAAAACATTTTAACCCCGAGTTTCTTAATAGAATTGATGAAGTCGTTGTTTTCCATTCTCTAACAAAAGAACAGATACAACAAATCGTAGATATATTGCTAGCACGGCTTAATCAATATCTTTTTGATAGAAAAATAAAAATTTCAATCGATCCATCAAGCAGAGAATACTTTGCAGAAAAAGGATATGATGAAAAATATGGTGCAAGACCTTTAAGGAGATTACTGCAACGAGAAATCGAAGATTATATGGCAAATCGTTTTCTACAAGGAGCCTATAAAGAACCTACAGAAATTCAAATATCTTATAATTCTCTAGAAAAAAAACTAATTTATCAAGAAAAAGAATGGGAAGACTACGAAGTTTTACTTAAGAAAAAACAAGAAGAGTTAGAAAAAAAAGAAAAAGAAAAAAAAGAAAGAAATTCAAAAATCACTCTAAAAAAAATCAAAAAAATAGAGGATTTAGAACCAAATTCAGTAAACACCTAGTATGGAATCCGATGTTTTGATTATCGTTTTATTCGTTACAATTTTTTTGGGGCTTTTGATTTTGATTCAAGTATTTGTCTTTAGCAAAAAGAAAAGTAAAATTACTCTTGCTGAGATTGAAAAAATAGAAATTCTTTTCTCAAAAGATAATAAAATTCTAGACTGTTTACTAGGGATTTATTACAAATTTACAGTCAAAAAAAAAGAGTATAAAAGTTTCTGTAAAATTCCTTTTTCCGAACTCATGGAACTCCAAAATAACATGGAAATTTATTATAATAAAGATCTTGAACTTCCTGTTTTAAAAGTGAATCAAGAGTATTTTATAGGAAACGAAGCTATAGAATACAAACTCTTACAAATCTTAACCTATCTTCCTATTCGTTATTTAACTTCTGACCCAAAAAGAAACTTTACTTTACCCCTTAATAAAAAATACTTTCTTAGTAAAAAATAAAAAAATATTTGTTTTTTAAAGTCCTAAAAAGAAAAACGTCATTATGAAGTATATTCAATTAAAAGGTTTTTTTGTAACATCAATCATTTATATAATTTCAATTAATAACATTTTAGCTGCTTATCCCCCAAATTATGAAGTTGCATTAAAACTTTTTAAAGAAAAAAAGTACGAAGAATCTTTAACTAAAATACGAGAAGTTTTTGATAGTTATAGAAAATCATTAGAATTTAGACTTTTAGCTGCTTCGAATTATATAGAATTAAACAACTTAGAAAATGCAATGGCTCATCTAAAATATGCAAAACAAGATCATCCAAATTCATACGAAGTAAATATTTTAATGTCAGAAATTTTTAATCGATTGAATCAGTACGAAAATTCAATCAAAATTTTAAATCAAGCATCACAAAATATCATAGATATCAATCAAAAAAAAATAATTTTTTTCCAACTAGCAAAAACTTATTATTTATTAAAAAATTACAATTTAGCAAGAAAAAATTTAGAAACTTTAATAGCTCAATATCCTGACTTTGATTCTGCAATTTATTTAGATGGATTAATTTATTTAAATCAAAACAATCTTGAATTTGCAGAAATACGTTTTAGATCTTTACTTTCTCTTAAAAAACTTGACTTAGAAATTCAAAAAAAAACATACAACAACTTAGGAGTGATCTATCTAAAAAATTCATTGAAATACCCAAAAGAATCTTCTGAATTTAAAGAAAATTCAAAAATTGCAAAACAATATTTTGATATGTCTCTAAAATTAGATCCACAATACACAATAGCGAAAAAAAACATAGAAGAGTACTAATGGAATTTACTGTTGGAATTTATACCTTAGGTTGTAGATTAAATATTTATGAATCTGATAGTATTTTGAATATCTTTCAAGAAAATGGCTATTCGGTAATACCAATAGAAGAAGGACCTGATGTTGCGATCATTAATACTTGTACAGTTACAGATCAAGCAGATGCAAAAAATCGATATATAATAAATAAAATTTTAAAAAAAAATCCAGATTGCAATATTATCATAACTGGTTGTTATGCACAAACAGATAAAGAATCATTACAAAAGATTCCAAATGTATTAATTATTGGAAATGAAAACAAACATAGAATATTTCAGATCTATAAAAATCATATTCAGAATAAAAAAGAAAGAATTTTTTCTAATGGTCCTTTTCTTTATTTAGAAGAAATAAAAAAAAGAAAAATCAATACTGGAACTTTTGAATACGACAATGTGATTCCCCTAAACCATACAAGAGCTTATGTAAAAATTCAAGATGGTTGTGATAGAAAATGTAGTTATTGTAAAATTCCCTTAGCAAGAGGAGGAGGAATTTCCCGCCCAATAGAAAACATTATAGAACATATAAAAAAATTACAAGAAAAAGAAATTCCAGAAATAGTACTAACAGGTGTGAATATTGGATGGTATAAATATCAAGGAATCCGATTAATCCATCTTTTGGAAAAAATATTAGATATGCTTACCTACTCTCGACTAAGAATATCCAGCATTGAACCTTCTGATGTAAATGAGGAATTAGCAAAATTGAGTGTACATCCTAAATTTTGTAATTTTCTCCACGTTCCTTTACAAAGCGGTTCTGATAGAATTTTAAGGCTAATGAAGCGAAGTTATTCAGTAAAATCTTTTATGCTCAGAATCGAAAAAGTCTTAAAATATAATCCTGACATTATGCTCGGAACTGATGTAATTGTTGGTTTTCCTACAGAGTCAGACAAAGATTTTAATGAAACAATTTCGTTATTATATAATTTGAATTTTGTAAACATTCATCCATTTCCTTTTTCATTAAGAAAGCAAACTGAAATTGAAAATTTTGTAAAAGAACATCCTAATAGCCTGATCCCAAAAGAAATAATAAAACAAAGAATCAAATCCATTTTTGAACTAAAAATTCAAAAATTATATGAATATGCAAATCAACAAAAAAACAAAATCTTAGAGGGAATTATAGAAACTATAAATCAAAATACAATACAAGTTCTTACTGATAATTATTTAAGAATAGAAATATGGAATGGGAATCTAAAACACAAAAAGGGAAAGTTTATAAATGTGAAAATTAGTGAAATTTATATTGATAAAGATAAAAACAATATACCTTTTGTAAAGATCAAAGGTCAATATTTAAATAAAGATTCAATCAACTAACCCTTTTAGGATTTACAGGTTTAAGATTCCATATTTTTTCTGCATATTCCTTTATGGTTCTATCCGAAGAAAATTTAGCTACTCTACTTATATTATAAATCATCTTTTTAATCCATTCTTTTTCATTTTGATAATCTATATTGATTTTTCTGTGAATTTCGCAGAAATAGTGAAAATCAGCAAGCAAAAAATATTGATCACCACCATAAGTAAGAGAATGAAAAATTTCCTGAAATTCACCTTCCCTTAAAGGATTGAAATAATTATGCAAGATGGAATCCAATACATTTTTAATAACTACATCATTTTCATAAATTTGAACTGGATCGTATGTTTCTTTTAATTTCTCTAAATCTTGGACAGTATTTCCAAAAATATATATATTTTCTTTCCCCACTTCCTCTAAAATTTCGATATTAGCACCATCTAAAGTTCCTACAGTGACAGCACCGTTTAACATAAATTTCATATTTCCAGTTCCAGAAGCTTCTGTACCTGCTGTGGAGATTTGTTCAGAAAGATCAGCTGCAGGTATAATTTTTTCTGCTAAACTAACACTATAATTTGGGATAAAAATTACTTTGATTTTATCTTTAATGTCTCTATCATGATTAATTTTCTCAGCTATAGCATGAATCAACTTAATGATCAATTTTGCTCTATAATATCCTGGTGCTGCTTTTCCAGAAAAAATAAACGTTCGGGGATAATAGGAGTCATCTTTAGTTTCTTTTAAATATTGATAATCTGCTATGATTCGCATCACATTTAAATGCTGTCGTTTATATTCGTGAATTCTTTTAACGTGAATATCAAAAATACTGTCTGTAGAAATTTTTATTCCTAATTTTGTTGCAATATATTTTGCTAATTGTTCTTTTTTTTGTCTTTTAATCATTTTAAACTTTTTTTGAAATGAATGATCTTCTGCATAATTTTCTAATTTTTTTAAATCTTCTAAACGAAAAATCCATCGCTTTCCTATTGTTTCGTTTATTAAATTCGTTAACTCCTCATTTGCAGAAAACAACCATCTTCGAATTGTTATTCCGTTAGTAATACTAAAAAACATTTTTGGATTAAGAGAATAGAAATCATTAAAAACTTTTTCTTTTATAATTTGAGTATGAATCTCAGAAACCCCGTTGATTGCTTTTGAACCCATAATAGCTAAATTTGCCATTCGTATTTTTTTCGGAAAAGATTCTTCTACTAAAGAGACATTTTGAATAACTTTTTCTGAAACATGTTTTTTTCTTAGATCCTCTAAATAATGGTGATTGATCTGGTAAATAATTTCTAAATGCCTGGGTAATAAATTTCCTAAAATAGAAATATCCCATTTTTCCAAAGCTTCTGGCATCACTGTATGATTGGTATAACCAAAACAACTTCTTGTGATTTCCAATGCGTAATCAAAATCTAAATGATGTTCATCAACCAATATTCTCATAAATTCCGCAATAGCTAAAGAAGGATGGGTATCATTTAATTGAAAAAAAATTTTATCCGGTAATTTACTATGATCAAATCGTTCTTCTTCCGAAAAAGCTTGAGACAAAGCATAATGAATACTAGCGGCAACTAAAAAATATTCCTGCTTTAATCTAAGTTCTTTACCTTGCAAATTGTTATCATTAGGATACAAAACTTGTGTAATATTTTCGGAAAAAATTTTTTCCTGTACTGCTTTTACATAATCGCCATAACTAAAATAATGAAAGTCAAATTCTTTAGAAGCTTCTGCTTTCCAAAGGAGCAAATTCGTAACTGTTTTAGTTCGAAAACCAGGAACCAACATATCATATGCTTGAGCTAATACCTTATAACCCGGTATCCACTTTTTTCT
The DNA here is from genome assembly GCA_937928085.1 of uncultured bacterium. Classification (GTDB taxonomy): domain Bacteria; phylum Spirochaetota; class Leptospiria; order Leptospirales; family Leptonemataceae; genus SKYB61. The sequence goes on along the minus strand of CALFVU010000008.1, from coordinate 249,516 downwards.
TTTTACTCCTCGATAATCTACATATTCTTCTACATTGCCATAAAAACCGATTGGATAAATATGTTCACTACGAATAATTAACCAGGGATTAGTAATTTCTAACCAGTGATCGGGAAATTCTACTTGATTGCCTTGAATAATTTCTTGATGAAAAATACCATATTCATATAAAAGTCCACATCCAACTGCTGGATAGTTCAAAGTACTTAAGCTATCCAAAAAACAAGCTGCTAATCTTCCCAAACCTCCATTTCCTAATCCTGCATCAGGTTCTTCATCTAATATCTTTTCTAAATCTAAATTTAATTCAGATGCTACTTGCTTTACTAATTCATAAGCTCCTAGATTAATTAGATTTGTTTTTAGCATCCTACCCATCAAAAATTCCATAGAAAGATAATATATTTTTTTTACTTTTTTTGCTCTATAAATTTCTTGTACTTCATTCCATTGATCTATTAAATAATCTCTAATGGTATAAGCTAATGCTAAATATAAATCTCTTGGATAAATATTATGAATATACTTGCCCACAGTATATTCCAAATGATGTGTAAAATGCCGAATGAATGAATCTTTATCCTGCTTTGTTTTTGCCTTCAAAAAATGATAGAGTGGTGAATTGGATTGTAGAATATTCATAATTTATGGAATATTCGAGAATAGGAAAACAGTCAAGAAGAAAGTGGATTTACTACTTGCAAAAATTTTACTGTTTGTTTTTTGCTTTATCCATTATGCAAAACCAATCATCAAAAGAACACCTAAATTAAAATTCAGTACCTGTATTCTACAAGTAAAAAAGCAATTGCCATCAAAATGAAAGAGAAACCTAATATTAGAAATCGAATTACAAAAAAACCCAACTAAAGCTTTTTTGTTTTTTTCTAGAAGGATAGATTTTTCTCCTAAAAAATTTGATTTATTCTATATAAAAAAATTCGTAAATATTTTGTTTGTTAAATTCGTCTTGTTATTCAAGTGTATTACTTTTTCTCTATTTCCTTTAGATGAAAAATCAACTCTGAATTATTAGGATCTTTTGCTAAAGCTTTTAATAAAATTTCTTTAGCTAAGTCTTTTTTCCCAATTTTGTTTAGATAAACAGCATAAGAATCTAAATAACATATATTGTTCGGATCTTTCTTTAATGCTTTTTGAATATATTCTTTAGCAACTGGAAGCATTTTTTGAGGTCCATGTAAAACTAGCAAATATCCATACGCATTTAAACTAGTTTGATTTTCGGGATCTATATCAAGGACTTTTTTATGAATCAACAAAGCTTCTTTGTAGTTATGTAGTTTTTCGTAGCAATAAGCAAGTATATGTAATAAACTTGTATCTTGTTGATTATAGTAAAGTCGTTGACGAATTATATGTATCGCTTCTTTAAATCTTTTTAAATGAATTAAACAAAGAATTTTTAATTTATACACACGATTGATATCAACATAATCTTTATAGTTTCGTATTAATTCATCCAAAATTTTTAGAGATTTTTGATAATTCTTTAAAATATAGTATAAAATTCCAAGTTGATGATAATCTTCAGGAGAAGCCTTTTTTTCTTTTATCAATTGTCTTAAAAATAAAATGTTTTGAATTAAAAATTCCTCGTCTTTATTTAAGAAAGAAATTTTGCTTTTTTCCATTTTCGCAACTCTTCCCAATTCGTTGTATTTAAAGTTAAAGGTGTCACGGAAATTCTTTTGTTTTGTATAGCATAAAAATCAGAACCTGGTACAATTTCCCTACCCCATAAAGTTTCTTTTAGTTTTACTATCCATTGATTTTGACTTTCTTCAATTTTATCATAAGAATCTTTATAAAATCTTCTTCCCTGAAAAGTAAATTCTACTTCTGGAAAATGATCATACTCCCAAAAAGGAAAATTTATATTATAAACAACATTGTGATTTAGATTTGAAAAATTTTTAAGAATCCAGTTTGATAACCATAAAGCTACAATTTTAAAATTTCCATGTAAATCGTAATTATCATAACTTATAGCAATAGCTTTCTTATTATGAACTACCGCATGTCGTGCAGCTCCTACTGTGCCACTATAATGTACGTCATCCCCTAAATTTAAACCATGATTGATTCCAGAAATAACAAGATCCACCTCTGGAATTAGATCACAATGTAAAGCTACATTTACACAATCTACAGGATATCCATTAACGCTAAAATGAGTATCGGTAACTTTTTGAATAAGCAAAGTTTCGAAAATTGTAATCGCTTGAGATGTACCACTTCTTTGTCTATCGGGGCAAATAGCATAAACATCAAAATATTTTTTTAATTCTTCTTCTAAATGAATCATTCCATTTGAATATAAACCATCATCATTTACAATCAGGATTTTCATATTTAAGTTATAAAAATTACAAAAATTAGAGCTAAAAAAATCAATAAATAGACTGACAAAAAAAATTGAATTCCAAAGCTTTTTATTATTTCTTTTATTGTTATTTTAACTTCCCATTCAAAATGATATTGAATACCTCGAATTAAAATATAAAATTGCCACATCCATAGAATTATTATTCCAATGAAACATATAATAAAATTTTTAAAGTAATTGCTAATAATACAAAAATGAATCAAAAACATAAAAGGTAGCCAACTTAATTCTATAATGTAATTAGAATTTTTAAGAAATTGATAAAAATTATCTAAATTTTCAAATTTTTCTTTATTTGAAATTTTTTGCAACAAAGTAAAATTAACAATTCTGGAAGAAAAAACAATATAAAGAAAGATTAGCAATGCTAAAAGTAACATAAAAAATACATGACTAAATTTTAAAGTTTTACTTAGAAGTAAAATGCTTGCAGAAATCAGTAAAGAAAGAAAGAATCTATGAAAATAAAAAAACTTTTTATCCACTTTTTGTAATTTTAAAGATAAGATTTCCGGTTCAAAAAGAGTATAATAATAGATTGAGATTAAATCTAGCATGTTACAAAAACTTTTTGAGTTTTAATAAAGTCTCTGAATTTGGGAGAAGATAGAACAATTGACTGCTATTTACAAAAGCATTTCCACCAAAATCGGACTTAAAAAAAGAAAGCAACTTTAAAAAATACAACCAATCTTCTTCTGGTTCATAAATTGGTAGGTCTTCAGTTGTTTTTAATAAAAGCTTCATTGAGTTAATTGCTTCTGTTTCTCCTCCAATATCGTCAATCAGTTGTAGTGCTTTTGATTTTCTTCCTGAAAAAATTCTTCCTTCAGCCCATTGCTCTTTTACTGTTTGAAACGATTGTTTTCTTCCTTCAGAAACATCTGCGATAAAAACATTGTAAGCTGTATCTAAAATTTCTTCGTACATTTTCTTTTCTTCGTTAGTAAGTTCTCGAAAAGGATAACTAAAATCTTTAAAATTTCCTGCTTTTAAAATATCTATGGATACTCCCACTTTGTCTAAAAGCTTTTCTATGTTAGGTCGTATCATAATCACACCAATGCTACCGATAATAGCAGATTCCTGTGCTATAAGTTTATCTGAAATAGAAGCTATATAATAACAACCACTTGCACAAATACTGTTTACATAAGTTACAATTGGTTTTACTTTTTTTAATTCTTTAAGCTTATCATAAATTTTTTTTGTAGCTCCTACTTCTCCCCCAGGACTATCGAATTCAATCAAAAGACCTAAAATATTTTCTGAATCTTTTATAGCATCGATCCAATTGATCACTTGAGAGACATAAATTCCTTCTTCTAAATAGTTATCATGAATCATACCTTTTAGAGTAATTTTTGCTAACCCTTTTTTGGTGATCATTGGTTTGGTAAAAGAAACCTTTGTTTTAAAAAAAGTTTCTTTTTTTTCGAATAATTTAATAAAAGATAATGACATAGAAAACAATGTTAATATGATCACAAATAATAATATGATCTGAATTTTTCTTTCCATAGAATGAACAATAATTTACTATTGAATGTATTGTATAGAATTTTTTGAAATTTTAAAAAAATTAAAAAATTTAGTTGAAAATAAAAAAGAAATAACCGAAAGAGTAATAGGAGGCAATCTATGGAAATTACAAGCAGGCTATTATTAAAATCTGCTGAAAGCTTAATAAAAAAGAAAGAAAAAGTTGATTCTAATATTAATAATACTAAAATGATCAAGTCTATAGATTCTAATGATCAAAAAAAAATCAAGGATTTATATCAAAGTCTTAAAGATATTCAATACCAATATACAAAAGAGCAAACAAGATTAGAATATCTCCTAAATCAGCCTGAGTTAATTTCCAAAGAACTAAAATTTAATTCAGAAATCTTATTTCCTGAATTCGAAGAAAATTGGGACTATCAAGAGGTATTAAAAAAAACAAAAAAAAACCTAGAAGAATTAAGTTATAAATTAAGACGATTAGAGATAGAACAAGAAAACTACTTCGCAGCAAATTTTCTTTCCGCCTCAGAAATCAAAATAGAAACACTAAAAACTCCCTACTCGAATATTGACCCAAATAGAGTAAGTGAGTTAACCAGAAATCAATTTCTGGCATAATGAATCCAATAGAAGCTTTAAATCAAATCAAGGATTATATTTATATCCATGCATATAAAATCACTGCATTAGTCGTAGTAACAAAAAATCACAGTCACGAAATTATTCAAATTCTATATGATGCAGGTCATTCTGATTTCGGAGAAAATAAAATTCAAGAAGCAGAAAAAAAGTTTCCTTTAGTAAAAATTACTCCAGAAAAACCCCTTATAAAGCATCATGTAGGACCTTTTCAAACTGGAAATGCTAAAAAAACTGTAAATCTATTCGATTGGATCCATGGAGTTAGTTCTGTTAATGGTTTAAAATCACTAATCGAGAAAGCAAAAAAACAATATGATAAAAATCAAAAAAAAATTTACTACCTTATCCAACTTAATCTTACAAGAGAATCTACAAAAACAGGAGGAATGTTTTTAGAAGATTTTGAAAAAGCTATAGAGTCAAATACAGATCTTTTTAAAAATTTCCCTTTTTTAGAGTGGAAAGGATTTATGACTATGGGACCATCTAGTGGAGATCTTATCATAACAAGAAAAGTGTTTAAAGAATTAAAAAGAATTCAAGAAAAATATAAACCAAACTCCGAATTAAGTATGGGTATGTCCAATGACTGGAAAATAGCTTTGGAAGAAGGTGCTACTATCCTTCGAATAGGAACAGCAATTACAGGTCCCAGATAAAATTTTTTCATTTACAAAATAAAAAGATTTTGTATATCTGATTTAATGAACCAAGTACAAACCCAACAGATCCAAAATGTACAAGCAACTCAAAAAATTTTACAAGGAAATGAATCCTTTTCTCAACAAACAGTAGAGGCAAACTCAATTCTTGTTAAAGAAAATTCAAAAATAAAACAACTAATCATCATACACAACGGAGAGATCGCTTACTATGAACCAAATCGAAAAAACACGATTTTAGTAATACCCGTTAAGAATTATATTTGCAGTTTTTCTTATCTTCTTACTAATGAGGAATTTCCTTTACGAATCATTACAACAAAACCTAGTGTGGTAAGTGTTTTTCCCATTAATCAGTCTAAAAATATACAAAATGTTATTTTAGGAAAAATCAATATTGCTCTTATAGCTTTGAATTCTCTAGAAAAAGAAACCCAATATTTTTTTTCTATGTTAAAAAAATATATGGACTTTTCTAATCATGTGGATAACTTTATATATAATTTATCTCTGATTTATTATAAGTTTCAGCCAAATTTGATTGAAAACCTAAAAGATTTAGAAAACGTTTTAGATAAAAATCTAGTAACCATAAAAACCATTTATGATCATTTTATTGAACAGAATCAACAACTACCTAAATTTTTAACTAAAAACTGGTTAAATCTCAATAGTTTGGTTTTAGATCCCAATTTTAATTTTGATTTTGAAGAATATTTTTTCGAGTTTTCTTTCTTAAAAAGAATTTCCACATTACCATCAGAACTTCAATCACAAATTTTTCAAAAAGATTTAATGTTTTTAGATAATATTACAAGAAAATTCCAAAAAATTCAAAAAGAAATAATAAAAGAAATAAGCGAGTTAATGTATTCTACTAGTTCTGATCTAGATATGATTACTAAAGGTGAATATTCTTTTTTAGAAAAGTTTTCTATTTTAGTCGATCTATTCGACTCTAAAGAATTAGAAATCTCTGATAAAGAATTGTTTGAAACTCTTGATTATATCAAAGACAAATATGATTCTATCGTTTCTCAATATCAAAAAATCTTTTATAAAAAACTAAGCGTTCCCGAAAACTTTGTAAAAATTCAGAAAAAATTCGAAACATTAAAAAGTTTCGTTAAAGAAGAATCTCAAACCAAAACAGAAAAGATTCAAGCTTCAACAAAAATACTTTCAGATCATAAAGGAATATTAGAAGAACTTCAGAATTCTACAAAAAAAATTCTTGATTTTTGTGGAATTCCAAACGATGAACAACAAAAAGTTCTAAAATCATTAGAACAATTAAGAAAAGTTCAAAATCCCTTAGAATCTGATCCAGATATTAGAAAATTAAAAAGACCTATACAGGATACATTCTGGAAATCTTATTCAATTTCAGCACTAAAATTTAGAAACCAACGTGGAAATGTCCCAAAAGTAATTTCTCTTTTTTTACAGTTTGGTTTTTTTGATGAAAAATTTTTAGCTCCAGAACATTTAATAGAATTATATGATTTAACTGATAATACTACTTCTCAAAAAAAAGATTTTTCTATTTTAGATTCTATGGAATGGCTGAATAAAATTGCAGAAAAAAAAGAACTACCCTCTATTAATGAATTAGGAGAAAGTTATTTTGAATATATGCGAAGGGAAAATCCAAATATCAAAGTAAAAAAAATAGAAGAATTTCCAGCTAATATTGATACAGTAGAAAAAAGAATTGAATACGAAGTAAAAAATTTTATCTCTACAAATTCAAAATTAGTTTCTGGAAGTCCAATGAGTTATTTTTCTGTGTTAACTAAATATCATATTATAGCTCCTTCTCTTAAAGATTTATTCTTGACAAGAGAAAAAATAAGTGCAGAACTGAATCGATTACTAGCAATTGATTTTTCCGCTTTTTATAGAGAAATTATATATAATGACGAAAAAGCTAAAATCTTAAAAGAATTTATAATGATCAATGTTTATCCTAATATCATTTTAATGCCATCTGTGGGAAATAAAGGAATGTTATGGCAAGAATTAGAAGATCCAAGAAAAAAGAATACCCCTGCAAGGATTACACTTCCTATTTTGTGCACGGGAGATCTTTTTTCTATGCTTATAGAAGCGGTAGGTGCGTTTCGATGGGAAATTCAAAAGACAATCCTAGGGCATGATTACAACAACGTAGGAATGCCTTCACTTACATCAGAATATATTGACTATATACAGTTTTACCAAAAAAATAGAGAATTAACAGAGGAACAAAAAGAAAAAATTAAGCTTGATTTTAAAAATTTTAGAGATGATAGATCGAAATTCGTTCACGATTATTCTATATGGATAAAATATGAATCTCAAGGTATTTTAAAATTAAATAAAATTGTAAGAAATATTATGTATAGATATGTGCCATTTTCAAAAGGAATTCGAGAAAATCTTTCGAAACAACCCGCTTTTGCAGAAATTCATAACAAATTTAAAAATTTAAGAAGTAAAAAAATCGCTGAACTTGAAAATAAATGGAAAAAATATGGGGATAAATCCACTTGGCCACCAAGTCTAAAAACTACATATGAATTTTATAATTCTTAATCAATACATAATCAAATATCTTTCTTGATCTTCTTTAGGGATGCTAATAGCTTGTTCGTAAGTAAACGTTTTCTTCTCCTGAAAATTCATAACCCTTATCGGACAATTGCTTAACTTACAAGAATTACAGTATGCTCTTTTGCATGGATCCACATGAGAATGAAATTCTCCTCTTAAACCAGCTTTTTTCAAGACTTTGATTTCGTAAGAATGAATAAAAAGGTTCATTTCTTCAATTGTAAGGAATTCGGGTAAAACAAAATGAATGTCTACATGATAAAAATCACCCGATTGCATAATACGAGCGCCGTGTATACTAATAATTTTTTCATCATCTAAAGAATTTATAGAATCAATAATTTTTTGTAAAATTTCAGGATTTTCCATATCTAGCAAGGGATTCATCTGTGTAATAATAATTCTTAACCCCACATATAATAAATACATTCCGAATAAAGCAGATATAAACGGATCGATCCAAACAATACTTGTAAATTTTACTAAAAGCAATCCAATAAAAATCCCAAGTGTTGTATAAAAATCACTTAATAAATGATATCCATCTGCTATTAGTACATGTGAATTTTTTTTCTTACCCTTTTGAACTAAAAAAAATCCTAAAGCTCCATTGATTAAACCAGCAAAAAAATTCACCAATAAACCAAAAGTAAGTTCTTTTAAAGTAAAACCTAAAAAAAATTTTTCTATGGATTCGTAAACAATTAAAATACTTGCTAGAACGATTAAAGCTCCTTCGAAAATTGCAGAAAAAAATTCCATTTTTCCATGACCATAAGGATGATTTTTGTCAGCAGGCCTTTTACTATAAAAAATTGAATACATAGCAAACATGCCTGATAAAATATTCACTAAACTCTCTAATGCATCGGACTTTAAAGCCATCGAACCCGAGATGTAATAGGCATAAAGTTTTAAAAAAAGAATTGCAAAACCGAAAAGAATAACTATTAATAAAGGTTTGATAATTTCTTTATGATTCTTATATACAAAAGAAAAATCTTTCTTTAGGTCTTGATAAAAAATTTTCAATTTTTGCAAAATTACCTCGTACAAGAATTCATTTAAACTTAAACTAAGCTAAAATAAAATTGCACTCTAAGCAAGTAAAATTTGAATGTAAATCAGAAAAAATAAAAAATGAAATTTAGTATCAATTTTGATAGAAAAATAAGCATAGCTCCAATGATGAACTTAACAGAGCGTCATTTTCGGTATTTTTTTCGACTTATTTCTAAATATCCTGTTTTATATACCGAAATGATTCCAGAAACTACGATATATTACAATCTTAAGAATAAAGAAAAAATAAGAAAAATTTTAGAGTTTCATCCTGTAGAGCATCCAATTATTTGCCAAATTGGAAGTTCAGATTCAAAAAAAATTCAAGAAATTATACCGATCATCGAAGAGTTTGGATATGATGGAATTAATTTAAATTGTGGTTGTCCAAGTGAAAAAGTTCGCAGTGGCAACTTTGGAATCGCTCTAATGTTAAATCAAAAAAATCTTATAAAAATCATTGAAGTTGCAAAATCAAAAACTCACTTACCAATTTCCATTAAACACCGAATAGGTCTTGAATCAAAAGAAATAAAAACGAATTATGAATATTTAAGATCTTTTATAAAAAATTGTTATATTGCAGGTTGTGAACATTTTATTATTCATGCTCGTTTTGCAATATTAGAAAAAGACCCAAAGAAAAATAGAACGATTCCTCCTCTACTTTACGAATGGGTATACAAAATAAAAGAAGAATTTCCTTTTTTAAAAATAGAAATCAACGGAGGAATTCAAAATCTTCAGGACATTAAAAAACATTTAAGCTATAACATAGATAAAGTAATGATTGGTAGAGCTGCTTATTATAATCCTTACGAATTTGTAGAATTGGATAAAGCATTTATGGATTCAAATCAAAAAATTCCAACAAGAACTGAAATTTTTCGCAAATTGTTTCCTTATATTTTAGAACAATTAGAAAAAGGAATTTATCCACATAGAATTCTTCCGCATACATATGGATTATTTTATCCATTACCCTATTCTCAAAAATGGAAAAAATTTTTAACAGAAGAATTTCTTAAATTAAAGAAATTAAAAATTCAAGAAATTAAAAAAGAACAAATCTTAGAAATTTTAGAGAAATCTTTATATTTCTTTAAAGACTTATATTCAACTATAAATGTATAAAAAATCTATAAAAATCAAACTTTTTTATAATGCAATTCAAGAATATAACAAAACAAAAAGTTTAAATTTAGCACTAAAAATTCAAAATCGATACTCAAAAATTATACTTCAAAATTTACCAAAATGGAATCATTTTTCTTTACCTGAAAACTTTTTGATTGGAGGTATAGATTTAACTTTTGTAAAAGATTTGGCAATAGGAGGGATTGTGCTATTAAACGAAAAATTAGAAATCATTGATAAAAAATATAAAATTACTAGGGTCAGGTTTCCATATATTAGTGGTTTTCTTTCATTTCGTGAATTGGACTGTATTTTATCTTTAATCAAAGAAATCCATAAACCTTTAGATCTATTGTGTTTTGATGGTCATGGAGTGTTGCATCCGAGGTTTTTTGGAATAGCAAGTCATGGAGGATTACTATTCGATATACCCAGTATTGGTATAGCCAAAAAAAAATTAGTAGGAAATTATGATAAAAAAGAATTAAATCAAAATCGAAAGGCTTTAGTCTATTACAAAAATAAAGCTCTAGGATGGACAATTCTTACTTCTGGTAAAAATCCTATTTTCGTATCGAGTGGTTGGAAAGTAGGTCTAACAGTCCTTCCACAAATCATAAAAAGAATTTCGAAATATAGAATTCCAGAACCTACAAGACTGGCTCATCTTTACATCAAAGAAATCAGAAAAAACATAAATGTAAATGAAGTGTTTTGAGAAAATTCTCAAAACATTTTTTTGGCATAGATGATTAATGATTCATTAAAAAAAATTACTGTAGCAGAATCAAACATTCGTTTAGATGTATTTCTTTGTAAAATTTTAAATCAAACTTTAAGTAGAACTTATATTCAAAAAATGATTAAAGAAAAGAAAATTTCTATTTTAAAAGATCATAGATTTATTTCAGAACATAAAATTAAACCTTCTTTTAAGTTAGAATCCGGAATGGAAATTTTGATCAAAGAAGATTTTTTATTAAACAAAGAAAAATCGATTGAGCCAATGTATGTGGATTTTAAAGTTTTATACGAAGATGAATTTTTAGCTATCATTCATAAACCCCCTGGAATTTGTGTACATCCTGCAGAAAATCACGAAAAAGGTGCTACGATTTTACATGGCATTTTGTATCGATGGCAACATTTACAAAATTTTAGCAACCATAAAGAAAAAGAATTTAGACCCGGCATTGTTCACAGACTAGATAAAATGACAGAAGGGGTATTAGTAATAGCAAAAAGTCTCTCAACACAATGGAAATTATCAAGACTTTTTCAGACAAGAAATATACAAAAAATCTATTTAGCTTGGTTATTGGGAAGCTTACCAATAGAAGACAAAGAAGGAATAATTGAGCTACCTTTACGAAGGAATCCCAAAGATAGAAGAAAAATGCAAATTGACCCCAAAGGAAGAATGGCAATCACAAAATATACAATTATAAAAGCGATCTCAAGCAATCATCATCGAATATTCACAAAAGTACAAATTGAACTTATAACTGGAAGAACCCATCAAATACGAGCGCATTTTCAACATTTAAAATGCCCTGTTGTAGGCGATACTCTTTATTCCATTATGCCTAAAGAATTACAAAAATATGGTTTGTTACTTCTTGCTAAAAAACTTTCTTTTATCCACCCAGAAACAAATCAAAACATATCTATAGAAATTTCAGAACCAGAACGCTTTTTAGAATTTGAAAGAAAATGCAAATTTTATTAAATGATTTTTTTATAGATTTTATAAAATTTATTTATATATTTTTTTTAGGTTCTTTTTTAGGTAGCTTTTATAAAACTTTATTAGACAGAATCCTTTTATTCTTTTATAGTCCAATAAGAAAGACTTTAAATTTAAAAGAAAAATATTATAACCTTTTTTTTACACCTTCTTTTTGTTATTTATGTAAAAAGAAAATCAAAATCAGATATTTGATTCCGATCTTAGGTTTTTTTTTAACAAAAGGTCAATGCTCTTATTGTAAAAAAAAGTTGAAAATTGATTTATTACTCTGGGAATTTTTAGGAGGTTTTCTTTTAATTTTTTTTTATTATCATTACGATTTTTTAGGAATACTTTTTGTTTTAGTTATATTTCATTATCTGATTACAGCTGTGATTGATTATAAAAAATTTTATATAGACTATGAAAATGTTGTTTTTATTTATTTAATCAATGGAATTTTAGTGATTTTATTCGATGAGGATTTTAAGCTTGTTTTTTTTAGAGTTTTACTTTTTGTAGGGATTTTTGTTTTTTTATATTTACTTGGCAAAAAGAAAAAATTAGGATTTGGAGATTTAATTTTTATCGGGGCAATTTCAGTGTTTTTTTCTGTTATAGAAATGATTTTTATTTTAAATTTTTCTTCTTTGGGAAGTATATTGTTTATACTTCTTTACAAAAAGAATAAAAAGAGTCCAGCTCCTTTGGGGTTTTTTCTTTCTATTTTTAGTATTGTATTTTTGATTCTTCAGCCATATAAAGATTTATTTTTTATTTTGTGATTTTTCTTACTAAGGCTCTACCAATAAAGCGAATCTTTTCTCCTAAAGGGAATCTTTTAAGATTAACTTTTACCACTCCTGAGGTAAATCGTGTTCGTTTAGAATAATCAATCTTAACATCTACTAAAACGGGTTGACCTTTTTTAGAAATCTCTATCGCTTGTAGAATTTGTTTTTCAATTTCGTCGTTATTGTTAATTTCTAAGAAATAAGAACCTGTTGCTTTTGCTATACCTTCGGGATGGATCTCTCCTAAAATCGTGCAGGTTTTTCGATTATAAGGTATTTCTTGCCCTTGCGATATCTGAGATAATTCACCATCATGAAAAATAAAAACCATTATACCTAAATTTAATGTAGAGGCGGTAAGCAATTCTAAACCTGACATAAGTAAGGCTCCATCCCCTACAATACAAACTACTTCTTTTTCGGTATGAGTTAACTTTACTCCAATTGCAGCTGGGATAGAATATCCCATACAATTAAAATCAGAAGGAGATAGAAATGTCTTTGGTTGATATATTGGCATTAGTTCAACTGTAAGAAAAGTATGATTGCCATCATCCGTAATGATATAACTATCTTTCTTTAGATTTTTTCTGAGAACTTCGAAAAAAATAGCTGGATTTACCTTAGTAGTTTTGTGATTTTTCCATTGCTCAAAATATTCTTTTTTTTTAGTTTGAATGATATGAATCAATTTTTGATCAAACTCTCTTTTTACTTTTAAGTTTTGATTTAAAATTTGTAAAACTTTTTTTGAGTCTCCTTGAATCGCAACAGTTGCTTTATAATTTTTATCAAAAACATATGGATCAATATCAATGTGTATTAGTTTTTCGGGAACTCTCATTCCAAAGCTGCCTGTAGGAATTTCTCCAAAAGAAGTCCCAACTGCAATTAAAAGCTCAATATTTTTAAAAGCTTCTTCAGAAGCTGGAACGGAATATACACCATACCCCATTCCAGTATGTAAGGAATGATGATAAGGAAACACACTTAGTCCTTGCAAAGTAGTACAAACCGGAGCACTTAGCCTTTCTGCCAATTGAATTAGCTCATCCGAAGCATTAATAGCTCCCCATCCTGCAAAAATTCCTATTTTCTTACTAGTTTCAATATATCGGAGAGCTTGCTTGATTTTTTCATAAACTTCTTCAGATAGAGGATTTGGATCAAAGTTTGGATTCCATTTCGGTAGTTCTTTAACTTCTCCTTCGAACAATTGAATATTAACAGGAATTTCAATAAAAACAGGACCTGGTTTTCCAGAAATAGCGATTTTATAGGCTTCGTAAATAGTAGGTACTATATCTTCATGTTTTTGGATTAAAAAATATTTTTTTACTACTCCACCTACTAATTTGCTTTGATCAATTTCATGAAGTTGAAATGATTTATTGAAATCTCTTCGAACTCCACCCGAAACAATCAACATAGGTATTCCATCTAAATACGCTTCTCCAATACCACTCATCGCATGAGTCACTCCAGCTGCAGGTACGATGACTAATGTACCTATGGTATTTGATGTTCTACTGATAGCATCTGCCATAAATGCACCCCAACCTTCGTGGGTAACCAATATGGGTTGAATTTTTTTTGATTTATTAAGTTCATCATAAATTTCTGTAACATGAACTCCGGGAATACCAAAAGTATAACGAACCCCGATTTGCTCTAAAGCATAAGTAGCCAAATACGCACCTGTTTTTTTCATAATGCCTCCTTATATTTTTTTTATAAACTTTGCACAATATTCTGACCAGCAATTCTACCTGTAAATATACAAGATCCTAAAAAAGTACCTTCTAAAGCACGAATTCCATGAATGCCCCCTCCGCCAAAACCCGCAGTTTCTCCCACTGCATAAAGACCCAAAATTTCTTTATTATCTTTCTTCAATACTCTTGAATGCAAGTTTGTTACAACTCCACCTAAAGTTTTTCTTGTAAGGATATGTAGACGTATTGCTATTAAAGGTAATGCATTTTTATCTAAAATTTTTTGATTTTTACAAATTCGAATTCGATCTCCTCGATAACTTCTTAAATGTTGAATTCTTCTTAGTTGATCATCATTGAAAAATTTTACACCTCTTTCGATCATAGAATCATAAGTTCGTATTGTTTTTTCTAGTGTAGAAAAATCCGTTTTAAATTCTTCTTGTAATTCATTCATTTTTTTTACTAATTCTTCTAATGAATTCGCATAAACAAAATCAATACAATTTTCTAAAAGAGTAGAAACTAATTTTTTATTTCCAAATAGAACTGTACTTAAAAATTGAAGGATTTTTTTATCGCGAATGCCATCGTTAAATTCAGATCCACTCACTGCAAGTTCTTTAAGAGCAATTTTATAGTTCATTATATGCCAAGAGTAAGCTCCAGGTTGCTTGACGATTTCTCTCACTAAATATAAGGTATCAAATGCAGAGACTAAAGGCGGGTTGCCAATTCTTTCTCCAAAAGCATTTACCCATAAAGCGGATTTTACAGGAACTAAACTTAACCCTTGTCCTTGAAACTCTGGTTTTGGATGATGCACACCAGCAGCATAATTCCATTGTCTATAAAGTTTATGAAGTATAGCACCTTTTTTTTCTAATTCAAAATGTAATTCTCCATCCGCTTCTAAATGAGAACCATTTAATATAATTTTAGGAACATAAGAAGGTTGATAGCCCCAATATTTTCGAATTAAATCTATATTTCCTGTTATTCCGCCACTTCCCACAACCACAATAGGAGATTCCACTACGAAAGATTCGTTTATATCTAAGTGTATACCTCTACAACCTATAATTTTCGAATGATGAGAATCTAAAATCAACTCTTCGACTTTGGCTTCGAAAAAGATTTCTAAGTTTTTAGAATCTAAATAAGAAAAAAGCTCTTGATTTAAAACTCGGATTAGTTCGTATCCTGTTCCCCAAATCATATGAAATCTCGGAAGAGAATTGCCTGGTATAAATAAACCTCGTTCTACCCAATGCACTACTGGGAAAAAACGAATCCCTTTATTCTTTAACCAATTGTATACAAATTCAATATTATTGTAAACATATTCTTTAGCCCAAGCTTTTCCGTAAAGATCATCCTCCTGAAATTCAGCAAAACTCAACCAGTCTTGATAAGCTAAATCAGGAGAATCTTTGATCCCCATTCTTTTTTGTTCTTTTGTACCACAAAAAAAAACACCACCAAATGATTTTTTTGCTAAGCCTCCAAAATTTTGTTTTTTTGACTTATCAATTAAAAGAATTTTGATGTTTTTTTTTGAATTCAAAATTTCTAAGGCCGTACTAATTCCAGAGAGTCCTCCTCCGATAATTACAATATCCGTTTTGTAGTGTTTCATAAGCAATGCCCAAAAAATAAAAAAAACTGACAATCCTGTCAACTATAAAACCTGATATGAATAATCGTAAAATTTAAAACATCGTTTTGTATCATACTAAAAAAAATTAGTTTTTATTAAAATAAACCTTGACCCAATTTTTTTTAAAGTAATACTGTTCTTTGGTGTTGTTATTTTACTTAGTTGTTAATAGTGTTTATTTTTTGATAATTCTACTCCCTTTTTTCTTTTATAAAGATACAAACTTTTTTAAAGAATACTTTTTTATAGAAGAATTTACTACTGAATTGATTGCGGTTTTGTTATTAAAAACTACGTTAATTTTTAGTATATTCTACTATTTTTTTATAGATAAGTTAGCAAATAAAATCAATATAAGGGGCTTGATTCTTAACTTTTTTTTTAGTTTAATGTTATTTGTTTTTCTTTTCCTTTCTACATACTTTTTTATATCGCAAGAAAATCTGCTTATATTATTTAAGGAATATAAAAATGAATTTCTTTTAATCAACATATTTTTGCTAATGCTATTTTATTTGTTATTCACGTTTATTGTAATTTCATCTAATTATATTTACTTTAAAAGAAATAAAAAATACATAAGAAAATTGGCAAATTCTGAGTACGAAAAAGAAAAATTGTTTAAATTTATATTAAATTATCAAGAACCAATGTTTGATTTTTATAAATATATACGACTGCTTGAATTTACAAATACTTATATTGTTGAAAGAAAAGATCAGTTTCTAAGTACGATTAATTTTATTCGAGTGAATGAATTTGGAATTCTTTTTGATTTTTATTACGAAGAAGAAATTGATGGAAATCTTCTTTTAGAATATCTTAAAGCAAATCAAATTGTTTCTGTTAAATATCTTATTTTAGATGTTAAGGAAAATGTATGGAAAATATTAAATTCATTTAACAACTTTGTAGTGATTTCTGAAGATGCACAAGAAACTTTATGGGATCAATTTATCAATGAATCTTTAGAAATTAAAGAATATTCTCTTAGAGACTTTTTTTTTCTATTAACAGATTTTAAAAATCAATTGATTTTCCTAAATAATACTTTACAAAATAAGTTAATAAGTTGAAAAGTGTAGTCAATGAAAAGTTTTATCAAGAAGATTTTAATTCCGATTGATGGTTCGGAGCCTTCTAAAAAAGGACTCGAAATGGGAATAAAAATAGCAGAAAGTGCAAATGCAGAAATCACTATTTTAGAAGTAATCGAAGAATTTGGTCCTTTACCCGGATATTACGAAGCACCACCTCCTAATATCGAAAGGATCAAATGGATTGCACAACAAAGATTTGAAAAAATCCATCCGATACTGGAAAAAACAAAAGTAAAATGGAAAAGAAAGGTCGAAGAAGGATATCCAGCAGAAATGATTATAAAAACTGCGGAAGAGGGCAATTACGACCTTATCGTAATAGGAAGTAGAGGTATGGGATTTTTTGGTAGGTTTTTATTAGGTAGTGTTTCGGATAGAGTCGTACACCATGCACCTTGCAGTGTATTAGTCGTTAAGTAATACAAATCAAATCAAAAAAGGAGGTCTTTATGATCAGAATTGGGATCAATGGATTTGGAAGAATTGGAAGGATGGCACTAAGAGCTGTTTTTGAATATAACAAAAACATAGAAATTGTAGGAATTAATGATTTGTTAGATGCTGAATATATGGCTTATATGCTTAGATATGATTCTACACATGGAAAATTTCCAGGAACCATAGAAGTGAATGAAGATTTTATCGTAGTTAATGGAAAAAAAATTAAAACTTTTGCTATTCCAGAACCAAAAAATATACCTTGGAAAGAAGTAGGAGCTGATTATGTGATTGAATCTACCGGTCTTTTTACCTCTTCTGAAAAAGCTAGAGAACATATACAAGCAGGAGCTAAAAAAGTTATTATAAGTGCTCCTGCAAAAGACAATACCCCCACTTTCGTACTGGGTGTAAATCATACCTCTTATCAGCCCACTATGGATGTAATATCAAATGCAAGCTGTACAACAAATTGTTTAGCTCCTATAGCGAAAGTTTTGCATGATCGATGGGGTATTGAAGAAGGATTGATGTCCACAATACATGCTGTAACAGCAACACAAAAAACTGTTGATGGACCTTCAAAAAAAGATTGGAGAGGTGGTAGAGGTGCATATCAAAACATTATACCTTCCTCCACAGGTGCAGCAAAAGCAGTTGGATTAGTCATTCCAGAACTAAAGGGAAAGCTAACAGGTATGGCTTTTAGGGTGCCAACTGCAAATGTTTCGGTTGTAGATCTTACTGTAAGATTAAAAAAACCAGCCAAGTACGAAGAAATCTGTAATGCGATGAAAGAATATTCAGAAAAAGATATTTCTGAAGGTGGAATGAAAGGTGTTTTAGGCTATACAGAAGACGAAGTTGTTTCAAATGACTTTTTACATGATCCAAGAACTTCAATATTTGATGCAAAAGCAGGTATTGCTCTTTCAGATACATTTGTAAAAGTAGTAAGTTGGTATGATAACGAATGGGGATATTCTTTGAAACTTATTGAAATGATCGAATATATGGATAAAGTAAAATAGGGTTAAAACTATGAGTTCGTTTAATGTAAAAAGTTTAGATGATTTACCAAATGACACATTGAATCAAAAAAGAGTTATCGTAAGGGTAGATTTTAACGTTCCAATTCATAACGGTGTTGTTACCAATGATTTACGAATTAGAGAATCTTTACCCACCATAAATCGATTACTGGAAATGAATTCTAAAGTAATTTTAATTTCTCACTTAGGAAGACCAAAAGGAAAACGTTCACCTGAGTATAGCTTAAAACCAGTGCTAGATTCTTTAAAAAAACTTCTACCAAATGTTACCATTCATTTCGTAGAAACCATCGAAGAACTAAAAGAAAAGAGCTATCAGATTAATCCCAAAGAAATTATTCTGCTAGAAAATATACGTTTCTACGAAGGAGAAGAAAAAAATGATCCTGAACTATCTAAAAAATTAGCTGAATGTGGTGATATTTATGTAAATGATGCATTTGGTTCTGCTCATAGAGCCCATTCTTCTACAGAAGGGATTGCAAACTACCTGAAACCAGCGGTTGCTGGTTATCTATTAAAAAAAGAAATTGAGTACTTATCCAAAGCCATTTCTAATCCTGAACATCCTTACATAGCTATCATTGGGGGTACAAAAATTTCTGGTAAAATAGATGTAATACAAAATCTTCTTTCGAAAGTGGATAAACTTCTTATTGGCGGTGCTATGATGTTTACATTTTACAAAGCCCAGGGGATCAATGTGGGTAAATCTCTTATAGAAGAGGACAAAATTGAATTAGCGAAGTCTTTACTTGATCAAGCAAAAGAAAAAATTCTTCTTCCTGTAGATTGTGTAGTCTCCGATACTTTTGATTTTAAAAATTTAAAAGTGGGAAGTTTACAAGTTGTAGAGATTCACAACATACCAGAAAATGGCATTGGCTTAGATATTGGTCCAAAAACTCTTGAATTATACTCAAAAGAATTAGAAAATGCAAAAACAGTAGTCTGGAATGGTCCTATGGGCGTTTTTGAAATTCAAGATACAGCAAAAGGTACTCTGGAAATCGCAAAGCAATTAGCAAAAATTACTAAAAAGGGAGCAACTACTATAGTGGGCGGTGGAGATTCTGCCTCTGCCATTGAAGGAGCGAATTTACAAAAAGAAATTTCTCATGTTTCTACGGGAGGTGGTGCTTCTTTAGAATTTTTGGAGGGAAAAATTTTACCCGGTATTTCTATTTTAGATAAAAAATAATCTTATAAGCTTTATTTATGAGTCATAAAAGAAAACTTATAATTTTTTTTCTTCCTTTTTTTTTAGCTCTATTTCTTTTTAATTTCAAACAACGAGGCACACGAGTTTTATATAATCACCCTACTCAAGAACAAGAAGAATGTAATCCGCAGGAAGATGCGGATTGTTTTTACAATTACAATGACGAAGAAAACAATCTTTGTGATAAGAAATATCATCAATGTATTGAATTGTGTAATTATTTTGATGAAAACTGTATCAATTCTTGCGAAAAACATTACAGTGATTGTATAGAAAAATAATTCCATAAATTAAATTTTTTTATATAAAACTTGATTGTTTTAATAGAATCAATATCTTTACTTCCGTTATCATTTTATGACAGAGAAAGCAGAAAATAAAGAGTTAGAAGAACTATTTTTTCAATCAGTATACCCTTACTACGAAAGATTATTTCTAAAAGCATATAGCTTGATCAAAAATAAAGAAGATGCGAAAGACATTGTACAAGAAACTTTGCTTTCAGCTTACAAAGCTTTTTCAAAGTTTAAAGGAAAATCAAATTTATACACCTGGCTTTATAGAATTCTTGTAAATAAGTGTATTGATTTTTTAAGAAAGTCAAAAAAAGAAGATATGTTTTTACAAAGATTACAGCATCCATATTCAGAAAATTCAACCTCTTTGTTTATAGAGAGTTTTGAAAAAAATATAGAACAAAATCAAATTCAAAAAAGTCTAATAATTATCATAGAAAAATTAGAAGATAAATATAAAGAATTGATTATTATGAAATATTTTGACGGTTTAACTTATGAAGAAATAGCAGAAATTAAAAACATCAAGATAGGAACTGTAAAAAGTCGATTATCCAAAGCGAAAGAAAAAATTGTATCCCTACTACAGAACGAAAAATCAATAAAAGATTTTATAAATATTTTCAGCTAATTTAGCAATATGGAGCAAAAAATTCAAGACAAAATTGAAAAAGAGCTTAATTTTCTCGCCCAAACATACAATCAATATTTACTGCAATCCATACCTGATAAACAAGCTTTTTTTTCTGAACTTAGTGATAAAATTCAGAAAGAGAAAAATACCCCTGCTACTTTGCTATGGAATTGGAAACTAAAAAAGTATACAAAACCTCTTTCTTCATTTTGGGAACAACTAATTTATAGCAAACTAAATTTTATTTTTGCTTTCATGTTATTTTTTTTTATGTTTTCTTTTAGCTATCTTCTCTTTGTCAAAAAAGAAAGCCATTTCGGAACAAAAGAAGAGAAAATTCCTTTTGGTAGCTCATTGCCAAAACTCGAACAAGAAAAAAATATGAATTCTCATAAAAATAACTTAGAAGAAATAGAAAATCAAATGTTAGAAAAAATTTATAAAGAAGAAGATCCCGAAAAAAAACAAAAACTTATTCAAGAATTGCTAGAATTTTATAAAAATACAAATCAAATAGACAAATTACAAGAAATATATGAGAATTTAGAGTAAGTATTCAAATTGTGTTGAATTTTTTTACGACTAAACTAATGATAATATTTTTTTATTCACACAAGATAAAATCTTTAGATCATCTAAAAAAAATTACAAAATTTATTTAATATTTTTTAATTATGAAAAAAATGATTTACTTTTAGGAATTTAAAAAAATTACATCAATCTATACAAGGACAAAATTATGAAAATCAAAAATCTTATAGAAGAAAAAACTAATATATTTTTTTTAGATCAAAAAGAAATGCCCGATGTTTGGTATAACATCCAAGCAGATTTAAAAAATTCACTAAAACCTCCTTTACATCCTGCAACCAAACAACCTATAAGTTTAGAAGATATGCTACCTCTTTTTCCTTTAGGTTTAATAGAACAAGAGACCTCAAAAGAAAAATGGATTTCTATTCCATCGGAGATTATCGATATATATCGATTATGGAGACCCACCCCCTTAATTCGAGCAAAACGATTAGAACAATATCTTCAAACTCCTGCTAAAATTTTTTATAAATACGAAGGAGTATCTCCTACTGGTTCTCATAAACCGAATTCCGCTATTGCACAAGCTTTTTATAATAAAAAAGAAGGTATTAGAAAAATTACAACAGAAACCGGTGCAGGACAGTGGGGATCTTCTTTAGCTTTTGCTTGCTCCTTATTCGATATTGAATGTGAAATTTATATGGTTAAGGTTTCCTATCATCAAAAACCCTATCGAAAAACAATGATGCAAATGTTCGGGGCAAAAGTGATTCCCTCTCCTTCTCATCTAACAGAAGCAGGAAGAAAAGTTTTATTTGAAAATCCTGATTCTCCCGGTTCTCTAGGAATTGCTATTTCAGAAGCGATAGAAGTAGCTTTAAAAGATGAAAAAACTAAATATTCTCTTGGATCTGTTTTAAATTTTGTTTTATTACATCAAACTATCATAGGACTGGAAGCTAAAATACAATTTGAAAAATTAGGGATCCAACCCGATATTTTAATTGGTTCAGTAGGTGGTGGTTCCAATTTTGCTGGTTTTACTTTTCCGTTTTTAGAAAAAAAACTTACAAATCATCGAGATCTTAAAGTAATTGCAGTTGAGCCAGCAGCTTGCCCTACGTTAACTCGTGGTAAATTTACTTATGATTTCGGTGATACGATTGGAATGACTCCTTTATTACCAATGTATACTCTTGGTCATAATTTTATTCCATCTCCAATTCACGCTGGAGGATTACGATATCATGGAGCTGCTCCATTAGTTAGTCAGTTAGTTTTAGATCAATATATTGAACCCAGAGCATATCATCAAAAAGAATGTTTTGAATCCGCAATTAAATTTGCTAAAACTCAAGGTATTATACCTGCACCGGAATCATCTCATGCTGTTCATTGTGCTATTCAGGAAGCAATTCAATGTAGAGAAAAAAACCAAGAAAAAATTATAGCGTTTAATCTTTCCGGACATGGACATTTAGATCTTTCTGCTTATGAATCTTATTTAGAAGGAAAATTGGAAGATTACGAACTTTATGATGAAGAAATACAAAAAAATTTAGCTTCAATCAGATTTTAACGATCTGAATAATACAAAAGAGATCTTTCTTAACTAGAAAGATCTTTTCTTATTTTTTCTAATAATATTTCTTTTTTATTAAGGTGGGGATACTCCCAAACAAATTCTAAAAGCGAATTTTGTAAATTTCCTATTTCTCTTCCTCGAAATCCTAAATCTAAAAAATCTTCCCCCTTTAACGACAAATCCTTAGGTAGTAAAGGATCATTTTGTAAAGAATTAACTAATAATTCGAAAAATAATTTTAATTGAGCATCCGTATATATTAGATTATTTTTTAAATCGAATTCTTTATGAATTACAAACTCTTCCAGAAAATACAAAATTTGCATTGGTTCTGAAAACTTTTTTTTTAAATCTCCCAAAATTTTTCTATATTCTTTAAATCCTTTACATTGATTAAAATTAGTAATATGTTCGTATTCATTATGCGAAAGTAAAGGGTGTTTTAACAAAAAAAATCTGATAAATTGTACAAGAAAGTTTATCGTATTATACATTTGATTCGAAAATTTAAGTCTTCGACATATAGACTCCACATTAAAATCAGAATACCAAAACCATAAAGCCATTTTGAACTCTAAATGAGAAAAACAATCTAAATATTGATAAAAAAGATCACTTAATTTTTTTAAATTACTACCTAAAAAAATTTCTAAAATTTCTAACTCATAAAGACTTTTTAACATCAAAGAAGTTTTTTTAGCTTTAAATCCTTTTTTCAACTCTTCTGTAACTCTTTCTATGGATATATTTTGGATTGCTTTCTTAACATTTAAATCTTGAATAGCTTTTTTTGTTTCTTCTTCGATTTCGAAACCCAATGTAGAAAGAAATCTACAAGCCCGAATAGGTCTTAAACCATCCTCTAAAAATCTATCTTTTGGATTTCCTATACAACGAATTTTTTTTTCTTTTAAATCTTTTAAACCATTAAATTCATCAATCAAGATTTGATGAAAAGGATCATAAGCAAAAGCGTTAATTGTAAAATCTCTTCTGGAAAGATCTTCATAAATAGAATTTGCATAGGTTATTTGATCCGGATGTCTGTGATTTGAATACTTAGATTCTTTTCTGTATGTAGTACACTCAATTTTTAAATCTTTAAATAAGACCGTAACAGTGCCATGTTTAATTCCTGTTGGTATCACTTTCGGAAATAAATCCATTACTTTTTCTGGTGTAGCATTTGTAGCAATATCAATGTCATTAAACTTTTGTATATTATCTAATAAAATATCCCGAATCCAACCACCAACAAAATAACATTCATAATTTTCTTTTCTAAATCTTTCAGCAACTTGTAAAATTTTTTGATAAGCATTTTTTCCTATTTTTTTTTCTAAATCAAAATAATATTTCATAGAATTAAAAAATCTAATAACAATTGTTAGATCAATTTTTATTTGATTTTATACTTTGAGTAAAAAAAATATAATTATGGATACAATTCATATCAATGACATATCTATCATCGATACACATTACTATAAAGAAGGACTGGCTTGTGTTTATTTAATGAAAGAAGGTGAAAAAGGCATAATTATAGAAACCAATACAAATTTTGCTGTTCCAAAAATTTTAGAAGAAATTAATAAACAAAATTTAAAGCTAACTGATATTGAGTGGATTATAATTACTCATGTTCATTTAGATCACGCTGGTGGAGCAGGCCTTTTAATCCAACACTGTCCTAATGCTAAACTAATTGCACATCCCAATGCTGCGAAACATATGATCAATCCAAGTCGTCTTGTATCTAGTTCCATTCAAGTATATGGAGAAGAAAATTTTAAAAAGCTATATGGAGATATCATCCCTATACCAGAAGAAAAAGTAAAAATTGTAGAAGATCAAGAAGAGCTAAACTTTGGCAGTAGAAAACTAAAATTTATCTACACTAAAGGGCATGCAAATCATCACTTTGTGATTTATGATTCGAAAACAAACAGTGTATTTTCAGGGGATTCTTTTGGAATCGCATATCCTATTTTGCAAGAAAAAGGTCTTTTTATTTTTCCAACAACAACTCCAACAGATTTTAATGCCGAAGAAGCTAGAATTTCTATAGAAAAAATACTAAATACCAATTGTGACAAAGTTTTCCTAACTCACTATGGAATGATTACAGATCTAAAAAATGCGAAAATGCAACTTTACGAAGGGTTAGAGGTTTCTGAAAAACTTTTAGAATGGAGCTTACATTCTTCTTCTGATCAACAAGAAAAAATTCAATATATAAAAAATTCTCTTATGGACTATTATCAACAAAAAATGAAATACCTAGGGTTAGAATTTACACAACAAAGAAAAGAAATGTTAGAATTAGATGCAGAATTAAATGCTATGGGAGTTTATGTAGCAGCAAATCGAATGCAAAAGAAATCTTAAGAATAAAAATATTGATCAAAAATATCATTTTTTTATTGAAATATAAAAATATTGATTTTGTATGTCTTATAGGGATGCAACAATGAAAATCCAAAATTACATTTTAACACTCTTTGTATTTACGTTATACTTAAGTTTTTGTGGTTGTGAATCAGCAGAAAGCAGAAATATTCCAAAAAATTTTTCTCAAAAAGAGTTTGACGAAATCATTTCATATGCCATAGAAAACTATTACGATCCAAAAGCTATTAATGTAAAAAGAGCATATATTGGAGCAACAGAAGCTGCATTAAAATCATTACCTTATAGTTTAGTTTTATATCCCGAAGAATATTATCAAAACATCGATAAATATATAAAAAAAGAAAGGATTATAACGGGAAAAATAATCAAAATTCATCCTTTTGATTCGTATATCATTCTTGAACCAGATTATAAGAAACTTAAAGAAGAAAATAAAAAAAGAGACTTAGAATTAAAACAAAAAAAATTATCTTTTAAAGAAAGGTTAGACTTATCAAAAAATTTACAAGAAGAATTAAAAAGAGAGCAGAATATTTTAGAAGAATTTTGGAAAAAAACTAATTTTAGCCGGGAAGATTTTCTTAAAACCATTCAATTTATCAAAAATAATCTAGAAAAATATAAAATTCCTCCTAAAGTAGATGAAGATAAAGAAACCAATGAATATGCAAAAAATTTTGGAATACATTACGTTTATTTTTATGCTGCCAATGGTTTTTTGTCCACTTTTGATCCTCACAGTGGATTAATTGACATAACAAGCTGGGAAAAAATGAAGAGAGAATCAGAAGATTCCAGTTTCGAAGGAATTGGTGCTATTTTAAGAGGTGGTGGCAATTTAGATGTAATAGTTGAAACTCCGCTTCCTGGTTCGCCTGCAGTGAATGCTGGTTTAAAAGCAGGGGATATTATAAGAAAAGTAAATGGAGAGTCTGTAGAAAATTTACCTTTAAACGAAGTAGTAAAAAGAATTCGAGGACCTAAAGATACTTATGTGGAAATAGAAATCGAAAGAAAATCAGAAATGAGAACCTTTACTTTAAAGATTAAAAGAGGAGTGATCCAACAAAAATCAGTTTCTTCTATATATCTCCCAGAAACTCCATATAATGAATTGACTCCGTATAAAATAGGAATCATTAAATTGACCTCTTTTCTTTTTGACAAACAAACTCCAACCGAATTAATCAAAAAAGAATATTATTCCTTGATAGAAAAATCAGAAGGAAAACTCGAAGGATTGATAATCGATCTTAGAAATAATCCAGGTGGAGATCTTGATGAAGCTATAAAAATTGCCGGACTTTTTGTACCAGAAAATTCAGTAATTGTAGAAATCAAAGGAAAGCGAGAATCTTTTGAAAAAAGAAGAAATCCATCCATTCCATTAGTATTACACAGCAAAGAAATACCAATAATGGTATTGATCAATGCAAATTCAGCCTCAGCTAGTGAAATTTTTGCATCTGCGTTAATGGATCATAACATGGCTTTAGTTTTAGGCGAAAGGAGTTTTGGTAAAGCTACAGTACAGGGCCTTAGAAAAATTGGAAATGTTATTATAAAACTTACTACTGCACGATATTATGCTCCTAAAGGTTATACAATACAGGTATATGGAGTTGAACCAGACATCCTTATTTCTGAAGAAATTGATGGAACTTTTCCACATAAATTTAGAGAAGAAGATATGTGGAAACATCTACCTGAATTAGAAAAAAAACAATTAGATCCACAAAGACAACTTTGGATTGAGAAATTAAAAAATATATCCAATAATGAAATAGCAAGATCAGAAGAATATTTAAAAAATCATTCCAATGATGCAATCAAACCAGATGTTGTATTAGTACGTGCCCTAGCATATTTTAAAGCTTTAAAAATGTATCCTTTTCCATAATTTTTATATATATGCAAGAAGAAATCCACTGTGATTTTTTAATTATTGGAAGTGGTATTTCTGGACTTTATACAGCATTAAATATATCTGAGTTAGGAAATGTAGTTATCATTACAAAATCTAGTATTACCGAATCGAATACTATTTACGCTCAAGGTGGTGTTGCAAGTGTTTTTAGTGATACTGATTCTTTTGAAAATCACATTCACGACACATTGATTGCCGGCGCCGGTCTTTGCGATGAAGAAGCAGTTAAAATTTTAGTTCTGGAAGGTCCTAAACACATAAAAAAATTAATTGAATTTGGTGTAAGTTTCGAAAAAGATAGTTACGGAAATTTAGACCTACATATAGAAGGTGGTCATAGTCATCATCGAATTGTTCATTCTCGAGATATTACAGGTAAAGAAATCGAACTTGCTTTAGAAAAACAAGTAAAAGAAAATAAAAGAATTCAAGTTTTAGAAAATCATGTAGCGGTAGAACTAATTACCCAATTTCATTTAGATGAAAAAGGAGATCCGATTCTAAAAAAACCTGTTTGTTATGGAGCTTATGTTTATTCAAGAGAAACTTGGGAAATTTTTAAAGTAATAGCAAAAGCGACAATTTTAGCATCTGGAGGTGCCGGCCAAGTTTATTTATACAATACAAATCCAGAAGTATCTACAGGAGATGGCGTTGCTCTTGCTTATAAAGCAGGAGCTATTATAACTAATATGGAATTTTATCAATTTCATCCCACCACACTATACTCACCAAATTATCCTACATTTTTGATTAGTGAAGCTTTAAGAGGATATGGTGCTAAACTTTTAGATTATAAAGGCAAACCTTTCATGGATAAATATCATCCTTTAAAAGAATTGGCACCCAGAGATATTGTAGCCCGAGCTATCGACGCGGAAATGAAGCGAAGTGGAAGCCCCTGTGTGTATCTAGACATTACTCATAAAAACGAAACAGAGATAAAAGAAAAATTTCCTAATATTTACAACACTTGTCTAGAAAGAGGGATTGATATAACCAAAGAACTTATCCCTGTAGTTCCCGCAGCTCATTACATGTGCGGTGGTGTAGAAGTAGATTTATGGGGTAGAACTCGATTAAAGGGATTATATGCTGTAGGGGAAGTATCTCACACAGGAGTTCATGGTGGTAATCGATTAGCATCAAACAGTTTACTTGAAGGGCTCGTTTTTGGATACAGAATTTTCGAAGACTTAAAAAAAGAAATTCCAATTAAAGAAAAGAAAAAAATCAAGCCTTGGTTTAAAGAAGGATTGAATAATCCTGAAGAATGGATCCTAGTTCAACATAACTTACAAGAAATAAAAACAATAATGTGGAACTACGTAGGAATTGTTCGATCTAATTTACGATTAGAAAGAGCTTTAAGACGAATGAATCTTCTTTACGACGAAATTATGGACTTCTATAAAAGAACAGTCATCCAAAATAAAATTTTAGAATTACGTAATATTGTTTTAGTTGCTAAAATTATCATATTATCTGCTTTATACAGAAAAGAAAGTCGCGGACTTCACTATAATTCAGATTATCCCGAAAATAGAAATCCTTCAAAAGAATATACAAGAATTATGCGAACTGTAGGAAAGGAATTCTATATTTTAAAATAATACTTTAATTATTTATACTACAATTACACCTAACTCCTCTGCTTTTTTCAATAAAAAAATTAGACTCACTATCAGAACTTATTGTAAGAATCTGATAAACTTTTAATAAAAATTTCTGTCCTTTTTTTAGCACGAATCATATCCTCTTCATTTAAAGATAAAGAAACTTCTACTCCAATAACAACTTTTCTCTTTATTGTGCTTTAAATATCCTGATACTACAACATCTTAATAATAAAACTTTTTGTTTTTCTTCTTTTGTTAGAATACCTTCATCTAATTTATCATCAAGCAAAAATACCAGTTTCCAGTTCTTCGAATCCAATTACTTTACACTTTTGAATTATTCTACCAAAATATTTAGGTACTTTCTCTCGTGCTTTTCATTCAAAATTAGCACCTTTTAACGCATTTACTTCCTGCTTTAAAATAGCTACATTCTGCTTTAATGGCTCAAATTCGTTTTTTAAAAAAATCATCAAAGTTTTTTTGGAAAATCCATCAATTCTTCGGTTAAAATTTATCTTCTTAACTCTTCCAAATATTTAGTTCGTTTTTTTAAAATTTTAACTAAATCCTGAAAACTGTTCATTTTACCCAATTGAGACATGATAACTACTTGTACAATAAAAGTCAAGTGCATAACCATAATATAAAATTAAAAATATTTTTTGCTTGTATATTGTCTAAGAACTGAATCATTATAATTTATGAAATCAAAAAATCGAATATTTGATAATTTTAAAAAAATTATTTTAAACAGTAGAATTCAAGAATATATTTCTTTACTAACAAAAGAAGACTTAGAATCTTTTTTAAAAGAGAGATGGTCTTTTATAAATTTAAAATATAAAAAAACTATAAAAATTCGATGTTATAATTCAAAACAAATCTGGCCTTTACACACAAGTATTATTGAAATCAATTCTAAAGATAAACCTTTCCTTGTAGATACTGTTGCAGATTATCTAAAATCTATAGGAATTCAGATATTTTTACTAGACAATTTATTATTTAATTTGCAACGAGATAAAAATCATAATATTATTTCGTTAAACTCTTATATTCCAGGCTCTTCGAACAATGAATCTTATATTTACATAGAGATAGAAAAATTAGAAGATCGCAAATTATTAGAAATTCAAAAACAGATTTTTTTTAATTTAAAAGAATTAGAAATGATTGTTAATGATTTTAAAAAAATTAAAGAAAAAATCCTAAAAATCAATTTTAAAAATTTAGATCTTAAGAAAGACAAAGAATGGATTTTAGAAAATTTTATTATTATGGGATATTCAAGCTTTGAGAACAATCATTTAAAAAAAACTTTGGGAATCTTAAAAAATCAGTCTTATTCAAATATTTGTATTATCGAATTGCAAAAGATCATCAATTCAAAACCAAAAAAAAATGAATTTATAGATTACTTAGAATCTAGCATAAAAAGCAATGTAAAAAGATTTAAACCGTTATTGTTATTATTATTTTTTCATAACAACAAAGTAGACTTTATCATTGGTAGTTTTTCTGGAAGAGGTGAACTTACTCCAAGATTTTTAATTCCTAATATTAGAAGAAAATTAGATGAAATTTGTAAAGATTTGAATGCACCTATCAATGGATTTCGATACAAAGAAATTTTCAAAATATCTCAGTTAATACCTATTGGAATTTTATTTACAAGATCAAAAAAATTAATTCAAGAATGTTTAGCTTTCTTTATAAATAATCTCTATGTAAATGAACAAAAAATTTTAATCACAAAAGATAGAGAACATCAGGGAATATGGGTTTTAATAATTGAATTACAAAAATTTTCTGGTAAAGTAAACTTTAAAGAGAACTTAGAAAAAAATAATATTCATATTCATACTTTTTTTCGAAGAACTTATAATCAATTTGAATATTCATTTTTTTTTCTTAAATCAGAAAAATATTCATTAAAGAAATTTTATAATTTTTTACGAAAAAATACTCAAAAATTATTTTTCTCTTGGTATGATATGTTTTTGCAGATATTATCTAATAAAATATCCAATAATAAAAATCTTAAACAAAAATTTGATTTTTATATTAAACTAATACCCAATGCTTTTACAGATTATGTATCTCCTAAAGAATGTCTAAAAAATTTATTGATTTTAGAAACTATATCAAAAAATAAAAAGTTTTATGTTAGATTTGGTAGTTCTATCTCTCCTATTGATAAAAATGAGTGTATTTCTTTGAATGTATATTCTTGTTATCGATTCAATTTAACAGATATATTTCCTGCTCTTGATAGCATTGGTCTTAAAATTACAACAGAAATTTCGTTTGATTTTAGTTTTCCAGATACAATCAAATATTTAAATATTTTTTATATTCAAAATCCGTTAGAAAAAAATAATTTGGATTTTTTAAAAAAAATAGAAGAAGGAATTGAAGATATCCTGAACGAAAAATATACAATAGAAAAAACTAACCAATTATTACTGACTACTTTTCTTAACATAAGAGAAATTAATTTAATCAAAACAATAGCAGTATATTATTATCAGTCTTGCAAACAATATTCAAGAATCTATATACAAGAGTTTTTTATAAAACATTCAAAATTTTCGGAATTATTGATTGAATATATAAAAAAAGTATTTCTCGAAGGTCAAGTTCAAAGCCAGAGAAATATTTTATTAAAAAAAATAGAAGAATATATTTATAAACTTAATACAATTTCTGAACAAACTATATCTCTACATATTAAAGAAATATTAGAAAATATGGTTCGTACAAACTTTTTCTTAAATTATGATGAAATTGCTATCAAGATTCGAACAAAAAAAATTAGTTTCATTCCAAATCCAAAGCCACTATATGAAGTTTATGTTTATTCTAAAGATTTAGAGGGAATACATATACGAAGTGATCTGATTGCTCGAGGAGGAATACGATGGTCTGATCGTATTGACGATTTTAGAACTGAAATTTATGAACTAATGAAAACTCAATTAGTAAAAAATACAATTATTATCCCTAATGGTGCTAAAGGAGGATTTATCATCAAGAAAGATTTAGGTAATACAAAACAAAAAATTTCTGAAATTTCTCAAGAATTTTATAAAAAATTTATTTCAAGCCTATTGAGTATTACTGATAATATTGATTCTCATCATCAAATCTTGCATCCAAAAAATATAATTACTTTAGACGAAAACGATCCTTATTTAGTAGTTGCAGCTGATAAAGGCACAGCAACTTTTAGTGATTTAGCCAATAGTATTTCAATTGAAAAACAATTCTGGCTACAGGATGCTTTTGCTTCCGGGGGAAGCAATGGATATGATCATAAAAAACAAGGGATCACTGCAAAAGGAGTTTGGGAATCTGTAAAAAGACATTTTCTGGAACTCGGAATTGATCCAGAAAAAAACGAAATCACTGTAATTGGTATTGGAGATATGAGCGGAGATGTATTTGGAAATGGAATGCTTCTTTCAAAAACTATCAAACTGATAGCTGCTTTTAATCATTTGCATATTTTTATTGATCCAGATCCAGATCCAGAAATAAGTTATCAAGAAAGATTAAGGTTATTTAAAGAAGTAAAAGGTTGGAATGAATACAACAAATTATTATTATCGAAGGGAGGAGGTATATTCGAAAGAAATTCTGCAAAAATTGAATTATCTAAAGAAATTCAAGAAAGACTGGAAATACCTAAAAACATCATCAATGGAGAAGAACTGATTAGATACATTCTAAAAGCAAAAGCGGATCTCTTATGGAATGGCGGTATAGGAACTTATATTAAAGCTTCAAATGAATCGAACAAAGATATTCACGACACCTCTAACGATAATGTAAGAGTTAATGCAAATGAACTTAATGTAAAAATTATTGCAGAAGGAGGAAATCTCGGAATGACTTATTATGCAAGAATCGAGGCAGCAAAAAGAGGAATTAAAGTTAACACAGATTTTATTGATAATTCTGGCGGAGTTGATATGTCTGATCACGAAGTAAACTTAAAAATTTTTTTGAATTCTTTAAAAGAAAAAAATTTCATTTCTCTAAAAAAAAGAAATCAAATCATTAAAAAACTAGAAACATTGATGATTCATAAAGTTTTAGAAAATAATGAATTCAACAATTTAGCAATTGCATTAGATTTTTATCGACTAAAATCTTACGATTATTTAATCCCTGATTGGATCGAATTCTTGAAAAATGAATCGATTATCCCCCCTAACGAACTAAAATATCATCAAGAATTAACAAATCCAGAAATCTGTTATTTGATATGTTATACGAAATTATATTTTAAAAATTTATTATATTCCTATCAAGAAAATTTTACGGAAGAAATAGAAAATTATTTTTTATTAGAGTACTTTTCTGTAAATATTTTAAAAAAATTTAAAGAAGAATTAAAAAATTTTCCATTAAAGAGAGAACTTGTCAAAGTAAAATTATTAAATTTAGTCATTAATTCCCAAGGTTCTTTGTATCTTAATTTAATGCATCAAATCACCAATAAAAGTTATTTCGAAATTCTAAAAGAATATGCTAAACTTGTTATTTTAATGCAAATTAATGTATATCAAATTTATAAAAAATTTTATAATATTCCCAAAAAAATTTTATATGAAAATTTATTAAAAATTTCAAACACATTTTCTTTAGTTCACATATTAATAAACAAAGAAAATCAATTTCTTTTAGAAAAAGATAAAATTTCAAAATTCAATGAAATTTTTAAAAAAATGATTTCTATTGAAAAAAAAATTCAAAATGTAAATTCTGATCCTTCAACTAAATTAGAAATCTTAATAAAATCCTTGGAAAAAACTTTCTTATATTACTTCCTTGATATGAAATATGATATAAAAAAATTTTTAATATTTTTTAAAGAATCAAATTTAGAGAAAGTGCTCTATTTGATTCTTTCTACAAAAATCAATAATTTGCAAGAACTAAGATTTCAATACAGGATCTTAAATCTATACTTGATGGTTCTTAAAAAAATTATCATAAGAGATCCTAGAAAAGTTCAAGAAAAAATAAAACAATACATTAGAAATGAAGAAAATATAAAATCAATCGATATTTTTGAACTTATCATAGATCTAGAATCTTCTATAAAAATTTTATAAACAAACCAATAATGTTAATTTTGATACAAATATGATTTATTGTTTATTTATAATTTTCTAAAAAATCTAATGTAATTCCTTAATTGTTTTATAATGAGATCCAATTCTTCTAATCAATTAAAAAATTTTTATTTGTTTTATTTTGATTTTCCGTCATACTATCAATGAATCAATATAATCTATCATTAAAAAAGTAAGAGAATTTTACTATACTAACATATAAGTTCGAAATGATTTTTTAATTAAAAAAAAAAACAATATATATATAATTGCATTGCTTCAAGAAAAAGTCAAATTTGGTATAACAATAATAATAATTTTTAAATAAAATGTTGTTAGAGAACAAATCAATATTATAAAAATAATATAAAAATTATACTTTGTATGTTTTTCTTAATTATTTATTATTTCTACAATTTTTTGACGAGAAAAATGCCCTTTTAGAATGATAACTTTTTTTTTAGAAACTTGGAAAAATTCAGATAATATTTCTATCAATTCTACATTTGCTTTTCCCTTATCTGGTGAGGAATGTAATTTTATATGAAATTCTGTTTCGGTGATTTGTTTTATTTCTCTTCTAGATGAATTAGGCTTTACAAAAACAGTAATTTTCATTTAAAAATTTAAACTAAAATTTCGTCCTCTCCTCCTCTGGCTACAACGATTTCTCCTTGTTCTTCTAATTTACGAATAATATTTACAATTTTTTGTTGCGCTTCTTCCACATCTTTTAAACGAATAGGTCCCATATATTCCATATCTTCTTTTAATAAAGTTGCAGCTCTTTTTGACATATTTTTAAAAATTTTTTCTTGAACATCTGGATCGACTTGTTTTAGTGCTCTTGCTAAATCCTGATTATCTACTTCTCTTAATACTCTTTGGATTGCTCTATCTTCTAATAAAACAATATCTTCGAAAACAAACATTCTCTTTTTGATTTCTTCAGCAAGTTCTGGATCATCATCTTCTAATGCCTCAATAATAGTTTTTTCAGTGGCTCTATCAACGTTATTTAATATTTCTACAATTGCATCAATACCTCCGGCTGAAGTATAATCCTCTGAAGACAAAGCGGATAGTTTTCTCTCCAATACCCTCTCAACTTCTCTTAAAACATCAGGAGAAACTCTTTCCATAGTAGCTACTCTTTTTGCTACATCTGCCTGAATGTTATGAGGTAGACTTGACAGAATCTGAGAAGCCTTATTGGGATCCATATAACATAAAATCAATGCTATTGTCTGAGGATGTTCATTTTGAATAAAGTTTAATAAATGTTGGGGATCTTGTCTTCGAATAAAATCAAAAGGGCGAGTTTGAAGGCTAGAAGTTAATCGATTGATAATATCAATTGCTTTTTGTGTACCTAAAGCTTTTTCTAAAACCTCCCGAGCATAATCAATACCTCCAGTTGTGATGAATTCTTGGGCCATCATAAGTTCATTAAATTCTAGAAGAACAGCTTCTTTATCCTCGGGAGTAATTTTATCTAATTTGGCCATCTCAAAGGTTAAAGTTTCTATTTCATCCTCTCTTAAATGTTTAAAAATCTCAGCAGCTACTTCTGGTCCTAATGTAATCAAAAATATGGCTGCTTTTTGTTTTCCTGTATATTGTGGTTTTTTTGTATGTGATACAGCCATACCCGCTCTATCTTAAAATTTAATTTTCGGTTTTAATTTCTATTTTTTGCTTAGATTTTTTCTCTTCTTTTTTGGGTAAAACAATGGTCAAAATACCATTCTTATATGTAGCTTCTACTTTAGAAGGATCAATAACTTCTGGCAAAGCAATAGCTCTTTTAAAATGTCCATAAGCACTTTCAATGAGTTTAAATTCCTCTTTTTCTGATTTTTTTTCCTCTTTTTTTTCTCCCTCGATATATAGTGTATGATTATCTAAAGAAATGTTCACATCTTTTGGTTCAACACCCGGCAAATCAACTCTTATAATGATTTTTTGCTCATCCTCGCTAACATTAAGAGAAGGAATAAATTTTTTCATAAATTTACTTGCTTCTTCTATCTGAAAATCCCAATTTTTTCTAAGATCAGTGAACATTTTTTCCATATCTCTTTGCATTTGAGTAAGATAATGCTCAATATCTTTTTTGAATGATTCTCCTCTTTCCCAAGCCTTGGAAAAATCTGGTAACCAATCTTTCATAGTACTCTCCAGTTTATTAATTTAATGTTTTATTTATTAAGTAAAATATTAAAAATCAACTTTTTTTTATGGCTTCAAAAAAAAAATTAATCTCTGATGTTTGTAAAAAGAGAAAGTACGAAATTAGGAATTTATATTCATTTCCCTTTTTGTATTCAGAAATGTTATTATTGTGATTTTTATTCTTTACCTATAAACCAAAATGCAAATGATGTTCTCGATCTTTTTGTCAAAAGAATTCAAGAAGAATTAAAATTTCGTTATAAAGAGTTTCAGAATTTTTCAGAAGTCAATACAATTTATTTTGGAGGTGGCACTGCATCTTTTTTATCCGCAAAGCATCTAAAAAAAATTTTAAGCGAAATACAAAACTATTTTAAACTTTGCAAAAATTGTGAAATCACTTTAGAGGGAAATCCAGAGCACCTATATAGCACTGAATATCTTCTTTCTTTAAAAGAGGTTCACATAAATCGAATTAGTTTAGGTTTTCAAACTTCTCAATTTAAGTTTTTAGAAACAATGAATCGATACTACCAACGAAAGCATTACGAAAAAGTTTTGTCAAATATTTCTCAAACTTTTGAAAACTGGAATATTGATCTTATTTACGGTTTTCCTGATCAAAAACTACAGGATTTTTGGGATGATTTAAGATATTGTTTGTCGTTTCAACCTAAACATATTTCTTGCTATTCGTTGACCTTAGAAAGAAATACTTTATATTTTAAAAAAGTTAAAGAAAAAAGCCTAAAGGAGCCTAATTATAAACTACAAGAAATTATTTTTCAAAAACTACCTAATTATCTAAAAAAGTTTGGTTTTTATCCTTATGAAGTTTCGAATTATAGCCAAAAAAAATTTTATTGCCGACACAATTTACGTTACTGGCTTTATGAACCGTATTTGGGACTGGGACCTTCCGCTCATAGTTTTAACGGTATGTATCGATTTCAAAACCCTAAAAATTGGCAAAAATGGATACAAAATTTCTCGAATCATTCTACAAAATCAGATCCTTTAAAAGAAATTCCCATTACACTTTTTCGTTTAAAAATTCCTATCAATCATCAATGGATACGGGAAACATTAAAAGAAAGCTCTGAATTTGTATTTGAATTTTTTTTAAAAATGGAAAAAAAAGGCTTTGGCAAAAATATTCAAAAAAATAACTATTTTATTTGGAATCAAAAAGGAATTTCTATGTTAGATACTCTTATTTTAGAATTTTATAACGATTTAGATTCTATCTTAAAAAGCAAAATAAATAAAACTTCCTCCTAAATCATTGTAAAGATATAATAAATACGTAATCAGAATACTTCCCAAGGTCATTAAAAGATATTGTAACGCTTGATTTTTTATAATTTTATTTATAAAATTTCTATTATACTGCAAGTAATTTAAATAAAGACCTATAAGAACGAGAACTATAACGGTATCGTAACTTACAAAAGGATTTCCTCTTGGAAGAAGAATTAGTCCTTTGATTATTCTAATGGCATTTTCTAAGTTTGGTGTTGCAAAAAAAATAGCAAAAAATCCAAAAAGAAATAAAGTATAAAATTTTTTAATAATTACAAAAAAAATATTTTCTGAAACAATAAAAAAATTCTTTTTCGAAAACCATCTTTCTATGGATAAATAAATTCCCATAAATAGTCCCCAAATTGCCATATTCCACGTAGCACCATGCCATAACCCTCCTAATACCATTGTAATGATTAAATTGATATAAGTTCTAATCTCTCCTTTTTTTGAACCCCCCAAAGGAATATAGATATAATCTCTAAGCCAGCTTGAAAGAGTAATATGCCATCGGTTCCATAATTCCGCCATTGAACTTGATAATAGAGGTCCTTTAAAGTTTTCAGGTAATTCATAGCCTAATAGTTTAGCCATACCACGAGCCATATCTGTATAACCAGAAAAATCTGCATAGACCTGTACTACAAAAGCAAAAATCAAAATCCAATAACTCAAAGCATCGTACTCGGAAGGTTGTAACCAAATAGGATTTGTAAAATAACCAATCGGATCTGCAATAAATACTTTTTTAAAAATTCCTAATAAAATTAAAAGAATTCCAATGTTTACTTTCGTTGTATTTATTGTTGGAGAATCAATTTGAGGAATAAAATCACTTGCTCTTAAAATTGGACCTGCAATAAACTGGGGAAAAAATAAAACAAAAACAAGAAATTTATGAAAAGAAATTTTCTCTTTAATAGTACCTCTATAACAATCTACTACATACGCAATGATTTGAAACGTATAAAAACTAATTGCAATAGGCAAAATAATTTCTATTTGATAATCTTTTATAAGATTTTCTTTTATGTTGATCAAATACGGTATTTGTAGAATATAACCAATTGAACTTGCAAATAAATAAAAATATTTAAAAAAAAACAAAACACAGAGATCTAGACTAATAATAGAAATCAATAATAATCGGTTTTTTTTACTAATTAAAGAATCCCCAACAAAATAATTTACAATTGTTAAAATCAAAAACATAAGAAAAAAAGGCAGAGAATACCACAAGTAAAATAAAAAACTTGCAAAAATGATGAGTCTGTGTTTTGCTTTTGTAGATACATTCCAATATAAAATAAAAATACTTAAAAACAAAATTAAGAATATCGTAGAATGGAATAACATGGAATGCCATAACTATTATTAGCAATCATAAGTCAAATCATTGAATCATGGAAAATTGCATCTTAGAAATTAAAATGGAATTTGACACAAAACTATGTAAAGAAAAATCCAAAATAAAATGAATGATTTTTTTTCTATTATACATCAAGATAAGAACACTTTAGCAAGATTAGGAGAATTAAGATTTATCAATTTTGATCCCGAGCTTGTAATTCATACCCCAATGTTTATGCCAGTAGGAACTCGAGGATCTGTAAAAGCTATTTGGCAAGATCAACTAGAAGAAATTGGATATCGTTTAATTTTAGGAAACACGTATCATTTATATCTAAGACCTGGAGAAAGCATAAAAGAAATCGGAGGTCTAAAAAAATTCATGTCGTGGAAAGGAGCTATTCTTACAGATAGTGGTGGCTTCCAAGTTTATAGTTTATCAAAAATTTGTAAATTTCGAGATGATGGGGTTGTTTTTTCCAGTTATTGGGATGGTTCCAAACATTTATTTACTCCAAAATCCGTAATTGATTTTCAATTTCTTTTAGATAGCGATATTTTAATGGTATTAGATGATTGCCCTCCAGCAAATAGTGATGCTAAAAGAATTCAAGAATCTTTAAAAAGAACTCATCATTGGGCTAAAATCTCTAGAGAATATTTCGAAGAAAAAAAATATTTAGAAAATACTCCTTATAAAAAAATTTTTGGAATTATTCAAGGAGGAATTTTCGAGGAATATAGGCTAGAATCAATTGAATACATTCAAAATTTAAACTTTGATGGTATTGCAGTTGGTGGATTAAGCGTTGGAGAAGAAAAAAATGATTTTAATAGAATCGTTGAATGGATAGGTCCAAAACTACAAAAAGATAAAATTCATTACCTAATGGGGGTGGGTAAAATTAGTGATTTATTATTAGCTATTCGAAATGGTTTTGATATCTTTGATTGTGTTCTGCCGACTCGAAATGCTAGACATGGAAATGCTTTTACAAATTACGGAAAAATCAACTTAAAAAATTCCCGATACAAACTCGATCATAACGCTATTGATCCAGATTGTAATTGCAGAGTATGTAAACGCTATACAAGGGCATATATACGTCATTTAATCCATAATCAAGAATTATTAGGATACGAATTACTAACGTATCATAATTTATACTTTTATTATGATTTTTTTAAAAAAGTTCAACAATCAATTAAGGAAAATACCTTTATACAACTATACAATCATTATATTCAATTTTCGTGGTGATTTTTAAATATTTTTCTTCAAAAACTTAAAAAATAGTAGTCTTTTAATGATTAAAAAAAAAACAAAACACTATGAAAGAAATCAACTTAATTCAAAACATATATTATTCCCAAATGCAAAAGATTATCGAACGATTAGCAAAAAATGTAGAGGTTAATGGATCGTTAAGCATAGAAAAAATGGACGAAAATCAGTATATTTTTTATCACCTAGCTTTTTTAGTTGCACAAAAATATATATCGGATCATTTTTTAAAATACGCCGAAAATAAAACAGATCTAGAAAAAACAATGGCTTTTATTTTTTTAGCGGAAAGTTTTCACAATTTTAGAAGTGAAGTCTCTTCTCGAAAAAATGAATATATGATTGAGAACGAAGAATTAAATGAATTATTTGCTAATTCAATTAACGAAGCAGTTCAAAATTTATTAAATAAAGAAAGATATGATGTAGTAGCTAACGAAATTCTAAAAAATAACTTTGGAGACTTAGATACAGCAGATTATATAGAAATAAGGGATACATATCGAAAGATTGCAGAAGAAATTGTTTATCCCCATGCAGAAAGAGTTCATCGGCATGATGAATTTATACCGGAAGAGATCATAAAAGTTCTAATTGAAAACGGTGCTTTTGGACTATCCATCCCAGAAAAATATGGAGGCTTTTTAGATTCTTTTGGAAATCTCGGAATGATGATTGTAACAGAAGAGTTATCCAGGGGTAGCTTGGGAATTGCTGGTTCTTTGATAACTAGACCAGAAATTTTATCCAAAGCATTATTAAAAGGTGGTACAGAAGAACAAAAGCAAAAATGGTTACCTTTAATTGCAAATGGTGAGAAAATGGTAGGAGTTGCAGTTACGGAGCCCAATTTTGGAAGTGATGTTGCTGGTTTAAAAGTCACTGCAGATAAAGTCGAAAGGGGATGGATTATTAATGGAGTTAAGACATGGTGTACTTTTGCTGGTTATGCAGATACATTACTGGTGCTTGCTCGAACTGAAAAAGATCCAAATTTAAAACATAAAGGTTTATCCATTTTGTTAGCAGAAAAACCTAGATCAAAAGATCATAAGTTTGAATTTTTCAAAGAAGAGAATGGTATCAAAGGCCATATTGTAGGATCTGCAATACCTACAATTGGTTATAGAGGTATGCATAGTTTTGAAGTAAGCTTTGAAAACTGGTTTGTTCCTGACGAGAATCTTGTTGGTGGAGAATCTGGAAGAGGCAAAGGATTTTATTTACAAATGGAAGGTTTTGCTGGTGGTAGAGTTCAAACAGCAGCGAGAGCAACAGGAGTCATGCAAGCAGCTTTAGAAGCAGCGGTTCGATATTCAAAAGAAAGAAAAGTTTTTGGAAAAGAAATTGCAGAATATCAAATCACCAAATGGAAGCTTGCAAAAATGGCAATGATCATACAAGCTTGTAGACAATACTCTTATGAAGTAGCCAGAATGATGGATGTTGGAAAAGGAAGTATGGAAGCAACCTTAATTAAATTTTTTGCTTCGAAATTATCTGAATGGGTAACAAGAGAAGCAATGCAGATCCATGGTGGTATGGGTTATGCAGAAGAGTATCCCGTCTCTAGATACTTTGTAGATGCAAGAGTTTTTTCTATTTTCGAAGGAGCTGAAGAAGTTATGGCTTTAAGAGTTTGTGCAAGAGATATATTAAATCAAGGTCTTAAAAAATAGAATTCTACTTTATGAGGTCAAAAAGTATTATAGAAGAATTAAATTTTTTTCAAACTGAAACAGAAAAAAAATTAGAAGAAGAAAAAAATTTAGAAAATTTAAAAAAACTTTATTACGAAATTTTAGGTAAACAAGGTAAACTTACAGAAATTTTAAAAAAAATAAAAGATCTTTCAATTGAAGAAAAAAAAGAAGTTGGTACGTTTGCAAATACTTTAAAAGAAACACTCACTATAAAATTTAAAAAAAAACAAGAAGAATTAGAAAATTATATTCAATTAGAAAAAATCCAATCAGAATTTTATGATATTACAAGACCTTTAAATACAAAATATGGTAAAATTCACCCTTTATCGCAAATCCAATACGAAGTAGAAGATATTTTTCTAAATATGGGATTTCAAATCATGGAAGGGCCGGAAATAGAATTAGATGAGTATAATTTCGGAAAATTGAATTTTACTGAAGATCATCCCGCTCGCGATATGCAAGACACTTTTTGGACAAAAGAAGGTTTTCTTCTAAGAACCCATACTTCATCCGTTCAAGTAAGAGCTATGGAAAAGCTAAAACCACCTTTTAAAATCATTGTGCCCGGTAGAGTATTTCGTTACGAAGAAACTGATGCTTCCCACGAAAATACATTTTATCAATTAGAAGGTATGATGATCGATAAAGAAGTTTCAATAGCCAACCTGATCTATATTATGAAAACTTTTCTTTCCACTTTTTTCGAAAAAGAGGTTACTGTTCGACTACGCCCTGGCTACTTTCCTTTTGTAGAACCGGGTTTTGAATTAGATATTCAATGTTTAATTTGCAAAGGAAAGGGATGTCAGGTATGTAAGTATTCTGGATGGGTTGAAATTTTACCTTGTGGTTTAATTCATCCCAATGTATTAGAATTTGGAGGTATAAATCCAAATGAATGGATGGGATTTGCTTTTGGTATGGGTTTGAGTAGATTAGTAATGATGAGGCATTCCATAGAAGATATACGACATTTTCTTTCTGGAAATCTTAGGTTTTTAGAGCAATTTTAACTATAAGAAAAATTATGAAGCTATCCCTAAAATGGTTACAATTTTATATTGATTTAAGTGATGTGGATATTGTAAAACTTTCAAATAAAATTACAATGTCGATATGCGAAATAGAAAAAATTTATAAAGTTTTTCAAATACCGGAAACAATTGTTGTAGGTAAAGTATTAGAATGTAAACCCCATCCTGATTCTTCAGTGCTATCTGTATGTAATGTAGATGTAGGTAAAGAAATTTTACAAATTGTATGTGGAGCCTCTAACGTTAAGAAAGATTCATATGTAGCTGTTGCAAAAATAGGAACAGAATTAAACATAAACAACAACGTTATTAAAATTGAAAAGCGAATCATCAAAAAGATAGAATCCTTTGGAATGATTTGCTCTTCTAAAGAATTAGGAATTCATCCTATTATAGGAGAGACAGATGGAATTCTTTTACTAAATGATTTAGACGAAGAAGTTTTTCAATATGCAGAAGAAAAAACAAATCAAAAAAAAGAAAATCTCCTAAAAGTAGGAACTCAAATCAAAGAAGTATTCCCTTACGAAGATACCATTATAGAAATTGATAATAAATCAATCACAAACAGGCCAGATTTATGGTCTCATTTTGGTTTTGCCCTAGAGCTTAGTGCAATTTTAGATAAAAAAATAAAATATAATCCTTTAACTAAAATAAAAAAATTCAACACTGATCCTAAGCTACCAAAAAAACAAATCATTATTAAGAACAATTCAGCTCTGGCATATAATGGTATTGTTTGCATAAATGTGAATATAAAAAAATCTCCATTATGGTTAAGAATACTTCTTAGTGCTATTGATCAAAAATGTATTAATAACGTTGTGGACATTTCTAATTACGTAATGTACGAAATAGGGCAACCCAACCACGCTTTTGACTTAAGAGATTTAAAATCAAACAACGTCATATGTGATCTTACAAAAACCGAAATTCAATGGAAAGCACTGGATCAAAATGAATATACAATACCGCCCAATAGTATTATGATCTACGATAAAGAAACGCCAGTAGCATTGGGTGGCATTATAGGGGGTGCAAACTCTGCAATCAAAGAAGATACAACAGAAATTTTTATAGAATCAGCTACATTTCCAAGATCATTCATTCGGAAAACGATTTCAGCAACTGGAATTCGTACAGAATCTTCACGACGATTCGAGAAAGGTCTAGATCCTGCTAGATCAAAAATAGCTATTTATCGATTCATTGAACTTTTAAAACAATCGAATCCAAAACTAAAAGTAGGTTCTTTAAGTTCTAAATTCACCACGTTAGAAAAAAGAGAAAATCAAATTAAAACTTCATTAGATTTTATTCAAAAAAAATTAGGATTTCCAATTCAAGAAAAGCAAGTAAAAAACATATTAAATAAATTAAACTTTAAGGTCTCTATACAAAAAAATAAAA
Organism: uncultured bacterium; assembly: GCA_937928085.1. Lineage (GTDB taxonomy): Bacteria > Spirochaetota > Leptospiria > Leptospirales > Leptonemataceae > SKYB61. The sequence continues at coordinate 205,382 of CALFVU010000008.1, read as the reverse complement.
GTATTATCGTAACGGTTCCTTCTTATCGTTCTTACTACGACATTACTATTCCAGAGGATTTAGTTGAAGAAATTGGCAGAATTTATGGTTATGATAACATTCAACCTGTAGCTCCCAAAGTAGAAATACAAAAGCCTATTCTTCCTTTTAAAAGATATTTCGAAAGGCAATGGAAAACGTTACTAAGTTCTATCGGAAGATTTTATGAAACGATGAATTATTCTTTTTCTACTTTAGAAGATAACGAACTCTTTGGACATTCAGGAATTGAATTACTTAACCCAGCACAAAAACATAAGAATCGAATGAGGGTAAGTTTGATCCCCGGTTTACTGGAACAAGTATATATTAATATTCACAGAACAGAAGAATTTGGACTTTATGAACTGGGGAAAATTTTTATTCCAAAAGAAAATCAACAATTACCTGATGAGTATTTAAAATTAACTATTGCTTATACAAGTGAAGTAAAAAAATACAATACTTTTTTATTTCCGAGTGATTCCCCCAATATTGAGTTTTTATTTTTAGTTAGAGATGCAATAGAAAAAATTTTAAATTTCTTTCAGATTAGTTTTGATATTCAAATACCAAAAACTTCTTATCCTTTTTTGCATCCAAAATGCCAAATGGAATGGTTAGTGAATAAAGAAAAAATCGGATTTATTGGATTACTTCATCCATTTTTATATAAAAAATATGATTATCCAGAAGAAAAAATTATTGTTTTAGCAGATTTGGAATTTGATCTTATATATACAATTTGGAACGAAAAAAGATCAAAAAAAGAAAGCCATTATAAACCACCTTCTACAGCTCCTAAATCTACATTTGATTTTACGTTATTATTACCAAAAAACGAATTTACATATCGACCCGTTGAAATTATTAATCATTTATATCCAGAGTTTATCAATATACAATTAGTGGATATTTACGAAGGTCCTAGTATACCTAAAGATAAAAAATCAGTTACATATAGAGTCCATTGTTTAGATAAAGAACCCATACCAAACGAAAAATTACAAAAAATGTTAGATAATGTAGTTCAAATTTTAGAAAGAAATGGTTTTCAGTTAAAGGTATGAATTTAACGATTAGTATTTAAAAAATCTTAGGTTAATTTATAAGATTAAAAAAACCGATAATAATTTAAATTTTTAAAAAGTAATATGTAAACGAAAATGAAAATTGCAGTATATCCAGGTTCGTTCGATCCTATTACTAATGGTCACCTTGACATTGTATATCGATGTTTAGATATATTTGATATAATATACATTGCTATAGCGGTTAATTCTTCTAAAAAAACTCTTTTTACATTAGAAGAAAGAAAAGAATTAATCGAAAAGGTAATTAATACAAAAGCGGAGCTAAAGAAAAAGGTAAAAGTTGTTGTATTTACGAATTTGTTAGTTAATTTTGCCAAAGAAGTAAATGCAAAAACAATCATAAGAGGAATCCGTGCGGTAACCGATTTCGAATACGAATATGCTATATATCAGGTAAATCGAGAACTTGCTCCCGAAATTGATACTTTTTTTTTAATGGCTAGTAGAGAATACTCTTTTATTTCGAGTAGCATAATAAAAGAAGTAGCACGTTATGGAAAGATCTTAGAAAACTATGCACCACAAGAAGTAAATCAAGCCCTTTTGAAAAAATTTGGCTATATCAAATAAAAAAAAAGATTGAAAGCTTTAAAGGCTTTTATACTTTATTAAAAAACTATAGGAGGAAATATGAATTTTAGAAACTTAAATCTTTTATTAGTTGTATCATTGTTTATATTTAATCAGTGTATTCTATATGACATCTCTCGCTCTGCTTCTGATTCGTTGGGTAGTCTCTCCACATCTTTACAATCTATTTCTAAATCTTTTGTATCTGTAAGTGAATCAATTAGTGATTCTTTTAAATCAGATAAGAAGGAAAAAATTCAATATCAAAAAGATATTCAATCTTTTACAGAGTTTTCTATTAAAGAAAAACTAACTTCGAAAGAATATATCAAGGGTATAAATCGAATAGCGAGAAAACACAATTTAGTTGATTGGGAAAAAGATAAAGATACTTATTATGCAATTGGCAAAGGTATAAAAAATTCAAAAATTTCTACAAAAGAGTTTTATGCATTTTTGGAAAGTCTTTCGAATAAAGAAGTACAAAAGCTAATAGAAGAAGGATATATTTCTAATTAAATTATGTCTTCGAATTCCCATTTCGATATAATTGTGATCGGCAGTGGTATAGGTGGTCTTACCACTGCCGGTTTGCTTTCTAAATTATTTTCAAAAAACGTTTTAATATTAGAGCAACATTTTAAATTTGGTGGTTTTACTCATACATTTAAAAGAAAAGATTGGGAATGGGATGTGGGAATTCATTATATCGGAGAAATGGAACATACAAGTTTAGCATATAATATAGTTAATTTTCTAACAGATAGTAAACTTGAATGGTATAAAATGGAAGAACCTTTCGAGGAATTCATTTATCCCGATACGAGATTTTTAGTATTTGGAAATCAGGATAAATTTCTAAAGGATTTAATTGAACTTTTCCCAAACGAAAAACAAAATTTAATTCAATATTTTGACGATATAGAAAAACATTCGAAATGGCTTATAAGAAATGCAATTGTAAATATTTTTACAGATAATATTCAAAACTTATTTTCAAAATTATCTAAAAAAAAGCTATTTTCCACCAAAGAATATTTAGACTCACATTTTAAAGACGAAGTGCTAAAATCTATTTTAGTGTTTCGATGGGGAGATTATGGGCTTCCTCCATCGAAAAGTAGTTTTTCTATACATTCTTTGGTCGAAAGGCATTACTGGAAAGGTGGTTGGTACCCCATAGGGGGATCAGGAAAGTTTGCTCAATTAATTTTAGAATCATTACAAAACTCAAAAATTCAAGCATTTCTAAATCATAGAGTTGATAAAATTTTAATTAAAGATAATCAATCGATAGGTGTTGAAGTTTCTGTATTAAAAGGAGAAGAAGTAATAGAAAAAAAAAGATTTTATTCAGAGTTGATTGTATCCAACATAGGATTGTATAATACTTATTCATTGATAGAAGAAGAACAACTACAAAATTCGCTAAGAGAAAAACTCAATTTGATCAAAAAAGAAATCTATGAAGAATATAAAGAAGCTATAAGCAATGTAACTTTATATTTGGGATTGAAAGAAGATCCTAAAAAAATAGGCATCCAACCAAGAAACTACTGGATTTACGATACATATGACCATGAATATTATCCTTTTTCTTTAGAAAGTTTTCCAAAAAGCATTTATATATCCTTTCCTTCTTCTAAAAATCCAGAAGCAAAAGCTCATACTGCAGAGATCATAAGTTTTATTGACTATTCTTACTTTGAACGATGGAAACATCAAAAATGGAAAAATCGTGATGAAGAATATCAAAAATTAAAAGAAGAAATTACAGAAAGATTAATTGTTTTTGCATCAAAATTTTTGCCCACTTTAAAAGAAAATATTGTTTATAAAGAGCTATCTACTCCAATTACAAATGAATTCTTTACTTTACATCCCAAGGGTTCAATTTATGGAATTCCTTTTACGAAACGAAGAATAGAAAAAAATTGGATAACTCCAAATACAATAATAAAAAATCTATATATTACAGGAGCAGATAGCTTTACACCCGGATTCGTTGGTGCTATGATGGGAGGCTTTTTTTGCACAGCAAAAGTCATAGGATTAAAAAGTATTATCCCATTATCAAAATTATTGAAAAAGAAATCAAAATGAAAGATCAACAAGAAACAAAAGAACAACAAAAAGCCTTTCTACCTTATCCAAGTAAAACTTTAGATCCTCCGTTTTCCATAACGGATAAAGTTAAAGAAATTGAAAATGCAGATTTATGGATTCAAAATTCAGTAAATCAAAAATTAAATTTAATTCTTGAAGAAATCCGAAGATTGCAAGAAAAAGCAAAAGAAATCATAGAAAAAGCAAAAGAAGATTCGCAATTACACAGAGTACAATGTAATTTCGAGAAAAAACCTGGCATGATTTTACATTTATATCAAAGAGAGAATTCTGTATTATACTTTTCTCTACTTTCTCCAGAAGAATGGGGAACCCCACCACACAAGTATTTAGGAAGTTATCGATTAAATTTTGATATGAGTTTTGAAAAAATTAAGGACTAAGTCCTTTTGTTAAGATTTTTTGAATTGCCTCTTTTCTTTTTTCTATAAAAATAGCTAATTGCTCGGAATCATAATCTAATACTTTAGAAACTACTAAAGTTTGCATTAAAGCAGACTCCATTAAACCTATTACACAAAGCATAATTTGTTCAGAATCAATGTCTTTTCTAATCTCATTTTTGTTTTGTAGATCTTTGATTTTATTCAATAAAAAAAACTTTTCCATAATTTTATCGAATTCCTTTGGATTTTGTTTTTTTAGAATTTTTTTAATTGTTTTTAATCCACTTGCAAGTTCTTGAATAAAAATTTTTTTAAAATCGGCATATTCAAAAAAAATTTTATAATAAGCTTCTATTGTTTGTTTAATAAATTTATTTCGGCTATTCGCATCCACATTTTCTTCTTCGATAATTTTATCAAAAAGATTGTGGAAGTATTCAATTACTTTTTCGTATAATGTTTCTTTATCTTTAAAATAATAGTGTAGCATTGCTTTGTTTATATTGGCTCTTTCTGAAATTTTTTGCATCCTTGCTCCATCAAAACCTTTTTCAGCAAATTCTTTATATGCCGCTTCTATAATCACTTTTTTTGTATCTTTTCCTGTTCGTTTTGTATACCTTCGCTTTAATTTCATTTTATTTAGCCTTTATTTCTAAAAAATAATATAAATTATTTTGATCAAGTTGAAATTTTTATCATTAATAATATTTTCTCTATATAATAACTAAATTCAAAGAAATTTGACATTACAATTTTAGATTTTTATGTGGTTTTTATAATGACCTTTAACAATAAAAAAATACAAGGGGTTTTAGTTCTCGAAAATGGTGACTACTATATAGGAAATTTATTTGGATATCCTAAAAAATCTTTCGGAGAAGTTTGTTTTAATACATCAATGACAGGGTATCAAGAAATTTTAACAGATCCTTCTTATTATGGTCAGATTGTTGTGATGACTTATCCATCAATCGGAAATTATGGAATTTATCAAGAATATTCCCAATCTGAAAAAATTCAATGTTCGGGTTTTATCGTAAAAAAATATATTAAAAAACCTAGCAATTTCATTTCGGAAAAAACATTACAAGAATTTATTTATGATAATCAAATTCCAGCAATTGAAGATATCGACACAAGAAAATTAGTATTGACCCTTAGAAATCAAGGAGTTATGAGAGGAGGAATCTTTCCTGAAGAAAATGAATTTAAACAATACATGTTAGAAGAAGTTTTAAGAACACCTTTAATGGAGGGATTGAATTTAGCACATTATGTAACTACTAAAAAATCTTATCAGTATTCCAGAGAACAAAAACAATTTAAACTCGCAGTAATTGATTTTGGAGTAAAAAAAAATATTTTAAAATATTTAGACGAAGCAGGTTTTGAAGTTTATGTTTTTCCTTGTTTTACCAAAATCGAGGAAATAAAAAATTTTGATGCATTTTTTTTATCAAACGGACCAGGAGATCCTTCTGCCACTACTTATGGAATTGAACTTGTCAAAGAAATTTTAAAATTAAAAAAGCCAGTTTTTGGAATTTGCCTTGGACATCAAATTTTAGGATTAGCAAGAGGATGGAAAACTTTTAAATTAAAATTTGGTCATAGAGGAGGAAACCAACCTGTATTAGACTTAAGATCTAAAAAAGTAGAAATTACTGCACAAAATCATGGTTTTGCTGTAGAAGCTAAAGAAAAAAGGGATTTAGAAATTCTTTACATCAATCTAAATGATCAAACTATAGAAGGTTTTCGAGAGGGGGACATAATACTTAGTGTACAACACCATCCCGAGGCAAGTCCAGGTCCCAGCGATTCCAGACATATATTTAAAGATTTTTATTATTTAGTAAAAAGATTTTATAAAAATAAAATATGAAAAATTTTACAAAATTTCTTTTATTTTTTGTTTTATGGAAAATTTCTTATGCTCAGGATAGTGTGGATTATGGAGAAAAACTTAATTCAATAAAAATTATTGTTGGTAAAAGAGCTATAACAGAACTAGAAGTAGAAAAAATTACGGACTTTGTGAATCAACTATCAAAAATAGAAAATAAAAAAATAACCGCTGAAGATTTTTTAATCGAAAAACTCATTGTAGAACAAGTAGCGGAGGAAGACTCAATTGTAGTTTCTGAAGAAAAACTTAATACTGAGATCGAAAAAAGACGAATATCTTCGAATATTACATCAAAAGAGGAATTTAAAAAAAAAATAGAAAAAGAAACAGGTCTTGACTACGAATTATGGAAAGAAATTTTAAAATATCAACTTTTAAAACAGCTAATAATCCAAATACGAGTTCCTATTCCCCAACCTACAGATTCAGAAATAGAGGATTTTTATAAAAAAAATAGTCGTCAGATAGGTCTAGAAGTTTTGTATAGAGAAATCATTTTTCCAAAAACAAATTCCATACAAGAAGAGAAAGCAATCTTTAAAATTGCACAAAAAGTGTACAGCGAATTACAACAAAATCCAGAACAATTTTCCGAAATAGCCAGAACTCTTCCCGAAAACGTCTCTAAAAATAAAAAAAGTGGTGGTTTACAATTATGGATTTCAATTATTGATGTATCTCAAGAAGATCCAGTAATTGCTGGGGCAGTGTATGCTACTCCCATTAACACTATTACTCCTATTTTTAAAAATCAAAATCAGCAATATACAATCATCAAAGTAGAAGGTAAAAGAACAATACCTCTAGAAAAAGTGAGAGAAATGATTCGATTAAAACTTTTTTACGAAAAAGCGGAAGATTCTTTTCAAAAATGGATAGAAGAGAAAAAAAGAAGTTTTATTGTAAAAAAACTTTAAAATGTATTTAGATTCATTACTAAAAAATAGAGCTATTGATTTTTGTATAATTTATTCGAATATTGAACATTACGATTTAGAATTGATATATATTTTTTTAAACAAACTAAAAGAACTGTTAAATTCCATTGATCATTACGAATACAGAAAAAATTTATTTTTAGAAGTCAAGTGGCCATTTCGTATTTATTTTGTTTCGAATCAAATCAAGAACTTAGAACCATTAAAGTCAATAGAATTTAAAGACTTTTGTTTTGATTTTTTAATAGCTGAATCTTTAAAAGAAAGCATACAAAAAATCCCTTCTTCTAATATAGTTCAAATTGAAGTTGATAAGGAATTTATAGAAACTATGGATTCTTTTTTGTATTTTGAATCCATTGCTCCTTTATTAGATATTGTTTTATCTCGAAATTTGATTTTACATCATTTTTTCTATCTTGCAGAATATACATATTCAGATATTGCAGTGCCTGGATTTCTTCCGATTGTCTGTAATATGAATTTAGCAAAGCGAATTACAATCAAAGACACGAATGAATTATGGAACTGGTCAGAATTTTTATTAAAAAATATCCATACAATGGATTTAGAAATTTTCTACGTAGAAAAAGATTACAGACTTTTTCGAATGCGGTTTGATCTTTATAACGAAAGAAGCCAAAAAATTTGTAAGAATTTATTAGCAAATCAGAGAAATCTCACATATTATGATCTTGAAATTAACTTACAAAATAATATTTCTTTATTTCGAATTGCTCCAAGTTGGATAGAAATAGAGTTAACGAATCAACTACTATTAAACCCAAAAATTTATCCAAAAGATAAAGATGCTACTTCTACATTTCTTTCTATAGAATTATTTAAAAGAATTATCGAAGAATTAAAAACTTTCGAGATTCAAAACGCAATGACTTTATGCTTTGGAGGTACCGGAGAAACTTTACATCATCCTGAATTACAAAATATTTTAGAAATTGCAACAAATTCAAATCTTTTTACAAAAATCTATTTAGAAACATTTTTGTATGAAATAAATCAAAATACCTTAGAAGCTTTAGAAAATTATCAAAATCAAATAGAAATGATCATCAAACTACCCACTTTAAACGAAAATTTGTATATAGAACTCATGGGAGAAAATCAAATTCCAAAAATTAAACAAAACTTACAAAAATTACCTAAAGAGCTTAAAGTTTACTCGGAAATTTTACGAATTCAACAAGTAGAAGAAGAGCTTGATTCTTATTTTTCTTTTTTTAAGAACACAAATATAGAACCTATTGTGGGAAAATATAATGATTACGGAATATTAAATAATTATAAAGCTGTGGATTTGGAACCTTTTGAAAAAGATTATTGCAGGAACCTTATGTTTAGCATTTATATAAATTGTAAAGGTAAAGTACCTATTTGTAGACAAGATGTTTTTTGTAAATATCATAGTTATGATTTAAGTCTTAAATCTCTTAAAGAAATTTTTTATCATTTAGAATATTATTTTCACAAATTTAACAATCAAGAATTTGAGCAAATTTCTCCTTTATGTAAAACTTGTTCTGAATGGTATGTTTATCGAGGATAACTCTTCATTTGGAATTTTAATTCAGGCTCGCTCAAACTCAACTAGGCTTGAAGGAAAAATTTTTCTTCCTTTAACAATTCAAAACCAAACAAAATCTGTTTTGGAATGGATTTATTTTCGGGTACAATTATCAAAAATAAAAAACTTATATGTGATCATTCCTGAAGAAGATTTAGTATTAATCGAATTTTGCAAAAAACATAATTTATCTTTTTTAACAGGACCTTTAGAAGATGTACGAGAACGATATATACAAACAGCAGAGTTTTTAAATCTAAAATACATAATCAGAGTTACAGCAGATAATCCTTTTGTAGAACCTTCATTGATTATACCAACTTTTCTTCAATTGTTGGAGAAAAAATTAGATTTATTTTCTTTTATTGGTTTGCCTTTGGGCGTTTCTGTTGAAGGTTTTACATTAGATGCATTAAAAAGAAATAAAGAGCTATATCAGGAAAATTTATACAAAGAACATGTTAGCTTACATATTAAAAAACATCCGAATCAATTTCGATTTGAACATCAAATATTTAAGAAATTTGAACTTTATTTAAGAAAAAAGCTTTTATCAATAAAAGATAAAAATCAATATATTTTTTTTAAGAATACTTTGCCTAGACTTACTTTAGATGAACCATTAGATTACGAAACTTTTAAAGAAATTTATCCCAAACTAAATATACAATTTACGATTTTTGATGTTATGGATCTTTTTTTTTCCAAGCCTGAATTGTTTTTAAAAAATTTATATGTGGAACAAAAACGATTTTAAAAGGGAAATCCATTTTTATGCATTAGCGGAAGGTACTGGTCATATCGCAAGAATTTTTTATATAACTAATTTTATAAAAAAATATTACAAAAATTATATTGTATTTATTTTAAATATTAACAGAAATTCACTTGCTTGGTTGGATGAATTTTTGAATCAAACAGTTCCCTATGTTGTAATTTTTAATCTAAAAGAAATTCAAAACTTTACTCAACAGAAATTTTATGATTTAATTTTAGATATCCGTAATTTTAAGATAAACGAAATTGTTAAATTTTATATTAACTATAGAGTTTTATGTTTAGACTGTGAATATAAAAAAAATAAAAACTATGATTATTTTGATTCCCTACCGGGTGTTAATTCAAAAAAAAATATAAAAGAATTACTACAAAATTTTCTTATAAATCCTTATTTAACTATAAATCATAAACAAGAAAGAAAAAATAAAAAACAACTTCTTTTTTATGCTGGAATTCAAAAACATCAAGTTTCAAATATACAAAAAATAAAAAACGAATTAGAAATAAAATTTTCTTTTAAAAAATTGATACAAATCGATTCAAAACACTTTTATTCTTTAAATAAATTTTACAAAATTTTATTAAAATCAGATCTTATTGTAACGTATCCGGGTTTATTGATGTATGAAAGTATGCTTTTAGAAAAAGAAATTTTAGCTTATTACATAAAAAGCAAAATTCATAATCAAATACTTAATAAGATAAAAAAAGAATGTAAAAATTATTTAGTAGAAGAATTAAAAATTCACAATCATACATTTTTATATTTTAATTTTAAAAATTTTACTCAAGAGATTCAATTTAATTTATGGACTCCTTATCAAAAAATTTTGAATTGGTTAAAAGAACATGATGTATAAAAACTATTTAACAAGAATATTGTTTTCCTTATTTTTAGCTTTTGTCATTGTAATTAGCTTATTTTATAGAAAAAGTTTAACATTTTCTAAGGATCATTCTCCAATAAATTTAGAAGAAAAGAGAATTGAATTTCTTTATAAAATTATTTACTTTCAAATTTTGATTTCTATGGATTTGCCAGAAAAGCAACAACTTAAAATACAGGAACAAATTTTTCAGCAAATCAGTTATATATCTAAAGAGTACGAAGATCATTTAGAAGTTCAAATTTACAATTATATTATATCTTCTCATTTTTCCAACAAGAGAGAAAAGTTTCGTATAGAATTATCTAACATAAAAGATGAAAAATATAAAGAATTTATTAAAATTTTAGAAGAAATTTATATAGAACAAAAAAAAATTATAAATACAAATTCAGAACTTTTTAAATATTCCATTGGGAAAATAGCTTTTTTAGATTATTTAAAATATTCAGATCAACAAAGTTATCAAAAATATTATCAACAACTATTAAAAGAAGTAAAACCTCTGGAATACGGAATTCTTTTTATTACGTTTTTTACTTTAATTTCGTTTTTTTTAGGAATTTATATCTTAAATCAATTTATTAGCTTGCCACCACAAAACTTTTATGGAAGCTATATTCGAAGTTTACCTGTCTCGACTATATGGCTATTTCTAGAAACTTCTTTGATCTATTTATTTCTTAGTATACCAGTACATATCATTCTTACAAAATTGATTCCTTTTAAAGAACAGGAATATCTTTATTTTCAAATTGGATATTCTTTTTTCGTTTTTATAATTGTACTGTTATATCTCTATAACGAATTAGGAAAAGAAAAGCTATTTCAATTATTTAGATTTCAGGTATTTCTTTACAAACAAGAAAATTTCTTGAATCATTCTATCACTTATGAAGAAAGAAAAGAAGAGGATGTTATCAAAAAAATTGAATTTTTAACACAACAAAAAAATATAAAACCACTATCTATTTTAAAAGAGGTTTATTATGGATTGATTGGATTTATCGTAATTTTTCCTATTTCTTTAAGTATTCTTTTTCTTAGTATGTTTATAATGGGCAAGGAGGTACAACCAGAGGATGCACATCCAATTTCCTTTTTTGTGCATAAACATTTCTTTGAAACTTTTTTATTAGCAAGTGTTTTAGCACCAATCATTGAGGAATTTGTTTTTAGAAATTTAATTTATGGTGTTTTTCGTTACAAGTTTACTGTATTTTTCTCTGGTTTTTTGTCTGGAATCATATTTGCGAGTCTTCATCCTCAAGGAATTATAGCTTTTCCTTACTTGATATTTTTAGGTTTTAGTTTAGCTATTTTACGAGAGTATAGACCAAGTTTAGTTTCACCTATTACCACACATTTTTGTGTTAATACTCTTGCGATCACAATAAACTATTTGATGTTCAAAACGTTTTAACCCTTAACACATAAAATTTGTTTAAGTTCATAAACGATTTCTACCAGATCTTGTTGTAGTTCCATAACTCTTTGAATATTTTTGTATGCTGCCGGAATTTCGTCAATAATAGAAGTATCCTTTCTACATTCTACTCCCATAGTTTGTTCTATTAGATCTTCTTTTGTAAATAGTTGCTTCGCTTTTCTTCTACTCATTTTTCTTCCAGCACCATGAGAAGCACTTAGGTAAGATTCTTTATTTCCTAATCCGCGAACGATATAGCTTTTATTTCCCATAGACCCTGGAATAATTCCCATTTCTCCTTTCCCTGCCCTAATTGCTCCTTTTCGGGTAATAAAAACCTTACTTCCATAATGATACTCCTCTGCTACATAATTATGATGACAAACAACTCTCTGAATTTCGGTTAAATGGGGAAAATATTTTTTTAATATACTTTTATAAATTTCTAATATTACACTTCGATTCAAAAACGCATATCGTTGTGCCCAAAATAAATCATGTCTGTATTCTTCCATTTCTTTTGTACCTGCCAGATAAACAGCAAGATCTGGATCGGGTAAGTCTTGATTATGGGATAACTTTTTAGCTCTTTCTATATGATATTTTGCAATTTCATTTCCAATATTTCGAGAACCGGAGTGTAACATTAACCATACTTGTTGATTTTGATCCAAACATAACTCTATAAAATGATTGCCTCCCCCCAAACTTCCTAACTGCTTTTCGGATTTTGTTTTTAAATGATGTACTTTTTGTGTTAAATCATAAAAATTTTTAAATAATTCTTCAGCTTCTTTTAGTAATTCTGGAGGTAGATATTTAAAATAAACAGAAGTAGAATGCTCATCAAATCCTAAAGGAATTGCTTTTTCTAATTCCAATCTTATGACTTTTAAAGAGTCGGGGAGTTCACTTGCTTTTAAATTTGTCTGGATCGCTGCCATTCCACAACCAATATCTACACCAACCGCTGCAGGACTGACAGCATCTTTCATTGCAATTACTGAACCTACTGTAGCCCCAATTCCATAATGAACGTCCGGCATCACTGCAATATGATGAAATACCCATGGAAGTTTTGCAATATTATATAATTGTTTTTTTGCTTCTTCTTCTATTTCTTCTAAATCTGCCCAAACATAAATAGGAACTTTAAAATCTTTTTCTTTTAGAATATGCATAATGTAATGTAAAATTAAAAAAATAAACGATCCATAGCTACAAAAAAATGATTTGAATATTAAAATTATTTTGAAGTTTTGAACAAAATGAAAAAAAAAATCAAAAAAATTTTAGAGAAATTATCACTATTTTTAATCCCTATTTATTTAAGATTTGTAGTTCTTACTTCTAAAATTATAAAAATAAATCATGAAAAATTCGAAGAATATATCAATTTGAACAAACCTTTTATTTTATCTGCCTGGCACTGCAATGTCTTTGCTGGTGTGATTTTAATAGAAAATTTAAATTTTTATATCTTGATCTCTCAATCCAAAGATGGAGATTTGATTGATACTATAGCAAAAAAATTTAAAAATCATAGCGTAAGAGGTAGTAGTTCAAAAGGAGGAATTCAAGCCCTGAAAACTTTAATAAAACTTGTTAAAGAAAACAAAAGAATTATCATCACACCTGATGGTCCAAAAGGACCAATTTTCGAAGTCCAGGATGGTATTATTACTGTTGCTTCTAAAACCGGAATTCCAATTATTCCTTTTCATTTTGAATCTACAAAACAAAAAATATTAAACTCGTGGGATCAAACACGAATTCCATTTTTATTTAATCAAATTGTGATCCGATATGGAGATCCAATTTTTATTCCTCCGAATCTAGGAGAAGAAGAGTTTGAATACTATCGAAATTTAGTAAAAGAAAAAATGATGTTCAATCTACAACAAGCCCAAATAGAAAGAGATAAGCGATCTAATAATAAAAAAAAATTATAAATCTTATTTTAAATCAATTTCTTTAATTTAAAAAATTGTAGAAAGGTTAACATAAAAAAATAGCTTGGTATTTAAAAACGATACGAAGGAGATTGTATGATTCATCCTAATCAAGCACTTTTCCCTGGAGAAAAGCCTTTCCCAGTAATTCCAAGTTGTGAACATTTTGCTGGAATCGAAAAAATGATTGTAAAGGCTTTTGGCTTCCAAAAAGAAAAAGGTCCTATTTTTGATATTACCATGGATTGCGAAGATGGAGCTCCAAAAGGTCAGGAAAAGCAACATGCTGAGATGATTGTTCGATTATTAAATTCAAATGAAAATGAATTCAAAATGGCGGGTGTACGAATCCATGACTATACACATAAAGAATTTTGGAAACAAGATGCTGAAATTGTTATTAAAGGTGCTGGTGATGTAGTTTCGTATATTACTATTCCAAAACCTACTTCAGTGGATCAAGTAAAGGAAATGATTGAATATATTCAAGAATTAACTGTAAAAACTGGACTAAAAAGAGAAATTCCTATTCATTGTCTTATCGAAACCCATGGTGCATTAAGAGATGTAGAGAAAATTGCTCAATTACCGTGGATGCAAGTTTTAGATTTTGGTTTAATGGATTTTATTTCGGGACATTTCGGAGCAATTCCTTTAAGTAATATGAAAAGTCCCGGACAGTTTGAACATGAACTAATACGAAGAGCAAAAGCTCAAGTAGTTGCCACAGCCTTAGCTCATGGTTTAGTACCTGCACACAATGTTACTCTTGATTTAAAAAATTATGAACAAACTAAAAAAGATGCTGAAATTGCCCGTTACAAGTTTGGTTTTCTTAGAATGTGGTCAATTTATCCTACTCAAATCGATGCTATTGTAGAAGCTATGAAGCCAGATTTGAGTGAAGTCGATAAAGCTGTTAAAATTCTTTTAGCAGCACAAGATGCAAATTGGGGTCCAATTCAGTTTGAAGGAGAACTACACGATAGAGCTACATACAGAGGTTTTTGGACATTAGTTCAAAGAGCAAAAGTCTCCGGAATTTCTTTGCCAGAAGAAGCAACGAAACGCTGGTTTAGCTAGAAAAACAAATCGTATAAAAGAATTCAGTTTTTACTGAATTCTTACTTTTTATTTTATAATAATTTTTTTCTTTAAGATCATGCTAACCTCTCAAAAACTAGAAACATTTATTTTTTATTTGGGTGTTCTTGGAATTTTTTTTCTTCCTTTTTCTATTTCATTAACACAAAGTTTTATTTACTTGAGCTCTTCCATTTTGATATTATATTTAATTTACAAAAAAAAAATAATTATTGATTCGGAAAGCAAAACAATTTTTTTATCTACTTTAATTTTCTATATTTGGATTTATATAAGCAATATAATCAATGCCCAATATTCACTAGTATCGATAAAAGATTTTTTTTTAATCTTTTTTGGTGTATGGTCGTATTATTTTGTTCAAAGTGAATATAAAGAAAAACTTTTAAAAATTTTAACTATAATATTTCTTATATTTCTTATAGTAGGTATAGTATCTTCTTTTTTGCCATTTCGTTTACCAAATCTTTTATATCATTTACAAAATGGATTTTTTTTTAATACAAAATATAGGGCTCAACATTTGCTTTTTCGTTTTCCCTTAGAAAATGGAAATTTTTTAGGTAGTCAATTTCCTTTAGGAATTTACATTCCTGTAGGTTTTACCGGAACTCATCTTTCTTTTGGTTCAATGATGAGCTTAATTTCTTTTTTTTATTTTTACCGTATTTTAAAAGCAGTTTCAATAAAACATATGATTATATTTGTGTTGATTTCAAGTATAATTATTTTTAGCCATGCCAGATCAGCTATATTTGGATTAACGATTTCATTTGTATATATATTTTATATAAATTTGAAAAGCAAAAAAAAGTTGATAATTTTTGTTTTTCTTTTAATGTTTGTAGCGTTTAGTTTATATGTTGCGTCTTTAGTTTTGCCCGAGAATTTACTTAGAATTTTTCCTTTTTACAAAAAACATTCAGATTATCAAAGAACTTTTCTGTGGTATCTTTCCTTTGAAGTATTTGTCAAGCATTTTATTGTGGGAGTTGGAACTTTAAATTTTTCAAGTAATATTTTTCAAGAAATTCTTAATACAGTTCAAGAAAAACCTTTATTATGGTATCCATTATATCAAACAGAAATTATGCACGCCCATAATGATTTTGTTTATTTTTTAGCAAGTGCAGGAGTGATTGGAATAATTTTATTTTTGAATATTTTTTATCAAAAACTAAAAATTCTACATCATAACATAAATTTTCTGGACAAAAATCATTACACAACGAAAGATCTATTTTTAGTTTTCTTATTTTCTCCTATTTATTTATTGTTTGCAGGAATGTTTCAATGCTTTTTTTTGGATGATTATACTATGCAATTATATTGGTTACTTTATGGTATTAGTCTAGGAATTTTAAAAATCAAAAAAACTCACAATAAGGAATAGCTTATGTTAGAAAAAGCACTTAAGATCCTATTTGGAACAAAACACGAAAGAGATATAAAAAAACTTATACCAATAATTGAAAAAATTAACTCATTAGAACCACAAATGAAACAACTACAATCTGAAGATTTTAAAATAAAAACAGAATCTTTTCGAGATTTAATCCGAAAAAGTTCAGATAAAGAAAAAATTTTAAATGATATTTTACCTGAAGCTTTTGCACTGGTAAGAGAAGCAGCTTGGAGAACAATTGGTCAGAGACACTTCGATGTTCAACTTATGGGTGGAATTGTATTACACCAAGGCAAGATAGCAGAAATGAAAACTGGAGAAGGAAAAACCCTAACTTCTACTTTAGCAATTTACTTAAATGCTTTAACAGGAGAAGGTGTACATGTAGTAACAGTAAATGATTACCTTGCCAAAAGAGATGCAAACTGGATGAAGCCTATTTATGATCTTCTTGGAGTTTCAGTAGGATATATACAAAATCAGATGAATTTCGAAGAAAGAAAATTAGCTTATTCAAAAGACATTACTTATGGTACTAACAATGAATTTGGATTTGATTATTTGAGAGATAACATGGTAACCGATTTATTTTATCGAGTACAAAGAGGACATCATTATGCCATCGTAGACGAAGTGGATTCTATTCTTATAGACGAGGCAAGAACTCCATTGATCATTTCCGGACCTACAGAAGAAAACATAGAAATTTATCAAATTGCAGATAAAGCGATTCGACACTTAATCCTTTTAGAAAAAAATGCCCCACCTCCCCCACCACGAAAATTAGAGCCAGGACAAGTAGAAGAACCTCATATAATCCGTGGATATTATTATGATATTGATGAAAAAGCAAAAACTGTGCTCTTAACAGAAGAAGGAGTCAAAAAATTAGAAGAAATTTTGAAAGTATCTAACTTGTTTTCACCTGAATTAATGAACACGGTAGCAGCCATCAATCAATCTTTAAAAGCACATTTAGTTTACAAAAACGAAGTAGATTATGTAGTTAAGGAAGGAGAAGTAATCATTGTAGATGAACATACAGGTAGATTGATGATAGGCAGAAGATATTCTGATGGTTTGCATCAGGCTATAGAAGCAAAAGAAAGTGTTCCCATTAAGCAAGAAACTCAGACGTTAGCAACGATTACTTTTCAGAATTATTTTCGAATGTATAAAAAACTTGCTGGAATGACTGGGACAGCAGATACAGAAGCAGAAGAATTCAAGAAGATTTATAATCTTGATGTAGTGGTAATTCCTACCAATAAAAAAGTCATTCGAATCGATTATCCTGATAAAGTGTATAAAACAGAAAAAGAAAAGTTTAATGCGATTATCAAAGAAATTTTAGAAAAACATGAAAAAGGACAACCAATACTTGTAGGAACAATTTCTATAGAAAAATCAGAACAACTATCTCAGTTATTGAAAAAACATAAAATTCCCCATTCAGTTTTAAATGCAAAATATCACGAAAAAGAAGCTGAGATTATAGCAAATGCTGGAAAGCCTGGTGCTGTCACTATTGCGACTAACATGGCAGGTAGAGGTACTGATATCATTTTAGGTGGATATCCTATTTATTTAAAAGATTTAGAAAAATTTCACGAAACAGAAACTTCGATTAGAGAATTTAAAGAATGTATTTTAAGAAAAGAATTTGAAAAAGCAGAAGAACTGATACCTTCAATTTCAAAGACAGAGGACCAAAAAATTGCAAGAGACATACTGTTTAAATCAAAAATCTGGTTAGAAGATCATAAAAAAGTATTAGAAGCAGGAGGACTTCATATCATAGGTACAGAAAGACACGAAGCAAGAAGAATTGATAATCAACTACGAGGTAGAGCAGGAAGACAAGGAGATCCCGGATCTAGTCGATTTTATCTTAGTTTAGAAGATCATCTTTTACGATTATTTGGAGGTGAAGGTTGGAGAAAATTAATGGAAAAAATGTGGGTTGAGGAAGGACAGGAGTTGGAATCTCGACTTGTAGATAAAGCAATAGCAAGAGCACAAAAAAAAGTAGAAAATCATAATTTTGACATTCGAAAACATCTTCTAGAATATGACGATGTCTTAAACAGACAAAGAGAAATTATTTATAAAGAAAGGGATAAACTTTTAATGAATTCTTCAATACGGAATATGATTTTTGATTTTTTTGAGGAAGTTATTGAAAAAAAAATTTTATATTTTTGTGAAGACAAAAATCCAGAAAATTGGGATATAAGCTCTTTAGAAGAATGGCTTAAACAAAATTTAAATCTAAATTTAAACCTTTCAGAAATACTTCAAAAAATAATCAATCAAAAAGATGATCCTCAAGTGGAGTTATATAAATACATTATCGAACAGGGAAAAAAAGTTTATAACGAAAAAGCAAATTTGATTGGAGAAGATTACAATTATATCGAAAAAAGAGTTGTTTTAGATATATTAGATTCTAAATGGAAAGAACATTTATATCAAATGGATCATTTAAGAGAGGGAATCTGGACAAGTAGTTATTCTGAAAAAAATCCTCTGGTAGAATATAAACTAAAAGGATTTGACCTTTTTGAACAAGCATTAGAAACTATAAAAGAATATAGTATTGAATTTTTATTTAAAATTCAAATCGAAGGACCAATTAAAAAAGAAAGCCAACAAAAACAGGTTTTTGGAGAAGAAAAACATGAGCAAATTTCTGCTTTTTCCGAAAAAACTACTTCATTACCTTCTAAAAAAACAGAAACAATTGTGGTTTCTAGTGGAGGAGCTTCTAAAAGAAAATCCTTAAGAAGTAGAAAAAGAAAATGAATTTATCTTTAAAATTACAAAATATCAAAAAAGAAAAAAAAACTTGCTTATTCATGCCTTATTTGACTTTAGGAGATCCAGACTTTGAATCTTCTCTAGAATTTGCTAAAGCTTTGATTTTTGGGGGAGCTCATGTTTTAGAATTGGGTATCCCTTTTTCTGATCCTACTGCTGATGGTCCTATCATACAAAAAGCAATGGTGCGATCTGCAAAAAATCAAGACTTTTCTTTAGAAACTATATTTGAAATAACTCAAAAAATCCACTCTCAACAAGAAGATATTGCCTTAATATATTTGACGTATTTTAATCCAATTTTTCGATACAAAAAAGAAAAAAATACATTCACAGGAGAGTACTTTTTAAAAAAATCATCTGAAATGGGAATTCGGGGATTTGTAATTCCAGATCTTCCGTTTGATTCAAAAGAGTTTTTAGAAATATCAGAACAAATCGAAAAACAAAACTTACCTATCAGTATTATACCTATGATTGCTCCTAATACAGAGAAATCTAGAGCAGCTATGATTTTATCAAAAGGAAAAGGCTTTGTATACTATATCACATCGTTAGGAGTAACTGGATTTCGTGATTTTAGCACCATTCAGGATTATGAAAATAAAATTCAAACATTAAGAAAATTTACAAATTTACCTATTTTTGCTGGATTTGGTATTCATAAACCCGAGCAATCAAGTATATTAAAAAAAATATTTGATGGTATTATTGTAGGAAGTTTTTTTCATAGACTAATCGAAGAAAGATTACCACCAGAAAAACCTTTACAAAAAGAAACAAAAGCTAAAATAGCAGAGGAAATTTATCTATCGACTAAAAAATTTGTTGACTCATTATTTTTAAGTTAATTAGTAATTATTAAAGGTTAACTAAAATGAAGCGACTTTCTAAGATTTTACTTGTCTTAGCCATCTTTTTGACAATATCTCTACCAATAATCTTTTTTTTACTTATACAACTAAAAAGTAACTTTTTAGTTCAATTTGCGGTTTTTTTAAGAGAAACATATTTTACTATTGTATTGGGTTTATATATCTCGGGTTTTTGCTTTTTACTAAGCGAGAAACTACTCAAATTTAATAATAAAAAAATCACTTTTTCTATAATTTTCTGGATAAGCGTTTTTTTGGTTTCTATGGTTATTTTTATATTTTTATTATTTCAAAAAGTTGATAGCATTTTTTATCAAATAGAATCGATTTTGCCATTCTTATCATACCTTACTCCCAATTTATTTACTTTTTTATTATGGATTAGCTATTTTTTTATCATCATTTCTAGTTATTTTATTTATAAAATCATTGTTTATTTTAAATTTCAAAAAGAACTTTTAAGTAGCCTTTTATTAAGCAATGCATTGGCTTTTACTTTTGGTGTTTTATTTATAAAGTTTCCTTTTTTTCTTTATTTAGAAGAGACTTTTCATTCACTAAAATACCAATGGCTAAGAAATCCCGGAAATTCTATTCATGCCGAGTCCGGCTTACCTTATTGTCAGGCTCCTTATGATGAATCTGGTAGAAAAATTTCTGCTATGGCTCCGAATCCCCCCTTAGTCAGAGATGATATTGAAATTATTGGCATTACAAATCTTACTTTAGAAAAATTACAAGGAAACTGGCCTATTGATTGGGGGATTTATGCTGAATTAAGCAATAAGCTTTCTAAAGCCGAAAACAATATTTTACTTTTTGACATTAGCTTTTTAGATAACAAGGGTGTTTATGGAGGGAGTAACTGTGGTATTTTATTTAACTGTATTCCTATTACAAAAAATCAAAAATTAGTTAAACAAGTAGATATTTTATCAGAAGCTTTTAAGAATAAACAAAACAAAGTAATTTCTGACTATCCCTTAGAAACTACAGATGAATCTCGCTCTAAAATTGTGAATTTAGAACAAAGACTTGAAATATTAAATAAAAAAGAAAGGTTATCCAATATTAAAAATGGACAATATGCATATGTATGGGCAAAATTGCCTGTACCCCCCGTAGAAAAAATTGCACAATACCTAGATGGAATGGGATATGCAAACATTTTAAAACCAGATACAGGAGTAAATCGGCAAGTTCCCCTTGTTGCGAGAATTGTAAATACAATTCGATTACAATATCCTGATTATGATCCGAATAAAGATGATTATTTTTATCCAGGTATCGATTTAGTAGCAGCAGTAAACTATTTTGGAATTGATATAAAAAAAGATGTAGAGGTAGACTTCTTAGAAGGATATGTAAAATTAAAAAACATCCCAGAGAAAAAAAGACAAAAATTAGACTTATCTACTTTAGAAATGAAAGAATTCGATATTATGGCAAAACCAAATCCAGAAAGAGAAATTCTAATCCCAATAGATTTAACAGGCAAAATGAATATTAATTTTAGAGGTGGAAGGTATTGTTTTAAAACTCGAGAGATTTTAGAAATCCTAGAATTACAAACTGATGAATTAAGTGTTATATATAAAGATAAAATTACTTTAGTAGCTATGTATTACGCTACAGGCGTAGCTACAGCGAAAGATATACATTTATCTCCTTATGGAGATATGGCAGGTATTGAACACCATGCATATGCTATCAATACAATTCTAAATCAAGATTTCGCAAAAACCGCACCCCCTTGGTTAGATTTTTTCATTCTTTTAGGAATTAGTTTGGTGATGGGACTTTATCATCCCTTAGTAAAAACGATATATAACTATATACTGTTGATTTCTTTTGCAATTTTTTATACAATATTTACTTTATTTTTTACTTTTCATATTTTAAATTATCTTCATATTTTTCCAACTGTTATTTTGTCACAATTTACACAATTAATTGCTTTTATAGGATTTAAAGCTCTTACAGAAGAAGAAAATGTTAAATTTATTCGCACTACTTTTTCAAAATTCGTATCTAAAGATGTTGTAGAAGAACTTTTGAATAATCCTGATGCTATCACTTTAGGAGGTTCCAGAAAAGAAGTTACTGTATTTTTTTCTGATGTTCGGGGTTTTACTACAATTTCAGAAAGACTATCTCCCGAAGAGCTAGTCAATCTTTTAAATGAATACCTTTCCGAAATGACAGAATTGATTATTGACTACAAAGGAACTATTGATAAATACATGGGAGATGCTATTATGGCATTTTGGGGTGCACCAATACCAAATGATGATCATGCATATTATGCTTGTGTTGCAGCTCTTGCACAAGCAGAAAAATTAAAAGAATTACAGTTACGATGGAAAGAAAAGAATATACCTGTAATTTATATTGGAATAGGAATCAATACTGGGCCAGCTGTTGTTGGAAATATGGGGTCTAGTAGAAGAATGGACTATACCCTAATGGGAGATACTGTCAATTTAGGTTCTCGATTAGAAGGAATTACAAAAATTTATGGTGTCCAAATTTGTATTTCTGAATTTACTTATGAGAGAGTAAAAGATAGAGTTTATGCAAGAGAATTAGATTTGGTTAGAGTAAAAGGAAAACTAGAACCAGTAAGAATTTATGAATTAATGGGATTAGTAAATGAAGAGGATTTCGAAAAACTAAAATTAACACAAAAAAAATAGAGAATTATATGGAAATCAAAAAAAAACAATACCCCCTATTGAGCAGCATAGAAAAACCTGAAGATATACGAAAATTCAAATTAGCCGAACTACAACAGTTAAGCCAAGAAGTTCGAAACTACATCATTGAAACAGTAACAGAAGTAGGAGGTCACTTTGCTTCTAATTTAGGAGTTGTTGAATTAACAATTGCTCTGCACTATGTTTTCGATACACCAAGAGATAAATTGATATGGGATGTGGGACATCAAATTTATCCCCATAAAATTTTAACTGGAAGAAAAGAACGACTTCCTACGATTCGAAAATTCAAAGGGTTATCAGGTTTTCCTAAAAGAGAAGAGTCTATTTATGATTTGTATAACACTGGTCATGCTGGAACATCGATTTCTCAACTTTTAGGAGAAGCAATAGCTCGAGACTTAAAAAAAGAAAATTATAAATGTATAGCAGTAATTGGAGATGCTTCTATAGGTTGCGGAATGGCATTCGAGGCTTTAAACCATGGGGGACATCTACAAACCGATTGTCTTGTGATTTTAAATGATAACGATATGTCTATTTCAAAAAATGTAGGTGCAATCAATCAATATTTAAATAAAATCGTGACATCCCAGTTTTATAATAAATGGCGAAAAAGATGGTATCAGTTTGTATATTGGATGCCAATTCTAAGTTCAGCATTAAAACTTTTTTCTGAAAAATTCGAAAAAGCTGTTAAAGATTTTTTATTACCCGGCAGTTTATTTGAAGACTTTGGTTTTCGATACATTGGACCAATCAACGGACATAACTTAAAAGATTTAATTGATGTGCTTTCTAGAGTCAAAAATATAAAAGGTCCGATTCTTTTGCATGTATTAACTCAAAAAGGAAAAGGATTTCAACCTGCAGAAAAAGATCCCATTGAATACCACAGTATTTCGAAAATAGATAAAAATAATGGAAATCATCCTTCGAATAAAATTAAAAATACAATCAGTTTTAGCGAAATAGTAGGTAAAACTTTATTAGAAATTTTCAGAAAAAATGAAAGAGCTGTGGCTATCACTCCAGCAATGATTGAAGGTTCAGGTCTAAGAGAATTATATAATAAATTTCCGAACAGAGTATTTGATGTTGGAATTGCTGAACAACATGCTGTTACTTTCTCCGGAGCACTAGCTTCTGGTGGAATGATTCCGTATATGTGTATTTATTCAACTTTTTTAAATAGAGCCATAGATCAAGTAATTCAAGATGTAGCACTAATGAATTTGCCAGTTCGATTTGTAATTGATCGGGGAGGATGTGTAGGTCCTGATGGAGAAACCCATCAGGGACTTTACGATTTAGGTTTTTTGTATGCAATTCCTAATATTAAAATTTATGCTCCTGCTAATGGGGCAGAACTTAGAAACTTTTTATTCTATATGGAAGAATATGACAATTCACCTATTGCCATTAGATTTCCAAAAGCAGAAGAACCTTTATCAATTTTATCACTGAATGTAGATGTAAAAGATATAACACCAGAAATGATTTTTTTAGAGGATCTCCCCAAATATCAGATAGCTATTTTAACTATAGGAATTACAAGAGAAATAGGTATCCAGATTCAAAAAGAGTTACAAAATATACAGATTTCTTCGGTAGTATGTGCAATTCGTTGGGTTAAACCAGTAGATCTGATCTCTTTAGAAAAGATTATTTCAAAAAGTGATGCTTTTATTTTTATTGAAGACTCTTACGAATTTGCAAGTGCTTCCCAATGTATTTTAGAACAATTATCAAAAGAATCAAAAAGTAAACATCTAAAAACTTTTGCTTTTCCTTCCGTTCCCATCGAACATGGAACAAGAAAAGAAATTATGGATCACTATGGTATAAGTCCATACAAAATAAAAGAAAGTATATTAAATTCATTCAAAAAAATAGCAAGTACATAAAAAATACTTGTACTTTTATTCTTATAAATTTTTTTTTATACATATGAAAGAATCTAATCAAAATTTTTATATTTATCAAAATTTGAATTCTCTACACTATTATTTGTATCATTTATTAGAAACAGAAATGATTTTCCAGATACCAATCCCTCATCTAAAAATGGTATTGTATAAAGTTAAAGATCAAAATCATATACAAAAAATCTTATATAAATTCATATTAAGAGATAAAAGAAATATTACCTTAAGAATACTAATGATCAAAATGTTAATCAAAAATCAAGAATTTAAAAAAGCCATTAAATGGGCACATAAGACATTGCCTTATGCAAATCCAAATGAAAAAAAAAATTTGTTTTACTTTTTAAGTAAGATTTTTTTTATTTTAAATCGAAAAGAGCGAGCTATACAATACATAAATCTATGCTTGAAAATTGATTCTCAATACAAACCTGCTTTAAAATTAAAATATTTAATACATTTGGATGGAACTTTTTCTTAAAGAAATTTTTCAAAACGAAAATCTTTGGAAAAAATATCTTCCTAATTATACATTTAGAGAATCCCAACTAGAACTGGTAAATAAAATTTATAATTCTTTTAATAACCATTCTTGTTTAATAGCAGAAGCTGGAACCGGAACAGGAAAAACTTTTTCTTATTTAGTACCTGTTATTACGTATTTAAGAAATCAAGAAAATGAGGAATTAAAAATTCTAATTAGTACAGAAACAAAAACTTTACAAAATCAAATTTATTTTAGAGATATCCCCCTTCTAAAAAAAATTCTAAATTTTGATTTTAGTTCTTATGTTTGTTTTGGTTCGAATAATTATGTTTGTTCATTAAAGTTAGAGGAATATCTTGAATCTAAAGAAACTAAACAAAAATCTCAAAAAATAAAAAATTTTATAAACTGGTTAAGCAAAAATTCAAGTGGAATTTTAGCACTATACGATAAAGAACTACCAAAAGATTTTTTACAAAACATACAAAGAAATACAGAAGATTGTTTAATTAATTTATGCAATTACTACTCTGAATGTTTTTATTATATCGAAAAAGAAAAATGGAAACAGTCAAAAATTTTAATAACAAACCACCATTTACTTAGTATGCATTTATTAAAAGAAAATATTCTACCAACATTTCACATTGCGATTATAGACGAAGCACATTTTTTCCCAGACATTTTAAGAGAAACTATTACAGAATCTTTTTCTTTCAATGAATTTTTTACATTAATGAAAAAGCTTAATATAGGAGATATTTTGCAAAATCAATTATCTAATTTTTATAATACAGTAGATCAATTTTTATTAAAAAATTTTGATTTAAGTCAAGAAACACGTTGTAAAATTTCTAACTCTTTTAACATAAAAGGTTTATTTAAATTTATTAATACGTTAGAAAAGTTGAAAAAAGATTTTAATACTCATTTACAAGCAATACATTCTTTTTTTAATTTAAGTTCCACTTTTGATGTTTCAACACAAAAAATACAAAAAAATAAAAAAGAAGTAATATTCAAACATGCCATAGAAAAACTTGATAAAATTCTTTATATATTGAATCAATTTTATGATGGTCCAAAAAACAATTACGTACATTATTTAGAAAAAACTTCTAATGATATTCGTTTTTGTATTGCTCCAATCGATGTAGGAGATTATATTCGGGAATATTTGATTTACAAAATGAATTCTACTATTTTTCTTTCAGCAACCTTATCTACAAATCATAACTTTGATTTTTATATAAAAAAAATAGGATTAGAACCTCATCAAGTAGAAACTACATGCATTCCTTCTCCTTTTAATATAAAAAATCAAGCACTTGTTTATATCCCCCATATAAGTGAACCAAATTCAAATTCATATCTTGAAGAATGCTCGAATGAAATTCTACAACTGGTCGAACTAACAAAAGGAAAAACTTTAATTCTTTTTACATCTAAAAAAAACCTACAACAAATACAAAAAATTTTATTAAATAAACTCTGTAACATTTCTTTAGAAATGGAAATCATCTCTCAGGAAGAAGGAATACAAAAATCATTACAGAAATTTTTAGAAAAAAACAATAGTATACTACTTGGATTAAATAGTTTTAGACAAGGTATTGATATACCTAATCACAAATTAAAATGTATTATTCTAGTAAAATTACCGTTTTCTGTTCCTTCAGAACCTATAATGTCCAGTTTAATGGAGAAAAATAGCACAAATGGGTTTATGGATGTGTTTTTCCCCGATATGTTAATAAAATTAAAACAAGGAATGGGAAGAATCATTCGCTCAGAAAAAGACAAAGGCATAATTTGTATTTTAGATTCAAGAATTTATACTAAAAGCTATGGTAAAATTGTTTTTGAATATCTAAAAAATTTTAAGATTTATAATCATTTTACCGATTTAAAAAGAGATTACGAAACTTTAATTTATGAATCTTAAAAAAATTTTCTTTATTTTTCTTTTTACTTATAATTCGATTTTACCAAAAACCGACTCGGATTTAATCCAGATAAACGGAAATGTAAAAATCAATTGGACAAAAGGAATTATATATTCTGAATATTCTTTATTTGGAGAAAGCGGAAACTTGGATAAAACTGAAAAAGAAACTTACGAAAAAGCATTGCATAATTTATATTTAGCCATTTATGATTTATATTTTGAATCTACAATTACTGTAAAAAATAAAATACAAGAAGATGAACAGTTTAAAAAAATTATGTATTATGTTCCCGAACATATAAGGATAGAAAAAAAAATTAAATACTTAAATACGATTACTTATACACTTTCTTTTGCATTTTTAGATTTTTTTGAATATTATCTTCCTGCCCAAAAAGAAAACGAAGATCTAAAAGAATCATATGTGTTTCCAATAAGAAAAGAGAGATATTTTAAAGGTATTTTGATCTACATCAATAAAGAAATATTTAAACCCGCATTACGATTAAAAATTTATTCCAGTAACGGAAAACTAATTTTAATTTTACCATCAAAAAAGAACACCTTTTATAGAAGTGATCATAGCGATACTCCTTTTTATAAAGATAACAAATTAGATAATCCATATATCATCTATACGAAAAAAACGTTGAATTTCAATGATATTATTATTGATCACAAAGATATACAGTTTTTAATTGCTAACCGAAACTTATATAATCCAGACTTAATCAAAATTATTTTATATGATAACGAATGAAGATACAAAAAAAATCGTTAAAAAATTTCCAGAAATAAAAATTTTAGTAGTTGGCGATTTTATGTTAGATGAATACATCTATGGCATTGTAGAGCGAATCTCTCCTGAAGCTCCTGTACCGATTGTAGAAGAACAAAAAAGAATCCATATACCCGGCGGAGCAGGTAATGTTTTATGTAATTTAAGAAGTTTAGGAGTTAAGGTGTATGCATCGGGTATAATCGGAAATGACGAAGAAGGAAGAATTCTAAGAAAAAAAATCATTGAATATAACATAAATAATGATGAATTTCTTTTAATAGAAACTCAAAAACCCACAACAAAAAAAACTAGAATTATTGCAAATCACCAACAGATATGTAGATTAGATAGAGAAGATAAAACTCCAATTACTACAGAAGAACTTGAATCATTATTTAATAAGATAAAAAACATAATCTCTAATATAGATGGAGTTATTATTTCGGATTATGATAAAGGAGTGATTGTTCCAGAATTCATCAATAAAATTTTAGCAATTACAAAGCAGTATTCAATACCAGTTGCGGTTGATCCTCAAGTAACCCATTTTGGATATTATCAAAATGTATTTATTGTAACTCCGAATCATCACGAAGCTGGAAGGTTTTTAGGAAGAAAGATAATTACCGACAAGGATATTGAAGAAGGAGGCAAAGAGATTTTAGAACGATTAAACTGCCAGTATGTGCTCATCACAAGAGGAGATAAAGGAATGAGTTTAATTTCTAAAGACAAGGTTTTGCATATTGATGCAACAGCAAAAGAAGTTTTTGATGTTACGGGAGCTGGAGATACAGTAATTTCTGTTTTAATGGCAGCATATTGTAGCGGTGCAAAAATTGAATATGCAACAGAATTAAGTAATTTAGCAGGTGGTATTGTAGTAGGAAGACTAGGAGCAGCTACTATCAAACCAGAAGAATTATTATTATAAATGAAAGTATTAAATGAAATTTATAAAAAAATTTTAATTAACGATTATACATTATTTAAAGTGATAGAAGAACTTAAAAAAAATCAAAATAAAATCGTATTTACTAATGGTTGTTTTGATATTTTACATAGAGGTCATATTGAATATTTAGCAAAAGGAAAAGAATTAGGCGATATTTTAATTGTTGCAGTAAATTCAGATGAGTCTGTTCGAAAGTTAAAAGGAAACAATCGCCCAATTAATAAATTAGAGGATCGGATGTTTCTTTTAGCTTCTTTAAGCTTTGTAGATTATGTAACCAGTTTTGCAGAAACTACACCTATAGAAATTATCAAAATCATAAAACCCCACATACACATAAAAGGGGGAGATTATTCCATACAAAAGCTACCTGAGCGGGAAATTGTAGAATTTTACGGAGGAAAAGTTTATATAATTCCATTAATCGAAGGATATTCCACAACGAAGATTTTATCAAAAAATCAATCTGAGCATTAAAAAAATAATTTTATAAATTTTCTTTAATTTTTCTAATAATAGTAGGAGCTTTAATCTTCATTCCATATTGTATTGCCCACTGAGGAACAAAAGATAATCCCGGGTCAAAACTGGATTTAAAAATCATAAGAGTTTTTCCTTTATAATCAAAAAGTCGAATTGCACCGCTATTGATTTTGATCTCTCCTCCTATCTCTTTCCACTGTTTAGCATATAGATCATCAAAAATATTTTCTTCTATAATAGTCCATCGATCTCGTAAAGGAAAAGGAAAATCTAGTAATTTCTTTTTTATGTAATAATTATCTTTTTGATACATCACATAACTCTCTAATATATCTGAATAAATTTTTTTCTTAGGATCATGCATAACTTCCCAAACTTTTTTAGGTTTTTCGTTAATAATTCCTATCACCGTAATATATGCATGATTATCTGAAGTTTTTTGTAATTCAATATAGATTTCTTTTTTTTCAATATCTGATAAAACACTAGAGTAAGCTTCTAAAGTTAATTCTTTATAATTGATAGAATATAAATTAAGATTTATAAAAAATATATATAATAAACTAAAAATTTTTAAGAGTTTCATATAATATCTCCATCTGAATTTTTGTTCCAATAGAAATTCTTAAGAATTCAGGATAGTTCGCAAAATAACGAACTAAAATTTTATTTCTTAATAAAAATTCATAAATTTCTTTTGCATTTTTATTCGGGGGAGAAGTAAAAACAAAATTAGCAGAGGAAGGAAGAGTAAAATAACCTAAAGTATTTAGTTTTTGGATAAACCAATCTCGAATTTCTTGAATTTCCTCAATTCTTCTTAAAAAGAAATCATAATGATCCAAAATAATCTCTCCTACTTTTTGAGAGAAAAAATTTACATTATAAGAATCTTTTATTTTATGAATCTGTTCAATAAAAAACTCATTAGCTATAATCCAACCTAAGCGAATTCCCGCAGAAGAAAAAGCTTTGGAAAAAGTACTACAAACCATCAAATAAGGAAATTTATCCCCTGCTTCTTCCATTATGC
Organism: uncultured bacterium; assembly: GCA_937928085.1. Lineage (GTDB taxonomy): Bacteria > Spirochaetota > Leptospiria > Leptospirales > Leptonemataceae > SKYB61. The sequence continues at coordinate 175,171 of CALFVU010000008.1, read as the reverse complement.
TTTCTCCACCAAATAACACATACGCTTCATCTATTAAAATTGGTCTTTTAACTACTTCGCAAAGTTTGTTTATTTTTTGTTTAGATATAGAAATTCCTGTAGGAGCATTCGGATTGGTAATTACAATTAACTTGGGATTGTAAATCTCGCTATATTCTATAATTCTCTCAACAGAAATTGTAAAATTTTTTTCCACAGATAAAGTATAATAATGAACTCCGATTGCATTACATAAAACAGGATATAAACTATAAGATGGTTCAATCAATAACACACTATCGCCGATAGTTAAAAAAGTTCTAAAAACTAAAGATAAAATTTCGTCAGAACCATTCCCTATTAAGATCATATTTGTATTTTTATTATAAATCTTCGCAAGTTTTTCTCTTAATTTCTTTGATTCAGGATCTGGATATAAATGAAATTGATTTTGTTTAACAAATTCAATAATTTGATTTATAATAAACTCCGGTAAAGGGAAAGGATTTTCGTTTGTATTCAATTTTATAATTTTCTCTTCGTTTAGTTGTAAACCGGGCACATAAGGAGACATTTGCAAAATATGTTTGGGAATCCATTCTTGAAGACTTTTCATAAAACCTTTAATTTATTCATAAGATATAAGACAAATAAATATTTTATTTAACAGTGGTTATTAAAAAAAGATTACAAAGATGTTTAATTTTATGAATTTGTCAAATATAAAAAAATTTTCACAATAGATCTGTTATGTTGTATGACTTCGCTAAAAAAAATTATAACAAACATAAATAGTATTTTTAAATACGTAATATCTAAAACCATAACATTGATACAAGCACATTTAGATTAAAACAATAAAGCATTATACTTTATATAATTTCTTAAACTAGCTTTCATTTGTTTCAATAAAAGCTATTGTTTTTTGAAAAAAAAATTTAATTTTACGATAATATTTTAAAATTATACTAGCTATTTTTTTATTCATATTTCATAAAAAATCATTACAAATAATCACATTTATATTGATCAGATGTTTTGATTTTTTATAAAGTTTACGTTTTATCTCAACATAATGGTATATTTTATTTAGGCTTTTCTAGAACTTTAAAAACAAAGTTTGGAAAAGTCTTTACTCACAGCAAACAGTCATACATCTAAGAAGGATATGATGAATGTTTATGAATCTTAACTGAAAGAGATTGTTTTAAATGAAATAAAATCCTTTTCTTTTAAAAAAAAATTCAAATTTTGGTCTTATGACAATTGAGTTATCATCGAAATATGATCATACAAAAATTGAAGAAAAATGGTATATAGAATGGGAAAAAAATCAAGCTTTTTCTCCAGAATTTGCTAAAAAATTAAAAAAAAAATTTAAAAATCCCCCATATTGTATTGTAATTCCCCCACCTAATGTAACAGGGCAACTTCATGTTGGTCATGCATTAAACATGACTATACAAGATGTACTTATTCGTCTTGCAAGAAAACTTGGATATAATACGTTATGGATTCCGGGGACAGATCATGCTGGAATTGCTACACAAAGTAGAGTAGAAAGAGAACTTAAAGAAAAAGAAAAACTCACAAGGTTTGATTTAGGTAGAGAAAAATTTTTAGAAAAAGTTTGGGAATGGAAACATCATTATGGTAATGTGATTACTACACAGATGAGAAAATTAGGTGTTTCTGTTGATTGGACTCGAGAAAGATTTACTATGGACAAAAATTTATCTTATGCGGTTCGTAAAGTTTTTGTAGACTTATATAAACAAGGACTAATTTATCGAGACACAAAAATGGTGAATTGGGATCCCGAAACAAAAACAGTGTTATCAGATTTAGAAGTAGAATACGAAGAAAATTACAAAGGAGAACTTTGGAGTTTTGCTTATCCTCTTTCTGAAGATTCTGGAGAAATTGTAGTAGCTACAACTCGCCCGGAGACAATGCTTGGAGATACCGCTATTGCAGTACATCCAGATGACGAGCGATATAAAAATTTAATTGGAAAAAAAGTAAAACACCCTATATTAAATCGAGAAATTCCTATTATAGCAGATGCTATTTTAGTAGATCCAAATTTCGGAACAGGAGCAGTAAAAGTTACTCCCGCCCATGATTTTAATGATTTCGAAGTTGGAAAAAGACATAATTTAGAATTCATCACTATATTTGATGAATCAGCTCGTATTAATGATTATGGTGGTCCTTATAAAGGCTTAGATCGATTTGAAGCAAGAAAAAAAATTAAAGAACATATAACACAGCTTGGACTTTTTCGTGGAAGTATAGAACATATAATGAGTGTTGGTAGATCCCAAAGAAGTAGTGCTATTGTTGAACCTATGATTTCTACTCAATGGTTTGTAAAAGTACAACCTTTAGCAGAAAAAGCCATTCAATATGTAGAAAATGGAACTATCAAATTTATTCCAAAAAGATGGGAAAACTTATATTTCTCGTGGATGAAAAATATCAAAGATTGGTGTATTTCTCGACAATTATGGTGGGGGCATCAAATACCAGCCTGGTATTGTAAAGATTGCGGACATATTACTGTTTCTTTAGAAGATATAACAAAATGCGAAAGGTGTAAATCAACCAATGTAGAAAGAGATTCTGATGTACTAGATACTTGGTTTTCTTCTGCTTTATGGCCTTTCTCCACATTGGGATGGCCAGATCAAACAAAAGATTTAAAGACTTACTATCCCACTAAAGTCCTTGTTACTGGATTTGATATTATATTTTTTTGGGTTGCAAGAATGATTATGATGGGATTACATTTTCTAAATCAAGAACCTTTTCAAGATGTTTACATTCATGGATTAATGAGAGACGAAAAAGGAAGAAAAATTTCGAAAAGTCTTGGAAATAATATTGATCCTGTAGAGATCATAAACACTTATGGAGCAGATGCTTATCGATTCTTTTTAATAGCTACTTTAACAGAAGGAAAAGATATTATTTACTCAGAAGAGCGGTTAAAAGGATATCAAAACTTTTGCAATAAAATTTGGAATTCTGCAAGATTTGTTCTTATGAATATACCAGAAAACTTTAAACTCAATACAAAAGAAATTTACAAACTAAATTTAGAAATTGAAGATTACTGGATCTTATATCATCTTAATAGAGTGATTGCATCCACAATGAATTTGTTAAAAAACTACAAATTTCATATTGTTGCAGAGGAGATTTATGAGTTCATTTGGAATTATTATTGTGATTGGTACATTGAAATTATCAAGCACAGACTTAAAGAAGAAAAAGAAACAAAATCAATCGCTTTGCAAGTTTTAACTTATGTACTTTATCAAATCCTTAATATATTACATCCTATTATGCCTTACATTACAGAAGAATTATTTTCGTTGATAAAAAACTTTGTAAATACTAAAAACATTTATTTAATGTGGGAGGAAATACCAGAACCGGTTCAAATTTCGGAAGATAAAATAGAATTGATGAGGGATCTACAAGATTTTATCGTAAAAGTACGTTCTATAAGATCTGAATTTTCTATACCACCTTCTCAAAAAATATCTGTAGAAATTTATGTTTCTAACGAAGCATTAAAAAATTATTTAAAATCAAAAGAAGAAGGAGTTCAAAGATTAATACTTGCAAAAGAAATCATTTATTTACAAAAAGAAATCCAAAAAGAAGATGCTGAAAATTCTATCATAGAAGTATTTCGAAATGGATTTATTAAAATTCCCTTAGAAGGAGTAATAAATATTGAAAAAGAAATTCAAAAACTAGAAAAAGAAAAATCTTCTTTAGAAACTATTATACGAATAGCTGAAGAGAAACTTAACAATCAAAAATTTTTAGATTCTGCACCGTCTGATGTGATTGAAGGACAAAAACAAAAAAAATTTGAGGCTTTAACAAAATTAGAAAAAATCAATTTAACATTAAATAAATTTTATAAAATTCACAAACAAACATGAAAAAATACGAACTTCTTGCACCCGCCGGTAATTGGGAAAAACTACAAATAGCTCTACATTACGGTGCTGATGCGGTTTATATGGGACTTCCAGAATTTAGTTTAAGAAGTAAAATTAAGGATGTAGATTTAGAATTATTAAAAAAATCTATTGAATATGTAAAACAAAAGCAAAAAAAAATCTATATAACGATAAACATTTTTCCACACAATAAAGATATTCCACTAATCATAGAACATCTAAAAATTTTAGAAGTACTTAAACCCCATTCAATTATTTTTTCTGATACAGGTGTTTATCATTTAGCAACAAAATATGCACCATCTATACCATTACATATAAGTACTCAGGCTAATATAACTAATGTAGAATCTGCAAAATTTTGGGAATCTTTAGGAGTTGAAAGAATTATTTTAGCAAGAGAAGTTAGTATACAAGAAATTCACGAATTCAGAGAACAACTAAAATGTGATTTAGAAGCTTTTGTTCATGGTTCTTTATGTATTGCTTATTCGGGAAGGTGTTATTTATCAGCTTATTTAACCAATCGCTCTGCAAACAAAGGAGAATGTACGAATTCCTGTCGATGGAAATATCAGGTCTATTATCTTAAAGAAGAAAAAAGAGAAAATGAACTTTTGCCAGTATTTGAAGATGACAGAGGCACTTATGTGATGAGTTCTAAAGATCTTTGTATGATAGAATATTTACCCAATTTAGCAAATGCTGGAATTGATAGTTTTAAAATCGAAGGAAGAATGAAAGGAATCAATTATTTAGCAGGGGTTGTAAAAACATACAGAGAAGCAATAGATTTATTACAAAAAAATCAATTTACAATCCTACCTAAGTGGTACGAAGAGCTAAATATGTTTTCAAATAGGGGTTTTACTACAGGGATGTACTTCGGAGAACATCCTACAGATGGTTATCAACATTCAGGTAGTCAAAGAAACGAACAAACCGCAACTCTTGCTGGAGTTGTTGTTGATAAAGAAGAAGACGGAGTTTGGGTTGCTGCCAGAGATAAAATTCAGATTGGTGATCAAATTTTATTCTTAAAAAGTGGACTAGAAAAAGAATTCTTTACAATAGTAAATATCAAAACCTCTAACACAGATTTAAAAATTCTTAAAAATGAAGAAATCGCAAAATTAATTTTAGATAGAGAGCTACCAAAGGAAATCGAAACATTTGATATTGTACGTAAACCAATCTTTGTTAATTCTTTTTAGCATCATCTGTACCATTCTTGATGAATTTTTTCTGTAGTAATTATACCTTGCATTTGTTTTATAAAATTTTTCTGATTTTGGATTTCGTTATTTAGGTTTTGTAATTCTAAATCCTCTTCTGTAACATATGATTCTAACTGTTTATACATTTCCTTTGCTAAACCCAAATTTGCATTTTTAGAAAAAATTTTAGCATACTCATCATATAACATATCTTCGAAAATATCTTGTTGTAATCCAGCATAGAATAGATCATTTTCTTTGTTTAGTGTTTTGCGCATACTATTAAGCATTATTTTTACAAAAAGGCTTTCAAACTCTAAAGCTACATCATAAAGTTTTTGTTTTTTTGAATCAATCTCCACTTGATTTTTAATTTTTGAACTTGGAAGTTTTCCCTCAACAGAAGAATTTTTAGGATTTTCTATTGAATTTGAATTTTTTTCAAGAAATGGAAAGTATTTATAAATATCTGAACGAATCATCAATATATATATCGACAGAAGTTAATAAAAGTAAAAAAATTTTTATAAAGTTTTTTCTATTAATAATTCCTCCAATTTTAATTCTTTTATTTGAATTGAAAATACAAAATTCGGATTGTTTTTTAAATAAATTTGATGATTTTTTACCTCTAAGTATTCGTCTTTCTCTAGAAAAAGCTTTTCCAAAATAGGCACTCTATCGGTAATATCTGTTAAAAAAATTTCTATAGTTTTGTTTTCTTGATTTTTATTTTGTAAATCTTTTTCTAATAAAAGTTTTTGGACATAAATTGCAGTTTCTTTAGAAGAATCAATTAAATTTAAATGGGGATAGATTTTTAAAATTGCATTTTTAAGTAATGGATAATGAGTACAACCTAATATGATATCCTGAATTTTTTTATCCACTATTTCTTGTAAGTACTCTTTTACAACTTCATAAGTTACTTGATTTTGTATCATATCTTCTTCTACGAGGGGGACAAACAAAGGGCAGGCTTTGGAATAGATATAAATTTCTGGATCTATAGTTTGAATTTTTTCAGGATATGCTTTGGAATTGATCGTGGCCCTAGTTCCTATTACAGCAACGGATGTGTTTTGAGAGTTTTTAAAAAAACTATGAATTGCAGGTTCAATAACTCCTATAATGGGTATTGTAAAATTTTTTTTTAGAATATCAAGAGCATAAGAAGAAGAAGTATTGCATGCTACTACTAAAAGTTTTATATTTTTTCTTACTAAATAAGTAGCTATTTCTAAACTGTATTTTTGTATTGTTTCTTTTGAACGAGAACCATAAGGAACTCTTGCAGTATCTCCAACATAAATAAAATTTTCATTTGGAAGGATACGGATTAATTCTGCTAATACGGTAAGTCCTCCTAAACCTGAATCAAAAACACCGATAGGACGTGTATTCATTAATCCCCTTTTCCTAAATCAAATGCCTTATGAATCTCTTCTAATGCTAATTGACCATATTCTTTTTTTATGACTACAGAAATTTTTATTTCAGAAGTACTAATCATTTCTATATTGATATTATTTTTTGCAAGAGCTTCAAACATTTTACCTGCAACTCCTGAATGCGATCTCATACCAATTCCAACAGCAGAAATAATTGCAATCTGATCATCTACATCATATGTTCCATCTCCCATTTCTTTAATAAAAGATTCTACAATTTCTTTCGCAACTGATAAACTCGCTAGAGGAACTGTAAAAGAAATCGTATTTTTTTGATCTTTTCCTGTGCTTTGAACAATCATATCTACATTTACATCAGCTTTTGCTAATTTATTAAATAAATTACTTGCAAGGCCAGGTCTATCAGGTATATCCATTACGGAGATTCTGGCTTCATCTGTTTTTAATGTAACTCCACGTATTAAAACTTTTTCCATAATTTCATCCTCCGGTACAACAAGAGTTCCAGGATTATAATTAAAACTTGAACGAACATGTATGATCACATTATATTTAGATGCTACTTCTACACTTCGTGAATGTAATACTCCTGCACCAAGTCTTGCTAATTCAAGCATTTCTTCGTAAGAAATTTTTTCTATTTTTTTAGCAGAAGGCACCTTATTCGGATCTGTTGTATAAACTCCATCCACATCTGTATAAATTTCACAAATATCAGCTTTTAAAGCAGCAGCGAGAGCAACTGCAGTAAGATCAGATCCTCCTCTTCCTAATGTGGTAATATTAAAATCTTCGTCCACACCCTGAAAACCAGCTACAATGCTTACCTTTTTTTGTTTTATATTTTCTAAGATTTTAGAAGTATCAATTTCTTGAATTCTTGCCATGGAATATTTTTTATCTGTAAGAATCCGAACCTGTGCACCTGTAAAGCTAATTGCAGGAACTCCGATATAATCTAAAGCCATTGCAAGAAGAGCTATAGAAACTTGCTCTCCAGTAGATAATAAAACATCCATTTCTCTACTCTTTGGATTGGGATGTATTTTTTTTGCCATTTCTATTAATTGATCCGTTGTATGACCCATTGCAGAAACTACAATCACAAGATCGTGTTTTTGATCGTAATACATTTTAATTCTATTGGCTACATTTTTAATTCTATCTATGTCACCAACAGAAGTACCACCATATTTTTGTACGATTAAAGACATAACATTTAAGACAATTTTTTTTATTTGTTTATATAAGAAAACAAAAAAATTTGTCTTTATAGTTTCTTAAATAAAATTTAAAAGAAAATGCAAAGAAAACTGATTCAAATTGTTTATTATATTATATCGATAGTTTATTTGTTATTTCTTCTTAAGCAAAATGTATCTTATAGAAAATTTGGTTTTTATTTAGTAATTGATATTATTTTTTTGATTTTTTTTTCTATTAAGTTTTTAAAAAAAAGTAATCAATCTTTTTTAGAAAAAAAGATCACTATTTTTAAAATTTTTTTTTTAGAAATCATTATCAATCATATAATTTTTTTAAATTTTTTAGTTATACATTTTTATAATGTTAAGTTCCATTATGATTTGTTTTTGTTATTTTGTTTTTTTTTATTTTTGTTATTGACAAACAAACGTATTTGGAATTATTTACCTTTTTTGATTTTTTTTGCTCTCTTAAGCCCACCCATCTCTATTGCTAATTATGATCACTATCATCAAAAAGATCATTTTTTGAGTATATTTTTTATAACTCTCACTGAGTTATTTTTGAGTACCAAACTAACTTTGATGCTGTTTAAAAAAAAATTTTTATTTCGAATCATTCCATTATATATTTTTTTATTTATATTAAGTTCAATTCAAATTCTTGTCAATTACCCTTTAGAACCTATATTATACAATTCGAATCGATTTATCCTGTATGGAATTTCTTTTATAGTTTTACAGTACTTTCTTAAGTATAAATCAAGAGAAAAGGTAAATGATTTACTTCATTTAGTATCTGTATTTTTTTCTATTAATCTTTTCACTATTGTTATTTTAATTCTGTTATATAACGATAAAATTTCTCATAAAGCAAACGAAAATTTTTTTGCTATGTTTTTTGATTGGAGTTTAATTCTTTCTATGTTACAGACACTAAAACCTAATACCAGATTATATAAAAAAATATTACATTCATTTATTTTCATTATTTTGTTTCTACTCACAATGAAAGTAATTATAATTTTTGGTGCAGAAACTTCTAAATTAGGCATTCCCTTGGCATTAGTTCTAACTTTAGTAATTTTTTTTATAAACAAAATTTTAGATAAAAACTTTAAGGACAAAACATTTATATTAAAATATTCAATCTATTTCGTTTTAACTATTTTTGTAATCATATATATTTTAATTTACTTTTTTTTATGGCATTTAGCTAAAGAAGGAAATTCCTCTTTGATAAATCGTTTTTTTTATTGGTATGTTATTTATGAATATTTTTTACAAAATCCTTGGAAATTACTTGTAGGTTTAGGGGAATATCAATGGGGATTTTTATATAAATATTTAACATTTACTTTATCGAATTTTTCTTATAAAGATCACTTAGATGTATATTTTTATTTTCATAATCATGCTCATAATGATTTGATTTCGTTTTTAGTTGGTGGTGGAATTTTTTTTCTACTAATATACTTACTTGCTATCCTATTTTCTTTGAAAAATCTTATATTGATAGTTCATAAACAAAAATCTTTTTATATTATTTTAGCTTTATTTCTTATTATTATTTTACATGGAATTACAGAACCTTATACTTTTAGTCCTTATACGGGTTATGTTTTTTGGTTTATAAGTTTTATAATGATTTTCTTTAAATTTAACAGTGAACCAAACACCAATAATATTTCGATTTTTCATTCTATAACATATTTAAAATCAAAATCTAGCTTTAAAATCATCAAAAAAATTAATATTCTTTTATTCATTTTATTTTGTTGTATCTTAATATTTTTTATTATTCGATATCAATTAAAAAGAAATGTAAATCTATATTACCATTATTCCTTAATCCCAAAAATAATTGAAATATATCAAGATCCGAAAAATCATGTTCCTTTAAATGAGCATGAATTAGACCAAAAAATAAATAAATTAGAGTTTTTAAAATTTATATCATTAGAAAGTGAAACTTACTTTATTTTATTTGATTTCTATAAATATAAATATTTAATTCATAATCATACATCATACTTAGAAAAAATGCAAAATAATGTTTGTAAAGGTTTTGATCTAAATTCTAATTTTTATTTTTATATAAATATTGCCTTTCTTAGTGAAACAATGCAAAAGAATAAAGAAGAAGTATGTCCAGAATTAAAAGACAGAATTCAAAATTTTGATCCACAAAATATAATTCAATAATGGAATTTTTTATTTTTGAATCAGTTCTATTTTTTTTAACAAAAGCTGTTCATAGTTTTTACTAAATGCAAAAAAAGTAATTCTTTCTTGAAAATAAGCACCTGATATGGGAATCGTAAGAATTTCATTTTTAGAGATAGAAGCAGGTTTTAAATCAAACTTAAATTCTTGAATACCTCGAGAATTTTTAATATATATTCGTATTTCTTTTATTTCTTCTGCAAAATTTTCTAAATGGATTTGTAAATGATAATCTCTTTTATTTACAAAAAAATAATAATAAAACAACAAATCATCAATAGATAAATCTTTTTTTCTTTTTTTTTGAATTTGTTCAATCATATTCTTTGTTATTTTAGATACTAAATTTTTATCAAAAAATAAATAAGAATCAACAACTACTGCATAGCTACCAGAACAAACTTTTTCTCCATAAATGATTGTGTTTTTTTTGAAAATTGGTTGGCTTCTATACCAAATTTTATGAAAAAATAAAGGATCTTGAAAATCCCAAACTTTTTTCTCAACATCCAAATGATAATCCCTTTTCTTACGTACATCGCAGTACCAATCACCGAAAAGATGCAAACTATAAGTACCATATATTTGTATTAAAAAACTCATTCCAAAAGATATATTCAAAAAAAATCTTAAAAATTGATTTAAAAAGTTCTTGGTAATTTCTAAAATATGAATCATGATTAAAAAAAAATAAATTAAAATATCGGATAACATTCTAGTTCCATAATTATAAAAACCTGTCCATTGTACATTGGAAGAATAAAATAACCAGTAAAATAGAATAATAAAAAACGAGATAAAAATAAGAATTTTATTTATATAATTTTCTTCTTTTAAGTTTTCAAAAATAATACTTTTATACAAAAAATAAATCAATATAGATACAAAAAAATAAGGTTGAAAAACAAAAAATCCATAATTAGGAGAAAATAGAATTCCTAAAAAATTCTTAAAATAATTTCTCAAACTAAACTCAACATCGTGATTTTCGGGACTAAGTAAAGCTATTAAGTAACCTCCTATCGGATTTCCATAAGTATTTAAATTTAAAAAGGCTAAAGGAAGAATACTTATACAATACCCAAGAAAAAAATAAATAATACTTTTTTTAAAACTTAACTTTATGTCTTTCCTAAGCAAAAAATAAATTATATACGTCATTGGCAAAATAGTAATAAAAATTGTAGTAGGTCGAAGATAAAACAAAATACCTTGTAAAAATGCAAGAAGAAATAAAAATTTATAATGTTGCTTTTTTAAAAATTTTACAAAAAAGATTAAGAAAACTAAGTTAAAAAATTCTATATATGTATGCTGCCATAAATTTAAAGAAGAAATACTCCAATGAATACTACCTAATGCATAAAGAACCACATAAAAATAGATCCTTTTTAAAGAAATATTAGGTAATAAACTTCTAAGAAATCTATAAAAAAGAATTACAGATAAAAAGGAAATAAAACTAGCTACAACTCTTTGGAACTGAAAGATTTCATGAAATTTAAGAATATCATGTTTAATGAAAAAATCCATCATTGGTATGATTTTAAGCGAAGCAAAAGGAATACAAAATAGCTTAAAAAAAATTAAAATTACAAAAGTTAGAATGGATGGTAATAAAGGGAATATAGGATAAAAATTACCATTAGTACCTTTTAGTAACTCTACCCCGGGAAGAAGCATTTCTTTTGGGATAAATTTTACTACATCATTGAATTCATTTAAATGCATACTTTGATAATATAGAAGTTTATAAACGATTGTCGTGGGATAAGTAATATCAATTAAAATTAAAAAATTCCCCCAAGTTAGATACAGTATTAAAATCATCAAAAAAATTAAAAATTTTTTAATTATTCTTTTATAATGTATTCTATAGAATTCAAAATAGATTAATAAAAAAATAAAAAAAACTAGTAAAAGTATAATGATTCTTTTGTTTCGAACAAAAATCAACTCTTCCTCAGAAGAATATATCAATTTCGTATTCAATATATCTGAAAATAAAAATATCAGAAAAAGAATTAGAGTCAAAAAAAATAATTTTCTTGAACGAAAAGAAAAAATTTTAAAATTTATTATATAAAATATAACAAAAGTGAAATGTATTATAAATCCTACGTAAGAAAATATATCCTGTAAATAATAAAATTGAAAAAAGTTTAAAATAGCAAAAAGATGTAAAGGAAAAAGAATATATTTATATTTAAACAAAAATTTTTTAATGAAATTGAACATTCTATAAGCTTTAAAAATAGCACTCTTATTAAGAGTGCTATAAATTGATCAAGTTCTTTCAATCATTAAAGCTCCAGCAACTCCTCCATGGGCACAAGCAGTACAAATGACGCGATTAATTGAAGGATCATCTTTCATGTCCATTATAGCATTGCCAATTAAACGAATACCTGTTGCTCCGAAAGGATGTCCAATAGCAATAGAACCGCCAAAACGATTAATTTTTTTTTCTTCAAATTTTTTCATCCAATCAAAACCCGTTTGATTTTTTATCTCTTCTAATGCTCCTACAGCTGTTGAAGCGAAAGCCTCGTGAATTTCTATAGCATCAATATCATCAGGTTTTAGCCCAAAATCTTTTAGTAAAGATAATGTAGCCATTGCCTGCCCAATACCCATAATATTTGGATGAACGCCTTTCATACTCCAGCCTGTTAAATATGCTAGTATTTCTAAATTTAATTCTTTTGCTTTTTCCTGCGTTGTTAAAATTAAACCCGATGCCCCATCTGAACGAGGAGATGCGTTAAAAATAGAAAGGGTTGGACCAATGTCATTTTTTAAGTCTTTTGCATATTTTGCTTTAAATTGATCCCATTTCATAGCCGGATTATCAAATAGTAGAGTAGCTCTTTCCATTCGTGAAGGATTTTTTACTATACCCTCTCGTAAAATAACAGCTTCATCTGCCTTTAAAGGGTTCCCTTCATCATCAATTACCTCTATAATTTGCCAATCATATTTTTGATTCATAGTAGCTTCATAAGCTCTTTTAAAACTTTCGTATGCAAATTTATCTTGAATTTGTTTTGAAATCTTCCAATTTTGAGCAACAATTTCTGCCGTAACTGCCATACCATAGCTGGTTTCTCCATCAGCTAAACCATCTTCTAATGTATCTCGAACTTCTACACCTTCTGGTAATTGATCAGGAAGTAATTTGATCAATTTATCTAAGCTACCTGTTTTTTTATTTAATCTCGCATTTTTAATTACAAAAGGCATAGAAGTTTGAGATTCCTCCCCAATAGTTAAAAATAATTCTCCTTCTCCTAATAGAATTCTTCTTGCACTTTCTGCAACAGCTTCCAAAGAAGATACACAATTTTGATTTACGGTAACTGCAGGAATTTCGTCGGGAAGTCCAATCAAATTCGCAATTACTCTTGCAGAATTAGGAGCAAATGGGAAACCTTCTCCAACAATCACTCCATCTATATTGTTTTTATCAATTTTAGAACTCCTTATGATTTCCTCAGCCACCATTTTACCTAAATGATGAGCAGGAAACCTACCCAAAGCTTTTGCTATTTGAGCAAAAGGTGTTCTTTTTAATCCACAAATAGCTAATTTTTTTTCTAATTTCATAAAAGTAAAAATTTTAACATTGATTGAAAAGTCAAATAATGTTTTGACAAAAAACTAAATTAAAAAAAAATTTAATGAATGAATACAAAAATAGAAATCTATACATATACAAATCGATCTGTTGCTATAATACAAGAAACATTAAAAAAATATTTTTTAAATACTTGGTTAGAAAATTATCAAAACGAAATTTTTCATATTTGTGATGAATTAATCAAAAATGCAATCAAATCAAACTATAAATTAGTTTTATTAATTTTTGAATTAAAAGAAATTTACAAAAAATCACTACAAGAATTAGAACAATCAGGAGAATTATTCGAATGGATAAAAGAAATCTTATTCTCTGGAGAAAATATTTTGATTAATCACAACATCAAAAAAATCAATTCTGAAAAAATTAGCGAAAAATTAAAAAAATTAATGTATTTTGAAAAATCTTTTATTGAATTCAAAAATTATCATTCAAAAGATATGTTGAAAAAAAAAGAAATCTATTTAATTTTAACTATAAAAAAAATTCTAAAAAAATTTCAAATTTTTACCAAGCTCGAAATTTATAAAAACCCTGAATTCATTCACATAATGATACAAAATGGAGCTCCTATTTTAGAAGAAGATTTTTTTAGGATCATAGAAAAAAGAAAAAAATTTTCTGAATACGTCAAGCAACAAAAAAAAGAGGAATTTTTTATAGAAAATATTGATACTTCTGGAGGAGGGCATGGGTTAGGGTACCCCCTTATCGATGCTTTACTTTTAGATTTAGGCTTAAAACCTGAAGAACATCTATACTTAGTATCTGCTAAAAGAACAATGATTTTATTGAATTTACCATTAAAAAGGATTTGAATTTTAATCACTTCTACTCATCATAAATTTTTGAATATAATCTGTTATGTCTTGAATATTTCGATTGATCATTTTTTTAAATTCAGGCGGTATATTTTGAGACTTAATCATCCGATAATAATTAAGAGCATTTTTAATCATTTTTCTTCTAGCAAATTCTTGAGCTTTAATCAGTAAAGGTTTATATTTATAATACACATATTCCAAAGTATGGTAATTTTTACTTAATTGAAAAGAATCTGGAATTTTTGTAAAATCATAAGTTAAAGTCAAGAAAGGAGCGTCTTCTTCTTCGGGTGTTTTTAATTCCAACACCCCACGTATTTCTTGAACTGGACCTTTTGTTTCGGGAGGTGTTTCGGGAGATTCTGGAATTTGTGAAAAATCAAGCTCTTCTACTCCTTCTCCTAATTGTTGTTTTTCCTTTTGTAATGTTTTTTCTGGTTCAGATGAAAATTCTTTTTTTTGTTCCTCCCCTATCTCCTCCTGTAACTCAGATGTAAAACCCTCTCCATACCCTCCTATTCCCCCCGGTAATGCTTCCCCCATTCCAGATGAAAATTCTTTTTTTTGTTCCTCCCCTGTCTCCTCCTGTAACTCAGATGTAAAACCCTCTCCATACCCTCCTATTTCCACGGGATCGGGCAATTGAAGATCTTCTAATGCTGGCTCTAATATTTCTAATTTTGAGATAGTTTGGATTGAAGAGGGCAATTCTTTCAAATTTGTTATTTCTTCTAGGCTTTCTTTTTCAAAAGAATGTGGTAGCTCAATTAAAGGTTCTTTGAGTTCAAGATTTTCTGGTAATTCAAGTTTTTCTAAATGTATTTCTTCTTTTTTTTCTTCTCTCATGAAAACTTCTACATCTTTTACATGTAAATCTTTAGTAGTAGTGAATTCTTCTAATATTGGTTCTTGACTCGGATCGGGCAATAAAACTTTCTCTAATTGTTCTTTGTATGATTGTTGTAAAGGTAAAATCTCTTTTATGAATGATCCTTGAAAATTTTCCTTTTCTTTAGTTAGTTGAAATGCTTTTTTTCTCTCTTGATGCTTTTTAAATTTTTCTAAAAATTCATCGCGTTCTTTAAAAAGATCTTTTTTTCTTCTATCCTCTCCACTTCTTCTATCTGGACGATTGGGATCGTAAACGTAATTTTTTCTCCGGTCTTGCCCGCTTCTTCTATCAATTAAAGGTAAATGCTTAAATTTTTCCCATTCTCTTTCGAAATCTTGATCTGTCATTCCATCTGTAATTAGATTTCCATAATCATCAAGTTGATATTCTTTTTGATCGAGAAAATTTTTAAAGTATTCTTCGGGATAAGTAGGTACCGTTTGACCAACAGGTAAAGGTACGAGTAAATCTTTAATACGAACTATATTTTTTTCTTCAGAAACTTCTTTTCCTGTTGAATAAGGAATATAGTTGTAATATACATTTGTGTAATAATTTTGTATAAAACTTTCTTCTTTACTTTTTCTAGTAACTTCTTTATTTTCAACATCAAAGACATTTTTATTTTCTTTGATCATTTCAGTTTTACCTCGAGTGAGGATTTTATCTTTCTCAACCCCCTCTACATCTACTCCCCCATCCTCATTGACTCTCAAAATCTTATCTGCTCCTCTCTCCTTACCACCCCCCTCAATATCTATACCCTCTCGAAAGATCCCCTCTTTCTCAACCCTTCTTTCATCTACTCCCCCATCCGTGCCTATCAAAATTTTATCTGCTCGTATCTCCTTAATGCGTTTCTCAGCATCTACCCCTCTTACCCCTTCTTGTAGTATATTCGAAATCTCTTTTGCAATTTGTTCAGAAATTTGTTTTAATCCTTCGTTTAATTGCTCTAGTGCAAAAATTTGTGCGGTTAAAGGTATTATGATTTCCGGGAATTCAATGGGTTCTTCTTCTTCGATTCCCATTAACCATTTTTTTATATCTTCTATATTTGTTTGTATTTTTTTTTTGATCTCTTCATCTGGAATTCGTTTTTCTAACCTTTCGTAAATATTTAAAGCTTCTTTTGCTTTTTGTTCTTCTACGAATTTTTCAGCATTTTGTAAAGGTCTTCGATGACGAGAAAAAGGAGAAGCTCTGGGTATAATTTCATCTGTTGTATACGTTACCTTAAGAGGTTTTCTTTTTCTTAAGATATCTCTGCGAATTTTTTGGATTTCTTCTTTTAAATCATCTGTATGCTTTACTTCTGGTTGTATAGGAGTTGGAAACTCATTAATAAAAGTTTTGAATTTATTTACATCTTCTTTGTTAATCAATGAACCAATTTGTTGTTTGACCTCTGGTATTGTTGTTTTTTTTTCTTTATTTTGTTCTTGTTTTTCTAATTTTTCTGGTACTGTTTTTTCTTCTTTTAGAAAATAAGCGATTGCGCCAGTCGCAATAGAACTTAAAAGAAAAAGCAAGAGCCATTCCATAATTTTAATGACTAATTGTACCCATCGACAAAATTTGTAAAAAAAGTAAATTTTGTCAACATTAAAAATGAAAATAAAAAATGGAAGTGTAGAGAAAATTTTACCTAATCTTGAAGGTTTAATCAAAATACAACATAAAGAGTATTTGATTCCTTATGTGTTGCCCAATGACGAAGTTACTTTTATCGTCAAAAGAAAACAGATAGTTCCCATCAAAATAGAAAGAAAAAATCAATTAAGTGAAATTTATCAAACCCCTTTATGCCCTTATTTCGGAGAATGTGGAGGATGTAAAGGCCAACATATTAAATATGAATATCAATGGATATATAAAACTCAAATCTTAAAAGAAAAATACGAAGTGTTATTTCCTAATTTAAAAATAGAGCAAGTACTTCCTGAAACTCTTTATTTTTATAGAAATCGAATGGACTTTGTTGTAAATCAAAACAATGTGGGCTTACGAAAAAAAAATTCTTATTCTGAAATTGTAGATATTAAAGAATGTAAAATTCAAACACAGTTAGCAAATCAAGTTTTAGAAATTTTTAAAAATCTTTTAAAAAAATTTGAAATAGGTTTTGACCGAAATACAAATCAAGGTATTATAAAATATATAACTATTCGAAGTGCTAATCAAATTGGAATCATACTTACTATTGTTAAAGAAAGAAAAAATACATTATATTTTAATTTTATCAATGAATTTCTTTCTGAACTAAAAAAAAATTTAGTTGTTTTTTCTTTATATGAATGCTATTCGTCTTTGCAATCAGAAGTATCAAACACACAAGAGAATTTTGTGATTTATGGAAATAAATTTTTAGATTTTTCTTTTGATGATCTTCGACTTAAAGTTCCACCCGAGGGATTTTTTCAACCTAACCCTAAAGTTATAGAAATCATGATGGCTAAAACAGCAAAATTTTTATCAAATCAAAATAATTTTATAAACAATCAATATCATTTAGTAGATTTATTTTGTGGTGTGGGTGTTTTTAGTATTTATTTTTATAAAAGATTTCCTGAAAATATAAAATCGATTTCTGGATACGAATTGACTAAAACATCAATTTATTATGCAGAAAAAAACGCAAATGACAACATCCCTAATAAACAAAAGCTTGCATTCATAAACTTTAAAGTATTGGATTTATCAAAAAGATTTAATATTTATCTACATAACCATACGTTTTTAATTTTAGATCCTCCACGTTCTGGTTTATCAAAATCTGTTATAGATTGGATCCTTTCGAATTTAAAAAAAATTGAATGGATTTTATATGTTTCTTGTAATCCAGCTAAACAATTCTTAGAATTAGAAATATTAAAAGAATTTTACGATACTGTGTGGATTCTGTTTGGAGATCCCTTTCCCCAAACTGATCATTGGGAAAGTTGTATACTTTTAAGAAAAAAATAAAATTTAGTTATAAACTCATAATTTTAAATAATTTTCTTTTAATTTAAAATATCAATAAAAAAATGGAAATCATAATATGAATTTACTAAAAGAAATTGAACAACGTATTAGGAATCGAATTCAAAATGAACCCGAAAAAAATGATAGCTTAATTAGTCGTGAAGAAGCTCTACAACTATATTCGATAGATGAAGAGAGTTTGATTCAATTAGCAGAACCGATACGAAAATTTTATTTTCATAATTTTGTTTTTGTACATATCTTAAACAATATTCGAAATGGTAATTGTGGAGAAGATTGCGGTTATTGTATACAAAGAAAAACCTCAGTTTCAAACGAAATCCCGACATATAATTATAAATCTGAAGAAGAAATTTTAAAAGAAGCAGAATTAGCTAAAAAACAAGGAGCTTATAGATATTGTTTAGTCGCTTCAGGAAGAGGAACAAATCAAAAATTAGCAATTCGTTATGCAGAAATTATCAAAAAAATTATTCATGATATCAACATTAAAGTTTGTTTGAGTGCTGGGATAATCCAAGATCCGGAAGTTAGCAAAATTTTAAAAAATGCTGGATTAGACAGGTATAATCACAACTTAAATACATCCGAAAATTATTATGAACGTATAACGACCACACATACATATAAAGATAGAGTTCAAACTTTAGAATTTTTATCTCGAGAGAAAATCGGTTTATGTAGTGGCGTAATAGCTGGCATGGGAGAATCAATTGAAGATTTAATCGATGTTGCTTTTGAATTAAACCGATTTAGAACTGAATCGATTCCCATCAATTTTTTTATACCCGTCCCTGGTCATTCGGTTCAAAATTTTCGTACTTTATCTTCCAAAGAATGTTTAAAAATTCTTGCTTTGTTTCGTTTCATTAATCCTAAAGCAGAGATCAGAATGGCAGCAGGACGTGAACTTTATATAAAAGATAAGCAACCTTTAGCTTTAAAAGTTAGTAATTCTCTTTTTGTTTCTGGATACTTGAATGTAAAAGGCTCTGATTTAAATAGCACAATAAGTATGATTTATCAAAATGGTTTTCAATTAGATCCAAGTTCAGAAAATCAAATTCAATCTTTATTAAATGAACTAGAAAAGCAAAATCTTTCTTATGAAGAAAGCCTTGAACTAAAAAGTATAAAAGAATTAAGACCTTTTTTAAAATTATGATTCAAGCTTTAGTGTTTGATTTAGATGGAACCATTATCGATTCAATCTATGACTTAACAGATAGTTTAAACTATGCTTTAAAAAAAGTTAATCTTGAACCTTATGAACCCAATCAAGTAAAAAAATTTGTAGGAGAAGGAATGTTTTCTTTAATAGAAAAAGCTGTATTATCGAATAGCGAAGATAAAAATAGCAAAGATAAAGAAAAAATACAACAATGTTATCAAATTTTTTTTGAGCATTACAAAGATAATGCAATCAATAAAACAGTTCTTTTTGATGGAGTAGAAGAATTTTTAAATAAACATAAGAATGTGTATCGTTTTGCTATTTTGACAAATAAATCAGAATATTTTACAAAAAAAATTTTAAAACATTTACAAATCGATACTTTTTTTTCTTTTGTTATTACAGGTGATCATCCAAAATATAAAAAACCGAGTCCTGAGGGAATTTATAAAATCTTACAAGAATGGAATCTAAAAAATAATGAGATTGTTATTATTGGTGATCATTATACCGATATTGAATGTGCAAAAACTGCAAATATTGTATCAATTTTTGCAATGTATGGATATGGATACATAAAAGAACAAAAGCCAAATTATTATATAAAAAAATTTAGGAATCTTGAACCTTTACTTCGCCTTATATAAACTGGACTTTTAAGGTAAAAATTTTAGATCATTAAAAGAGTTCTAATAACAAAGAAAAATTTATTATAAATATTTTGCTTTTCATACATAAATCAAAAAATTACTTTGTATTTTATGAGTAAAAAAAACAAAATTTATTTTCTCGTTGGAAGTATGATTAGTAGTTTAGGAATTATTCTTTCTACAATTCTCGTTTGCAAACATTCTTTTCCAGAAATATGTACTTCTGCATTAGGTTGTTCTATTGAAGGAATTGATGGTTGTAAAGAATTAGGTCAAAGTAGTTATTCAAAAATTTTTAATATACCTATTGCTTATTTTGGTTTAATTTATTACTTGTTTTTATTTTTGCTTTTTTTTTATTCTTTTTTAAAAGAAAAATCAGATACATCATCAAATTATCCGCGAATTTTGTTATTATACTATTCTACAATTTTTGGATTAATATTTGATGGTTTATTAGCATACATAAATTTCAACTATTTAATTGTTCCTTGTATTTTATGCGTTTATACGTATTTTATTACAATTTCTTTATTTTTTGTTTCTATAGTATTAAAAAACAGAAACAAACCTGATCAAAACCTGATTTTAATTCTTAAAAATGGTTTTGTTACTTTAGGATTTTCATTTATCATTGCAAATCTAATTATGGGTGTATATTATATTACGGGAAGTTCAAAATCCCAAACTGTAAATAAAGATGATTTAATTCCTAAAGAAAAAATAGAAGAATATTTAAAAGATTTTAATGCTTTAACAAAAGTAAACTTAGATGTAAGAGATTTAAAAACTTACGAAGGAAATCCTAAAGGCTATATTGTAATTCATAAATTTGCAGATTTTTTATGTCCCCATTGTTTACATACAACATATATATTAAAAAAAGCTATGGATAGATGGCCTGATCGCATTGTAATTTTTTATCGTCAATTCCCATTAGATTCAACCTGTAATCCTGATATTAGTTCTCCTCCTCGTAAACCTTATGGAGATTGGCGATGCAATGGAGCCCAAGCTGCCGTATGCGCTGGAGAATATCCTCAGTTTGCTGAATTTTATCATGGAATTTTTTCTTTACAAGAACAGCAACTGCCTATAGATTTGGAACAACTTGAAAGAATTAGTAAAAATTCAAACATCCCATGGAAGCAATTATTTTCTTGTATGACAAGTCCTATTTCTCAGATAAGAATCAATCGGGATGTAAAAGATGCCAAAAGTATTGGTATAAATTCTACTCCTACTTTGGTCATTAATAATCGATTCGTATTTCAGGGAACACCTGATGAAACATATTTTTTTCATCTTCTTGATGCTCTTGTCTATGAATATGAAGGTGAAAAAGCTTTCGAAGAATTTAAAGAAAGAATGCAGAATCGGGTAAAAAAATGAAAATCTACGAAGGTTCTATTTTAAATGCAAATCAATATCGATATGCAATCATAGTTTCTCGATGGAATGATTTGATCACCGAAAAATTAAAAGAAGGTGCAATTTCTGGCTTTAAAAAATGTGGTGTTTTCGATTCAAATATTGATATATTTTATGTTAGCGGCTCTTTTGAATTGGGATCTACCGCTAAAAAAATTGCTTTAACCCAAAAATATCATGGAATACTTTGTATTGGTTGCATTATTAGAGGTTCAACGGATCATTATGAATATGTTGCAAGTCAAACCGCATCTCAAATTTCTAAAGTAGCCCTGGATGCAAATATCCCTATCATCTTTTCTGTACTTACCACAGATACAATAGAACAGGCAATAGAAAGAGCAGGAACAAAAATGGGGAATAAAGGATATGATGGTGCATTATCTTTAATTGAAATGTGTGATCTTTATCATCAAATTCAAAACATCAAATGAAAAAAATTATCATTCGATTAAAAGCAAGACCAAGACTACAAAAAAAAACAAATAGCCATCACCCCAATTTTAATGCAAGAGAAATAGCATTTCAAGGTATTTTTCAAATCGAAGTCGGCGGACATCAACTCCAAAATATATTAGATTTAAAATGGATACATAGTAAATTAGGAGAAGAAGAATTATATTTAATAAAAGATATTATCGAAGGAGTTACAGAATTAGAAAATGATCTTGATTCTGTAATTCAATCTTATAGTAAAAAAGACATACGGACTTTATCAAATGTAGTCAAATGCATCTTAAGAATGGGAACATATGAAATTTTAAAAGCTGAATTTCCCGCTCCTATTATTATCGATACCTACTGTACTTTAACCCGAAAATATGATTCTGATCAAGCAGTTAAATTTGTGAATGCAATTTTAGATAAAATTTATCAACATTTAAAAGATTTACAAAAAGAAAATCTACTGTAAAACATATAAACATAACGATATAAAATAAAGAGGAATACAATGGGAAAAAATAGAATCATGCTAGAGGAATCCGAGCATGATTTAGGATCAAATACAGACAATTTATACCAAAAAAAGAAACCAGATAAAATATTATCATATATTATCGGAGCAGGTATTAGTATTTTAATCCTCATAGTATTGGCAGGTGGGATATATTATTATATTCAAAAAAATAAAATTGATTCAGATAGTTCTAAAAAAAATCTTAATTTCGATACAAATCTATCAATCAAAGAAAAGTACTATTATCCAGATGTTTTAGATCTTACTCCTCAAGTTCAAAAAGGTGTACAATATTATAAAGAAGGATTCCTGACAAAAGCAGAAAAACATTTTTTAGGCATTATTGATAATAGCACAGACAATCACGAAAAAGCAATCGCATATACTTATTTAGGAATTCTTTCATTAGATTTGGAAAAATACCTTAACGCTAAGCATTATTTTTCTATGGCTTTACGCTATAAACAAAATTATTTACCTGCACTAGTAAATCTTTCACTTACAGAATATCATTTAGGAAATTTACAAGACGCTTACGAATATGCACAACAAGCTAAAAAATTAGCTCCTGAAAATTCTTTAGTTTTGTTATTAACCGGTAATATCTTAATGAATTTAAAAGGTGCGAAAGAAGCAGAATTAGAATTTCGCAAAGGAACCCAACAAGAACCACAAGAACCAATTATAAGATATAATTTAGCTGTTTCTTTATTAAGACAAGGCAAATCTCAGGAAGCTTTAGTAGAATTTCAGAATTTTCTTGATCTATTTCCTTATCATCATTTAACTCCTATAGTTCTTTCTCAAATAGCACAAATCTATTATGAATTTGGAAGTTACGAAAAGTCTTTGGAATACTATAAAAAAGCCTCCGGCTTAGCACCAGATAATTCAAAAATTTATTACAACATTGGTGTCATTTATTATAATTTAAAAGAAGAAGCTTTAGCAAAAGAATATTTTAAAAAAGCAATACAATTAGGAAAAACAGATCCCGAGGTATACGAAAAATTATCTTATGTTTTCGAAGAGCAAAAAGAAATAAATTTAGCTATACAAACAATCGAAAGAGCGCTTCAATATAATCCTGATCATTTACCAAGTTTATTCCGATTAGGAGAACTTTATAAAAACTCAAAACAATATTTAGAAGCAGCAGAAGTTTATAGAAAAATTGTAAATCGTACAGATGGAGGAGAAACTACAGAATTAGCATTACTAGAATTAGGTAGAATTTACATAGAAATGGAAAGATATCCAGACTCTGTGATGGTATTAAAAAAAGCAATAGAATTACAAGCTAATCCAAAAATCGATATTTATTACGAATTAGGCAGAGCTTATTTTTATGGCAATCGAAAAGATAAAGCTATTGAAGTTTGGAAATTAGCATTAGAAAAACCTTATATCACTCCAGAAGAAAAAACAAAGATTTATATCATTTTATCGAAAACGTATCAAAACATAGGAAGTTTTGATTTAGCTTTAAAAGAACTTAAAAAAGTTGATCTAACAGAAAAAAATGCAAATATGATTTATTTTCAAATGGGGGAATTATATAAAAATTTAAAAGATTATGAAACTGCAATTGGTTATTTTAATAAAGTATTTGAATCTAAAGATTCTTCTGTCTTAGAAAAAAAAGAATCTGCAATTCAAATAGCTGATTGTTATATCTCTACAAGAGAAATTCAAAATTTAGAGCCAGCAAAATCTTGGATACAAAAAGCAATTCGATTAGATCCAAAAGATCCTAAAACTTTGATTACTAAAGGAAAAATCCTTATACTTTCCTCTTCTTCTAGAGATCTAGAGAACGCTATAGAATTATTACTACCTCTTACTTATACTGAGCTTTCCCCATCTTTGCTAAAAGAAGCTTATTTCGTTTTGGGAGTAGCATATTACAAAAATAAAGAATATAAAAGAGCTTTACAAGCTTTTCAAATG
The DNA here is from genome assembly GCA_937928085.1 of uncultured bacterium. Classification (GTDB taxonomy): domain Bacteria; phylum Spirochaetota; class Leptospiria; order Leptospirales; family Leptonemataceae; genus SKYB61. Next base: position 150,642 of record CALFVU010000008.1, on the reverse strand, counting down.
GTATTGCAGTGGGACCCTGCTCATTACGAAGCTCTTAGCTATAAAAATAAAATCTTAAACAAAATGGAGGAGTAAATGAAACAATTTTTTATTTTTCTTTTTAGCTTTTTAAATCTGATTCAATTTTTATATCCTGTCAATATTCAAGAAGTTTCTATTTCTAAAAAACAAGATAAAGAAAGGGTTATATCTTTGTGGATTAATTATCAAACCAAACAATATCATTTGTTAAAACCTAGTTTTTCTAATTTACCCTTTACAAAAAGTGAAGAAGAAGCAAAAATGATCTTAAGAATTTTTGATCTTTTAGAAGAAGATCTAGAAAGTATATTTCCAAATTGGTATGTAGTACTTGATCAATATTTAAACATAAAAAGATCTAAAGAGAATCTTTTATTAGGCATACACTTAATAAAGAAATTTAAAGAAAGTTATTTAATTCCCGCACTAATAAGACTTATAAAACATCCTGATTATGATATACGATGGAAAGCTGCACAAACACTTATGACAATGCAAAGCGATATGATGTATGCTTTATTAATCAATTATCTAAAATCGAATGAAGAAATTCTAAATATTTATGCTCTTGAACTACTTATGCTTTTACCAAATGAAAGATTACTCCCCCTTATAAGAGAATTTCTTCAGCATCCGAATAAAATTGTTAGAATTTATGCTTTTTACTCCCTTTCTGAGTTTGAAAGTGAAAGTTATGCAATCATAAAAAATCTCAATAACGAAACAGATGAAAAAATCATTATAGCAATCATAGATATAATTGGAACTAAAAAATGGAGTAACTATTACCATATTATTCAGCAATATATTTCTTCGGATAATCCAAAAATTCGGAAAGCTTCAATATTATCTGCAAAAAAAACTATGAATCATTCTTTTGTAAACTCTATCTCTAAACAATTATTAGTCGAAAATAATTTAGAAATAATTGAAGAAGGAATTTTTGCCTTAACTGAATTAAAACAAGGAGATCCCAATCATTCTTTAATTTTTTTATTAAACAATGAAAATTTAAAAATTAAAATTTTAGCATTAAAAACTATCCAAAATTTAAACTTGGAAAATCATTTAGAATCACTAATTCCCTTTTTAGCTTTAGAAAAAAATCAAGAAATACATTTGGAGCTAACCTATACAATAGCTTATTTATTAAATAAAAAAAATTACAAAATAATTTTGAATTCTTTAACATCCATAAAAGACTTTCTCTCTAAAGAAGAGAAGTATTTGCTCTATAGTTCTTTAAAAAACTATCTTTTAGAAAGCGAAATTTCTTATGTAAAGTCAAATCTTGATATTATAGAAAATTTATGATTTTTTTACTTTGTATTTTTTTTCCCAATGTAGTTTATGCTCAAAATATTTTTGATGAAATACAAAATTCAATAGAAGGAGAAATTTTTATACTTCGAAAAAAAATTGAAGAACCTATCTTACAGCATCCAATCTATGATCTACATTTTCGAAAATTTGATCACAGAATCAATAAAAAAGAGCTTGAATTTTCTTTAGAATCTGAAACCTATAAAAAAAACGTGGTCCATTATAATTGGTCTTTAGTTATACCAATTGACGAGCAAGCTTATTTACATTTTATAGAAGCTAACACTTTATGGAATTTAGGAAAATTACAAGAGGCTCTTTTTATTTATAAATCTCTTACACATTCAAAGAATCAAGAAATCAATATAAAAACACATAAAATTTTACAAAAAATTACAAATTCAAAGATAAAAAGTGATTATCATAAACTCGATCCCTATTTTTTATATTCTTTAGAGAATCATAAGACTAAAATTGTATCTGATTATTTTGGTTTTTCTTTGTCTATTGCGAATTATTGGAATATAGTACTAACAAAAAAAAATCAATGGTTTTATTTTATCGAAAATTCCGAAAAAAAAAGAATCTTTCTATTAACAAATCCAGATTATGATCTATATTTTTACATTACCAAAAATAATCCGATACGAAATAAAATCGAAAATTTTATAAAAGAAATAGATATTGAATTTTCATGGAATCATAATACAAAAACGCATTATTCTTTTAAAAGAGAAAAAATTAATTCAAATTCGTATTTTGTAAATTTCAAACATCAAAATCAATCTTTTTATTATTACGAGGTATTCTTTTCTAATATCAGTTCAGTATTATATTTACGAATTTATCATAAAAAAAGCGAAAAAGAAAATAAAATCTTACAATTTATAGATACATTTGCTTTCAAATAATATTATGTATTTTAAACAAAAAATTAAAAAAGCATTAAGAAAAAGAGAAAGTTTTTATGATTTTGGTGGAAGTTTTCTGGATGGTTTCTTACCAAAGAATCATATTTTTATAAAAAACTCTTTAAAAAGAAAAAGATTAAGAATTTATATTGGCATTAGTTTTATTTTGATTTTATTTTTTACTTCTGCTTTTTTATTCTTATGGAATTTAAAAGATAATTTTTTTTTAATCACTTTTTATTTTTTAATATTTTTATTATTTTCATTTGCTTATAATTTTATTACCCGATTTCGATATTTTGAATTTTTTTTATGGAGCACTCTTTTTTTTGGAATAGGCATCAATGTTTATTCTGCAATCAAACAAAATACTTTTCCTCCGTTTAATTATAATTTTTTTTTAATTTTTATAGTATTAATCCATTTTATATGGAATCGTTGGGCATCATTACTTTTTACTACAAGTACTATTTTTTTTAAATTTTTTTTATTATTAGAGTATCAAACAAAAACTTACCAATTTGAACAAGAAGAACTTTTATTTCGCTATTTTTACAACTATGTCTTATCATCTTTAATTTTATGGTTTCTTTTAGAAATCTATGAACACTTTAAAGAAGAATTAGAAATCAAATTAAAAGAAATTAATCTTTCAAGGGAAAAAGATTTAGAACTAGCAAAAGAAATTCAATCTCAACTTTATCCTGCAATTCCTAAAAGTGAAAAATTTTATTTTGATTACTTTATTCAACCATTCGATAAAGTTTCAGGTGATTATCTGGAAATTATTGATAAAACCGATACGATTTGGATTATTCTTGCTGATGTAACCGGTCATGGGTTACAATCCGGAATGTTAACTATGCAAATTAATACTTTAGTCAATTATTTAATAGTAGAAAAAAATATAGAAGATATAGTAGAAATTTATTTCGAAATCAATGCACATTACTATAAAATACTTCAAAAGTTAAGTATAAAAAATTTTGCAAATTTTACAATAATAAAATTACAAACTAATGGAAGAATACAGATCACGGGAAATTTAAATATGGTATATTTAATTCGAAAAGAAGAGAATAAGATTTATTCTTTTAAAGAACCTACTCCACTTTTAGGAATGATGCTTTTACCAAAATCCAAAATTATTTATAAAGAAATTGACTTAAAAAAAAATGATATTTTATTTATTTTTACAGATGGTTTTTTTGAATTATTTAGAAAAGAAAACACATTAACAGAAGAAAAATTTGAAATTATATTAAAAGAATTTTTTAATCAAAACTATGAAGATTTAAAAATAGAAAATCTGATAAGAAATATACAAAAAAAATTTAATAATTTGAATTATAATGATGATATTTCATCAATCTTGATTCAAAAAAAATAAAAATTATGAAAGAAGAACAAAATCCTCCAAAGAAAACATTACAACAAGAAAAATTATTTAAAGCAGAAGAGATTTTACGTAAAAGAAAACATCTTGCTACAAAAGATGATATTAAAAGAATCAAACAATCAAAATTTAAATACGAAGGAAAAAAAGTAATTACTGATGATGTAAAAAAATTAAAATCATTAGAAATCATTCCCCCCATACCAAAAGAAGAACTAAATGATTATTATATTGAACCAGTAACAATAGAGTATTATGTACCAAAGGATTCAAGATTCATAAACGAAATTAGATTTTTATATATACCTTTGATCGACCCACCTTATGAAGAAAGATATCCTATCTTAAATGATTGTATGAATAAAAATATTTTTTTTGATATTATAAATGTCTTAAATGAATATCCCGAACATACCACAACAATACTTGATTCCTATAAAGAGCGATTTTCTTTATTAGAAAAAATTAATCATTCGTTAAGAGATGCAAGAAGCAATCCAGAATTATACAAAACAGCATTTTATTTATGCGAAACCCTATTAAAATACGAACCTACGATTGCATATTTAGAAGTACTAGGTGATTATATTTCTTGGGATTTGAACTGGTTGATTCGAAAATTAAATGAACACAAAATTTCTTTTTCTGCAGAAGATGATACTGTTGCTTATTTAATAAAAAGAAGAAATATATATTGGGAAGAAAACCAACTTCCTTATGATGAAAGATTTGAAATTTTAGCAGCTTTATTTTTTGATCAAGCTTATCCGAATCGTGGTTTAAGTATAGAAGAACAAGACTTTTTTTATAACATTTTTAATCGTTAAATCTACAGTTGTTCGGGTGCATTCGCACCTAATAATCGTAATCCATTGCTAAGGCAAATTTTTACAGCGTATAATATATATAATAAAAATATAGCTTCTTTTTGTTCAATTCCTATGATTTTATTTTGTTTTAACGAATAAAATTTAGCAAAATCATTCGCGAGTTTATATAAAAAATTTGCTAGACGATGGGGTTGAAAATGAATCGCAGACTCATAAATTTCTTCCGTAAATCTTGCAATGTCTAAAAGTAAACTTCTTCTAAAATTGTAAGTTTCTAAATTTCGATCCTTGCATGTAATTTCAAACTCTTGTGAAATTTTAAGAAAAAATTCAAAGTCAAACTTAGTAAAAAATTCTTCTATAGAAGAAATAGATTTTTCTAAGAAGTACTTTTTAAAAATAGAGTGTATTCTTGCATGTGCATAAGCAACATAATAATAAGGATTTTTATCCGAAGTATCTTTAGCTTGATTAAGATCAAACTCCAGATGGGCATCAAAAGAACGTAATATAAAAAAATATCGCGCCACATCAATAGGTATTTCTTCTAATAATTCTTTCATTTGAATTATTTTTCCAGTCCGTTTGCTCATTGTTATGGGCTTTCCATCCTCTAATAAAGTTACTTGCTGTGCAATTAGTATCTGAAAATTTTCCTTTGGAAATCCTAAGGATTCAACAGCTCCTTTTAATCTTTGAATATAACCATGATGATCTGGTCCCCAAATGTTAATAATCGTATTAAAATTTCTTTCGATTTTAGAATTATGATAAGCAATATCAGCTAAAAAATATGTGGGTTTTCCGTTATCTCTTACAAGAACACGATCCTCGCTATCTCCAAATTCAGTGCTTCGAAAATATAATTTATTATCTTTAGTATATACATAAGGTTGAATTTTAGAAATTACATCTTTAACTTTATTATTTTGATGAAGGCTACTTTCTTTAAAAAAATTATCAAACTGAACTCTAAATTGAGATAAATCTTCTCTGTGTAAATTTAAAAAATAATCAACCGCTTGTTTTGCCAGATCCTCAGAAATTTTTTTTAAATCTTCATCAAGAATCAATTCTAAATCTTCTTCTTTTAGATTTGTATTTAACGAAAAAACTTTTATATCGTTGAGTTTTTTATCTGATATTTCTATTGTTTTTTTATTCAAAATAAACTCTAAAACTTCTATAATATAATTACCATGATATGCTTCAGAAGGAAAAGGAATTCCTATTTGTTTCGGATAAATAATTTTTCCATTCTCTTTAAAGGAAAATTTAAGTGGTATTTGTTTTTTCTCTAAAAAACGAAGAAGAAGACTGATACCTAATAAATCTATTTGGTTTCCATAATCGTTTACATAATATTCACGATATACAGACTCTCCAATAGCTTGTAAAAGATTACAACAACTATCACCCAATGCAGCAGCTCTTGCAGAGACTATATTTAAAGGACCTGTTGGATTTGCAGATACAAATTCAAAGATAATATTTCTTGGATTTTGTATTCGACTTCTTCCATATTGATCATTCTTAGTAATAGAAAGTAGTAGAAAAAAAAATAATATGTTTTTGTTTAAAAAAACATTAATAAATCCTGGATCTGCATACTGAATGGATTCAAAAACATCTTCAGACGATAAAGTTTTTTTTTGTTTAAAGATAAAAGATAAAAGGTCTTGATCGAGTGGTATTTCTTCAATTTCTAAGGTAGTAAAATGAACATTTTGTATCCATTTCTTTGCTAATTCCTTTGGGTTATAAATTTGTAAAGCATTTCTTAGCGTTTTATCCATTGCTGATAAAACCGCATAATCACCAAAAGTTTCTTCTCTAGCAAGCTCTATTCTTAATGCATAATTTTTTAAAAATTCACTATTACGATCCCCATTAGAAAATTGATAAAGAGCTTTGAAAAAGAATTTTTCTACAACAAGTTTTAAAAACATACTTGTGAAACATTACAAGCAAAAAATCATTTTACATACTCTTTTAATTCCTCTACTTTATCTAATTTTTCCCAACTAAAAGTTGGTTCTAACCTTCCAAAATGTCCATAAGATGCAGTATCTTTATAATTTCGTTCCGGACTTCTTAAATCTAACATTTCTTCAATTCCTCGGGGAGTTAACCGAAATACTTTTCTTACGATCTTAGAAATAGTTTCTTCATCAATTTTTCCTGTTCCAAAAGTATCGATTAAAATCGAAGTAGGTTCCGGATAACCAATAGCATAAGAAAGCTGAGTTTCGCACTTTTCTGCAATTCCAGCTGCCACAATATTTTTTGCAATATACCGGGCAATATACGCAGCACTTCGATCTACTTTAGAAGGATCTTTTCCTGAAAAAGCTCCACCACCATGTCTACTATACCCTCCATAAGTATCGACAATGATTTTTCTTCCCGTTAAACCTGTATCTCCATGAGGTCCTCCAACAACAAATCTACCCGTAGGATTAATTAAATATCTTGTATTGATTAAATAATGAGAGGGAATAACTTTTTTAATAACTTCTTCAATCATCATTTCTTCCAATTCTTTATGCTCTAAATGGGGTTTATGTTGTGTAGAAAGTACGACTGTATCTACTCTATAAGGTTTTCCATTTCGATATTCAACAGTTACTTGACTTTTGGAATCGGGTAAAATATCTTTTAATATACCATTATGTCTTAACTCAGCTAAGTATTTTACAAGTCTATGAGCCAGTTCTATAGGTAACGGCATAAAGTTCTCAGTTTCGTTAATAGCAAATCCAAACATCATACCTTGATCCCCTGCCCCTTGTTCCCCTTTGTGCAATCCTTCTCCTAAAACACCCTGAGCAATATCAGGTGACTGAGCATGTAATTTTACAAGTACTTCTGCTGTTTTATAATCAAATCCTATTTCTGGATCGTTATAACCTATATGTTTGATTACATCTCTTGCTATTTTTTCTACATCTACATTTGCGTTGGAAGACACCTCTCCAGCTATACAAACGAAATTAGTTGTTACTAGGGTTTCGCATGCAACTCTACTTTTAGGATCGGCATGTATAAAAGCATCTAATATGGCATCAGAGATTTGATCACAAATTTTGTCCGGATGTCCTTCTGAAACAGATTCTGATGTAAATATAAAATCTTTTAAACTCATAATCACTCCCCGAATAAGATTTTATAAACTTCCAAGATTTTGTGAATGGAAATTGTGTCAAATTTTTATACAAAGTATAATGATTTATTTATTGTAATTTAGTATCCTATTTTTCTTAAAAATCTTGTTTCTCCCTTCCAAAGTCCTTTGATATATTGAGTATTTTCTTGATTGATCAAAAAAATTCCAATAGGCAAATTTTCTGTATAAATAAGCAGTTTTTTATTGTGAGTTTTTACAATACAATTTTTTATCTGATCTTTTACTATAATTCTACAACTTTCTTGTGATTCGAATTGAATGAGAATTTTTTCATAAGAAGGATAAATTTCGTAAACTCCATAAATTTCTTTTTCTATTACCTCAACAGGAGTTTGAATTTTTTCTTTTTTACAAGCTCCAAAAATTAAAAAAATTAAAAAAAATACAAAGGTACCCATGATCCATCTCTTCTAATTTTTATACTAAAATTTCTATATAGTTGATTTTTTTTATCAATAAAGTTGAATGTCAACTTTCCTCCAACATAAAGATTATAACTACCATATCCTTCTAAATGGATTTTTTCGTTTTGAATTTTAATTTCGATAAAATCATAACTAGCGCCATTAGAATTATATTTTGCTTTTAAATCAAAAAAATCTTCTCTCCAATCTGTTTCCAAAAACTTTTCTAACAATTCTCTTCTATAATCATTTTCTAACTTTATATTTTCTATTTGTAAATATAAATTACTGAAATTGTTTAAGTATAAATCTGCAATCGAAATGCCATTAGAAAAAGAATTATACTCAAAAAAAATTCGTTTTATTACGGAATTACATTGAGAGCAAAAAAACGGAAGCAAAATTTCAGGTTCTATTAAATCTAAAAAAATAGATATTGAATGATAGGGTAAATTTGTTAAATAATCAATAGAATAATTCAATTTAATCTTTTTTGACTTTATCAAATCATTTCCTTCTAACAATAAAGAAAAACCATTTTGATTTGTTTTTAAATATCCGAATAATTCGGGTAGATTCTGTTTTGGAAACTTAAATTGTATGTCTGATAAAAAATCAATATTACGTAAATATTTAGAATAAATTTCTGAATTTTGAAACTTATACATTGAAGTTAAACTAAAATCTATGAATTTTATAGAATCTTCTCTTAATGTTTCGTGTTTTACTTTTTGAAAAATTTGAATTAAAGATTCTAAAAGATTTTGATAATCTACATCAGGAATTATAAATTGTGATTTTACAATAATATTTGGACTTTTATAAAAATCTATAGCTACATTTCCATTAAATAGAAAATTTAAAGAGCTAAACTTTCCATTAATTTCGAATCCCAGTTGATTTTTACCAGAGGTATAAATCTTTCCCTCACGAAAAAAAACTATGGGAAAATCAAAAATATGAATGAAAATCAGTTTCTCAAAATTTCCTAGCAAAGAAAAAGTAAAATCTTCAGCTTTTTTAGATAAATTTCCTTTAAAGCTAAGCTCTCCCCTTGTATTCCAGGGTGTTTTAAAAAAAGCATTTTCTATTTTTAATTTTATATCAAATTCGATATTGTAATCTTTTTCATACGAATCTGATTTTGCAAAAAAGGAAATTTGCTGCGATTGCAAATAGATTTCTTTTTTTAAAATTTTTGAGTCCCAACTTTCGACTAATAAAAATTTCATATCTCCTTTAGATTGACTTACTTGAATCATGTTCGATTCTATCTGAAATTCTTTAAATTTAGTTATAAAATGAAACGCATATCCTTCTTTAGTAAGAGCTACAGAACCTTTTCCAGAAATAAAAAAAGAAAGCTTATTTTCAGAAAAAAATTCGTTATGAATGTCTCCAAAAAATTTTGAAAAAAATTTTTGAATCAAAACGGGGAAATTATAAAATTCAAAATAAATTGTATTTTTTTCAGAATTCTGATTTAAATTCCAAAATCCATAAAGCTTTAGGACGATTTTTTCTCTTTTTTGAGCTAGACCTTTAATTCTTATTTTATTTTCTTTTGGTATAGGTTTTAATGAAATTTTATATTCATCAGAAAACGCATAATGTTCGCTTTTTGGTTTGCCGTGAATTTCTAAGTCAATCTTATTTGTTAACAAATAAATTTGGAGTTTAGTAAAAAAATCATAAAAATCATTTTTTTGAAAATTGCAGTCTGGAGATTCAATTACAACTTTTTTTATATCATTATAAGAAAAGACAATCCAATTCGATAGAATATAAATATTTTCGATTCTACAAGTAATTTCTTGATTTTTTAGATTTTTTATAATCACCTCATTAACTTTTAGCCCCAAAAAAATGTGATATTCATAATTAAAATATTCTAAACTAAAATTTTGATCATTAATTTTTATTGCATTGATAAAATTGGGAATAAAAACTTGTTCTAAATAAGATTTTTTTTTGAGTTGCAAAGAAATGAAAAAATTCGTAAAAAAAACTAAAATACTAAAAAGCAAAATCAAAAAAAATATAAGAACAAGCCATTTTTTTTTCATCCATTCGAAAATATGAAAGCGATTTATAAGATCAACTTTATTTTTTTATTCTTTTTTGTATTCTCTATTCAGTATCTATATACGCAAAATAAAATTCAGTCTGATCATTCCAAATATTGGAAAAAATTAGAAAGCAAAGAACTTATGATATATTTTCCCCAAAATTATGGTTTCTTAGCATTAAAAGCACTAGCACAAGCAAAAAAAGCAATTCAATATTATTCCAAGATCCTTCAGCATCAGTTAAGCCATCAAATCATAATTATTATTTATCCTAATTTTATGGATTTTCAATCCAGTCATATTCTGCCTTATATGTTACCTGAAGGTGTAGCAGGATATACAGAAAGCTTTTTAGAAAGAGTAGTGCTTCCCTTTAATGGAAACGAGAAAGAATTTTTTTATACTCTCACACATGAACTGGTTCATTCGTTTCAATATGATATTTTATTAAATCATTTAAAAGCAGGTAATATAGATTTACCTTTGTGGTTAATCGAAGGTATGCCAGAGTACTTAAGCAATGGAACTGAAGACATGGATGAATACCTTAGAGACCTTGTAATTTCAAAAAGACTACCAGATTTATATACTGTACGGGATGGATATGCAGTTTATAAAATTGGCCAGTCCGTAATGTATTTTATTCACCGCAGATGGTCAATCCATCACATTAATCTTTTATTTAGAAATTTATTATTAACACGAGATCTACAGCTTGCATTTAAGCAAACATTTCAGATGGATTTTTTTGAATTTAATATTCAATGGAAGCAGTTTATTTACGAAAGATATCGAGAAGAATACCAATATTTAGAATCTCTAAATCGGATCACCTTCCGTTATACAGATATTTTACAAGATAGATCACTATTTCATTTTAAACCTTCGATTTCCCCCGATGGGGAAACAATTGCATTTTTTTCTTACGAAACACTTTATCCTGTTTTGGTAATTCAACATTTGCAAAATCCTTTTTTAACGAAAAAAGAAATTCAAACACAAAAGACTATTCTTCATTTTTTAAAAGATGAAGAATTCGAAGAATGGCAACCTTTAACCACAAAAATTAATTTTGATTCTTCCGGAAAAGTCATTTACATACCTACAAGAAAAAAATCTCAGTTAGCTATAGTTCGATATAACATAAAAAATAAAAAAATAGAAAAAGTATACAAACTTCCTTTTGATTCCATTTCTGAACCTTTTTTGAGTAAATCTGATATACAAAAATACATAGTATTTTCTGCTAGCATTCGTGGTTTTTCTGATATTTTTGTATTGGATCTAGAAACAGAATTCTTAACTCGAATCACACATAGTTTCGAAAAAGAAAGATCTCCAATATTAAATTTAGAAAATCAAAAAATTTTATTTATAAAAGAAAATGGTAAAAAAAATTTAGTTATATCTTATGATCTAATTCAAAAACAATTTCATATTATTTTCGAAATAAACACAAAAATCGATTCTATACAAGAAGGATACTACAAAATCAAAAATGAATGGAAAAGAGGAATTTATTATGCAGCAAAATTGAATGATAAAACTTCTCTTTTTTTCTATTCTAACAATGAACATTATTTAGTAAGCCAAAACAACAGAGATATTTTTTCGTTTGATGTAAATCCAAAAAAAGAAAATGAATCCTCTGTTGTTTATACGACTTTAGAAGAAGGAGCTTACGAAATTTTTTATTTGGATTTTACAAAAAAACTAGAAAAGTTTAATCAATTTTATCAAAACTCATCTAATGAAGAATCAAAAAAAGAGTATGTAGTAAATTGGATACAAAACAAATCTTTTTTAGATTATCAATCAACTTGTTGTGAACCAAGAAGTAAAATTTTTATAAAAGAAGATTTTTCGAATTACAAACCTGAATTGTATCGAATGGGTTTTCCCTTTATTGCTCTAACAGGTGCTATAGATAGCTCTGGAAATACCAGTTTAGTATTTTTAGCTTATGCAAGTTTTGCAGATCTGCAAAATAAACATTCGATTCAAGGTTTCTTTACTTATCAGGAGAAACCAGTAATTTTAAACGGCGAAATTCAATATACTTATAACTTAAATAAAATGCAATATTATACAGGTATTTATAGTTATAACGGCATTTTTGCAATACTAAATCCGCTCGATTTAAGTTTAAATAATATTATTTATAATCCTTTCCAAAGACTATTAAGTTATTCTACGAATGGACTATATGGCAGTTGGAGGTATTTTTTTCATAATTATAGTTCTTTTGGAATTCATATAGATGTAGGGCGGGAAGAGCAAATATTTTCACCAAAGCTTCCAGAACAAAGACAAAATCAGGACATATTTAAAAACCATCTAAACCTGCGATATTATTATTTTTACAATACTTCGAAATATTCAATTTTTGGTCCTTTAGATGGTATTTCGTTTTTAGTAGGCTACGAAATCCCTATCCAGACAAATTCTTATGATAAAGTTGTATATCAAACTATAGTGGAATTTCGATATTATGAACTATTTAAAGATTATTCTTTATTTGCATATCGATTTTTTGCAGGAGCTCAGACAGGTAAAGATTCAAAAAATTTTCCTTACAGAATTGGTGGGTATTCTACAATAAGAGGTTATGATTTTCAAAAATTCGAAGGAAAATATGCTTTTTTGATGAATTTTGAATATAGATTTACTTTTATAGAAGAATTACTTTTTAGATACCCTACTCGTTGGAGTCCAGGATTGATACGAGGTTCTTTTTTTATGGATTTAGGTTCAGCTTTTGATAATCCAAAGAAATTTCAAGCTTTTGATGGAAAACAAAATATTACAAAAGATCTTAAAGCTTCTATTGGAATCGGAATTCACTGGATTAATTTTTTATGGTTTATTTTCCCAAGTGCAACTATGAAGATTGAATGGGCATCTCCATATGATGGAAAAAGAAGTTTACCTTTTTCGAAATGGCAGGGCAGGTTTTCTTTAGGAGTTGTATTTTAAATTTTTTTTAGATTAACAATTCAATTTCAATTTTTGCAATACAAAAAAAATTATATGGATCTGAATCAAAAAGCCGATAAAATTATAAAAAAATTATTGAATTTAGAATTTTTAAGAAATTTTGAGTATAATAATTATATATATGAAGTACTTAAGAATAATCAGTTATGATACATTAGTAAAAAAAGGCAGGGAAGTCGACAGAAATTTCAGAGATTTTATATTTCAATTGAAAGACGATTTTGATTCTAAAAAATTCACAAAAGAGCTAACATATATAAATTTTTTTAACATTATACAAAAAGAATCTTTTAAAGTTTATGCTATCCATTTAAAAAAAGAAAATGATATAAGCTTAGAAGAGTTTTTTGAATTTTTTGAAGAAGAATCAGCAAAAAAACAATATCACTTTCTTTATAGAAATTACTCTTATTTTTATTTAAGTGATTTTGAAGATGCACAATCTTTTTTAGAAAAAGCAAAATATATCTTACGAAGAAGACATATTCCTTTAGACGAATTTATAGAAAGCGAAAATCCAGATACAGACAATGCTAAATCTTTGATTAGTGGATACATTCTTCCTATTGACTTTAAAATTAGAAAAAACGAAGAAAAAGAAATTTATAAAACAATTAAAAAAAATTATTCTTTAAAATTAAGCCAATACAAAGTAGGTTTTCATAGAACAAGAAAATTAGAAATCATAAGAAACCAATTAAACGAAATAGATTCTTCTTTATTTTGGATAACGAAATATAAAGGAGGATTATTTTCCCCATTATTACCTTCCACTTCTATAAGCTTTTCTATACCTACTGATGATCCAAAAAACTTTTTTAGTTTAACCTTTAATGGTCTTGTATTTATCAATTCTTTTGCAATTATTTCAGAAATTTTTTATAGTTTAGTTCAACCATTAAAAAAAGAAGCCTTTAGTTAATTTAAAAAATGTCTATCATTTATATAATATTGAAAATCGCTATAGAATTATGTTTTACAAAATCAAAAATATCATTCTAAATACCGAAAACTTTTAATAATAAAAGAAATTTCGTCAATTAATTCTTTTTGAGGAATTTCATCACTATTCCATAATAACAAAACATATTTATGATCTTTTCCAAGTAGATTAGCAAACCAGAATCTCTCTTCGTGTATGTATTCAATTGCAGAAGACATTAACTGATTTTCTGTTATAAATGTTACAATTCTATTTTCGGAAATATGTATATTCCTTGAATGAAAATATCTTAATAGTTCTCTTTTCGTATCAACACCTTCCAAATCCTCATATCGAAAAGCAACAACTAATAAAGCTCCCGGGCCATTATCTTTATACAAACAAGGAATATTTTCAATAATTTCGAGTTTCCAATCTTCGGGATAAAAAAAACTAAAAAAAGTTCCTTTAAAAGTTTTCATTGAATTGACCAAAAAACAGTTTTTCCGATTTTGTCAAAATAGTAATGAAAAATAAAGAATCTTTAATTTCAATCTTTTTTGCTTTTTTTATTTTATTGTTAATTACATTTTTAAGTAGTAGTTTTATTTTTTTTGCATTTGCTATCTTGATTCTATTTTTATTATTATCTCCAGTACTTTATCCCATTTTTAAACACAAACTTAAGCTTAAGGATTTATCGGATCAGATTTTTTATGCAAAAACTGAAGACAATTGGTATTTAGCTTTACATTACCACGAAGCAAGATATCCTAGAAAAAAAGCTTTGCCTGTTATTTTGGTACATGGTATTGCTCAAAATAAATTTGCTTTAGACTTAGACGAATTCCACAGTTTAGCACTATATCTAAAAGTTAGAGGTTTTCCCGTATTTGCTGTAAGTCTTAGAGGAAGTGGTTTGTCTTACTATAAAGGGGTTCTCGAATCAAAAAAGAAATACTTTACCTTTGATGAACATGTTCTTTACGATGCACCTGCTATAATAAAAAGAGTATTGGAACTTACTCAAGCTCCAGCTGTTAGTTGGATTGGCTTTAGTTTAGGTGGAATGATAGGTTATGCAATAGCAGGTTTAGGAATACCAGAATCAAAAAAAATTCAAACCCTGGTTACGTTGGGTAGTCCTGGAAAAGCAGATTATTTAAAAGGAAAAATGATTCAAAATTTTATTAAACACCCTTGGATTAATAAATATATTTCGATTCAAACGAGTTCGAGATTGATTTCTCCATTGGGAAAATATATTTCCACTCCTTTTGATAAATTTTTATTTAATTTTAAAAATACAAAAAGAAGCACAATTCAGAAATTAATGGCAAATTGTATTGAACCTATAAATCAAGGCTTAATCGATGAATTCACGAATTGGGCACGATTAAAAAAAGAATTATCAGCAGATAAAACCATAGATTATAGAAAAAATTTAGAAAACATAAAGATCCCTACTTTACTTATCTCTGGTTCTGTAGATCATATTGCACCACCTGCCCAAGTACGTTATGCTTATGAAAAAATTGCCTCAAAAGTAAAAAAATTCATAATAGCTGGTAAAAGATATAATTTTAAAGAAGATTATGGACATCTGTGTTTAACCGTTGGAGATTTTGCTCCCGAAGAAATTTTTCCATTGATTTTAGAATGGTTAGAGATTCATGGAATCGAAAAAAAGAAAAGAATTAGAAGTTGGTTTGAAAAATTTAAAAGAAAACTAGAATTAAAAAAAGCTTTAAGAAAAACTCATAAAAAATATTTGTCAAATTAAACAAATTTTAGAAAAGGATTTTACATATGTTAAAACTTTTAAGACTTTTTTTATCAATAAAAATACTTTTCTTTTTTATGTTTATTCATTGCAAAACTTTTGGACAACAACCACTGCCAGGAAAAAATTATCATGATCTTAATTTTGAATGCGAGAAGGGAATTTTAAATAAAGAAAAAAATCTAATTTACTTACAACTAAGAGAGGAGATTCGAAAAACTTTTACACCGGTTCTGGAAAAACCTTTTCTCTTGTTAGCAGGTGAATCTACAATTGCATTATTTCCAAAAGAGGTATATGAGGAGTTTTTTAAAGATTACAAAATCATAAATAGAGCTATTGGGGGAGAAACTACTATGTTGTTTCTTACGAGCATGGACCAAGATTTACTTTCCATAAAGCCAGATGTAATTTTGATTTCTTTAGGTGGCAATGACTTAATCGAAGGAAGATGCATTTCTAATATTGTTAATAATATTCATATAATTTTATATAAAATCCATATCAGTTTGCCTGATACTTATGTAATTTATGCGAGTGTCCCACCTGTTCTATCCTGGAAAATCAATAGTATCTCTCCTATTCTTAATAAAAAGATAGAAACCTTAGTAAAATCTTTTCCTAAAATGATTTATTTAGATTTATGGGAAATTCTAAGTGACGAAGAAAAACCAGTATTAAAACAAAATTTTCTAAGAGAAGCACCAATACCTTTAAGAGAATATGATAAATTACATTTTAATACAAAAGGGTATGAAGAAATTTCAAAACAATTAAAACCAATCTTAGAAAAAATTTATAATGAAAAATATAAAAAATAGTAGAAATTTTTAAGATATCAAAAAATTAGTAATATGGCTAATTCGAAAACGATTAATGTTAAGAGAAAGCACAGAAAAAGATTAAAAAAATTAAAACTCAAAAGAAAATTGCAAAAAATGCAAGCTAAAAAAAGTCAAAAAACATGAAGCAACAAATACTATTTCTTTTTTTTTTATTTCTAACACATACATTATTTCCAAAAGAAGAAACAGAAAATCAAACATTATCAGAAGAATTACAAGAATCAAATAAAAATTCTATAAAAAATTTTATAAAAGAAATTCAAGAGTACTATCAATCACCTGATTGCTTTTTTCTTTCTTTTAGAACTGATATTATTATACCGAATTTTGGCAAACAAAGCGCTGAAGGTTCTGTTAGAGCTGACAAATTGAAAAATCGAATTCGTATTATACTTGTAGAACCAAATTTAGGTATAACTTATAGTTGGATTACGATTTTGAATGATACAGCTTATTTTAGCAATCCAAGAGAACAGAGAGTTTTAAAACTTCCGTACAAAGATTTACAACTAGGAAGTTTAGTTAGTAATAATATTAAAATTCCATTTTATGTATTTCAGGATATTTTGTTTGGTAGACTACCAAAAGAGCTGCTGGAAAGCGAAATCTGGGAATTCAATCAACAATTTATAGGGAAATATATTAATTTAGACGGAGATCAAATTACGTTTTACTTTGATAAAAAAGATCATAAAAGAATTGAAAAAATTGAATACATCAATCCAAAAACGAATTATGTAGGAATTGTAAATTTTTATGGAAAATTTTATGATACGAAATACCCCAAGAGCTTAAATATTCAAACTTATCAAAATAAACTTCCTTTAGAAACAATGCAGGTTTATTTTTATCGATATATTGATAAAGCCATGTGTAAAGACGAATATTTTCCTATCCAATAATTGATTTGAGATTGAGTTTCAATATAAACTTATTTTTCTAAATTTAATGGTTTTTAGAAAGTTTTGTAAAAAACTGTAATATTTTATCGTTTCGGAAAAAAGAATTGCTAAAAGCTTAATGTTTCTTGACAATATTCTTAAAATTACAATTTTAGTATGTTTAATTTTGAAATAAATAACATATACAATAAATAAATAAAATAGAAACATTTCTGTTATGTAGGATATTTTCAAATTTAGCGAAAACAAAAATGTCAAGTTTCGTGATGTATCCTAATGAAAAGTTTTTTTGAATTATACGAAAATCATAAAATAAATGTTTAAAAAGTTTTATAAAATGAATTTAATAGAAATAAAAAGTTTATTTTAATCATTATTTTGCCCAGGGCGGGACTTGAACCCGCACGGGCAAAAGCCCCCAGGATTTTAAGTCCTGTATGTCTACCTATTCCATCACCCGGGCGACTGGAGGCGTCGGTGGGATTTGAACCCACGAATCGGGCTTTTGCAGAGCCCTGCCTTAAGCCACTTGGCTACGACGCCAGTTTTTTAATTTGTATATTTTTTTCAAGTGAAATTCAGTAAATTTGTATACGATCATATGTCAAACTTTTTCTATTAAGAGAGTTTTATATTTTAAAAAAATTTATTTTAATTTAACAAATGTTGCAGGATCAACAGGTTTGTCTAAACCAATACTCACTTCGTAATGTAGATGATTTCCCGTTGCCCTTCCAGTCATCCCCACAAGAGCAACAATATCTTTTCTTTTAACAAATTGATTTTCTTTTACTAAAATTTCACTACAATGTGCATATAAAGTTTTAAATCCTAATCCATGATGTATTTGAACATAATATCCATATCCTCCAGTTATTTCTCTTGATACTTTAATTACTAAACCATCGGAACTCGTTAGTATAGGATTTCTTCTACTTGATGCAAAATCTAAACCATAATGGAATTCAGCATTATCTTTTAAAAAAGGATTTTCTCTTGCTCCATAACCCGAAGTAATTGTAAAAGTACCGGGATACATTGGAGCTCCTTTAGGTATAATTTTATAAATATACGATTTATGCCATAAAGAAACTGAATAAAAAATAAAAGCTTTTAATAAAAAATGATTTAAATTTTGATTCATATGATTTACCGTAAAAATTTGTTTTTCGATAACAAAATGATAATCTGAAGGACCTGATAATTGATTTTTTTTAAGTATTATTTGTTTGTCTGATTGTGATTCATATAACTTGATTAAATTTTTTTCTAAAGATTGAATTTTCTTTTTTTTATTTTCTAAAGATAAAGAAAAGCTATGAATCAATATTATAGTATCTTTATATTTTTTTTGCAGTTCCTCTTTGACAATCAAATTGCTTAAGCGATCGTAAAGTAAAATCAATAGTAATACAAAAAACACAAAAAAAGGAAATAATATGACAAAAAAATTAAGATTTATTTTTTTAGGTTCTTTTTTTAAATCACTATAAAAAATAAAGGTAAATCTAGCCCATCCAAATTCTAGTTTTTTTCTGATTTTGTGAATTATGTCCATCATTTTCAAAAAGACACAATTTTACTAAAATAAAATACTTGATTTTAAAGACAACAAAAATAGTTTAATAATCAATGACAGACTTTTGGGAAAAAATAAAGTTGTTCTTTCTTAGAAAAAAAGAAATCAACGATTTTTTAAAATATCCAGAAGGCAAAAGAATCTATAAGGAATTTCACCACCTAAAAAACAATATGATGGACCAAAGTGGTATAAAGATTATTCAAAAGTTAGTGAAAAATAAATATAAAGCTTATTTTGTTGGCGGTTGTATTAGGGATCTTCTGTTAAATCGAAACCCGAAAGATTTTGATATTGTAACCAATGCAACTCCAAAAGAAATCAAAAAATTATTCAAAAATAGTAGAATTATTGGAAAAAGATTTAAAATTGTTCATATTTACATAAGATCCACAAAAAGAAATGAAATCAAAATTATAGAAGTATCCACCTTTAGGAAATTACCAGAACATAGACTGAATGGAAATAAAAAAATTGATCACACCATGCTTAAAAGAGATAATATTTATGGCAACCCAAAAGAAGATGCAGCAAGAAGAGATTTTACGATTAATTCTCTTTTTTATGATCCATTAAAAGAAGTTATTATTGATTATACGGGAGGTTTCGAAGATATTAAAAATAAAATCATTCGTTCTATAGGTGATCCTAATATTTCTTTTAAAGAAGATCCTGTGCGGATGTTAAGGGCTGCAAAATTTGCACCTTTATTGGACTTCAAGATTGAAAAAAAAACATATAAAAGTATAAATAAAAACAAAAAAGAAATCTTAAAAGTTAATAGAAATCGATTACAAGAAGAGCTGATTAAAATCTTTAAAACAGGGATGTCAGCGAAAATTTTTGAATCTATTTATCAATGTGGATTATTCGAAATACTGTTTCCAGATGTTATCCAAAAAAGCATCAATAGAATTCCTTCAGAAAAAAAAGCAACTTTAAAAAAAATCGATTTTAAAGATATACCTATTGCAAAACGATTACAAATTGCAGATAGAATGCTCTCCGAAAGAGAAGATTTAACTTTTAATATTTACATGTGTCTAATTTTAGCTGATTTAGTTTTTGAAGTTTTTTTTGAGAGAAGAAATAGCTTCGAACCTATAGATCAATACATAAGAAAAAATTTAAATTTTATTTTTCAACATTTACAAATTTCTGGAAAAGACCAAGAACGTATCTTTCAAATATTTGTTTCTCAAAGACAAATCAGTTCTATTTATGTAAATAATAAAAAAGTTAATAAAGTTAAAGTCAATGATTTTAAATCTAAAAATTATTTTTTCGAGTCTTTTATGGTATACAAAATTTTTTCTTTATCTTTAGAAAACGAAGAAATGATCCAAAAAGCCATGGTTTGGGAGATCGGTCCCAGAAAAACCCCTCCAACAGATGCAAAAGTAATTTCTTTGTTTTATAAACCTCCTAAAATTGTTTATCACGAATTAAAAGAAGAAAACTAAAACGATAAACTTTACTCTTTTTTAGATAGAAACTGACATAATTGAAAAAGTCCTTTTTCTATTTTTTTTTCATCAAGTAAATTTAATATTAAATAAATCAGCTCTTCGTAAATAGGATAAATCGAAGAATAATCATCTTTACTAATTTTTATAAAAAAAATTTTTGTATCGTTTACATCTACTTTAGAAAAATAAATTGTTTTTATTTTATAAAGAACTTCTTGAACTATTCGTTGATATTCTTGATTGATTTCGTCTATACGATATAAAATTTCGCTCACCTCTTTAAATAATTTATTTTCATCCTCAGGTAATTCTTCTTTTTTACGCAGATTGCTATAGATTTCAAAATAATATTCATAGTTTTGATTTATACTTTTTTTTAAAAGTGAGCACAATTTTATTAACGAAAGAAAAGAAAATAAATATAAAGGCATTGGATAAGGCTTAGAAAAAAGTCCCAATTTTTCTGCCAATTCTTCTTTCACATATTCTTGATCATTCAAACTTTCTATTGTTTGAATTATTTTTTGAATATCTGTTTTTTTCTCAAAAAATAAAATTTCTTTATAAATTTCTTTATAAATTTCTAATAATTTCATTCTAAATCTAAATTTATTTTTTCAGGTAAATTTTTAAAAATATTCTCTAGAGTTTGTCTCGCGTATATGATTTGTTCCATTACTCTTTTTTTTGAAGTTCCACCTCTACTGATTTTTTTCTCTGTACTATTTTGTATACTGATACTATTTAAATAAAATTCATCCTCTTCTAAAAGAGGATGAATTTCTTTTCGTTTCTCTTTTGGGATCGTAAATAAATTCATTTGATTTTTTACACAATACTGAATTAGCTCACCAACAATATGATGGGCTACTCGAAAAGGAATATTTTTTTCCTTTACTAGACTATCTGCCAAATCTGTAGCTGTTGTAAAACCTTTTTTAAGAAACTCTTCTATATTATTTTGATGTATTTTAAAAGAAGACAAAACGAGATGAATTCCATCAAGTATTGTGTAAAGTTCTAAACTTTCAATCATTGGTTTTCTATCTTCTTGCAAATCTCTATTATAACTTAATGGCAATCCCTTTAAAAGAATCATAACAGAATTTAAATTACTAATGTATCTTGCAGTTTTACCTCTAATTAGTTCTAATATGTCAGGATTTTTTTTCTGAGGCATTAAAGAAGAACCTGTTGTTAATGCATCGGGTAGTTCAATAAAACCAAACTCAACTGTACTATAAATGATAAAATCTTCACACAATCGAGATAAATGAATCATCAAAACAGAAATGCTATATAAATAATTTAAAATATGATCTCTACTAGAAATAGCATCAATTGAATTTTCGTATAATTCTTTGAATTGCAAATTTTCCTTTAAATATTCTCTATCGTTCAAATAATTTACACCTGCAACAGCCCCACAGCCTAATGGTAATCGATCCGCTTCTTTTATAGTAAATAAAAATCTTTCTATATCTCTTATCAACATCCAAAAATAAGAAAGTAAATAATGAGAAAATCGTATAGGTTGAGCTATCTGCAAATGAGTATAAGAAGGAAAAATAATGTCTAAATTTTCTTCTGCTCGTACAAGAATCGTTTTACATATTTCAAAAATTTTGATTATTATTTGATAAGAATTCCCTTTTATAAATAAATGCGTATCTAATGCTATTTGATCATTTCTGGATCTTGCTGTATGTAGTTTTCCTGCTACATCTCCGACAATTTCTTTCAACCTATTTTCTATATGAGTGTGTATATCTTCTAACTCTTTTTTTAATGGAAAACGATTTTGTTCGATTTCTTTTTGAATTGTTTTTAAACCATAAAAAATTTTATCAAACTCTTCCTTTGTTAGAATTCCAATTTTTGTTAACATTCTAGCATGTTCTAAAGATCCTTTTAAATCTTCTTTATAAAGAAAAATATCTAAATGTATAGATTCTCCTAAATTCAACAATACTTCTTCTACTTGACCTGACATTCTACCTTTCCAAAGTGGTTCCATAAAAATACAAAATTTTATTGAAAGCTTTTATATCAAATTTTTAATTTAAAAAAAACTTCTCGTACGGAATCATTTACTGTGTAAAGGGTTTCTATATAAAAATGATAATCCAAAACTAGATTATAGATTTCTATATAGACACTTTTAAATCTTTCGTAAATTTGCTCTTTTTTAGCTCCTATTGACATTACCAAAAAAGAATTATAAGAAAGGATAACTAGTAAATCTCTTTTTTTTAGTTTTGAATGTATAAAATTTTCCAGATCTAATACAAAATTATAAATACCTAAATTTCGCAAATAATAAATATAATTTTCCAAATTTTCAAATTTAAAATGACTTAAAGTTACAGGAATATTTTTTTGTAAATATGGCTTACTTCTTTTTTCAACAAAATGAATCGTATTTTCTAAATAATCATAAGAATTTGAATAAAGAATTTGGGCATCATTAAGTATAAATCTTCTAATTAATGGAAAAAATTCCTTTGCAAAAATTTCTAAAATGATGGCTTCACTTTTATAAGGATAGATAGCAAAAATTTGTATTTTTTTCCATTCAAACATATTTTTTTTTAAAAGTGCATTTTCCAAAAGATTCGTTTTTAAACCAAATTCGAAATATTTTTTTTTGTTATAAAGAATTAATAAATAAAAGCAACCCGAAAATAAAAAATATAAAAATAAAATCAATTCTTTAGTAGTTTTTGGCATAAAATACTTATATTGTAAAAGCAAGATCTCCTTTTGCTCTGGATTTAGTAATTGTAATGATTCATCCCAATGCATTTCTAATTCTTCTTTATTTTTATTGATTAAAGATGCATTTTTAAAAAACACATCAAGTATCTTTTCTTTTAATAGCATAATAGCATTTTAGAAGTCTAAAAATTTTTGTAAAGTTTTTTTACAAAATTTTATGTGAAATCTTTCTCTTTCATTTACAATTTTTTATGTTAGCTGAGCAAATTCTAAAAGACGTTTTTTAAATTCTAATGGATTTAAAATATCCAATAGTTCTAGAAAATCAAAATAGTCTTTTTCTTTAAAAACCAAATTATCAAAATAATTATAAATCTCTGAGTAAACTCCGTACGGAACACTAAAATCTCGAATACCACAAAAATAAAGTAATTTTAAAAATTCTATTCTCGTTGCTAAAGCTCCACAAATTGAGATTTCTTTTTTTATTGGTTTCAACATAGAATACATCATCTTATAGAAAGAAGCATCATAATAATCTTCTTCGTTGATTAAATTCCTTTTTTTGCCAAAAAAATAAGCGAATAAATCATTTGTACCCACACTAAAAAAATCCACATCTACTAACTTGTCAGAATAGAAAAAAATTGATGGTATCTCTAACATTATACCTAATTGTATTTGATTTTTATAAATTTTATTTAAAATTTTGAGTTCTTGAGTAATCATTTTTTTTACAAAAATCCAATCTTCATATTTTGCAACCATAGGAATTAGAATTTTTAATGTCCATTCTGGATTTCGAATTTTACTAAAAGCCATCAAAATACTTTTTATCTGATTAATGATTATTTCCTTTTCCGCTTTGTAATATTCGATTCCTCGTTTTCCAATATTTTTATTCGAAGTATAAAAAAAAATTGAATGTTTGTCCGTATCAACATCTAATAATCTTAAAGTTAAGATTTCCCCTTTGTTGAATAAGCGAAAAATTTTATAATACTCATTAGTAGATTTTTCTAAATCGTAAAGAAGTTCGGGCATTTTTAAATATAAAAATTCTGTTCGAAAAAGTCCTAATGATAATTTATAATTTTTTTTGTGTTTTTTAATAATTTCTATATCATCTGCATTTAAAGAAATTGTTACAAAATCTTTAATTTTAAAATTTTGAACTGTTTTTTGCTTCTCAATATGCTTTTTTTTTCGTTTTTCTTTTTTGTTGATTTCAGCATAACCATTTTTTGTATCTATGCTTACATAATATCCATCCAAAATTTTTTTAAAATCTTCTTCTGGAAAACATTTTACTAATATGGGAATTCCGTGATTAGCTGCAAGTAATATTAAATGACCTGATATGTCTCCTTCTAACAAAAGAATTCCATTTGGTTTTGGAATTTTTAAAAATAATAAGGGACTTATATCTTTTGCAATTAAAATATAATCGTTACATTTTTTTTTATATTGATTAATTTTTTGAATACATAATTCTGTATATGAATATCCCAGAGTTTCCTCCAATAATTGATAAATAGCATCTTGTAAATCTATCCATCTTTGTTTTATAAAAGAATTAGATTTTTCAAAAAACATTGTATGCATTATTTTAGAACTAAGAAAAATTGCTTGGGCTAAATTTTTACCTGAATGAATGTGTTTTTCTACTTCTTCTAAAAAAATAGGATCTTTTAAAAAACAGATTTGTATATTAAGTAATTCTTGAATTGAATCTTCAACCTGACTTTGTATTTTTTTTATTTTATTCAATGTTTGATTCAAAGATTCATAAAACTTTTGAAGTTCTTTTTTCTTTTCATCATCATTATTTAGATTATATGCGGGGATCAAAGATTCAAATTCTGGTAAAATTACAGCATAACCTTCTGCAAAACCATTAGATGCTACTTTACCAAAAATTTTCCAAATTTCTCGCATCACTTTTTTTTGCTTGAAAAGTGAATTACTACATACGTTGTATCATCTGTTGGAGAAACAAATAAACTAAATAGTTTTAAATCCCAATAAAGTTTTCTAACTAAGGTTTTAGGTTTCTTATGCACATTTTTTTTAAAAGATTTTTTTAATCTTTCTATACCATAGATTTGTTTTTTTTTATTGGTTTGTTCATATGCACCATCAGTATAAAGGAGGATTACATCCCCAAAATTAAAATCAATAGTTTTCCCTTTGTATAAAAAATCTTTTTCTATTCCCAAAGGTATGTTATAAGTATCTACTTCTTCTATAAGTTGTTCTCTGAATTTATAATGTAATAAAGGAGGACATCCAGCAGCAGAGTATTCAACAGAGCCAGAAAGCAAATCCAGAATTAATAAAGAAAAAGTTGCAAATTGAATGTCATCAAAAATTTGTAAACAAATTTCATTAACTTTTTTTAATAATATCTGAGGTATCATACTAGACATATGCAATTCATTATTAACGTAATAAAACAACATAAAAGCTAAAAGCGCTGCATTTAATCCTTTACCACTTACATCCGATAGAATTACTACAACCCGACTATCTTTTAATGGAAAAACACCATAAAAATCTCCACTTGTAAAAAATTTTGGATAAGTTTTTCCATATACAGAAAAATTTTTAAAGCTAAAAATTTGATTTCTATTTATAAAAAATAATTTTTCGTTTAATTGATTTAGTTTTCTCTCGTTAATGATTTTATTTCCAAAAAGATAATTAGATAGAAGTTCTTTACTATTCAAGTAATCATCAGAAATCTCTTCATAAGGTTTTATTAGGACTTCATATTCATCCAAGATTTTTAAAATTTTTAATGGATCCATTACAGTACAACAAATTGTTTTGTATTCTAGCATCAAGTAAATATTTGACAAAAAAATTTGAATCTCTATTTTAGCTTTAATGTCGAATATACAAAAAGAAATATTAAATAAATATTTAAAAGTTATCGAAAATACAAATACTATTTTACCTTTTGGAAAAGTTGTGGAAGTACAAGGCTTTATTATCATTTCGGAGGGACCGCTGGATACCGGTATTCACGATTTATGTAGAGTTGAAAAAGATAACGGGGAATATCTTATATGCGAAGTAATAGGATTTCGTGGAAAGTATTTGATTCTAATGCCTTTTGGTAGTACAGAAGGAATTTTTCCTTCTGCAAACGTCTATAGTATGAATAAAAAAGTCCAAGTGTTAGTTTCTGAAAAAATGATAGGTAGAGTATTTGACGGTTTAGGTAATCCTATAGATGGTACTTTATCTTTTTATGAAGGTGAGTACAGAAATGCTGATAATTCACCCCCGAGTCCAATGGATAGAGATCCCATTCGCTCTGTTCTTGTTACCGGAATTAAAGCCATCGATGGACTTTTAACTGTAGGAAAAGGTCAAAGAATTGGAATTTTTTCAGGTACAGGTGTAGGAAAATCAACTTTACTAGGAATGATTGCTCGATATACAAAAGCGGATTTAAATGTTATATGTCTTGTTGGAGAACGAGGTAGAGAAGTGAGAGAATTTATTGAAAAAGATCTCGAACGAGAAGGTATGCAAAGATCAATCTTAATAGTCTCAACAAGCGATAAAAGTGCATTGGAAAAAATGTATGCTGCTTATATCGCAACAAGTATTGCAGAGTATTTTAGAGATTTAGGAAAAGATGTAAATCTTTTTATGGATTCAATCACTCGATTTTGTATGGCTCTTAGAGAAATAGGTATTGCTATGGGTGAACCTTTAGGACCTGGTGGATATCCCCAAAGTACCTGGTATAAATTAAGCCGCCTCGTAGAAAGAAGTGGAGTTTCTAAAAAAGGATCAATCACTGGCTTTTATAGTGTATTAGTGGAATCTGATGATATGAACGATCCTGTAGCGGATGCAAGTCGCGGTATTTTAGATGGACATATTATTCTAAGTCGGCAACTAGCCCATAGAAATCATTATCCCGCTATAGAAATTATAGAGTCTATTTCGAGACTTATGCCAAATTTAATTACAGAAGAACACCACTCTATGGCTTCTAAAATTCGTTCTCTTCTTGCAGTTTACAAACAAAACGAAGATTTAATCAACTTAGGTGCTTATGTAAAAGGTACAAATCCAGTATTAGACGAAGCCATAGAAAAAATTGATAAAATTAATTCATTCTTAAAGCAATCCATTAATGAAGGATTTGCTTTCGAAGAAACTTTACAATTACTTAGAAAAATAGTATAATATATGAAGCAAAAAAAATTTCGTTATCCTTTAGAAGCACTTTTAAAAATTAAAGCTATAGAGGAAGAAAAAGCTTTGCATGAACTTGGAAAAATTCTTTCTAAAATAAACCAGGCAAATCAAGAAGTACAAAGTTTAGAAAATCAATACAAGAAAGAGATAACAAAATTTAATCAAGTTTCTGATTTAAATCAGAATGTTTTGGTATTTCAGAATTTTACTTTATTTCTTAATAGATTACAAGAAACGAAAACAAAAGTCCAAAATTACATTCAATCTTTACAACCAGAATTAGAAGAGAAAAGGCAAAACGTATTAGATGCGAGAAAAAATAAAAGAATACTGGAAATCCTGAAAGAAAAAAAATTCGAAGAATATAAAAAAGGTTTGAAAAAAAATGAAACAAAAGAATTATTTGAAATCAATCAAAATTCAAAAAGAAAAGAATATGAAATTTTGGAAGAATCTAAACAAATTTCTGAGGATAATAAATATAAAAAAGAATCAAGCGTTGATTACAAAACCAGACGAGAAAGAGAAATTCGAAAATACTTTAGAAATCGAAAGTGATTTAGTTTCCGAAAAATTTTTTTATAATCACCAAAATGACTTAACAAAAAAAGAACTAGCAATCTTTACTTATGGTTTTGAAAGTGAACAATATTCAAAACTGATTCAGAAGAAATTAAAAGCAAAAATCCTTACAATCGAAAAAATCATAAACAAATGGGAAAATCATGATTTTATCTCCAAAAGTTAAAATATTCTATCTAACTTTAATCATTCTTTTTTCTTTAGGTATATATTTATATTTACTTGATCAATGGGGAATCATATCATTAAAAGAATATGTTCCGTTTTTAGAAAAAGAAATACCCAACATTGATATAGCTAAAGGTAATGAATTGCTATTAGAAAAAGACAAAATACAAAAAGAAAAAAACATATTAGAAGAAGAAAAATTAAAAATTAATGAACTAAAAGCTGAATTAGATAAAAAAAAGCAAGAATTACAAGCAAAAGAAAAAGAGCTTCTTGAACAAAAAAATAATTTAGAAGAACAAAAGAAAAAAATCACAGAAAAGGAAAATGCAAGAAAAGAAAAAAACAAAATGATTGAAGATATGGCAAGAAGATTGAACGCTATGCCTCCCCAAAACGTAATCGAAATTATCCAAGGATGGAAAAATATCGATATTGTTGATGTTTTCTTAAAAATGGAGCAAATTGCAGAAGAAGAAGGCACTCCATCCATTGTTCCATTTTTGCTATCCCAATTGCCATCAGAAAGAGCAAGTGTAATTACCAGTTTAATGTTGGACGAAGGTATAAAAGAAGATATTTTTAAAGAATAAATACAATTATTTATTATTTTTCATAAAGTTCTTTATATCGTTGATCCACATATTTTAAGATTTCTGGAAGCAAAAAATTTTGAAATTCAAAATTTAATTTTTCTGCTCCATAACAATTTAAATGTACCTGATCGGAATAAAGGTCTCGAGAATAATATTCCTCGCGAAATTTGAATATTCTAGCATTTGGAAACTGATTTAAAAAACTTTCATATTCTTTAAAAAAACTTTTAATATAATGACCTTCTTGAAAATAATCTGGAAAAGGAATAGTGATATAAATATACAAAATTTGATTTTGATGTAAGTAATGTATAAATTCTTGATTTGTTGAAAAATCAAATTCAGGGATAAAATTCGCAATACCCCTTTGTTGTTCAATAACTTCAGGTTTTCTGGCTTCCCATTCTAATAATTTTTGTTTTGGGATTCGATCGGATATGTTGTAATTTCCTTGATTTTTTTCAATATATTGTTGCATAATCCAATTATCTTGAAAATTCGAAGGAGAAGTCTGGCATTGCTTTTCTAAAATCCTACTACAAGGGCAAAGTTCAGTTCCATAATGATTATCAACAAATCGATAAGTTTCTAAATTAAATAAATTTAAAATCGCATCTCTGTGTTTAAACGTTTTAAAATTCAATGGTATACTCTGAGACACGATAAAAAACCATTCGGGACCGCGATAAATTTCTGAAATTTCAAAAGTACTAAATAAAAATAAAAAGCGATGGGAAAAAAACTCCCACATAAACTCCTGATTTATTTGTTCTGCATTAAAAATTTCATTAAATCTTAAATTCATAATTCTATAAATACTTCTTTTGTATAAATACTCTTTTAAAGTCATATCGGGATTCACATAAGGAATTAATTTAGAATCTACTAGAGGACTACCCTTCCCACTATGTACAAGTGTTGGTGAACCAGCAAATAAAATAGCTTTAGGTTTTAGATTATATTTAATATATTTTTTTACAAAAAATTTATAATATCTGGTTCCCATCGCTGGTAAAGAAAAATTAAATACATAAGGAATGTTTGGTTTTAAGGACATACTACGAGAATCGCCTAAAATGATCATCTTGTAAGAAAGATTCCCACTCTCAACTTTGTTTTTTATATAGGTGATTAAAAACTTTTCTGGTTTATCAAAATAATATATTGGAAAAATTCTTACTAGAATTTCCACAAAAAAAATCACACTGATAAAGCTAATTAATAATTTCTTAAAAGGCGAAGTAAATAACATCTTTACCAAAAACTCCATTTAGAATAATCACATAGAATAAAACCAAAAATAAAAATAATTGAACTTTAAAAGAAGTTTTAAAAATCCATTCTGGATCGTTAGTTTTCCATCGAAAATAATCTAAAAATAATACAGGAATTACGATTTTTAGAATAATCAATAAATATTTAAAAAAATCAAAAGATAATGGATTAGTACCTTCCAGGCTCCAATTTGTAAAAAAATCTTTATAAAGAATTAAAGAATGTTGAAAATCATAAGAGCGAAAAGAAATTGCAGCAAATCCAAAAAAAGCATATGTAATCAAGATGGATAGTACGATACGAAATTTTTCTGGAAAATATTTTTTAAAAAAATCATTTTGTACAATATGATTTTTTAATCTCTTTTTATAAATTAAATAAAAGATTGCATACATTCCATTCAATAAACCCCAATTAATAAAAGTCCAATTTGCACCATGCCAGAGTCCAGATATAAAAAAAACTATAAGAATGTTTCTATATTGAATCCATTCACCCATTTTATTACCCCCAAGGGGTATATATATATAATCCGTAAACCAACGATTTAGCGTAATATGCCATCGATTATATAATTCTACTGGATTCTTAGAAAATTCTGGACAATGAAAATTCTCACTTAAATGAATTCCTAAAAACTTTGCACTTCCTTTTGCTATATTTGAATATCCAGCAAAATCGCAATATACCTGAAAAGCAAAAGCCATACCTGCAAGCAAAATTTGACCACTACCATGCCCGAAAGCTAAATGAGGATTTGTTTTATAAACCACTACATTTTCTAAAAAAACTAAATTTACATACTCACTTAAGTGATCCGCAACTCCTACTTTTAAATAATAGCCATACAATAAATACCAAATTCCTTTTACGATTTCTTGTATTGTGATATTTCTTGTATTTTTTAATTGAGGTAGAAGATCTTGAGCTCTTTCAATAGGTCCAGCTACTAATTGGGGAAAAAAACAAACAAACAAAGAAAAATTTAAAAAATTTTTCTCTGCTGGAATTACTTTTCTATAAACATCAATCGTATAAGACATAGTTTGAAAAGTATAAAAACTAATTCCAACAGGTAAAATCACATTGAGTAAAATTTGATTTTTTTCAATTAAAAAAACCGAACTTTTTGTTAATTCGTACAAAAAGTTAAGCAAAACAATAAAATTACTTATAAAAAAATTATAATATTTAAAAGTGAATAAAATAGTTAAATTTCCGATAATAGAAATTAGCAAAAAAAGATTTCTTTTCTTGGGATTTTGGGATTTCTCGATTTGGTTCGAAACAACAAAGTCTAATATAGTGCTAATCCAAATTAAACTTAAAAATATCCAATCCCACCAACCATAAAAAAAATAAGAAGCAAAAAGTAAAAAAAGGTTCTGCCAGTAAAGTTTAGATCTAAAAAAAACTAAAAACCAATAGATAATTATAGTTAGAACAAAAAAATAAAGATACGCATTTGAATTAAATATCACTAGGGAAAGAAAAAAACTACCTGAATACCAGTCAAAAAATTTATTGTTTTTTTCTTAACTTTTTAGAACTCTTAGTAATGTAAAGTTTCCACAGTCTCTAAAAATTTCTCGCATTCTAAAGCAGCCATACATCCACTACCTGCTGCTGTTATTGCTTGCCTGTATTTTTTATCTTGCACATCACCAGCTGCGAAAACTCCGGATATACTGGTTTGTGTTGTACCAGGTTTTGTTATAATATAACCATCTGAATCTAAATCTAACTGCCCTACGAAGGGATCTGTATTAGGTTTATGCCCCACTGCATAAAAAAGTCCGCTAGCTTCTAATTCTGTTATTTCGTTAGTTTTTACATTTTGAATTTTGACTTTTTCTAATAATTCTGAACCTAAAGCCTCTATAGTAATTGAATTCCATATAATTTTAATTTTAGGATTTTTAAAAACTCTCTCTTGCATTATTTTAGACGCCCTTAACGAATCTCTTCTATGAACAAGATATACAATCGAACCAAATTTTGTTAAAAAAGTTGCTTCTTCGCAAGCAGAATCGCCCCCTCCCACTACAACAAGGGGTTTGTTTCGAAATATGGGTAAAGCACCATCACAAACAGCACAAGCTGAGATTCCTTTTTGCCAAAATTCATCCTCTCCTTTGATATGTAATCTTTTTGCTGTAGCTCCTGTTGCAATAATAACAGAATGAGATAAAATAGGTTCTTCGTCTTCGAAACCTTCTCTCCATAATCGAAAAGGCCTTACCGAGAAATCTACTTTGGAAATCGTTTCCGAAATGATTTTAGTACCAAATCTTAAAGATTGATTTCTCATTCGTTCCATAAGTTCTATACCACTAATTCCTTCTGGAAATCCCGGAAAGTTTTCTACTTCTGTTGTAGTAGTGAGTTGCCCACCAGCTGCAATTCCTCCCGCCATAAACCCTTCAAACATCACAGGAGAAAGATTTGCTCGAGCAGTATAAATAGCTGCGGTATGAGCAGCAGGTCCACTACCAATGATAACAACTTTATGAATTTGACTATGATTCATACTACATCAAATTAATTTTTTTTTGTATAGTGTCATTCTTTTCTTGAAATTTAATAAAATTTTTTTATATTGGTAGTTGTGGACTCAAACAAAAAAATTTGGACACTAAAAGATGCAAAAAAAGTATTTCCTATAATTTATCGACTTACCGAAACAGCTTACAAAAAAGTAGAAGAATTAAAACAAAAAATGAACTCTATTATACCTGAAAATGAACTAGAAGAAATCGAAGAACAGATCAGTAAAGAAATTCAATTGTGGATATTACAAATGATGGAAATAGGAGTAGAAGTTAAAGGATTATGGCTTATAGATTTTGATAACGGCAGTGGTTATTATTGCTGGATATACGATGAAAAAGATATTTTTTATGAACATGATTATTATTCGGGCTTTGCCGGTCGAAGATTAATAAAAAACCAGAAGGAAGATATATGAATCTGCTAAAAGAAAATAAAAAAGTAAAAAATTTTAAAGTTTTATTAGACGATGGATCGAAGCAAGAATTAAAAAATCTTTCCGGTAAGCGTGGACTTGTGTTATATTTTTATCCAAAAGATAATACACCGGGTTGTACGAAAGAAGCTTGTTCTTTTCGAGATCATCTATCAGAATTGCAAAATTTAGGATTTCATGTAGTGGGAGTTTCTGTAGATAATTTAAATTCACATCAAAAATTTAAAACAAAACATAATCTAAATTTTCCTTTGGTTGTTGATGAAAACAAAGAACTTTGCACTTACTTCGGAGTGTGGGGAGAAAAAAAACTTTATGGAAAAACTTCTGAAGGGATTCTTCGTACGACTTATTTACTTGATAGAGATCTAAAAATTTTAAAAGTGTATCCGAAAGTTAAAGTAGAAGAGCATGTACAGGAAGTTATAAAAGATATTCAAAATTTACAAGCGAATTAAAATTTTATGGACTTAACAAAAGAAATTAATTTAAAAAAATCAATTCTTCATTTTCATACAAAAGAACTCAAAGATTCCTTTTTAGTAGTTCCGGTTTTTCAAGAAACAACAAATCAAGAAATCAATACAATTTTTAATCTTAAAGAGGAATTTTTTAAAGAAGAGTTGTTCTTTAAAAAGAAAGTTGGGGAATATTATCAAATTCAAAATTTTATTTTTTTGGGTTTAGGAGAAAGAAAAAAATTTCATCCAGAAGTGTTTTTAAATGCTTTTAAAAATTTTGGTTATTCTTTAGCTTCAAGCGGGCCATCCAAAATCACAATTTTTTTTCCTTTTTATTTAGAAGAAGCTCTAATTGAATATACAGATAAAAAAACAAAAAACGATCCAATGACGAGATCTAAGGAAAACAAAAAAAACGAAGAATTTATTTTATTGGATTATATAACAAATTTTGATTTATCTCAAGCTCTAAAAATAATTCTTATATCAATAGAAATAGGAGCATATTCTTTAGATATCTATAAAAAGAATCAAAATTCAAAAAAAACAAAAATTGAAATCGGACTTAAAGTTAATTTACTTCAAAAACAAATTTTAGACATATTGAATGAATCTAAAAATTTAGCAGAACTCATTAATTATTATCGATTCATTTGTTCTTTACCCGGAAATGTAATCAATCCAGAAACATATGAAAATTTTATAAAAAAATTTATAAAAAATTATAAAGTTAAAGTTAAAATTTTTAAAGAAAAAGAATTAAAAAAATTAGGTATGAATGGTATTTTAGCAGTGGGTTCTGGTTCTAAAACACCTCCTCGAATGGTAGTTATAGAATATCAACCTGAAGAAAAGACAAATCTAAAACCCCTATTGTTGTGTGGCAAAGGTATTACTTTTGATACGGGAGGAATTTCTTTAAAACCATCTCAGGACATGCACGAAATGAAATACGATATGTCTGGAAGTGCATTAACATTGTTTGGAGTTATTTTAGGAAGTTTTCTTAAGGTAAAATATCCAATCATTGGAATTTTGGGACTGGCAGAAAACATGCCTGATGGAAAAGCTTCTCGACCAGGGGATGTGTACTATGCATATAATGGTACGAGTGTTGAAATTCAAAATACAGATGCAGAAGGAAGATTAGTTTTAGGAGATATTCTTTCTTATGGAATCAAACAATACAATCCAAAATTTGTCTTAGACTTTGCAACATTAACAGGAGCTTGTATTATTGCTTTGGGGCATCATGCAACTGGTGTAATGTGTACATCTGATGAATTTTATAAAAAAATAGAAACTGCTAGCTATCTTTCCTTAGAGAGAATCTGGCGATTACCTCATTGGAGCATTTATGATGAGCAATTAAAATCAGATATAGCGGATATAAAAAACATTGGAGGGAAAGCTGCTGGAACTATTACAGCAATGAGATTTTTATCTAAATTTGTACCTACAGAAATTCCTTGGGCGCATTTTGATATAGCCGGAACAGCTTGGTTGCCAAATGGACCAGAACATTCAAAAGGCTCTACAGGTTGGGGATTACGGTTACTTTATGAATTGTTTAAACTTTTAAATTAAGATTCTTTTTCTTTATCTATTTTCTTAAGTTCTTCAGCAAGTAAATAATGGAAATCTGTATAAATTTTTTCTAATTCTTTGGATGCTTTTAAAAGAACATTAGCTAAATAATCATAAATTTTAGAAGGATCATCATCACACCCCATCAAAGTAGAAGAAATTTGCTTCATCATCATATATTCAGTATCATTGATCAATTTTTTTAAAGAAATTTGAGAATTTTCTTTTTTCAATTCTAATACTTTTTCTAATAATACTGTTGGATGTAAAAAATTTAGGGTTTTCTGAATTAAATAGTTTTCATTAAGATTTAGATGAGGAACTACAAAATTCAAATAATATTGAAAATTGGGATAATCCAAAAATTTACTATTAGATTTTTTATCTAATTTTATAAGAAACTTTCTTTCAGAATCATAATAATAATCAACTTTTTTTTCGATTTTAATCTTTACTCTTTTTACTGTGGGATGTTGTCCTTTTTCTTCCATAATTACAATATTATAACGTTTTGATTTTAAGTCAATAGAAAAATTTTAGATTCTTCCAAAAATAAATCCTTTTTTTAAAATTATTGAATGTGTTCATGATTATCTAAATGATCTCTGCAGTATTCATGATCTTTACAATAAACACAATAACGAAAATCCATTTGAGGATCATCTTCTTCAGTTATTCCACAAATAGTACATTTGTGAATTGTCTTTTTCGATTTATTTTTCCAAATATTACCTTTCTTGAACCTATTTGTTTTTCTTTTTAAATCTGGTAATACAATAAGTA
The DNA here is from genome assembly GCA_937928085.1 of uncultured bacterium. GTDB lineage: Bacteria > Spirochaetota > Leptospiria > Leptospirales > Leptonemataceae > SKYB61. The sequence continues at coordinate 114,627 of CALFVU010000008.1, read as the reverse complement.
ATAAAAAATTTAAAATTCCTAAAATGGGACCAAGAATTGGATAATAAGTTTGAAAATTGATTGATAAATATACAGAATCCATTACTATAAAAAGTGCAGTAAGAATTCCAATCCATTTCATTTTCACAGGCAATACAAAAAAAAGTAAAATTTCCATATCGGGATATAAATAAGCAACTGCAAAAAATACAGACAAATAAACATAATATGCATCCAGAGGATAAAAATAAGTTCCCAATAATATAAAGAAATACCCTAAAAAGATAAAAAGATTATATCGAAATGTGTTTAGCTCAAATTCTAATTGATTACCAAACATCCAAAATATATATAAAAAAAACGCTAATGATATAATTTGATTTGTAATTCGAAAAGGAAATAAAAAAATTTGCCACCATTGATCAGTAAATAACATTTGTATCTGAAATTTTGGATAAGAAATTCCTAAAAAAATATCTAAAAGATTGACAACTGCCATTAAAACTATCAAAACATTTGTTAAATTTGAAATTGTAAAATTTTCTAGTTTAAATTTTTTGTTCACGAAAGTAATCGAAATTAAAATTTATATGATGTCAATCAAATACCTTATAAATATGATTTTATGGGAAATGAAAATTCATTTAAAATCTTTTCAGAGCATTTTGATTTTATTTTTTTTTGCGACTTCCTTAACAGTAATTTATCACTATTCCTTAAAAGAAGAAATTTTTTTAGAAGAAAAAAACTTTTATGGGTTATTCCTTATTTCAATTTTTTTTATGGTAATTCTTCTTTCTGGAAGAAGCTTACAGAGAGAAAAAGAAGCGGGAGCATATAAAATCATTTTAATGAGCCCGATTCCTAGATATGTATTTTATTTAGCTAGGATTCTTACAAAAACTTTTATTATATTATTATTAATATTTTTTTATCAATTTGTTTATAGAATTCTTTTGATTGGGCAGATTGAATTAAATCATTCTCAAATTTTTTTAATGTTCTTGATCTCTCCAGCAATTTTAAACTTGACTGCAATAGGAGAAATGATTTCTCTAATGTCTACCGGCAACAAAATGCGAGAATTAATCCTTCCTATACTTTTTTTTCCTTTATCTTTGCCAATTTTTGTTATTTATACTTCGATCATCAATGAACAAATCACTTCATCTTATAATTATACTTTTTTTTTAAGCTCTAAATTTTTTATCCCACTACTAATTGCTTTCATTTATATTATAATAGGTATTTTATTCTTTTCGAATTTATCAATAGAAGAATCATGAGGGGAATCATGATGAAGTCAAAAATACTAAATTATTTATTGATTTTTTTCTTTTTTTCTTTAGTTCCTATTACTATTTTAGCTTTAACCTATCCACCCGTGATTTTATCTCAGGGAGTAGCTCACAGAATTTTTTATATTCATGTTCCTATTGCTTGGATTGGAATGTATTCTCCTATATTAGCAACTTTTTTCGGAATTCTTTATATATACAAACGAAAATCCATATACGAAAAATTAATTTACACTTCTATGAATCTGGCTTTTTTATTTAGTTTAGGTGTTGTGATTTCCGGACCTATATGGGCATCCACAGAATGGGGAACCTATTGGAATTGGAAAGATGCAAGATTGATGAGTTTTTTTGTTCTTTTATTGACGTTAGGGAGTTATTTTATTGTTAAGAATTTTACAGATAATCCTCAAAAAAAAGCTATTTATAGTGCCTCGATTGCTGTTCTGAGTTCTTTAGCTTCTTTATTAACTTGGTATTCTATAAGAATTTTTGTTCCAGATACACACCCCACTCCAGTAATTTCTTCAATGTCACCCAAAATTGAACTAACGTTTTGGATTTCTATTTTTGGATATAATCTTTTTTTTATTAGCTTATATATCTTATCTTATCGTTACGAGATAATTAAAGAATATTACGAAAAAACTTTTTTTAAGGATTGAAAGTTTTTCTAAAAATTATTAAAAATACAGGAGAAAAAAATGACCTTAAGAATTATACTTTTTTTTATTTTTATAATAAACATTAATGCAGAAACTATTGATAAAATGGAATTAGAAAAAAAATTAAACTATATACTAAATCTCGAAAGCCTTCAGCGAAAAGAACATTTAGAGCAATTATCTCAAAATGAGATTGAAACTCTTTTAAGTTATGTAAAATATAAATATATTCAAAAAGATAAAAATTTAGAATCGATTTTTCAGATTTATGAAATTTTATCTGAACAAAAAGCAATTGTATTGTCCCATAAAAGACTAAACAATTTATTATGGGTTATAGGTATTACTCTATTGTTATTCTCTTCGTATACAAGTTATATATTTATACAACAAAATAAAATTCTAAAACAAATAGAAAAACAATCGAAATGATATATTATTTTGATAGTTTTAAACACAACTACATCTTTTTAAATAAAAGCATTGTGTATCCTTCTATTTCTTTATTAAACTTTGATTTACAAGAAGTAATTTTAATTTACAAAATACTTTTAGAAAATTTTCCAAGTTTTACACAAAATTTTAAAATTTTTAATAAAGAAACCTTTGTTGGCCAAAAAAAGTATTATAGTTTTTTAAAAATTAACGAAGTACATACCGCTTATTCTGCTTTAGAATTAAGAATATTAGTTTCGTATGCAGGAGGAGCAACAAAAGAAGAAATTTTAGATACCTATCAGCAAAACTATTCTCCCTCTTTTAAAACAAATAAAATTTATTATAATTTATTTTTATATTTTCTTCATAGTTTTAAAGAAGAAAATTCAATTATCACAGAAATTGATCCATATTATATTGCTTTAATAAGAACTTATAAAATACCTTACTTAGATATTAAAATGGAACCATGGACAGTAAATGTATTTGATGAAGTTGATCTAAGCAGTTTACTCGATCAAATTGAATCTAAAATAAATTATGAATGGAAAGGAAAATTCTGGAAAAGACCTTTTTCTATTGAACGAGCCACTTTAGCTATGAATTTGGTTTCCATAGATCAAGAAAGGTTTATATTTAAAGATCTTTTTGATTTTATTCACAATATCGAAAAAACAGAATATGAATCATCAACTCTGAAAGAATTTTTTAATGAATGGGAAGTAGAACGATGTTTTTCAAATTCTGGAAATATACATTGGAAATTTATCAAAATTCCTTTTGTAAAATTATAATTTTATTTTTTGTTTTCTCTTATTGTAAAACACCTCAATATCATAAATTAGAAAACTGTAATATTTTATTTGATTATCATAACATTATAGACTCTATCAATTTAAACGATACATATTCTATTTTTATAAGACTAAACCCAAACCTTAGAGATTACAAAAACGAAATCATAAGCGACTCCGAAATATTTCTAATTCAAAAACAAAAAGATCATACGTTCAAAAAAAAACCAATAGAAATTAAAAACAGAGACGATTATCCATTAAAGCCAATCTCTATTGCAAGTTTCTTAACAGAAAAAGAAATTTATATATATATTCTAAATTTAGCTTTTTTTGATCAAAGAAGCATTGAAATTTACAAATTAGTTAACGAAGCTTTAGAGTTTCAATCTCGAATTCGCACAAGAAATTTTAAAGATTTAAAGAGTATATCAATTTCTAAAAATCAAGAAATTATCGGAATTCAAAAAGATACAATTTTTTTATTAAAATCAGGAAAATTAAAATACGTAGATATAAAAATTTCGAACATAGAAAAAATTAAAAAAATTGATCAAAATTACATTTTGATTGCCACTAAAAAAAAACAAATATATCTTTTAACAGAAAACTTTCAAATCGTACATACATTACAATTTGATCTTTATCCTTTAGATATTTTTTTTTGGGAAGATCAATTCATGATCTTATTAAGCAATGAATATCTTTCTAAATCGAATCCTAATCCATCGAATTTAAAAAGTTCAAAAGAATTCTTATATGTGATTTCAAAAAATAATTTTTTTCGTTATCAAAAGTTTTCCATCAAATCCGAATTTTTTACAAAATTTTTTATAACTAACAATAATTTATATACTTCTCTTTTTTATTATCCTTCTCAAACATTTATCCTTCATAGCTGGCAATCTTACTCGTTAGAATGTAGCATAAATAAAGATTTTTTTATACATTCAAGATGAAATTCTAAATTTAACTTGATAGTTTTATAGATTTCTTCTAGCTGTTTCTGTAATATTTCTTCTGGTAAATTAGAAGAAAAAGAAAGTTTATGAATTTCAGTAAATTGAAGTAATCGTAATTCAGGGAAATTAAGAATATCATTTTCTAATTCTAAAATATTTTTACTTTCAGTGTTGTTATCCTCTAAAAACTGAATTAAAATCTCTAACTTTTCTTTAAGAATCAATAAATGCTTATATGTAGAATTCAGTATTGTATAAATTGAATTTTTTTTGTTATAATTTTTAATAATTTTTTCTAAATAATTTTCTTTATCGAGCACCGGATATTGTGTTAAAATTTCCCCTAATTCTTGTTCTTTATAAACTTTCTTCGTTCCTTGTAAATCGTAACCATTACCGTATAAAAGAAAAATTTCTTTATTTGGATTTAATGGAATATTTTTTTCGAACCATTCTTTAAAAATGATTAGTTTATCATTTGTAGGAATTTTATTTTTATTAACATCCAAACAATATTTTCTCGGAATTGCAGTAATTTGTTTATAATTAAAAAATTCCAAAGAAAAAATTCTATTAGTTTTAAATAAAAATCGATTTTCGATTTTAGAATACTTAGTATGAATTAAACGATTTACAAAAGAAAAATCCGTTCCCAATAAAAAGATTTTGTCAGCGCTTAAAAAATTTGCAAAATCAAAAGCAGTAGTTGTAACAGAACCTCCACTTTTTATAAAACTAATTTCTGAAAAAAGTTTGTTATACAAAAAATCAACAAAAGGTAGCGAATTATGATACACAAAAACCTTACTATTTTTGATTGCATCTCGAACTGTTAATGGGCAAGTTAAAGGGTCAATAAGTAAATTTTTTGTATATCTTGACAAACCTTCTAAATGAAGATAATTAATAAACTGAGCATCTACAGAAACTAAAAAATCAACCTGAATTTGATTTTTTACTAATGTATAAAAAGCTGTATCCACACATAAAATAAAAAAGCGATTCTGATATTTTTTAATAATTCTAATCCATCGATCTAAAGATGGACCAGCACTTGCTATTACAACAGGAAATCCTTTCAAAACATTTTTTAAAATGTCAACGGGATAAAATTTCTGAGCATAAAGAAAATTCTTATAGAAATTCGAAATCCAAAGTTTTTCAAATTTTTTAACTGTTTGATAATTTACTGAATAGTAAAACTTTTTTCTGTAATATAAATCAATTGTAATATAATCTTCTTTTGTTAGATATGTTCTTAAATAAAACAATTCAGAAAATAAAAGTTTTTCGCCCCACTCCTGTATAAATTTTGGGCTAAACTCTTTTATTATAGTTAGTTTGTTTTGATAATTAAGTTCAAAATTTGTATATTTCTTTCTTAATCGTTCTAAAGCAATGTTTCGTATGTTGATATTTGGTTCATACCAAAACAAATCATAATGAAAATCAAAAAAAAAATCAAAAATATATCCCAAACCAACTTTTATAAAAAAAATAGAATAAACTTGATGATTTTTTATATGATTATAAAATTCTTGAAATTGTCTCTTTGCTTCTATATCGGGATATTTACTGTGAACCCATCGCTTCTGGAAACGAATATTAAAAGGTAGATGATTTTTGTAAAAAACTTCTATATCTTTTATATCAGGATCGAACATAAGTATAATATTGTGAATTTCTTTTTTCTACAATTAAATCGATATCGTAAAGTCTAGACATATTTTCAGAGTTTAATACTTGATCAATATCTCCATATTGAAATATTTCTCCATTTTTCATTAAAATAACTTTATGGATCCATTTAGGGATTTCTTCTATTTTATGTAAAACAAACAACATAAAAGGAACTACATTTGAAATTTCTTTAATTGCTAATTCAAACTCTATTTTCCCCCGAATATCTAAACCATCAAACGGTTCATCTAAAATCAGGATCTTGGGTTTTTTGATGATACTTCGAATTAATAAAATCCGATATTTTTCTCCTGTTGATAACAAAACAAAAGGTTTATTAAAATCCAAATTCAAAGACGGGACATATTGAAAAATCAATTGTTTTGCTATTTCTTGTTGTTTTTCTGTTGCTTCTGTATAATATCCGAGTTGATCATAAAATCCAGTACATATCGTTTGTATTACGTTTATTGAAGGATGATATGTTTCAAACCAATTTGATAATTTCGTAAAAAAATAACCAAAATAGTTTTTTTTATATACCACCGGAATCATTTTTCCAGATTCATAAAGCATTACACTTCCTTTCGAGGGCCATTCCATCCCCGACAAAATATAAAGAAAAGTTGATTTCCCTGAACCATTTGGACCTACAAGAACATAAAAATCTTGTTCTAAATCCAAATTAATATTTTTTAAGATTTCTTTTTGGTTTCTAATATAATAAAGTTCTTTTATAAAAATTTTCATATACTTTCAATCAAAGATTCCAAAAATGTATAAGTTTTTTTAAATTCTAATTTTGAATTTTCTTCGAAAATTATTCGCATAACAGGTTCAGTATTACTAAATCGAAAATGTATCCAAGAAGAATCATCAAAAGCAATAAAATATCCATCTTCTTTACTTTCTTGAATGATAGTTTTATTTAATGTTTTTAAAGATTGATAAATTTTTTCTAAAATATGATTTTCTTTAGATACAGGGACTTTTAATTTACCCATAAATAAAGGTGGTAAATCTTTTAGCAAATCATCAATGTTATGAGCATCCCTTTCTGCCATAGCAGATAAAATATAAGATATACCTGTAAGAGAATCTCTTCCTTTGGAAGGAATCAACGGATCGATTACTCCTCCATTTCCCTCTCCACCAAATTTTGCTTTAGTTTCTAATATTTTATTAAAAACGTTTACCTCTCCCACAGAGGTTCTAATGACAGTATCTTGAAAAGATTTACTTAATTTTTCCAACAAAGATGAAGTAGAATAATTAATAACCATCCGCATTGGTTTTGAAACATTAAGTTTTTTACCTAAATAAGCAAGGGGCAAAGTATATTCTTCGTTAATAGCTCCAAAAGATGGAGAACCACACACAAGGCGATCTCCATCTGGATCAAATGCAAATCCTACTTGAATTTGTTCTTTTTTACATAATTTAGAAAAAAGTTTTAAATTTTCTGGAGTTGGTTCGGGTGATCTTTCAAAATGACGATGTGCCTCAGAATGTATTTTGATCGTTTTACAATTAAAAAATTCCAATAATTGCGGAATTGCATATACACCACTACTATTAACAGGATCTATTAAAACTTTATATTTTTTTTTTCTGATTTTTTCTATATTAGGTATCATTCTGGCTATGGATTCTATGTGTTTTTCAATTGCATTTTCAGAGATTATATGTTTCTTTGGTATAGAAGTATACTCTCGTTTTTCGGACATTGCTTTAAATAACGTAATATAGTCTTCTTTATCATAAAACATACCTCCTTTTTTTAAAAATTTTATTCCATTCCATTCTACAGGATTATGTGAAGCCGTGATGATCAATCCAGAATTTACTTTATAGAATTCACAAGCAGCTTTAATTGTTGGCGTGGGCGCAATTCCTAACTGGATAATTGTTTTTCCATAATAACTTAACACACTAATGATCAATTCTTCCAAGACGGGAGAACTAATTCTTCCATCATTGCCTATCAAAATTTTTTCTTTGGTGGTGATAGCATAAGCATTTAGAATTTCTAAAATCATATCAGGAGTTAGACCTTTTGGTAAAATAGCTCGAATACCCGATATAGAAACCATTAATAATTTCTGATTTATTTTTTCTTTAAAATGCTCGGGAAGAAATTCTATCATAGTTATAAAATTTCTTTATATTTGATTATGACAAGTAAATAAATCTTTTGCAAGTATTGATTTATATTCAAAATAAAAAATATTTGTAGATTGGATTTCTTTAAAAAAAATTACTTTTGAAAAATTTATGTTTTATGTTGTAAGTATAATTATTTTTTTATTTAGTTTTCTTTATATCTATTTTTTGAATCGTGAATTTTTTTTATGTCCTAATAAAGAAATGCTTTTATGGGATGCAAACATTCGAATGATTCAGGCTTTAGATGTCCTACAATTTATAAAAGAAAAACAGTTTTTAGAATCAATAAAAATATTACTTGATTCACCTACTTGGCCCCCTTTAAGAACAATAATCAGTATTGTACTAATACTATTCAATGGTAGACCAGATCCAATTTTAGATACCCGCCCCTCAATCTTTTTTTTTCTTCTACTGTTTTTAAGCATAATACTTTTTGTATATAAGTTTTACATTAAAAAATCAAAAGATTTACTTGATCAATGGATCGGATATATTTCCATTTTTTTAACAATCAGTTTTCTTTTTTTATTAAAACAAATCCCCGAATATTTATTCAATTCTATGCTCGAAATTCAAGGTATGCTTTTTTATTTTGTTTTCATCTCGTATTATATTTATATAAATCAAAATCATCTTTATTCTAAACGAAAAACTAAAATACTTTTTTTTGTATTGGGGGCACTCATTTATCTTACGAAATATCCATACGGAGTTTTGATTAGCATCTCTTTAGTAGTGATAGAAATGATAAAAAATCCAAAATTTTTTTTAACGGAGAGCTTAAAAATCATAAAAACTTATAAAAATTTGAGATTTGTCTTGATCGTAATGCTGTTTCTTTCTTTTGGTTTTATTCTTCTTTATCCTTATTTTTTTTCTTCTAACTTAAATAAAAAGGCAATCAAAAATTTGGTTTATGTTTCGATCTTAATTTTTTATATGGAATTCAATGTTTATATATATAGAAAAAAACTTTATTTTTTCTCAGAAAATTTAAGATTTTTTTATAAATTTTTTATATTTCCATTTTCTCTTTTGATTTTAATTCATCCCGACAGATTTTTTTCCTTATTAGGTGCACAAAGCGACATTATCGAAAAAGATAGAAATTTTTTTACTAGTCTTTTTTTTGATTATTTTTACAATCATTGGGTTTTTAGTTTATTTATGACTTTTTCTTTTCTTACAGTTTTTTATACAATATTTAAAAATCGAAATCAGTTTACAGAATATTTCAAAAAAAGCCCTATATTACAAATCCTTACATTGGTCTGGACTCATTTTTTTATTCTTGAATTTACTACAACCAATCATCAAGCAAGATATATTTTTCAAATTTTGCCTCTTTTAATTCTTTTCCACAGTTTAATTTTTATAGAAATCAAAAATATTTCATTCAAAATTGGGATTGTATTTTTTTTAATCATTTTTATAATGAGTAATTTTTATTTTTTATATATTTATCCCCCTAAAACGAGAAATGTATGCTTTGCAGGAAGAGACTCAAAGCTTTTTGAACCTGTTTACCTAATCCAACAAGAAATTTTACCGCACACAAAAGCTATAATTTTTAATGAGTTTCATGAATATAAAAAAGATTCACAACAATTAGATAATCCATATCTTTTTATTCCTACCGATATCGATGTACATTTAAGATACAAGGTATTTCCTAATGGATTCTTGATCAATTATCAGAGAAATTTTAAGTCTTTAAAAGAATTTAAAAAAATAATCTATATTACACATTCCTGCAAAAATGAAATTATCGAAAGTAAATATTATAAAAATTTTTTTAAGGATACATCTTCTTTTATAGAACTTGTTCATTATAAAGAAATCAACCCTTTATTATGTCTTAAAATATATTCTTTAAAATAAAACTTTTTTGATTCTTAAAAAGAAATGAAAATCAAATGTAAATCTAAATATTACGTAGTTTAATGAAGCTAAAAATTTTAAAAAATTATAGAAAACTCTTCAAATACGAAGTATAATTCAACATTAACAGATTTTTATAAATTTTTAAGATCAATCATTAAAATCATTTCTTAAGTATGCAAAACAAATAACGAAAGCTAAAAAATATGATTTTAGATAGAAGTTGACAAAATTATCTTGTGGATTTAATTATGATTTATTATAATTATACAAGGATACTTTATGCAAGTTAAGAAAAACACAGTAGTTACAATTGACTATACGTTAAAAGATGATGAAGGAAATATCTTGGATACCTCTAAAGGAAGAAAGCCTTTAAAGTATTTACATGGGAATGGTAATCTTATTCCAGGATTAGAAAAAGCTATAGAAGGAAAGGAGAAAGGGGTATCGTTTCATGTTGTAGTAAAACCAGAAGAAGGTTATGGAGTTTTTAACAAAGAATTAGTGCAAGAATTATCCAAAGATCTATTCGAAGATAGTGAAAATTTACAAGTAGGTATGCAATTTCAAGCTCAGACAGAAGAAGGTTCTTTTATTCTAACAATTGTGGAGGTAAAAGCTAATTCTGTAGTGGTAGATGGTAACCACCCTCTGGCGGGAAAGAATTTAAATTTTGATATTGATATTCTTGATGTAAGGGAAGCAACTCAGGAAGAGATCGCTTACAGACAAGTACATTAAAAATTATACATAAAAAAGTAATTTAAAAAAATAATTATTTTATTCTATAGGCGGAAGAGTTTATAACTTCGTTAATTTTAGCGGATATAAAAATCTCTAATAAATCTTTATCGATTCTATTTTCTTTTGCCTCGTAACGTAAAATATCTAAAGCTTGTTCTAAACTGATAGACTTTTTATAAGGTCTATCAGGTGCCATTAGTGCATCAAAAATATCTGCAATAGTCATCATTCTTGTTTGGGGAAGAATTTCTTCTTCAGTTAATCCTAAAGGATAACCTGAACCATCCAATTTTTCGTGATGTCCATACGCGATATCTGGAACATTTTTTAAATCTTCAGTCCAAGGAATTTGTCTAAGAAAATGATAAGTATGAGTTACATGAGATTCAATCTCTAACCTTTCTTTTTGATCTAAATTCCCCCTCCTTACTAATAAACTTAACAATTCATTTTCCTTTAAAAAATGAATCACTTCTTTATGAGAATTCAATTTTAACTCTAAAGAAAAATTATAAATTTTTTCTAAATTACCATAAATTTCTTGTTCTACAACTGTAGGTTCATTTGTAGATTCTATAATTTGCAACATTTCTTTTAATTCTTGAATCTTGTAATTTAATTCCAGGTCTAAAAATTTCTCATATTCTTTAAACCCAATGTTACCATTTTTTTTTAAATATTCTATTTTTTTCAGAGAATATTCATATTCAAGAGATCGTATAGCATATCGGAAGCGCCAATGAATTTCTTGTAATTGTTCGGGATATAGTTTCTTTTCTTTTACTAATACTTTTTCTTTTACCCCTACTTTTCCAAAATCATGTAGTAAAGATGCATATCGTAACTCTTTTAATTGTTCATCAGAAAAATAAAGACTTTTATATTTTCCTGTTTGTGTTCTGTTTACAGCTAATGCTAAAGCTATAGTATATTCTGCTACTCTAAACGAATGTCCCGAAGTTGTAGGATCTCTCTGTTCAATTGCAAGTACGGATGCCTTTACAAAACCCTCTAATAAATTATTAATATTTTTTACTAACCGAAAATTTTCTATAGATACAGCAGCTTGTCCGGCTAAAGCATAGATTTTTTTCATACAATCAGGTGTAAAAGATAACAGTTCTCCATTCTGCATTTCTTCATAAGTAAGCTTTTTATATGGATCAATTCTTTTATTAATCAATTGGATCACTCCTATCACTTCCTGATATTGATTTTTCATTGGTATAACAAGCATAGATCGGGTAATATAATGATATTGAAAATCAAAATCTGAATTAAAATGAAAGGGTTCTTCTCCTGTTAATGAATAAACATCATCAATCAATAAAGGTTCCCCTACCATTGCAACATATCCCGCTATTGAACTCGAATCTATGGGTAGCAAAAATTCTTCGATATCAGAAATTAAAGCTGATTTTTTAAATCTTAAATATTTTGTTTTTTGACCAGAAATTGTATTTTCTTTTTCTTCAACAATATAAATTGAACCACCATCTGCTGCAACCATTTCCATGGCTTCTTTTAAAATTGTTTCGATAATTAAATCAAAATTTTTTTCCGTAGAAAGCAATTGTCCAATTCTGATGATTCTAGATAAATCTTGATGAGCCAGTTCAACTTTTGCAGCTAAAGAAAAATTTTCAACTTGCAATTGGATTTGTCTTATACAGTTTTGTATAAGTTGTAAATAATATTCTTGATTTTCTACTTTCCAATCATTTTGCACAAAAGAAAAAAAATAGTCTTTAGCTAATCCAAGCTGACTTATATCCAAACTTGAATTAGGATTCGTAAGTAAAATTATATAAAATTCACCTCTAAGAGAATCAACAAATAATTGAATAACTTTTTCTTTATTACTAATATAAAAGCTTTCATCTAAAAAAATCACACCTATAGGATAAATTTTATCTAAATCAGATTCATCGACTAAATATTCCTTAGGTCTTGATAAAACTTCTTCTAAATCGAAGATACGAATTTCTTCATTAAAGTATTTTTTTACATTTTTTGTATTATACGAGCTTTGAATTAGTAAAAAAGTTTGAATAATGAATTCCTTTCCTTTAGCTGATTTTTTTAGTGGTTTAACTTTTATTGTTTTTTTCATAAAATTAAAGAAATTTCTTTACAATTAAGTTTACTTAAATTAAAAAGCAAGAAAAACTTTGCAACAAAAGAAATAAAAAATTTATGGGAATTAAATTTATATTTCCTTGGGGGTGGCTATGTATTTAGAGATGTTTAAAGCTAAAATTCATCGAGCGACTGTAACAGATGCAAATCTTAATTACGAAGGTAGCCTAACCGTTGATGAAGAACTTTTACAAGCTTCAGGTATTAAACCTTATGAAAAAGTTTCGGTAGTGAATATCAATAACGGAGCAAGATTCGAAACCTATATTATTAAAGGAAAAGCAGGTCAAGGTGAGATTTGTTTAAATGGTGCTGCAGCAAGACTTGGGCATAAAGGAGATAAAATCATCATTATTTCGTATGCTTTAATAGAAGAATCCGATATCCCAGAAAATTATGAACCTCGAGTAGTTTTAGTAGATGAGAAAAATCGAATAATAAAAATTTCTGGAAATTTATATACAAAAAAAATTTTAGTATAAATATAAAATCTTTACAATTATTTTTAACCCCCTTTAAGTCAATCCTTATAATATTTAAATTAAAATTATTGAGATTTCTTTGGTATCCTTTTCTACTTGCTACTTTTTTTTCAATACTAATCATTTTAATTATTTATATATTCGTACAATATTTAATCAAAAATTTACTGATTCCTATATTACCAAAAATACCTTTAATTTCTGTTTTTACTTTTATCGGAATTACATTTATGTTATTGTTTTTTAGTTTGTTTCTTTTTGTGATTTTTTATAGAATGATAGCACAAATTACTATAGTGCCATTTATAGATCATTTAAAGACAGAATTACATAATCATTATAAAATTAAAGAGAGTCACTTAACACAGATAAGATATGATTTAATAAATTTTTTTTGGAGTATAGGAAAATCCTTGTATTATGTTGTATGGTATTTTTTTATTTTTTTTATTACTCTACCTTTTGGAAGTTTTCAGATCTTGATTTTATTTTTATTTAATTCTTATATTTTAGGTATCAGTATTTATGATACTTATTTAGAAAAAAAATTCCCCAATCCTAAAGTCCGTTCAAGAGAATTAAAAAACAAAAGAAAAGAAATACTTTTAACAGGAATTGCATCTACTTTGTTGCTATTTGTTCCTATTTTTGGTGTTATACTTTCTTTTCTATGCGGATATATTTCAGCTTTCTTAAATGATTACAATATAAAAAGATTTTGACTTTTAAAATATGAATTTTTTTTAGGCTCCGATGCAAGGTAAGAAAAGTTTATTTAATTTTATAAAAAAATTTTATTTAGAAATTTTAATAATCATAAGCTCTATAGTATTGATAAGTTTAGTAGAAAATAAATATGCTATCAATAAACAGATAAAAATTTTTACAAAACATGATATAACAGATAAAAAAATACCAGATGATACTTATTTTTGTAAAGAAAAAACAAAAGTTTTAAACGTGATTGAAGAGACATATAAAAAATCAAAAATCATTTCTTTTAAAGAATATAAAAATGAATTTCTAAAAATTAATTCCAATCATATTAAAAATTCATATTGTATTCCAAATTCCTATCTTAAAATTCCAAAATATAAATCTAACATCACTGTTAATCAACCATTAAAGTGGAACCGATCTGCTAAAGGAATTTATATTAGATGGGATAATGCAAGTATAGACAATATAATAAAAATTTTAGATAATGCAAAAGGTACAAATCTAAATGCATTAGTGATCGATGCAAAAGATATTGTAGGCATCTTAACATATAAAAGCAATGACCCTATTGTACAAAAATATCAGAATAATCCACCTATTATTAAAGATTTTCCCAAACTCATTGAATATTTACATAATAGAAATATATATGTGATTATGAGAGTAGCTTTGTTTCAGGATATGAATCTCGTAAAACATCGAAAAGACTTAGCTATTTATAATCCAAACACAGCATCAAAAACCATAGAATATAAAGGCCATCCAATATGGGTAGATCCAGCAAAAGAAGAAGTGCAAGATTACAATTTAAGAATTGTCCACGAACTAGTTTCTTATGGTGTTGATGAAATACAATTTGATTACATTCGCTACCCAGCAGAAGGAAACTTAAACGGTGTTGTATATTATAAAGTAAAACATCCTGAGGATAAAATTCAACATTTAAAAAATTTTTTGTTTAAAGCATGGATGATCCTATACCCTACCGATGTCAAATTAAGTATTGATACATTTGGAATAACAGCTTGGCAAGAAAGAAAAGATATAGAAGCAACAGGTCAAAAAATTCCAGAAATTAGTATTTTTTTAGACTACATATCCCCAATGTTATATCCTTCTCACTTTGGATTGTTTTTCGAAGGATATCACAATCCCGCAGATTATCCAGAATATTTTTACAAAAAAGGAATTTTACTACTTAAAAATTTAATTCCCGAATATGTAAAAATACGACCTTGGATCCAAGCATTTAAATGGCGAGTGACGAATTATAATGAAAATTATATTCTTAGGCAAATCTCAACCATAGAAAGTATTGATGACTATGGCTGGTTATTGTGGAATGCAGCTAACGAATATGAATTAGCATTTAGAGTAATGCGTATTCAATAATTTTTATTTGCTATATTTTCTAATCAATGTAATAAATTCTTTTAAAGCTAAGTCTTTATTTGCAGGATTTTTGTCTACTACTGTTTGAAAACACCTAGATGCCTCGTTTTCTAAAATAATCATAGCCACCCCATCCAAAGCAGATTTTACAGCAGTAATTTGACTTAAAATTTGATTGCAAGTTCTTTCTTCTTCAATCATTTTTTTTATACCTTGAATTTGTCCTAAAATTTTATTAATCCTTTTTAGTAAATTTTCTTGATCTTCGAATTGAATCTTTGACTTCATACAAAATCATTTATTTTTTATTTACATAATTTTCAAGCCTTTTAAAATTTCAGTTAGATTCATATAATCTAATCGTAATAACATCTCGGTTTTTTGATTCACTAAATTTTTAAGCTGCAATAGATATTCATTAGATAATTTCATTAAAACTGCATCCTTACCATCATACTTTTGAATTGATTGAGCGATTTGTTTAATGCCATCTGCAATTGCTTTTGCTATTTGTAAAATTTTCTCAGCTTCTCTTTCAGCCTCGTTAATTATTTTTTGTTTTTCTCCTTCAGATTCATTGATTATTTCTTGGTTTATACCTTTTGAACAATTCATTCTTGATTGCTTATCGCTTTCAGATTTTGTAACAATCGCTCTTTTTTTTCTCTCTCTACTTACATTTGTTTTTTTATAGATTCTAAAAACTTATCAGTTGGAGTAATATTTTGAATTTCATACCTCATAATTCTAACACCCCAATGCTCTCCTGCTTCTTCCACAAAAGTAACTATTTTCGAATTTAAAGTTTACCTTTCTTCGAAGGTTTTATCCAACATCTAAATCTTGAAAAAATAGAATGTATTGTAGTTTGAGCAAGTCAAATTCAAGCTAATTGATAATCATTTAATATGATAAACAGCTCAATATGGATCTACTACCTTTAAATAAATAATTCTATAAACTCTAACCAAGACAATACTTTGGTAATGCAAATTTGAGAAGGAACACCAACTACCTCTTCTTTACAAAGTATGTTTATAAGCAATCCTAACTACTATAAAAAATAAAAAAAAATACTGACTCAATAGTTTTATCGTATCTTCCTAACCTCTCTATTGTAGAGGCAGCGTGATGTGGAACGATCATAAAAGTTTTTAAAAATAAAAACACAACAACTACTAAAATATTAAAACTTAGTAATATTATACCAATAGTTTACAAATTTACAAATTATCTAAAATTTATCAATAACATTTTATATTTTTAGTTATTTTTTTTAAAAAAATAACAATGCTCTATAAATCATTAAAAAAACGAAACCTTTGATTTAAAATCTTATGTAAGATATGTTGAAATACTTTTTCTATGGGATAGTTTTTTTGAATCCGAATCTTAATTTTCTGATATTTTGGAATTTCATTAGGTGGTTGATAATATTCATAAAATTTTAGGAACTCTTCTACACCAGCATCACTCACTTCTGTTTTAGAGTTCATTCTGTATGTGATTCTTTCGATAATAATTTCTTTTTTTGTTTCGATCTCTATAAACAAAAATTGAGAATTTTGTTCAAAACAAGAAAACACCAATAGGTTTCTTAGAGCCCTTGTTGCAAATGTAGCATCTAAAACCGATACGCCATTTTGAAAAGAAAATTCAATAGCTTCTCGAATCATTTTTTGGTATACTAGTTTTGTCATAAATTTTGAATAAACAATTTTTTTTAGATGCTCTGGAGTTCTTTCGTATAAGTTCAGATTAAAAAATTGTTTTCTAATCACATCAGAAGAAAAGACTTTTACCCCTAAAAGTTCTGCTAATTTTTTCGCATAAGTACTTTTACCTGAACCTATCCTACCCATAAACACAAACAAAGTAGGTTCAATACCTTTTAAAGCATATTTAAGACTTAATTGAAAATATTTTTTTGATACTTCAATACTCTCTATTTTTTCTTTTTGATCGACAATAGAATGTAATTTTAGACTATAAACCTTCCCCCGAACAAAAGCCCTATAACTTCTATAAAAATCTTGTAAAAATATAAAATTGAAATCTCGATAAATCTGATAAAATAAATTTAAAAAGTAGCGAGATTCTTTATAGTATCCCAAAAATTCTAAATCCATGCATAAAAAAGCAATATCATTTGCTATATCAATATAACGAAATTCTTGATTAAATTCTATACAATCATAAATACAAACCAAACCATTTCGATAAATGATATGCTCTAAATGTAAATCTCCATGACAATCTCGAACCCAGTGATTTTGAATTCTTGATCGAAATAAAGAGCGATAATTTTTTAAATATAATTTATTAAATTTCTTTAACAATAAAAATGTGAGTGGTTCTATGGTAATTCCTATAAAATCTTTTACTTTTTGAAAGTTTTCTTTCACTGCTTTTTTTATATAAGTTTTTTTTTGAATTTCTGCATTTTTATAAAACAGAATCAAATGGTTAGCTATTTTTTCGAGTTTATCAAAAGTAATTTCTTGATTTTTTAAAAAAAACGGTTTTTCTATATAATCCATTTTAATTGCATATTCCACAAAATCCCCATGATAAGAAACCAATTCTTGGACAAAATTTTTTAATTCTTCTTCTTTTATTTTTAAGATTTCCTGAACAGATAAAAAACTCTGAAATAATAGTTCTTTTACAAAAACAATTTCGATACCTTTATAGATTTCATTACATAATCTTTGATTTAATCGGACCTCTAAAATAGAATAATATAATCGTTTTTCTTTTGTGGAAAAATCCAAAAATCCAAAATTAACGTTTTTTTTAATCTTATAGATATAGGGTTTTTTTATAATCAATAAAGAAGCATGAGTTTGTATATAGGTTTCTTTATGATTTTGTAAAACTTCTAAAAAAAGATCCATATTTTTTACTTTGTAGTAACTAAACTTTAAAATTACGATAGTATCTTTTTACAATCAAAATTTTGATTGTTAATGTTATGATGGATTTTATTTCAAAATCATTATGAATTCATAAATTAACATTAAAAAAGCATAAAAATCATCAATGTATTTTATAAAAATTCATTGTATCATTTTACAAAAAATAAATATACGATTTAAATATGAAAAAACTAACAAAACCCGAGGGGAAAATAATTTTAAAACCAAAAAAAGAAAAAATTTTTTTTCAACGTCATAGCTGGATTTTTTCGGGAGCTATAGAAAAAATAGAAAACGATAGCTTACAAAATGGTGATTGGGTTGAAGTATATTCATATACAAAACAGTTCTTGGGAAATGCTTTTTTCGAAAAAAGAACCCAAATTGTAGCAAGAATCTTTGATTTTGACTCAACAAAAATTCGTAATTTACAAGAATATTGGTTCAATAAACTCAATATTCTCTTTTTAAGAAAAAAAAATTTTTTTGAAGATTCCAATGCATTTCGTTTTATTCATTCCGAAAGTGATGAATGCCCGGGTGTCATTTGTGACATTTATGATGATTTCGCACTCATACAAATTGATTATTTATTTCCCAAATTAATCATAGAAATACTGGTTGATTTTTTAAAACAAAATCAAATTATCTATATTTTACAAAAAAAACAAAAAGAATTACATTGGCTTTCAAAACCAAAAGAATTTATTTGTTTTTATGAAAATCAAATTCAATTCAAAATAAATAGTTTAGAATTTCAAAAAACAGGTTTTTATCTTGATCAAAAACTAAACCGTAAGAAATTGCAATCTTATTGCAAAAATAAAGTTGTACTCGATACTTTTTGTTATATCGGAAGTTTTGGAATGAATGCTTTACGAAATCAGGCAACAAACGTAGTTTTTGTGGATTCTTCTAAAAAAGCTTTAGAACAACTTAAAGAAAATTTGATTTTAAACCAATTTTCTAATTCTTCTTTTGATATCTTTCAAAAAGATGTATTTGATTTCTTAGAAAAAAAAGAAGCTGGTATTTTTGACGTTATTATTTTAGATCCTCCTGCATTTGTAAAAAATAAAAACAATATATCCCGGGGAATCAAAGGCTATGTTAAACTTAATGAACTTGCTCTACGAAAAATTAAAAAACAAGGAATTCTTTTTACATTTTCTTGTTCTCAATTGATTACTTTAAATATGTTTCGTAAAATTATATTTTTTTCAACAAAAATAGCAAAAAGAAAAATAATGATTTTAGAATATTTAACGCAATCTATAGATCATAGCATAAATGTGTTTCATCCAGAAGGAGAATATTTAAAAGGATTCATTTTATATGTGGAATAACAAAGTTTTAATTTTATTTTCAATCATTAGTTGTTTTTCGCCTAAATTGCATTTTACAGATCAAAACTATTTTTGGTTCGAGATGGAATATCAAAACATAAAAAGAAAAAATGTGATTTATTATCCTTCTTTCTACGAAAAAGTAAATAAAAATATTATTAATCAAAAAATTCATACTTTTCCTTTAATTATAAGTTTACACGGTGGTGGAGGTAGTTTTGATTCTAATTTAATTCTTTCGAAAGGGAGACTTTTAGAACTTAAAGAAAGATATAATTTTTTTTTACTTTTACCAGAAGGTTATAAAAATCAATGGAATGATGGTAGAAATTTTGATCCGCAAATTCATTCTCTTGATGATGTTGGATATTTAAAAGCTTTAATTAAGTATACGATTGAGAATTTTCCCATAAATAGAGATAAAATTTTTATTTTTGGAATTTCAAACGGAGGAATGATGTCTTTCCGTTTTGCTTGTGAATCAGCAGAATGGATAGAAGGTTTCGCATCTATCGCTGCTACTATGCCAAAAAATTTAAAAAATCAATGTAAACCCCATAAAAAATTAAATATTTTATTAATTCATGGAACTAAAGATCCATTTGTTCCTTTCGAAGGAGGTTTGGTTAAAGTTATAAATCGACAAAGAGGAGAAGTTCTATCGATAGAAGAAAGCCTTCAATTCTGGTTAAATAAAAATCAATGCTCTAAAACAGAAAGAATCAAAACCATACAAAAAGAAAAAGAAATCTTTACAGAAATTTTTGAATATGAATGTTACGAAAAAAAAATTAAATTTTTTAAAATTCATAATGGCGGTCACACTTGGCCTGGTGGATATCAATATCTTCCAGAATGGTTAATAGGAAAAACTTCTAAAGACTTTTTTGCTGATGAAGAAATTATTCAATTTTTTTTAAAATAAAAAATTATATCTATCAATAAATAATCATTTCTAATGAATTTTAATAAAACAAAAAATGGAAAAATTGATTGTCAGTAAAAAAAAAGTTTTTAAAATCAACATAATCAACGTTCAAAAAACATCGAAAAATGAAACCCATAAAAACTAATTTTGATGATCTTTGCTATACAATCATAAAAAATATTCAAAATAAAAAGAGTTTCATTGATCGCTTCGTAGAATTTAAAAACATTATTCGTATAGTCAAAAAAATATATATTCGAATTCAAATAGTTCAATATGTTAATTTATTACAAAAAGGTTTATTTATGCATTCTATAAATTTTTTTTTCTTTTTTTTTATTATCTATCCCCTCTATGCAGAAAAAAAAGTAGTTAGTTTTTCTGTTGTGGGAGATATTATGAATCATGATCTTCAGATCTACACTGCATATGATCCTACTTGTGACTGCTGGAATTATAAATTTTCTTTTGAAAAAGTAAAACCATATTTAGAAGAAACTGATATCACTATTGGAAATTTAGAAACTACTTTGCCCGGAGAAAGAACAATGTATAGTGGTTATCCTCAATTTGGAGCTCCCGATGCTTTAATTGATGCTCTTAGTTGGTCTGGATTCGATATTCTAACATTAGCCAATAATCATTGTGTAGATAAAGGATTAAAAGGATTGCTCCGAACAAAAATAGTGGTAAAGCAAAAAGGGCTGATACCCCTTGGCACATTTACAGATGAAGAATATCAAAATAAAAATTTTGTAAGTTTTTATAAAAAAAATCAAATTGTTTTTGCATTTTTAAATTTTACTTATGGTACAAATGGGCTTGCTGTTCCTTACCCTGCTATGGTAAATCAGATCGATTTAGAAGAGCTTAGGATGCAAATAGAATATACAAAAAAGCAAAATCCTGATGTGATCATTTTGTTACTTCATTATGGTAAAGAATACATTACTAGTCCAAATCTATACCAGAAACTGATCGTACAATTAGCTTTTAAAGAAGGAGTGGATATAGTATTAGGAGGGCATCCCCATGTTCTTCAACCTTTTGAATTACTAAAAGTTTCTGACAAATATGGCAATGAAAAACAAAGATTAGTGGTTTGGTCATTAGGAAATTTTATCTCTAATCAAAAAAAACCAAATACTGACGGAGGTATGATTTTTCAATTTAAAGTAAAAAAAGAAAATCAACAAATTTTGATCTATGATCTTGATTACATACCTGTTTATGTAAGTTTTAATGGAAAACATAGAATTCTTCCCATTCATGAATATCTATATCTTTCAATACAAGAACCATCTAAATATGTAGTAAAACTAAACAACATAAAATATTTCATTCATTTTTATCCTGATAAAAAGGATTACCATACGGAAAAAATGATTCTTTTTTTTATGAATTCTTTAGAAATTTTAAAAACATTACCTAAAAAATTACAAATTTTATGATCAAAATTTTTTTCGAAGGAGATCATTTTTTCTCTTCATTAGAAAAAGATATAAAACTTTCAAAAAAGTATATTTTTATCGAGTTCTATATCTTTCAATTAGAAATCATAGGACAAAGAATTCTTGATATTCTTATAAAAAAAAGTGATCAGGTTCCCATAAAAATCATCGTAGATGGAGTGGGAACTAAAGACTATATTGAAAATATTCGAAAAAAAATTTATCACTCGAAAGTTGAATTAGCAATTTATAAACCGTTTCGATTTAAATTTTTATTTAAATCGGGATATCATAGAAGAGATCATAGAAAGATTGTTTTAATTGATGATTTAATTCTTTATACAGGCGGAATGAACATAAAAGATGTTTTTTCTAGAAAAATTATGCATAAGGAAAGATGGCGAGATACAATGATTCGAATCGAAAACAAAAACTTAGAAATTCAAGCAGTATTCAATCAAGCAAAATTAGATTTTTTAAGTTTATGGAGAGTTTGTATAAAAAAATTTTATTATTTACAAAAAAAATTTCAAATATTGTATCCTTTTAGAAATGACTCACAATATTATTTATTTTCTTCCCTTAATAGAAAAAGGAGATTATTATTTAGAAAATTTTACTACAATTTTTTAAAAGAAGCAAACTCATTTATTTATCTAGCAACACCTTATTTTGTACCTCCTTTAAAATTAATAAAAATTTTAAAATCCAAATCAGAACAAGGTATTGAAGTACAGATTTTAACAGCAGGTAATACAGATGTTTGGCTTGCACGACAGGCAGGTAGAGCAGTATACTCAACTTTATTAAAATCTGGAATTAAAATTTATGAATATACAGAAAGAATTTTTCATTCAAAACACACAGTTACAGACAAAGGAGTAATTATTGGTTCTTCAAATATTGACTATAGAAGTTTTTTTCATAATTTAGAAATTGATTTTTTTATTTCTGATTTGAATTTTATTAACAAATTTCGAAAGATATGGAATTTTGATCTCCAATCTTGCAAAGAAATTATTTTAGATGAATGGGAAAAAAGAAAAATTTTAGATAAACTTTCAGAAAAGTTATCATATTTACTTAGATATTATCTATAGATGAAAAACCTATTCTTCGTTAAAAAAAAATGTTTACTTTAACACTTGATCTTGCAAGGAAGTTTTTAATTGTTGCTTTTATCGAATTATCGTTTGTTTTTATGGAGTGTTTTTCAATATCTATAAAATCTCGAAAGAAAAAAAAATTAGTCTTGTTCTAAGTCCTTGAGTTTTTTTTCTCGAAAGTCTTTTTATTCAATCGTTTTTTAAGTTAAAATAAGAAATTTTTGTGATTTTAAAAAATTACGTTATTATTTTCATATTATATTCATTGTAGATAGTTATATGCCAAAACTTTTTAAAATAGGGTTTGAATTTATTTTCTAAAGCTAAATATCTTTCCAGTTTGAAAATCACAAACCAATACTTCTCCCTCTAAAGTCAAAGAGAATGTAGAAATCAGTAATGGCCATTTGCCAAGAGAATAAATAGCACTTTCTGAAACTTTTTGATTTGTTTGTGGTAGTTCTAATGCCCATATTTTTCCTTGGACAAAATCTCCAAAAATATATTTTCCTTTTAACTCGCTAATCTTATCAGAAGTATAGACATATCCGCCTGTTATTGATTGACCTTCTGAATGATCATAAACATAAATGGGGTCAACGAAATCTGTTTGATTACACAACGATACATCCTGATAACAACTATAACCTTCTTTTACCCTCCAACCATAATTTTTTCCTTTTTCTACTATAGAAATTTCTTCGTATTGATCTTGACCTACATCTGCAACAATTAAGCGTTTCGTATATGGATCAAAAGAAAATTTCCATGGATTTCTTAAGCCAATTGCAAAAATTTCTTCTTTCCATTCTTTTTTTTCTATAAACGGATTATCAGCAGGTATACTATAAGGTCGATTAGAAGTTGGCTTTACATCAATTCTTAGCATACTACCTAGTAAAGATTTTGGATTTTGGCTATAATTATGAATGTCATCTCTCCAACCACCATCTCCTAACCCAATATAAAGATACCCATCAGGGCCAAATTCCAGATGCCCGCCATTATGATTTGAATAAGGTTGTTCGACTTCTAAAAGTATTCTTTCGTTTTTAATCGTAAAAGAATTATTTAGGTTTGTTCTATCCAATACTGGATTTATTAACAAACTAAATTCAGAAATTCTTCCGTATTTTTTTTGATTTTTTTTTACAGAATAATGTAAATATAAAAAAGGTTGTTTGGGAAACTGAGGGTGGAATGCTATGCCCAATAAACCTTGTTCGCTTGAAGTTAACACATCAAATTTTTTTATTAACCATGACTTTTTTGTAGAAAAATCATAAAGCATTAGTTCTCCCGTTTTTATAGTTGCAAAAAATAGTTGAGAATCTAAAGGATAAGCAACTAAAGATGTGATTTGGGGAAGACCAGAAAATTCTTCGTTTAATTTTAATACAATTTTTTTTCTATTGATATCTTTTGATACAAATTCGGGTTTAAGTTCCTTTGCTTCGATTTTATAATCTTGTGTAAATATATCAATGATAACATCTTTAAATTGCGTACAACTAACGAAATAATAGACATTCAAATAAATAAAAATTTTTTTGAAAATTTTTAAAGTGAATTTGAAATATTTTTGGATTTTCATATTTTGTTTTTATACAATAATATCAAGTCTAAAAGGCAATAATTTTTTCTATCTAGAATTTTGTAAAATGAGCATAGAGTCAGAAAAAACGAAAACTCTTGTAGAAAAAACCGAGGATAGTCTTGTTTTACAAAACCAAAAAGAAATCTGGATTGTTTTTTGTAAAAAAAATTATAGTAGAACTTTTGATTTAGAACCAAATTCAGAAATTATTGAATTCTTCCCTAAAACGATTACACAAAATAAAAAATCAATCAAAACTCTAAAAGGATCTATTCAAATCAAAAAAACTTATGCTAAAAAAAATAATTTACAAGAAAAGATATGTAAATTTAGCTTTGGAAGCCGTGATTATTTGTATACAATTGTGTATTATTATCAAATCGAAAAAGAACTTAACATTGAACTTTGTAAAAAAGAAATCAATAATTTTTTAAATCAAATTTATTTCGAAGAAATCAAATATCCAATAAGCGAAAAAGAATATAAAATTCGACTATGGGTTTTTAGTTTGATCCTCTTATTTTTTAGTTTAGTACTCATTTTCGCAATTATTATAAATTTAAAAAAGAAAAAAAATAGATAACATTTGATTGATTTATAAAAGATTTATATAATTAAGAATTATGTTTTTTTATCTTTCTAAAATAGTTTCAATATTATTTTTTCCTTTTCCTTTGTTTTATATAATTATTTTTATATATTTAATTTACAAAAAAAGTAGATTTTTAATTTTGATCTGGATTTTTTTTGGAATGATTTCTACAGAAATTGTAGCAAGTATATTATTACGTTCTTTAGAAGATCGATTTCCTTATGTACGGATTTCTGAAATTCAAGAAGCGGAAGCAACGATTGTTCTAGGAGGACTAAGCAATCCTGAACGTAGTATTGGAGATTGGCCTGAATTCACAGATGGAGTTGATCGAATTCTTTTTGCAGAAGAAATCTGGCATTCAAAAAAAACAAATTATATTATTTTAAGTGGAGCTTCAGGTCGAATTCTACAAAATACACACCCTGAAGCAATGATTTTAAAAAAATATTTAAAAAATAAAATCCCTGAAGATAAAATTTTAATAGATGCTATATCCAGAAATACAGCTGAAAATGCAATCGAATCAATTAAAATTTGCAAACAATTCAACATAAAAAAAATTCATTTAATCACTAGTGCTTTTCATCTCTATCGAGCATATGATACATTTTTAAAAATTAAAAATACAATTTATCCTGAATTGATCATTTATCCTATACCAACAGATTTTAGAAGCATAAGAAAAAATTATGGACCAGAAGATTTTTTTCCAAATGAATATTCTTTATATAAAACTACGATAGCGATTAAAGAATATATAGGCATTTTAGGTTATAAATTAAAAGGATATTTATGATTGTTTATTTTTCTAAAGAATGCTTAAAAAAAATTATTTTTTATGTAGTTTTATTGATTTTTTTTGAATGTAATCAAACTATGAAATTATTATTATTTTTAGGCGATAGTATTACATATGGTTATTTAGTTTCTTATGATTCAAGCTATCCTGTTGTAATTGAAAGATTGCTATATAAAGATGGATTTAAAAATTATAAAATTGTTAACGCTGGATTCCCGGGCGATACAACTCTTATGGCATATCAACGATTAGAGTTTATATTAAAACAATATTCTCAATTTTCAATTGTTGTAATTTTTTTAGGTGCTAATGATTACTTACAAGGTATTCCAACTCAAACAACATATGAATTTTATAAAAAAATTATACAAACATTACAGCCAATTTCTAAATCCATTTTGATAATTGAATTCAAACCCTTTATGAATTCAAGTGAAAGTTATGAATGGATATATGCTTCTTTAAAAACGGAGTATCCAGAGATCACCATTATACCTGAATTTTTTCAAGAAATTATTCAAAATCCAGAATATACTTTAGAAGATGGACTACATCCTAATAAAAAAGGTTACGAAATTTTTGCAAATAAGGTGTATCCATATATTATCAAAGAATTACAAAAATAATGATTTTTTTAGGTTAACTTAAATTTAAAAAAACTTTACTTTTCTTAATATCTATTAAACTTATACATAGGGGGAAAAAGTGGAACGTTCAAGAAATACAATTTCGATTATCCTTTTGGTTTTGATTGCAGGTTTTTTACAAGCTGATCAAAATTTGCTTTCACCTAATTTTCCAATTTTAATGAAAGAATTTTCCATCACAGAAAAAGAATTAGGATATATTTCTTCTGCTTTTGTTTTTTTAAGTTCTTTTATGACTATGGTATGGGGAGTTCTCTCGGATTTTAAGAAAAGAAAATTACTACTTTTAATAGGTGTTTTCGTAGGTGAAATTCCTTGTTTCTTAACAGCTTTCGTAACGAATTTCTATGAGTTATTTTTTTTAAGAATGCTTACTGGAATTGGTATTGGTTCTATTATACCTATTGGTTATTCACTAATTGCTGATTTTTTTTATAGAGAAGAAAGAGGAAAAGGATATTCTTATATCGAGACCTCATTTGGTTTAGGAACTCTTTTAGGGATGATTTTAGCCGGACTAATTCCTAATTGGAGAATTCCTTTTATTATTGCTGCGATTCCCAATTTTATTTTAGCCCCCATTTTTTATGTCGTCACAAAAGAACCTAAAAGAGGGCAATCAGAAAGAGAGTTAGAAATTCATATAAACTCTAACAATTACCAAACAAAATTTGATATAACAACATTAAAAAAATCTTTGTTAACAAAAACAAATCAACTTATTTTTTTACAAGGAATGATAGGAACTATACCCTGGGGCATTATAACCACTTGGTTTATTAGTTTTTTTATTTTTTCAAGAAACATTCCTAAAGAAGTTGCTACTTTTATGCTTTTATTAATTGGATTAGCAGCGGTAATGGGAAGTTTTACTGGCGGATTTTTAGGAGATTTTTTCGAAAAAAAAATTCCTGGTGGCAGAAGCTTAGTTTCTGGTTTTGGAATTTTAATTGGAATGATTTTTTCTATAATACTTGTGATGTTTCCTTTTCCTTCAGAGTTTAATATCTTTATTTGGATAGGTTTATTTATATATTCAGTGTTACTAATTCAATTTGTTTCTTTTGCTGGTCCGAATGTTAGAGCTATCGTATCCGAAGTAAATTTGCCAGAAGATCGAGGTACAGTTTTTGGAATCTTTAACATTTTAGATAATATTGGAAAATCGATTGGTCCAGCCCTTGGGGGATTAACAATCCATCTTTTAGAAAATTACTTCCTGTATTCCAAAAGTGAAAGTTATTTTTATACATTGGTATTTGGAATGCTTTTTTGGTTACCCTGCTCTTTAATTTGGATTTTTATAAGAAAACAATATGTTTTTGACAGAGAAAACATAAAAAAAATCTTAAAAGAAAGAGCCCCTTAGACAAGGGGGGTTTATAAAAGCGGTTTTATTTTCTGAATCAAAACATTTTCCGGAACCGCACCTTCAATAAAAATTTTTTCGTTAACCACAGTTTTGGGAACACCATAAACTTTAAAACGATTTGATAAATCAGGGAATTCTGTAGCTTCTATCATATCCGCTGTGATATTGTCATTTAAAAGTGCAAATTGATGTGCTAGAAGAACTGCTTTCGGACAATATGGACAAGTAGGTGTTACAAAAACATAAAAATGTAATGGTTTATTTATTTTTTTTACAAACTCAATCGTGCTTTCTGATAGATCTGTTTTTAGATTTGATACATATATTAAATCTTGAAGTAAAGTACCAAATTCATAACCCGAGGGTATACCAAAAAAACGTATCCCAAAGTCTTTTTGATTTTCTAAAACAATAGCGGGAAATTTATCAATTTTGTAATATTCTAATTTTTCTTCTGACATGTCTTTATCTAAAATTTCTAAATCCAGTTTATCAGAAAGTTCCTGAATTTCTTGTAATAATTGTTTTGTTTCTTCACAATACATACAATCATGATTACTTAAAAATAAAATCATCTTTACGGGATGATTCATTTCTTGCAAAATTTTTTTGGTTTCTAATCTTGCTTCTTGATTGAGTAGTTTCATTGTAAACTCCTTTTGTACATATACTTATACAATGTATAAGTATACGATATGTCAAAAAAGTCAAGTAAAAAATCAAAAAGATTGTTTTGCGATCAAAAAAATTTATAAATTTATATCTTTAATTGTGATAAACCGCAATTTACAAGCCAGTTTTAGATAAAAAAATTTAAAATATATCCTTCTTTTATCATTTTTTTAAAAAAAATTGAATTTAAACCATATAAGTATTTCTATGAAGTATGAGGATCAAGTGGTAGTTCCTCTTCTGCTATGAAGTAAGCATAAAAGTTTCCATTTTTTAGCTTTATCTCTACACTATAAGCTTTTCCAGAAAAATCCTATAGCTTTTATCTCCTTTTCTCTTTTTCCTGCTGATATTTTCCCAATTGTCTATTTCCTACATTTATGCGTAACAATAAGCCATCCTCTCTAACTTGTACTCTTAAGTTTTGATTGCCTTTTGAGTGTTTTTGCCCTATGCTACAAAGGTTACCCTCTCTTTTCTCTTTCCATTTTCTTTTTAGTTCTTCATTCTTCTTTCCGTTTATATGCTTCTTTTGTAGTTGTCTAAATAATTTCCCTTTCTCCAAAGATTACTTTTCTTAAACTTCTCCCAAGCTCTTTTCTATTACTAATTAAAGCCTGTGCTTTGAGAATAGCCGAATAAGAATAGCGAGTGTTTAGTCCGAATTTTTCCATAAGTTCTTTTCTTAAAGGGTTTAAATTCATTCCTTCAATCAATCTTTTGTAAGCATATCTACAAGCCGAAGACCATCTTTTAGTTAGGTTTTTCAGGATTTCTATATCTTGTGGGTTATCAAATAAGAGCTTACCGTGTATGTTCCTCATCTATTGATAGGATAGTTCTAAACATTTTTCCTGTAAAGTAGTTTGAAGTGCTAAGATTTTTGGAACATCCTCTGGATACCTTGACATTTTTTTGTTTATTATTGTTTTATCTTAAAGAATAAAAAAAACAAAAATTTAATTATTTTTTTTAATAGCTTCTGCTATGTTTTATTTTTCAAGTTTTTGAAAAATCTGAAAGAAGAATATAGGAAAATAAAATTAGTATGCGATATTCGAGAGATGACTCCAAAATTATAACAAAAGCTTAAAACTTGAGATTTTTATGAAAAGAGAAACCACAATGTTTTTGATAACTTTTTTTAGATGTCATAGTGATTTTTTATAACAAAATTTAAAAGATATTACTTTAGAATTACAAATTCTTATTTCTAAAGAAGAAGGTATATCGTATTAAGGAAATTTACTTAAATTAACTAAAAATAATGGTTAAGAAAATTCATTTATAATCATAAAAATATAACATGTGGATTACAAATAAAATATTTAAAAAAAAATTATTTGATCTTAGCTGATAAATAAGAAATAGCTTAGATTCCCCCGCCATCTCCAAAATACTCTACATTTAGATTTGTATCTTTGTTGGATTCAAGTTTTAATTCTTGAATTCTATATTCACTTAAAGGTAAATATTCCGGAGGATAAATTTTCTTATTCCCCCGCTTTACAATCATACCAGGGGCACCCACTACAGTACAATTAGAAGGGACGTCACGATTTACAATTACAGTTTCTGCTCCAATTTTAACATTATTTCCAACTAATATCGGTCCTAATAAAGTACTGTGAGTACCTATAAACACATTGTCTCCAATTGTAGGATGCCTTTTCTTTTTGTGTTTTCCAGTTCCTCCAAGAGTGACTCCATGAAACATCACACAATTCTTTCCAATTTCTGCTGTTTCTCCAATTACTACCCCCATACCATGATCACAAAAAAAACCGGGTCCTATTTTAGCTCCGGGATGAATCTCTAGTCCAGTCAAAAATCTTGAAATTTGAGAAAAAAGTCTTGCTAAAAAATAAAGTCGAATTTTATACAAAGGATGACAAATCAAACGATGGAAAATCAAAGCATGCAACGAAGGATATAGTAAGACCTCTAACCCTCTAGCGGCAGGATCATTTCTTTTAATAGCTTTAAAGTCTTCGTATAAATCAAAAAACACTGAAAAGAAATTCTTCCCAAAAAATGAACGTAGCATAACAATAATATAATGATAATTTAATCCCTTACCAATAAATTTTTAGAACTAAACAAAATCAGAAAAATTCCAAAAGAAAACATATAAATAGAAACAATCCATATCCAATAAGAGAAATTCCAAAGAAAAGGAGAAACAGAGGTTAAAATACCACAGACTAAAAAAAGTAAACTCTGAAAAAATGCTAGATCTCTATTATAATTAGGATGCCAACCCATATAAACAAAAGTAGCAAACGAATAAATAAAAAACACTCCCATCATTCGATAAAAAAATAAATGAATGTAGTTTACAAAAGAATTATCTAATTTTATCAAATCAAAAAAAAACTTAGGATAGATTGCCAAAAGTAAACCAAATACCAACAATGGAAAGGATCCTAAATGTATATAAAATCTAAATTTGCTAATAAAAATTCTTTTTGTCATTAGTAAACCTCACATTATTTAAATTCTTTGTATAATAAACTTGGTTGTATGCCCTGATTTTTTTGATATTTTCCCCCGTCATAATTGAAGTAGTCTCCTTCTATTGTATGGTAAAAAATTTGACATACAGGTACATATGGATAGATTTTTACAGGGTGAATTGCAAAAATTTCCAAAGTCCAATACCCACAAAAACCTACATCTCCAAATCCAGCAGTTACGTGAACAAAAATACCTAATCTTCCAATTGATGATCTACCTTCTAACATTGGTACAAGATGATAAGTTTCTGTATATTCTAGCGTTCTTCCTAAATATAAACGATTGGGTTCTAAAATATAGCCACTTTCTGGAATGATAACTTTTTCTGTTTCGTTTAAGACTTTCATATCTAAAATAGAATTTTTATAAATTAATAATTCATTACTAAGCCTTAAATTATAAGAATTTGGATTTAGGTATTTTTCTTCAAATGGTTCTATAATTATATCTTTGCCTAACCTTTTTTTGATTTCTAGACCAGATAAAATCACAATCCAAAAAAAAAAAATTATTTTTAAAATGCAATTAAAAAATAGATTGATAAAAAATATATCCGATAATGATCATGTTATGGCTGGAAACCGATTAGTAATAAAACCTAAACAGATTTCTAAAATTACAGAAAAAGTAAATATTCAAATACCAGATAAATATAAAAAATTTCAGGGTGTTGAAGAAATCGGTGATTATGCAATTGATGCTGAAGGACAAATTATAGAACAATATCATGGACCTACAATAGAAGAAATAGAAGAAGAATTAGAAAAATATAGAAGAGAAACAGAAGAACAAATTCAAAAACAATTAGAAGAAGCACAAAAAAAAGCAAAAGAGATAGAAGAGCAAGGAAGAAATTTTGCTTTCCAATTAACTCAAGAAGCCAGTGAAAAAGCAAAAAAAGAAATCGAAAAAGCGAGATTAGAAGCAGAACAATTAATCCAGAGAGCTAAAATCGAAGTAGAAAGAATGGTTAAAGAAGCAGAAATGAGGGTTGCAGAAATCGAACACGAAGCATACCAAAAAGGTTATGAAGCTGGTAGAGAAGTCGGTTTTAAAAAAGGACAGGCAGAAGTACGAAGGCTCATTGACAGATTGGGAGTCATCGTTGGTCAAGCAATTGATATAAGGGAAGAGATTATTGCAGCTTCGGAAAAGCAAATGGTAGATATGATTTTAATGATAGCAAGAAAAGTAATCAAAGACGAAGTAGCTGAAAGAAAAGAAGTAGTTTTAAACAATATACGAGAAGCATTAAGAAGAATTAAAGATAGAGATCGAGTCAACATTCGCGTAAATTTTGCAGATTTAGAATTGACTACAGCTCATAAAGATGAACTAATTAAAATGATGGAATCTCTAAGAAAAGTAAATATTTACGAAGATTCTCGTGTAGATAGAGGAGGATGCATAATAGAAACCGATGTGGGTGCTATTGATGCAAGAATTTCTACTCAACTAAACGAAATCGAAGAAGCTATTAAAAATATAGAGCCTTTAAAATAGTTTGATAAAGTTCTAATGAAAGAGAAATTTATATTTCTTAATTCAAAACATTTTCTATAACTTATGATTGACAAAACAAAAAAATAAAAAAACTTGGGCATAATGGTTAAGATTAGATTACATAGATTTGGTAAAAAAAAGCAACCTTTTTATAGGATAGTTGTAGCAAATTCTACAACAAGAAGAGATGGTAAATATATTGATCTTATAGGTTTTTATAATCCAGTTGCTTTGAGTAATCAGGAAAAAGTTAGAATCAACAAAGAAAAAGCAGAAAGTTGGTTACAAAAAGGTGCCTGGCCTACAGATACTGTATTGGCACTTTTTCGAAAAGAAAATATAAATTTACCAAATTTCATTCTAAAAAAAATTAAAAATAAAAAATCAAATAAAAATGAATGAAGAATTTACACCCGAGCAATTTTTAGAATATGTAGTGAAAAATTTAGTCAATCATCCACAAGAAGCTAAAATAAAAAAAATTGACGGAAAAAAAGATACAATTTTCGAAATTTATACACATCCAGAAGATTTAGGTAAAATTATAGGTAAAGGTGGGAGTGTAATCAGGGCTTTAAGAAATATTATAGCATCGATCAACAACAAAGAAAAAAAGAATTATATCATAGAGATTATTGACTAAATTGGGAAAAGATCTTTTTCTAAATCTTATCCCTATCGGAAAAATAATAAAAATCTTTTATGAAAAAAATATTATTTTAGTAAAAAATTTCGGTGATATTTTAGAAGATCTTACCCCACCCTTTTATGCTTTTATACTTGAGGAGCAACCAAAAAAACAAAAAATAAACGAAATCATAAGAATTCAAAAGAATCATAGCAAAAATCTTTTAAAAATATTAGAAATTTTTCAGCGGCATAAACATTATGAGTTATTTTATGAAACTTATGAACCTTTACATATCTTTGGTAATTTGCTATTTTGCATAGAAGAAAATTTATTAGAAAACACGAAACAATTTTACTACTATCACTTAAAAGATAAAAAAGTGTTCGATACTAAAAATGAATGGATTGGTAGAGTAAAAGATTATTTAGAATCATCTGCTCACGGGATTTTGAATATTCAATTAGAAAAACCTCCATACAAAGAAATTTTGGTTCCTTTCATTGATAAGTATTGTAAAATCGAGTACACGCATGTAAACTCCCTAAAAAAAATTGACAAGATTATCGTATATCATTGGGAATATTTTTTAGAAACGTAATGTTTTTCTATCAAATTATAACTCTTTTTCCGGAAAGGTATTATGCGTATTTTAATTCTGGGATGTTAAAAAAAGCAATAGAAAAAAAAATCATACAATACTCATTAACCAATTTATTAGATTACGCTATTACAAAAAATAAAAAAAAGAAAATTGATGATAAACCTTATGGCGGTGGACCGGGAATGGTTTTACGAATTGAACCAGTAGAAAAAGCACTACTTTCTCTTCCGTATCAATTTCCTGTAATTGCGATGACTCCTTCTGGAATCACTTTAAGTCAAAGTGTATTAGAAAAATTATTTAAAGACTACTATGATGAATCAAAAGAAATTCAGGGTTTTACTTTTTTAAGTGGCTACTACGAAGGATTTGATCAAAGAATTTTAGACTATTTGGTAAACATTGAAATTTCTCTTGGTGATTTTATTTTAAACTCAGGAGATCCGGCTATTATTGCTTTTATTGATGCTTTTAGCAGAATGCTTCCAGATTTTTTAGGTAAAAAAGAAAGCTATTTTGTAGAGAGCTTTCGGGAAAACCGAATTGAATATCCTCAATATACAAAACCAAGAGATTACAAAGGTTGGAAAGTACCAGAGGTTTTATTACACGGAAACCATAAAATGATTGAAAAATGGAGATATGAAAAAAGTTTGGAAATAACACAAAAAAAATCAAAAGGATATTGTTTATGAGTACGGAAAAAAAAGAAGAAAATTTAGAAAAAGATCTGCAAGATAACAAAGAAGCAGATACATCTAGTGCAACAATTCAAGAACTAAACTACCAAAATGATTCAAGTACTCAAAAATCACAAAAACAAGAAACTGTGCTCTTCTTAAACGGAAGAAAAATAAAAGTTTCTAATCTGCCAATAATCGAAAGAAAACAATGGGTTTCTTTTCGTCCCGGAGATACTATCAAAATCCATTACCTAATCAAAGAAGGAGATAAAGAAAGAATTCAAATTTTTGAAGGTACTGTCATTCGCCTTAGAGGAGAAGATTTAAACAAAACTTTTACCGTTAGAAAAATTTCTTATGGAGTAGGAGTAGAAAGAACTTTTCCATACCACAGTCCCTGGATTGCAAATATTGAACTTGTCAAAAGAGGTAAAGTTAGAAGAGCAAGACTTTATTATTTAAGAAAAAAAATAGGTAAGGCTGGAAAAATAAAAGAAATTTTACAAGCCAAGAAAAAAGAAGTAAACGCAGCAGAGACTAGCGAAACAATTTCAGAAGATTCGTATTGATTTAAAAAAATACCCCATATATAATCTAGAATTTTTTGAATGCCAAGCATATAAACAATTTGAACTAGTTCTTGGCATAGACGAAGCAGGAAGAGGTGCATTAGCAGGACCTGTTTCTGTTTCATATGTTGCTTTTTCAGATACATATATCAATCAACTAAAAGAGAAAAATAGTATTAGATTCGAAGATAAAATTCGAGATTCCAAACAAATCAAAGAATTCGAGAGAGAGTTTTTGTATACTCAAATCAAAAAACATAGTGTACACACAAAAAATTTACTAATTTCTTCAAGAACAATTGATTATTTAGGGATAAATACCGCTATTGAATATGCAATCATAGTTTTTATAAAACATTTTTTACTTTACCATAATTATAAAAAAATCAAAATTTTTGTTGATGGTAACTACTCTTTTAGATACGAAACTTTATCGAAAGAAGTTAAAAATCTTGAAGAATGGAAAATCAAAAAAAAACAAAATTTTACACAAATCGTCTGCAAAGTAAACAGTAGCTTTTATTTTATCGATATTGAAAATATAACAAAAGGAGACGAAAAAGTTTTTTCTATTGCTTGTGCTTCAATTGTTTCAAAAGTTTTAAGAGATCAATTTATGAAAAACATCTCCCCTTTATTTCCTCAATATGAATTTCATCAAAACAAAGGTTACGGGACTAAATCACACATCAATTTATTAAAAAAGTATGGAGAATGTATTTTACACCGAAAAAGTTATACAAAAAATTTACAATGAAAAATTGATTTCTAAAATTTCTTGATTTTAAAATGAATTTTAGATCTTTAAAAAAATTTGACTATAATCCCTTGTAGAAAATATTTGGTAAGAATTTTCATAAGTTTAATCCTTAAAGAGGAAATAATGAAAGCAGGTATTCATCCCGAATTTAAAGAAGCGATAATTAGATGTGTTTGTGGTGCTACATATAAAACAAAATCCACTAAAGGAGATTTACACGTAGAAATTTGTGCAAATTGCCATCCTTTTTATGCCGGAACTCAGAAAATCATAGATTCCGCTGGAAGAGTAGAAAAATTCAAAAGAAAATACAAATTAAAATAAATTATGAATGAATCTTCCAAAAATAAAGAAATTGTAATACCATCTGAATATTTTAAAATTGCCCGAGATGGTATTCTTAAGATGATGGCAAACATTAAAAGTGTCATAACGATTCAATCTAAAAAACTAGAATATATATTAGCATCTAAAATAGCAGGTGGTCATGTAATTTTAGCAGATTCTCATGGTGTAGGAAAAACTTCGTTAGCAAGAGCTTTAGCAGGTTCGATTCAATGGACAGATTATACCTCAAACAAACAAGGAATACCAATAGAAAGTTTTTCTAGAATTCAATGCACAGTAGATTTATTACCTCAGGACATTTTAGGTTTTAATCAATTTGATTTAAAATCTGGACAATACAAATTTAATAAAGGGCCTATTTTCGCACATTTTATTTTAACTGACGAAATTAATTTATTAACTCCTAAAACCCAAGGTTCATTTTTTCAAGTAATGGAAGAACAAACTGTAACTATAGAAGGAACTACGTATGAAATTCCCGATCCGTTTTTTATAATTGCTACAATGAATTTAAAAGGAGCTCATCTTTTTCCTCTTCCAGCTCCACAACTTGATAGATTTATGATACAAATTTCAATGGGGTACCCAGAAGAAAAAGAAGAAGTAAAAATTATTACAAAACATGGAAAAGAGAATTCTTGGGAAGGATTCGGTCCAGTAGTAGAAGCAAAAGAGTTGTTAGCGTGGCAAAAATTAGTAGATTATGTTACGATTTCTACTGATGTGATTGAATACATAACAAGATTAATCAGAAAAACAAGAGACTATCCAGGTGTTGTTACGGGTTGTAGTCCTAGAGCTGGAATTAAATTATCGAGATCAGCAAGAGCATTAGCCCTTATACGAGGAATGGATTTTGTAACCATTGATTTAGTAAAAGAAATTGCTGTTCCTGTACTTTCTCATCGTTTAGAATTAGAAGATCCTGCTATGGATCCCAAAGAAATTATGAATGCTATTCTTCAAGAAGTCCCTACAAAAGCTTAATGAAACTTTTTCTCTTAAAGCTTAAACATTCTTTTCCTTTAACTACTAATGGTTTTTTTTTACTTATTATTTGTATTTATTTATTAGGTTACGGATGGGGAAGTAATAATCTATATGCATTGTTATTTTCTATTCTTGGTTTTCTTTTTTTATTTTTATTTTTAACTATCAATCTTCTTCTTAAAGCGAAAAATCAATACGAAGGATTTTTCTTAAATACATCAAAAACAATTTATTCAAGACTACAAAATCAAACCCTAGATGTTGTTTTTAATTTTTATGTTCCTATTTTTTTTAGAGTGCATTATGTATTAACGGGCAATTTTATTGTGGGTAGAAAAGCAAGTTTTTCGTGTTATTTTCATGAATCTTTTTTGCCATCTAAAAATCAAAAAAATTTAGAAATTCCTGTTTATTTTCCTTTTTGTGGTTCTTTAAGATGTTTAGCATATGTCTCTATACGGGATATTTTTGGCTTAACAAAAATTCGTATTGGTGCTATACAAAATGTAAATCTTTTAGTACTTCCCCCTTTTTTTCCTGAAAAACCAGTAGTTTATGTCCTTCCCTCTACAACACAAGAAAATTTAAGAAATATTAAAACAAGTGATCAAGAAAAATATTTTATGAGGGAATATATTCCCGGAGATAGATTAAAAGACATTAATTGGAAAAGTTCTATCAAAATTCAAGAATTAATCACAAAAATTTCACCTTCTTCCCCCGAAGAATCTCATCTAATTTATGTAGAAATTAGACCTTATCATTATGGAGACAAAGACGGGCCTCAAGCTATTTTGCAACTAAACTATTTAAAAAGCTGGATCCTTTCGTTTTTAAGAGTAATGAAAAAAGAACATCCAAATTATAAATTTCATATTTTTACTGGAAAAGAAAATTTAATTTTAGAAGAAGAAAAAGAAATAGAATCTTTTGCAGAAGTTTTAGCAGAATTAAATTATATAAAAGAAGGGCGTCCAATTGAAATCCCGTATACAACAGAAAGATTTATTTTTACTACTGGATTTGATAAAAATTTGAACTCATATCTAAATTCAATCAATAGTAAAGTATATCTTTTTAGAGTCATTTATGGAAAAAATCGAACTGTAAAGCTTTTTGAAAGATTTCAGTTTCAATTAATACCTAAGTTATGGATATTTATACACGAACAAAAAGAGACATTTCGTGCAAAACCAAAGATAGGAAAAGTTGTAGAAGAAAAAATACAATTGGATTATTTATAAACTATGGATTCTAAAATATTATTTTTTACAAGAACATTATTATACTTTTTAGCATTGATTGTACCAATATTTCATCCTGCTATTGCAGTAGGGCACGATCTTTATACAAAAGTTTCTTTACTGTTTTTGTTGCCCTTAGGTATGATTTTTGGATACTACTTTACTTTACCAAAAAAATCTCTTATAAAAGGTTTTTTGATTTATTTTTTAGTAAACTTGATTACTTCTTTTATTGCTTTTCCTTTAAATCTTGGTATTTTTTTTCCGATACTAATAGGCTTTTGGGGTTTTTTTAGTACAATCATAATTTTTCGGGGACAAGGTAGATTTCCTATTATTGCAACATTAGAAATTTTTATTTTAGCTTACATTTATTATAAAATTTTAGAATATAGCAGGTCTTCCGAAGAAATCGCAAAGGTTAGTAAATCCATCACAAATATTTATATCATAATCACCTTGATATCATTTTTAATTCATTCGATTGTATTATACATTGTAAATTTTTCTAGCAAAAAATTATTAGATTTCAAAAGAGAAATTGCAATTCTTTTTGTAATTTTTATTCCTTTGTTTTTTATATTTGCATTGATTTTACCACCTGATTTTATCAAACATAAAATTGAATTTAATGAATTGGAACCAGAACCACCCCTTGATTTGCCAGAAGGAGAAAGTTTTTTTAAAGAAAAAAATAACAAAGGAGCACAAGAAGAACCCAATACGAGAAACGGCAAACCCTTAGGTAAAAGAAAAGAAAAATATCCATCTGAGCTACAAAATCAAAAAGGCGGAGAAGGTAAATCTGTAAAACCAAAAGAGTTAGAAGATTTTCAAGGAGAAGGAGAAGAAAATCAAAAACGAAAAAATAAATTAGAAGGTGTTCCCTCTGATATGTGGGACCAATTCAAAAATTCTCAACTCGGAAAAACAGGTAAACAAATGGCAGTAATGATTATTGCTTCTGAAATTCAACCTGTTTTTGCAGCAGAAAGCTATCTAACCCATTTTGATACTAAAAAAGGTTTCGAAATTGACTCTAACGAAATGCTCAACGAACTCAAAGATAAACATTTAATTTCAACCTGGAAAGATCCTGAACCTCCTAAAGACGAAAAAAGAAGTCCATACCCAATTTTTTATTTATCTACCATTAAAGAAAGAGTGTTAGCTTACAGACCTTTTTCTATTGAACCAACAATTATGAATAAAAAATATCACCCTTTTAATCTTTCTTATACCGCAAATAGTGCTATCAGTACCTCCTTGCCAGAAGATTGGAAACAACTAGAAATTCCAAAAAGAAATTGGATCCAAACTAAATATTTAGAAATCAAACTAGAAGAACCTTATAATAGCCAATTAAGAACATATTTAAATCAAATTTTAAAAAATAAAAATACATCCAATTATTTTGATGTAATTGATAGCATACTACAATCTTATAAAAACATTCAATATAAATTAGGCTTTAACGAAGAAACAAACATACAAACTTTAACAAACTTTTTGTTTAATACTAAAGAAGGTGATTGTACAGAACTATCAGCAATTACAGTTATACTACTAAGAATGTCGGGAATACCCGCAAGACTTGTTCATGGTTGGATTGCATCCCGAGATTTACAAACTCCAGCCCATATAGGAGGTTTAATCCATTTGCGAAAAAAAATACCATATTTACAAAGGTTTGATCTAAAAAATTTATATTTAGTAACCACAGCACATAGACATTCTTGGGTGCAAGTGTATTTTCCTAAATACGGTTGGGTAGATATCG
Organism: uncultured bacterium; assembly: GCA_937928085.1. Lineage (GTDB taxonomy): Bacteria > Spirochaetota > Leptospiria > Leptospirales > Leptonemataceae > SKYB61. The sequence goes on along the minus strand of CALFVU010000008.1, from coordinate 74,224 downwards.
AAACTACGGCATACACAAAGCCACCCAAACCTGAATTCGATCCAAATGCTCAAGATGTAGTGATACCTTTGATCGAAGAAGAACCTATAGAAAAAGGTGAAAAATTTGTTTTTCCTTACGATTTATTTTTTGGATTAATTGGTATTTTTGTTGTAATTACTTTTATTAGTCTTTATGTGTATAAAATATTTTTGAATTTGTATCTTATCCTTTCTACGAGAAAATATTCAGAAGTGGCTTTAATGAACTTAAACTATTTATTTTATTTAAGATTATATGAATATGGATACCCAAAAAGAAAACTTTACGAAACAGCTTTTGATTATGCAGAAGTTGTTCCACAAACTATAGAATTTGCAAAACTTTTTACAGAACTAAAATTTAGAACCCACATTTCAACAGAAGAAAAAAAACTCAAATATGAAAAATTGAAAGAAACCTATAAAAAGATTTTAAATTCTTTAAAACCAAAAAGTTTTAAAAAAATAAAATTTATTTTAAATTTAAAAGGTATCTTTTTTAAGCTATGAAATTCAAAATAAGTGTAATGTTAATCATAAATGTATGGTCTCTTTTTTGTACTCAAAAATTAAACTGGATTGAATATAGGGGATCTAAAGGAAGTGGATATACATCGGAAAATTTATTTCCTCCTTTAGGGCTAAAATGGAAAATTAAAATTCAAGAAAATAAAATGTTACAAAAAAGAGCTTTCAATCCCCCGATTATAATTGATAACGTAATTTATTTTGGTTCTCCCGATGGTAATTTTTATGCATTTGATGTAGACACAGGTTATATGAAATGGATTTTTAAAACAAAAGGTGCTGTAAATTCTGTTCCATACGCTGATGAGCAGAATGTATATTTTGGTTCTAATGATGGAAATGTATATGCGGTAGATAAAGAAACAGGGGAACAAAAATGGTCTTTTTATACCGGAAAAACTGTACAATCCCTAGTTTTAAGATATAAAGACAATATTATTTTTACAAGCGATACTGGAGCTACGTTTTTGCTAACTTTAGATGGAAAAGTAGACTATATTCTTCCAAATCCAGTATGGTCTCATCATACTTTTCAAGTATATGATGATATCATTTATTGGGCACCAAGTGGAAGACGTTTTGGAGCATTTCATATTCCAGAAAAAAAGTTTTTATGGTATGTAGACGTAACAGCACCGTATCCTTTATGGTATTCTTTCCCTGCAATTGACGAAAAAAAAATTTATTTTGCCTCGAGTTTTTTTAAAGGAACAGAAATAGAGTTTAATTATTATGCTGTAAATAGATTCACTGGAGAATTAATATGGCAAAAGCAAGATACTTACCAATATAGTCTTAAATTTCCTATCAATGAAAGAACTGTTTTTTTAGATCACGTAGAACTTTTGGATTATATGGCGCCCGCTTTATGGAAAGATTATGTAATTTATACCAGCGGAGATACTATCATTCGAGCTTTTCATAAAGACACTGGAGAGATTGTTTGGACGAAAGAATTAAGCTATCCTACCGCATCTGCACCAACAGTTTCGGGAGATAGAGTTTATCTGGGAGTAAATGGCATAACTTCAATGACAGATTCAGGTTTTTTTACAAAAAAGCCTGTTTTATTATGTATTTCAGCAAAAAATGGAACTACGATATGGGAATACGAAACAGAAGGTGCTATTTTAAATTCGCCACTTATCTCTAACGGAAAGATTGTTTTTGGAACAGATGAAAATATATTTTACGTCTTAGAAGAAGTATTTCATTTTGATTTTTTAAAATTTTTTAGATTTCATTAAAATTTAAAAAAAGCTATGTTTAAATATTTTTGTATTGCTTTATTTCTAAATTTATTATTTGCTTGCATAAAAATCCATACTTTAAAAGTTCCAGTTCAACCAAAAGAAAAATGGCGCCTTATTTGGAATGATGAATTTGATTATGAGGGATTTCCAGATAAAAACAAATGGGATTATGATATTGGTGGTTGGGGATGGGGAAATAATGAACAACAGTTTTACACAGCTTATGACTTCGATACAGCAAGGGTTACTAAAGGTATTCTTATTATCGAAGCTCATAAAAAAAAGCATAAAGGAATGGATTATAAATCAGCAAGAATTACAACGAAAGGAAAATTTGATTTTTTGTACGGAAAAGTAGAAGTACGTGCAAAGCTACCTAAAGGTAGGGGGTTGTGGCCCGCTATATGGATGCTACCAAAAGAGGAAAAATATGGAGCATGGCCATCAAGTGGAGAAATTGATATTGTCGAAATGGTAGGATATGAAGAAAACTATATTTATTTTAGTATTCATACACATTTATTTAATCACAAAATAGGTACACAAAAAACATATAAAACTTATTTACCAAAAGCAACAGAATATTTTCATACTTATGGAATCGAGTGGTATCCATATAAAATTGATTTTTTTTTAAATGGAGTTAAACTATATACTTTTAATAAATTGTCTGATGATTGGAAATATTGGCCTTTTAATGAAAGATTTTATTTAATTATAAACCTTGCTGTGGGAGGTTCTTGGGGAGGAGCTAAGGGAATTGATAATTCTATTTTTCCACAAAAAATGGAAATAGATTACGTTAGGATTTATCAACTAGTGTATTAATAACGTTTAATTCAAATTTGATTGATTCTCTACTAGAATAAAAGAAAAATTATCTCTTATAATTTTTTTTGAGCAAATTTCTATAATCTTTTTAGCTTTTTCTTTTAAAGTTTCGTCTTTTAGTAAAATTTGTTTTAGTTTTTTGTATGATATATTTTCCCAAACTCCATCACTACATAAAAAAAAATTCTGATTGTGATAAGGATAAGTACTTTCTTGATATTCAATTTTTTGTATATCAAGATCTGCTGTTATAGCATACTTCAAATACCCCCTAAGAGGATGTTGAGACATTTCCTGAAATTTTATAAAACCTTTTTCGAATAAATCTTGAACATAAGTATGATCAATAGTAAGTAAATCCAAATCTTTTTGATTCCAAGAATAAATTCTTGTATCTCCTATATGAAATACAGAGTACTTATTTTTATTTAGACATAAACAAGACAAAGTAGTGCCCATTTCTTTTAAATCAGGATTTTCTAAAAAAAACTTTTGGAGAGTTAAGATAAATTTATTTAAAAGAAATTTATAATCTGATTTTATAAAAAATTCTTTATATTGATTTAAAGTTTTGAGTATTTCTCGACTTGCAATTTCTCCTCCAAGTCTTCCTCCAATACCATCAGCTACAGCAAAACATAAGGGTTTCGAAGCTCTTAGAAAAACCTCTACAGGTTCTTCCATATTGATTTCTGTAATAACTTCTTCGTTGATTAGCAAAGAATCTTCGTTTCTATCTCTTGTGCCTCGATTAGTAAAATAAATAATTTTCATTGTATTGGAATAATCCTCATTTTAGTGAAATTTGTGTTTTTATTTGGTTTTTGTAAAGAAAAACTTCTATACTTATGATTTAAAAATAAATTGATTTGATTTCCATAAAAAGGACTCATAGGATTGCCAGTAATACTAGTTGGGATTATTCTTAATGATTTATCTGTGTTGCCGGGAAGCATAATATATCTTTCAGAGGCTCCCGAACGAACACGAAAAGGTAAATTTTGATTCAAATAAAAATCCATTGGACTTACAGTAGAAATAGATCCAGAAACTGGATAAGGTCCTCGATTAAAAAAATGTCGCAAAAGCTTGCTTCTACCAAAAGGATGAAAAAATTCCAAAGAATGAATCTTACCCCATTTCCATTGATTTACATTACCTGAAATCGTTTGTAATTCTTTAAGAGCATCTGAAAAACTTTTGTGAATAATTTCCTTTCTAGTTTCTTTTCTATCTGTATTGGGATCATCAAACCAAGAAGAATTAGGATCTTTTATGATAATCCTTAAAGCATTTACTGGAATATACTGCTTTTTTAAATAATATTCGAAATATTCAGTTCCCAAGTGTTTTTCGAAAGTATTTTTTAAAACATACTTTAACATAACATGAAAAACAGAAGAACCTACTGAATTTACATGAGTAATATAATCCCATTTTTTTAAAATTTGGAAACTTTCTTTTGAATTTTCTAAAGAAAAATCAAAATCTTCTAGCTCTAACAAGAAAATTGGAAGTATATCTTCCGCTAATTTAGAATATATATCAGCTTGAAGTTTTTGTACATCTTCAATAGAAATTTTCTCTTTTGAACTAAGAAATTCTTTAATTCTTTCATATCGATCTGGATAATGATAATAATTAGAAATCACATAAGGATAATTCGAACTGTGTTTATTATTCGCTGTGGCTATCCAGCCTGAATCTGGATTACGTAATTTTGGCTGTTGGTTAGTAGGCACATATCCAGACCATTCATATTCACCCGTCCAACCTGGCATAGGGAGAAGTCCATTAAATCCTTTTCGGATAGGAATAGCTACCGCTGCGGTAAAACCAATATTTCCGTATTTGTCCGCATATACCCAATTTTGACCAGGAGTTTTAAAATATTCAATAGCTTTTTCTATCTCATCAATATTTTTTGCATGATTTGTCATATGAAGAGCTACTGCAGAAAGAAAATGATCATAAGCTGTCCATCGCATGCTAAATACTTCTTCTGTTTTTAATGGATAGATAGAACTAACCACAGGACCATGAATAGTTTTTTTAATCAAAAATTCTTCTTGTTTTTCTTTTCCTTTAATTACATGTTTTCGAATTTCCATTTCTTTATAAGTATTTCTATACAAATATTGATCAGGGTTGTTAGGATTAATTTTTTCTATGTAAAAATCCGCATCATCCGCCATCACATTCGTAAAAGCCCAAGCAACAAATTCATTCGCTCCCACAATCACAATAGGTATACCTGGTAGAAGTAATCCCGAAACATTTATATTAGGTGTAATCAAATGAGCTTCGTACCAAATACCTGGTAGTCCAAATGCTAAGTGCATATCACTTGCAACAATAGGTGTATTTGTTGTAGACTTAAAAGGTGCAATCACCCAATTATTCGATGCTCCTACCCTTTCACTACCTAAAAATTCTTTTGTTTTATCCAGAGAATCCAAAAAAGAAATTAAAATTTCCACATTTTGTTTTGATATGGGATAATACCCCAAAATCTCTCCTTTTTGGGGCACATAGTCCGGAAAAAGTTCTAGTGCTTTTTTAAATCCTAATTTGTTAACCAAAAGATAAAACAAAATTTCAACATCATATGCAGAGTTTAAATCATATGCCATATAATAAAAAACAGAAAGACTATCTATCGGAGTCCAAGGTTCAGGTTTATAGCCTAGTAATCGAAATTCAATAGGTAGTTCTTTCTGCTGAATAAAAAAATTAACTCCATCAGAAAAATATTTTAGTTTAATTTTTAAATCTTCCGGGTATTCTTTATACATATCTTCTAAACTTTTTCCTGCTGTAATCGTTAGAAAAAATTTATCTACGGATATAAGACTCTCTCCTAAAATCTCTGATAACTTCCCTTGAATCGCTCTACGTATTAAATCCATCTGAAACAATCTATCCTGCGCCATTGCAAAGCCCAAGCCAAAAGAAACTTCTTCTTCGTTATTAGCCACAATGATTGGCATTTGATAAAGATCTCTATATATTTCGACAGTATTTTGAATCTTATCAGATCGCAGATCTTTTGTATAATCAGGAATTCGAAAAAGAATTCTAAGAAAAATATAAAGAAATATCAGAAAATAAAACAACACCATTAAAACGTATAAAGAAAATTTTTTCATAATGTAAAAATATCATCCTTGAATTTTTCGTCAATCAGAAGTTTTATCACATTTTGTATCAAAGAGATCTTTATAAAAAATACAAATAACGAAAAAAAATAACCGAAACTTTTTGTAAAAAATTTAGTATATTAGTAAATCTTTTATATTACTGCTATATAAAATTTTGAATGAAATAAAAACTATTTCATTTATCCATTTAGTTAAATAGTTCAATCATTAAGTAGATAAAAAGAAAATAACAATCATTGGTTTACTCATTACGATTCTATTTTTAAATAACAGAGTTTGTCTTTTTAATTTTATTCTTAGACCTAAAACTAAAAAGAATAAAAAATTTTTTAAATTTTAATGACTAAATCAATTGTTTAAAAATTTTATACTTTTCTTTGAATCAAATTATGAAAGAAGAGTTTGATACAAAACCATTTTCAGAAAAAGAAATTGAACTACAAAATGTTTTAGAACATAACTTAACTTCTGAAGAATTTGAATATATTTGCAATGCATTAAAAAGAAAACCTACTTTAACAGAATTAGGAATGTTTTCGGGAATGTGGTCTGAACATTGTAGTTATAAAAATTCTTATTTGCTTATAAAAGAATTTCCTAAAGAATCACCTAGAATTATAGCCAAAGCTGGAGAAGAAAATGCAGGGGCTTTGGATATTGGAGATCATCTTGTTGTAGTTTTTAAAATTGAATCTCATAATCATCCAACAGCTGTTGAACCTTTTCAAGGAGCAGCAACAGGAGTAGGTGGTATTATGCGAGATATTTTTACTATGGGAGCTAGACCTATTTGCTCTTTAAATTCATTACGATTTGGTCCTTTACACATAAAAAGAAATCAATATTTATTAAAAAAAGCAGTAGAGGGAATTGCTTTTTATGGAAATTGTTTAGGTGTTGCGGTTGCAGGAGGAGAAGTCTTTTTTGATTCTTCTTATACAAAAAATTGTCTTGTAAATGCTATGTCAGTAGGTATTGCATTTCGTAATCAACTGGCAAAAGCAAAAGCGGAAGGTATCGGTAATATTGTTCTTTATGTAGGTTCCGATACAGGTAGAGATGGAATACATGGAGCAAGTTTTGCATCAAAAGAACTTACAGAAGAAACACAAACGAAAAGAAGTGCTGTTCAAGTAGGAGATCCTTTTAAAGAAAAACTTTTAATGGAAGCTACTTTAGAGGCTATACGTAGTGGAGGTATTATAGGCATACAGGACATGGGAGCAGCTGGTTTGACTTCTTCTTCCTCAGAAATGGCTTATAAAGGAGGTGTGGGGATTGATCTGTTTTTAGACAGAGTACCTTTACGAGAAGAAAAAATGATACCTTATGAAATTATGCTTTCTGAATCTCAAGAAAGAATGTTAGTGATTGTGGATAAAAACCGAATCCAAAAAATAAAAGAAATTTTCTCTAAATGGAGATTGCATTCAGAAGAAATTGGGGTGATTACTGACACCAAAAGAATCAGAATTTTTTTTAAAAATCAAATCTATGCGGATCTTCCAGTTGAATTGTTAGTGAATAGTCCAAAATATAAACAAAAATCAATTCGACCCGAATATATAGATCGGGCAAAACAATGGAATTTTTCTTTTCCACCACCACAAATTCCAGATTTACAAAATCTTTTTTATCAACTTCTTTCCTCCCCAAATATATCCTCAAAACGTTTTATTTATGAACAATATGATCAAGAAGTAGGGCTTGTAAGAGTTCAAGGTCCGGGTGGACAAGGAGGATTAATTCGAATTCCAGTTAATCTATTAGAAGATCTGGAACTTGCAAATTATAACTTTCAGAAAACTATTACTTTAACAGAAGAACAAAAAGAAAAAATAAGAAAAAAAGGTATCGCTGTAAGCACTGATTGCAATCCAAGATATGTTTATCTTGATCCTTTTTATGGATCTCAATTAGCTGTTTTTGAAAGTGCAAGAAATGTAAGTGTATGTGGAGCAGAACCTATTGGAATTACTAACAACTTGAATTTTGGAAATCCTTATAAACCAGAAAATTATTATTTATTTGAACAATCGGTAAAAGGTATTACTTCTGCGTGTCTGGCATTACAAATTCCAGTAACAGGTGGTAATGTTTCTTTTTTTAATGAAAGTGACGAAGGTGCAATTCTGCCAACACCAACAATTGGTATGGTAGGAATTTTAGAAGATGTTTCCAAAGCTATTTCTCCTTTTTTTCTTCCTAAAGAAGAAACCCAGTTGATTTATTTAATTGGTCAATTTGAACCTACATTTGGCGGTTCTGAATATTTATATCTAATAGAAAAAAAAATTACAGGAAGTATTCCTAGAGTATTTCCAAACACAGAGGTCTCTATAGTAAAATTTTTACATGAATGTTATCAAAGAGAATTGTTAAGTTCCGCGGCAGATTTATCTTTAGGTGGTCTTGCGATAGCTTTATTTCGTATAGCATACAATAGCTGGAAAAAAGAATTTACAGGATTTGAACTCCAGCCAGAGACATTAAATGATTTTTACAAAAAACATTTAAGATGGGATTTGATTTTATTTGGAGAAACTAGTGCTTCTGTAATCATAAGCTTTGTAGAATCTAATAAAAATAAAGTTTTGGAAAAATTGGAAAAATTTCAATTACCATATTATCTATTGGGAATTGTAAAAAGAAACACAATGGATTTTGGTGTTTTTAAAGCAGATATTTCGAAATCAATTGAACTATACGAAAGCACATTACCAAATTTACTAAAATCTATTTAATTAATAAAATCACTTTTCTTCCATAAACTAAAAACTTGAATATGATTTCGAAGAAGTTCTTCTTTTCCTTCTTCTTCTCTATCAATGATACAAATACTATAACGAACAATTTTCCCTTCTTCTCGAAATGCTTGAACCGCTTTTAATGTAGATGCTCCTGTTGTTATTACATCATCTACTACAATTACTTCTTTAAAGTTTTCGAGTTCTCCTTCGATCCGCTTTTGGATCCCATGTTCTTTGGTTTCTTTTCTTACAACACATGGATAACATAGAATCCCTTGATTCCAATAATATAAAGAGATTGCATAAGAAAGAGGATCCGCTCCTAAAGTAAGACCACCAACTGCTTCGGGGACTGGAATATGATTTTTTGGAATCAATTCTTCGCATATAGCCTGAACCACTAAACTCAAATACTTAGGATTCATTAAAATTTTTTTACAATTAAAATAATAATTAGAGAATTTGCCAGAAGAAAGTTGAAAAGGCTTTTCTTTATAAAGGTAAATGAAAGAGTGGACTTCGTTAAAAAGCATTTTTGTTATCGGTCCCATTATGAAAAAGTTTTTTTTTTACTTGATTTTGTCTATTCTTTTTGGTATAGCTTCTACTTTATCTATTGAACCTTTTCACATACCAGTTATACGATGGATAGTTCTGGGGTTTTTGTTTTATTTTATAGATGAATTTTACAAAAAATCTTTAAAATCAATACTTCTTATTTCATTTTTGTTAGCTTTCAGTTTATGTATTTTTGCTTTTTATTGGATCATACATTTATTTGTAGAATATGGTGGAATTCCCATTTTGATTGCTACTTTTCTTTTTGTGCCCTATTCGTTTTTATTAAACTTAAAAATACCTTTTACATTGATTTTTTTTACTATCATAAAAAGAAAATTTCAAATTTTTCGATATCATAATTTTCTTTTGGTACCTCTTGTAATCACAATTATCGATCTGACTACACCACAAGTGTTTAATTGGTATTGGGGGAATTTATTAACTCAAAATGTTTATATTTCTCAAATTGCAGAAATACTGGGGATTCATGGTATAACGTTTTTTTATATTTTATTTTCTTATCTTCTGTATAAAATCTTTAGACTTTTCTTTAAAGTAAAAAATTTTTATAAAAATAAAAAATTTATTAAAATTTATTTTTTTTATGGAATTTTATTTGTTCTAATTGTTCTTTACGGTGCAATTCAATATTATAGATACAAAAATATAAGCAAAGAAAGTCAAAAAATTAGAATTGCATCGATCCAAGCTAATGCCCCATTAGAAAAATACGGAGAAAATAAAGTTACGAATGAGATTTTGGAAACTCTGATGCTACAAAAAATACCAACTCTTATGCAAAAAGCTTACGAAAAAGGTGAACAATCCATCCAGCTTTTTGTTCTGCCTGAATCTGCTGTTCCCTATTTTACAACTCAAAAAAATCCGATTACATTTAATATGAATTTGTATCATCCTTATTTTGAATATTTGATTTTAAAAGCTAATGCGGAATTTAACGCAGAAGTTTTTTTTAATGAATTTTATTATGAACTCATACCATCAAAAAAGAAAATTTATACGTATAATTCTTCTACTCTATTTTCGAGAAGAGGAACTCGAGAAATCAATTACCACAAAAGAAAATTAATTGCTTTTGGAGAAACAATTCCTTTTTCGGATTTTTTTGACAGCACAGGTCTTATTTCCTTAATACCTGAATCCGTTCGTTATAGTAGATTCGAGGAAGGAAAAGAATTTATATCTATACCTTATTCAATAAAAAATTCAGGCCCTGGAAAAATATTTCATTTTTCCCCTTTAGATGTTATTTCGAAAGAAAAAGAAATACAAGAATTTTTTAAAGAAAGAGAATTCATAATTAATGGTTACTTTATGCCTTTAATTTGTTACGAAGTGATACAGCCCGAATATGTAAGAGATTTTTTTAATCATTCAAATCATCAAATTGATTTTATTGTAAATATCACACAGGATCAATGGTATGGAAAAACTATAGAAAGTTATCAACATTTAAGTTTAGCAAAAGTACGTTCTATTGAATTACGAAGAGCTATGATACGTTCTACCAACAGCGGAGTAAGTGCAGCAATTGATTTAACTGGAGATTTTATAAAACCGATATATGGAGAAACTCTTACAAAACAAGAAGTTGAGGATTTTCAAATTTATGATTTACCAATCCACTCAGAAACTAAAACAATATATTCAAAAATAGGAAATTATTGGCTGATTGTTTTTATAATGTTTTATATAATTCTTATTCTTTTTAAAAAGCAAAAGAAATCATAAAGTTTTTTTACTAAACGCCGAAATTAAAACTATGAAAAAACAATTCATCCTACTACTACTTTTAAGTTCTTCTTTAGCCTTTGCAGAAACAAGAATTTTTCAATATGATGGTCCTATACAAGAATTTATTCCTAAATTTGTTGATGTGTTAGGTGAAAGTAAAGTTAAATTTCAGATCATAAAAAATTATAACGAAGCTACAGATGGAAAATTGGGATTTCGAATGTATATCCTTCCGGGTAGAAGATTAGTAGATCTTCAATTTATCAACAAAGAAAATAAAAATACTTTAATTAAACTGTTTTACGAAAATTATTGGGATGGTAAAGTATTTGAAGAAATTTTTATTAAACTAAAAGCTAAAGAGCCAGATGTAAAACCTATCGATGATTCTTTACCTCCAAATTGGCCTAAACCTTATTAATCTCTTTTCCTATTGATAGATAAGTTCCTTCTACCCCGGGAAGTTTTTTGATTTCTTCTATTAAAGCTTCGTTCCAACTAATAGAAAAAGAATCATGAGCTTTGATTACAGTTACCTTCTCTTTATTTTTCTTGGATACAATATGAAAAAAAATCTGAATATTACCTTTATTTTTTTTAATCAAGTTTTCTAAATTATGAATTTGTTCTATCTGAAAATGCTCTTTACTTATCGTTATGTGTAAAGTTTTATCTAATTTTTTTTCTAATACAGTTTTATTTAGTTCAAAAATTTTTTCTGCAATTACAGTAGTTTGCTCTGTTTCTTCGTCTACATCTAAGTTGCCTTCTATAAGCACTATATTATCTTCCACTAATAAATCTCGGTATTGTTCTAATACATTAGAAAAAGCCAAACAATTCACAATTCCAGTCCAATCTTGTAAATAAAATTTAGCAAATTCTTTTTTGTTTTTATTATTTTTAACTTCTAAATCCTGAATGATTCCACAAATTTGTATTTTTTGACTAGAAGAGAATTGTAGTAATTTTTCTATTGGTTGAATTTGAATAGCTTCTATGATATTCTTATATTTATCCAAAGGGTGACCACTAAAATATATACCCAGTATTTCCTTTTCATTTCTCAAAAATTCACTTTCTTCATACTCGACTTGGAAAATTTTAGGCTCTGACGAATAAGCCTGAATATCTAAAAAAAGTTCATTTTGTTGAAAATTGTTTAGTTGTTGCTTTCTTCTTACATAATCAATAAAATCATCTAAAGCTTCTACTAAACCTTTTCTAGGATAAGAGAAACTATCAAAACAACCAGCAAGAATAAGAGATTCTAACGTTCTTTTATTACATAAATTTAAATCTATATTTTCTAAAAAATTTATAAAATTTTCAAATTTTCCTAATCTTTTACGATTTAATAAAATATTGTCTATTATGGCATCTCCAACATTTTTAATTGCTCCTAATCCATATCGAATAGTGGATTCGTTTTCTATACTAAAGAATTTTTCTGATTGATTGATATCAGGTTTTTGTATTTTTATGTTTAATTCTTTACATTCATAGATATAAGGAATTAGTTTTTCTGTTTTAGAAATCTCGCTATTAAGCACTTCGGTAATGAACTCCATCGGATAATTTGCTTTTAAATATGCAGTTTGATATACAATCATTGCATAAGCAGCAGAGTGTGATTTATTAAAACCATATTTCGCAAATTCTGACATTTGATCATATAGATCTTCTGCAAATTTTAAATCATATCCTTTTTGTTTTGCACCTTCTAAAAATAAAAGTTTCATTTCTTGCATTTTAGATTCTATCTTCTTTCCCATTGCTTTTCTTAAGGTATCGGACTGTCCTTTAGTAAAGCCACCAATTTTTTGAGCAATTTGCATTACCTGTTCTTGATATAAAATTACTCCATAAGTCTCTTGTAAGATTTCTTTTAAATCGGGATGGGGATATATAATTTTTTCTATGCCTTTTTTTCTATTTATATAAGAATCCGCCATTCCAGTTTGTAAAGGCCCAGGTCTATACATAGCAATCAAAGCAATTAAATCCTCGAACTTTTCAGGTTGCATGCGAATCACAAAATCCTTCATTCCGGGAGAAGATTCTAATTGAAAAATTCCTTTTACTTTTCCAGTTTTTAGTAAATCATAAGTTTTTTTATCATCTAAAGGGATTTGATTTATATCAATTTTAATTCCTTTTCTATGTTGAATTAGTTTCAAAGTATTTTGAATTACAGTTAAGTTTCTTAAACCCAAAAAATCCATTTTTACTAATCCTAAAGTAGATAAGGTATTCATATCAAACTGGGTAACCAAAATTCTTTCTTTTTTATCTCTAGGATTTGCAACTGTTGCCAGAGGTAATAAGTTTTCTAAAGGTTCGGGAGCAATTACTACACCCGCTGCATGCACACCTGTTTGTCTTGAATTTCCTTCAAGTTTTTTTGCTATTTCAAAAACTTTTTTATGTAATTCGCTCTTCTCCACTAATTTTCTAAATTCAGAGGACTCTTCGTATGCTTGTTGCAAGTCTATTTTTAAAACATCGGGCATTGCTTGCGTAAGCCGATTTGATTCAGAAAAGGGCATTTTAAGAACTCTTGCCACATCTTTTAAGCAAGCTCTCGCCGCCATATTACCATATGTGATAATCTGGGCTACATTTTCTTTCCCATATTTTTCTTTAACATAGTTGATTACCTCTTCTCTTCTTTCTACGCAAAAATCCACATCAATGTCGGGCAATTCTTTTCTTTCGGGATTCAGGAACCTTTCGAAAAGTAAATTATATCGTATAGGATCAATTTCTGTAATTCCAAGGCAATAAGCTAAAAGTGATCCAGCTGCAGAACCTCTACCTGGTCCTACAGGTATGCCATGATTCTTTGCCCAATTAATAAAATCTTGAACAATTAAAAAATAACCTCCAAAATCCATTTCGGTTATCACTTTATATTCAAATTCAAATCTTTCTTTGATTTCTAAAGTTAAGTTTTTATATCTTTTTTTTAATCCTTCTTCTGCTAATTTTCTTAAATACGAATTAATAGTATAACCTTGTGGAACTTTAAACTGGGGAAGTAAAGGATTACCAAATTCAAAACTAAGTTCAATAGATTCCTTAATTTTTTGAGTATTATAAAATGCTTCAGGAATCTCCGGAAATAAAACGAACATTTCTTCTGGTGTTTTTACATAAAATTCTTGATTAAATCCAAAATCCAAAGGTTCATCTATAGTTTTTTTTTGATTAATGCGTAATAAAATATCTTGAATTTGATGATCCTCTCTTGTTAAAAAATGACTATCATTTGTTAAAACTAATGGAATATCCCATTTTTTAGAGATTTGTATATTTCCTTTGGCAACTATTTCTTCTTCTTTTAAGTTATGATTTTGAATTTCCAAATAAAAATCATCTCCAAAGATATTTTTTAATCGTTTTGCTAATTTTTCAGCTTCGTGAAAATTTCCAGATAAAATTTTTCTTTGTATCTCTCCACCCAAACAAGCAGTTAAACAAATTAAACCTTCGCTATGATCTTCTAAAAGTTCATAATCGATTCTCGGTTTTCTATAAAAACCTTCTATATATGATTTCGATGTTAATTTAATTAAATTTTTGTATCCGGTAAGATTTTTTGCTAAGAGTATTAAATGATAATTATTACCATCTGCTAGGTTTTCCATAATTTTTTTTTCTTTACGACTTCCGGGTGCAATATAAAATTCATTTCCTATAATGGGTTTTATGTTATTTTTGACTGCTTCTTGATAAAATTGTATAACCCCAAACATATTGCCGTGATCTGTAATGGCAACTGCATCCATTCCGTAAGTTCTACAATAATTCATCAAATCGGAAATTTTTATAGCTCCATCAAGCAAACTAAACGTAGTATGCAAATGTAGATGGGTAAAATTTTTTTGATGGTTCATTATTTTAAAGGAATTCTAACACTATACAAAAATCAAGTACTTTTCATTTGTAAAGTATAAAAATCCTAACTACTATAATAAAAATTTATAGCATTTTTTTTTTGACAAATATGATTAAAAAAAATGTTGTCATTTTTCAGTAATAGAGGGGGAATATAAAATAAATATATAAACGTATATGATTCAAAATAATAAAATCGATATAGATAAAATATTTGAGGATTTAAATTTTTTAAAATTAAAACAAACATCTCGAATGTTTTTAGAACTTCCAGATTCTATTTTAGAAAAGTTCTCTGAAAAATATAGTAGTGTCCTTATCTATCTTCTTAATATTTTAGATCATCATACTTCGAGCCAATTAATCAATAAACTTACTAAAAATTCAATATTTTATTTAATAGAAGAAGAAATAAGGCTTTTACTTCTTGGAGAATTCAGATCTGAAGGAGAAAGTTTCGAAGAACTAACAACAATTAGCTTTTTATTAGACGAATTAGATTATATTCAAAATCCAAATACATCAAAAAAAATAATCACAGAAGAAATCAAAAACTCCATTGAAACGCTATGGAAGAGAAAAAAACGAAGGGAGTTTTTGATCAAATTTAACTATTTGTACAATTTCCAAAAAGATCAATTTTATGAATTACTCGAACTTATAATGAAAAAAAAACCAATAGTAATTCCTATTTTGATGATCTACACTTCTGACACTGTAAAACAGATTTTATTAGAATTCACCATTAAAAACAATCCTGAATTATTACAACTTATTCCTTCCGATTTATTTGAATTAAAATTTTATATGTATCTTAAAAACGATATACAAAAAGTTTTTGACTATCTCCCAGAGAAAATCGTAAAAAAACTAGAATATTTAGAGATTGTAAAAAGATTAGGGGAAGGACTCGATACAATTATTTCTAACCTAAACAAAACACCTTTACCAGTCAAAATAAAACGAGAAAAAATTTTAAACGAAATCTATGAAGTATTACTTCCAGAGACGCAAGAAATTCAAGAATTGATCATTATAGATTTACTTAATAAAAAATATATTACTCCCCAAGAATCAGAACTTTTACAGTTAGTATTAAAAAATAAACAGTAAAACTTTTTCGTTATACTAAGCAATATAAAATTCTGCTTTTTTTACTTTGCTAATAGGAATTTTTTCTTCGACACCTTTTTTAGGATAGTTTATAATGTATCCTTCCTTAAAATATCTATTTTTATTCAAATGGATAACGTTACCATCTTCTAAACATAAAGAAATATCGATGCCACGTAATTCAATATATTGAATAAGTTTTTTTTCGAATTTTCTTTTAGAAAGTTTTGTTAGATCTTTCATAAATTATTATACGGCAATTTTTAATAAAAGTTTGAACACTTTTTTTATAACATTAAAGTTTGATCTCTTCCCGGGCCTATAGAAACAAATTTAATGGGTATATTTGTCCATTCTTGAATTTTTTCTATATAAGTTTTACAATTTTTAGGTAATTCACTCCAACGATTGATTCTAGAAATATCTTCTTTCCATCCGGGCAAATATTCATAAATAGGTATGCAATCTTCTAAACCATAACTAGGGAAGTAATCAATTTTTTTCCCAAAGAATTCATATCCCACACATACAGGAATCGTCTCGAAATAAGATAAAACATCTACTTTTGTAAGTACCAAACCTGTTAAGCCATTAATTCGACCTGAATGTTTGATTAGTTCCACATCAAACCAGCCACATCTTCGAGGTCTTCCAGTTGTAGCACCATATTCTGCACCCAATTCTCTTAAACGATTCCCCTCTTCGCCTTTAAGTTCTGTTGGAAATGGACCTTCTCCTACTCTCGTAACATAAGCTTTACAAATTCCATATACATTTTCTATGTGACGATAAGAAATCCCTGTTCCGGACAAAGCCCCACCAATAGTTGTATTCGAAGAAGTTACATATGGATAGGTTCCATGATCTATATCCAAAGCTGTTCCTTGAGCACCTTCTAATAAAACAGTCTTTCCTTGTTTTATGGATGCTTCGAAAAATGAAGGTGTGTGTATTACCATGGATTCTATTTTTTTTCTAAAATCTATTAAGTCTATATATATCTTCTCATAATCTAATGGCTTAAGATGATAAAGAAGTTCCAATTCTTTATTTTTTAGATTAACAAGATTTGATAATTTACTTTCTAATTGATAAAAAAGATCTCCTATACGGATTCCAATTCTTAACATTTTATCCGCATAGCAAATTCCAATTCCTCTTTTTGTTGTTCCAATTTTATGATTTTCAGCTTGCTTTTCTTTATGTTCATCAATGATTTTATGGAAAGGTAAAACAATATGACTTGCATCGGAAATAAAAATTCTATTTTCTATTTGAATGTTTTCTTTTTTTAAATTCTCCATTTCGCTTATAAGTACATCGGGATCAACAACAACACCGTTACCAATCACACATATAGTATTTGGATATAAAATTCCACTTGGAATTAAATGAAAAATAAATTTTTTTTGATCTACAACTACCGTATGTCCCGCATTAGCACCACCTTGATATCTGGCAATGATGTCAATTTTTTCGCTTAAATAATCGATCACTTTTGCTTTTCCTTCATCGCCCCATTGAGCTCCTATGACTACCGTTACACTCATACATTCTCCATAATTATGATTGATTTAATAATTCTGTAAAATTGATTGCAAAACCACAAGAAGGAATTTCCCAATTCGAAAATTGTAAAGAAAAATTATCATAAATCCCACCACTGATTATTTTTTTATTATTTTCATTCAAATAACCATCAAAAATGATTCCAGTATAGTAATTAAATTCTTTAACTAAACCAAAATCAAACATAACATCATCATCTATAGAATCAATCGTTTCTTGAACTATTTTGAATAAGTCAGGATAATTTTTTAGTAAAATTTTATATTCACCAAGAATTTCTTTGGTGCCTATAAGCATAGGGATTTCTAATAAGATTTTCATTAGATCTGAAGAAATAGAATTATTTTTACAAATTTGAACTATCTTTTCTAAGTCTTTAAAATAAAAAGCTTCTAGTAATTTCTGTCTACTTTCCTCTGGTAAATATTTTAATAAAGAATTCATAAATACACTATTACTAAAAACAATCGTATAATCATTATAGAAAATTTGCATGATTTCTTTTAATAAATAAAACATGTTCTTAATTCTATTTGAAAAACTTCCTATCATCTCTACTCCTATCTGTAAGATTTCTCGATAAAACCCCGAACCCATCGGATAGTCTCTATACACAGGTTGAATATAATAAAATTGAACCGAAGAAATTTTTTCTTTTTGATAAATATATGACTTCATTGCCATTATAGTAATATCTGGGCGAATAACTAAAAAATCACCATTAGAATCTTTTGTCTCGAAAAATTTTTCTTTAAAAAACGTATTAGAATTTATACCTTTTTTAGAAGAAATCATAAATAATTCTTTATAATCCATCAACGGAGGTATAAACTCTAAAATATTATGTTTACTAAAAATTGATTCTAATTTTTTTTTATATTCAAAATATTTCTTGCTTTTTTCTATATCGAAATATTCAAAACCATACGGAATCGATAACGCTTTCTCCATTAAATGACATTTTTTCTAAGAAAAAAATACAATCAATTTTTAAAATAAAGAAAGCCTTATAATAATCATAAAAAAATGATTTTTTATTTTGAATTCATTTTGTTTTTTGTCTAAAATTTAAGAAGGTTTATTTTTTAAATTAATTCTTTATAATGTTGTGCTATTAACATGTTATATTCGTATCTAGCTTAAACGGGAGTTTAACTTTGCAAATTTCTATTTTTATCTCGAAATAGTTTTATCTAATTTTTGAATCAATCAATGCTCTCAAAAAAAACAAAAATTCATTAAAAATCGTTCTATTCAATTTCGAATTTAAACTTTTTAAAATATGGTAATCCAATAATCAAATTATATTAAGGCATATATGAACCGTAAGTTGATGGTTAATTATTTTTTTTTAATTTTGCCTTGAAAAAAATTCAAACTATAAAAAATATTTTTTAAGTAAATTAAATTTTATAATTTTTAGATTGAATTAAGTTTTTTTTAAGGAATTGCTATAAATTCATTTGCCTAAGGTAAAGCTTGGATTTTTATAAACTTAATGTACTTACAAAACTATTGGGAAGAATTAAAACATATTCGATGGAAACCGATTTTCATTCCTCCTGAACACGGGATTTGGGGTTTTACTCTAGAATCTATTCTATTTGGTTTTATTTTATCATATCACAACCATCTGGGTATTAGTTTTAGTATTGTTTTTTTACTTTTACTAAATCCATTTTTTAAGCAAGCTTTTAAAATATTTTTACAAGATGTATACCACAAAAGAATGATTTTAAGAAAATATGTATCCTTTTTAATATGTGTGATTTTTTCTTCGATATACATAGCAATAATTTATTATGTATATCAAAATTCATTGTATAATTTTTGGATCTGGATTGTTGTTAGCTTACTATTAGGAGCTTCTCTGGTCTATTTAGAAATCATTGGCTACTATCAACATATTTTTGTAGAATTAGCTGGTTCAATGATTCCCGTTCTCTTTGCAATAAGTATGAATTCTACCTTAGAGTTTTCTTTAGATACAATAGTTTTTATAATCCTTATCTTAGGATTTAGAAACATTTCTTCAATTTTGCTAACAAGAGAAATTTTAGCAATTTTAAAAAAAACAAATAATAAAGATTTTTTCTGGTATATTTTAGCTACCAGTATATTTTATAGTCTTATTTTATATTTTTATTTTTTAATAAATCTTTATATGTTTTTAGTCATGATCTTATATCTTTTTTCAATGTATTTGTTGTATTATTTTGTGATTCATCAAAAAATTAAAAAAGCTCAAATCATTGGATGGAGTCAGATAATCATAGGTATTGGTTATGTTGCGTTAATTTTGATTTTTCGGGAGTAAAATATGTATATTACTTTGATAGTTTTACATTTAATTTTTGCAACTATCTGGATTGGTGGGCATTTGATTCTTTTGATAAGTATTTTACCAAAAGCTATCAAAGAAAAAAATTCTCAATTTCTTTTGAATTTTGAATCAATCTACGAGAAAATTGGAATTCCATCTTTAATATTACAAATCATTACTGGTGTGATTATGTTTAGCCTTAAAGTAGAAAATTTTTCATTACTTTTCGATTGGAACAATTATTATGGTAGACATTTTTTATTAAAAATTATTCTATTATTAATTCTAATTCCTTTAGCTTTACATGCAAGATTTAGAGTGATACCAAATCTTACCCATGACAATCTTCTACTTCTAGGATTACATATTTTTGCAGTGAATCTTCTATCTATTGGTTTTTTATTAGTAGGTGTTAGCCTTCGGTTTAATTTATTTTATTAGTTATGGAAAATTTTTTACAAAAAATATTACAGATAAGAATTAAAAAAATTATAAAAAAAATCAAGAAAACAGAAAAACAACTCAAGAAAAGCGATCAAGAAAGCATAATTCATAATTTTCGAATAGCAATACGAAGGCTTCGTTCAATTCTAGAAGTATTTGAAAAACAAATTCCAATAAAACGGAGATATTTAAAAACTTTAAAAAAAGTTTTTAAAATTTCTGGAAACATTCGTGATTATGACGTTATTCAAAAAAAAATTGAAACGGTAACAAAAGATTTTACAAATTTTCCAATGGATACGAAACTTTATCAAGAAATAGAATCTTTAAAGCAAAATCTAACATATAAAAGAAAAAAATTTTATAAAGACTTTTTAGAATTTATTACATCTAAAGAATATAAGGTTTTAAAAAAAAATTTCTTCAATCATTTAGAAAATATTGAATTGAAAAATTTTAATATTTCAAGTTCTAAAGAATTTTCAATTCAATTTTTATGTCTTTCTAAATTTTATCAACTACTTTCAGATAAATGTTGGTACGAAAACAATTATGATATTCTACAAATTCATCATTTTAGAAAAGAAATCAAAAAAACACGATATTTTTTAGAATTGTTTAATGAATTTTACAAAACAAACTTAGATTTTAAAATTTTTATTCAAGAACTTAAAGAATTACAAGATTTAATAGGTCTTTTAATAGATCTTTATATGATTCAAAAAGAACTAAAAGAAAATTCCAATTCTTTTATAGAAAACTTTTTAAAACTTTTACAACAAGAGGAAATGAGCGTATGGAAACATTATCTTGACAAAAAAGAACAATTTTTTAATCAAAGAAAGATTTTTATTCATTCCCTTCATAAAGAAGAGTTATAAATCGAAAATTTTTCCTGGATTTAAGATACAGTTAGGATCAAAAAGTTTTTTGATTTCTTTCATATAATTGATTTCTTCTTTTGTTTTTGAATAAGGTAAAAATTTCTTTTTTAAAAGACCAATTCCATGTTCTGCACTAATAGAGCCTTTATATTCAAATATTTTTTTGTAAAGAATTTCATCAAATACAGAAATCTTTTCTTTAAAAAGATTTTCATCATAAAGAGAATCGGCAAGTAAATTTATGTGAATATTCCCATCCCCTAAATGTCCAAACAAAAAAAGTTTAAAATCACTAAAGTTTTGTATTACGATTTCTTTCAATTCATTCACAAAATCATCAATACATTTGATCGGTAGAGAAATATCATTTTTATGAAATTTTCCTGACATTGCCACAGCTTCGCTTATATCCTCTCTATAACGAAAAAGTTCTTTTTTTTTACTTTCTATATCAGAGTAAGTTGCATTTAGTAAATTAGTATTATAAATTTCATTTAAAAAATTTTCAAAAAGATCATCATGAATATATTCTGATTTTTCTATCTCTAACAAAACATACCAACATTCCTTGTTTTTTAACTCTTCGAAAGGATAAGACAAAGAGTGACGATTACAAACTAACCTTAAACAAGAACTATCAAAAAATTCAAAACACAAGATTCCTTCTAAAACTTTTTTAGATATTTCTAAAGATATCAGTACAGATTTTAAATCAGAAAAAGCAAATAAATATACTATTGAATCTTTTGGTTTTTTAGTAACTAAAAGAGTAGCTTGGGTAATAATTCCTAAAGTACCTTCTGAACCTATAAAGCAATGTTTTAAATCATATCCTGTATTGTTTTTAAATAAATGGCTTATAAATTTGAGTATTTCTCCTTTGCCCGTTACTACTTCTAAACCTAAAATCCAATTTCTTATTGGTCCGTAACGAATTACGCGAATTCCACCTGCATTTGTAGCAATATTTCCACCAATCATAGAAGAGCCAGAAGAAGCAAAATCTATCGGAAAGTAATATCCTCTAGTTTCTACTTCTTTTTGTAAGGTTTTTGTAATCACTCCCGCTTCAGCTGTTATAGCAGGTAAGGTAGAATCAAACTCCACAATTTGATTCATTTTTTTTAAAGAAACAATCACTTCGTGATTCGATGCAACAGCACCTCCTGAATATCCCGTTCTACCACCACTAGGCACTAAAGGAATTTTATCTTCGTTTGCATATAGGATAATTTCTTGCACCTGAGATACATCTCTAGGAAATAATAGTAAGGATCCTCCTGAAGAAAAGTCTTTAGTTCTGTCTAAACTATAAGCTTTAATCTCTTCTGGATCTTGAACTATATCTTCTTGATCAAGTGTATTTTGTAATTTTTTTAAAAAAGACTGTAAGTTCACTTTAGCCTAAGAGTTCTTTAGCAAGTTTAGAAGCTAATTTTCCATCGTATTGTTCAGGATAGTTTTCTTTTAAAAATTTCATCACTTCTCCAATATTTTTTGCATTACTTTTACGGATAATTTCTTTGAGTTCTTCTTCAGAGAGTTGTTTGGGTAAATATTCCAATAAAATTTCTTTTTCTTTTAAGGCTTGTTCATAAGCATCGCTAGTAAGCCTCCCTTGTTCACCAAGCTGAATATTTTCTTCTATATTTTTTAAAAATTTTTTTACAACTTGAATCACATCATGATCTGTAGGTTCTCTATGATGATCATCGATTGCCAATAATTTTACTTGAGATAGTACTGTAGATAACAAACTAGATTTAATCTGGTTTTTTTCTTTTCTTGCTTGCAAAGATTCTTGTTTCAATTTTTCTAATAACATAACTTCATTTTTTTTAATTTTTTTAAATGTCAAGTAAACTAAATATTTGAATTTCGCAGTAAATAATTTTGTACTACGTATTTTACAAAAGGAATAGCAGCGGTAAAAGCTGGAGAAACAGCATTCAGAATATGTAAGGATTCTTCGTTTTGCTCAATAATAAAGTCATTAACCAAAGAATTAGTTCTTAAATCTAAAAGTTGAGCACGAATCCCCGATTTTTTGCTTTTTTTAAAATTATTAAAATCAATATTATATACTAAATCTCGAGCTAATTGAAGAAAAACATGATGATTATATTTCTTGATTTCCTGAAAAGCTAAACTACGAAAGTTTTGATTTCGAAAAAACAATTTTGTTTCGTAAAAGATAATTTGTAAAAATTCTTTTATATTAAAATTCGAAAATCCTGAATATTGCTCCCGCCAAAATGCAGGTATAGCTGTTGGACCCAGTTTTATTTTTTGATCAACTGTATAAGTAAAGTGCACTCCTAAAAAAGGATTTCTCAAATTCGGTACTGGATAAATGTTAATACGAACCGGAAGATCTGAGGTTATATATTCTAAGTAAATCCCCTTAAAAGGAATGATTGTATATTCTTTTGCTAATCCAAAATCTTTAGCGATGGAGTCAGAGTATAAACCCGCACAATTGATTAGTTTCTTAAAGAAAATTTTATAATTTTTTGTATAAATAAAATTTTTATTTCTCTTTCTGTAAGGTTCTTTGAATAAAAATTCTATATTGTTTTTCTGCAAATTTTTGTAAATATGGTTTGCGATTTCGAAAGGATCCACTGTTGCAGTTAAAGGAGAAAGCAAAGCTTTTTGATATGTTTTTGCGTTTGGTTCAATTTCTTTTAATTCTTTTTCGTCAATAATCTGCAAAGGCACAGAAAACATGTCTCCTCGCTTTTTTAAAATATACATCTGTTGTAAGTCTTCTTCTGTTTTGCATACCACAACTTTTTTACAGGGATTTATTTTTAAATGATTTTCTAAGCAATAGGTCTTCCAGAATAGATTACCTTCTCTGGTAAATTTAGCTTTTAAAGAATCTTCTGTATAATAAAATCCTGCATGCAAAACTCCACTATTTCTTCCGCTGGAATGTTGAGCAATTGTATTTTCTTTTTCTATAACTAAAATAGAATGATCATAAAAAATTTCAGAAAGAACTTTTGCTATTGTTAAACCAATAATTCCAGAACCAATGATTAAAAAATCACAATATTTAGTTTGCACACATTAAACTATATCATCACCAATATCGTAGGGTCGAACAAGAGGTTTGGTAAGTTTTTTAGAATCTTCTAAAAGTATCTGAATTCTTCTTCTTAGTTCGTCCGTTAATTTTTTTATAGCAATTTTTTTTGAACTTTTATAAATCTCGTAGTGATCTTTTATAGAAAGTACCTCTGCAAATTTTACTAAAGCTTTTCTTGGTCTTAGGCTGGAGCGTCCAAACACATATTCTTCGAAATGTTTTAACCATTCATACATTCTTTCTGCTGTTGGATAAGAAATTAAGTATTCTGTGTTAATACTAATAAAATTATAAGCTTTCATACTTTCTCTTTTTGCCCATTCTAATTCTTCTAGAGTCATCTCGGGTAAACGAGGATCGGGAAAATTTACTGTCTTCATTTCTAAAATTGCTAAAATATATCTTAGTTTATCAATTGCATGATTTTCTTTTTTATAACCTTGAATATTGAATTTTTGGGCAATTCGATCTAAAATTTCATGCCGAATCCTGCCAATTCTATAGTCCCAACCTTTTTCTTTCTCTGGAATAATTTGATATTCTTTTTCTGCATTTTCTAACAACATTCTGCCAATCGTCAGAAATCTTCTTAGTAGATTTTTATTTTTTGGATCAATATTTAATTTTTGTTCTATTTTTTTTAAGGATTCATGCAATTCAGCTTTTATTTGGGCATCAGTGCCGGTATATATATATTTGACAAATGATGGTAATATATAAATATCGTCTTCGATATTATTTTTCATTAAATCTTCATAAGCCCAAAAAGCTAACTGGACAATTCCATTTTGAAATGGCATTAAATGGTCATTTTCTCCACTTACTGGTTCACCTTCAGGAAATAAGGCTAATTTACCTCCTTTTTGTGTAAGGATATTTCTTGCAGTTTTTATTGAATCTCGATCCGAAGTACCAGCTAAAACCGAAAAAGCTCCTAAATTTTGTATAAATTTTCCAACAAATCCATTTGCCCAATCAAATACTTGGCGTGAAGCCATATAATGAAAACGTGTTCCCATTACATTCGCTACATAATACGCAACTACTGGTTCAGAGTTAGAAGGATGATTACTACAATAAATTAATCTTGAATCTCTAAATGTTCGTATGTATTGTTTATCTTCATTGGAAATTTCAATGGATTCTAAATTTTGTACTAATTTTGTTAAAATAGGAAAAAATAAATCTACTGTCCAGAGTAAAGGTAAGTTAAAACTTGGTGGAATAAATGGTTCCATTTTAATATTAAATAAAATATGGTATTTGTAAAATCAATAAAAAAAAACTAGACTAAAAAAAATCATATGATTTTTTACCCTTATGTTTGCTGTTCAAACAAAACCTTTAAAACAAAATTTGCCTAAAGATATAATACCCACTCTAGAAAATTTTTTTGAAAAGAAAGCAGAGAATAAAGAAAGCATTATAGATACACCCTATGATAAAACATTAAAAATGGGGAAAGAATTAATTCAAAAACCATTACAAGGTGGAGGTGTATCAAGAATTATAGTACAGCATCACAAAAACAGAATGACAGTTTTCGAAAGAATTCAAGTACTTACTAAAAATCATCCCACATATTTATATCAAAACTGGGGAAAGCACTTAGATGGTGCAAGTATTGTTACAGCAATCATCAATATCAATGGTAGAGATGTAGCGGTATATGGACATGATTTTACAAATCGTGCTGGTTCAATGGATGCAACCAATGGAGAAAAATTAGCCCGATTGATTTATTTAGCTGGAGAAAAAGGCATACCTCTAATTGGAATGAATGATTCTGCTGGCGCTTATGTTCCAGCAGGTGTTGGTGGTTTAGATGGTTATTCGGAAGCTTTTTGTGCTTTAAGAAAAATTTCTGGGGTAGTTCCTAGTATTATGTTAATGTTTGGTTATAATGCAGGAGGTGGATCTTATCTGCCAAGACAGGGATCTTTTATGATTCAACCTCAAGATACTTTTTTTGGTTTAACTGGACCACAGGTAATTAAGGATGTATTAGGAGAAGAAGTAACACCGGATGATTTGGGTGGTCCGAAGGTTCACAGTCAGAGCGGTGTAGTAGATGTGATTGCTACTGATGAACTAAGTGCTTTAAGAAAAGCATTACGTCTTCTGTCTTATTTGCCTGATAATAACCACAGTTTTGCACCCTATTATCCTACTAGTGATCCTATAGATCGATATATATTTGAAGAAGATATTTTACTAAGAAAAACTTTTAATTCTCCTACAGGATTTAACACACCTTTTGATATTACTCTTATGATACAAAATATCGTAGATCATGGTGAATATTTTGAAATTCAAAAAACAAGGGCTCGTAATTTGATTTGTGCCTTTGGAAGAATTGGAGGTCATGTTGTTGGAATTATGGCGAACAATTCTGCGGTAGCTAGTGGTCAGATTGATATTCATGCTGCATATAAAGGTGCTAGATTTGTTCGATTTTGTAATTTATATAACATTCCTATGATTTTTTTCGAAGACACAACTGGATTTCTACCCGGCAAAGAACAAGAAGCGGGAGGAATTGTCCAAGCAGGTAGAGCACTACTTGATTCTATTATTGATTTAAGAACGCCAAGATTTTTAGTTATTATAAGAAATGCATTTGGAGGTGCTTATGCTACTTTCAATTCTTATCATGTTGGAGCAGATATGGTATTTGCTTTTCCAACGGCAAGAGTAGCAGTTATGGGACCAGCTGGAAAAGAATTCGTTTATAAAGAAGAAATCAAAACTTTAAAAGCAGAAGTAAGAAAATTAGAAGCTCAAGGAAAAAAAGAAGAAGCACAAGCTTTATTAGCAAAAGAAATGAAAAAATTATCTGATCGATACGAAGAAGAATTGATGAATCCAAAAGAAGCATTGTCTTTAGGTTCTATTTCCCAAATTATTATGCCCGGAGAAAGTAGAAAAATTCTAGCAGAAAATCTAAATTTTTATTTAAGACATTACACACCTACTCCATTGCAAGAACCACAAAGGGAATTTCATTAATGTTTATTTCTCTATAACCTTTTTTTTAACATTCGATATACAATTTTTTTTAAATTTGAATATATATAAATTTTTTTTTATTTAAAAAATATAAAATTTTTAAAATAGATTCGTCGGTATTAGAGCCCTTTTACTATGCAAAATAGTTTTTAACTTTTGCTTAATATTTAAGCAATATGATTAAAAAAACAAATTATTGAAAAAATTTTGAGGAAAGTTCTAACAATTTTTATATAAAATTAAAGGTATATTCATTGCAAAAGCTTTAGTAATTCAATAAGAAAAGGAGAATTTCTATGAAAAATAGTAAAAGAATTTTTTGGTTCCTTTTTGGGATATTTGGTTTGTGGGGATATTCTTTATTTGCACAAGAGAAAATGATTTCTCTGGATCCAGAAGCAGCTTACGCCATTGATAATTTTTGGGTATTTATTACGGGGATATTAGTAATATGGATGCAAGCAGGTTTCGCTTTGGTAGAAACGGGAATGAATTCAGCCAAAAATGCAGTGAATATTCTCTTTAAGAATCTGATTGATTTTTGTTTAGGAGGTTTAGCTTTTTATCTTTTTGGTTATAATTTAATGTATCCAGGAGAAGCCTTTAAAGGAAGTTTTTTTGGATTTGGTGGCTTTTTTATACCCGAAACATCTCCAGAAGAAGTTGGACAAGCTGTTTTACACCCACAAGTTAGTTTTTTGTTTCAAGTGGCTTTTGCAGCAACAGCAGCTACAATTGTATCTGGGGCAGTTGCAGGAAGATTAAAATTTAGTGTATATTTAATCTATTCTCTGTTTATAACAAGTATTGTATATCCTATTAGTGGATTTTGGCAATGGGGTGGTGGATGGTTAGCAGAAAAAGGATTCCATGATTTCGCTGGTTCTATCATTGTGCATGCTGTCGGTGGTTTCGCAGGACTTGCAGGTACCATTGTACTTGGGCCAAGGATTGGGAAATTTGATCCTGAAGGTAGAGCTCAACCAATGCCAGGTCATAATCTCCCCTTAGCGACATTAGGAGTATTCATCTTATGGCTTGGATGGTATGGATTTAACCCTGGTTCCCAGTTAGCACTCTACGGCAAAGATAATGTTCATGCCATAATGTTAGTAGCTGTAAATACAACTTTAGCAGCGATGGCTGGAGTGGTTACAGCCCTTTTTGGAACCTGGCTTTTATTCAAAAAACCCGATTTAACCATATCTTTAAACGGAGCTCTTGCAGGATTAGTTGCAATCACTGCAAACTGCAATGTAGTTACAAATTTAGAATCTATCATTATTGGAATTGTTGCAGGAATTTTGATAATTGCAGGAGTAAAACTTTTAGATGCGTTAAAAATTGATGACCCAGTTGGTGCATGGCCTGTGCATGGATTAAATGGATTATGGGGAGGAATTGCAACAGGTATTTTCGGAGAAGGAAAAAGTTTAGGAATTCAAATATTAGGATCCGTAGTGATTTCTCTATGGGCATTTCTTTTAATGTTCATTCTCTTTTCTATACTAAAATATACTATAGGAATTCGAGTATCTAGAGACGAAGAATTAAAAGGCTTAGATATTGGTGAACATGGAGAAGAAGCCTATAGTGGTTTTACAATTTTTACAGTAGAATAAAAACAAGGAGAGTAATATGAAATTAATAACAGCGGTAATACAACCTTATAAATTAAAAGATGTTAAAGCAGCTTTAATGAAAGTTGGTGTAACTAAAATGACAGTATATTCGGGCTTAGGTGCAGGACAACAAAAAGGATATGATGAATCTTATAGAGGTGTTATCTACGAAGTAAACTTACTAAAAAAAACAATCCTGCAAATTGCTGTCAATGAAGATTATGTCCAGCCTACCATTAATGCAATTATAGAAGGTGCAAGAACAGGGAACATTGGCGATGGGAAAATTTTTATAACGGATTTAGTAGAAGTCATTCGAATACGTACAGGAGAAAAAGGTAAAGAAGCTATTGGATAGCCGTAAGGAGGTCCCCCCTCTTTACAGCTTTTCTTCAAAAGTTCTTTTAAATAAAACCTGATCTAAATATTCACAAAAAATATGCCCGATCAAAATATGACATTCTTGAATTCTTGCAGTGACTTCTGATGGTATATGTATAGAAACATCTAGAAGATGATGATATTCTTTTTTTATGATCCCTCCACTTTTTCCTGTTAATAAAATTACATTTAGATATTTTTGTTTAGCTGTTTGTATTGCTCTTAAAACATTTTTTGAATTTCCAGAAGTTGTGATTGCAATTAAGCAATCTCCTTGCATACCTAAACCTTCAATTTGTCTTGAAAAAATATCTTCATAGTGAAAATCATTGGCACAAGCTGTTAAGACGCTAGTATCCGTTACTAAAGAGATAGCAGGTATAGATGGTCTATTATACCCACTTTTATATCGCACAATGAGTTCAGCAGCAATATGTTGAGCATCTGCCGCTGAACCGCCGTTACCACACAATAATATCTTTCTATTATTTTTAATGGTCTTTTCTATTAACCCACAAGCTAAGTAAATATCTTCTAATGATAGTTCTAATAGTTTTTTTTTAGTTTGTAAAGATTCTTCTATTTCGTTTTGAATCAAATTATACATACAGAAAAAAAAATTCTTTAAATATTCATATCAACTATAATTTTGTTTATATGAAATTCCATTCTGATTTTGAATTCATAATTTATTATATTTTGAATAAAGCAACCCCCGAAGAACTATCTGGTATAGAAATGGCTCTTGAAAAACGAAAGAAAATAACTCCTTTTTCTTTAAAAGATATCGATTTTCAAAAAATGGCTAAAGAAATTAGTTCCAAAATTTCTGGTTCTTATACCATAGACGTAAAAGCCCTAGCAAAAAGGATTATTACTCAATTAATTTTGGAAAAAGAACCAAACATAAGTGAAGAGCATTTAAAAACACTTTTAGAATATTACATACCAGAAGAAAAAACATCCACCAATCTTCCAAAAGAAATCCTTTATGTAATGGTACAACATTTTATTGATTATTCATTAGGAAAAATGGATCAAAAAACTGTCGAAGAATTAAAACGAAGTACACCGAATTGGTATGAAAAATATTGGAATGCTTTTCCTTATTCAATACGAGTTTTAATCGCTGACTTTCTTAAAGCAAAAATGAATTCATACGAATTTTGGCAAGAAGTAGAAAAAATCTTAAAATAAAACTACCATCCTTCTCTATCATTAAGACTATTCAATTGCTTTTTGTTAAAAAGTTCTGGAAAAACTCTTTTTAATAAATCCATAATATCCGAAAAGTATTCTACTTTTAAATCTCCTCGAATTTCTTCAGGTATTTCTTCAAAATCTGGCTTATTTTTCTCTGGTAAGAACACTAAATCAATCTTCGCTGATCTTGCTGCTAAGACTTTTTCTTTGATTCCACCTACAGGTAAAATTTTTCCTCTCAAAGAAATTTCTCCAGTCATAGCAATGTTTTGTGTTATTGGTATTTGAGTTAAAAGACTTGTAAGAGCAATTAAAATGGTAACTCCGGCTGATGGACCATCTTTAGGCACAGCCCCAGAAGGTACATGAATGTGATAATCATATTTAGTAAAATAAGAAACATCGATTTGTAATTCCTTGGAGTGGGCTCTTAAATAAGTAAAAGCAAGCTGAGCTGATTCTTTCATAACTTCTCCTAATCTTCCGGAAAGTTTTAAATTTCCATTTCCATCATATCTTGTAGTTTCTATGTAAAGAATATCCCCACCTACCGGAGTCCAGGCTAAACCAATAGCAACTCCAGGGGTTCCAATATTTTCTTTGATATCCTTATAAAATTTTTCTTTACCCAGAAATTCTTTTAAATCTTCTACTTGAATTTGATAATCTTCTAATCTGTGTTTTTCTTTTTCGAACTTTAGAATCAATTTTCTTGCTATAGATTCTAAATTTCTTTTTAAATTTCTAACTCCAGCTTCCCTTGTATAGCTTTCAATAATTTTCTTTAGGGATTCATCCGATATGATAAATTCATTTTCTTTTAAATTGTATTGTTTTTTGATTTTTGGTATTAAATGTTTTTTTGCAATTTCCATCTTTTCTTCTATAGTGTAACCAGAAATCATCACCAATTCCATTCTATCTAAGAGAGGCAAAGGTATAGTATCTATTTGATTTGCTGTAGCAACAAAAAAAACTTTTGATAAATCATAGGGTACACCTAAGTAATGATCTTCAAAAGTATGATTTTGTTCTGGATCTAATACCTCTAATAATGCAGATGCAGGATCTCCCTGATAGGAAATACCTAATTTATCAATTTCATCTAATAAAAATACTGGAGAAGTTGTTTCCGCTTTTTTCATTGCGGAAATGATTTTTCCCGGCATTGCTCCTACATAAGTTCTACGATGTCCACGAATTTCTGCCTCATCCCTAACTCCGCCTAAAGAAGCACGAACTAAAGGTCGATTTAAACATTTTGCGATTGATTCTGCTAAAGAAGTTTTTCCAACACCCGGAGGACCTACCAAACATAAAATAGGACCTTTTGAATTTTTTGTTCTTTTTTCTACTGCTAAATGTTCAAGAATTCTTTTTTTTACTTCCTCTAATCCTTCGTGATCTTCATCTAAAATTTTTTGAGCTAAATCTAAATCAATCTCAAAATTAAGTTCTTTTTGATCTTCTACATTCCAAGGTAAATCTAAAACCAGTTCTATCCAGTTTCGAATCTGAGATGCTTCTAAATTTCCCGATTGAGAGCTTTCTATTAATCTTCTGTATCTCTGAAATTCTTTTTCTAAAGCTTTTTTTGCATATTCAGGCAATTTTTTTTCTAATATTTTTTTGTGTAAATCGTCTACATCACTTAAATCTGACTCACCCAACTCTTTTTTGATAGCCTCTAATTGTTTTCTTAAGTAAAATTCTTTTTGTAATTTTGATGCATCTTGCTCTATTTTTTCTCTAAGTTCTTTTTCCATTATTAGACGTTGGGTTTCGTCTAACAAATATTTCTTTGTATATTCGATTTTTTCTTTAACAGAATGGATTTTTAAAAATTCAATTTTTTCTTCGTTAGTTTTATTAGAAAAAAAGATTACCTGATTTACTAATGCAGAAGGATTTGTGATCCTTCGAATAAAATGGGACACTTCGTCTGGAATTGCAGGATTATTTTCAATATATCGTATTACATAAGTTTGAATTTCAAAAAGATCTTCTTCTGTTGTATCTTTAATTTCGTATATAGGTTTAATTTTAACTTTTGAATATGAATCATCGTCTATAAATTCAATCAATTGAATTTTTTGAATTCCCTGTACAATAACCTGAAATCCCCCCTCCCCCATAGGAATCACTTTATGAATTTCTACTAAAGAACCAATAGGAAAAAGATCTTCTTTTGTTTCTACTTTTTCCTTTTCGGGATCTTTTTGAGTAAAAACGCTAATGATAGAACCAGACTTATGAAAATTCTCTATGATTTTGATTGATTCAATTCTTCCTACAAAAATAGGAAGAACTACCCCTGGAAGAACCACAGCATTCCGCAAAGGTATGACTGGAACAACCTCCGGTACTTCAGAAGGTTGTATTTCGTTAATATTTTGATTATTGTATTTAATATTTCCCATCCTATGCTCCTCTGGTGTTAGTAACAAAAAAAATACCAAAGGAGCATATTAAAAATTTAGTATTTAAAAAAAATTATTTTGTGAAATTTGACAAAATTGATTATTTTTTATATAGCCTTCCATTAATAAAAGAGGTTGGTTCAATATCAATTAAAGGTGCATATAAATCGCCATCTACAGTAGCTTTATCTCCTAAAATGATCTTTTTCTTGGCAAAACTATTCCCTTTTAGTTTACCATAAATAATAATTTCACTACCATAAAGTTCAGCTTCTACTTCTGCTCCCAATCCAATTATAATAGGATTGTTTCCCGCATCAATACGATTTGCTATCACTCTACCTTCTATAATCAATTCTTCTTCTAAGGTAATATTTCCTTCTATTTTTACTTTAGGTCCTATAATTGTTTTTTGTAAATTGATTGGCATATCACTTCTCCATATGATAAAATGAATTTTTTTTGCATATTAAAAAAAATTATTTAAAAATCAATACTTTTTTGTAACAGTAATCTGATTTCTTTATCGTAAAGTGAATCTTTAGGATAAAATAAATAAAGAAAAGAAATTTGAAAACTATACAATTCATATCCAAAAGATGGACCGTAAAGAAAATACTCAGCTTTAGATTGTTTAGGATCATAAATCTTTTGGTATTGACTTTCTATCCAAAAAAACAAATTTTTTATTTTATAACCAAAAGATGCATTCAGTAACCATTTTTTTTCGAATTCTTGATTTGTTTTTTCTTTGAATTTTTGATTGGTTTGTGTATTCCAATGAACCGAAATCTTAGCAATGAAAGAAGAATAAAAATAACCCAAACCAAAATATAGCTCAACAAATCCTAGATCCTCTGGAACATCCCCCGCTTTGTTATGATTTCTTGGTAAATCAAATAAAATGCCAGTATAAAAATTAAACCATTTCGAACTAAATTGAAATTTATTAACAATTCTTATAAAATCTAAATACTGCCTTTTTTGGGAATTTTCCACCCACTTCCACGTATATGGTATTCCCAAATAAAGACTGTAAAAATTTAAAAACTTATATTCCCCAAAAATTAGTAATGTTTGCTCTTTTCTGGAAATCGCAGATTTAAAATTTTCTTTATACAAATAAATAGAACCTACTCGAGTCTGCAAATGTTCTTCTAATAAATATAAATTTGAATAATATTGATTCGCATAAATAGAAAAAACACTACAAAAAACAAGAAATAATAAAATTTTTTTGAAAAATAAATTCATAAATTTTGTATAATTTTTAATTGACTTATATAACGTTTAGCTAATAAATCAAATCCCAAAGAATTCGGATGTATACAATCAAACATAAAATTAGAATTAGAAAAAGGAGGCCCACCTAAAGTTTTTCTTAAATCTATATAATAAAAATAAGGAATTTCATAAGAAAGTTCTTGATACACCCTATTTAATTGCTCAACAGCTCTTTCTAAAATAGTCATAGCTTCTTCGCGACTCATACCCGCAAAAATTGCATCTAAAACACAAGAATCATCAAAATCTGGATTTGGATAATCATAACCATGGATAATCCATTTTATAGGCTTACCCCCATAAAGATTAATTTTATATTGATTACCATAAAAAACTAGTTCTTTTAATCGATTTTTAATTTCTGCTGTTCTTATACGAATCGTTGTATCAACTCCTTGAGTAGAAAAACTAGAAACAGGGAAGATCAAATCATTCCCTCCTATACTTAATAAAAAAAATTCAAGTTCCGGACCAGCATCTTTAATTACATTTAAGAATCCTCTTCTTTGTTCTAATTCAAATTTCAAAGTTAACCCAGCCAAGTTCATTGCTGTAATTTTTAATTGATAATGATTAGTAAGTTGATCGTATAAGTCCTCTACAATTGTATATCCAAAAGCAAAATCTGTCCAACTATCCCCTACCATAGCAAAAGAAGAAGGACCATTACAATTTTGTTTAAACTGACATTCAAAAATACTCATTGCAACAGAAGAAAAATCTTTTTTTCGATCGCAACTACTTAAAATGATCAAAAAAAATAGAAAAGATTTTTTATAAAAATTTGCTATCATTTATAACACAAACATTTATAAATGAATTTACTATCAAGTAAACGCAAACTAAAATCATAATTTTAAAAAGAATTTTTATTTTTTATCCGTATTGATTTTAATTTCTGGGGGTTTTTCTAAATCTGCTTGATTTTCTACTTGGAACTGGGGTTTTTCCACATAACCAAATATTTTTGCAGTAATCACATTAGGGAAAACTCTGATTGTAATATTATAATCTTGAACTGCTTCGATGTATCTTCTTCTTGCAACAGCAATCCGATTTTCTGTGCCTTCGATCTGAGCTTGCAAGTCTCTAAAATTTGCATCGGATTTTAATTGGGGATATTGTTCTACCACTACCAATAATCTCTGAAGTGCTGAACTTAACTCTCCTTGAGCTTGTTGAAATTTCTGAAAGGCTTGAGGATCATTAATCAATTCTGGAGTAGCCTGAATTGTACCCACTTTTGATCTTGCCTCTGTAACTTTTATCAATACTTCTTTTTCTTGAATTGCAAAAGCTTCTACGACTTTTACTAATTGGGGAATCAAATCACTTCTTCTTTTGTATTGATTTAAAACTTCTGCCCATGCACTTTTTACCCCTTCGTCTCTTCTTTGGATCTCGTTATATCCACAATGGGAAAGAAAAAAACCCAAGAAAATCATTAAAAAAATTTTTTTTATTTGAATCATAAACATAAAAATTAAAGAAACATAAAAATGTCAATACAAATATACCCTAACAATGTTAACCAACAAAAAAAGGATTCCGTTTCGGAATCCAGAAATTATTGAACTCCAATTACTGTTATGTTTCGAGAATTATCAGTATTTGTTGTATATCCAGCCATTAAAATTTTTCCATCTCGCAATACTTTTATAGAATAACATCGATCATCTTTTCCCTGATGATCCCAGGTAAATTTTCCATCATGGTTTGGACCAAAAGTTGGATCGAGTATAAGATTGGAATCTACTCTTATTAAGTGCAAAATTATAATTGGGATCTGCGTCACTCGCCCAACCACCTAAAAGAATTTTTCCATCGGGTTGTAGGGTAATCGACTGACCATAAGCATTAGATGTAGGACCAAAGTCAATTTCTGAAGTTATATAGTTAAGAGATGAATCAAATTTCATAATTTTAAAATTATATTTGCCATCACAAGAGCCATCTCTGTTATTATCTTCACATACATAACCGCCAACATAGAGATTATTATCAGAATCAAGTAAAATATCTCTTCCCCGAAACAAACCCCAGTCTAAAGGAGAACTAGAAACCTCCACACCCGACATATTAAGTTTTCGTATAGAAATAGCTATATTATCTGAATTATCTATCCTCACATGGGGAATATAAATATAGTTATCTTTTATTGCAAAAGAATAAAGATAATCAGGTTGATTATCACTATTAAAAATATAGTAACCACTACTACCAAAACTTGAATCGATTATACCATTTAGATCCATCCTTGTAAGAAAGATATCATAACGAGAGAAACCATTCCAGAAATACCCCCCAACATATAGGCTTTCTTGATAAAAAGAAATTTTTGTTCCATAATTACTAGAAGAATTGTTTGGTCGAAAAGTTTTTACACCATTTGAACCAAAACTAGTAACTATATTTCCATTGGAATCTAGTTTTACCACTGCCACATAAGAAATGTCAGAACCATCACGCGTATAACCTGTTACATAAATATTTCCTTCGTTATCTAAGGTAAGGCTATTCGCACAATCCCTTTTGTTAATATTAAATGCAACATCGCTCACATTTATAATTTTTACTCCATTTGAACCAAAACTATTATCGATAAGGCCATAAGAATCAAAGCGGACTATAATAAAATCCAATTCAATAGAGGAATCACAACTACCATTTGAATTTCTATCTACACAAGCTGTTCCCGCAACAAGAATTCTACCCGAAGAATCTACTACCATATCCATTTTTTCAATAGTAGTAGTAAAATTATACTGACTCACATATTGGTTTTTTTCCCTGGCATCGTTGTTAGAACCATTTCCAGATCCTTGACCAAAACTTTCATCTAGCTCCCCACTTGCAGGAATAAAGATAGGTCCACCTCCTGAATCGCTATTTCCCCCACCACTGTAGCCATTCTCTAAAGAGGCTTGTCCTCCTAATAAAAACAACCACCACGGAAAGCTTTTTTTGGAGCTTTTGCAACCTATTCCACTTACTAATGAAAATAATATTAACATTACAATCAAAGTTTTGAACTTCATAAACCCACCTCCTTCTATTACAATAGCACGACAAAATATAACTTTTTTTTAAATTTCTTTTATTTTTTTTGAATAAATTTTTTATTTTTTTTAAGTTACCCAATAATTTGTGTGGGGAATGTCGCTTTAAAAATTACAAAAAAATTGGCTTTTTTAAATTTACATTAAAATTAAATCGTTGCTAAATAAAAGTTTTTAAAAAAATTAACTCATGGCTAAAATTTATTATGATGATTCCACTAATATTGACATTTTAAAAAATTCCACAATTGCAGTTTTAGGCTATGGTAGTCAGGGTCATGCACAAGCTCAAAATATGCGAGATTCTGGTTTAAAAGTAATTATCGGACTGCCAGCTAACTCCAAATCGATACAGAAAGCAAAAGAGGATGGCTTTGAAATTTTCAGCCCTTACGAAGCATGTAAACAAGCGGATATAATCCAAGTTTTAACTCCCGATCAAACACAATTGCAATTGTATAAAGAAAGTATAGAACCAAATTTAAAAGAAGGAAAATCTTTAGTTTTCTCCCATGGTTTTAATATCCATTTCGAAGTAATCGTCCCACCAAAAAACGTAGATGTTTATATGGTAGCTCCAAAAGGACCTGGTCATTTAGTAAGAAGAGTATATTTAGAAGGGGGTGGAGTTCCTTCTTTGATTGCTATTTATCAAGATTTTACTGGTAAAGCTAAAGAGAAAGCATTAGCTCATGCTTCTGCAATTGGTGCAGGAAGAGCCGGTATTTTAGAAACTACGTTTCGAGACGAAACAGAAACAGATTTATTTGGCGAACAAGCAGTTTTATGTGGTGGCCTTACTTCTTTAATTATGAAAGGTTTTGAGACATTAGTAGAAGCAGGTTATGACCCTGACATAGCTTATTTTGAATGTTTACACGAAGTAAAATTGATTACTGATTTAATCTACGAAGGGGGAATTGCAAACATGAGATATTCAATTTCAGATACTGCTGAATATGGAGATCTAACCCGAGGTCCAAGAATCATTGATGATAAAGTTAAACAAAACATGAAAGAAATACTTTCGGAAATCCAAAAAGAAAAAGGAGCAAAATTTGCAAAAGAATGGTTAGAAGAAGCAAAACAAGGCTATCCCAATTTTTCTAAATTACGTGAATTAGGAAAACAACATCCCATCGAAGAAACTGGTAAAAAACTAAGAGCAATGATGAAGTTCTTACAAAAAAAATAAAATTAAAAAAAACGTAGTATTTTAAAGTCAAAAACAAACAAAAAAAATGAATTTTTATTAAAATCAATTGATTGATATATAACATTTAAAAAAATGAAATTATGATTTTAAAAATAAAGCAATTAGTAAAATCCATTAAAGGTTTATTAATCTTAACTGTTTTGTTAACTAGTATCATTCCAGCTCTTATCAATTATGTCGTTGATTATTATTTATTATATAACTATGCAATAAAAAAAGCTGAAGAAGAAATTAAAATACAAGAAGATCGCATATATTTTTTCTATAATAATTTCTTAAACCTTGCCAAACAAATGTCTTCAACGTTTAAAAATTTTTTAGAATCAAAAAAAGAAGAAGAACTTTATGGAAATTTAAAAAACATTCAGAATCTATTACAAAAAGTAGGATTCCGTTCTTTTTTTATTATTGATAAAACTCGAAAAGTAGTAATCAGTCCCGAATTGAAAGGAATTAGTTTGAAAGATACCTATATAGATATTGATGTTCAGCAAATTCAAGAAATTTATGTTACAGATTTTCTTTTTTCGAGAGAATATAATGATTATCGTTCCCTTATAATTCTCCCCTTACAAATAGAAAAAACACAGTATTGGCTAGCTATGGAAGTAGATCTTAATACCTTCAAAAGTGTTTTTAAAAAAGACATCGTTAATTCTTATATTTTAGATAGAACAGACAAAGGTATGTTTGTAAAAGATAATCAAATTATTGTGGATACCTTATTTCGTCATTCAATTCTAAATTATAAAAAAGATAATATTTGTGATTTTACTTTAAATCCAGATGGAAAAAAAGTATATGCTTGCATTAGCTACTTACCAGAAATGAATTTTAAATTTATAACAGAAATCACAACTGATCAAGTATTTGAACACTTCAAAACACAAATGATAAGAACTAGCATTATTTTTTTATTGTTGTTTATGCTTATTGTTTATGTATTGTTTAAAATTTCCAATCGAATCTCTCGTCCTCTTAAAGAAATTTGTTTAAGTATAGAAGAAATGGAGCAAGACAGAGGATTAAATTTAAAACTACAAACCAAAACAGGAATTCAAGAAATCGATGAACTTTTAGAAAAATTTAATTTACTTTTAGATCGAATTCAAAATTTAATCAAAGAAATACAAACTACATCCGATAATATTGATAAACTCTTTGTTGTTGTAAAAAATTTTTCCCAAACGATTGAAAAAACTTCTGTAGATTTTTCTTCTATTTTACAAGAAAATAGCGCTTCTTTAGAAGAAATCAATTCTAATATGGATGATATAGAGTCTATAGGAATGAAAAACGAAGAAAGCGCGAAAGAAATTGAAGAATTAATAGAAAAGAATTTACAAAGGTTAAATGAATTAAGTAAAAATTTGGAAAATTTAGCAGATATTTCTA
The DNA here is from genome assembly GCA_937928085.1 of uncultured bacterium. Classification (GTDB taxonomy): domain Bacteria; phylum Spirochaetota; class Leptospiria; order Leptospirales; family Leptonemataceae; genus SKYB61. The sequence goes on along the minus strand of CALFVU010000008.1, from coordinate 34,449 downwards.
AAAGCACATCAAATTATACAAAAGAAAGCAAACAACAATCAGAGTCTTTAAAAAATATGATTTATGCTATGCAAGAAACTTCAGAAAGAATTACAGAAATTCTTAGTATAATTAAAGAAATATCAGATAGAACAAATTTACTTTCCTTAAATGCTTCTATAGAGGCAGCACGAGCTGGAGAATCCGGAAAAGGTTTTGCAGTGGTTGCTCAATCGATTTCTAATTTAGCGGATACAACAGAAAAAAGCGTTCAGGACATAGAAGAACTTATTGAACACACTACAAATCAAATGTCTCAGGCAATACAATTTATCGATACTTCTACAGAAATTATGAATAAAAGTTTTTCCATGGTAAACTCTTTAGATGAAGAAATTCAAAAATCAAAAGAAATTATTAAAAAACAACTAGAAGGATCTGATAAAATTTTAGCAAACGCAACAAGAATGCATTCGATAGCTAAAGATACTCTTAATTCTATTAAATTCATAAAAGATGTGATTAGAGAAATCAACCAATCCATTGACGAAGCAAGTAAAATATCCGTTCAATTTACAGAAACAACAAAGAAATTAAATGATGCGGTAGCGGATTTGGATTCAAGTGCAAAAAAACTAAGAAAACAAATGAATAAATTTTTAAAATAAAAAAGGCTAATCATTGCATTGAGCTAATTTAAAAAAATATAGGTTCTAATGTTATTTAATTCTTATGAATTCATATTTTTATTTTTACCCATAACTTTTTTTGTTTATTACTTTTTTATTTATATTCAATTAAAAAAAATAGCGAGAATTTGTTTGGTGTTTGCAAGTTTTTTCTTTTATGGATACTGGAAATTCGAATATTTATATCTATTATTTTTGAGTATAGCTGTAAATTATATCTTAGGAATTCAACTTGCAAAGAACTATAAAAAAACATTAAAATTTAAATTTTTAATATCGGGTATATTATTTAATCTTTTACTTTTGGGATACTATAAATATTATGATTTTTTTGTAAACAATATCAATCTTATTTTTGGTTTCAACTTTCCTTTATTAAATTTAGTATTACCTTTAGGAATTAGTTTTTTTACATTTCAGCAAATTGCATATTTAATTGATAGCTATAAAGGGGAAACTAAAGAATACAATTTTATTGATTATGCTTTATTTGTTAGTTTTTTCCCCCAGTTGATAGCCGGTCCCATCGTACATCATAGAGAAATTTTGCCTCAGTTTAATACTAAAAAAAATTTGAAAATTAATTATAAAAACATTTCTATTGGTTTATTTATTTTTAGCATAGGACTTTTTAAAAAAGTAATTTTAGCAGACAACTTAGGACAAGTGGCTGACTTTGGGTATCAAAATCCACAAAAGATTCAACTTATTGATGCTTGGCTTGTAGCTCTTGCTTTTCTTTTTCAGATTTATTTTGATTTTTCGGGATATAGCGAAATGGCAGTAGGATTGGCTAAATTATTTAATATCGATATAATTTGGAATTTTGATTCCCCTTTAAAAACAAATAATATCCAAGATTTATGGAGAAAATGGCATATTTCTTTATCTCGTTTCTTAAAAGATTATGTTTATATACCTTTAGGAGGAAGTAAAGTCTCTGAAATAAGAAACTATATCAACCTTATCATAACATTTACGATTGGTGGAATATGGCATGGAGCCAACTGGACATTTTTTATATGGGGTTTTTTAACCGGTATTGGAATTGTAATCCATAAATTATGGACAAAGAAATATGAACTTCCAAATGTGTTCGCTTATCCAATTAATTTTTTATATTTTTTATTTGGCAGTGTATTCTTTCGTGCCAATTCAGTATCGGAGGCTATAGAAGTTTTTAAAGGAATGTTTGGTCTAAATGGAATCATATATCCAAAATTTTTAAGCTTTTTAGGTGCTCAGTATAACTATGTTGATTTTGGTAGCTTATTATTTACTAAATTACATAAAGATCTTTTATCTTATTTAGTTTTTGGAATGCTCATTACCTTCTTTGGAAAAAATACAAAACAACTTTCCGAATCGTTTAAGCCCAATTTTTACTTTGGTTTTTTAACATTTTTATTATTTACAGTATCCATTATGAATTTATTTAATGTTTCTAAATTTTTATATTTTAATTTTTAATTTTTTATGAAAATTTATAAAATTTATTTATTTTTTTTGTTTCTAAGCGTTTTTATTTTTTTTAGTTTTGTTTGTACTCTTAACTACATCATTGATCCTTACGGAATTTATAACTTTAAAACTTGGGAAGGATTTAACGATAAAAAGCCATATATAAATGGAAAAACAAGATTTCATAAAACTCAGAAATTACTTACCGATTCTTTTGATTGTATTTTTTTAGGAAGTAGCAGAGTAGAATCTGCAATGAACTTCTCTAAAAAAAGTATACTTTTTAAATATTGCAATAACTATTACAACGCAGGTTTAAGTTATGCAACTATTTTAGAAGAGTATCATTTAATTCAACTAATACACAGATACCAAAAAAAACCAAAACTTTTTATAGGATTAGATTTTTTACAATTTAATGCAAACACTAATAAAAGTACAAAAGAGTTAGATTATTTTAAAAAGCCATTGTTTTATAGATATGCAAGTTTAATTTCTTTCAGTGTTCTAAAAGATAGTATAAATACAATTAACTCTAAGAAAGGTTCTTTTTATTTAAGTAATGGATCTTGGAAAATCATGGAAAATTATTTAGAAAACTTTCCTCAAGATCTAAACCTTTATTTTATTTTTTTAATCACAGAAAAGGGATTTAATGATATTTTTTATCAAGAATTTACTTATTCTACAAAAAACTTTTCAACACTAAACAACTTTAAAGAACTTTTAGCTTTTCTTTATTTAAACTCTTATGAAGTTTATTTTTTCATTAATCCATTTCACGTTCGATTGTTAGAAATATTAGATTCTAAAATCGGATATAATCAATTCGAAGAATGGAAGCTATTGTTGATAGAAATCATTACAAACGAAGGATTGATTCAAAACAAAACACCTTATCGCTTATATGATTTTAGTGGATATAATTTAGTAACAACAGAACTAATTACCAAACAAACCAAAGAATCGAAATATTTTTATGATAGTTCTCACGTTAAACCAGAAGTAGGAGAATGGATTCTTTTAAAAATTCTTGAAAATCACAACATCTTTTCTGATTTTGGAGAATCTCTAAATAAAACTAACATTTATGAATATCTTAAAAATCAAAGAAAAAAAAGAGATGAATGGAGAGAAGCTCACAAAGAAATTATAAAAGAACTTTTTACTTATATAAAGCTAAATCAATTATAATTTCTCTTTTTGTTTTTTTGTAAAATCAATCTTGATCACTTTCTCTTCTTCTGAAGTTTTTGTTTCTTTTTTTTCTTGTATCTCTATTACTAAAAATTGAATTAAACAATGACCTGCTTTATCAAAAAATCTAAAAATAGACTCATATGGAATAAAAACTTTTTCCCATTTAGCAAAATTCATTTCGCAAGAAATATAATTATCATCCCAGCTTAAATCTTTATAACTATAAGGTCCAATAACAAAAACAATTCCTTCTTTTTTTTCTACATCGGTAAGACCTCTTTCTCCAATTTTTAAATCAGGATGATCTAAACAATGAATATAAAAAGTATCTACATTTTCTATTAAAACTTCAAACATTGATTTTTTTAATTTTTTATTATATTGGATTTCTTCTTTTGTAAAATTTTTCATATATTTTCTTTTAAGTTAATTTTTTATAAAAATCACATTTAAATTTCTATTGGTGTCTCCTCTTCGATGGGAAAAAAAGTTTTCGAAAATTTTAGTTTGTTCTCCATTTAAATAATTAAAAGGATCACTAATCTGAAACTTATTAGAAATTTTTAAAGAAGATAAAATATATTCACTATTTTTCCATAAATCTAAATAATATTTTCCGTTATGATAATGTTGAAAAGGAAACAAATCTGCAACTTCTTTTCCTACTTCGTATATCTTCTCTGGTATATAAATACCTAAAAAAATCATAATGGGATATCCTATCAATTCCTCAATATTTTTTTTTTGAATTTTATTTTCAAAGATCATTTTTTCTATTAAATGGTATAATAAACCCATAGTATTCTGAATAATTCCTCGATAAATCCCACGCCATCCACAATGCATAATACCCACAAAAATTTCTTTATTTTGACTATTCGAATGAAAAAAAATTGGTAAGCAATCTGCTGTCCGAATACATAAAAGCACATTTTTTTGTCGTGTGATCATTGCATCTGCTTTAGCATAAAAAAGATTCTGGTTTTTAGGTATATCAAAATCGGTAATTTGAATGCAATCGGAGGAATGTATCTGTTCTAAAAAAAAGATCCTTTCTTTTGGCAATTGAAAAAAATCAGAAAGAAATTCTTTTTCTAAGATTCTCGCTTTTTTTGGATCCTTAGTTTTGATAACCTCTAACAAAGACTTTCCAAAGCTATAAGCTTCTACAGTATTATTTATATAAGATAATTCTGGAGTCATGTTAAGTTTTTTTTATTAGCTCTTTAATGACCGGAATTCCACTTATTAGGGAAATAAAAAAATTTATAAAAAAATATAAATATTCAGAAAAAATTAAATATCCTATCGATAACATAAACGATAAAATACTAACATTACCTAAAATCCAAAAGAAAAGATTTTTCCATAAAGGCTGAATTGTATGTTTCCCCGATATGGGGCCCCAAAAACCACACGGTTGAGTTTTTTTATAAAATGAAAGAAGAACTTTTTTATCTGAAGGTTTTGTTATCATTGTTACAACCAAAATTATACAACCACTTAACAAAGCAATGAAAAACAAGATTGTCTCTGCTTTCCAATCAGGAAAAAAATTATAAAAAAATATTGACAAAATAAAAGATGAGATCATTCCTGAAATCTCTGTATATGGATTAACTCTCCACCAGAACCAGCGGAGCATTTGAGGTAGACCAATTCCAGCTGAAATAGAAATTAAAAATTTCCAAGCATTAGAAATTGTCTCTATTTTACTTGCAATCAATAAAGCATAGAATGCCATAAAAAAAATTCCTATTTTGCTAACAAAAATTAATTGTTTATCAGATGCATAAGGATTAATAAATCTTTTATAAAAATCATTTGCTATGTAAGATGCTCCCCAGTTTAAATGAGTTTCAGCTGTACTCATAAAAGCTGAAAAAAGACCTAATAATAAAATACCTTTCCATAAGCTTTCTTTAAAAAAAAATTGAATCAAAACCGGATATACATATTCTCTATCTTGTAAAACTTCTTTACACCATTCATGATTACATATATTCGGATTTTCTGGAAAGACTACTAAACCTACTAGACCAATAAACACCCAGGGCCAAGTTCGAATTGAAAAATTAGCAAAAGTAAACCAAATAGAACCCAATTGGGCATCTTTTTCGGATTTAGCTGTATTCATTCTTTGTAAAATATAACCTGTTCCATCAGAGTAATACTGAGTCCACCATTGAATTAAAAAATAAATCAACAAAATATATCCCATATCTTTTAAAGAAGGAATAAAAGACAAAATACTTTCGTAATGTTCGGGATATAATTCTTGAATTTGCTTTTTTAAAGAATCTACACCACCTACTGATTTTACAGCATAAAAAGAAAAAAATATAGAGCCACCCATAGCAATAATAAATTGAATCATATCATTTAGAACTCCTCCTCTTACACCAGACAAAGAAGAATAAAGTATTACTATAAAGACTAAAACTAAAAGCACCAATGTTTGATGATAATCACCTATTAATAAAAATTCGGGATAGATGTTTCGAAACCATTCTATATTATAATTTGAATCAAGAAAAGGAATTAAAATTTTTTTAATAGATAAAAATACCCAACCCAATATAATTCCATTAAGAACAATAGAAAAATAAAATGCTTTAATCAATCTTAATATTATTGCTTCTTTTCCAGAATATCGAATTTCTGTCAATTCTACATCGGTAATAACAGAACTTCTCCACCATAATCGAGAATAAAAAATAGTGATTGTCATATACGTAAGAACCCAACTCCACCAAAACCAATTACCAGAAATACCAGACTTTGCTGTTATTCCAGAAACAGCTAAAGGTGTATCAGCAGAAAAAGTGGTTGCAACAATAGAAGTACCCACCCATATCCAGCCATATTCACGATTTGCTACAAAAAAACTAAATAAATTTTTACTTGCCTTTAATCTTTGTAAAAAACCTAAGGTAACTACTACAAAAAAATAAAAAACTATAATACTATAATCATATATGCTTAATTTTAACATAAAAAAGACAAAAATTTATTTAGAACATAAAGCCGAGTTTTTTTTATTTCTTGCTACACTATTTTGGGGAAGCACTTTTCCTTTAATTAAAATTTTACTGTATAAGTTGAATTCTATCGAAATACTTTTTTATAGATTTTTAGTTTCTTTTCTTTTGCTTTTTCTAATCTTAGCATACAAAAAAAGTTTAAAATTAAATATAAAAATATTATTTTATGGAATCGTTACAGGAATATTAGGATATTTAGCTTATTACTTTCAGACAGAAGGTTTACGATATACAACTCCTACTCGTTCAGCTTTTTTTACTCAAATGTTTATAGTTTTTGTCTTTGCCATTGAATTTTTCGTTTTAAAAAGAATTATACTAAAACATCAATGGTTTGGTCTTGTCATCATCCTTTTTGGTGCTTATATTTTGTTTTTAAGATTTGATCTATCTTTTAATATTTTTTACCAAAACACCCTAAGAGGTGATTTTCTTACGATTGTATCTGCATTATGTTATGCTTTATATTTAATTTTGATTAGTCAGATAAAGGAAGATTTTTTGAATGTTTTACTTGTTCATTTTTTTTCAATTTCTTTATTGGCTTTATTTTTTTTAGATAATCTCAACTTAGATCTGGATCAAAAAACAATATTTAATATTGCTATGCTTTCATTTCTTGCAACATTTTTGGCAAACATATTTCTTTTTAATTTTCAACCAAAAATCAGTTCAGTAAAAGGATGCATTATTTATGCCATGGAACCAGTCTTTGCTTTTATATTTAGTATTATAATAACAAGAGATACCCACACATTTAATGAATATTTAGGAAGTTTACTTATTTTTCTTGGTTCTATATATAGTAGTCTAAAAAAATCAAACTCGTGAATATTTTTTTTATAAAAAAAATTGACTTGTTTAAGAATAAAAATAAATTTAATTTATGAATCCCTTGAATCTTGTAGAATTTTTAAAAACAAATCCAAAAATAGCATTAGTAGGAGCAACCAATGATAAATCAAAATATGGGAATGTTATTCTTCATGACTTAATCAATAAAGGTTTTACTGTTTTTCCAGTAAATCCAAGAGCACAAACTATCGATGGATTCAAAGCATACAAAAATCTAGAAGAACTAAATCAAGAACAAAAAATTGATTTAATTGTATTTGTTGTTCCTCCTAAAATTACTTTACAAAATTTAGAAATAGCATTAAAATTAAATTTAAAAAAAGTATGGATCCAACCCGGTGCTGGAGATGAAAACGTTAGAGAATTTCTAGAAAATAATCATTTTGAATACCTTATGGATGCATGTGTAATGGTTATGTCTAATAAAATATAATGTTTCTTAAAAAGAAAACTAATATTGATCACGATCTTTTTTTTAAATTAAATGACACTCCTATTATTATTTTTGCTAAAGATCCTTATAAAATTATTGATTATAATATATCTTTTCAAAAACTTTTTCCAATTGATTATGATATAAAATCGAATTTTCTAAAAGAGCATTCAAATTTAAACTATTATTTGGACAAAGCAATTAAAGAAAAAGAGCTTTATACTTATTTTACTTTACATCTAAAGGATTTTGAAAAGGAAATTGTCGGAAATCTTAAACTTTATTATGATAAAAAAAAATTAAGAATTATTGGTTTTTTTTATCCTATTAAAAATCCGGATAGTTACCTGTACGAAGTCTTTGCAAGTTATATACCAATGGGTATTGGGATTCATCAAGATGAAAAAATAGTTTATATGAACCCTTACGCTCTTAAACTTTTACATTATGACTCTTTAGAAGAAGTATATCAGAAATCTATTTATGAATTTGTGCATCAAGATTTTCATTATATCGTAAAAAAAAGAGTTGAGAATGTATATTCTAAGGATTTGGAGGCTGTACCTTATCAGCAAATTTTTCTCACAAAAGATAAAAAAGAAATATATGTGGAAGTAAGAGCTAAAAAAATTTTCTGGAATCAAAGACAAGCAATTTTAGTAGTTTTTGAAAACATCACGCAAGAAATACAAAAAAAGAAATTTTCTGATAGTCTTATTTCTTTTTTTGAAAACTTACTTGTAGAAAAAGATTTAAAAAACATACTTAAAGGACTCTTAAATTCTTTTCAAAATATTTTTAACATGAATCTAGTGTTAATATGGTTCTCTGAACCATTACAGGAATCAAATATTCAAGAAAAAATCCAAAAAGACGATATAAGAATTTTTATAGAGGCAACTTTAGAAGATGATATTCATAAATTTTATTTTAAAGAATTACTACTAATGAATCATTCTCCTTTGTATAAATGTCTTACAACAAAAAAACCTGTATTTATATCGAATTTAATTCAAGATATAGATTCCACTGATTTAAAAGAAATACTATTAAAAAAAAGAGCTATTCGTTTTTGGTATTTCCCTTTAGTTGCAGATAATGAAAATTGCATAGGCACTTTAATCTGTTATTCCGATAGTTCACAAGATCTTGACGAAATTTACATCGAATATTTATATCAACTTGCTTTCTTAATTTCTTTAATTTTACAGAAAGAGAAAATAGAAAAAGAAAATTTTTGGCTATCTCAGATCACAAGAAATAGTTTTGATGGTATTTTACTTTTAGATATAAATTTTAAAATCTTATGGTACAATGATAAAATAATAGAATTTTTTCCAAATCTTAAATCTATCATTCAACCTTTTATGGATTTACCATTCATTTTAGAAAAAATTCTTCCTAAAGATCTACATGAAACTATAATAACTAAAATCCACCAACAAAAGAGTTTTACGACCCCAGTACAAATCACGAATTCAGAGAATGATTCTATGTTTTTTGATATATCGTTTTATGAACTAAAAGAAAGACAACAACTATTTAGAGGTTTTTATTTAGTGTTTCATAACATTACAAAAGAAAAAGAATATGAACAACAATTATTAGAAGCAAAAAATCTTGCAGAAGAAAATGCTAAAGCAAAATCCCGTTTTTTATCTATTATGAGCCATGAAATCAGAACACCATTAAATGTAATTGTTGGAACAATAGAATATTTATACAAAAATAATCTAAATCAAAATTGGAAGGACGAACTTTCATTATTAAAAACTTCTTCTGAATATTTACTAGGCATTATCAATAACATTTTAGATTATAACAAAATAGAGTCAAATAAAATAGAAATACAAAAGAAAAGTTTTTCTCTAAAAAAATTCTTACAAAATTTAATCAATATTTCGGTATCTCATGCAAAACAAAAAAATTTAGATTTCATTTATCATTTTGACTCAGATATACCGGATCTTTTAATTGGAGATGAGATAAGATTAAATCAGATATTACTGAATGTAATATCAAATGCAATCAAATTTACACACAAAGGAAAGATTGAATTTAATGTTTTAAAAATTAAATCAGAATCAAACAAAATACAAATTTTATTTAAAATTAAAGATGAAGGTATAGGAATTGAAGAATCCATCTTAAAACATATTTTTGAGCCATTTTTTTATGTTGATTATTTACCTTCGAGAAAAACAACAGGAACAGGCTTAGGTCTAGCTATTACTAAAAAACTTGTTGAATTGCTAAACGGAAAGATACAAATTAAAAGCGAAGTAAACAAAGGAACCGAAGTAAACATTATTCTTCCTTTTAAAACTTCAGAACAAACATCAAAAACATCACAAAATGAATTCATAAAAGATCTTTCTTTTCTATCTGTATTGATAGTAGACGACTATGAACCTAATTTATGGATTACTAAAAAATTTTTAGAGCTATGGAAAATTCAATGCCAGACAGCAACAAGTGGAGAAGAAGCTATACATAAGATCAAGCACATTCAGTATCATTTAGTGTTATTAGATTTACATATGCCTCAGATGGATGGATATACGACTGCAAAGATTATCAAAGAAATGAATCCAAATCTTCCTATACTCGCCGTTACTGCCACAACAAAAGATGAATTCGAAAATAATTTAGAAAAAACATATTTTGATGATATAATCATAAAACCTTTCAGTCCCGAGGAATTAATTCAAAAAATTAAAAAAATTACCAATACTTAGGAAAAATTTCTAAAGGATTTTGATATCGATTATTTTTTTTATATTCTAAATGTAAATGAGGTCCTGTTGATAAACCTGTATTTCCGGTATAACCGATAATTTCATTTTTCTTAACAGGTTCATTTTTTCTTTTTGAAATTTTCGAAAGATGAGCAAATAAAAATATTTCTTTTGTAGAAGGATTTTCCAAAATAACTGTATTTCCATAACCTTTTAGTGAACCACAAAATAAAATATTTCCATCAATGGGTGCATAAACAGGTTGATTTATTTTAGTTTGAATATCAATTCCATTATGAAATTCTTTTTGTTTTGTTATTGGGTTGATTCTCCAACCAAAAAAAGAACTAATTTGACCTTTTTCTACAGGATATCGATAATTAAAATTGAATTCTTGTTTTCCAAGTTTCTGATCTGATTTTCTCAAATACTTTGTATAAAAAGATATGTTTTTCTGCCCCGGATAAAAATATATTTTTTTAGAAAAGTTTTCCCATGTCAAATTGATTTCTATATGATCTGAATCTAAATTTTCTAAAGAAAAATATCCCCTACAATTCGAAAGAAGAATTACTGTATTACTTTGAAAGTCTTTTATTTCGTAATCAAATACTTGTTTATTTAAAGAAAGTAAAGTTGTAGGATCTAAAGAACTTTTAGCCATTATATAAAAAAAATCTTCTTTATCTTTAATTTTATATTGATACATTTTTAAATTGCAAAACTTGTTTTCAGTAAATATTTTTTGTAAATTTTCCTTAACTTCTTGTTTTAGCATTGTAAGATAATAATCCTCAGACAAATTTTGAATATTTAAGATTTGTGATTTATCTATAAAAATTTGTTTATCAAAATGATTAGAAAATAGATTAGTAATCAAAATTAATTGTAAAAGAAAAAAATACATCAAAACTTTATATCGGAAATAATCAAGATTTTACTAAATAAAGAATTGATTTAACAAAAAACAAAAATCTAATGGTAAAAATGAAAAAGTATTACTCTATTTTAGTTTTTATAATTTTTTTGAATCATATAATTTCAAAAGATTTTTATACATTTGAGTCTAATGAGAATTTAGAAATATCAAAAAGAAAAATTGAAGAAATATTATCAAAAATAGATTCAAATAATTTCAAGCCAGTAGACGAAACGTTAGGATTTCAATATAGATGGAGAGCTCGCTGGTTCTCTCCTTTTAATTATGATATTTATTTAACAACACTAGAAAAAAATAAAAATATTAACATTATACGAATTGAAGGAAATGGAGGAGATGCCCTTTCTTTTAGGACTATCTTTTTCCACGAAAAGCTTAGTCGAGAAGAACTAAAAGATCTTACTTTTTATCCTATTTATGACAAGTACCATTTATTGGGTCAAACTTTTAATTTAATCCATCCATCTTTAGGAATATTATATGCTGGATATCATTCACCTTCACTTACAAGAAGTCAGATGTGGTATAGAGGTCTTTGGTATTTTGTAATTGATAGTTTTTTAATCTGGGCTGGAGGCAGAAACTGGTTTAAAAATAAATGGGATCCAGCCAAATATTCTAATAATATTTTAGCGACGATTTTTTTGATTCGTACAATTTCTGGTATACAAAACTTTCATTTGATTCGAGCACATAATAGGTATCATACATTGGGATATACATTTCCTTTAGATCTTTATTAGATGAATTTTAAAATTCTCTACGAAGACAATCACCTTTTATGTGTATCTAAAGCTATTGGAATTCCTACCCAACCCGATCAAAGTGGATCTATAAATCTTTTTAATGAACTTAAAGAATACTTAAAAAAAACAAAAAATCGTACAAATCCGTATCTTGCAATTGTCCATAGGCTTGATCGAAATACTGGAGGAATTTTACTTTTTGCAAAAAGTTCTAAATCTGCTAAAAGACTTTCTCTACAGTTTAAAAATCATCTTATACAAAAAAAATATATAGCGATAACAAAGTCTATTCCAAATATTGGAACAAAAGGTATAATGGAGAATTATTTAATTAAAGATCAACGTAACAGAATCGCTATTTTAGCATCAAATAAGAATTCAAAAGCAAAATTAGCAATACTTAAATACGAATTACTAGAAACTATTACTTATGATCAAAAATTATTTTATAAATTTTTAGTCATTCCACAAACAGGAAGATTTCATCAAATACGATTTCAATTTGCAATACATAAAGCTCCACTTTTAGGTGATAGAAAATATGGAAATGATAAAACTACTAAATATCCCGCATTGTGGGCTTACGAAATTGAATTTACTCATCCCACAACGAAAGAAAACATAAAACTTAAATGTGATCCTCCAAATAATTGGCCTTTTACCATTTGATTATATCAACAATCAAACATAAAACAATCATAGAAAATTTAAATTTCAACACAATAAAGATAAAATATTATTTGTAATGAATATCTCGATTATTTAAGAATGAATTGTTTTTACAGATAAAAATTACACAACTAAATAGTATAACTTATTTGTAAAAACTTGACAAATATTTTCAATATTTTTATTTATAATTTTAAGGTGAATTTAAATAAACTAAGGAAAATTGTAAAAGATGTCTTAATTTTATCTTGTAATACAGAACAAATAGCGTACCTGGGTAGAGAAGCTGATCCAAAATTTGATCTAAAACAAGTATCAGGCTTTGGAAATCACGTAGTAATTCCTAAACAAGTTGCTGCTGATACAATAATTAGCTATTTCGAAACAGAATCTCAAATTTTACATTTTATAGCTATATTATATTCTTACGAAGGAAAAGGAATAAGCGGTGGTATCGTAGTTTTAAAAGATAAACATAAACTAGATAAATTTTTAGAAGAAAATAATTTAAAATACGATTCTACATTAAAAAAATTCATTATTTTACAACGAGTTAAAAAAACAGTAGATTGGGGTTTTCTAGAAAGTTATGAAGAATATAAATTAGCTTTTTTAAATTTAGATATTGTTGGTAGTTCAATTTTAATAAATACCAATGTAAAAATGGATATAGAAGCTACTTTAACACATTTTAAAAATTTTATTTGGGAAAAAACAGAAAAATTTAATGGTAGAATCTGGCGATGGGAGGGTGACGGTGGTCTGCTTGCTTTTTTAGATGAAAAAGGTGTATCAGATGCAATTCGCACTGGTATAGAAATTTTGTATTCTTTGCCTATTTTTAACTTTACAAAAAATTTTTTACGATGGGAAAGTCAAATTTCTATTCGAATTGGTATCCATTTTGGACGAGCTACTTTTTTAGAAAATGTTTCTTTAATTGAAAGCGAAGATATAAATATAGTAAAACAATTAGAACATTCTTTAGGACTATCCAATTCGATTCTAATTACAGAAACTGCAATGATACTTGCTGATAATGAGCTTAGAAGATTTTTTGAATATTATCTTACTTGGAATTCATTAGCAATTTATAAGTTAAAAACACTATGAGGAATTTATGAACTTTTTTATTTTTGATCCAGATACAAGTATAAGACAATATTACTTGAATTTTTTATCAAGTGAATTTCCAAAAGTAGAAATTCATTATTTTTATACATTAAATGAGTTTTTGGAAAGCATAAAAAAACAAAAACCAGATTTAGTAATTATAGAATTTGATATAGAAAATACATTTCGAATTTTTCATTACTTAACAGAGCAAAAAATTTTATTTATTGTGATTAGTCATTTATTTTCAGAAAGAATTGTGGTGGAATCCTTAAAACACGGAGCTTATGACTACATTTATAAAAAAAATCTAAAATTTGGTTATTTAAAAAATATAATTTCCAGATCCTTATTCGACATACAAAAATGGAAGCACATACAAGAAATAATACTAAGCAATCCAACATATCCTGAATTTACTCAATATGATGAAGAACTAAAACATTTAAGTCTGCAATATTCTTTGATGGGCGAAGCTGAATTTCCTATTCTTAACTTTAAAGAGGGGAATACATACTTATTAAATTTTTTAACAGTAAAAATCATACCTAATTTCAATTCAAATAATTTTGTTATTTCAGAGGAAGAACTAAATAAATTACAGTTAAACTTAATTCAAAAAATAAAAGAAATTATAGTTAAAAATAATGGAAATGTTTGGATATATAAAGCTGATTCTTTAACAGCAGTCTTTCATCATAAAGATATTCTCAACCCAATTTTATGTGCACTACAAATTCAAGTTTATTTGATCAATTTTTTAACATATTGGGAAACTGACTTTGTAAAAATTATTTGTGCATTAGAACAAGGTACAGTAACGTATTTTAATCAAAAAGAAAATATATATTCTCAGGCAATTAATTTTACATATCATTTAGTAGAAAAAATCAATACAAAACACAAATTTTTTATAACGGAAAACATTTTTAAAAACTTAAATAAAAGAATTAAAAGTTATTTTTTTAAAGAAAAAGATCTATTCGAAGGTATTGCAATTTATCATTTTGAATATATAGCTTAGATGTCAAACAAAAGTTTGTATAATGAAATTATCCAAAGATTAAATCTAATACCGCATCCAGAGGGTGGATATTATCGAGAAGTTTATCGATCTGAACATAAAATATATCAGGATTCTTTAGAAAATTATAGTTTAGACAAAAAACCTTATAGAAATGCTTTTACTTTAATTTATTATTTTCTAATAGAAAAACAGTTTTCGGTTTTTCATAAACTAAAATCTGAAGAAATATGGCATTTTTACTTAGGAAGTCCAATACAACTCCATGTTCTTGATGAAGCTAAAAAAAATTATACTACAGTGATTTTAGGAAACGATTTTGTTTATCAATTTGTAATTCAAAAAAATGTGTGGTTTGCTGCTGAAGTGGTAGACAAAAACTCTTTTTCTTTAGTAGGTTGTACAGTTAGTCCTGGTTTTGAATTTGAAGATTTCGAAATTGGTAAAAAAGATGAACTTTTAAAAATATTTCCAGAATATAAAAAAATAATCGAAAAATTTACGAAATAATGTTTGAATGAACTTTTTGCAATGCAAGCATCCCACAAGCTGCATTGATAGTCTTTCCGGGTGAACCTCTATAAAATACTAAAATATCGTTTTCTCTCAGCTTTTTTTGAAAATTCAAAACTTCTAATTCTGTAGGTGCTCTCCAATTATTAAAATTTGTATTTAAAGGGATCAAATTAAATTTACAATATTTTAGTTGTTTTGCAATTTTCACAAGTTCTAGAATATGTCTTTTACTCATATTGATATCTGGAATTAAAACATATTCAAAAGTAATCTTTTTTTTGAAATGTATTATATATTCTTTACAAATTTTTAATAAATCTGTTAGTGGAAATTTTTTTGTAATATCCATTAGTTTTGTTCTTTCTTCTTCGAAGGGACTATTTAAGGAAATAGCTAAATTAAAAGGTTGATTTTCTTGAATCAATCTTTGAATTCCCGTAATTACACCTGCTGTTGAAATGGTAATATGTCGAACTCCGATGTTTAAGCCCATAGGATGATTTAGGATTTTAGCAGCCCGAATAACGTTGTCATAATTATAAAAAGGTTCTCCCATTCCCATAAAAACAACATTTGTAAGTTTTTCTTGATAATTTTTATTATATAAGATCATTTTATACACCTGTTGAAGAATTTGCCAAGTAGCAAGATTACCCATAAAAGGCAATTTAGCAGTTGCACAGAATGTACAATTTAAGCTACAGCCACTTTGAGATGATATACAAGCTGTCTTTCTTTTTTCACTAACAATCCAAACTGCTTCAAAAATTCTACTTAAACTTGACTTTTCATGCTTATATTCAAAAACAAATTTTTGGGTTCCAAAATCATTCAGATTTATATTTGAAACTTTTTCATGTTGAATCATTTGAATTTCTGTTATTAATTGTTTCTCTATAATATAATTTCTAATTTTTTTAGGAAGTTCATAAATTTTATCAATAGAAGATAAATGTTTGTGAATTCTTAAAAAAATTTGACCTGCCCTATATTTAGGCTCTCCTAATTTTAAAAAAAACGTTTCTAATTCTTCGGGATAAAGTTCTAAGAGATTCATTGTTTTATGATAACTTTTTTGGAAAGATTCTTAGAAATGCCTACTTTTCCTATTACAGTAGGTTTTTGATTTATATATTGTAAATGCCAATCATCCCAATACTCTTTAAATTCATAAAAAAATTCTTTTTGTTTTTGATAATAATTTTGTTTATATTTTTGAATTCCCTCTTGTATAGCATTTAGTATAAAATTTTCCTTGCTTTGATCACAAAAGACTAACATACCAAAGCCACAATTAAATACTTTTACCATTTCAATAAAATCTAGATTTCCTTTTTTAGCAATCAAATCAAAAGGTTCTTTTAATTGCCAAGGATTTAATTCTACATAAAAATTTTCTTTTAGTATTCGGGGAATATTTTCAAAAAACCCACCTCCTGTTATATGAACTAAACTATGAATTAACTTTTGATCCAATAAAGGACGTAAAATTGGTTCATAAAGAATTGTAGGTTGAAGAAGAATGGAATATTTTAAGAATTCAAGAATTTCTTTTTGATTTGATTGAGAGGTGTAAGGATCAAAAAATAATTTTCTAATTAAGGAAATTCCATTTGAGTGAATTCCAGATGAAGGAACACCAATAATAATGTCATTTTCTTGAATTAAATCACTATGTAGAATTTCTTCTTTTTCTAAAAAACCAATCATAAAACCTGCAAGATCAAAGTCTTCTTTATTTTTGAAACTGTTAGGATGCTCAGCTGTTTCTCCACCTAGAATGCTACATTCAATTAAGGAACATGCAGAAGCAATAGATCGAAGAACAAGTTCCATTTTTTCTACATTCAATCGATCCACTACTAGATAATCTAAAAATAAAAAAGGTTTTCCTCCACTTACTAAAATATCATTAGCACACATAGCAACTAAGTCGTATCCAATAGTTTCATAACGATTAAAATAAGTTGCATAGCATAATTTTGTGCCTACTCCATCTGTTGAAGTCAATAAAACTGGATTTTTAAATTTTTTTAAAAAATCTAAATCAAACAATGCGGAAAATCCTCCAATACCAGAAATAACATTTTTGTGTAAGGTTTTTTGTGCATAAGGTAAAAAATTTTTTATTAAAATTTGAGCAGATCGTGTATCTACACCCGATTCTTTATAAGGTAAAGATATATCTTCGAAATGAAAGTTCATTCTACCAAATTTTCTTTTTAAAATGAGTTTGTCTATTTTCTTTTAAAAGAAATGATCAATTTTAAAACTTTATTGATTTACTAAAAATTTTTCTTGATCAAGTAAATATTCTTCTTCTAATTCTTTGATTGTTTTTCCAATTTGTAAAGTTAAGTCTTTTTCTGCTAAGATTCGTTTTGTATGTTTTGTTTTTGGTTGGATTAATCTATATTTAATATAAAATTTTGAGTTTTTTTCAGGAAAATTTGTATAATGTTTTTGTTTATCACCCCTTAAGTATACACACAAAACTTGTGTATTTGGAAGCTGAAAAAGAATTCTTCCAACCCCGTAAGTAATATTTTCTAAATCAAAAATCCCTTTTCTACTTCTTCCTCCTTCAGGAAAAATCAAAAAAGGATCTTTTAATAATAAAATATATTGAATTTGATTTAAAATAAATTCATGATATTCGGGACTGCCTTTTCTATCAATGGGTATACATTTAGTTAAAAATAAAAATACATTTAAAAAAACATTTTTTGCAAATACCTCCTTTGCCGGTACATTCCATATAAAATTCCGAAAATGAAATAAATAATAAAAATAACTACCAAAAGCATATTGCAAAATTACAGAGTCAATCATAGTTAAATGATTTGAACAAATCAGAAGTGGTTTTTTATTTCTCACAAGATTTCTAAAATATTTTTTATGTTGAGAATGATTTATTATAGAAAATTTATAATAAAACTTTAAAAATATTACTACCACTAAACCAATAAATAAAAAGCTAATATTTCCTAAAATCCTTTGTAAATGAATTTTTAGTTTTGTAGAAAAAGGCAAATCCATAATTTTAAAATTATGGAAATGCTATAAAAGGTAAAACAAAAATTCCTAAAATACAAAGTAATACTGCAATTTTAAAAGAGTTATTTAAATTTGATAGTGCTATTTCTTGTTCTTTATTCATAATCATATAAATAATAACTCGTAAGTAATAATATGCAGATAGAAAACTATTTAATATAGCAACTATAGCAAGCCATGTATAGCCTGATTGTATCGCTAAGCGAAAGATATAATATTTTGCAAAAAAACCAGCTGTTGGTGGAAAACCTGTTAAAGAAAACATAAATACCGCCATTGCTAATGACATCCAAGGATAAGATTTAGAAATACCTGATAAATCATGAAGATATGTATATTTTTCATCTTTTCTAGAAAACCATCCCAACAAACCAAAAGCGCCTAATGTCATAAAAGTATAAGAAAACAAATAAAAACCGACAGAAAAATAAATGTCCCTTAAAGATGCATTTTTAAAAGAAACAAATGCAACAAGTATATATCCAGCATGAGCAATACTTGAATACGCTAACATTCTTTTTATATTATCTTGTTTTAAAGCCATTATATTTCCTACAAACATTGTAAGTATAGATAATGTGATAAAAACATCATTCCAATCTGCCGATAAAGGAATGGCTTCTCCATAAATTCTCACGAAAGAAGCAAAAACTGCAACTTTTATTCCTGTAGAAAGTAAGCCACTTATAGGTGCTGAAGCTCCTTGGTATACATCCGGTGCATATGAATGAAAAGGCACAAATGTTAATTTAAAAGCAACGCCAGATAATAAAAATAAAAAGCCGACATAAAAAGCATTTTGTAAATGAATCTTTCTTGTTAGACTAAAACTTATTTGATCAAAAAACGTAGTTCCAGTTATTCCATAAATAAAAGCTATTCCCATTAAAATCAATCCTGTAGAAAAAACTCCGGGCAAATAATATTTTATCGCTGCTTCTATGGATTGTTCTTTGACTCTATAGTATCCTGTTAAAACATAACTAGCAATAGACATTAATTCCAATCCAACAAAAAAAGTCAAAAGTTCGTTAGCAACAATAAGATTGATCATACCTGCAAGAACCATAAAAAGCAAAAAATAATACTCTCCTGTAATGCTTTGATGCTCAATAAGATATTGCTCAGAAAAAAGTACCGTTAAGAGAACAGCAAAAATTGAACTTAAAATGAATAAATTAGTTAAAGAAGTAATCTTTACTGTATTATAAAATAACAAAATATCTTTGCCATAATCTAAAGTGGAATTGTATACAAAAATTTGAACCAAAAAAGCTATTAAAAGTATCAAAAAAGAAAAAGAAAAAGCGATTTTCCTACCAAATTCTTTAAAAATTGCTTCCATTATCAAAATCAACAAAGAACCAACAATGATAATCCATAAAGGCAAAAGGAATAGGAATTCTTTAGACATAAGCTCTCCTATTTATGCTTATTTATAAAATCCAAATGATATTTTACAGAAGTTTCTATTGAACGAAAAAAATCTCTCGGATAAAAACCTAAATAAAACATTAAAATCACCATTGGAATTAGTGTAGAAATTTGAATAATATTCATATCTTTTAATGGATGATGAAAATGATTTTTTAACTCTCCATAAAATACTTTTCCATATAAACGTAAAATGTACCAAGCTCCTAAGATTACTCCAAAAACAGCAACAAATACCAATTCCTTATATACAAAATATGCAGAACTCAAGATTGTAAATTCTCCAATAAAACCATTTAGTCCTGGCAATCCAGCAGAGGATAAACTAGCAATCATAAAAAATACAGAAAAAATAGGAACTACTTTGGCTATACCTCCATAGTCAGAAATCTGTCTTGTATGAGTCTGGTCATAAATCATACCTACAAGAAAGAATAAAGCCCCAGTAGAAAGAGCATGATTGATCATCTGCATTATACTTCCCTGCAAGCCACTTACTGTAAAACTAAAAATACCTAAAACAATATATCCCATATGCGAAACAGAAGAATAAGCAATAAGACGCTTCATATCAGGTTGCACTGCTGCTGTTAGTGCACCATGAATAATACCAATAACAGCTATAATAGAAATGAAATATGCATAATAAATCGAAGCTTCTGGAAATAAAGGAAGATTAAATCTTATTAAACCATAAGTTCCTAATTTAAGTAATACACCTGCAAGGATTACAGAACCCCCAGCTGGAGCTTCTGTATGTGCATCGGGTAACCAAGTATGTACCGGAACTACTGGCACTTTAATCAAAAAAGATATAGCAAAAGCCCAAAATAATAAACTTTGTTCTTTAAACGAAAAATTTTTTCCTAACAAAACTTGATAATCAAATGTTCGATATTCAATGCCAAGATAGATAATAGCAATTAACATTAAGAAACTACCAAACATTGTAAAAAGAACAAATTTAACAGTTGCATAAATGCGATCTTTTCCTCCCCATAATCCTATAATAAAAAACATAGGTATAAGCATTAATTCCCAGAAAATATAAAATAAAAACAAATCTAAAGCAGAAAAGGCGCCTATGATTGAAGATTCTAATATCATTAAAGATATATAGTATCCACGAAAATTTTTTTCTATACTCGTATATGCTCCTAATATCACAAGGGGAAATAAAAAAGTGGTTAAAAGAATCATCCAAAAAGAAAGGGAATCAATTCCTACTTTATAATAAAACGGTAAAATTTCTAGTATCTGAATGGATTCTACAAACTGAAAATTATGACTTTGAAAATCAATTTTAGAGAATAAACTTAAAGATACAAGAAACTCAAAAAATGTAATAATAAAACTAATAATAGCTAAGATTTTCCTTTCTTTAAATAGTATTAAAATTAAAATTCCAATTAACGGAAAAGCTATTAAAAAACTTATCACAATCCACCTCTTTCTTTAAATTTTAAACATAAATATATAAATTAAAAGCACTAACCCAAAAAAAATCCACAAAATATAAGTTTGCACTTTACCGCTATGTATAAAACCTAAACGATTACTAATTGAATATAAAAAAGGTCCTAAACCATTTAAAAATCCATCAATTACTAAAAAGTCAATAGCCTTAAATGCTACTTTTTCAGAAAATTTCCGAATTGGTCTTAAAATTATAGCTTCGTAAGCTTCATCCACATAGTACTTATTTTCAAGTAGATTTTTTAAACCAGAAAATTTTATAGAGATATTTTTAGATAAAGACTCTTTCCACAAGAAAACATAAAAAGATAAAAGAATACCCGCTAAAGCCACAAAAACAGAAAGAATCATTAATGGTATTTCTAAATCATGACTTACATTATGCCCTTTTGGAATTGTAACTGTTGAACTTAAAAATTCCTCTATATAATTATGACCTCCCAAAGCATGTGGAATCCCAACAAAACCTGCTATTACTGAAAATACTGCTAAAATCATCAAAGGATAATACATAATCGGATATTCTTTGATTTCTATTTTATGATGGGAGTGGTGATGCATCTCTCCCCTATATTCTCCAAAAAATACTAGGATAACTAGACGTGTCATATAAAAAGCTGTTAGAAAAGCTGTAATAATCCCTAATATATAAAAAAAATAAGGAAGGTTTGGAAATAATGGATTTTCGATAGAAAGGGCATACCAAAGAATTTCATCTTTGCTAAAAAAACCAGAAAAAGGTGGTATTCCAGCTATAGCTAGCCAGGCAATTAAAAATGTATACCCCGTAATTGGTATTTTTTTTAAAAGTCCTCCCATATTTCTTATATCTTGTTCGTGATGCAATGCATGAATTACAGAACCAGCACCTAAGAATAATAAAGCTTTAAAAAAAGCATGGGTCATAACATGAAAGATTCCAGAACTATATGCTCCTACACCAACCCCTAAAAACATATAACCTAATTGGGAAACAGTAGAATAAGCTAAAACTTTTTTGATATCATTTTGAGCAATTGCAATCGTAGCTGAAAAAAAAGCTGTTAATATTCCAATACTTGCTACGATCGTAGAAGCTAATGGACTTAGTTGAAATAAAAAATTCATTCTAGCAACTAAATAAACTCCAGCTGTTACCATAGTTGCTGCGTGAATCAATGCAGAAACAGGTGTTGGCCCCGCCATAGCATCGGGCAACCATACATATAATGGTATTTGAGCTGATTTACCTGTTGCCCCAATAAATAAAAAAATACAAATTGCAGTTGCAAAGGTTGTCAAAATCTCTTGTTTTTGAATTAAATCTGTAAATGTAACTGTTCCCGCAATCTGCAATATCATAAAAATTCCAATTAGAAAACCAGCATCTCCTATTCGGTTTGTAATAAATGCTTTTTTACCTGCTTCCGCTTTTTCTTGATCTGTATACCAAAACGAAATCAAAAGATAAGAGCATAAACCTACACCTTCCCATCCTACAAAAAGAACGACTAAATTATCACCCAAAACTAAAATGATCATAGAAAAAAGAAAAAGATTTAAGTAAGAGAAAAATTTAATAAAACCCTCATCTTCGTGCATATAGCCTATAGAGTAAATGTGGATTAAAGTTGCAACAAAAGTAATAAAAACTAACATCACCGCTGTTAAGGAATCGAATTGAAAAGCTAAAGAAATATTGATAAAATCTGTTGTAATCCAATTCCACAAATTTTGTTTGTAGATGGTTTCGGGTGGTTCTTTAATATAATCAAAAAAGGTGAACATAGTAAAAACAAAAGATAAAAGCGAAGCCGATACTGCAATTATCGAGCTTAATGTTTTGGGTTTATTTTCTTTTTGCACGGAAAAGATATGTAATAAACCATTCAAAATTGCTCCCAATAAAGGAAAAAACACTATCCAAACAAGTAAATCGTATGATAAAATCTTTTGTTGCATATTATCCTCTTAATTTATTAAAAACATCTAAATTAATTTCTTCCTTTAATCTATACATAGCAATCACCAGAGCCAATCCAACACTAACTTCTGCAGCAGCTATAGCAATCATAAAAACTACAAAAACATTTCCAACCAAATCCGCATTCATTTTAGAAAAAGCAATTAATGCTAGATTCGCTGAATTTAACATCAATTCTACAGACATAAGAAGTATAAAAATATTTTTTCTTGTTAAAACGCCTAAAACACCGATAAAAAACACAATCAAAGAAAGTACAATATAATGATATGGTAAAATTTGCATTTTCTTCTCCTTTAGAGTTTTCTTTTAGAAATTATAAGAGCTCCCACAATTGCAGTAAGTAAAAGTAATGATAGCATTTCGAAAGGAAATACAAATTTCTCGAACAATAAAGGAGCTATAGTTTTGATTGTACCAAACTCTTCTGGTAAAGATACACCTCCTAAATGGATTGAATGAGAAATCATCAAAAGAATAGGCAGTAAAGAACCTCCAAGGATAATTAAACTTACAGAAAACAATAGCAAATAATTTGCTCGAAGTGGCAATAGTTCTTTGTTTGTAAGGTTCATAATCATAATTACGAAAATGATTAAAACCAAAATTCCACCCGTATAAACCAAAATCTGAATTGCAGCAACAAATGTGGCAGAAAGCATAGCATATAAAGAAGCTAATGATAAAAAAGCAAAAACTAAATATAATGCGGAAGAGATAGGATTAATCCTTGTAATGACCATTATAGAAGTAAAAATCAAGATTATGCCTAAAATTATAAAAAGTATTGTTTCTATCATACTTTTTTCCTTTTATTTTAAAAATTTTATAAAATAAAGCATTTTTTATATTTGTTTTGTAGAATTCTTGATTTTTTTTAAAAATTCAAAGTGATGGATTCCATGAGTTATTTCTAACGGTTTGGGTGGATTATATCCCTTTGCATGGGGATAATCTTCGTTATCATGATCTAATAAAATTTCTTTAGTAAGTACGAAATCTTCTCTCTTGTATTCAGCAAAAGTAATTAAAGGCATATCCATTCTTATAGCGTCTAAAGGGCAAGCCTCTACACATAACCCACAAAATACACATCTTAGTAAATCAATATCAAATTTTTCTGGATATTTCTCTTTGTAAGGATCATCTACCTCAGCAGCTTTTATATGAATACAAAATGCTGGACAGTTTGTTGCACATAACATACAAGCGGTACATCTTGGAGTTCCATCTTCTCTTTTCATCAATCGATGTCTACCACGTGTAGCTAATGGGATTTCTTTTTTTTCTTCGGGATAAAAAACTGTAGGCAACTTTTCGGGAAAAAATAAATTACGAATTACATGTTTTAAAGTTACAAATAATCCTAAAATTACTTCTTTTATATAAAATTTCCTTAAAAAGTTTATCTCGGGTCTATGCACAATTTTTGCCATAAAAACTCCTTATAATATTATAATAATTCCAGTAATTATTACATTGATAAGAGAAATAGGAAGCATCAACTTCCACCCCATATTCATAAGTTGATCATATCGAAATCTTGGTAATGTCCATCGAACATGAACGTATAACCATAAGAAAATCATCGCTTTTGCTAAAAGCATACTAATCTGAAAAATAGCAACAATTACTTGAGACGCTAATTGAGAAAATTCAATTTGAAAAACTATTGGAATGATTGTTAAACTCACTATAGCTAATCCAAAAAATAAGTAACTAAAAAAATAATACTCTTTTTTGCCTAAACTTTCTTGAAATTTAGATCCAAATACCTTTGCTCTTTTGTAAATAATCCATCCAATGATAGCACTTGTTATGGCTGTTAAGACTAAAATTGCAATCAAAGTGTAGTTAGGATTTTGTCTTAAAATTTCAGTTGTAAAAAAAGGAACTTGATATCCCCCTAAAAATAATGTAGCTATTACAATCGATGCTACTGCCATATTAGCATATTCAGCCATAAAAAACAAAGCAAATTTCATACTCGAATATTCGGTATGATAACCAGCAACAATTTCGGATTCTCCTTCTGCTAAATCAAAAGGTGTTCTATTGGTTTCTGCAAAAGCAGCAACGACAAAAGTAATAAATGCAATTGGTTGTAGAAACATACCCCAATTTGGTAAAGGCAACGTAACGCCAAATAAATTTAAAAATCCCGCTTGTTTTTCTACAATTGCACTTATGCTTACATCTTGATAAGTCATCAAAACAGCAACAATGGAAAGCCCCATTCCTAGTTCATAAGAAATCATTTGAGCTGAAGATCGAAGACCTCCTAGTAAAGAATATTTATTATTCGAAGACCATCCAGCAAAAATAATTGCATACACACCTAAACCGGTTATAGCAAACAAAAGCAAAATTCCCGAAGAATAATCCGCTACATAAAAATTAAAAGTATATTCTCCAATTTGTATAGGATGAGCTATTGGAATTAACATTAAGGGGATTAAAGAAATCGTCATTGACCAAAAAGGAGCTAAATAATAATAAAACTTATGAACATGATTTGGTACTACATCTTCTTTAAAGAGTAGCTTTATTACATCTGAAATATTATGTAGCATCCCAAAAATTCGAATTCCAAAAATATTTGCTCGTATTGGACCAATTCTATCCTGAATAATCGCAGATCCCTTACGCTCCAACCAAATCATTAATGGAATGAAATTTAATGGAATAAACCACATTACTACTGCCATTATAATGATATTAATTATAGCAAAAGTAAGTTCATTCATTGTTTATGCTCCTTTGCAATGAAATGTTTTTTAGATAGCATAAATACATTAAAATCTACTTTTTTGTTTTTAAAAGGCTCTTCTGCAATTTTTGGAAATTTTAATTGAACTCCATATTCTGGAATGCTATTAAAGGTATATTCTTTTAGTTCCTCGTGTTCTAATCTAAAATCATTATAAATTTCAGAAGGATCAAAATATCGTTTTTGTGTTCGATTCAAATAAAAAGCAATTTGATTCAACAAAATTGATAAAGAGCCTACATCCTGATTTTCTGGCTCATAAGCTTGTTCTGCTCTTTGAAGTATAGAAGTTGCATTGATAAAAGTACCATTTGTTTCCACATAGTTTCGGATAGGAATTACATAATTAGCATGTTTAGAAGTTTCATCCCGATAAGATGTAAAATATAAAGCTACAGATAAATTTTGAATTTTATCGATCAAAGATTTTGTAGTTGGATCATTTTTAAATTTGTAAAGATCAGATTCTAGAATAAAGATTACTTTTATCGTTCCAGAATCAATTTTTTGTAATAGTGAATTTAAATCATTAGAAATTCCAAAATATCGAATACCTTGCTCATTCGGATATTCTTCTGATAACATTAAGATATCATCTTTTTTTCCGGTGGCTGGAGGTATCCAAGCATAAACTTGATCACCAAAAGACTTTAAGATATACAAAGTTTCGTTTGAAGAATAAGGACCCACTAACCATGCTATTTCGTTCCAATTATACATATTCAAAATATTTTCGATTTCTATCGTTAATTGATTAAAATCTATTTCTTGTTGATGATGCAACGGATTCCATATACGATTAGAATTTAATTCACCAAAAGAGAATCTTCCTTTATCGCATATCCACACACGGTTTAGATATGGATTTTCTTTAGGCATAAACCTCCAAACTTTTCCAAAGTTATGCTCTACAGTAATTGAACAACCACGGGCACATTTCGTACAAATACTTGGTGTTTTTTTTAGAAACCATACACGTTGCTTAAATCGAAATTCTTTTAAGGTTAAAGCACCAACAGGGCAAATATCGGTAATATTTCCAGAATAATCATTTTTAATTGGTTTACCGGGAAAAGTTGTAATTTTTGACTCATGACCTCTGTGTATAATTCCTAATTCAGAAGTGCCACTTATATTATCTAAAAATCGAATGCACCTTGTACATAAAATACATCTTTCCTGATCCAAAACAATATGATCACCTGCATCTAAAGCTTTGCCTCCTTTGAAATACCTTGGCACGATTCTTCTAAAATCATAACGACCAAAATTATAATAATTATCTTGTAAATAACATTCACCTGCTTTATCACATATTGGACAATCCAGAGGATGATCTAATAACAAAAATTCTAGAGAAGCTTTCTGAGCTCTAACTGCATTTTCTGAATTCGTATAGATAACCATATCGGGTTGTACTTTCGTATTACATCCAATCGTTAACATTCTTCCTCTTGGAGTTTCTATTTCGACCATGCAAGTTCTACAATTTCCATCTACAGGTAAATATCGATGATAACAAAATCTTTCTAACGGAATTTGATGAGCATCACAGGCTTCTACAATATTACATCCTTCTGGGACTTCGTAATCTTTACCATTAATTTTTACTGGAATCATTTTTTGCATATATTACTCCTTATATATTTACGGGTTCTTTTGTGATAATTTTTTCTGCTATTTTGTGAACAGGAATAGATACAGGTTTTACATATTTCTCGAAATCACTTCTAAATTTGGTAACAAAGCTTCTTACTGGCATAGCACATGCTGCAGCCAAGGCACAAATGGTTCTTCCTTCCATGTTATCAGATATTTCTACAAGTAAATCTAATTCTTTTGTTGTTGCCTCTCCAGCCAAAATTCTATCTAGAAGTCGATCTAACCAAGAAGTTCCTTCTCTACAAGGAGTGCATTGTCCACAAGACTCCTCTGAATAAAATCTTGTTAATGTTTTAAGAGCTTTGACCATATCTGTATGTTCATTCATTACAATCATACCACCTGTACCTAAAAAAGTTCCGTGTGATCTCATACTTTCGTAGCTTAAATAAAGATCTTCACATTCTTTAGCGGTTAAAATAGGAGTTGAAGAACCTCCAGGAATAAATCCTTTTAACTTGCCATTTTTTACACCTTTAGCATATTTTTCAATAAATTCTAAAACATGCATCCCAAAAGGAAGTTCCCAATAACCAGGTTGATTTACATGACCCGAAATTCCAAAAATATTTGTACCTGTGGATTCTTCTGTTCCGATTTTTGCAAATGCTTCTCCTCCATTTTTTACAATCCAAGGAATATGTGATACTGTTTTTACATTATTGACAATTGTTGGACATC
This sequence comes from uncultured bacterium, assembly GCA_937928085.1. Lineage (GTDB taxonomy): Bacteria > Spirochaetota > Leptospiria > Leptospirales > Leptonemataceae > SKYB61. The sequence continues at coordinate 5,999 of CALFVU010000008.1, read as the reverse complement.
CGAATAATCCTTCTACAGCTGGAAAAGGTGGCTTAATTCTAGGTTGACCTTTTTTACCTTCGAGAGATTCTATTAAGCCAGTTTCTTCACCACAAATATAAGCACCTGCACCTCTATGAATATAAACATCTAAATCATATCCAGAATTTTTTATATTTTTTCCTAAAAATCCATATTGATAAGCTTCTTCCAAAGCTTTTAATAAAATATTATATTGTTTTACATATTCACCGCGGATATATATATAAGCTGTATGACTTTTTATTGCATATGCGGTACAAATAATTCCTTCTATAAGAAGATGGGGATCATATTCCATAATGTATCGATCTGTAAAGGTTCCAGGTTCACTTTCATCTGCATTGATACATAAATAAATTGGTTTTGTTGTATCTTTTGGTATAAAAGTCCATTTTTGTCCAGTTGGAAAAGCGGCACCACCACGACCTTTTAGCTTAGATTTAATCACTTCTTGCACTACTTCTTCGGGTTTCATCGAAAATAATTTTTCTAAGCTTGCATAACCATCATGCTGTAATACCACAGCAATTTTATGATTATCTTTTATAGAAAATCGCTTGGTTAACATTAATTCAAATTCCATAATATCTCCTTTTTTATTGTTTTGATCTTAATTCTTGAATAATTTGATCAAATTTCTGAACGTCTAAATTTTCATAATAATCATCATTGATTTGTACTACTGGTGCGGTATGACAAGACCCTAAACACTCTACTAATTGAAAACTAAAAAGACCATCAGGACTTGTTTCGCCAGGTTTTAGATTTAATTTTTCTTCTATATAGGTTCTTAATTCTTCCGCTCCTGCTAAAAAACAAGAAAGAGTCTGACAAAGTTGCAGATGATATTTACCCGGCTTCTTTTTATGATACATTGTATAGAATTCTACAACTTCGTAAACTTTAGGGAATGGAACACCTACTAACTCCGCTATATATTCCATTACTTCTTCTGAAATGTATCCGAATTCTCTTTGAGCAAGCCACAATGCTGGTAGTAAAGTAGCTTGGGTATTTGGATAATAAGTTTTTATTTTTTCGTATTCCTTTAAAACTTCTTCTTTAAATTGAACAGACATCTTTTCCTCCTAACGATCAAGTTCTCCCGCAATAATATTAATAGACCCTAGTGTTGCTATTGCATCAGCAATCATACCTCCTTCTACTAATTGGGGAAAAGCTGCATAATTCATAAATGATGGAGGTCTACACTTTACTCTGTATGGATATTTTCCGCCATCAGATACTATATGAAATCCTAATTCTCCATTTGAAGATTCTGTAAAATCATAAACCTCACCTAAAGGAGGTTGAATACCATGCATAATAATCTTAAAATGATTCATCAATCCTTCTATATTTCCATAAGTATGAATTTTAGGAGGTAAAGCAACTCGTTTATCATCTGTCATTATAGGACCGGGAACTAATCTTTTTAAAGCTTGCTTTATGATTTTTACAGACTCCTTGATTTCGTATAAACGAACATAGATTCTATCAAAATTGTCACCTTTCGTTCCTATAATTACATCAAAATCATACGTCTCGTAATCATAATAAGGCTCCACTTTACGCAAATCGTAATCCACACCGCAAGCACGAAGCGTAGGTCCTGTCCAACCATAAGAAATCGCATCCTCTATAGAAATTACCGCAACATTTTGAGTTCTATCTAGAAAAATTCTATTTTTTTGTGTCAATGCTTCTATATCTCCTATAGAAACAAGAATATCTTCACAAACTTTTAAAACCTCTTCTTCGAAGCCCGGATATGTATCTCGCGATAATCCTCCAATTCGAATGTAATTCGAAGTTAATCGAGCACCACATAATTTTTCTAATATATCATAAACTTTCTCTCTTACATTAAAAGAATACCAAAAATTCGTTAAGGCTCCAATATCAACTAAATTGGTTCCTACACATACTAAATGATCAATAATACGATTCAATTCAGCAGTGATCACTCGAATTACTTTAGCTCTTTCTGGAATAGTTATACCCAGCATTTTTTCTACGGCTTTTGCAAATCCTATGTTATTCATTATAGCAGAAACATAATTTAATCGATCTGTATAAGGAATGCATTGTTGATACGGATGAATTTCACAATCCTTTTCGAATCCCCTGTGCAAATATCCCATTTCGGCAACTGCAGCTACGATTGTTTCCCCATCTAAAGCTGCAAAAAGCCTTAAAGTTCCGTGAGTTGCTGGATGGCTAGGCCCAATATTTACAAAAACAAGCTCCTTCGGATCAATGTTTGTATTAAATTGTATACCCTTAGCAGTATCTTCTAATGTTATGATTTTTGGATTTGGATTCATAAAACTCCTCTAACTTAATTGAATTCCTTTTTCTAATAGCCTTGCTTTCATTTCGTCCATTAAATCATCAGGTTCAGATAACCATTGCCTTCGATCAATAGGATAATCTTTTCTTAGCGGATGGCCGATAAAATCTTTATGATTTAATAAACGTTTTAGATTAGGATGTCCTCTAAACACGATTCCCATTTGATCCCAAGCTTCTCGCTCTAACCAATTCGCATTTTTATAAAAATCGTGAATACTATCAATCTCTGGTTTATCTTCTTTAAGAAAAACCCTAATGGCTACTCTATGGTTATGAGTTAATGATTTAAGATGATATACTAATCCAAAACGTTCAGGTTTTGGTTCAGGAAATTTACTATAATCAATACTAACTAAATCCACTAACATTTCGAATTTTAATTCAGGGCTATTTTTTAAATGAAAGATAAAATCTCTTATTTTTTCTGGATTAACCACTACATTTAAATATCCGTATTCTTCATAATGATGTACGATATCTTTATTGTGACGAGTTTTAATTTTTTCTATTAAAAAATGATTGACCATAAACTTATCCTTAATATTCAAATTTAGGTTCTTTTACCTGGAATTGTGCTGGAGGTGTATTATGCGGATTTTCTATTTTATTTTGAATTTTTATTACCGCATCCAAAATAGCTTCAGGCCTTGGTGGACAACCCGCAATATATACATCCACAGGAATAATATGATCAATCCCCTGCATTGTACAATAATTATTGTAAAAACCACCCGAAGATGCACAAACCCCCATAGAAATTACCCATTTGGGATCTGACATTTGATCATAAATTTGCTTTAATATAGGTCCCATTTTATACGTAATGGTTCCTGCAACAATTAACAAATCAGATTGCCTTGGAGAAAATCGAACCAGCTCAGCTCCAAATCTTGAAATATCAAAAACAGAAGAAACTACTCCCATAAACTCAATAGCACAACAAGCTGTCCCAAAAGGGAAAGGCCATAATGAATTTTTTCTTCCCCAAGCCAATACCGCTTCTCTAGTTGTCGTAATATATGGTGTTTGTTCATTAAGATTTATTCCCATTCTAAACCTCCTCTCTTAACTAAATAATACCATCCTAAAAATAAGACACCAATAAAAATAAACATAGAAAAAAGTCCATAAGCCATCTGATTTTGAAACCACAAAGCCCAAGGTAAAAGAAATAGAACCTCTACGTCAAAAATTAAAAAAAACATAGCAACTAAATAAAATTTAACATGAAATCGATGTCGCGCATCTCCAAAAGTCTTTTTTTCTGGTATACCACACTCATAAGGAGATAATTTCGAAGGATGGTTATTTCTAGGTCCTAAAAAATAAGATAAAATTAAAAAAGATGTAGGGATTAAAATAGCTAAAAACAAAGACACCACTATAGGAACCACATTCTGGATCTCTAAGGAATTCATAATACTGCTAAAATAATATTTTTGTATAACATAGCAAGTAATTTTTAGGTAGTAAAAAAAATACTTATCTTTATATTAAAATAATTTTTTAAAAAAATCTATATAATTAAAATGTAAAATTTATATACAAATTTTAATTTTCAACTTGTAAGCTAGTTTCCTCTAATTTTTGTATTTCTTCTAAAAGACCCTGTTCTTTAAAATAAAAACTATATTTTCTATCGATAAAAAATATATGATCTACTAACCAGTTAAATAAATCTATAACAAATTCAAAATAATCGCTTATGTTTTGTATTGTATAACGAGATACTTTTTCTTTAAAATACTGATGTGCTTTTTTATGAGAATCCAGTTCGGGATAATTATATTGTTTCATTAGTTGTTCTTCCCATGAAAAATGAAAGATTGTATAATCAATTAATTCTTTTTGAATGGGCGAAAATTTCTCTTTTAAATCTTCTAAATTGTTAGAGATCCGTATAATTTTAAATGCTTCAGAGAAAAGTTCAAAAAGTCTTTGATGATGTTTATCAATCAATAAAATCTCTACAGAAAAATTTTCCTGAAACAAAAAAGATTCCTGTAAATGAAAATTTAATAAAAATTTAAAAGTTTCAGAGGCAAACTTATAACTATGAAAAAATTCTGAATATATAACACGAATCGCACTTTGGATATCATTTAACAACTGGGAATTCTTTTCATTAGATTTCTGAAGCTCTAAACTTGCATTAATCTGTTCTTTTAGAATCATATTGATTTGTTGATTTTGCTTTGTCCATTCCATTAAAAAATTTTGAAAATCAGATAAAGAACTTTGATTTTCTTCTAAAACTGAAAAAAATTCATTGATTTTATTAGAAAGTTGTGTACTTTTTGTTTCTAATTGTTTCGTATTGCTCTGAAAATCTAAAGTGATTTCTTGTATAACTTTGGTTGAACTTTTAATTTTTTCTGCTAATTTTGTAATCTCTTCAGCCACTACACTAAATCCTTTTCCATGTTCTCCTGCTCTTGCCGCTTCTATAGATGCATTTAATGCCAAAAGATTTGTTCTTTCTGTAATATCCTGAATCGTCTTACTAATCTGAAATACTTTTTTACTTTTATCTTGTAGCATATCAATAAAAGTATATAATTCATTCCATACATTACTTAAAGAACGAAATTCTTGTAAGCTTGACTGAATTTTATTTATACTTTGTTCCATCCTTTTTTGTTGTTCTTGATTTTGAAGATTTTGCTTTTCAATAAAATCTAAATGATTTTGCATATTTGATAACAACTCTTCATAAGAAGCAGACATCTCTTCGAAAGTAGAAGCAAACTCTTCTGAAATTTTTTGAGTTTTTTGAATAAATTTATTTAAATCTTCATCTGCTTTTAAATAAAGTTCAATTTCTTTTGTTATATGAGTAAAAATTATATTAATTTGTATAGCAAATTTTAAAAAGTAAAAAAGAGTTTTTTGTTTTTCTTCCTCAAGAGTTTTATATTCTGTATGTAAAGGAATAGTAAAGTTCCAACGATTCATTTGATCTATTATTTTTTTAAATAAATCATTTAAATTTTTGAGAGATTGTATTTCATATTCTAAACTTTTAAGAAATTTTTCATTTGATTTTTTATATGCTAGCATAGATACTAAAAAAATCATATATGCAATCAAAATCGAAAATTCAATAAAAAAGTAAAGCAAATTAGAGTATAAAAAATCTTTTCGATGCAATTCTAAAAGTAATGTGTAAAGACTAAATAAAAAATCTTCGAGTTTGTTTGAGTAATTCTGCCTAGAAGATAGGATCTCTTCTAACTCTTGAATCTTAGAGAGAATTTGTGAATTTTGAATCAGATCAGTAATCACTATTAGTTCTTGTAAAATCAAAGAACTAAAAACATCAAAATCAGGTGTTTGAAAGAATTTGAATTGTACTAATTTTACAAATAGATTTTGCAAAAAAATTAGGTCTAGATTCTTTTCTATATGGATTTGGTTAAAAGAAATGAAAAAGTCTATAATTTTTTTTGGATCTTCTTTGTAAGAATCTATGTTTTGAACCTTCTCTAAAATTTTCCAGTTTCTTGTATATTCTTCAATCAAATTACGAATCAAATTTTGATCTACACTTGTATAAGAAATTTTAGAAATTTTGTAAAGAAATTCTAAATTTGTTTTTTCTTTTTTGTAATCTAAATAAAAAA